>CAVXEW010000013.1:0-828579 GCA_963760965.1 uncultured Alphaproteobacteria bacterium
ATGACATGCTGGACGGGATCGCAGGCGAGACTAGCTACCACGTCGAGGCAAAGAATCTTGCATTGCGGACAGTTGGCTCGTGGTCGGTCATTCGCAGCGACCCGGATCTGCTTGCCCAGATGGTCCGCAACCTCGTCTCCAACGCCATCAAGTACACATCGAACGGCAAGGTGTTGCTTGGCTGCCGCCGGCACGGACGGATGCTCCGTATCGAAGTCTGGGATACCGGCATCGGCATTCCCGAGACCGAGATTGGTCGATCTTCGACGAATACCACCAGGTCGACAATGCGGCGCGGGAAAGATCGCGCGGCCTCGGGCTTGGGCTCTCCATCGTCAGGAGGCTTGCCGATCTGCTCGGCCACCGTATCGAGGTGCACTCGCGGCCCGGCAAGGGATCAGCCTTTGCCATCGAGGTGCCGCTCATATCAACACAAACGACGATCGTCGCCGAACATCGGACCCGTAGCGAGGAGCGACGCGCAGGAGGCACGGGACATCGGAGAGCCAGCATTCTTCTGGTCGAGGACGATGTGGATCTGCGGGAGATCCTGGCAAGCGCGCTTGCCGCAGAGGGGTATTTTCTGAGGTCAGCGGCCGACGCCTCTTCCGCGCTTGATCTGGTCAAGCAGGCCCATTCTCCGCCGCAGATCGTCCTTGCGGACTACAATCTGCCGAACGGCGTCGATGGCCTGGAATTGGTAAGGAGGATGCGTGCCCATCTTGGCAGTCAGCTGCCGGCCATCATCCTGACAGGTGATATATCGACGGAAGCCCTGCGAGAGATCGCCTCGCAGGATTGCGCCTATCTGCACAAGCCGGTGAAGGTCGAGGAACTTGACCAGCGCATCGATGTGTTGCTTGCCGGTTCGCCGAACCCACGGCAAGCTTCGATCGAGCGGGTCGACAGACCGGCCAGCCCGGCGACGGGGCCGACGATCTTCGTCGTCGATGACGATCGGACGATACGCGAGTCGCTCGCCGAGGCATTGCAGGGCGACGACTGGCAGGTCGAAACCTACGGGAGCTGCGAGGCGTTTCTCGAAGCCTACCGACCGGAAAGGCGAGGTTGCCTTCTGGTCGACGCCTATCTGCCCGGAATGGACGGATTCGAGTTGCTTCGGCAGCTCCACGAAAAGGGTGACCCGCTCCCTGCGATCATGATTACCGGAAAAAGCGATGTTGCGATGGCGGTGCGTGCGATGAAGGCGGGGGTGTCCGACTTCATCGAGAAGCCGATTGCTGAAAGGGAGCTTCGCGTCAGCATCCGGCATGCGCTGGAGCTTGCAGATGACGCCGGAACACTCCTCGCGCGGCGGGAGTTCGCAGCGAGTCAGGTGGCCGAACTGACACCGAGGCAGCGACAGATCATGGATCTTGTGCTTGCCGGGCATCCGAGCAAGAACATTGCCGCCGATCTCGGCATCAGCCAGCGCACCGTCGAGACGCACCGCGCCTCGATCATGAAGAAAACCGGCGCCAAGTCCCTGCCGGCGCTCGCAAGGCTGGCCCTCGCCGCCGAACCGAACCGCTTCGAGGAGCGGTAGAACCAGTTTGGAGGTATCGGACCCGTCGCGTGCGGGGGCCCTCGCGCACCGGTCGGCGAACCTAACGCCTTGGCTTGGCACGAGCCTTGGTTTCGACAGGCTGTCGGACGTCCTTGACTTGGCTTGGGAAAGACGTTTCCGGCTTCTGCTCCCCAGCCCCTAATTGAAATGTGTACTCTGCGCAAAAAAGTCGGCTGAACTCCGTGAGCGCAAGGGGTTTATTGGGATTTTCCTGCGGAAAAATCTGAACGAGGTGGATGACACTGGCCAGCAATTCCGCCTTCCTGCCCTCTATCTCAGCAGACTGTCCATTGATGATCTCATCGCGATCGATTATATAGGAACGATCTATTTCTATAGAAGGATGGCAGTGATGGCCGTGACACTTTCCGCCAATGTCGAGAAGCAGATGGCCCTCAAGGTCCGCATCGTCGCTGAGAAGGAACATCGATCGATATCGAACGTCATCTCCAGCGCCCTTACGGTGTTTACCGGGCTGCCCAAGGACGTGCGCGACACGCTGCTCGAACTGCAGTCGCATCAGGATGTGAACGGCATCAAGCGTCTCTCTCGCGAGATGATGGCAGCGGTTTCGCGAATTCGCCTGGAAACAGCCACCGAACGCTTAACCGCCGAGAAGATTTTCGGCGGTGCTGACAGCGGCGCAGATGAGATCGATCTCATGGAAGAGGCGACACGGCTGAGTGAAGCCGCAAGGCGTGCGAAACAGAATCCGTGAGTTTGCCTCTTCGCATACTGCTGGATGTGAATGTCTGGGTGACGAACCTGATGGCGGCCGCCAAGGGGCGACGAGGCACCACGTCCCAAAGGATCGTCTCCATGGTTACGAGTGGAAGATGGGGAGACGAGGGGCGCGAGGCGCAGCTCGTCACCTCCATTGGAATGCTGGAGACACTCGAGCATGTCCTGAAACGCCAAGGGGCATCGTCAGATAATTCAGGAGCCTACATCGAAGCCATCAAGGGCATCATGAAATATGGACCAGACGAACTCGATCCATACCTTGTTCTCGGTGGACGCGAGCAGTTCGCGATGGCTGATGTCGAAGATGCCGGAGTGCTGGCGACCGCTTTCGCCTCGAGGGCTACCCTTCTCGTGACGGACAATCTAAAGGATTTCCAGACCAAAGAATCCCTCCGGGTCGACACTCGCATTGTGAAGGCATCCTCGGGATCGAGGCAATTGCACGCATTGAGACATCAACAATTCGACGTTGATGTGATCGTTGCTCATCCATTGGACGTAATGGCTTGGTTGGAGCAGCGTCTGAATTTCGAGCCTGACGCCCTTTGGAATCAAATCTCATCGAAACCCGCAAACCGGACGTAAATCGTTTCCACATTTTGGTTAGGGGCTGGCTTCTGCTCCATCTTTTCCTTTTTCGGTTTGCGGATTTCTCTGTTGGAGCGACGTTGTCACTTGGACATTGGTTTGCTTCTCTCTCTTCTTTTTGCCGTACACCGACTGCTTTCACGGCGTTGCGGCTTCGAGGCTGTCTTCCTCTGCCACACGTTCCTGTCTCATTTCTTCGTTGGGGAGGCGATACTGCGGGGAGTTGTTGTCACGAAGCGGCAGGAGCCTGATGACGCGGTAGGCGTCCGCGGCGGCCGGATATATCCCTATTCGGTTTCTTAAGCGGACTGCCTGACCGAGCCGGAAACGGTGAAGGCGCATCTCCTGCCTACCTTTGTCTGCCGGGGCCCTCCGATGGGCCGGGTGATGTTTCGGGATCAATCTTCTCCGCGCCTGCAATTTCGCCGGGCTCGATCCGGACGGCACGGGTAGTGCCTCGTCTTTTTCCGAGGGCGGGCAAGAGGATGAAAGTCGCCACGCGCCTGTAGGCAAGCCATGACAAACCCTCGATGAGTTCGTCGTCCTCTTCGACGGCGTAGTCGCCCGGTGGCTGCATTTCCCCGATGTCGCTCACAGCAAACGGGGCAGGGAAGCGAAAGATCGATTGTCTGGTTCGTCTGGTCAAAGAAACTGTCCTTGGGAACTCCCGGCGGATTCCGGCTCATTTACCGAGCACTCGGCGGAGCTGATAAACGGATCTGTTGGCGTGCCCTTTTTGTGTGCGGGCTCATCTTGATGGCGACGCATCCGGAATGGCGTCGCGCTCAAATGCGTTGGCATTGAGCAAGCTCTTGAGGCGGGAGGCCTCCGACTTGTCGAGCCCGCTTGACGGGCGGCCGTCGGTGTCGGCAGCGCTCCCGGCAAGGCGGTCGTAGACTGTCCATGAGCCGTCAGGCTCCATGCGGCAACCGAAGCGATCTTCGACACGCTCGGATCGCGGTGCTCCACCTTCATTCTCCCATGAACTGAGGGCGGCAGGCACACTGGATTTTCCTGACCGGTCGCTTGTGCGAGTTGTCATTGACGTCTTCCATTTCGCCGGCCGGCACGTCCCCTCCGTCGGGTCGCTGCGGTCCGAGCCGGCCGCAGTTCCTTGGACAAGAATGCGGGCTACCAAAGCAGCCCGAAGAGCATCGAATAGACGATGATGGCGACGACCGCTGTGACCAGAGACACGGCGAGGAGTTTGCCGTAATCAAAGGTGTAGAACTGTCGTGAAAGGAAATTTTTCATGATGGCCTCCTGTTGTCGGCGACTGCTCAGCGAGCAACGCACGGGTGGTCGCGCCCGTCATAGCCGCGATAGGTTCCGGTCTGCGGATTGAAGCTGCGATAGGTGCGCGCGCAGTAGTCGTACCAGGCCTGCGTTCGCGGTTGGCCGGCGAACATGCCGCCGATGATCGCACCGGCCGCGAGCCCTCCGAGAAGGCCGAGCGCCGCGCCGTTGTCGTTGTGGCGGTAGTAGCGGTCGCCGCGATAGCTATTGTCGGCCCGGTTTTTGTGGTGGTTCTGGTAACCGTTGTGGCGCTGCCAGTTGCTGGACTGTGCGCCAGCGACGGGAACAAGCGCGACGGCCGCCAATGCGGTTGCGACCGCAACGGCTCTGATGAGGGATTTCATTATATTTCTCCGGGTCGAACTGGTTTGCGGCTGGGCTCTCGCCAGCCGTCAGTGTTCAGTCGTCCTGGACTTCATATGGGGAGCAGCCGGCAAGACCATCAGAGTCGGAATTTACCGAGCAGGCATCGGCATGTTGGCATCCCGATTGCAAAGACAGCTTTCGAACCAGCAGGCGGTTCTCCCCGACCGGCGGCAGGGCGGCGTTTGCCCAAGGCGGCAAGCGCCCCACTTGCCGGCGAGGCAGAGTTGAACGGAGGAATGTTCAGCCCCGCAAGCCCGAGCGTGTAACGACACCAAGTCGGGGAAGCGCAGTATCAGGTGGATTCCTCGCCGGTGAGGCGCGCCTTCGTCACCCGTGCACGGATGATGGATGCAAGCACGTCGAGTTCCGCCGCGAACAACTCACCGGATCGCGCCGGTATGTCGAAATGAACCTGCTTGTGCTCCGACACGATCTGAATTTCGAAGAAGTGCGCCATGTCGCCCTCATTCGTTTTCCGGGCGTCATATTGGGCTTTGACGATCATGAGGTCGCAAAGGACTTCAGTGGCGGCCATTCTTTTCTCCCGTGTTGTCGAGCTCAGTTCCTCATTCGCGCCATGCAGCTCTGCATGCAGGTAAAAGAGAACCACGCCGTCCAATCTCGCAGAATTCCGGCGATCGGTGTTTGATCTCGGTCATTCGATTGCAGCTTCGTCGTCCAGATCGCACTGAACAGCCGGCGGCCATTGCGCTATCCGCCCGGGTCTGCCGTACGCTTACAACATTCGACGGCGCAAAAATGCGTGATAAGCTGCAAGCAAGACGGTTCCGCCGATCAGGGCCGCCACGATGCTGTAGAGACTGGCCATCGCGATACCCGTGACGCCGGTGCCGCCGAAAAGGATGTAGACGCCTCCGCCGACAATGGCTCCCGCGCAGCCAAGCAGGATGTCGACGACAGTTCCTTCTCCGGTTGTCATGACGATCTTGCTCGCGAGCAGGCCAAGCCCAACGCCGAGGAGTATCCAGACGATCACAGACACAAGGTCCTCCTGCGGGTTTACCAAGGTATTTGCACGAGGCGACGCCTGCCAGTCAGACGATTGCTGCCCGCCTCAATGAAATCCCGAGATCGGAAAATGCCGACGTCGCTCCCGGCCCAAGCTCGCTCATGCGAGCGGTTCGCCCTATTTTACAAGAGGCGGCGCAGGGTTCATGTAGTGGCCAAAGTAGTACCAGACGAGGGTCGCAACAACCGCGACGACAACCAGCGTTACGATGTAGAAGCGCTGGTTCGGGGTGGTGTGACGGGGCGTTTCCATGGCGAATAGCCTTCTGTTCGAGAATCTGCACGGCCGCAAGAATCACTGATTTTGACCGATACGGACGGCGACGGGCGGTTTTCGACTTAGGAGGGTGCGCGCCGCGGCGATTCCGTGCCATCGCGAAGCGTAGCCGACGAAGTGCAGAGACCGCCCGTCAGTTCCCAGACATTATTTCCCGTCCGGTCGAGGTGCCAGCGCCGGAAACTACGCAATTTCGGAGGCTTCGCCGCTCGGACAAAGGATATTCGTGAACCCTGCGGCACCCGAGTGCGTAGATTCCGAGGCTTCGGCAAAGCGTCCGCTGCCGCCTATGGCGCAAGACCGGGGCTACATGCGGAGATGCCGGTCATGGTCGTGTCCTATCGAGTGGTGAAGCTCGGCGGTAGCGCGTCCGACGGCGAGAAGAACTTGCTCAGGATCTCCCAGCGCAACCGCTGCCGCGACTGGGAGACACGCGCCGGAACCGTCGAGCTGCGCATTCCGAGCCGCCGGAAATGCTCCTGGTTCCCGAGCTTCCTGGAGCCGTACCGCTTGGCGCTGCGGGAAACGAAAGAGCCTCCGCGCCGCCCGGGGGCGCGCGGAGGCCAGTTGCGATGAGTAGCGGGGTAGGGGCGTTTTAAACTCATCGATACCACACATATGGAAACGAGCGGTCCTCGCGGCGAGTACCAAGTAAGGATGACGTCGGGTCGCGAGCGCCGAAAAGGCCGTACTGCGGCACGCTCGCAATCTCTGCTCACCGGATTGTCGTGAAACCCTGTTTCGGTCGACATGCCGCTATTTTGCGGCCACACTTGCAGCCGCATGGTTCCGGTCATCATCGGCCATCGCCGACCATCGGGCGCCGATGACTGAGAGCCCGGTTTATGCTCCCGCCTGCCAATCTCGGAAAGGCGCTTCCAATGAGCGAATTCTCGGACACGCGCAGACGTTACAGAGATCATGTTCGCCGCGAAAATATGCGGTACTTCATGCAGATCATGAAAAGCGAAACAGACCTGGCAAAGCGTAAAATCATCCATGAACTGATTCTGGATCACTATGAACGCTTTCTGAAGTCCGACGAGGGCGCTCCCGGCACGAAGACAAACTAGCCCGTCTCATTCATGAGTAGCGTGGTTCGCGTGCCGCTGATAAACGGGCCAGGGTGGACCGGGGACTGTGTCACGCAGGGTTAGCATCAGCCCGCAGGGGCGCATTCAGGAAGGAATCCTCAGGCAGCCGTCTCATGCCGAAGAGCAAGGCCTGTGGTTGACATAGCCGTCGGGGTCAAGTGTCCAAAATTATTGAAATATCATTTTTAAATCCATCACATGTTCAAACAAAAAGATCGTTTGTATTGTTTTTTCTGTAAATTTTGAGATATTTCTCTCGCTTAGATTAAGGTAATTTTGTGGTATTTTGTATTATTAATTTTGTATTTTTATTTTATTTACATTTGAATTGCTTATTCCTCATTCCTATTTTTAAGTCGTGCAGGTAGAATGGCTTACGCCACCTCCACGCGACAGGAAAATTAAAAAAGGAAAGAGAAAATGGAAGCGATCGTCAGAACTTACTCAGGAAATGGCGCCAAGGAGCTCTTTAATGTGCTGGAGGCGCACAAGAAGGACGTGGAGACACTTATGCGTTCGGTGAAGGGGTTCTCAGATTATTCTCTTATCCGAACAGGCGACGGTGGCATATCCGTCACGGTCTGCCGCGACAAGACGGGCCTCGACGAAAGCGCCGAAAAGGCCAAGGCCTGGATCAGCAAGAACGCCTCCGCCGCTGGCGCAAGCGCGCCGAAAGTGTTGGAAGGCTCAGTCATTCTCCAGCTCCACTAGCGCGCATTGCTGCCCGAACAGAACCGAAGTGTATGGACCACCTCGACTTTGCAAGGGAGTTGTTCGATCACGGCGACACCGGTGCTTGCGGTCGTGTAACCGGCCTGTTCGTGCAGCGATGTCGCCGCTGGCCTTGATGGTTTCCGCGGTTCGGCGGCCAGACAAATGGACGAGTTCGCGTCGGCTCGCATCGTTTCAAGGGCCTCTGCCGAACCCCGGTCGCCCGGGTCTGCCATCATCGCTTGCGTCCCTCGCAAGCTAGCGCCGAGTTGGTCGGCGCTGATCGGGGTCAGGCGGCGGCTTCGACCACCACCGGCCGTCGATGGGGTTCCTCGCGTTGGATCATCGCCCAGAGCGCCCGCGCCGCCTTGTGCGCAACGGCCACTGCGGCAAGGTTGACCGGACGCCGTGCAATCAGGGCCTGAAGCCAGGGGCGCGGTCTTGCTCCGCGCCGAAAGCTGGTGCCAAACATCGCCCGTGCATCATGGATCAGAAGCGTTCGCAGGTTGCGATCCCCGCCCTTGCTTATCCGTCCGACGCGAACTGCGAGGCATCTCCCACCGCAGCGGTCAGCGCCGTCGCCGTCAGCGTGAAGAGCATCCGGGGGCGTTTCACGTCTTCCCGAGTGCCGTATTCACACAGGAAGCTCGTGATGTCTTCCGTGAGACCAGGAGTCTGATGGACGGCGCTCGGTTCACTCCCCGAAAGCAGCCGTCCAGGCAGAACGCGGTGATCGGCCCTTCAGAGGCCCTGAAGCGACTTCCCGCCCCCCACTGCATTGCCATTTATCCTGAGACCGCTGTTCGCTCCGCTGCACCACGTCGCGGTCACTCGGTTTCGTTGATCTCCGCCGCCTTGAGATCGGACATGAGGCCTTGCCTCGTCTCCCGCCATATCTGGAGAAGCTCGCGACGATGCCGTGGCGGTTTACGCTCCAGAACCGTGATCCCGGACATGCGCTCAGCGCGAAAATGGCGGATGGCATCGCGCTGCTCGCACCAGGCGATCAGAAGGCAATGCGCCTCATCGTAGCCTAGAAGGATCGGCCAGACGCTGCGTCGACTGAGCTTCCCTTCAAGAGAGCGGTAGGTGAAGGCCATCGCGCGCCCCCGTCGAAGCGCATCGCGTATTGGCGTCGTATCCGGCCTTTCCTGCGACGCGGCATAAACGGGACGCAGGCCAAGCGTCGGCTGCTCCAGCACGAAACGACTGCCTTCAGGCAAAGCGAAGCGGATCTTCGAGAGCGCATCCTGTGCCAGCCGGGCGAGCGCCGGATCCGGATGCCGCGCAACCCATTGCGCCCCGAGCGCAAGCGCCTCGGCTTCTTCGGGTGTCAGTGCCAGCGGCGGCATCCCGTAGTCGTCAGCCAGCAGATAACCCAAGCCAGCTTCGCCATGGATCGGCACTCTCTGGCCGATCAATTCGGCAATATCTCGATAGACGGTGCGCCGCGACACCTCGATCTCGGCGGCAATGGCCGCGGCTGTCATCGGCCGCGACGTGCGGCGCAAGATTTGAATGATCTAAAAAAGACGGTTGGCGCTGCGCATCCTGGACTCCTGTTGCCACAATGCTGGCAGCGGCCGGAGTCTACAAGCCATCGTCCAAGATCATGAGCCACACCAGACAGGAGACTAAAATGAAGTTCGCCTCTCTTCGCCTCGTCGCACGGGACATCAACGGCCTTGTCGATTTCTACGAAATGCTTACGGGTCTGAAGGCCGACTGGCTGGCCCCGGTCTTTGCCGAGATCGTGACCCCGGCCGCGACACTGGCTATCGGCAGCGCGGAGACCGTGGCGCTTTTCAAGGAGGGGTCGGCCGAGCCGGGCGCGAACCGCACCGCCATCATCGAGTTGCAGGTAGCCGACGTGGAATCCGAGTTCGAACGGCTGAAGGACCTGACAGAAGTTGTGCATCCGCCAAAGCTTATGCCCTGGGGCAACCAGGCTTTCCAACTGCGCGATCCCGAGGGAACCTTGGTCAGCTTCTACACGCCGGTGACGAAGGCCGCCATCAATCGGTTTGGCGACCGCTGAGGGATTCAAGGGCGGGCGGATGGAAGCTGACGAGCCAAATGCCGTCGTCGACCTCCTTGATCCTGAGCAAGTCGCGCCAGGCAATGGAAGCGGTGTCGAATACCCTTGCCTCGCCGTGGTTTGCCGAAAACGTGCGCCCGCTCCTTGCTGCACCTGCCAGCCGCATGGTGGGCCAGATCGTCGGTGGAACGCTGAAGGCGGCGTAGCGCCCGATCGTGCCCGCGGGCAATCCGCCGCCGGTATTGCGGAGGCGGATTCATCAGCCTCCGGCTGTCCGGGTCAGGCGGCAGCCGGTTGCTGCCGCGTTGCAGCCAGCAGGATCATCGCCGCGCCGACCAGCAGGATGACCGCCATGGCGGTCAATTGCCAAACATCGCCTGAAGTGGGCTTCAGGACCATGTCGGCGACGACCAGTGCCAGCACGAGGTGGTCGAACCGTGCGATCATCAGCAGGTTCTCGGCAAAGGGCACCAGGTCGGGACTGTCCTTTCCCTTCCCGGCGGCTATGGCCGCCAGCTTTTCGGCGCGTGGCTTGATCATCAGCATGCCGTTGAGAAAGGTCGCCGCAAAACCCGCGAGTCCCACGATAGCCCACAACTGGGAGAACTCTCCTCCGTACCAGGCGGTTGCCGCTCCGAACACGACCGTGAGCGCCGAGACCGGAACGAACAGGGGCGGCCCCAAAAGCGCGACGATCTCGACCACCGACATCACGGCGGACGGCCCCTGTTTGCGCCGCGCGATTTCCGCCGCGAGCACCAGTGTGAGCCCGCCTCCGACCCAGACGATGGCGCAGGCGGCGTGAACCAGTTCAAGAATGCCATACCAGTCCAATCGAAATGGTACAGGTAGTTGAATTCGACGTTGTCGAGCGCGGCTGCTGCTCGCTGCAGGCAAGCGGGCAGGCCAAGCGTCGGGGCCTTCAGTTCGAGGTCACGAAAACTGCAAATCGGATCAGGAACACGGCCGTGAGTTGCGACGAGGCACCGGCGTTGCGGAGGCCGCGTCTCTGCCATCGATTTGGCCTTGTCAAGTGAATTTGCCTTTTCGCTATTCAGAATCTGTCAGGTCGTCGGCGATGTAGAGTTCGATGCCCTCCAGCAGGACGAAAGCTGCCGTACCCGCGAACCCCGCCATGAACCACGCATGCCATCCGGACATGAGCTTGGCGATGACGAAGGCGCAGCCGAGTGCACCGCCGACCGACAACAGGTTGAGCATTCTCGCGAGCAGCCTGGTCTGGAGGCCGTCATCGTCCCGAATCTTTCGCAGAAATGTCACAGCAAGGAGCTCGACCAGCATATAGAAGGAGACTGCCCCGCCGGCCTCGGCAACCAGATCGACAGGCGTTGCCCGACCGCCGGCGGAATTCATCATCGCCGTTATTCCGGTGATGGCGATGGAGTACCCGTAGGCGGACGTGTTGTCCTTGATGCTCACTCGCAGGTTCTTAAGCAAGGCTAACACAGCACCGTTCCCCATGAGCTGACGAGGACCGTCCCTGACGCCCGATCCTGCGCCCGGAACGGATGGTCCCACAACCTCGGACCACTTGCTGCCAAACGCTACTCTTGCCGAACCGTTCCGCGTGAAGGGGCAGGCAGGGAACGACGTCCTCGAGAACGCCTGCGTGCGACCTTCATCAGGACCGATTTGCCAAATCCCGACGCGCCGCCGACGCCGCGAGCGCTTGTGCCGGACATTTTGTCTCATCTCTGACGTGGAATCGGAGCGGAACCCTTCAGCGTTTCCGACCGTTCAAGCGGCGTCGTCACCGGAACTGTCGGGCGTTACGAAGGCGCGCTGCCTCGGTCAAAATGTGGCACAACGTTTTTCGATTGGCGGGAGAAAAGGTTGAAGAGACGACTCTATCACCGCTCGACGGTGGCCATTGCAATTTCGGCGCTACCGGTCATCTCCGTCCCCTCGCGAGCGCTGGCGGAAGGCATCAGTTTTCTCGATCCGAAGGGACCCGTAGCGGCGACGCAGGCGAGCCATTTCTACGACATCATCCTGCTGATGCTCATTGTCGTGGTGCCGGTAATGCTTTTCACGCCGCTTGTTGCCTGGCGCTACCGCTATCGCAATCGCCGGGCACGCTATTCCCCAAAATGGAAGTTTTCCTGGCCGCTCGAGGCGCTCGTGTGGGGAGTTCCCTTTGCCGTCGTCATCGTCTTGTCGGTCTGGTTATGGCAGGACAGCAGCCGGCTCGACCCGTACAAGCCGATTTCCGGCGCAGGCAAGCCGCTGCGTGTCAACGTCATCAGCTACGATTGGAAATGGCTCTTCGTCTACCCGGACCTGCACATCGCCACGATGGGCCAGCTCGCCTTTCCCGCAGACCGGCCGCTTTCGTTGCGGCTGACCTCGGACAGCGTGATGCAGGCCTTCTTCGTGCCGGCGCTGGGCAGCCAGATCTACACCATGGCCGGCATGCAAACACGGCTCCACCTCAAGGCTGACGCGCCCGGACAGTTCCTGGGCGAAAACACGCAGTACAACGGCGAGAAATTCCACAAACAGAAATTCCACGCCCTTGCCATGTCGGACCAGGACTTTCGCGACTGGCTGCAGGCGGTTCGGGCGAAAGGCGTGGCCCTCACGCCCGACGTCTACAACCATGTCCGGGCGAAAGGCACTGTGGACGACGTCAGGAAGGCCGTCGGCGGCGACATGCCGCCGGACACCGTCTACCTCAAGGACGTTCCGGCGCATCTCTTCGTCAACGTCATCAACTCCTACCATGGCGGTGGCCAGACGAGCCAGGTGCTGCTCGGCGGCGCGACGACGACCTCCCATCTCGGACCGAACTGGCCTCAGAAAGCCCACCATCAATCATCCCGGATGGAGTGAAGGCATGTCGCTTTATCACATCTTCCTCGGGCGGCTCGATCTCCACGCTCTTCCGTTCTGGGAAATGATCGAGCACCCCACGCACGAAAACATTGTCAACGGCACGATCACCACGGTCGCGGCCAGTCTCGAGGTGTTGGCCGCCGTGGTCGTCGTCGGCCTCGTCACGTGGAAGGGGAAGTGGCGCTACCTGTGGTCTGAATGGCTGACCAGCGTCGACCACAAGCGCATCGGCATCATGTACATCGTCCTGTCATTCGTGATGATGTCCCGCGCGCTCATCGAAGCCGCGCTGATGCGCACCCAGCAGGCGTTCGGTCTCGGCGGAGGATTCCTTTCCGCCGACCATTTCGGTGAACTGTTCTCCACTCACGGCACGATCATGGTCTTCTTCATGGCGATGCCGTTCCTCACCGGCCTCATCAACTTCGTCATGCCGCTGCAGATCGGTACCCGCGACGTTTCGTTCCCGGTGATGAACTCCGTGAGCCTCGGCCTGACCGCGGCCGGCGCGATGATGATCGTCATCTCGCTCGGGCTGGGCAAGTTCTCGACCGGCGGCTGGAGCGGCTATCCGCCCTATACCGAAGCCGCTTTCAATGCCGGCGTCGGGCCTGACTACTGGATCTGGGCGGTCACGCTGTCGTCGCTCGGCACGATGATGACGGGCATCAATTTCGCGGTCACCATCTACAAGCGCCGTGCACCCGGGATGACCTTCATGCGGATGCCGCTGTTCACCTGGACGGCTTGCTGCACCGCCATACTGATGATCTTTGCCATGCCGCCGCTGACCATCGCCACGGCCCTGCTTGCCCTCGACCGCTATCTCGGCTTCCACTTCTTCACGAACGCGGCCGGCGGCAACATGATGAACTATGCCAATCTCTTCTGGCTGTTCGGTCATCCCGAGGTCTATATCCTCATCCTGCCTGCCTTCGGCGTCTATTCGGAGATCTTCTCGACCTTCTCCGGCAAGGTGCTCTACGGCTACACGTCTCTGGTCCTGGCGACGATGGCGATCGGGGTGATCTCGTTCTCCGTCTGGCTGCATCACTTCTTCACCATGGGACAGAGCGCCGACGTCAACGCCGTCTTCGGCATCGCGACGATGCTGGTGGGCATCCCCACAGGGGTGAAGATCTACGACTGGATCCTAACCATGTATCGCGGCCGGGTTCGGTTCACCGTGCCGATCGTCTACGGCCTCGGTTTCATCGTGCTGTTCACGATAGGCGGTCTTTCCGGCATCCTGCTCGCCAACCCCTCCGTGGACTACCAGGTGCACAACACGCTCTTCCTCGTGGCGCACTTCCACAACATGCTGATCCCCGGCCTGCTCTTCGGAATGCTCGCGGGCTATCACTACTGGTTCCCGAAGGCTTTCGGCTTCCGTCTCGATGAGCGATGGGGCATGATTGCCGCCCTGTGCTGGACTTTCGGCTTCATGTTCGCGTTCTTTCCGCTCTACGTGCTTGGAGCGATGGGTTTTCCACGCCGGACGGTGGCCTACTTCGATCCGGTCTACGTGCCCTACATGCTGATCGCGCTGTTCGGCGCCTTCCTTGTCCTTGCAGCGCTCGCGAGCCTCTTCATCCAGCTCTACGTGTCCGTGCGCCATCGCGACAAGACCCGGGTTCCGGCAGGCGATCCATGGGATGGCTCGAATCTGGAGTGGGCGATACCCGCGCCGGCACCGGAATACAATTTCTCGGTCATTCCGGCCATCAGCGACCGAAATCCTTTCATGGTCGCCAAGGAGAAGTCCGACGCCTACCAGATGCCGGAGCAGTTCGAGGACATCACGATGCCGAAGAACAGCTCGCTCGGCATGATCCTTTGCGTGCTGGGCGGAGGAATGGCTTTCGGGCTCGTCTGGCATATCTGGTGGCTGGCCGGACTCGCGACGCTTGCCTCGATCGCCGCGGTCATCGGCCAGGGGTTCAGGCGCGACCGGCATAAGACCATTCCGGCCAGCGAGGTGCGCGAGCAGCATGTGCGCTGGCTCGCCGAGGTCGCCGCCTGCCAGCCGGTCCCGCGTGACTTCGAGGCCCACCCTCAAAACAGCGGCCTTGCCGCACAAGACAGATTCGCGGAGGCGGCCGAATGACCAGCAAAGAGATCAGCCACCCCGGCCTGCGCCTCGGCAAGGGGCACCCGGACGTCGCCGACAGCGCCGAGGAAATGAACTTCGGCTTCTGGGTCTTCCTGATGAGCGACGCCATCATGTTCGGGTTGCTTTTCGCCACCTACGAGCGAATGGTTCATGCAACGGCGGGCGGTCCCGGCCCCCACGAGCTGTTCGATATCAAGAGCATCGCGGTCGAGACGGCCGTGTTGCTGGCCAGCAGCGTCACCTTCGGCATGGCCTCCCTGTCGATGAAATATTCGAGGAGCCGCGAGCCGCTCGTTGCCTGGCTTTGCCTGACATTCTGCCTGGCGGTGGTCTTCCTCGGCTTCGAGTCGCACGACTTCGTCCACATGTTCGAATTGCATGCCGGCCCGTCCCGCAGCGGCTTCACGTCGGCCTTCTTCGCCCTCGTGCCGCTGCACGGGCTGCACGTGTTCACCGGCTGCATCTGGATGATCAGCCTGATGATCCAGATGGCGATCTACGGCCTCGACAAGGACGTGAAGCTCGGACTCATGCGTCTCGGCCTCTTCTGGCACTTCCTGGACATCGTCTGGGTCGTGATCTTCACAGTCGTCTACCTCGGAGGCTTGTCATGAAGACCGACAAATCCGCCCCAAATCCGCGCATCAGAATAATCAGCGTCGTCGCCTTGCTGACGGCCTTCCTCCTGCCGTTCGGGCTGGCGCGCTTTTCCGGCGCCGGAAGCGCTAGCGGGGGGGCGGGCGATGACAACGACTACAGACGGGAACTCTCGTCCTATCTGTGGGGCGGCGCGATGGCCACCGTCCTGACGGCAATCGCCTTCGTCTTCGTTCACTGGTCGGTTCTGCCGCATGGCTGGCTGATGCCGACGGTAGGCGCACTCGCTGTCATACAGATCATCGTGCATTTCCGATTCTTCCTGCACATCGATCCGCCGAACCAGAACACCAACGACCTGCTGTTGATTCTTTTCACGACGCTCATCCTGATCGCCATGGTCGGCGGCACGATCTGGATCCTCGGCGACCTGGCGGGACGGATGCATTGATTGCAATCGACGCCGCGGCGCGATCGTGATGCTTCTCGCGCGGTTTCAAAAGCCTCGGAAGGTCGACTTCGGGAGATGCCGGTGCGCTTGCGGGCGCACCTGACAACAGCATTCAGTGCGGGAAGCGCTAGCGCGGACGGGGGAGGCGGCCGGTCAAGCGCCTTCCGTTTCCGCGCGCCATCGTGTAGCGGCCGAAGGCGACTGCTCCGAGCACGACCGCCGCTCCGATAAGTCCGGTCGTGAGGGCGGGGTTCCTGGCGAAGGCCAGTTCGCTGCTGCGGCTGGAGGCCTGGCGGTCGAAACGGCCATGTGCGCCGTAATCGCCCTTCACCGTGTCGTAGAGATTGTCGGGGCGATCGGGCAAATCCTCCGAGGTGATCTGTCCGGAGTAGGCGACGCGTGCGAGATATCGGTCGAGGAAGCCGGCCGCAAACATCTGGCCCAGCATCACCTTCCAGGTAGACCAGGTAAGCCAGATCTCGCGGCGCGGATGGCGCGCCATGTAGTGGATCGCCGCGGCTGGCACCTCGGGCTGGAATATCGGTGGCACGGGCTGGGTGCGCTTGCCCATCTTGTTGCGGCCCCAGTCGAACTGCGGAGTGTTGACGCCGGGCAGATGGACCATGCCGATCTTGACGTTGCTGCGGTCGTGGATGAGTTCGGAACGCAGAGAGTTGGTGAAACCGACGATGGCGTGCTTCGCTCCGCAATAGGCCGACTGGAGCGGGACCGAGCGATAGGCGAGGCCCGACCCTACCTGGACGATGACGCCGTGGTCACGCTTTTTCATTCGCCGGAGCGCCGTCATCGTTCCGTAGACGAAGCCCAGATAGCTGACTTCCGTGGCGCGCTTGAATTCGGCGGGCGTGATCTCGTCCACCGGCGCGAAGATCGTCACCATCGCAACGTTGATCCATGTGTCGATCGGCCCGAAAGCCGCCTCGATCCTGTCGGCGGCCGCCTCGAGGGCGTCGGGATCGCTGACATCGACCGGGCAGGCCAGTGCCTTGCCGCCGTGCCTCTCCACCTCGGCTGCGGCTTTTGCCAGCCGCTCCTCGTCGCGGGCGATCAATCCGATGTTGACGCCGTCCCTGGCAAAGCGCTGGACGACGGCCCGCCCGACGCCGGCCGAGGCGCCGGTGATGACCACTGTCTTCGGTTTGTGGGTCGCAAATGCCATGTCAATGTCCCTTGTTTCTGAATGAGTGTCCAAAGGGGTTTCGGGGGCTTCTTGTTCCCGCCTCACTCGGTGTCGTGCTGGTGCAGCGCCAGCGCCGCGCTGATCAGCGCGAGGTGGCTCAGCGCCTGCGGGAAGTTGCTGTTCATGCGCCGGGTCGTGGTGTGGAATTCTTCCGACAGCAGGCCGAGTTCGCCGGAGACGGACATGGCGCGCTCCATGGTGCGCACGGCGTCGTCGCGGCGTCCTCCAAGCAATTGGCATTCGGCGAGCCAGAAGCAGCAGGCGAGGAACGCGCCCTCCGGTGCCACCGAATTCGTCAGATGGCGATGCACCATGCCGTCGGTGACGAGATGCCGCTCGATCGTCTCGACCGTGCCGGACATGCGCTTGTCGCTCATCGGCAGGAAGCCGATCTTCGGCAGGAGCAGGAGCGAAGAATCGAAAGTCTGGCCTCCGAAGAACGACGTGAACGTCCCCATGCCCTCGTTGAAGCCTTCGTTGCAAATGACGTCGTGGATATGATCGCGCAGCTCGCCGAGCCGCCTGTGCTCCGTGCGGGAAATTTCCTTGCCGCTGCTTCCGGACAGAAACCGGTCGAACGCCACCCAGGCGAGCGCCTTGGAAGAGACGTAGTGGCGCGGCTCCCCCCGGTCTTCCCACAGCCCGTGATCGGGCTTCGCCCAGGCCGTTTCCAGTTCCTCGATGATCTGCCGCTCGAGCAGCCGTCCCTGTTCGGTGCGCTCCATGCCGGCGCGCTCCGATATGTGCAGCATGTTGATGACTTCGCCGTAGACGTCGAGCTGGAACTGGCCGGCGGCCGCGTTTCCGACCCTCACGGGCCTGGCGAAGCGATAGCCCGGCAGCCATTCCAGTTCGGCTTCGTCGAGCCGGCGCGACCCGTCGACCCGGTACATGATCTGCATCTTGTCCTCGGCACCGGCGACGGCGCGCAGGATCCAGTCACGCCATGCCGTCGCTTCCTCCAGATAGCCGCACTCGACGAGCGAGCGAAGGGTGAAGGCGGCATCGCGCAGCCAGCAGTAGCGGTAGTCCCAGTTCATCCTTCCGGCCGGCTGCTCCGGCAGGGAGGTAGTGGCGGCGGCCACCAGTCCGCCGGTGGGCCGGTGTATCAGTGCCTTCAGCACCAGCAGGGAGCGGCGCACCTCCTTCTCGTAGGGAATCGGGCGGTCGAAGCGGCCGATCCAGTCGCGCCAGTACTTCTGCGTCCGCTTCAAAGCCTTCTCGGCGTCGGGCGGGTTCGGCGCATCCTCGTGCGCCGCCGCGTAGGAGAGCACGAACACATGGCGACTGCCTTCTTCGACGGTCAGCCTGCTGCTGATCGAGCCGTCGGTCCGGGCTGCCTCGCCCATGCCCCAGAGCACCAGCTTGTCCGGGCCGACATGCATGATGATGCGATCTTCGTCCCGGGTGATCCACGGCGGCATGTTGCCGTAGTCGAAGCGGAACATTGCATCGATGGCGGTCTCGACCTTTCCCTCGACACCCTCGACGATGCGGATCAGCGTCGGATTGTGATCACGGACGGGCATGAAGTCGATGATACGAATCGTGCCCTCCTCGCAGGTCATCTCGGTGTGAAGGATCAGAGTGTCGAAGTCGTAGCGCTGGGTGCTGTGCGTCACCGGCTTTTCAGGCGCGATCGTCCAGTGCCCGTTTTCCCTGGTTCCGAGCAGTGCTGCGCAGCAAGCCGCTGAATCGAAGCGTGGCAGGCAAAGCCATTCGATCGAGCCCATGCGGCTTATCAGGGCGACGGTTTCACCGTCCCCGATCATGGCGATGTCTTCGAGCGATGTAGTCATATCGGCTTCTCATCTGGATGCGGTGGATCGGAAGCGACGCCTCCGAAAAATGCCAATCGATAGGTGCCGCCCATTTCCGCGCGACGGTGAAGGATCAGAAGGCTGAACGAGACGCCCCTCGGTTTTGTTCGTCTTGCTACTTTTTGCCGCAATCGAAGTCTTCGCGGCCAGTGCAGTCCCGAGTGGAGGCGTTTGTCTCCAACGCTGCATTGACGCCTCGGGCGCCGGTGTTGCGCGGGGCGGTCTGGTCGCGGTGTCGCCAGATCACCGGGGCAAGGGACTGGGAAAGCTCGTCGACGCGATGATGGTCCGTACCGCGCTCGAGAGTCTCGGGGCGGAGTGCATCTATGAACCGGTGTGCGAAACCCACATGCCATCGCGGCATATGGTGGAAGCTTGCGGGCTCACCGGAATACGAAATTCAGGAGCGGCTCTGTCCCCGGCGCAGCCGCTCGGCTAACCAAGTATCTCCTGCTGACGGTTCCTGCAGAAGACCATTTGTTCATGAATGAGATCGTCGGCAACTGACCTTGAATCGTCCGCTTCCGGGATCTGGCTGGCAAAAAGGGGCTCTTCCCCGCCTTGTCTGCTTCCTCAAAGTCCAGCTTGCCGGCCGGAAGGCCGGATGAGAAACTGGCTCTGGCAAGACTCTCGCGGGGCATGCGTGTCGGCGACGGATCCGACCGGACGGAAGCTGGCGGCAAGCTTCGCAGCCGAGGTGGCGGGATATGACACGCCACATGCGCCGGGAGGTTCAGTCGATGCGCGTACTCACCTCGCATCGCGACATCATGGATGCTTTGGTTGCCGGGCATGGCGGCAGGATCGCCAACACCGCCGGCGACAGCGTGCTTGTCGAGTTCCCGAGCGCCGTCCGTCCTCTTCCACCGGTATCTTCTCTTCTCCCGCACCGACGACATCGCTTTCGATCTCTCCGATGTCGAACTGGCCGCCATTGGCGCCGTGGGGCCTTGGCGAGAACCGGGTCCTGGAAACGATGAGGAAGGGACGATGACCGAGAGCAACTACTGGCGCTTTGCGCGGTTCGGGCCGGCAGCGGATGTCATGGAGCGGGCGCGGACGGGCCTGGCTGAACCGGGGCCGGGGCAGGCGCTCGTCGAGATCCTGTCGGTCGGATTGAACCAGGCCGAGAACCGCTACCTGCTCGGCACCCATTTCCCGCCGAAGACCCTGCCGGCCTGCATCGGACACGAGGCCGTCGGGCGGATCGTGGCGCTCGGCCCGGAGTCGGAGGAGCTGCCCCTGACCCGGCGCTGGAAGGCGGGCGATCGCGTCGCCCTTGTGCCGATGCTTGTCGACATTGCCGGGATGGGCGCTCTGCGCGACTACGGGCTCTACGACTGCGCCGCGCTGCTTCCGGTGCCGGAAAGCTTCAGCGATCGCGAGGGGGCAGCCTTCTGGATGGGCGTCTTCACCATGGCCGGTGCGATGGATATGGCGGGTCTCGGCAGCGGGACCTGCGTGGGGCGAGGCGTCGTGGTGACCGCTGCGGCTGGCGGCATGGGCTGCCTCGGGCTGAAACTGGTGCGTGCCCTGGGCGGATCGGCGCTGGCCCTTACGCGGAGCGCCTCCAAGGCAGAGGCGCTGACGAGGCTCGCGGATCGCGCGGCGGTCGTGCGCGCGCCGGAAGAGCTGGCGGCGGTCGTCCGGGACTGGAGGGCGGACGGGGCGGACGCGGTGATCGATCCGCTCGGCGGCGGCTACCTGACGGCGGCGGTCGAGGCGCTGGCGCCGGGCGGGCGCTATGTCTGCTACGAATGGGTTGCAGGCCGGGCTGCGGCTTTCGACATCGCGCAGCTCATCGAGCGGAGCGTAACGATCGGCGGGTTCACGATTTTCCATCTGCTGCGGCATCCCGGGCTCCTCGATCGGCTGGTGAGGATTGGCATGCACCACGCGGAGGCGCTCCGGCCGGTGCTGGCAGCGGACTACGACTTTTCCGCAGCGCCGGAGGCCTTCTCCGCGCTGGCGCGGGGCGGGCATGTCGGCAAGATCACAGTCAGCCGGACGGGTGCTGGCGGCTGAGGCTGGCCCGGCTCCCCGGCCGGACGGGGCGGCTGAGAGGCAGCCGGCAGGCTGCGCCGGTCATGTCCATCGAAACGTTGAGAAGCTGCAGACTCGCAGTCCATGTCGTTCCGTTTGCGGGGCATTCATCGCCGCGGTTCCGAACCGGCGGCACCGATCGCATGCCACCGAACCGCCGCGACGATGCCTGCCGGCCGCCCCCGTCCAGTCAGTCTGCCGGACCGTGCGGCGCGAAACGGTTGGCGGCAGGCCCGGCCGGCGGTAACATCGCCGGACCGGCTCCCCAACCTGGGGAGGCACGCAAGACAAACCTCGATGTGGGCTGACGGGATGAAAGTGGATCGAACGGCGGGCTTCCTGGCCGAAACCGCATCGGCCGGGCGCTAGATGTACGTCCGTCGGGGCATAAGCCCGCTCCACGTGCTGGCGGAGTCGCGGCACCTGCTTGCCATCTCCTTCGGCCTGTCGGTATTCGTCTTCCTCGTCCACGAGCTGCTGGGCTTCGAGGCGGTGGAAATCCCCGCCCTGCCGGTCGCGACCATCGGCGTCGTCGTCTCGCTCTATCTCGGGTTTCTCAGCGCGTCGGCCTACAGCCGATGGTGGGAGGCGCGCACGATCTGGGGCGCGATCGTCAACAACAGCCGAATCTGGGGGAACTACTGCCTGAGCCTCCTGGAGCCGCCTGCCGGCGGCGAGGCGGGCGAACATGCGGCGGCGCGGCTGCTGATATGCCAGCATCTCGCCTGGGTAAACGCGCTGTGCTTCCAACTGCGGCAGAATTCCAGCCGGCAACCCGCGGACGCCGGCGGCACCGGAGTTCCGCACACCGACCGGACGGACACGCTTTCGACGCGATCGCCGGACCGCGACCGGGGCTGGCTAACGGTCGAGCAGGCGCGCCGCGTGAAGGGCATGGCCAATCCCGCGGTGCACATCCTCCGCCTGCAGGGCGACGCGCTGGCTGCGCTCAGGAGGGGCGGGCGCCTTGATGACTACCGCTTCGTCGAAATGTCCCGGGCGCTCTCGACCTTCTACGAGTGCCAGGGCTCTTGCGAGCGGATCAAGAACACGCCCTTTCCGATCCAATTTACCTATTTCGGCCGGGCTTTCACCTGGCTGCTGATCCTCCTCTTGCCCTTCGGCTTTGTCGATTCCTTCGTGCGGCTGGCGGAGAACCATCCCATCTTCGCTGTCGTCGCCGAAGACTACGTCTTCATGCTGATCCCGTTTAACATCCTGATATCCTGGGCGTTCTTCCTGCTCGGGCGGGTCAGCGAGAGCTGCGCGGAGCCGTTCGACGGGCAGCCAACCGATGTCCCTATCTCGACGCTGACCCGGCTGATCGAGATCGATCTGCTGCAGATGCTCGGCGACGAAGCCATCCCGCCGCCCTGCCAGCCCGAGGGCGGCGCGCTCTATTAGGCAGGGCCGGCGATCGGGAGCTGCCGGCACCAAGATGCGGAACGCTCCTCATGCAGAATTGGCACAGGTCCGAAGGGATGGTGGACAACGATCGAAACTCCCCCCGCAGCCGCGTACGACGCGAGGCGAATTCGTGCCGCAGCCGGTCGCGAGTGATGGCCACCGTCCGACGCCCGACCATCGGAATGAGGTCCGATTGCAATCTGGCTTGCGGCGACGCGATTGGCTGAATTGCTGCCCGCCCTGCGACTTATGACAAAATGTCAGGTTGCAATCCCGTCCGGTCTGCAGTGAGTGAAGGCATTGGCAGGCTGCGCCCCACTTCCGCGCGGTCCAGGCTCTTCCGAAACAGAGGGACTCTCCATGCTCAGACCCGTTCGCCACCCGGTCATCGCGCTTCTTGGCGTCCTCGCCATGTCGTTGCCGGCTTTCGCTCACGCTCACCTGAAAAGCGCCGCGCCTGCGATCGGCGGCAAGGTTGCCGGTTCGCCGACGGAACTGGATCTTCATTTCACGGAAGGTCTGAACCTCAGCTTCACGGGCGTTGTGCTCAAGGGGCCATCCGGTGCCGGGATCGCGACCGGAAAGGCAGCGCTCAAGCCGGGCGACGACCAGACGCTCGTCGTTCCGCTCTCGAAGACGCTTCCGGCCGGCCGGTACGACGTTTCCTGGCACGCGCTGTCGAAGGACGGGCACAAGACGAAGGGGACCTACCATTTCACCGTCTCCTCGAAATAGGCAGGGTCTTCTTGCACACGATCCACGCCGCCCTGATCGCTTGCCGCTTCGCGCATGATGCGGCCGCGATGGCGCTCTGGGGCACGTTCGGCTATCTCCTCACCTGTGTTCCGCAAGACCTGGCCAGGCAGACGACCGGACGCCTCGGACGGCTGCCGGCCGCCGCCGTTGCCGTAACGGTGGTGACTGCGGTCGCCTTCCTGCCGATCAAGACCGCCATGATCGGCGACGGCTGGCCGGATGCGATCGCGCCGGGCACGCTCTGGACGGTGGTATCGGCGACTTCGGTCGGTACGGCCTGGCTTGTCGACGTCACAATGTCCGGCTTCCTTGTGATCGCTCTGTTCCTCACCCCGCCATACCGCGGCCCGGCGGTCGCCGTGGGTTCGGGTCTGGTTCTGTCCGCGCTGGCGCTCACGGGTCACGCCATGATGCGCGAGGGCTGGATCGGCTATCTGCAGCAGGCCAACGACCTCGTGCATGTTCTGGCAAGCGCCGCCTGGCTTGGTGCGCTCGTGCCGCTGACGATCATCATGCGCGGCCGCGCAGAGAAAGAGATGTGCCACAGGGCTCATGACATCGCACTCCGCCGCTTTTCCGCGGCCGGACAGGTGGCGGTGGCATTGATCCTCCTGACCGGCGTGGCCAACACGCTGCTGATCGTTGGCGGCTGGCCCACGAACTGGTCCTCGACCTATCAGGCTCTCCTGTGCACCAAGATCGGCATCGTTATGGCCATGATCGTCCTCGCAAGCCGAAATCGCTTTCTGCTGGCCCCGCGTCTCGATGATCATCGCCACGTCGCCGCTTCGGCCATTCGCAATGCGGCCCTTGCCGAGATCGCACTCGGCCTCACGGCCGTGGCCCTGGTGGCGGTCTTCGGCCTCATGGACCCGGGGCAGGCGGGCTAGCGCCTCGGCAGTCCAAGGGCTGGCGAGACGGAAGAGCCGGCAGGGGTTGTCGGCTGGCGGGGCGCAGATCAGGATGCGGCGTCGTGGGGTCTTCCGCCCGACGTCATCGGGATCGCGACGAACGATCGTGCCCGCCCCGGATCGGCAGTGGCCAGGCGAAGCAATTCGCCTTCCTGATAGATGTCCTCTCCCCGGACATCTGCGATGTTGACCGTCGATAGCCGCGTGGCCACCCGGCCCAGCCCCGTTCGGGGGGCGACGGCAAAGACCTCCCGATCCTTCAGCCATAGGCGTCCGGGATGCTGCCGGCGCCTCCCGTGTGCTACGGCAAGGCGGCGCTGGTCGGTACCGCCGGAGCGATGGAGCACGGGGCCGCCGTTCTGCACCCCAGGCTCGGCGCGCCGGTGCGCGCGGCGGTCGGTGGAGGCAAGGCGCTCATCCCATCGAACCACAAGGTCCGCGCCCCGGGCAACGGCATCGACATGCCGCTCGGTCACAAGAAAGATGCGTGGTCGTTCGACCACATCGAGACGGTGACGATTTGCCTGGCCGACGCGCCCCGGGCCGATGAGATCGTGCTGTGCATCGGCCTGGCGGACGGTCCGCGCGCACGGACGGATTTCCTTCAGTTGCCGTTCGCCGAGAACGTCGACTCGAGTTCGCCGATGGCAGACCTGATCACGCCGGCAAGCCTGTCGCTAAGAGCCGAACGTTCCTCGAACGCAGAGGTGATCAGCCAGACCGTCATCCTGATCGGCTTGGCGATCGGGCGGAATACAATGTTCGGATCGTGTGATCCGACGGCGATCAGCGTCGGGACGATGCTCAGCCCGTAGCCGGCACTGACCATGGCGGCCGCAGCCTGGGCCATCTGGACCTCGGCCATCACACGGACGCCAGTACCGACGGACTGCAGCGCAGCGTCGACGGCGGGGCTCGACATGTCGTCCCGCCCGAGTGCCACGAAGGATTCGTCGGCAAGGTCGGAAAGGTGAACGATCGGTCGACCGGCCAGGCGATGCGTCGCGGGCAGCACGCAGACCATGGAGATCTCGCAGAACGCCTCGCAGCGCACGGCAGGATTTTCCGAAGGCACGAGCGATATGCCGAAATCCGCCGTGCGGGTAACGACGGAGTCCTCGATGCTCTTCGAGGTGCGGGTGAAGAGCGAAATACGCACCTCGGGCGTGGAATCGAGAAATCGGGCTGCGACGCGCGGCAGCAACTGCATGCCGAGCGCGGGGAACGCCGCCACCGAAATCTCGCCGCGCTCGAGGTTGCGAATGGCGTCGGCCGTCTTTCTGACCCGCGCCACCCCGATTTCGAGCCTCTGGGTTTCCACGAAAAGCTGGCGCGCCTCCGGTGTCGCAACGAGCCGGCCCGTGTTTCGAGAGAACAGCTTGAAACCGCAGGATTGTTCGAAGGCATGGATAAGCTTGCTGACGGCCGGCTGGCTGATGAAAAGGGCCTCCGCCGCCTTGGTGACCGAGCCTCCCTTCATGACCGAGTTGAAGGCTTCGATCTGGCGGACATTGGGGCGCGGCATGGGGAGCATATAACCTTTTGGAATGGAAGCCCCATATAAACTCATTTGAAAGTTTATTGGAATTGCCAATCAATTGGGCCTTCCGAAAACGAGAAAAGAGGGGTTCCTCGGATGAAACGTGTAATTTCCGCGCTTGCGGCAGCGGGCGTCCTCCTTGTGACGCAAGGCGCACATGCCCAGGAGAAGACGCTTGTGGTCGGGGGATACGGCGGCTCTTTCCAGACTTTGATGGAAAAGCTCGTCATCCCGCAATTCGAGAAGGACCATGACGTCAAGATCCAGTTCGTCGCAGGCAACTCGACGGAAAATCTGGCGCGTCTGCAGGCCCAGAAGGGCAATCAGGAACTCGACGTCGTCATTCTCGACGATGGCCCGATGTATCAGGCCGATGCGCTCGGCTTCTGCGCGCCGATCAAGCCAGCCCCAGTCCTCGACGACGTCTACGACCTTGCCCGGATCGGTCCGAATTCCATCGGCCTCGGCTTCGTCGCGACGGGCTTCGCCTACAATACGAAATGGTTCAAGGACAAGGGATGGGATGCGCCCTCGAGCTGGAAGGACCTGGAGGACAAGAAGTTCAGCGGAATCCTTTCCGTCCCGCCGATCACCAATACCTACGGCCTTCACACGCTGGTCATGATGGCGCGGCTTAACGGCGGCGGTGAAAAGAACATCGATCCCGGCTTCAAGGCCATGGCGAACAAGGTGGCGCCGAACGTGCTGGTCTTCGAGCCGTCTTCCGGCAAGATGTCGGAATTGTTCCAGTCCAAGTCGATCGCGCTCTCGATCTGGGGCTCCGGCCGCGTCAAGTCGCTGGCCGACACCGGCTTCCCGGTCAAGTTCGCCTATCCGAAAGAGGGGGCCGTCGCCCTGATGATCGCCGGCTGTCCCGTGGTCGACAGCAACGTTCCCGACGAAGCCCAGGCCTTCATCGACTATCTCCTGCAGCCAGACATCCAGGTGAGGATGGCCGATGCCATGGGCGCCGGCCCGGTCAACAAGAAGGCCGAACTGCCGCCCGAACTCGCCAAGGTCCTGCCCTACGGGCCCGACCAGATCTCGAAGCTGGTCAAGGTCGACTGGGATACGATCAACAAGAACCGCGAAGAGTGGACGCAGCGCTGGTCGCGCGAGGTAGAGCGCTAGAACCCTGCCTTGCCAGGCGGTGCGCGGGCCGGCTCCTGCCCGCGCATCCGTCCCATCCTTCCGCTCCACGGGTTTCCCAAGATGGCATTCCTTGAACTTCGCCAGCTGACGAAGCGGTTCGGCGACATCAGCGCGGTCGATTCCTTTTCGCTCGACATCGAACGTGGCGAATTCGTTTCGCTTCTCGGACCCTCCGGATGCGGAAAGACCACCACGCTGCAGATGATCGCCGGCTTCGAGCATCCGACGTCGGGCCGAATCGAGCTGGACGGGCGCGATCTCTCCGACGTTCCGGCGAGGCGCCGCGGCCTCGGGATCGTGTTCCAGACCTACGCGCTCTTTCCGCACATGACGGTCGGCGAGAACGTCAGCTTCGGCCTCGAGATGCGCAAGGTCGACAAGGCCGAGCGCAAGAAGCGGGTCGCCGCGGCGCTGGATCTCGTCCACCTGTCGCATCTCGAAGGTCGCTATCCGCGCGCCATGTCGGGCGGGCAGCGTCAGCGCGTCGCGCTGGCGAGGGCGCTCGTCATCGAGCCGCAACTGCTGCTCCTCGACGAGCCGCTGTCGAACCTCGACGCCAAGCTGCGCGAGGAGATGCAGCTCGAACTGCGCCGGATCCAGCAGGAAGCGGGCGTGACCACGCTGATGGTGACGCACGACCAGGCGGAGGCCATGGCGCTCAGCGACCGGGTCGCGGTCATGCGTGACGGTCACCTGATTCAGGAGGCGACCCCCTTCCAGGTCTACGAGAACCCGAAATCCGCCTTCATTTCGAACTTCCTCGGCAAGACCAACAGCCTCGGCGCGGAGCTCGGGCCCGACGGCGGCGCCGGTCGCCTGCGGTGCAACGGCGTTGTCCTCAACGCCGCAGGACCGATCGACCAGCCGCAGGGACCCGTCACGCTCTCCCTGCGTCCCGAGCGCATCGAACTCGTGCCCGAAGCCGATGCGATCGTTTCCGGTACCATCGTCGAGCGCGTCTTTCTGGGCAACCAGTGGCTCTTCCGGATCGAAACGCCGCTCGGCCCGCTTCTCGTCGTGCGCCGCAACCGCGGCGTCGAGGACGCGAAAACCGGCGAGACGGCGCATCTCGCCTGGCAGCCGCAGGATCTGCGCGTCCTGCCGGCGGAGAGCTGAGCGATGACGAAACGGCCCGCTCTCACGCCCTGGTTTCTCAGCGCGCCGGCGCTCATGCTCTTCCTGCTGCTTCTGCTCGTACCGCTGGTGATGACGTTCATCCTCAGCTTCAACAGCTTTTCATTCTATGGAGGGATCAAGCCCACCATCGGGCTCCACAACTACACCGACGTGCTCGGCGACAGCTATTTCTACGAAATTTTCCTGCGCACCTTTCTGATCGCGCTGTCAACGACCGTGATCTGCGCCGTGATCGGGGTGCCGCAGGCCTACTTCCTCTTCCGCATGAATCCCCTGCTGCGCTCGATCATGATTCTCATCGTGCTCGGCCCGCTGCTCGTCTCGGTCGTGGTGCGCACCCTCGGGTGGGAGATCATCCTCAGCAACAACGGCATCATCAACAAGGCGCTTTCGGCGCTCGGCCTAACCGACTACCCGGTGCGCATGATGTACACCTCGACCGGCATCGTGATCGCCCTCGTCCACGTCATGGTGCCGTTCATGATCCTGTCGGTCTGGGCGGCCCTTCAGCGCCAGGACCCGGCGACCGTGAGCGCAGCCGAATCCCTCGGAGCGGGGCCGCTCACCGCATTCCGACGGATCGTATTGCCGCAGGCGATGCCCGGCATCCTTTCGGGTTCGCTGATCGTCTTTTCCCTGTCGGCGAGCGCCTTCGCAACGCCGGCCATCCTTGGCGGACGCCGCATCAAGGTCGTTTCGACCATCGTCTACGACCAGTTCCTCAATACGCTCGACTGGCCGCTCGGCGCGGCGATCGCCATGGTCCTGCTCGTTTCGGTGCTGGCCGTCATGCTGTTGTGGAACCGCCTCGTCGAACGGCGCTTCGCGGGGGTCTTCGAATGACGCGCAACGGCCCCTTCGCACTGGTCTTCAGCACACTGTTCGCGATCTTCATGCTGGCGCCCCTGGTGGTCGTGATCGGCGTGTCGCTGACGCCGAAAGGCTACCTGGAATTCCCGCCGAGCGGCATATCGCTGCGCTGGTTCGATGCCATCCTGGCCAATCCCCAGTTCATCACCTCCGCCTGGATAAGCCTCGAACTCGGCGTCGCCTCGGCCTCGCTGGCAACGGTGCTTGCCATTCCCGCCGCCCTCGCGATCGGACGGGGACGGTTCGCGGGTCGCGATGCGCTACAGGCTCTCTTCCTCTCGCCCCTGACGGTTCCGACCGTCGTGCTCGGCATCGCGTTCCTGCGCTTCCTCACGCTGGTCAGCCTCAACGGCACCTTTGTCGGCCTGATGCTGTGTCACGTCATCATCATCATGCCTTTCGTCCTGAGGCTGGTGCTCGCCTCTGTCGTGGGCTTCGACCGGTCGGTGGAGAAGGCGGCCATTTCGCTCGGCGCATCGCACTGGACGGTCTTCTACCGCGTCACGCTGCCGGCGATCCTACCGGGGGTGATCGGCGGCTGGGTGCTCGCCTTCATCACCAGTTTCGACGAGCTCACCGTGACGATCTTCATCGTCAATCCGACGACGACAACCCTTCCGGTCCGTCTCTTCAATCACATCACGCAGACGACCGATCCGCTCGTCGCGTCCGTTTCGACCATCGCGATCGTCTTCACGGTCGTGCTGATGCTCATCGTCGACCGGATCTACGGGCTCGACCGCCTGCTCATCGGGGAGGGTGCGCGATGAGCGTCAACGATACGATCGTCGTCGGGGGCGGGCTGGTCGGCGCGGCGGTTGCCTACGGCCTGGCCAGACAGGGCGAGAAGGTCGTCATGCTCGACGAAGGCGACATCGCACTGCGTGCCTCGCGCGGCAATTTCGGTCTCGTGTGGGTCCAGTCGAAGGGCGACGGAATGCCCGAATATGCGCGATGGACCCGTCGTTCCGCCGATGTCTGGCCGGAGTTCGCGGAAGAACTCGCCGCCGAGACCGGCGTGTCCGCGGACTATCGCAAGCCGGGCGGCATCCGGCCCTGCCTGAGCGAAGACGATCTGGAAAAGCAGGCGGAAATGATCAGGCGCATGCACAATGTGCACGGCGCGGGCTACGGCGCAAAGGTGCTCTCGCGCGACGAGGTCCGGGAGATGCTTCCCGGCATCGGCCCCGACGTCGTGGGCGGAACGTGGTCGCCGCATGACGGGCATGCCAGCCCGCTCCATCTGCTGCGCGGGTTGCACGCCGGCCTGAAGAGGCGAGGCGGGGAATACCATGCCGATGCGCGGGCCCGGCGGATCGAGCGCGACGGCGAAGGCTATCTGGTGGAAACGGCGGCAGCGCGCTTCCGTGGTGCGAAGGTGGTGCTCGCCGCCGGTCTCGGGAACCGGTCGCTCGGGGAAGCGGTCGGCCTCGACATTCCGGTCAGTCCGCTGAAGGGGCAGATTCTCGTGACCGAGCGATCCGACCGGTTTCTCCCGATGCCGACGCATGTGGTGCGGCAGACGGAGGAGGGATCGTTCATGATGGGCGACAGCCACGAGGATGCCGGCTTCGATACGTTCTCGCGCACCTCCGTCATGTCGGACATCGCCCGCAACGCGATACGAACCTTCCCGTTTCTGAAGAACCTGCGCGTGGTGCGCGCATGGGCGGCGCTGCGCGTGATGAGCGAGGACGGCTTCCCGATCTACCAGCAGTCCGAGACGTGTCCCGGCGTCTTCTCTGTCAACTGCCACTCGGGCGTCACGCTTGCTGGCGCCCATGCCGAATTTCTGGCGCCGATGATCAGTGCCGGCAAGCTGGACGACGATCTTTCAGCCTTTTCCGCAAGGAGATTCGATGCTCAAGCACATTGAAGCGAAGGACGAAGGGTCCGTCGCCTTTACCTTCGAGGGCGGCACCCTCGCTGCCAGACCCGGGGATTCCGTTGCCTCCGCGCTGCTCGCCGCAGGCGAGACGGTCTTCCGGACGACGCCCGTCTCCGGGGCGCCGAGGGGGGCGTTCTGCATGATGGGCGTGTGCTTCGAATGCCTCGTCGAGATCGACGGCGTTCCCAACCGGCAGGCCTGCATGGTCCCGGTCATCGAGGGAATGAACGTGCGCCGGCAGCGCGGCGCGGTGGAGGTCGATCCGTCATGAGCCGTTACGACGTGGCCATAATCGGGGCCGGGCCGGCCGGAATGGCTGCGGCGGTGGAAACCGCCCGCGCCGGCCTTTCCACAGTGCTGCTGGACGAGCAGGACAGTCCGGGAGGCCAGATCTACCGTTCGGTCGAACAGGCCGGCTCCCGACGGCTGGAAGTTCTGGGCGGCGATTACGCCGAAGGGCGCAAACTCGCCGGGGAATTCCGCGAAAGCAACGCGGACTACCTGCCCGGTGCGACGGTCTGGAACGTCACGCGTGAGGGAACGGTCGACTTTTCCCGCACGGGCGGTTCGGCCCAGCTCGCCGCCGGTGCGCTCGTTGTCGCCAGCGGCGCGATCGAACGGCCGACGCCGATGCCGGGCTGGACGCTGCCCGGCGTCCTGACGGCCGGCGCCGTCCAGATCCTGCTCAAGGCGCACGGCCTCGTCGACGAAGAGGTCGTCTTCGCAGGATCGGGACCGCTTCTCTGGCTGATCGCCGCACAGATGGTGGCGGCGGGCGCCAGGCCCAGGGCGATCGTCGAAACCGTGCCGCGTTCGCGCTATCGCGCCGCCGCTTCGAAGCTCGCCCTGAACCTGACCGCGGCCGGCTATCTGCGCAAGGGCGCGGCGATGATGCGCGTCGTGAAGCGCGCCGGCGTGCCGATCTACCGCGACGCGACGCAACTCGCTATTGCAGGCAAGGCGAAGACCGAGGCCGTCACGTTCCGGTCGGGCGGTCGGGACCATCGCGTCGAGACGGGGCGTGTCGCGCTTCATCAGGGCGTGGTGCCGAACCAGCAGATCACCCGCCTTCTGCGGTGCGACCATGCCTGGAACGAGAGCCAGCGCTGCTTCGTGCCGGTGCTCGATGCGTTCGGCGAGACGAGCGTCGCGAACGTCTTCGTCGCGGGCGACGGCGGCGGGATCGGCGGGGCGCGCGTTGCCGCCCTGCAGGGACGCCTCGCGGGCCGGCGCATCGCGGAGAAAGCCGGCAGGGTGTCTGGAGGAGGGTACGTCGAAACTGCGGGGCGACCTGCGGCGCGAGGCCTCCATCCGCCCTTTTCTGGAGACGCTCTACGCGCCGTCGCCGGAAATTCTTGCGCCCGCCGATGGCACGATGGTGTGTCGATGCGAGGAAATTACTGCCGGACAGATCCGCGAGGCCGTCGACCTCGGCGCTCCCGGCCCGAACCAGGTCAAGTCGTTCCTGCGCAGCGGCATGGGCCCGTGCCAGGGCCGCATGTGTGGCCTGGCCGTCACCGAGATCATCGCGGCGCGACGCGGCGAGGCGCCTTCCACGGTCGAGTACTACCGCATCCGCCCGCCGCTCAAGCCGCTGGCGCTTGCCGAACTCGCCGCGCTCGACAAGCCGGAAAGCGAAGCGGTCATAGCGGAATAGGATCGGCATATGCGTGAAACAGCCGATCTCGTCGTCATCGGCGGCGGCATACACGGTTGCTCGGCGGCCCTCCAAGCGGCGTTGCGGGGACTGTCCGTCATCGTCGTCGAGAAAGACACCGTCGCACGCCACGCCTCGGGCGTGAATGCGGGTGGCGTGCGACGGCTCGGGCGGCACTATGCCGAAATTCCGATTTCCCAGCGTTCCATGGATATCTGGAACAGCATCGGCGATCTGCTCGACGACGACTGCGGCTTTCAGCGCGCGCCGCAGATCAAGGTTGCCGAAACCGAGGCGGAACTGGAGAGACTGAAGGCCCGCGCCGCCGATGTTCGCTCGCTGGGCTTCGACCACGAGGTCATCCTCGACCAGGCGGAGCTTCGCGACCGTCTGCCCGCCGTCGCAGCGCATTGCGTCGGCGGGCTCGGCAGTCTGGAGGACGGCTTCGCGCTGCCCTACCAGACGACCTTCGCCTTCCAGCGCAAGGCGCAGTCGCTCGGCGTGCGCTTTCATGAGAACACCCGCGTCGACAGCGTTCGCCGCGAGGGACGCGACTGGAAGATAGCCTGCCGGGGCGGTGCGGTCTTCACCGGCCGCAATCTTCTCAACTGCGCCGGTGCATGGGCCGGCGAAGTGGCGCGCCAGCTCGGCGAGAAGGCGCCGGTGGAGGCCGTCGCTCCGATGATGATCGTCACCGGCCGAATGCCGCGCTTCTGCGACGCCGTGGTCGGCGCGACCGGCCGGCCGCTCTCCTTCAAGCAGATGCCGAACGGCACCGTGGTCATCGGCGGCGGCCGGCGCGGCCGGGCCGAGCCCGAGAACAATGTATCCGAAATGCGCTTCGAACAGCTGCGACTGACGGCCGAGACAGCCATTGCCGTCTTTCCGATCATGGCATCCGCCTCGATCGTGCGCTCATGGTCCGGCATCGAAGGGCGCATGCCCGACGATATCCCGGTCATCGGGCCGTCGGCCACCGAGGAAAATGCATTTCATGCCTTCGGCTTTTCGGCGCACGGGTTCCAGATGGGACCGGGCGTCGGCGAGATCATGGCCGAACTCATCTCGACCGGTGCGACGAACGCGCCGATCGCGCCTTTCAGCATCGGGCGCTTCGCCTGAAACCTTCCTGCAAGATCGTCAAGGAGCAAGCATGATCACGCGTCATATTCAAACCAGGATCAACCACCGCGTCGTCGAACACAACGGAGTGCTCTACTTCGGCGGACTTGTCGCCGACGACAAGGCGCAGGACATGAAGGGGCAGACCGCGCAGATCTGCAAGAAGATCGACGATCTCCTGGCTCAGGTCGGTTCGTCAAAGGACCAGCTCCTGACAGCCACGATCTATATTTCCGACTTCGCCCAGAAGGACGGGATGAACGAGGCCTGGCTCGAATGGATGCCGGCCGAGCACCTGCCGACGCGCGCGACGATCGGCGTTGCCGAGCTCGGCAGGGATACGCTCATCGAAGTCGTCGTCTCAGCCGCCAAATGACGGACACGCCGGCGCGAGGCCATCGCCTTGGGCCGCACAGGCACGCGTAAACCGGAGCTCCGCCTGCACGGGAGTCCATTTTCAACCACCTCTCGAACGACTATCAGTGACAGACATCACGCTGCCGCGACGATCATGCCCGGCGGACCGACAGAGGATGCAGAGTGCGGCTCCTGATCGTGGAGGACAACCAACGACTTGCGGAGTGGCTGGCAAAGCTGCTCCGCAACGAGATCTATGTCGTCGATGTCGTTCCCGACGCCGAGATTGCGGACGAAGGCGTCGAGTTTTCCCGATATGATCTGGCGATCGTCGATCTGGGGCTTCCTGGCATGAGCGGCGTCGAACTGATCCGGCGCGCCAGGGCGCGCGGCGCATCGATGCCCATCCTGATCCTGACGGCGGACGATCGATTGCAAAGCCGCGTGGAGGGGCTCAACGCCGGCGCCGACGACTATCTTACGAAACCCTTTGAAGTGGCCGAACTGGAGGCACGCCTGCGAGCGCTTCTCAGGCGTTCGGGAACGACCGTGCAAGCGCGGATTTCCTTCGGTCCGCTGACGCTGGATCAGAACACGCGGCTCTTCACGCTGTCCGGCGAGCCCCTGCACCTGTCGCCGCGTGAACATCTCATTCTCGAGACGTTGCTTAGAAGGGCGGGTTCGACCGTCAGCAAGGAGCAATTGCTGGAAAGCACCTACGGGTTCGACGACGCCGTCAACCAGGGCGCGATCGAGGTCATCGTGCATCGTGTTCGAAAGAAGCTCGGAGGTTCCTCGATTTCGATCGCGACGCTGCGCGGGCTGGGCTACCTCCTGAGGCTCGAGGCAAAGTGAACTGGCTTCAGCGCGCCCGCGGCAGCATGCGGCTCAAGCTGGTGCTCTGGATTGCCGTGCCGGGACTCGTGATCCTGGGCCTGAGCGCCTGGCTGTCGCATCGCGGTGCCGTGCGGCAGGCGACGGCCTTGACCGACAGGCAGCTGGTCGCGTCCGCGCGAATGATTGCCGAACAGATCGACTTTTCGGACGGAAATTATTCGGTGTCCATTCCGCCTGCCGCGCTGGAGCTGTTCGCCTCCGACAGTCATGACGAAGTCGCCTATGCGGTGTTCAATCCGGCCGGGCTGCTCATTGCGGGATACCCGGGCCTGCATCCATCCGAGCGCGCGCCCGCCGGATCTGGAGTACCGGTTTTTCCATACGATGTTCCGGACGGAATCCATGAGGGTCACAGAGCTCCGGCAACTCGTCGTCACGCCCTCCGGCCCGCAGTCGCTGTCAGTCCTCGTCGGCGAGACGTTGAAGGCTCGCGATGCGCTGATCAGCCGGCTGTGGCTGCGGGGCTTCATCGAGGAGGCCGCGCTCGTCTTCGCCACGATGGCCGCGATCTGGATCGGCATCAATCGCGAGCTGCAGCCGCTCCTCAGACTTAGGCAAGCCGTTCTCGACCGGCCGGCGGACCGCTTCGAGCCCTTTGACGCCAATTCCGTCCAGAGCGAGCTTCGCCCGCTCGTCCTCGCGCTCAACAGCCATATGAAGCGGCTGCAACGGCAGTTGCAGCGACAGCGTAGGTTCCTGGACAGTGCCGCACACCAGTTGCGGACGCCGCTGGCAATCATGAAGACGCAGGTCGGCTTCGCCCTCAGAACCCGCGACACCGAAGACGTCGTGGAGACACTCGCGAAAATCGACGAGAGCCTCTCGTCGATGGGTCGCCTGACCAACCAGATCCTGGCGCTCGGCCAGGTCGAGCACGATCGCGCTGCACAGGAGCATGAGCGCGTCGATCTCGTCCCGATCGTGCGCGACGTCGTGGCCGAGTTTGCGCCGCGGGGCCTCGACAATCGTGTGGAACTGGTTTTCGAAAGCGAAGGGTCCGCCGTTGTCGTTGCTTCCGCGGCCCTTGCTCGCGAGCTTGCCCGCAATCTCGTCGACAACGCCATTCGCTACGCGGGGGAGGGATCGACCGCAATCGTCTCCGTCCGAAAGAAGGATCGGATGGCCGAAATCGCGGTGGACGACGATGGTGCCGGAATCGATGCGAGCGACCGCGCGCGGCTGCGGCGGCGGTTCAGCCGCGGTCGGCGGACGACGCTCGACGGCAGCGGGCTCGGCTTGTCCATCGTCGCGGAGATCGCCGAAGCGACTGGCGGGCGACTGGACCTGCCACTGCCCGAAGGCGGACGCGGTTTTTCTGCGGTCGTCTCCCTGCCGCTGCCTTCCGACCGTCCGGACGAAGGATTTTTGCAGGGCTGACTGCGTGACGCGTTCAGTACTTTTGGTTCGCCCTGTCGACGAACGTCGATGTGAAGGTTCGATCGAGGTCGATGTTGCGGTCGCGCACCGCGGGTTTGATTGCCGCCATGATGCGGAGCACGTTTGCGGGGCCGCCGTCGGGCATGCGGCCGTCGGCGGTGAACATTCCCTTTCCTCGGGCCAGCGCTTGAACGTACATCGCCTTGCCGCCCTTGTAGTAGTCGCGGGGCATGTGATCCGCAATCTCCAGCGCCGAGTGGCCGGCGATGTAGTGCAGGGTTCGCACGAAGGCGTCGGCCAGCTTCTGCACCGTCGCCGGATGGGCCTCGATCCATGACGTCTGCATGTAGAGGCAGGCGGCCGGGTAGGGGCCTCCAAGCGCTTTGGCCGCGCCTTCGGGCGAGCGCATGTCGACGAGGATCCGGGCTTCCCCTGTTTTCGTCAGGCGCGAGATCGTCGGCTCCGTCGTCATCGCTGCCTGGATCTGGTCGTGGCGCATGGCGGCGATCAGCGTGTCGCCCGCGCCGACGGGAACCGGCGTGACCTGGCTGATCTTCAGTCCCGCCTGTTGCAACAGGTATTCAGTCAGGAAGTCCGTCGAGGATCCGAGACCGGTGACGCCGATGTCCCGGTCCTTCAGGTCGCGCATCGACCGGATCTCCGGATGCTTCATCGACGCGAGTTCGACCTCGCCCGGCGCCCGGCTGAACTGGACGACCGACCTGGTGTATTTTCCCAGTGCCTGCAGATGAATTGGTATGGTCGTAGAAACCGATGACGCCCTGGACGGCGCCGGCGAGCATTTCGTCCGCCGCCTCGACGCCTGCCGGCTCGCTGAGCAGATCGACATCGAGTCCTTCGTCCCGGAAATAGCCGAGCCGCTCGGTCAGGACGAGAGGCAGGTAGATCTGCTTCTCTATTCCACCGACCATCAGCGAAACGTGCTCGGCTCGCGCCGCGACAGTGGCTGCGGCCAGGATAGCGGCGAACCATAGTGCCGTCGCAACGCATCTTTTGCCCAAGCGCCTTCCTCCCTTGCGGAAACTGCTTCCGCGGCCGATGCAGGACCGGCCAGCGGACGCCGTTCCGGAACGCTACCACACCCGGTTGTGAATGCCACTCGGCGGGCGTCCTGACGGAGACGGGAAAACGGCCGGCCCCGGCGGATGGATCCACCGGGGCCGTTGCCTGTCTATGCGGGAAGCTCTGCGGATGCTACTGGCCAAGGCCTTCCTTCTTGAGTGCGGCCTTCACGTATTTGTCCGTATAGGTCGCCGCGAGATCGACCTTGCCCGTGATCTTTCCGGCCGCCTTCTGGATCTTGTAGACTGTTTGCGGTCCGTTCCTGGGCATGAGGCCGAGGCCATCGAGGTTGAACTGGCCCCAATCGGCCTTCAGCGCCGCGACGTATTCGTCTTTCGACGTGAGCTGGTTGGAGACGAAGTCCTTCGGCATGACCTTCGCCACGTCGGCGGCCGAATGCGTCTTCATCCAGTGCAGCGTGGCAACGAGCGCGTCGACGACGCCTTGGGTTTCCTTCTGATGTGCCTTGGCCCAATCGGCGCGGACGAGGACGCCTGCCGCCGGATAGTCGCCGCCAAGCCACTTCTGTACGCCCTTTCCGGTCGACAGATCGATGGCGGAGTAGCCGACTTTCAGCTTCTCGATCGCGTTGACCGTGGGCTGGCTGGTGATGCCGCAGATCGCCTTGTCGTATTTCAGCGCGGCGATCATCGTCTGGCCGGCGCCGGCCGCGATCTTCGTGTAGTCCTTCGAGGTCAGCCCGGCGTGGCTCGACACGTAGCTTACAAGGTCGTCGGTGCCCGAGCCGATGTCGGTGACGCCGACGCTCTTGCCCTTCCAGCCGGCGGGCGTTTTGACGTCCGAACCTGTCTTGCACATGATCCGCTCGCCCGGAGCGACGGCGAGCTGGATGACGTTGATGACGTCCTTGCCCTTCTGCTGGAAATCGATGGTGTGAACGTACCAGGCACCGGCCATGTCGACCTGGCCGGAGACGACGGCCTCCTCGGCACCGACGCCGCCGGCGGTCTCGGTGCTGAGTTCCATGTTGATGCCGTACTTCTTGTACATGCCCAGGCTCTTGGCGAGCTGGTATTCGAGATAAATCTGCTTGTCGATGCCTCCGACCATGAGCGTGACGGTGGGCATCGCGCCGGAATTGCCGCTGGCCGCTTGGGCCGGGGCCACGGCGGCAAAGCCTGCGGTCGTCAGCGCCGCGGCGCCGGCAATGTTCGAGATCAGTCTCAGTTTATCCACGGTATCTCCTCCTCTTCTCGGTTTGGCGGATCGGTTGAAACGGCAAGGTCGACGCGAGTGCACGGCCGTTGTCCTAGAGGCCCTGCACATTGCTTTCGGATGCGGACGGGGGCCGCCAGGAAAGCAGGCGTTTTTCAAGGATGCTCATCAGAGCCTCCGCGCCGAGTGCAAGGATTCCGATGACGATCATCGCGCCGAACACGCCGTTCGCGTCGAAGGTGTTCTGGGCGGTGGCGATCACCAGGCCGAGGCCCTTCTGCGCGCCGAGGAACTCTCCGACGATTGCGCCGATGATCGAAAAGCCGAGCGCAACATGCAGGCTCGCGATGATCCAGGTCATGGCCGAGGGGAAGACGACATGGCGTACGACCTGCAGCCGCGTCGCCCCGAGGATGCGTGCGTTGGATACGAGGTTCCGGTCGACGCTCCGTACCCCCTGAAAGGCATTGAAGAACACGACGAAGAAGACGAGGACGGCCGCCAGCAGGACCTTCGACGGCAGCCCGAGCCCCAGCCACATGATGAATATCGAACCGAGCACGATGCGCGGCAGCGCATTGACGATCTTGATGTAGGGATTGATGACGTCCGCGAGGAACGGAATCTCGCCGAGAAGGACGCCGAGAACGATGCCGGAGCCGACGCCGAAGGCGAAGCCAAGCAAGGCTTCCTCGAGCGTGATCCAGATCTGAAGCCAGAAAGAGCCGTAGGCGGTACCGTTCACCATCCAGTCCGCCAGGCGCTCGACGATGCCCAGGGGAGTGCCGAAGAAGAAGGGATCGATGACCTTCGCGTTGCCGAGCAGTTGCCAGGTTCCGAGGAAGGCGACGAGGATGAAGAGTTGCCCGGCGTGCACCGAGATCCTTCGCCGTCGCGCTTTCAGGCGGGCGCGTTCCGCGATCGACTGCTCGTCCTGCGAAGCGGGTGCGCCGGAGGGAGCACTCGCGTTGCCGGAGGTGAGGCTGGTGTGCATGGTCATGCGGCTCTCCCTGCTGCGCCCGGTGCGGTTGCCGTGCGGGAGTAGGCGCGCTCCACCTCCTCCCTCAGGGATTCCCAGATCTGCCGGTAGAGTTCGAGAAAGCGGGGGGTGAAGCGGATGTCCTGCACCGCTCCGCGCGGGCGGGGCAGGTCGATGTCGTAGATTGCCTTGACGGTTCCCGGCCCGGCGGTGATCACGACGACGCGGTCTGCCAGCGAAATCGCTTCCTCGAGGTCGTGGGTGACGAACATGACGGATGGGCGCGTCCGCTCCCAAAGGGTCAGCAGTTCGTTCGACATGATCGCCCGTGTCTGCACGTCGAGCGCCGAGAAGGGTTCGTCCATGAGCAGGATCTCGGGCTTGTTGATCAGCGCCGCCGCGAGGCTGACGCGCTTTCGCATCCCGCCGGAAAGCTGGTGGGGATAGTGGTTCTCGAAACCCGAAAGTCCGACGGTGCGCAGCCAGTCGTGGGCCGTCTCGTTCGCCTGCCGGCGCGGTTCGCCATGGAAGATCGGACCGAGCGCCACGTTGGCGACGACCGATTTCCACGGCAGGAGCGCATCGTTCTGGAATACGAAACTCACGCCCCTGGTGATGCCGTCGACCGGCCTCGAGGAAACGGTGACGCTGCCGGCGCTCGGGCTTTCGAGGCCCGCGGCGAGCGTTAGGGTGGTCGATTTTCCGCAGCCGGTCGGGCCGACGATGGCGCAGAACTGCCCCGGCTTCACCTCCAGATTGATGTCACGGATCGCCGTCATTGCGTTACCGGTCGGCGTGACGAACCGCTTCGCCACGCCCGAGAACACGACCCCGCCTGCCGCCTCAGCATTCGCTGACATCTGGCCCATCTCCGTTTGCGATATGTTCAGGAAGGACCCGGCTTGCGCGTTCGCCCGTTCGCCGTGACGGCTGTCGAATTCCAGTGCCTGCAGCCGCGTGGCGCGAGACCCGCGTCGGCAAGAGATTTGCGATCAACCTGGCTCCTCCCGGTCAGCCGCGAAGACCTGATCCGTTCAGGACGCTCACGGTGGCCAGGAGGCTAGCCGTCCAAGCTTTCAGTCAGCTTTCAGTGGTCGACCGACTTGCCGCGACGATGCGGCACCAATACAGATGCGCCATCCTTTGCCAGGCCGGTCAAGGTCCTGGACGCGCCCGGATTCAAGGAGACATCGAGGATGACCGTCACCCGGATCGTTGCCAATCTCGCTGCGCCCGATCCCGCTGAGCTCGCGAAGTTCTATGCGGAAGCCTTCGGTCTCGACATTCCGTCCGACACGGGATGGATCGCCTTTCTCGAAAGCAAGGCGACCCAGAAGATTGAACTGCACACGGCTTCGGAAGGAGGGTCCGGCAACGAACTGCCGGTGATTTCGATCGGGGTCGACGATCTGGAGAGTGCGGCAGATGCCGTGCGCGCCGCGGGAGCGGAGGTGGTCTACGGCCCCGTCGATGAGCCCTGGGGCCTCCGCCGCTTCTTCTTCCGCGATCCGGCCGGCAATCTGATCAATGTGGTCGATCATTGAGAGATGCGGGGCGTGCAGCAGGCGTCGATGACGGCAACGGCAGCCATGAGGAAGCGACAAAGCCGGTCTCGCCTCTGATCCGAAGGGCCATTGCGGAAATGACTTCCGCCCGGGGAGGCGCTGTCCCTGGCCTGCCCGGTTTCGGGTTCGCGACGAAGAAAACGGACATCGTGCCGGGTACAATGGCTCGGAGGCTTGTCTGAACGAGCTCCACGCCACTCGTGCCAGCCGCGACGATGGCGTGATATACAGAGCCGCCGTCACGCGCCGGCGGGAACTCCGCAACCTTACCCGATGGCGCATCGGCGGCGCTACCGCGGGTCGGCTGTCGGACAGAGGGAGCGCAGTGTGACCACAGGATGGCTTTCAGGCAGGGTGCAGGGGAGAATTCCGCGAGGCGTCTGGATCCTCGGCCTGGTGTCCTTGCTCATGGATACGTCCTCGGAAATGATTCACGCCCTCTTGCCCGTCTACCTCGCGACCGTCATGGGGGCCTCGGTCGCGACCATCGGAATCATCGAGGGTCTTGCCGAAGCCACCGCGTCGATCACCAAGATCTTTTCCGGAGCGGTCAGCGACTGGCTCGGAAAACGGAAAGCACTGGCGGCATTCGGCTACGGGCTCGCTGCGGCGACGAAGCCGCTGTTCGCGCTCGCGCCCAGCGTCGGCTGGATCGCGGCTGCCAGGTTCACCGACCGGATCGGCAAGGGCATTCGCGGAGCGCCGCGCGATGCGCTCGTGGCCGATCTCTCGCCGCCCGAACTGCAGGGCGCCAGCTTCGGCCTGCGGCAGTCGCTCGACACGGTCGGCGCCTTTCTCGGACCGCTGCTGGCGGTCGTCTTCATGCTTCTCCTGGCAGACAGGTACCGCCTCGTCTTCTGGATTGCGACTGTGCCGGGCGTCCTGTCGTTCCTGCTGATCTTCCTGGCCTTGAAGGAACCCGCCGAGCACCGCCGGGACGATGGCGGAAAGGCCATCCTGTTCTCGTCCGTCGGCGAGCTGGGCGCTTCGTTCTGGGTGGTCGTCGCCGTGGCGGCGGTCTTTTCCCTCGCACGCTTCAGCGAAGCGTTCCTCATCCTCAGATGCCAGCATCTCGGTCTCTCCGTCGCGCTCGTGCCAATGGTCCTGGTCCTGATGAACATCGCCTACGCCGCATCGGCCTATCCGGCCGGGGTCGTGTCCGACCGCGCAGGGAGGGTTGGCCTGCTCGCGCTGGGTCTGGCCTTGCTGCTCTGCGCCGATCTCGTCCTTGCCGGGGCCGCGAACATCCCGGCCGTTTCGCTTGGCGTCGTCCTGTGGGGCCTGCACATGGGCTGCACGCAAGGGATTTTTTCCGCGCTCGTCGCAGACACCGCGCCGGAGAGACTGCGCGGGACGGCCTTCGGGATATACAACCTGGTATCCGGCCTCGGACTGCTGGTCGCCAGCGTCATCGCCGGCGCGATCTGGGACGTCTACGGAGCCGCGGCGACGTTTCTCGCAGGGGCCACACTCAGCGTGGCCTGTCTCTTCTGCCTCTTCCCGCTGCGGCGTCTTGCAAACAGGTCCTGAGGCGGCAACGGGCGCTCTCGGTTCCCCGTCCGGCCGCACCTGAACCACGCTCGGCGTATTGACCCGCAGTGGCAAGAACGGTGGCGACAGGCACAGTTTCGAGTGGATGCATGACATGGTCGAAGGGGGCTTCAATCCCATGCCGTAGCGGGCCGGTGCGCATCGCCCGGCAGTTTGAATCCGTTGCCTTTCCGGACAGATCTGGGTTCCGGCGCACATTCGCGCGTTTTACAAATTTGTAAGGTGCGCGAAAACTAGAGCCAATAAATCCCCGGTAGATGGCTCGCGACCGGACCGATGTCGCAAGCCGGAACAAAGAAAAGGGGTGCGGTCGCGCGGGGTTTCAAATGCCGCTGCCGGCCGCTGTTCAGGGCATGAAATCCGAAACAGCATTCTACCAGTCCGAAGCCTTCCAGCCGGACTCCGCCGCCGAACTCCAACCGGGCAGGATCGCCGCGTTCCGACATTCCCGCGTGGCGTATGCCATTCACGCGGGAATGCCAAGGCTGGCGCCTTCGCCGCTCTATACCAGCTTCAAGCGAAGGATTCCCGAGCCGGTCTTCTACCTGGTTCCGGCTCTCATGTGGCTCGCCCTTTCGATCCGGCACGGCAGTGCGACTTTGCCGACGGCAGCCAATCCGAGCATGGAGGCGGGTGGCCTCTGGGGCGAGTCGAAGACACAGGGCATGGACCTTTTCGGTCATGTCGCGAGACGGTTCGTTCCCAAGACCGTACCGGTGGAGGCCTCAGGCGAAACGGCCTTCGTGACGGCGGCCGAAGCGATGGGAACCGCCGGCCTCCGTTTCCCCGTCGTCGCCAAACCGGACCGGGGATACCAGGGCTGGGGGGTCCGGACCGTGGCGTCGGAAGACCAGTTGAAGGACTACTTCGCCGCGACGCCGCCGGGGTCGACCGTTCTCCTGCAGGAGAAAGTCGACCATCCCGGGGAGGCCGGCATCTTCTACATGCGGCATCCCGGCGAACGCCGTGGACGGATCTACTCGATGACGTTCGTCTATTCCCCGCATGTCCTCGGAGACGGCACGCGCCGCCTGGCAGAACTTGTCGGGGACAACCCGGTCCTGAACAAGAGCAGGGACATCTTCGAACTCTCGCACGCAAGCGAGTGGCATTGCGTGCCGGACCGCGGCGAGGTTGTCGTTCTCGCCGATACGAGGAGCGCGCGGATCGGCGCGGTATATCGGGACGCGCGGCACCACGTGACGCGCGCGCTCGAACGAAGGATCGATGAAATCGCCAAGGACATTCCCGGCTTTCATTTCGGGCGCTTTGACATACGGTTCGGCTCGCTCGACCGTCTCAAGGACGGGGAGGACTTCCGCATTGTCGAACTTAACGGAGCGGGTGCGGAAATACTGAGGATCTGGGACGGACGAACGCGGCTTCTCGATGCCTACCGCGGCCTGTGGAACCAGTACCGCACGCTGTTTGCGATCGGGGCCGCCAACCGAAGAGATGGCTGCCGCCCGATGAGCCTGCTGCAAATGGCGCTCCTTCTGCGGCGTCAGGAATCTCTGCGGAAGGGTTATCCGCCGAGCAGCTGAAGAAGGACGAGCTCTTCGGCGGCGAAGCCGCATTGTGGATTGCGGTGCTCGGAGGCGGGTCGATGGCAGGAGGCCTGTCCTGCCGCTGCCGGCGCAAGCTCCAGGTTCGCTCTCCGCGGGAGCCCCTCCCGCGACAGTTCGCGGGAGGGGCAATTCCTGGCTAGTGAGCGGAAGCTCGATGAGGCTTACTTTTCGCCCTGGTCACCGGCATCGCCCGGAGCGTCGTTTTCATTCTCGTTCTGCTCGTTCTTCCTGTGTTTTGCGCTTGCCTGCGCCACGACCATGCCGGCGTGCGTCGAGGTCGACGCCATGCGCGGCGATATCGGCCTGGACACATTTGCGTGGGTCGATGCGAAAACGGGCCCCGCAGCGACGGCAAGGGTTCCGGCGGCGATTGCGGAAGAAATGAGAAGCTTCATGTTCATGATAATCTCCTTTCGGGGAAACGGACCCGATGTCCTGTCCCGAAAGCAATGTGCGCCCGCCAGTTTTCCGGCGCTTTTCCAGAGCCTTACGCTTCCGTATGATCTTGTCCGAACAGTGGCGACCCTTGTCGCGATCGCCGTCGGCATCGCTTGCGCCGGCTTTCTCCTTCAGCGACTTGCCCTGCGCCGCCTGACGAAAGAGAAGCCCAGCAGTCCGATTGCCAGGGCTGCTACGCCAACCCATCCCCATTGGCTGAAACGCTCGAGGAGGAGCGAATTGAATTCGAAGGCGAGGACGAAGAACACGGTCGTATAGACCAGTGCGACCGCCCCGTTCGCAAGCGCGAAGGCGGAGAAGCGCACTCCGAGCAGCCCGCTGGCGATGAAGATCGGGGGCAGGAGCCAGGGGACAAGACGCGCCGTGACAGCGGATGCCAGCATGCCGCGGCCCAGCAGTTCTCGCCCCTTTTCCAAACGCGAGTTACCGATCCATTGCCGGATGCGGGGGATCCTGATCGCAAGATGGCCAAGGCCGAAAAGGAACCAGTCGCTGGCGACAATGCCGAAGAGCAGTGGCAGGAACGCCGCCGGCGGCGACAACAGACCAGCCGTCGCGATGCCTGCCGCCGCCAGGATGGCCGCTTCCTCGAGCACGAACGGGGCGAGAAACAGGATAGCGACCAGTACGGCCGGCCGGGAGGAGTAGTGCGCGAGGAGTCCCGTCCCTGCGGGACTGTTGATGAGCTGTGTGAGTGCGGTGTCCATCTGATTGTCCGGCTTCGGGGATCGAGGGACCATCGAGGCGCGGCCGGGCTGCCCGGATTGCGATCAACGCGGAGCCGGCAGCGGCGTCGACGTCGATTGCAGATGATATGGATTTCCGTTGCTCGCCTTTAGGCCGCCAAGGATGAATTTGCCGCGGATCCGGTAGCGGTGATGAAGCTTCACCCTGTCGATTCCCGTGCCGGTCACGGGTAGATCGTGCGCCGAGATCTTGCCGTGCGCCTCGTCGGAAAAGAGGACATAGCCGTCCCGCCTGGCAAGCGGATAGCCCACGAGGTCGAGAACCGTGTCCTTGTAGCGCTTCGCATGCCAGGTCACGGAACCGATCCTGTGAAGGGTTGCCGCGGCGCCGGGCGAGCCGACCGAGCATGTGGCAATGAGGATGGCTGCGAACACAGACGTCGCGGTTCTGTGCCGGTTCCGGCATTCCTTCATGTCAATTCGCCTTTTCTGCCAGTTGGTCGGGTCTGATGATGTCGAGGCCGTCCGGGATGTGGAGGTAGCCGGGCTTGTCGCCGCGCCTGTGGGTGACCCCGTATTGCCACAGGATAGAGTTCGTCGCCTTGTCGATGACGACGACCCGCTGGTTCAGGTCGTCGGTTGCAAGCACGTTGCCGTTGGGCAGTTCGATGGCGAGCGAGGGACGGTCAAGTTCCTCGTGCGGCTTGGCGGCGTACTGCCAAACCACCTTGCCGGTCGGCGAGATCTCGATGATCTTTCCCGGTTTCGTATATCCCGCGACGAGGAAGTTACCCGCCTTCGTCATCTGCGGATCGGACGGGTAGCGGATCGGCAGCTTCAGATGCAGAACCTGCTTCCAGTCCCGGTCCAGTTCGACGATCGAGTGATCGTGGATGGTGCTGACGAGAATGCGTCCGTCGGGCAGCGGCTTGTCGCCATTGGGAGAGGCGAGTGCCGGAGCCTTGCCCCAGCAACGGCCGGTGATACCCGCTTGCCGGGCGATCGTCTTGTCGGGAGAGATCTCCAGAATGCGGCAATTGCGGATGTCGGCTACGACGACCTTGCCGTTCGGCAGCTTGTACGCATCGTCCGGGAAGTCGAGGTGGCCGTGACCCGATCCGGCATGGCCGAGGCTCCCATATTCCCACGTGACCTTCTTGCTTGCCCGATCTATCAGGCGAATGACCTGCTGATGCTCGAGATTGGTGATGATGCTCTTGCCGTCGTCCGCGAAGAACGCGTCGTCCGCGCCCTGACCGGGCGGAACGCCTTTGAACCGATATTGCCAGACGATATCCTTCTGCGGACTGACGATCAGCAGACGATCATTGCCGCGATCGGCAATGAGGACGTCGTAGCCGCCGAGCGCGCGCGCGTCGGACGGTGTCGCGGCAGCTGCGAGGTCCAGGTGGTGCGGCCTTTTCGTCGGAAGGGGCGTCGCAGGGGACGCGCTGCTGCCGGCGGAAGTTCCCGTCGTTGCGCAAAGCGCCGGCTGTCCAAGCATCATGCCGGCGACGGAAACGACTGCGAAGCAACTGTTGCGGACGAGGCTTCTGGCCGATTTCATATTGTATCCCTGGTGCTGGTTTGCTGGAAATCCGCCTGCATGCGGTCATTTTCGGCGTTCGGCGGGGCGGCGATGCGGAGGCTCGCGTGCGACAGCATCAGACGGTCGAGGACAATGATCACGAGCAGAACGATGGCCCAGGACAGAAGCATGTCGCTGAGAAAATGTCCGCCGACAATGACGCGGTCGAAAGAGACCAGGGACACTAGCGCCAGCAGCGGCACGGCGAGCTTCAGCCGGAAACGCTGCGGCACGATCCACACCAGCGCGATCAGGGAGAATGTTGCCGCGGCCTCGCCGGAGACGAACGAGCAGTTGATCTTGCAGTAGGGCACGATCTCCCAGACCCTGGAATAGGGAAGGTGTCCGCCGAACTCGATTATGTTGCGCGGCCTTGCGCGTCCCCAATGGTCCTTCAGAAGCAGATTGACGAGAAGGCCGGGGCCAAGCGCCATCACCGCGATCAGGAAGGCGCCCCGTCGCACAAGTCCGTCCCGATGCGCCTTGAAGGCAATGCCGGCGACGACGAGCCCGAGCGCCACGAAACCGTAGATCCAGCTCAGGTCGATCCCGACCCGGCGGACAAGCTGGAAGAAGAAATCATGGCCCAGGAAAAAGCCACCGGCCTTCGAGTAGAACAGCTTGCTGGTGTCGAGATCGATCTCGGGGAAAAGCCAGAACGTCGCGCTCAGAAGCACGGCGGCGGAAACTGCAAGCGCGAGCGGTCTTCTCGCCAATGCGTCCCAAGGCAACTGGGCTGCCGGCCTATCGGAGCTTGGCGGGACCTGGTGCAACGACATCTCCAACAAGAACCATTCAACGGCGCATCCCCGGCCCGTTCTCGGACGCGCACCGGAGGCGGGTCCGGAGCGGGCGGGCCCAGCCCGACGCCTCCGGAGCCTATCAAGCGCCTATTGCCCGCACCTGTCTGCAAACTTACGATTTCGTAAGAAGGTCTTCCCCCGCTGCGTCATGGGGGCGCATCGAACTTTCCCAGGAAGGTCGCTGCAAGTGCCCTATTCCACTGCGGCAACGACCACGACGATGCGCAGGCCGGGGCGGGCATCTTCCATGCGGATCTCCGCATCATGGAGGTCGGCGACGGCCTTGACGAGGCTGAGCCCCAGGCCCGTGCCGGGAGACGTGCGGCTTGCCTCCAGCCGGTAGAGCCGCCGGAACACGCGTTCGCGCTCCTTTTCCGGTATGCCCCGGCCGTCGTCCCGCACAAGAGTGACGATCCTTTTCCCTTCTCGACGGATACCGAGAAGGATTCGCGCGCCGCCGGCGCAGTGGCGGATCGCGTTCTCGATCAGGTTCACGTACATCTGCGTCAGCAGTTCCCGGTCGCCGGACACGACGCACGGCCCGTTCGTTTCGTCGTTCATGACGAGGCTGTGGCGGGCGTCCTCGGCGACGCCCGCATAGACCTCGGCCAGCGAGGCAAGGAGTTGACGGAGATCGACCTCGCAAAAGCGCGCCTTGCGCGCGCCCGCCTCGATCTGGGCGATCCTCAGCAGCGCCTCGAAGGTCTGGTTGATCTGGTCTGCCTCGTCCGCGGCCGCCTCGAGCAGGTGGGCCATGTCCTCGCCCGCGTCGTGACGGGCAAGCGCGTCCTCGATCGTGATCTTCAGCCTGTTCAGCGGCGTCTTCAGGTCGTGCGCGATGTCTGCGCTGACCTGCCGCATGCCTTCGACGGTCGTCGCGAGGCGCGCCAGCGCCGCATTGATGTCACGAGACAGCAGATCGATGTCGTCGTCGCGCCCGGACAACGGGATGCGGGCCTCCAGGTCGCCGTGAGACACTCGGTCCATCGTGTCGCGCACGGCGTCGAAGCGCCGCTGCGCCCGGCTTGCGATCCAGAACCCGCCCGCGATGGCCACCAGGACTACGGCGAGCGACGCCCAGGCAAAGCTTCCGAGCATGATCTCGTTCAGCCGGTCAACCTCCTGGTAGCTCAGCCCGACCACCAGACGGTTGCCGTCGACGGTGCCGGCATAGATGCGGTAGGTCATGTCGCCACCAAGGCCGATCCGGTCCGCGGTCGCGTCGGACCAGCCGTCGGGAAAGCTCGATGCAGGCATGTTGCCGCCGAGGACCTTGCCGTCCGGGCCGGTCACCAGAAACAAGCGGTCCTTGCCGCGTGTCGCACGGACGTTGGTGCCGACGGTATCGAGAAGGTCGGTGATGTCGTGGTCGCCATAGGCGTTGGCGATGACCGCATAGGTCTGCTGGATGGTCTGGTCCTGATGCTGCTGGAGTTCCACGCTGACCAGTTCGTAGACCACGACGCCCGTCGCCAGGAAGGCGCCGACGAACATAACGGCAAAAGCCAGTGCCAGCCGGAACGGTGTGCTCTTGAGCAGCCTATCGCGGCGCACGGAGCGAGTACCCGGTGTTGCGCACGGTGTGGATGAGGGCGGTGCCGAAGGGCTTGTCGATCTTGGAGCGCAGGCGGCTGACATGGGTCTCGACGACCGAGGTTTTCGGATCGAAATGGAAGTCCCATACCCGCTCGAGCAGCATCGTGCGGGTTACGATGCGACCCTCGTTGCGCATGAGCACCTCGAGCAAGGTGAATTCGCGCGGCTGCAAGTCGATCTCGGTGGCCGCCCGCGTGACGCGCCGCCGGACGAGGTCCATCTCGAGGTCTGCGACCCGAAGCGTCGTGCGTTCGGTCACGGCCGGCGGACGCCTGGCGAGCGCGTTCGCGCGAGCGAGCAGTTCCGAGAAGGCGAAGGGCTTGACGAGGTAGTCGTCGCCGCCGGCCTCGAGTTCCTCGACGCGGTCGTCGATGCCGCCGACCGAGGTCAGGAACAGGACGGGCGTCTTCGTGCCGGCCGAGCGCAGCGCCTTGACCATCGACAGGCCGTCGAGGCCTGGCAGCATGCGGTCGACGACAAGCACGTCGTATCGCTCGTGCATCGCCTGGAACAGGCCGCCTTCGCCGTCGGCCATCGCATCGCAGACATGTCCGGCCTCGGAAAAGCCCCTGACCACGTAGTCACTGGTCTTCCTGTCGTCTTCGATCAGCAAAATGCGCATTTCTTCTTCCTGCGGTGTCGCCGGGTCGCAAGATGCCTGTCTTGCGGCGACAAGGCTACCACTTGGTATCGCGTCACAAGCCATGGATCCGGCTTGCAGTCGGCGGCGGACGCCCGCGAACGGCATCGATTGCAGCGGCGGCCGCGACGCAGCCGCCGCCGTGCATAGTCAGTCGAGGGCAGGGGCGAGCGCGCGGGGACGTTCGCCATCGTTTCGGTATTCCCGCGCGGCTTCTTCTTCCTCCTTGCTGGGCTGGTCGACCTTGCTCACCGACAGGTAGCCGATCAGGCCGATGATGCAGAGGAAGAACGCGCCGTTGACCCAGGCGTCACTTATGCCGAGGCCGCCGTCCTTCGGGGCCTGGGTGAGGAGGTCGCCGATCGATGCGCCGAGCGGACGCGTCAGGATGTAGGCGATCCAGAAGGCAAGCACGGCATTTAAGGTGTTGGTGTAGTAGGCGAACGTCGCCGCGGCGATGAGGCCGCCGAAGATCAGGACACCTTGCAGGTAGCCGAAGTTCAGGCCTTCGGTCGCGAAGTCGCCGCCGGCCGTGCCGAGTGCGAAGGTGAAGAGGATCGCGGCCCAGTAGAAGAGCTCGCGTCTTGTCGTGAAGATCGAGTGGATCGAGAGCGTCTTCTCGCTGGCGTACCAGACCATGAAGATGATCGCGAGAACGATCGAGAAGCCGGCGGTCGAGATCCAGAGCGGAACGCCCATGTTGTCGGTCAGGTTGTCGGTGATCAGCGTGCCGACGATGCTGATCAGGATGACCGTCAGCCAGTAGAGCCACGGCACGTAGCGCTTTTTCGCGAGCTGGTAGATGAGGACGGCGACGAGCAGAGCGCCCATCACCCAGGACGTGCCGGTCAGGCCGAAGCCGAGATTGACGTTGAGAAAATCGGCCGCCGTCTCGCCGACGGTCGTGGCCATGATCTTGATGATCCAGAAGTACAGGGTGACTTCCGGCACCTTGCACAGCATGTCCCGCACGCTGCGGTTTTCGTCCAAAGCCATGTGCGGCTCCTCTTGGTGAAATGGAGAAGAAAATCGTGAATTCCATGCGACCGGCAGGGGGCGATCCCACGGTCACGGGGGACTTGTAGGGCGGGGATCTCGCGGGCACTTTTCCGCGATCTTACGGTTTCGTAAGGAACGGCGGAGAGCGGCGAAAACCTCGCAGATCCGAATGTCGCAAGCCAGGAAACCGCAAAGGCGGATGCCATTTTTCCTCACCGACGCCGATTGTGACGAAGCCGATGAAACTATCGCGGACGCGGGTCCGGAAGCGGATGCCTTTCGCGATTGTCGCGCCTTCCGGCGATCACAAGCTCCAGGAGACCCGCGCGAAAAACCATGCGGCACGTCGTTGCGTACACCCGACTGGCGTCGGGCGTTCTGATGCCCTGCTCGCCCGCATGGGCGAGAACATCTTCAAGAAGACGCCGACATTGCGGGCGCTCAGGTCCTGGTAGGCATACTTCGAAATTGGTACGCGTCCCCGCGGGGACATCTTGATTGTGACAGTCGAAGCTGGGACATGGGTCCCGGGAATTGTCACAAGTCTGTCACATGAGCGAAATCGAACTGAAATTCATCGTGGGCGAAGATTCCAGCCGGACGGTGTGGAAGCGCGCCCAATCGCTCGGCTACAGCGCGAAGACGCCGCGGGCGCGCGCTCTCAGGAGCATCTACTTCGATACCCGCGATCACGCCCTGCGCAAGGCGGGAATTTCGCTGCGGTTGCGCAGGAACGGCGGGCAGTGGATCCAGTCGGTGAAGCTCAGGAGCGGACTGAACGGCGGGCTGTCGCAGTCGCAGGAGGTCGAAAGCCGGGTCGGGAGGGAAGCGATCGCCCTGGAAAGCATAGCCGACGAAGATCTTCGCAAGGCTATCGCGCGGTCCGCTAGAGGAGCGGCACTTCTTCCGGTCTTCGAGACAAGGATCAGGCGCGCGGCCGGCGAGGTGCGCTTCGAAAGCGGCACACGGGCGGAGATGGCCGTCGATACCGGTGAGATCGTCGCCGGCGAGAAGGTCGCGGAACTGCGCGAAGTCGAAATCGAGCTGATCGAGGGCGACCCCGAGGATCTTTTCAATCTCGCCAAGGCCCTGTTCCCGAGCGGCGGGCTCAGGTTTTCCCGGTTTTCGAAGGGCGCGCGCGGGTTCATGCTGGCCTCCAAGGGCTTCATCGAACCGCCGCTCGACCCGCGCAATGCCCGGCCCGTGGAGCTTCGAAAATCCGAATCGGTCGAGCGAGCCGCCCGCGACATCCTGCGCGAGTGCCGCCAGCAGATCGCGACGAATATTCGCGTCGTTCACGAAATGGACGAAGCCGAGGGTCCCCATCAGTTGCGCGTCGGGTTGCGGCGGCTGCGGAGCGCGCTTTCCGTCTTCAACGCTGCACTGGCGAGTTCGGAGGCAACGCGGTTGCGCGGGGAAGCGCAGTGGCTCGGCGCGGAAGTCGGGCGCCTGCGCGATCTGGATGCGGTCATCGCGGATGTCGTGCGGCCCGAGGCGGGCCGCTTTCCCGACGAGGCCGGCTTCGCGCCGCTGGTCGAGGCGCTGGAAGCCGAAGCCGCGCGGCGCCGCGACGGTCTCCGCGAGGTGCTGCGCTGTGAGCGGGTCCAGAGCTTCATTTTCGATCTCGTGCGCTTCATCGAGACGCGCGGCTGGATCGCCGATCTCGACATCGGCCAGTCCGAGCGCCTCGCGCGGCCGCTGTCGAAATTCGCGGAAAAGGCCTTGAGGAAGCACTGGCGCAGGGTGGAGAGACGCGGCGCCGACATCGTGTCGCTGAGTGTCGAGGAGCGCCATGAACTGCGCAAGGACCTGAAGAAGCTGCGCTACCTTACCGAGTTCTTCGCGCCGCTCTATCCGAAGAGGCGCGTCTCGCCCTTCCTGAAGCGCCTCAAGAGGCTGCAGCTCGTTACCGGTGCATTCAACGACGCCCAGGTTGCCCGGCGGGTTCTTGTCGAATTGCAGCCGGGGAGCCGCCAGGATACTGCAACGGTCGAGCGGGCCGCAGGATGCGCCATCGGGGCGAGCCAGAACTCGGGCGGCACTGGACTGGAGCAGGGCCGGCGCAGTCTGGAAGGACCTGCGCAAGATGAAGCCGTTCTGGCGCTAGGGCATTTCTGGTGAAAAAACAATAACCTTCAATGCTCTATCTCGTCGTTTTCAAGCAATTCTGGACGCAAGACCGTTTCGCACCTTTGCTGGAATTGCTCTGGCCCGACCACTCGTGCCGGCGGTCGGCGGCCGGGCATCGGCTCGGGCCAGGCCGGGCACGATCGTCTTGCCTTCCGGCGGGTTCGCCGCCGATGGGATTGCGCTGGGAGCGGAGCGGGAGCGCATATCGCCGGGGGACCGCCAGTCGATCGGCCGGAGGCGTTCGGGATCGACGTTCGGGAGCTTGGAAAACGGAGGAAGCTTGCTTCCGGTCACGCCGCGCTGCTTCCGCCTGCCGGAACCACTTCGCCGTCTTCCTTGGCGAAGGATCCGATGTCGGGATTCTCGAGTATGTCGAGGACGACCTCCGACGGCCGGCAGAGCCGGACGCCCCTCTCCGTCACGACGATCGGACGGTTGATCAGGATCGGGTGCGCCATCATGGCGTCGAGGGCCTGGTCTTCGGTGAGCGACGGGTCGCCGAGGCCGAGTTCGTCGTAGGGGGTGCCCTTCCGGCGGAGAAGCTCGCGCGCTGGCATATCCATCGCCGCGAGCAGTTCCTTCAGCCGCTCGCGTGTCGGCGGGTCGACAAGATATTCGATGATTTCGGGCTCGGCACCCGAGGCGCGGATCATCGCCAGCGTGTTGCGTGACGTGCCGCATTTCGGGTTGTGGTAGATGGTGACGCTCATTGCGGGAAACTCTCCTTCGGGGCGCGGGCGCTGACGGCGCTGCCCTTCTCGTACCAGCCCTTCGAACGGTTCACGATCCATACGACCGACAGCATCACGGGCACCTCGATCAGCACGCCGACGACCGTGGCGAGTGCCGCACCGGACTGGAAGCCGAAGATGCTGATCGCCGCGGCGACGGCAAGCTCGAAGAAGTTCGATGCGCCGATGAGGGCGGAGGGGCCGGCGACGCAATGTTCCTCGCCCGAGATGCGGTTGAGGAGATAGGCAAGGCCGGAATTGAAGTAGACCTGGATCAGGATCGGTACCGCGAGCAGCAGGATGATCGCCGGCTGGGCGATGATCTGCTCGCCCTGGAAGCCGAAAAGCAGGACGAGGGTGGCCAGCAGCGCCACAAGCGATACCGGCTGAAGGCGGGCGAGCAGCCGCTCGAGGGCGCTGTTCCCGCGCGCCAGCGTCCGGCGGCGGAGTACCTGCGCGATGATCACCGGAATGACGATGTAGAGAACGACCGAAAGCACCAGCGTCTGCCATGGAACCGTGATCGCCGAGAGACCGAGGAGCAGGGCGACGATCGGGGCGAAGGCGACGACCATGATCGCGTCGTTGAGCGCCACCTGCGTCAGAGTGAAATGCGGCTCGCCCTTCGTCAGGTTCGACCAGACGAAGACCATGGCGGTGCACGGCGCGGCGGCGAGCAGGATCAGCCCGGCGATGTAGGAGTCGATCTGCCCGGCCGGCAGCAGCGGGCGGAACAGCCAGCCGACGAAGAGCCAGCCGAGCAGCGCCATCGAGAAAGGCTTGACCGCCCAGTTGACGATCAGCGTCACGCCGATGCCACGCCAGTGCCTCGTGACGCCGGACAAGGCGGCGAAATCGATCCTGACGAGCATCGGGATGATCATCAGCCAGATGAGCAGGGCGACGGGCAGATTGACCTGCGAAACCTCCAGAGCGCCTATGGCATGGAAGAGTCCCGGCAGGACCTGTCCGAGCGCGATGCCGGCGACGATGCACAGCAGGACCCACAGGGTCAGGAATCGTTCGAAGAATGACATGAAGTGCTTTCCCGTGCCTCACGCGACGTCGGAGGTGTGCCGGCCGTCGCCGGTCTTGCCGATGCGGTCGAGCTTGTGCTGGAGCGCCAGTCGGTCGATGCTTGCAATCGGCAGGTGGACGAGCAGCGAGATGCGCTGCTCCAGCATGCGATAGGCCTCGTAGAAGGCCATCATGACGACCGCATTCGATCCGGTGACGGCGGCCGGGTCCGGAATGCCCCAATGCGAGCTCATCGGATGGCCCGGCCATACCGGGCAGGACTCTTCCGCCGCATCGTCGCAGACGGTGAAGACGAAATCCATCTCCGGCGCATCCGGCCCCTCGAACTCATTCCAGCTCTTGGAGCGGGCGAAGGACGTGTCGTAGCCCTTCTGCTCAAGCAGTTTCAGCGTGTTCGGGTTGACTTCGCCCTTCGGGTGCGAGCCGGCCGAGAAGGCCCTGAAGCGGTCCTTGCCCATCCGGTTCATGATCGCCTCGCCGATGATCGAGCGGGCGGAGTTTCCGGTGCACAGGAAGAGGACATTGTAGACGCGGTCGGCCATTGCGGTTCTCCTCAGCAGGCGCAGGCGATCTGGTCGATGAGCGGCTGGCACAGTTCCCTGCGGCCGCCGCAGCAGTCTTCGAGAAGGAAGGCGAGCAGGCCGCGCATGACGTCGAAATCGACCGAGTAGCGGATCACCCGGCTGAAGCGCTCGCTGCGCACCAGCCCGGAGTTCGCCAGGATCGACAGGTGCGAGGACATCGTGTTCTGTCGCGCACCGACGCGCTCGGCGATTTCGCCGGCCGGCAGGCCGTCCGGTCCCGCCTGCACCAGCAAACGGAAGACGTTCAGCCGGGTGTCCTGGCCGAGGGCGGAAAGAATGCGGAGGGCTTGTACCGGTTCCATATATCGACGGATATAGAAATATCGATCGACGGTCAAGCTCCGGCCGCGGTCGCCCGCGGCGCGGATGGCCGCCGTCACTTCATTCATCAACGCCGTGCCGATCGCCGGCAGCGAGATCGGAAGGCCGCCGGGCGACCCTCGATCTCAGAGTTCCTTGCGAATGTCGATGATGCGGGTCATGCCCCAGATGACCGCGAGCACGACACCAAGCAGGATCACGGCGTTCGTCGCCGCAGGAGCGAACGGCGGTGAGGGCGGGCGACGACATCGACTGCAGCACGACCTCGCCCCGGGGGCATCGGCCTTGCTCCAGTCGGCCCGCTTTCACATCATGATCGCCGAGATCGCCGGCCAGGAGATCCTGATCGACCATGTCCGCGACCTGGTATCGCGCTCGTCTCTCATCATCGCGCTCTACTGGCGGCGGCGCGACACCACATGCCAAGGCCACCTCCACGACGCCCTGATCGACGCGATCGGGAAGGGCGACCGCCGGTCCGCTCCGGCAATCATGAAGAGCCACGATCGGATTGAGCCTGGAGACCCAAGCAGAGCTGCCCCGGCAGCAACCATGTCACGGGGAACCTGCGCCAGCTTGCCCGGCGCAGTGTTTCTCACGTCTTCTTCCATCATGCGGCGCTGCAGGCGCTCCTATTCGTGAAACGGTTCGACGGTGACGCGCCTGCCGAGCAGGAACGCGTCGGCGACATGCACCATCGGCGACAGGTCCATGTCGCTCGCCGCGGAGCGCACCAGTTCGGCGAAGCGGGCATAGAGCCGCGGATATTCACCGTTCAACGGCGTGCCCCCGGCGCTCGGTGCCGGCTGTTCGACCCCGTCGATCGCGAGCCTCGCCCCGCCGTCCGAAAGCACGAGCTTTCCGTCTTCGGTCTCCACCGCGATCGTCCAGGTCTGCTCGCCTTCCTGGCGGAAGTCGAATTCAGCCGTCACCGTCGCGCCACCCGGGTGGGCGAAGTCGAGATCGGCCGCGATCGGCGTCTCGCAGTTCTCGGGGAAGAACAGTTCGGCCGAGCGAAGATGAACGGGCTCGGGCAGGATCGCCGTCAGGATCGACAGCGCATTGATGCCCGGGTCGAAGACCCCGAGGCCGCCGGCCTGCCAGATCCAGTGCTGGCCCGGATGCCAGCGGCGCACGTCCTCCTTCCAGGTGATCGCAAGCCGCCGGATTTGCCGTGCGCTCAGCCAGGCCCGTGCCGCGGCGACCTGCGCCGCCTCGCGCGAATGCCAGGTGGCGAATATCGAAACTCCGGCCTCGCGCGCCATTCGTTCCAGCGCATGGCATTCGGCGAGCGTCGCGCCGGGCGGCTTTTCCAGCATCACGTGCCGGCCGGCGCGGATCGCCTTCGCCGCATAGTCGAAGCGCGGAACCGGCGGCAGGCTGAGCGACACAGCCTCGACGTCGGAACGTGTCCCGAGGAAGCGCTCGAAGTCGTCGAAGGATTCAATTCCCTCGACCGTGCCGTGGCGCGAGACCGTGGCAGCCAGTTCCCAGTCCGGCGACGCCGAGATCGAGGGAATGTGCTGGTCGCGGGCGATCTTGCCGATCCCCGCAAGTGCGAGCTTCATGACCATAAGTGCCTCTCATCCGTGTCAGAAAATTGAATTTTGCCTCGATCTGCCCGGTGCCGGCTGCGCGATTTCCATCTGGCGTCCGCCTTCGCCGGCCTCGTGTCGAAGCTTTTCATATGTCTGGTCATTTTCAATCCCTTCGGCCAAAATCGCCACCGATTGCATCCGGCCGAGTGTCGTGACAGGCTCGTGCAGCTTGTCAGAGAGAGGCGGTAATGAGCGGAACTTTCGTGATCGCGCAGGGTGGCGGGCCAACCACGGTGATCAATCAAACGCTTGCCGGGGCTCTCACCGCTATCAGAAAACGTCATCCGGACGCCCGGATCCTCGGCTCGAGGCACGGCGTGCGGGGGCTGCGTGACGGCAACCTGGTCGAGCTCACGGCCTTGCCGGAAGCAGACCTCTCCCGCCTCGCACGCACCCCGGGTGCCGCGCTCGGCAGCACCCGCGACAAACCGGACGCCGGCTATTGCGAGGCGGTGCTGAAGGGGCTGCGCACTGCCGGAGCGGACGCCTTCATCTATATCGGCGGCAATGACACGGCGGAGACGCAGCGCATCATTTCAGAGGCATGCGGCGGCTCGATTGCATGCGTTCATGCGCCGAAGACGATCGACAACGATCTGGCGGGCAACGACCACACGCCGGGCTTCATTTCGGCGGCGCAATTCGTTGCCGGCGCCTTTGCCGGCATGGACCTCGATTTCTGCTCGCTGCCGGGCGTCTATGTCGGCATCGTGATGGGGCGCCATGCCGGCTTTCTCACCGCCGCGTCGGCGGCCTGGCGAATGGATGCCGACGCCGGGCCGCACCTGGTATACGTGCCGGAGCGGGCATTCGACCGGGCGCGGTTCATCGACAGCGTGCGCGGAGTTCTTTCACGCAACAAGCGCTGCATCGTGGCGATGTCCGAAGGCGTTTCGGACAAGGATGGACACTCACTGGTCGAGGGTCTCGTCCCGCCCGAAATGCTGGAGCGTGATCCCCATGGCAACATCCGGTTGTCGGGTACCGATCTCGGCCAGGCGGTCGAGCGCATTCTGGCGGAGGATCTGCAGGGCGTGCGTGCCCGCGTCGATACATTCGGATATCTGCCGCGCAGCCATCCTGGAATCACCAACATGACGGATCAGCGCGAGGCCTTCGACGCCGGGGTCGTCGCGGTGGAGGCTACCGAAAGCGGCAGCTTCTCGGTCGCGCTCCAGTACGACGGGCGGGCGACGAAGCCGGTCGCAGTGCCGCTCGAGGTGGTGGCCGGCCGGACCAGGTGCATGCCGGAGGATTTTCTGCGGCCCGACGAGGATCAGATTTCGGAGGCTTGCGCTGCATATCTGTCACGGTTGTTGCCGGACAAACCAGATTTCATGCCATCTTACGTTTAGATCTTCAGGCGCGCGCTGGATTCCGTTCGATCAATTTTCCTTCATCGGCGGCCGGCTGCTGCGAAGAACATCGCACCGAACGGGGAATAGCGCACCGACGCTCCAACGATGCATGTTTCGTCGCGCTCCGGACCACACGGCAGGGGTAGCATGCAATGGCGATGATTTCCGATCCCGACGACTTCTTCACCAAAGGCTGCGGCCGATGCGATCGGTTCGCGACGCCGGACTGCTCGACCCGGCTCTGGATCGACGGGCTCAACAAATTGCGCCGGATCTGCCTCGACACTGGTTTGGAGGAGGCGGTGAAATGGGCACATCCGTGCTACATGCATGTCAATCGCAACATCGCGATCTTCGGGGCGTTTCGGGGCGACTTCCGTCTGACCTTCTTGAACCCGGCCCTCCTCAGAGACACTGAAGGCGTTCTGGAGCCGCAAGGTCCCAACAGTCAGCGCCCGGCCATGATGCGCTTCACTGCCGTGGAGCAGGTTGGCGAGATGGAAGCGGTGATCCGGGCCTATCTGCGGCAGCTGATGGATCATGCGGAACTGGGAACGAAACCGCCGAAGGTGACCCGGGGGATCGACATGCCGGACGAACTGGCCGAAGCGCTGGATGCCGATCCTGAATTGGCAGAGGCGTTCCAGGCCCTGACGCCTGGCCGGCAGAGAAGCTACATGTTCAATCTCAACCAGGCCAGGCAATCGAAGACCCGCGTGGCGCGGATCGAGAAATTCCGGGAAAGGATCATTGCGGGCAAGGGTGCGTCCGAGCGGTAGGCAGACAAGATGACAGCCGCTTGACTGTCCGGCCTGATCCGGGGTGCCTGTTTCGGGCAGGAAGGATCGGGCAGGTGCAAGCATCGCCGCTTCCGGATGCCGGTTCCGGGAGCGCTTTGCCGCCTCGACTGCGATGCGGTGCTAGGGCGCCTTCCTTGCGAGCGTGACATAGGTCGCGGCTTCCGTCGCGTCATGTTCGATGACCTGGAAGCCGAGTGCCGGCAGGTCGATGCCTGCGAACATCGCCTCGCCGCGTCCGAGAACCACCGGCGAGATGACGAAATGCAGCTCGTCGACGAGGCCGGCCTGAAGATATTGCCGGACTGTCGAAACGCCGCCACCAATCTTGACGTTCTTTTCTCCCGCCGCCGACCTGGCCCGTTCGAGCGCGGCCTCGATGCCGTCCGAGACGAAGTGAAAAGTGGTGCCTCCCTCCATCTCGACGGGTTCGCGCGGATAGTGGGTGAGCACGAAGGTCGGGGCGTGATAGGGGGGATTGTCGCCCCACCAGCCGTTCCACTCCTCGGCGGGCCATTCGCCGCGAACCGGTCCGAACATGTTCCGGCCCAGGATGAAAGCGCCGAAGCCCTCCATCGTGCGGGCGGCATGGTCGTTGTCGACGCCGTCGGACCCGCCGCTCTTGCCGATCATCTGCCGGAACGCCCTGGTGCCGTAGAACCATCCGAACATTTCGTTGCCGCGCTTTCCGAGGGGGGCCTCCAGGCTCTGGTCCGGCCCTGCGCCGAATCCGTCGACCGAAAGCGAAAACCCCGAGACGATCACCTTGCCCATGGCCGCGTCCTTTCCTTTTGCATCCTGCAAGCCGCTTCGTTCCAGGCTCGGCACGTTGGAACCTGTCGCGGCGAATGGCAACTCCCGTCCCTTCCCGGACCTTGAACGACGGCCCCGGCCGAGAGGATCCATTCTCGCGACGCCATGCGTTTCGTTCTCGAAGTCACATGGTATTGCCCGGGAGCGAGCGGTTCGGCGGCCGGAGCCGCGTACGCAAAGGGGCTCAATTCGGAAGGTCGTGCCGTTCGTGCAGCCTCGAGGAGTATTCGGTTCCACTTTCTCTCGTCTTGAAATTCGGCATGAACTGCTGGAACTTCAGGTTTCATGTCGAACCCATCACGGGCGTTTCAGTCATCATGAAAACAGCGGCAACAGGCATTTTTTTCATTTTCCTCATGGCTCTCTCGCCGGCCCTTGCACAGGAGGCGCAGTATTGGGGAGACCGAAAGGACGAACTGACGAGCGGGCCGGAATATCAGGCCTCGAAGCTGGAGTGCAGGAGCCTTCGCAACCTCTCTCCGCCGGCTTCCGATCAGGTCAACGGGGCTAGGCGGGCGGCGCTCGCCGGGTGCGACGCGGAGAAGCTCTATTACGGGATCGGCGTCCCCGCACAACCGGAAAAGGCGCGCGACTGCGCCATGCTGAAATCGCGAGACGGGGGCGACCCCTTCGGCGGCGCGGCACTGCTGTCGATGATCTACGCCAATGGAAGAGGCGCCGCAAAGGACCTCGACCTCGCCATCCATTTCGCGTGCTACATCGAGGGAGCTCCGGCCGAGATGGCGGGTCGCGTCGAGCATCTGATGAAGATCCGCGCCGGGCAGGCACCGGGCAAGGAATTCTCGGTCTGCGACGATGCCACCAGCGGCATGCTGACAGGATTCTGCGTTGCCCACGACGAGCGCATCGCCAAGGTGGCGCTCGAGGGGCGCGTCGACAGTATGCTGACGGGAATGAGCGGCGCACAGAAGGCCGCCTTTTTCCGGCTTCGATCCGCGATGAACGACTACGCCGAGAAGAGCGCCTCGAACGAGGTGGATTTGACCGGGTCGATGAGAGGGGTCTTCTTCAGCCAGCGCAGGGACGAGGTCCGCTCCGCCTGGAGCAAGCTCCTGAAGGCCATGGAAAATGGCGAGGCGGTCCACCCGAAGGCGGGACTGGCGTCTTCCGACAAGGAACTGAACAGGGTCTACCGCCGCATAATGTCGAAGCCGATGCCGTATTCCGACATGTCCGGAGCGGTGACGCGAGACGGCATACGCATTGCCGAGCGTGCATGGATCAATTACCGCGACGCCTGGGTGGCCTACGCCAAGGCCCGCCATCCGAAGGTCGATGCGATGGCGCTCAAGGCGAAGCTCACGGAGCTTCGGACGGAATTTCTGAAAAGCCTCGTCGATTGAACGCGCCTTTCCCTATTGGCACGGGGTGGTGGAAACGTCAGGTAGGGGCGGGGGCGGCGTGCATTCGCGCATCTCGGCGAGCAAGCTCAACCGGCTGAACAGACGCGAGCTGCGCGCCTGCGGCGCCGGCGGCAGCTGTGTCGCGGCGGGCACCGACGTGCAGGCGCAGGCAATCTTTGCCGGCAAGCGACCGGTGGACGACCTCGAAGGCTGGAGCTACGGCGGCTTCATTGTTATCGAACAGGAACGGGAACCGCTGAACAGCGGCTCCATTCTCTCGGATCTTGCGGCCAGCCGCAACTTCCTGCGTGATACGGGCTTCTAAGGACATGGCGATGGCGAAAGCATTGGACGTAATCACTATCGGCCGGGCCGGTGTCGACCTCTACGGCTCGCAGGTCGGCGGCCGCCTGGAGGACATGGGGTCGTTCGACAAGTATATCGGCGGCTCACCCACCAACATGGCCTGCGGAACGGCCCGGCTGGGAATGAAGTCGGGCCTGATCACCCGGGTCGGCGACGAGCACATGGGGCGGTTCATCCGCGAGGAGCTCGTTCGCCATGGCGTCGACGTCGCCGGCGTGAAGACCGACCCCGAGCGTCTCACGGCGCTGGTAATCCTCGGCATACGGGACGACAAGCAGTTTCCGTTGATCTTCTACCGCGAGAACTGCGCCGACATGGCGCTCTGCGAGGACGACATCGATCCCGGCTACGTCACCTCGGCGCGGGCGATTGTCGCCACCGGCACGCATCTCAGCAACCCGCGCACCGAGACCGCCGTCCTGAAGGCGCTGAAGATCGCGCGCGAGAGCGGGGTACAGACGGCGCTCGACATCGACTACCGGCCGAACCTCTGGGGTGTCGCGGGCCATGGGGAGGGCGAGAGCCGGTTCGTCGAGAGCGCCCAGGTTACGGAAAAGCTGCAGTCCACGCTGCACCTCTTCGATCTCGTCGTGGGCACCGAGGAGGAGTTCCACATCGCCGGCGGATCGACCGACACGCTCGCCGCGCTTCGGGCGGTGCGCGCGGTCTCGGCTGCCACCCTCGTGTGCAAGCGCGGGCCGATGGGTGCCGTCGCCTTCTGCGGGGCCATTCCCGCCAGCCTCGACGACGGCGAGGCCGGGCCGGGCTTTCCGATCGAGGTCTTCAACGTGCTCGGGGCCGGCGACGGGTTCATGAGCGGTCTCCTGAAGGGCTGGCTCGACGGCGAGCCCTGGCCGAAGGCTCTGGAATACGCCAATGCCTGCGGGGCGCTGGCGGTCAGCCGGCACGGCTGCACGCCGGCCTATCCGTCGCTCGCGGAGCTCGAATACTTCCTGAAGCGCGGTGTCGTGCGTCCCGACCTGCGCAACGATCCGGAACTGGAGCAGGTCCATTGGGCGACCAACCGCCATGGCGACTGGTCCACGATGCGGGTCTTTGCCTTCGACCACCGGATGCAGATCGAGGAGATGGACGGCTTCACCTTGAAAAAGGGTGCGGCATTCAAGAACCTGTGCCTCGATGCGGCCTTGCGGGTTCAGGATGGCCGGGTCGGCTACGGCATCCTCTGCGACAATCGCATCGGGCGGTCGGCGTTGTACCGGGCTTCGGGGACGGGCCTTTGGATCGGCCGGCCCTGCGAATGGCCCGGCTCGCGTCCGCTCGAACTCGAACCGGAACTGGAACCCGACTGCGGTACGCTCGTCGAATGGGCCCGCGAGGACGTCGCCAAGGTGCTCTGCTTCTGCCATCCCGCCGACGCCGCCGAGATGCGGGCGCGGCAGGAAGCGACGGTCAGGCGGCTGTTCACGGCAGCAAGGCGAAACCGGCTGGAATTCCTGCTCGAGATCATTCCCTCCAGGGTCGGACCGGTGGATGAGACGACGGTGGCGACGCTCGTCCACCAGTTCTATGCGGCAGGCATCTGTCCCGACTGGTGGAAGCTGGAACCGATGCAGAGCGAAGCTGCCTGGCGCAATGCGATTGCGGCGATCGAGGCGCATGACGCGCACACGCGCGGGATCGTGGTGCTTGGCCTCGACGCGCCCGAGGCGGAGCTGGCGGCTTCCTTCTCCGTCGCGGCGCAGTTCGACCTCGTGAAGGGCTTCGCGGTCGGCCGCACGATCTTCGGCGATGTCGCCCGGGCATGGTTCAGGGACGAGATGGACGACGAGACGGCCGTGGCAAGGATGGCCGCGCGCTTTGCCGGGCTCTGCGACATTTGGGACAAGGCGCGCGCCCGCGCCGGGGAGATGGTGGCATGACGACGATCCGGCTGACTGTGGCGCAGGCGATGATGCGCTGGCTTTCAGTGCAGATGACCGAAGGGGGAGAGCGTTTCATCGAGGGCGTCTGGGCGATCTTCGGCCACGGCAACGTGGCGGGTATCGGCGAAGCGCTGCACGGGATCGGCGAGCGGCTGCCGACATGGCGCGGCCAGAACGAGCAGACGATGGCGCACGCCGCGATCGCCTACGCCAAGACCAGAAAGCGACGCAGGGCAATGGCAGTGACCTCGTCGGTCGGGCCCGGTGCCACCAACATGGTGACAGCTGCGGCCCTTGCCCACGTTAACCGCCTGCCGGTACTGCTGATCGCGGGCGACGTCTTCGCCAATCGCCGCCCCGCAGACAGGCGGGCCGGAACGCCTCGAGAAGGCGCGCCTCCGCTATCAGGAAAATGCCGCCAGGCAACGTACATTCGACTGAGGAGATCGAAGCCATGTCCCAACTCCAGCGCAAGCCCTTCGGGTCCCACGGCAAGGTTCACGAGATCACCCCCCAATCGGCAGGATGGCGCCATGTCGGGTTCTCGCTCTACCGTCTGCGACCCGGCGAGGCCGCATGCGAGGCGACTGGCGATCGCGAGGTCATCCTCGTCATGGTCGAGGGCAAGGCTCGCTTTCATGCCGCCGGACGCGACTGGGGCGAACTCGGCGAGCGGATGAATGTCTTCGAGAAGTCCCCTCCGCACTGTCTCTACCTGCCCGACGGCGAGGAGTGGCGTGCCGAGGCGACGACCGACTGCGTGATCGCCGTCTGCTCGGCGCCGGGCAAGAGTGGCCATGAAGCCCGTCGGATCGGGCCCGGCGGCATCACGCTCACCGAGCGTGGCAAGGGAACGAACACCCGCCAGATCAACAACATCGCGATGGAAAACGAGGACTATTGCGACAGCCTTCTGGTGACGGAGGTCTTCACGCCCGCCGGCCACTGGTCGTCCTATCCGAGCCACCGCCACGACGAGGATGACTATCCGCGCATCACCTATCTGGAAGAAACCTACTACCACCGCCTGAATCCGGCCGACGGTTTCGGTATCCAGCGCGTCTTTACCGAAGACGGAACGCTGGACGAAACCATGGCGGTCGCCGACGGGGACGTCGTGCTGGTGCCGCGCGGCCACCACCCCTGCGGCGCGCCCTACGGTTTCGAGATGTACTACCTCAACGTCATGGCCGGGCCGCTGCGCAAATGGCGCTTCCAGGCCCATCCGGCCGTCGAATGGATCATGGAGCGCGATGCCGGATGATCGCCCGTGCGCTGAACCAGCGCACCGCTCCCGGTCTCGCCTGCGAGGCATTCCTCGATCTCGCCGTCGGGAACGGACCATCGGCATCGAGGCGCGTAATCAACAATGAAGCGGTGCCGGGGAAGTCCGGCCGGATCCAGCACGTCTTCAATCCGGCGACGGGCCAGCAATCGGGCGCGGCCTCCAGAATGCCGGAAAGCAGCGGTTCGCCCGCGCCGAGGAGCGCGGCAAAGTGGAGTTCGAAGCCCGGGAGATTCTGCTGGAGTTGTCCGGGGGCAGCCTGGAAAAGGATTTCGGCCTCGAGGCCTTCATCCTTCTGTTGCGAACGAAATGCCCTGGCTGATCTTTCCCGGCGGCCGTGCGGAGGTGGCGGAGAAGCCGGGCCTTGCGGCGGCGTCATGCAACTGGCATCAAGCACCGGGGGACACCGCCGCATCATGGCGAGCATCCCCGGCCAAGTGCTCGCTCGCAGAACCGGCGCGCTCAAGCCCGGCAGGCGTATTTCCGCCGGGCCGTTTCGCGAACATGAGCCTGGCAGCGCTGCAGGGTACAGTCTGCTCCAACAGAGGAAGAAGAGATGAAAGACATCCTGACCGGCATTCTCCCCGTCGCCCCGACGCCGTTCGACGACGATGGCCGGGTCGACGCGGACGGCATGAAGCGCGTCATCGACTGCATGATCGACCAGGGCGTCGACGCCATCTGCATCCTCGCCAACTATTCCGAACAGTTCCTGCTGTCGGACGAGGAGCGCGCCCTGCTTACGCGCCTCAGCCTGGAACATGCGGCGGGCCGCGTGCCGATGATCGTCACGATCAGCCATTTCAGCACCGACATCGTGCGGCGTCGGGCGAAGGAGGCGGAAGCCATGGGGGCGTCGATGGTGATGATGATGCCGCCCTATCACGGCTCCGGCCTCTACCCGGCCGCCGAAGGCATCTTCGAGCACTTCAAGGCGGCCAGCGACGCGGTCTCGATCCCGATCATGGTGCAGGATGCGCCGCTGTCGGGCATCAACCTGCCTGTCGACCTCATGGCTCGCATGGCGCGCGAGCTCGAGAACGTCTCCTACTTCAAGATCGAGTGCCCGTTTGCCGCCGACAAGCTCGCCGCCCTGATCGAGGCGGCCGGCGACCACATCGCCGGGCCGTTCGACGGCGAGGAGGCCGTGACGCTGCTCGCCGACCTCGATGCCGGGGCGACCGGAACGATGACCTCGGCGATGTTCCCCGACAGGATCCGGCCGATCGTCACCGAGTACCGGGCGGGCGACAAGGATGCCGCGCTCAAGCACTGGACCGCGTGCCTGCCGCTGATCAACCACGAGAACCGCCAGTGCGGGCTCAGGGCGACGAAGGCGGTCTTCAAGGAAGGCGGCGTGATCCGCAGCGACCATGTGCGCCATCCCCTCAGGCCGCTGTCGGAACGCACCCGGTCGCGGCTGCTGCAACTGGCGCGAGACCTGGACATTCTGGCATTGCGCTGGGGAAGCTGAGGCTGACCCGGTGCCCCTTCCGCCTGCGCGCGGATCGTCCGATGCACGCCACGGCTCTTCTCGTCCCGGTCATGAAGTCGCGGTGACGGTTTCCGTTTCTGGCCGGTAGCCGTGGCGCGCGTGGAAGCGTGCGAGTTCCCGGCCGCTCGGGGCATGGCCTGAATAGGTCTTCACATAGGCCGGGATGCGGGCCATGCGGGTTGCGAGGCTTTCCTCGACCTGCATGGAAATATAGCCGATCTGCACGAGATAGACGGTTCTCGCGCGCACGTCGGCCTCTTCGGGATCGAAGCCGAAACGCTGGAACATCGAACGCATGGCCGCCAGTCGCGCTTCGTCCGCGGCGGCCACGCGCTCCATGACCGCTTCCGACTGGTGCGCCCAGCCCCGGATCGCGAAGTCGAAGCGGGGCTCGAAGCGCGTTTCGTCGAGGAAGACGCCGATCACGTTGAGGACGGCCTCCGCAATTGTTTCGGCATAGGCCTCGCAGGCGGCGACGAGCGCGCCGGTGTTCTGCTTGTCCCAGCTGTCCAGAAGGGCACTCGAGGAGAGCCGCCCGTCCTTGAAGAACCAGTAGAAGCTCGTCCGCGAAAGGTTGAGCCGGGTCGGCCAGCGGCTGGATCTTCACCGCCTCGATGCCGCTCTCGAGAAATGCCGCTTTCGCCGCCTCCAGCCAGACCTCGGGCGATCCGCGCCAGCCTGACGATCTGCGTCTCTTCTCGTTCATTGCTCATGCGTCGAAGGGTAGCCGCCGGCGGCCGGGCGGACAAGAAAAATATTCATCCATGACTATAAACTTGACGATAGTGAACATTTCTGCGAATCCTTCCTGCCGATCCAGGGAGATCTCCGATGTCGCGAACGATCCGCTCCTGCAGCCCTACACGCTCAAGCACCTGACGCTGAAGAACCGGCTGATGATCACCAGCCACGAGCCCGCCTATCCGGAGGACGGGATGCCGAAGGAGCGCTACCGCGCCTATCACGCGGAGCGGGCGCGGGCGGGCGTGGCGCTGACGATGACGGCGGGGTCTGCGTCGGTGGCGCGCGACAGCCCGCCGGTCTTCAACAACATCCTCGCCTGGAAGGACGAGGTCGTCGGCTGGATGCGGCAGCTCGCCGACGAATGCCACGAGCATGGCTGCGCGGTGATGATCCAGCTCACCCATCTCGGCCGCCGCACGCGCTGGGACAAGGCCGACTGGCTGCCGGTCGTCTCCGCCAGCCATGAGCGCGAGGCCTCGCACAAGGCCTTTCCGAAAAAGGTCGAGGACTGGGATATCGCAAGGCTCGTCGAGGACTACGCATCTGCCGCCGAGCGGATGCAGGCAGCCGGCCTCGACGGCATCGAGATCCAGGCCTACGGCCATCTGATGGACCAGTTCTGGTCGCCGCTGACCAACGATCTCGACGGCCCCTATGGCGGCAGCCTCGACAACCGGCTTCGCTTTACCTTCGAGACGCTGGCGGCGATCCGCAAGCGCGTCGGCAGCGAGTTCATCGTCGGCGTTCGCTACACCGGCGACGAAGACCTTCCCGGCGGGCTCACGAAGGAAGACGGGCTCGAAATCTCGCGCCGCCTGAAAGCCTGCGGCATGGTCGATTTCCTCAACGTCGTGAAAGGGCATATCGACACCGATGCCGGCCTGACCGACGTGATCCCCGTGCAGGGCATGCGCAGCGCGCCGCATCTGGATTTCGCCGGCGAAATCCGCGCCGCGACAAACTTCCCGACCTTCCACGCCGCCAAGATCCAGGACGTCGCGACCGCCCGCCACGCGATCGCCGAAGGCAAGCTGGACATGGTCGGCATGACCCGCGCCCACATGGCCGACCCGCACATCGTGGCGAAGATCCTGCGCGGCGAGGAAGAGCGCATCCGCCCCTGCGTCGGGGCGAACTACTGCCTCGACCGGATCTACCAGGGCGGGTGCCGCATTCTGCATTCACAACCCCTCCACTGGTCGCGAACTCTCCATGCCGCACGAAATTCGGCCGGCGGAGAAGAAACGCCGTGTCGTCGTCGTCGGAGCCGGGCCTGCGGGCATGGAAGCCGCCCGCGTCGCGGCCGGGCGCGGGCACGAGGTCATCGTCCACGAGGCGGCGAGCGATCCCGGTGGGCAGATCCGCCTGACCGCGCAGACCGAGCGCAGGGCAGAGATGATGCAAATCGTCCAGTGGCGCTTGTCCGAGTGCGAGCGTCTCGGCGTCGCCTTCCGCTTCAACAGCCTGGCCGGGGCCGAGGACGTTCTCGCCGACGATCCGGATGTCGTGATAATCGCAACCGGCGGCCTCCCGCACACCGAGATCCTGGCCGAGGGCAACGAGCTTGTCGTATCGGCCTGGGACATCCTCTCCGGCGACGTCCAGCCGGGCGCAAACGTGCTGATCCACGACGATGCGGGGGATTACGCAGCGCTGCAGGCGGCCGAGAAAATCGCCGTCACCGGAGCGAGGGTCGAGATCATGACGCGCGACCGCATGTTCGCGTCCGAAGTCATGGCGATGTCGCTGACGCCCTCCATGCGCGTTCTCCAGAAGCACGACGTGACCTTCACCGTCACCTGGAAGCTCGACGCCGTCCGCCGTGACGGCAACGAACTCGTCGCCACGATCGGCAGCGACTACGGCGGCGTCCGGCGCGAGCGCCGCGTCGACCAGATCGTCGTCAACCACGGCACGCGGCCGCTCGACGGCATCTATTTCGAGATGAAGCCCGGCTCGCGCAATCTCGGTGCGGTCGACTACGAGGCGCTGGTGGCGGTGCGCCCGCAGGCGCTGGCGACGAACCCCGAAGGGCGGTACGATCTCTACCGCATCGGCGACGCCGTTGCGGCGCGCAACACGCATGCCGCAATCTACGATGCCCTGCGGCTGGCGAGAGCGATCTGACGGTGGCCGCGCGCGAGCGGACAAGCCGGCGATCGGCGCGGATCCGTAGGCCGCGACCTGCGGATCGGGCGGGCTGAAGGGCTCAGATGTCGATGACGACGGGTCCGCGCGGCCGCGAACAGCACAGCAGGAGCTCGCCGGGCGCCAGTTCTTCGAGTGGTTCTTCGAAATACTCGACGTCGCCGGAGAGGAGCCTGCTCTTGCACGTCGAACAGATGCCCGCCCGGCAGCTGAAATCCGGCTCGAGGCCTTGCGCTTCGGCGAAATCGAGCAGCGAGCCGGCCTTCCCGTCCCATGTCGCCCGCAGCCCCGACTTGCGGAATTCGATGACAGGCGCTTCGCCTGCGGCACCCGAAACCGCTTCAGGCGCAGCGACGACCGGCTCTGCCGGGCCCGGCTTCTCGTCGAGGACGGCTGCGGGGCCGAAGAATTCGTAAGCGATGCGGGCCGTCGGCACGCCGAGCGAACGCAGCATCGGATAAACCGTCCTCATGAACGGCGGCGGTCCGCACATGTAGAAATCGTAGTCGTCCAGCGGCAACAGGGACTGAAGAAGCGCGCGTGTGACCATGCCCTCGCTGTGGTGGCGGCCCGAGGCACGGTCCTCGCTCGCCGGGAAGCGGTAGCAGACATGGACGCGAAGGCCGGGGCGCGACCGCGCCAGTGCGTCGACCTCGTCGCCCAGCGCGTGGACCTCGCCGTTGTCGCAGGCGTGGATGAAAAAGGCCGCGCGGTTGCTCGCCGTCGCAAGCCGCTCGAACATCGCGACGAGAGGTGTCAGCCCGACCCCTCCGCTGATCAGGACCACGGGCCGGTCGCTCGTCTCGTCGAGCACGAAGGTGCCGCGCGGGCCGGCCGCCAGCAATTCGTCGCCGACCTCGACGCGGTCGTGCAGATGGTTCGACACGCGCCCGGCGGGAAGGCCGGCCGAAGTCGCCGGCTCGCGCTTGACGCTGATGCGGTAGCGGCCGGGCGTGCCGAAGCGGGAGACGCTGTAGTTCCTCACCTCGAAGGCCGCGGCGCTCTCGCCGGGCACGCGGAAGACGAGAAACTGGCCGGGTCGATAGTCCTGCCAGTCCCCGGGATCGACCGGCTCCAGGTGGAAAGAGGTGATGGTTGCGCTCTCGCGCACCTTTCCGACCACCTTCAGCCGCCGGAACCCGCCCGACTGTCCGGCATCGGGGATGATCGAGTTCGTCATTCGGCGGCGGCAAGCGTCCGCTGTTCGGCGGCGATCATCTTGTCGAGCTGCCGCCGGAAGCGCAGCGGGCCGGCGTCGATCTTCAGGTCGAGATTGGGCGTGCGCATGGCGTCCATGCCCTTCTGCACGGCATTGAGGACGACGCGGTCCTCCTCGAAGGCCGCGCGCACCGAGGCACCGAACTTGCGCGAGACCTCGGCGTCGTCCGGTGCGAAATTGCGCATCTGGAACCAGTAGTACTTCGTTTGCCTTTCGTTGACCGGCGTCATGAAGTTGTAGCTGTCCATCAGGAAGACGTCCTCATGAAATGGCCGGTCGTCGCCGCCCGTACCGGCCGGCACGAAGATCGCCTTGATGATCGCGTGACAGGGGTAGCGCACCTCGTAGTGCTGCTTGCGGTCGCAGTTGCCGGAGAATTTCAGGAAGGGCGCGTAGAAAGGGGCCGGCTCGGAATCGAGCATCCAGCGCGAGACGGTCACACCGTCGGCGCCGACCACCGTCTGCAACTCCGTTTCCTCGCAAGCGGCGCTGCCGAACGATGTCTGGTGAACCCAGGCGACATGCGAGGGATCGAGAAGGTTGTCGGTCATGTAGAGGTAGTTGCACTCCAGCATCATCGACTCGCCGCGATTGACGCCCCAGGCGGGGTCGCCCCAATGCTCGACCCTGAAGATTTCGGCCGGATCGGCGCGTTCGGCGTCACCCATCCAGATCCACACCATGCCGTAGCGTTCCTCGACAGGATACGAGCGCACGCAGGCCACGTGGGGTATGCGCTCGGCACCGGGCACCCGCGTGCAGGTTCCGGTCGTGTCGAAGGTCAGGCCGTGATAGCCGCACTCGACCTGGTCGTCGCCCTTCAGCCGGCCCATCGACAGGGGCAGCTTCCGGTGCGGGCAGGCGTTCTCCAGGGCAGCGACCCTTCCGGCGGCCGTGCGGTAGAGAACGATGTCCTCGCCGAGAACGGTCACGGGCCTCAGGTCGCGCGTCACTTCGCTGTCCCAGGCGGCGACATACCAGGCGTTCTTCAGGAACATTGCGGGAAACCCTTCTCTGGCAATGGTTTCCCGGAAGAATATCGCGGCTGACGCCCCGGGCAAAACGAAACGATTTGCAATCTGTTTTAGAAAAACTAAAATCCTGGCGTTACGACCGGTCGGGGACAACCGATGAGCAGATTGCCGCCACTGCGCGCTCTCCAGGCCTTCGAGGCGCTCGGCCGCCTCGGCAGCGTCACCCGTGCCGCAGGCGAGCTCGGTGTCACGCCGGGCGCGATCAGCCAGCAGATCCGCAAGGCGGAAGGGTTTTTCGGCCTGCGGCTCGTCGAGCGCATCGGCAACAGTGTCGAACTGACGATCCGGGGACGGGCCTATTTCGAACGGATCACCGACGGATTCCGGACTTTGCGGGAGGCGCAGGAGGTGTTGACCGCTGCCCGGCGCGACACCGCGATCGTCATAAGCTGCCTGCCGTCGATGGCGATCAAGTGGCTCGGCCCGCGCCTGCTCGATTGGCAGGCGGGCCGTCCCGGCGCCAACATCCGGCTGACCGGCGAGGAAGGGGAACCGCGGCTCGACGGCGACGATGTCGATTTCCGGATCTCGTACGGCAGCGCCGCGCGCAGCTTCGAGCAGCATGTCGAGTTGTTCCGGGACTGGGTCGTACCGGTCGGCGCGCCGGCGCTCATCGCGTCCCGGGACGTGCGGACCCCTGCTGATCTTCTGGCACTGCCGCTGCTTTCGATCGAATGGGGCGCCGGCCACCGCCCGCCGCCGGGCTGGCGCGCCTGGGCCGATGCGATCGGCGTGCCGTTCGATCGCGGCGGCGGCGAACTGGCGTTCTCGCTGTCGAGCGCGGCCATCGATGCTGCGATCAACGGCCGAGGCTGCGTGCTGGCACAGATGTCGATGATCGCCGACGATCTTGCTGCCGGCCGGCTCGTGCTACCCTTCGATCATCGCCTGCCGTTGCCCGAGCCATACGTGCTCGGATGGAACCCTCGCGCGCTGCAGAAGCCGCTCGCCGCGGAACTGCGCACCTGGCTCGCTGCGCTCGCCAGGAGACAGGCGATCCTGTCCGCTCAGGCGCCGTCCGGAGCCTGAATCCCGATCAGGAACACGCGTGCTCCGGTGTCGCCGTCGAGCCGGAGAGGGCCCGATGCCTTTTCAAGGAGAGCGCAGTCGAGCGCATTCAGGTCGGCTGTCCCGCCCGGGCACTCGACACGGCAGGCGCCGCCATGCGCGAGCACCAGCATCGTCCGGGCGATGCATTCGAGTGCCGTGGTTCCCTCCGGCCTGAGGGCGCGCACCGCATGTCGAGACCGGCCGCGCCTGCTCATGACGTTGAGGTCGAGGATCGGACCGCCGACCAGCATGCCTTCCGTCTCGACGTCGCCGGGAAAGACGAAGGGCCCGCTCTCGGTCGTGATGCGGACGGCGCCGCGACCTGCAATGGCGAGGTCGATGCCGTCGCCTTCAAGGAGGCAGAGCGTGCGGTCGATGCCCTCGAAGCGTGAAAACGGGCCGGCGGTCGCCACGCGCGCCATGCTGACCCGCCAGTCGAAATCGTCGAGGCCGGCGCCGGCGGGGAAGACGGCCACCTCGGTCGTCTCGCCCCGGCCGTTCTTCCACGGCATCCGCCGGTATCCGGCAGCATCGAGGACGCGCAGGTCGCCGCCGCCCTGCGCCCCTTCCGAAGGCATCATCCGAGAATGCCGGGCAGGTTCAACCCGTGCTCGCGCGCACATTCGATGGCGATCTCGTAGCCGGCGTCGGCGTGGCGCATGACGCCCGTCGCCGGATCGTTCCACAGCACCCGCTCGATGCGCCGAGCGGCGTCGTCGGTGCCGTCGCAGCAGATCACCATGCCGGAATGCTGCGAGAAGCCCATGCCGACGCCGCCCCCGTGGTGCAGCGACACCCAGGTGGCACCCGATGCGGTGTTGAGCAGGGCATTGAGCAGCGGCCAGTCGGAGACTGCGTCCGAGCCATCCTTCATTGCCTCGGTCTCGCGGTTCGGGCTCGCCACCGAGCCGGAGTCGAGGTGGTCGCGGCCGATGACCACCGGCGCCTTCAGTTCGCCCTTCGCCACCATCTCGTTGAAGGCGAGGCCGAGGCGGTGCCGGTCGCCGAGCCCGACCCAGCAGATGCGCGCCGGCAGGCCCTGAAAGCGGATGCGCTCCTTCGCCATGTCCAGCCAGTTGTGGAGGTGGCGATTTTCGGGCAGCAGTTCCTTGACCTTCTCGTCGGTGCGGAAGATGTCTTCCGGGTCGCCCGACAGGGCAACCCAGCGGAAGGGACCGACGCCACGGCAAAACAGCGGCCGGATATAGGCGGGCACGAAACCGGGAAAGTCGAATGCGTTGTCGACGCCTTCCTCCTTCGCCATCTGGCGGATGTTGTTGCCGTAGTCGACGGTCGGAATGCCCTGGCTGTGGAAATCGAGCATGGCGCGCACGTGACCGGCCATCGAGGTGCGCGCCGCCCTGGCGACGGCCTTCGGGTCGCGTTCGCGCCTTTCCTCCCATTCGGCAACCGTCCAGCCCTTCGGCAGGTAGCCGTTCACCGGGTCGTGGGCCGACGTCTGGTCGGTCACGGCATCGGGCCTGACGCCGCGGCGCACGAGTTCGGGGAAGATGTCGGCGGCGTTGCCGAGCAGCGCGACCGAAACGGCCTTCTTCTCCTCAGTCGCCTTTCCGACAATCGAGAGCGCCTCGTCCAGGTCCTTCGCCTGGACATCGACATAGCCCGTCTTCAGGCGCATTTCGATACGGCTCGGCTGGCATTCCACGGCAAGGCACGAGGCGCCGGCCATGGTCGCGGCGAGCGGCTGGGCCCCGCCCATGCCGCCGAGGCCGGCGGTCAGGATCCAGCGGCCGGAAAGGTCGCCGCCGTAGTGTTGCCGGCCGAGTTCGACGAAGGTCTCGTAGGTGCCCTGAACGATGCCCTGGCTGCCGATGTAGATCCATGACCCGGCGGTCATCTGGCCGTACATCATAAGGCCCTTGCGGTCGAGTTCGCTGAAATGGTCCCAGTTCGCCCAGTGCGGAACGAGGTTGGAGTTGGCGATCAGCACGCGCGGCGCATCCGGATGGGTGCGGAAGACGCCGACCGGCTTGCCCGACTGGACTAGGAGCGTCTCGTCCGTTTCGAGCGCCTTGAGCGCAGCGACGATGCGATCGAAGCTTTCCCAGTTCCGCGCCGCCCGGCCGATTCCGCCGTAGACGACGAGTTCGCCCGGGCGCTCGGCGACCTCCGGATCGAGGTTGTTCATCAGCATGCGCATCGGCGCTTCGGTCAGCCAGCTCCTCGCGGTGATCTCGCCGCCGCGGTCTGCGCGGATATGGCGGGTGTTGTCGATGCGGTTCGCGTCGGTCATCGGGAAGCCTCCGGCGTGGGCGTGGAATCGGGCGATCCGTTGCGGTCGGAAACCCATTGGAGCGCGGTTTCGAGAATCGTCCCGAGGATGGCGCGAAGGTCTGCGGCAAACTCGGGATCGTAAGGTGCTGGCCATTCTCCTTCGTGCACGGGGCCGGGCGGCTCGCGCATGTAGCCGCGGCAGGCAAGCTCCATCTGCAGCGCGTGGACGCCGGCGGCGGGGTTGCCGTGGTTGCGGGTGATCCAGCCGCCGGTGAAGCGGCCGTTTGCGACATGGGTGAGGCCGCTCGCGGCCATGAGCGCCACGACCGCTCCTTCCAGCGCCGGATCGGTGCTCGCGCCCTTGTTGGTGCCGAGATTGAAGACGGGAAGCTCTCCCTCGAAGAGCCGTGGAATGACGGACCGGATCGAATGGCAGTCATAGAGCACGATCTCGCCGTGCATGGTCTTCAGGCGCTCGATCTCGGCGGCGAGAGCGGCGTGGTAGGGATCGAACCAGGCAGCACGGCGCCGTTGGATCTCTTCTTCTCCCGGCTCGCGGCCATTCCTGTAGAGGGGTTCTCCGTCGAAGGTGGTGAGGGGGCAGAGTCCCGTCGTCGCCTGGCCGGGATAGAGCGAGGCGCCGGAGGGATCGCGATTGACGTCGACCACCGTGCGCGAGACCGCCGTGCGCACCACCGTCGCATCAAGGTCGCCGGCGAAATCGTAAAGCTTCTCGATCCACCAGTCGGCATCCTTGCGCGCCAGCCACGGGGAGACGACGTCGGCTTCGATATCGGCGAGATCGAGCCCGGTGTGCGGGATGCTGACGACAAGCGGGGCACTTCCGCGCCTGATTTCCAGCCAGTCGGTATCGCTCATCGGATTTCTCCTGCAATTGCGGGCAGGGCGACCGCACCGGCCGCCGCAACGATGGAGCCGTCGCGCACCATTGCGAGGGCGGCTGCGATGTCCGGATGGAAGTGGCGATCGTCGGAGAGATGCGGCACGACGGCGCGGATCCTGGCGCGGACGGTCTCGAGCGCGGCGCTCGAGGTCAGGGGAGCATGGAAGTCGCAGCCCTGTGCGGCGGCAAGCAGCTCGATCGCCACGACGGACAGCGCGTTCCCGACCATGGGCACCAGCCGGCATGCGCCGTGGGCGGCCATCGAGACATGGTCTTCCTGGTTCGCCGAGGTCGGGATCGAATCGACGCTGGCCGGGTAGGCCCGCTGCTTGTTCTCCGAGACGAGGGCGGCGGCCGTCACCTGCGGGATCATGAAGCCCGAATTGAGCCCGGGCTTCGGCGTGAGAAAGGCCGGCATGCCGGAGAGCGCCGGATCGACGAGCATTGCGACCCGCCGCTCGGCGAGCGAGCCGATCTCGCAGACGGCGATCGCGATCATGTCGGCGGCGAAGGCGACGGGCTCGGCGTGGAAGTTGCCGCCCGACAATGCCACGTCGTCGCCGGCAAAGATCAGTGGATTGTCGGAAACGCCGTTGGCTTCGGTTTCCAGCAGCGACGCGGCCTGGCGCAGCATGTCGAGACAGGCACCCATCACCTGCGGCTGGCAGCGCAGGCAATAGGGGTCCTGGACACGTTCGTCGCCCATCAGATGGGACGCGCGGATCGCACTGCCGGCCATCAGGTCACGCAGCGCGGCGGCCGTCTCGATCTGTCCGCGGTGGCGGCGCAGCGCATGTATGCGGGCATCGAAGGGCGCATCCGAGCCGCGCGCCGCGTCGGTCGACAGGGCGCCGGTCACCAGCGCGGAACAAAAGAGGTTCTCGGCCTCGAAGAGCCCGGCAAGGGCATTGGCCGTGGAAAACTGGGTGCCGTTGAGCAGCGCGAGGCCTTCCTTGGCTCCGAGGACGACCGGCTCGAGGCCGGAGTCGCGCAGGCCCTCCGCGGCCTGCTTGCACACGCCGTCGTGGAGGACCTCGCCGACGCCGATCATCGTCGCCGTCAGGTGGGCCAGGGGTGCGAGATCGCCGGAAGCTCCTACGGAGCCCTGGGAGGGCACGACCGGAATGACGTCGCGCACCAGCATCGCCTGCAGGAGATCGAGTGTTTCCGGCCGGATGCCGGAAGCCCCCTGGGCGAGGCTCGCCAGCTTCAGGGCCATCATGAGCCGCGTCACCGGCTGCGGCGTCGGCTCGCCCACGCCGGCGGCGTGCGACAGCACGATGTTGCGCTGGAGGGTCTCCAGGTCCGCCGCATCGATCCGCACGCCGGCGAGCTTGCCGAAGCCCGTGTTGATGCCATAGACGGGTTCGCCGCGCGCGACGATGCGGGAGACCGCGGCGGCGCTCGCTTCGACCGCCGGGCGGCAGGCCGGATCGAGGGTCGGCGTCGCGCCGCGATAGATGGCCTTCCAGTCGGCGAGCGGCGTCGAGCCGGGCCTGATCGTCAGCTTGCTCACTGTCCCCTCCAGATGCGCTTGTGAAGCGGATTGAAGCCGATGCGGTAGACGAGTTCGGCCGGCTCCTCGACGTCCCAGACGGCGATGTCGGCCCATTTGCCGGCTTCGAGGGTCCCGGTCTCGCCGAGAAGCCCCAGTGCCCGGGCGGCCTCGCGCGTCACCCCGGAGAGGCACTCCTCGACGGTCAGTCCGAAGAACGTGGCGGCCATGTTCATGGTCAGCAGCAACGAGGTCAGCGGGGAGGTGCCGGGATTGCAGTCGGTGGCAATCGCCATGTGCACCTTGTGCCGGCGGAACAGGTCGACGGGCGGCCTTTTCGTCTCGCGGATGAAATAGAAGGCGCCCGGCAGAAGGACCGCGACCGTGGCCGATCTTGCCATCGCCTCGGCGCCGGCCTCGTCGGTGTATTCGAGATGGTCCGCGGAAAGCGCGCCGTGTCGCGCGGCGAGCTCGGCTCCGTGCAGGTTGGAAAGCTGGTCGGCATGGAGCTTGACGGGCAGGCCGTGACGTTCGGCGGCCCGGAACACCGTCTCGATCTCTTCGGGCGAGAAGGCGATGCCCTCGCAGAAGCCGTCGACGGCGTCGGCAAGCCGCTCCTCGGCGATCCTCGGCAGCATTTCCCCGGCGACCGCCCTGACGAACTCGGCCTTGCGACCGGCATATTCCGGCGGCAGGGCATGGGCTCCGAGGAAGCTCGTCCTGACGCCGACGGGGCGTTCCTCGCCGAGACGCCGCGCAGCCCGGAGGGCCTTGCGCTCGTTGTCGAGGTCGAGGCCGTAGCCGGACTTGACCTCGACCGTGGTCGCGCCCTCGGCGATGAGCGCGTCGAGGCGCGGCAGCGACTGGCCCACAAGGGCGTCCTCGCTCGCCTCGCGGAACGCCCGGACCGAGGAGACGATGCCGCCTCCGGCGCGTGCGATCTCCTCGTAGCTGGCGCCGGCCAGACGCTGCTCGAACTCGCGCGCCCGGCTTCCCGCGTAGACGAGGTGGGTGTGGCAGTCGATCAGGCCGGGCGTCACCAGCCTGCCCCCGCAATCCACCACATCGGCACCCCGCGACAGGGCTTCGGGAAGGCCGGACCGTGCACCGGCATAGGCGATGCGGCCACCGCGAATGGCGAGCGCGCCACCTTCGATCAGCCCGATCCCGCCAGCGGCCTGGGAGAACGTCGCCAGCCGGGCGTTGGTCAGCAGCGTGTCGCGATCGGCATTACTGGCATCAGCGGCTACCATGATATCGCACCTCCTACTCAGCTATAAATGTATATACATAATACATCGGGACGCAACCGGGCCCTTGAAGATTCTTCCTCACTCCTGGCTTCGGTGCCGGTCGTGCGAGCCGGAGCAGGAGAGAGCGGCGACCGCGGGGGCGCGCGCACTTTGCGTTTGACTTGCGCGCCGACATCATGATTGAATATGTATAGTCATAAAGACAGCAGCTAACTGCGGATCGTGACTGACAGCATCGAGATGAAGTTGTGTTGGCTATTCCGGAAGGGGAAAGCGAAATGAACAAGAGAATCTTCCTGAAATCCGTGGTCGGAGCGGCGCTCGTGCTGGCGACGTGCGGTGCCTCGCATGCCGCCGACGTACTGGCCGCCGTCAAGAAGGCCGGCGTCCTGAAGGTCGGCACCGAAACGGCGTTCGCGCCTTTCGATTTCATCGACAACGGCAAGCATGTCGGCCTCAACGTCGACCTTTTCGCCGAGATCGGCAAGGAACTCGGCGTGAAGATCCAGTGGGTGGCGCTGCCCTGGGAAGGCGTGCTGCCGGGTCTCGAAGCCGGCAAGTTCGACATTGTCGCCGGGCCGGCGACCATCACCAAGGCCCGCATGGAGCGCTATCGGTTCACGCCGCCGATCGCCGACGCGACCGACGCGCTGCTCAAGGGCGCGGGCGACAAGACGATCATGAAGCCGGCCGACATCGCCGGCAAGACCGTCGGCGCCGGCACGGCCTCGGCACAGCTGAGCCAGTTGCAGGACTACGCCAAGACGCTGCCGCAGAAGGTGACGATCCGCGAATACCCGGGCAACAACGAGGCATATGCGGACCTGGCGGCGGGCCGCATCGTCGCGGTCGCCAATTCGTTGCCGAACATCGCCTTCGTGGCGAGCAAGCGGCCGGACACCTTCGCCGTCGTGCAGCCGCCGTTCGGTCCCAAGACCTATTTCGGCTATGTCGGGCGCAAGGACGCCGACCACAAGAACCTGATGGACGCCATCCAGAAGGCGATCCTCAAGATCAAGGCGGACGGTCGCCTCGGCAAGCTTCAGAAGAAGTGGTTCGGCACCACCTTCGATACGCCCGACGCGGTCACCAAGCCGAACGTCTGACGCTCGGCGCTCGCCAACGGGCCGCGCAAATCGCGGCCCGTTCTTCAATTATGGCAGGGTGCCCCGGGCGCCCCATCTTCGGACAGGCGGTCCATGACCTGGAGTCTTTTCGTCCTGCTCGTCGAGGCCGCTGGCCTTACGGTGGTGATCAGCGTGATTTCCATCTTCATCGGACTGACCATCGGCATGTGCGTCGCCGGCGCGATGCTGTCGCCGAGCAAGGTGCTTTCGGTGCCGGCGCGCACCTATGTCAGCTTCTTCCGCGGCGTGCCGCTGCTCGTCGAACTGCTTCTGATCTACAATCTCCTGCCGGTGATCGGCATCAACGTGCCGAGCATCGTCGCCGGCATTGCCGGGCTGTCGCTGTGCACCTCGGCCTATCAGGCGGAGAACCTGCGCGGCGGCTTCACCAGCGTGCCGGCGGGACTGCTCGAAGCCGCCGACATGGTGGGCTTCGGCGCGATGCAGAAGTTCATGCGCATTCGCGCACCGATCGCCTTTCGCCTGACGTTTCCCTCACTCGTCAACGAGGCGATCATGATCCTCAAGTCGTCCTCGCTGGTCTCCGTCGTGGGCGTCATCGAACTGACCCGCATGGCGCAGGACCTTGCGGCCAGCACCTACCGGCCGATTCCGATGTACGCGACGGCGGGCCTCCTCTACCTCGTCATCAACGCAATCATCGCTCTGTCGGCGCGCGCCTATGAACGCTCGTTCAACTGGGGGCGCCCGTGACCTTCGACGTCGCCCTCATCGTCAGCAAGCTGCCGGACATCCTGCACGCGGCCGGCATCACCATCGTCATCTGGGCGGCCGGTACGCTGGCGGGCGTCCTGATCGGCTTCGTCGTCGCTACTCTGCGCCGCTACGGGCCGCTCTGGCTGTCGCTGCTGCTTGGCGCCTGCGTCGAGATCCTGCGCGGTTCGCCGTTCCTGATACAGCTCTTCCTGCTCTACTACGGCGGTCCCTATGTCGGCATCTCGCTCGATCCCTTCCCGGCGGGCCTGCTGGCGCTCAGCATCTATGCAGCGGCCTATTACAGCGAGATCTTCCGTGGCGGCTTCGAGGCTGTTCCCTCCGGCCACATCGAGGCGGCGGAATGCGTCGGGCTGACCCGCCTGCAGATCATCCGCCGCATCGTCGGGCCGGAGATGACGATGCTCGTGCTGCCTGCAGTCGTGAACATGGCGATCGTGCTGCTGAAGGAGACGGCGGTGCTGTCGATCATCACCGTACCCGAACTGACGCTCGTCGTCAGCGCCATCGGCTCGCAGAACTATGCCTTCGTCGAAGCGCTGTTCATGCTGGCGCTCGTCTACTGGGGGCTCGTCGAGCTGACGGGAGCCCTCGGCCGGGCAGCGGAGCTCCGTCTCTCAAAGTACAGGTTCTGATGTCATGACCAAAGCCGCCATTTCCGTTTCGGGCCTGGGCAAGCACTTCGGCGAGCACGAGGTCCTGACGGACATCGACTTCGAGGTTCCGGAAGGCGCAGTCACCTGTCTGATCGGCCCCTCCGGCTCCGGCAAGAGCACGCTCCTGCGCTGCATCGCCTTTCTCGAGGAGGCGACAACCGGAAGCATCGTGATCAATGGCGAGCCGCTCGGTTTCTCGGTCGACGCAAACGGCCGGCGGGTGCGTCTTCCGGCCAGCCAGAACCGCAAGGTGCGCTCGCAGATCGGCATCGTCTTCCAGCAGTTCAACCTTTGGCCCCACATGACCGCGCTCGGCAACGTGACCGAGGCGCTGACGACGGTTCGCCGCATGAGCCGCAGGGACGCCGAAAGGCGCGGTGTCGAGCAACTGGCGAAGGTGGGCCTGGAACATCGCGTGGGGCATTACCCGTCGCAGCTTTCCGGCGGCCAGCAGCAACGCGTGGCGATTGCCCGCGCGCTCGCCCTCGACCCGAAGATCATGCTGTTCGACGAGCCCACCTCGTCGCTCGACCCGGAGCTGACCGGCGAGGTGCTCAACGTCATGCGCGCACTTGCGGAGGAGGGGCGCACGATGGTCGTGGTCTCGCACGAGATCGGCTTCGCCGCCTCGGTCGGCAACAAGATCGCCTTTCTCGATCACGGTCGCATCCTGCTCGAGGGCACGCCGAACGAGGTCTTCAGCAAGCCGCGCCATCCGCGGCTCGACCAGTTCCTCGATACCTATCTCGACCGCGGCGCGGCGACGCTGGTGTGACCGTGGCGACCGCAACACAGGAAGTCGCATGTCTCCTGCCGGAAGCGAACCGCCTCGGCCGCAGGGTGCGCTGCGGTGCCGGTCGAGAGGCGTCGGTCCGATGAGCGAGGCACGGCGGAAGTCGACGGGGCGCACTTCGCTTCACCAGCAGATCCTCTCCGAAATCGAGGGCAGGATCCTGTCAGGCGAATGGCCGCCCGGCTACCGCATTCCCTTCGAACACGAACTCACCGCCCGGTACGGCTGCTCCCGGATGACCGTGAACAAGGCGCTGACGCAGCTGGCGAAGGCCGGCCTGATCGCCCGGCGGCGCAAGGCCGGCAGCGTCGTGGTCCGTCCGCACGCCCAGTCGGCCGTCCTCGAGATCCAGGAGATCAACGCCGAGGTCGAGCAACTCGGCCTTCCCTACCGGTTCGAGGTCGTTCGCCGGCGCAAACGCCAGAGCGGACCGGGCGACCGCGCCGATCTCGGGGTGAGCGATCCGGTGCCGCTGCTCGATATCACCTGCCGCCACTTCGCCGGCAAGCATCCCTTCTGCCTGGAGAAGCGGATCATCAGCCTGGCTGCCGTCCCGGATGCCGAACACGCCGATTTCTCGGAGATCCCTCCAGGATCGTGGCTCGTCCGGCAGGTCCCGTGGACGGCGGCCGAACATATCATTCGCGCGACCGGCGCCGACAGCCAGACCGCCGGCGCACTGGACATCGCCGAGGGCGCACCCTGCCTCGTCGTCGAACGCCGGACGTGGGATGCGAGGCGGGCGATCACTCACGTGGCGATCACCTATCCCGGCGACAGCCACGCGCTGGTGGCCCGGTTCACGCCGACACAGGGGTAGGTCCGGCAATGGAAGAAGCGGGGAGACGGGGCGATGGAGATAGACCTCGTGCCGCCCGCGGGTTTGGAAGGAGCGAGAGGAATGGTCGCTATCCATGCCGCACAGGCCCTGACGGCCGTGGGCTGGCAGTCCGGCGTCAGGATCACGTTCGACGGCGCTTCGATCGACACCGTCGAGGCGGGCACTTCGCCCCGACCCGGCGACGAGCGCCACGACGTCGCACTGCCGGGCATGCCCAACCTGCACAGTCACGCATTCCAGCGCGGTATGGCTGGACTGGCGGAAATCCGCGGGCCGGGTGCCGACAGCTTCTGGAGCTGGCGCGAGACCATGTACCGCTTCGCCCTGGCGATCACGCCGGATCAGGTCGAAGCAGTCGCAGCCCTGCTTTATGTCGAAATGCTGGAGGCGGGCTTTACGCGCGTGGGCGAGTTCCACTATCTCCACCACGACGTCGACGGCCGGCCCTACTCCGACATCGCGGAGATGGCAGCCAGGATCGCGGCCGCGGCCGAGGCGAGCGGCATCGGCCTGACGCTGCTGCCGGTCTTCTACGCGCATTCGACGTTCGGCGGCGCAGCGCCGTCGACCGAGCAAAGGCGTTTCGTCAACGACCTCGATGGCTTTGCCCGTCTGGTCGAAGGTTGCCTGGGGCTGGTCTCCGGCCTGCCCGGGTCTCGCGTCGGCATCGCTCCGCACAGCCTTCGCGCCGTCACGCCGGATGAGCTGGCCGGCCTTCAGGGGTTGATGCCGTCGGGGCCGATCCACATCCATGTCGCCGAGCAGGTGAAGGAGGTCGAGGACTGTCTTGCCTGGTCGGGAGCACGGCCGGTTCGCTGGCTCCTCGACCATGCAGACGTTGGCTCGCGCTGGTGCCTGATCCACGCCACGCACATGGATGACGGCGAAACGAGTGCGATGGCGGAGAGCGGCGCGGTTGCAGGCCTTTGTCCGCTGACCGAGGCCAACCTTGGCGACGGAACGTTTCCGGCGGTGTCGTTTCTGGATCAGGAAGGACGGTTCGGGGTCGGGTCGGATTCCAACGTGCTGGTCAGCCTGACCGGAGAACTGCAGCAACTCGAATATTCGCAGCGACTCGTCCATCGCACCCGTAACGCGCTCGCAAGTTCGGGCGGCTCGACCGGTATGCGGCTTTGCGAGGCGGCGCTCGCCGGTGGCAGCCAGGCGCTGGGTGCGCCCTCCGGCCGGCTGCAACCGGGCGGCCCGGCCGACATCGTGACGCTGCAGGGGGCCGGCTGGCTGGCGCAGTCGGGGGATCGCGGGAGTTCTCGTCGATTCGTGGATCTTTGCCCGAGGCGCAGAGGTCCGCTCGGTCTGGGTGGCCGGCAGGCAGCGCGTGGTCGACGGTCGCCATGTCGACCGCCGGTCGGTCGAGCGGCGCGCGGCCCAAGCGCTGGCGAAGCTGCGCTAGCATCCCTCCCGGGGCAGGAGACGGGCGCGATGCGGAAGCCGGTCGCGCCGGGCGGACGCGAATGCGTGGTCGAGCGCGGTGCTGGCGGCCGGCAAGCCTTCGTGTGCCCGGAAAATGCCGCGCGGCATATTGCGAGGGGGCACGGCGGCGGGCTATGTCGCTTGTCGGCAGCATATCCGGTGCATGCCGGCTGCCAGGGACGCCTCGACCTCGCGGGCTGCCTGCTGACCGAAGAGGGAGGACGGAAATGACCACGAAACGGGCGTTCGTCATAGGCCACCCCATCGCCCATTCCCGCTCTCCCATGCTTCATGGCTACTGGCTCGACCGGTATGGAATCGACGGCAGCTACGAGCGGCTCGACGTTCCGCCTGCGGAACTTCCCGCGTTCTTCGACCACTTCGACGAAGCCGGATGGACCGGCGGCAACGTGACGGTGCCGCACAAGACAGCCGTCATCCCCCACCTCCATCATGTCGACGAAGCGGCGAAGGCGATGGGGGCGGTCAACACGATTTGGCGAGAAGACGGCGTCCTGGCAGGCGGGAACACCGATTCCATCGGCTTCCTGGGAAATCTCGACGAGTGCGTGCCAGGCTGGGACCACGATGCGCGGCGGGCGGTCGTCATCGGGGCCGGCGGCGCGACGCGCGCGGCCGCCTACGGCCTTCGGGGCAGGGGGCTGGACGTCGCGCTCTGCAACCGCTCCCTCGGCAAGGCGCAGGCGCTCGTGTCGCATTTCGGCCGGGGAGTCACGGCTTGTCCGCTCGGCGATGTCGGCGGCCTCCTGTCTGATGCCGACCTGCTGGTCAATGCCACGAGCCTCGGAATGGTCGGCCAGCCGCCGCTGGAGATCGACCTCGGACGGCTCAAGCCGGATGCGATCGTCTACGACGTGGTCTACGTTCCGCTGGAGACGGATCTCCTGAAGGCGGCGCGCGAGCGCGGCCATCGTACGGTCGACGGGCTGGGCATGCTTCTGCATCAGGCGGTTGAAGGTTTCCGGCACTGGTTCGGAAAGACGCCGGAGGTCACGGCCGACCTGCGGGCACTGCTGGAGGAGGACATTCGCGCGAAGATGCACTCTGCCTAGAATGTCGCAGGTCTGCGCGGACCGTCTCTCAGCCTCGGGGCCGGCCATGCCAGTCGAAATCGAACCGGTCAGGAAGCTCGAGGCCCTGTTCGAGGTGATGACGAACCGCCCGCACCGAAATGCCGTCGCGAAAGAGCCAGGGGTCGTCGGTTGCGCGTTGCCAGTCCTCGAGTTCGGAGCGCAGCTTCGCCAGAAGCACGGCGTGATCCGCGTCACCTGCCAGGTTCCTCGTCTCGTCCGGGTCGGAACGGAGGTCGTAGAGCTCCTCTGCCGGACGATGAACGTAGTCTTCCAGCGAGCGGGCGCCGATCATGACGGGATCGGCGCGGCGCATGCCTTCCCATGAAATCGATCCGTAGAGGTCGCCCGAGAACGGGAAGGGCAATTGCCACGCGACGTTGCGGTGGTACTTGTAGCGCGGCGTGCGCAGGAAGCGCGTCGGCCAGTAGTTGGTGATTTCGTGGAAGGTGTGAGAGCCGAAGACGCGCTGCCATCCGGGCAGCAGGTCCTCCTCCTCCAGTATCGGCAGCAGCGAGCGGCCGGCACGCCTGCCCTTTTCGCCCGAGATTCCCGCCCAGTCGAGGAAGGTGGGCAGCAGATCGGCAAACGAGACGAGATTGGGATTGACGCAGCCGGCCGCGGCGCCGGGACACCGCATCAGCAAGGGAAGATGGACGCCGGCGTCGAACAGCGTGGTCTTCGAGTTCAGGAAGGGCGCGCCATTGTCGGAAAGAAAGCAAACCAGCGTATCGCCGGCATGTCCGGCCTCGTCCAGCGCTCCGAGGATCATGCCGACGCCACGGTCCATGCGGGCAACCGAATGGTAGTACTTCGCCAGTTCCTGCCGCACCTCGGGTATGTCGGGAAGGAAAGACGGGACGCTGACGTCTCCGGGTGCAAAGACCGGATCCGGCCCGCCGGGATCGCCGAAGCCCGACCGCGTCATGTCCCGGTGCGGGTCGACGAAACCCACCGTGAGGAAGAAGGGATCCCCTGCATCTTCGGCGAGGAACGCCCGGACGCGGGCGGAAACCCAGTCGACGTCGCGGCTGGCGCTTTCTTCCCGGTGCCGCCACGGATACACGTCGTCCGGTCCGACATGGACCTTGCCGATGATGCCCGTGCGCCATCCCGCACGGTTGAACAGGGCAGGTGCCGTCTCGACATGTCCGAAGGTGAGGAAATGGTGGTGGTCGTGCTGCAGGCCGTACTGGCCCGTTTCGTGCGTATGGAGGCCGGTATAGATCACCGAGCGGCTGGCGGAACATGAGGCGGTCGACGTGAACGCCATGTCGAAGCGCGTCCCGGAAGCGGCAAGCGCATCGATGTGCGGGGTGCGGATGGCCGCCTCGCCGTAGCAGCCGGCCATGCGGCCGAGATCGTCGGCGATCAGCAGCAGGATGTTCTTCGGCACGGCAGATGCTCCCTTCGCTTCAGCCGGTTTCTCGTGCCAGCGGACGCCGGCTTCGTGGAAATTCCGAGATTACCCGTCCGGCAACCTCCGTGCCGCGCGACAGCGCCGCGGCGATCGTGGCGCCTTCCGCCAGGGCGGAAAGATAGCCGGCATTGAACGCATCGCCCGCGCCTACCGTGTCGAAGACCTCGAGCGGTTCGGCATCGGCTTCGGCGCGCCCTCCGGCCCAGACGGCCAGCGCCCCCTTGCGTCCGCGCTTGACGATCAGGCGGGCGCCCCGTGCGAGGGTCGGCACGAGCCGTTCTATCGCGAGCTCCAGGTCTCCGGTTCCTGCCAGCCCGGTCGCTTCCTTGTCGTTCAGGAGTACATGGTCGGCGCGCGCCATCCACTCGCGGGCGAAGCGCAGGGCCTCGCCGGTCCAGCCGCCGCCCGGCCAGCCCGGATCGATCGCAACCTCCGCGCCGCCGTCGCGCAGGCGGTCGAGAAGCCTTGCATGGTCCTTCATCAGCGCAGGCAGCGCGAAGCCTCCCGACACCAGCGCCAGCGCGCCGTCGAGTGGCCAGTCCTCCAGCCCGCTTTCCAGGATGTCGAGATCGATCCGGTCGAGATGCCCGGCGAATGACAGGAAGGTGCGTTCGGCCCCCGGGTGGAGCACGCCGACCGACACGCCGGTCGGCGCATCGAAATCCTTCAGCCGGTCGAGCGGCCCGGTAAAGGTCGTGCGGATCGCAGCGCCGTCCTCGCCGGCACCGGTGCCCGATATCAGCCCGACGTCAGCATCCAGCCGCTGCAGTACCAGCGCCGTGTTGGCCGCCGAGCCGCCGATGCGCAGATCGGCCCGCGGCAGGAACGCCTCGGTCCCGGCCTCCGGCCACTCGGCAAGCGGCCCCATGACGAGGTCGAGGTTGGCGTTTCCGATGATGCAGATCCGGCGCATCTCAGGCCGCTTTCCCGCTGGCTGGTTCGCCCATGGCTATCCTTTCACCGCCCCGGCGGTGAGGCCGGAAACGATCTTGCGCTGGAAGACGAGGACGAGAACGACCAGCGGCAGGGTGACGATGACCGAGGCGGCCATGATGTTGCCCCAGGGGGTTTCGAACTCGCTGGCGCCCGAGATCAGGGCGATCGCGACCGGCACCGTGCGCTGGCTGTCGGTCGACAGGAACGTCAGGGCGAAGAGGAACTCGTTCCAGGCGTGGATGAAGGCGAGAAGGCCGGTGGTGACCATGGCCGGCCACATGAGCGGCAGGAAGACCCGGAAGATGATGATGAGCGGTGTGGCGCCATCCATGATTGCCGCTTCCTCGATCTCCAGCGGCAGCTTTCGCATGAAGGTCGTCAGCACCCAGACAGTGAAGGGCAGGGTGAAGATCATGTAGGAAAAGACGAGCGACCAGAGGGAATTGAAGAGACCGAGCCAGCGGATCACCTCGAACAGGCCGGCCAGCACCGCGATCTGCGGGAACATCGAGACCGACAGGATGGTGAGGAGCAGCAGCCCGCGGCCGCGGAAGTGGATCCGGCTCAGCGCGAACGCAGCGGTGACGGCGAGCAGCAGCGACAGGACGACGACCACCGCCGCGACGAAGATCGAATTGAGTATCTGGTGCCCGAAGTTTCCGCCGGTGAGCATCGAGACGTAGTTCGCCGGATTGAGCGCCGGGGGCCAGTAGTGGACCTCGAAGAGCTGCTGGCCTGTCTCGAAGGATGTGATGATGGCGTAGTAGAACGGGAAGAGCGCCTGGACCACGATGAGGATGACGAGCAGATGGAAGCCCGCGCGCTTGAGGAGGGCGGTCATTGGCCGTGCCTCCCCTCGAGATCCATCCGCGTGAAGTAGATGAAGCTGATGGTGATCAGCGCGATCACCAGGAACAGAAGCGTGGAGGCGGCCGAGCCGTAGGCGAACTTGTCGAAATCGAACAGGTTCTCGCGCGCGAAGACGGACATCGTCCGCGTCGCCCCCGTATTCGGTGTCAGGACGTAGACGATGTCGAAGATCCGCAGCGCGTCGAGCGCACGGAAGACGACCGCGACCAGGACTGCGGGCATGATGAGGGGGAGGGTGATCCTGCGGAAGACCTTGAGTGGCGGGACGCCGTCGATATACGCGGCCTCGTAGATGTCCCCGGGCACCATCTGGAGCCCGGCGAGGATAAGGAGCGCCATGAACGGCGTCGTCTTCCAGACGTCGACGATGATGACGGCGATCATCGCCGTGTCGGGGCTCGCGGTCCACGCCACGGGGGCGCCGATCACGTGCAGCTTCATGAGGATGTCGTTCAGGATGCCGAACTGGTCGTGCATCATCCATGCCCACATCTTGGCCGACACGATGGTCGGGATCGCCCACGGTACGAGGACGGCCGCACGGACGAGGCTGCGTCCGCGGAACCGGCGATTGAGCACCAGCGCGATGACGGTGCCGAAGATCGTTTCGAGCGAGACCGAGATGAAGGCGAAGCGGATCGTGTTCCAAACCGAGCGCCACCAGTGGACGTCGACGAGAATCCCGTCCCACTCTCCCTTGCCGTTGCCGTAGGAGAGGTACGACAGGTAGTTCTGGAAACCGACCCAATGGGCATCGCCCATGTGGTCGAGCGAGGCGTCGGTGAAGCCGAACCAGATGGTGCGCGCCAGGGGCCATGCGGCCACCGCAGCGAGCACGATCAGCATCGGCGCGAGGAAGGCCCAGGCCGACGTCGTCCGCTGGCGCGAAAACTTCGACGGCGGTGCAGAAGATGTCACGCGTTCGTGGCGCATCGGTCCTCCTCGGGGGGCAAGCGGCGCGCGGCCTCGCCGGGCAGCGCGCCGCAGGTGTCGGGCGCTCGGGTCAGGCGATCAGGCTCAGCCGATCACCAGGCAGAGCCCTTGAGGCGCAGGAGCCGTGCCTGCAGCTTGGCCAGATTGTCCTCGGCGCTGCCGTTGCCGGCGAGCGTATCGTGCACGGCAGTCCAGAACAGCGACGAGGCCTCGTTGTACTTGCGCTTTGCCGCTGCCGAAGGCCGGGCGATGGTGCCGTCGAGCACCGGCTTCCAGAGCGGGATGAACGGCTGTTCCTTCTTCACGTCCGGGTCGGAATAGAGGGCGGTCAGCGTCGGCGGGCGCGAAGTGACGATGGCGCGTTCCTTCTGGCTCTCGTAGTTGTCGAGGAACTTGACCAGCTCGATCGCTTCCTTGCGATGCCTGGAGTATTTCGACACCGCCAGTTCCCAGCCGCCGAGCGTTGCCGCCGGTTTCAGGTCCTTGCCGCCCGAGGGCAGGCGCGAGACCCCGACCTTGCCACGAACCGGGCTGTCCTTGCCTTCGACAAGCGCATAGGCGTAGTTCCAATTGCGCATGAAGACGGCGTTGCCGGACTGGAACGTGCCCCGCGCGTCCTCCTCCTTGTAGTTCAACACGCTCTTCGGGCTGATCGTGCCGATCCAGGAAGCGGCCATCTTGAGCGCGGCCGCTGCCTTGGGGTTGTTGATCTTGACGCTGCCGTCCGGCTCGACGAAGTTGCCGCCGCCGTAGCTCTCGACCCATTCCATCGCGTTGCAGGTCAGGCCCTCATAGGCCGCTCCCTGGAAAACGAAGCCCTGCATGTCCTTGTGACCGGCCTTGCGCTCGCCGTTCTGGACGATTTCGGCGGTCTTCTTCAATTCGGCCCAGGTCTTGGGAACCTGCTGGTGGTACTTTTCAAGCAGGTCCTTGCGGTAGTAGAGCGCAGGCGCTCCGATGAACATGGGCAGCGCGACCAGCTTGCCGTCGACAGTCTGGCCCTTCAGCGTCGAGGGGATGAACTTCGGCTGGATGTCCTTGGTCGCCGCGTTGAGGTCGATGAAGTGCTCGGCCAGCTGCGGTGCCCAGATCACGTCCAGCCGGTAGACGTCGATGTCGGTCGAATGCGCCGAGAGCCACAGCTTGTACTGGGCGAACTGATCGGTGGTCGAGGGTGGCATGGACACGATCTTGACCTTGTCGCCGGTCTTGGCCTCGAAGCGGTCGAGTTCCTTGCGCAGGACCTCGTTGTCCTTGCCGACCGCGCCGTGGACGATCGCAAGCTCGACGGCCGCGGCGGGCTCGGCGGTCAGCAGCAAGGCGGCAAGGCCCGCCATCAGCCAGTTCTTCAATGCCATTTTCTACTCTCCCTCTCGGTTGGCCGCGCCGGTTTCAGCCCGCGCGGCAATTTATGGGCGATGCCCATGCCATCTGTCCGCCGGCCTGGCGCAGGCGGACATAAAGGTTCTCTCCCGGTTCGAGCCGCCCCAGGGCGACCTCTCCCGCCCATTGCCAGTCACTGGCCGACGGCAGTGGATGAAAACGGAATGCGGGGCTGTCGATCGGCCCGAGATTGCCCGAAAGCGCTCCTTCGGCGAGCCTTGCGGCGGGAATCCGGAGCCGGCGGCCGCAAAGTTCGGCAGTGATCGCCGCGCCTGCGTCGAGGCGCAGCCGAAGCATCAACCCTTGAGTGGCCGTGGTGGAATTGTTCGGGTTCGCCTCGGCGGTGACGGAAAATTCGATCGCGTCGCCGTCTTGGACGAGCCGGGGCAGCTCATGGCCGGCATCGTCGCCTTCCAGCGGCGACACGACCTCCGCACCGCGGAAGCGGGGTTCAACGCCGAGGATCTCTCCGCCGTCGACGGCGATGCGTCCTTCCCAGCGGTGAGAGGAGCCGCGCGCGCCCCAGCCCATTTCGAGGAACAGGAGCGTTTCATCGTCCGGGCCGATCGGCGCGGGCGACAGGCGCGGCGAGACCCGGGCGTGAAGCCGCCCGTTGCGGATCACGTCTATCGCATCGATGAAGCCGCCGCCGACCGCCTCGATCCGCAGCCCGGCATCGGCCCCGGGACGGACGATCCCGCCCTGGACGGTGTCGCCGACGGCCGCCAGGAGGTGGATGTTGTCGCCGGTCAGCGCGTTCGTGCGCCGCGCCGTCATCCCGTTCCAGATGGCATCGCGCTCGCGAGCCGCGGCGTAGACCGCCATGCGGCCGTGGCCGTAGGAACCGGGAAAGGCGCTGTGGTGATCGGTGTTTCCGACGATGCCGAAAACGTGTCCCTGTCGAAGTCCCCAGTCCATCGTCGAATGGCCGTCCACCGGTCCCATCGAGTGGAGATAGGTCCGCTCGGTCTCGGACGTCTCCGCGCAGCCGTGCATCGAAAGCATCTCGACGAAGGGGGAGAGCGCCGGGTCGAACGTGCCCCAGTTGATGCCGCGTGCGCCCTGCCGGTAGCCGATGTGATGCGGGAAGGCGAGCGCGCGGGCGGGCATCGCGGCCTCCAGCGCCGTACGCAGTTCGGCCGGGCTGCCGGCGAGGTGGAGCGGCTCGGGCGTCAGGTCGCGGTAGACGATCGTGTAGTCGCCATGCTCGCCGGAGTGGATCTCGTAGCCGGGAAACACGGTGAAGCCGCCGGTGCTCGCCGCCGCGAGCCGGTCGAAATGGGCCATCCAGCCATCGCGGAGCCTGGCGAAGCCCTTGACGTGGAAGTCGACGATGTGGGCGACGGCGGGATCGTCGACCGGCATGTCCGGCCAGGCCGCGTGACCGGTGATCGAGACGAAGTCGAGCTGCAGGGCGGCTCGGGCAAGCGCATCTTCGAACCGGCCGTGGCCGTAGGAGAGATCGCAGTGATTGTGGATGTCGCCATAGAGCGGCATCAGTCCCAACTCCCGGGCGAGCGGCATCAGACGCGGGGGGAGAGGCTCGCGGATCATGCGAATTCCTGTGTTTCGGGGATCACCGACCGGCCGCCTGCATCGAGGCTTTTCCTGGTGGCCGCGACGAGGCGAAGCGATGCCAGCCCTTCGGGTACGCCGACCGGCGGGCGTTCGCCGTCGCAGAACCTTCGCAGCTTTCGGATGAGCTCGAGATCGGCGCCGAAATGGCTGCTCTTGCGCTCGCTGCCGTCCGCCGCGACGATCTCGTGCCTGCGGCCGTGATCGGCGACGAGATCGATGGCGCCGGAGTGCCGCTCCATCCGCAGCCGGCCGGACGATCCGACGATTTCGAGCGTCTCCTGATCCTCGGCATAGGGTCCGAAGATCGTGAAGAACAGGCAGGCGACGATGCCGTTCCGGTAGCGGACGGTAGCGATCGCGTGATCGTCGATGTCCGAGCCCGGCAGGAAGACGCAATTGTCGTTGCGGTCCTGCGGAAGCGGCTGCGCAAGCCAGCTCTGGTTCGGCACCCGGCCGATCCCCTCGGCCTTGTCGATCAGCGTCTCGTGGCGGCGGTAGGGGCAGTCGCGGTCGCATTCCGAACAGCGGGCAGGCGCAGTCGGGTCGGGAGCGAAGATGCCGGACCGGCCTCCGACCGCGGACACCGAAAGCGGCTGCGAACCGGCGATCCAGTTCAGCACGTCGAAGTGGTGCGAACCCTTGTCGTTGATCGCCCCGCCAGAGGCGGCATTCGTGCGGTGCCAGAGCTGCAGGTAGCGGGTATAGGGGATGACCGAGCGCAGCAGGATCATCTGCTTCGTGCCGATGGTGCCGTCCCCCGCCATGGCGACGGCATCGATCCAGGGCTTTTCGTAGCGGCGGGTGAAGCCCATCATCACCGGCTGCCCGGCCCGGGCCTCGGCGCTGGCGATGGCAAGCGCGTCTTCGAGGTCCACCGAGATCGGCTTGTCCAGGTAGACGCGCTTGCCTGCCCCAATCGCCATGACGGCCGGTTCCCTGTGGGCGTTCGTGTGGGTGGTGACCAGCACGAGGCCGACGGATGCGTCGGTGGCGGCCTGTTCCATGCTGTCGTACACCCGCACGGCATGGTCGATGCCGTGCCGGGCGTAGAGGTCGTTCAGGTGTTCGGCGGCCAGGCGGGCACGTTCACCGAGGCGATCGTAGACGCCGACGATGCGAAAGCCGGTCTCATCCGCCAGTTCGGCCATGCGCGAGCCGACATAGTAGATCCCGCGCTCTCCCGCCCCGATGATCGCGACCCCGATCTTTTCCCGTCGCGTTGCAGGCGTCGTCATGCGGATCCCCTCTTGTGCGGCATGAGGGGACGGTATGTGAGTATAACTTTTCGCGGAAGCCAAGTTATACTCAGCCGTTCAGTTTTTCGACGCTCCCGTGGGCGGCGTAGCGGATCGGCAGGTAGTGGATGTCGGGCGCCTTGTCCGGCGAGCGGATCCGCTCCAGTACGACGCGCTCGAAGACATCCAGCTTTTCGCCGTTGCTGTTGCCGATCACGTCGAAGCGCTGGATATGCTCCGACCGGAAGTCGACGCTTCCGAGAAGGATGATCGACAGGTCGCGTCCCGGCATGATGCCCAGGTCCTCAAGGGCGCGCTCGAGCAGATAGCCTTCGACGAGGCCCCAGACGATGAGCGCGCTGAACGCGGGTCGCCCGTCCGGATCCCGATGGCTCGCAATGGCGTCGCGGATGTCTTCGCTGCGATAGCGGCCGGGCAGTTGAGGGGTCTCGAGGAGCCACGCGGGAAGGTCGTTCGCCGCGCAGAGCTGCGCATATTCGCGGCGGGCCATGGCGATCTGCCGGGCGGAGTGGTTCGAGGTGAAGAACGCGATGCGGTCGTGTCCGGAGCGGCGCAGGTGATGGAAGGCCTGCATCAGCGCCTCGCGCCAGTTCGTGCCGATTGCGTCGACCCCTATGCCCGTCGCCGAAACGCCGTCGACGACAACGCCCGCGGCGTGCTCGTGGAGGGCGGCGAGGAACGAGATCGGCAGCATTTCGAAATGCAGCTGGACGAGGCAGGCGCGAAAACGTCCCATCCGGTCGAGAACCGACTGTGCCTGCGTGTCGCTGGAATAGCCGATCTGCCGCATCGTGATGCGTTTGCTCTTGAGGCGATGTTCGAGCTCGAGCAGGAGGTTTCGGGCCAGCCGGCTGTCCGACAGGCGATAGAGCACCAGAAGGTCGGCTTCCCATTCCTCGCAGTCCGCGGGAGGTTCCGCGATCGTGATGCCGGCGCCGCGGCGCATCGTCAGGCGCCCGGCTTCGACTTCCGCATGCAGCACCCGTTCGATCGTACGCTGGGCCGTCTCGAAACGCCGCATCAGTGCCCGGACCGTCGGCAGCCGATCCCCTGGCTGGCCTTCGTGGAGAACGCCCTCGAGCCATTTTGAAATCACCGCGTCTTTGTTCGAACCCACGATTTCTCCCGCATGAACCACGGACCGCCAGGGTACGGCTTATCGCGAACGGGGGGCCGGCGCCAGACCATGGTTCACCCGGGCCGGATGGCCGATCGGCGGCGCCCGTCGCCCGCCGTGACTAGTCGTGGATCCCGTGCAGTTCGCAGAGCGACTTCATTCGGCCGACGGCAAGCGCGGGGTCGCGGAGCACGCCGCTTCGATCGGCAAGTCGGAAGACGTCGGCATAGTGGAGTATGCCGCGGGCGGACTGCATGCCACCGACCATCACGAAATGGTCCTGGTGCCCGTTCAGCCAGGCGATGAAGACGACGCCGGCCTTGTAGTACTCCGTCGGCGCCTCGAAGATCCTGCGCGACAGGGCCACCGTCGGCGCCAGAACGGCGTTGTAGCCGTCGAGATCGCCTTCCGCCAGCAGAGCCAGCGCGCGGCTCGCAGCCGGGGCGATCGCATCGAAGATGCCGAGCAGGGCATGGGAATGGCGGCTGCCGTCGCCCGCGATCAGGTCGGCGTAGTTGAAGTCGTCGCCGGTAAACATCATCACGCCTTCGGGCAGACGGCCGCGCAGCGCGATTTCCTTGCCGGCATCGAGCAGCGAGATCTTGATGCCCTCGATCTTGCCGCGATGGCGCTCGATCAGGTCGACGACGGTGTCGAGCGCCGGTTCGAAGTCTCGTGTCCCCCAGTAGCCGGCAAGGGCCGGATCGAACATTTCGCCGAGCCAGTGGAGGATCACCGGCTCTCTCGCCTGGGACAGGAGGCCGTCGTAGACGCGGACATAGTCGTCCGGCCCCCGCGCGACCTTCGCGAGAGCGCGGCTGGCCATCATGATGACGCGCCCGCCGACGCCTTCGACGAATTCGAACTGTTCCTCGTAGGCGGCAATCACGTCGTCCAGCGTGCCTGCGTCGGCGGGGTCGAGCTGGTCCGTGCCGACGCCGGACGCCAGATCGGCACCCGGCGTCGTGCGAGCTTCCGACACCGAGCGGCGGATGAGTTCCTTCGCGCTCTGCCAGTCGAATCCCATGCCGCGCTGGGAAGTGTCCATCGCTTCGGCAACGCGGAAGCCGAGGCTCCACAGGTGGCGGCGGTAGGCCATCGTGCCGTCCCAGTCGACGGCCGGCCTTCGCCAGGGATCGGCCATCGCCAACGGGTCGGCGACCACGTGGGCGGCAGCATAGGCAACCCGGTTGAAGACCGGCCTGTCGTCGGTCGCGACCGGTGTTCCGACCAGGGTGTAGGGCGACACGGAACCATCCGGACTAGGAAGGGACAGGTGCATGAGAAATCCTCCAGGAGCGCACAAATATTATGGAACGTTCCAAAAAAGATCAAGAGCGCTCGCTTCCAGTGACAGGGCCAACCCGGAAGGGTCCGGATATAATGCTTATTAAATAGCTATTTAATGCGAGTATGAGCGAAGATTCTCTCGAATTGGCATCACGCTCGGCGCAGGTCACCATTGACAACGAGGGAGTGTGAAATTAGAACGTTCCAAAATTAATGGAGGGAACCGGTGGCCAGGTCGACCAAGGCAACGATACTCGATATCGCCCGCAAGGCGGGCGTGTCGAAGTCGACCGTTTCCCTGGTCCTCCAGGGCAGCGGCCTCGTCCGTCCGGAAACCTCGGAGCGCGTCCGCTCCGCCATGGAGGACGTCGGCTACGTCTACAATCGCGGCGCGGCGAACCTGCGGCGCGCCCGTTCGAACGTCGTCGGGATGATCATCAACGACCTGATGAACCCGTTCTTCGTCGAGCTTGCCGTCGGGATCGAGCGCGCCTTCCAGGGCGCCGGCATCGTGCCGTTCATCGCGCACACGGCCGAGAACGCGATCCGGCAGGAAGAGGTGGTCAAGTCGATGATGGAGCAGGGGGTCGCCGGCCTCATCGTCTCGCCCGCGCGCGGCACGTCTCCCGAGGCCTTCGACCGGCCGCGGGCCGCGGGCATCCCGGTCGTCACGGCGATGCGCCGGATTCCCGGTTCTCGCGTGCCGGCCATCGCGCCGGACAACCGGCGGGGCGCGGCGGCCGCCACGACCCACCTGATCGAGCGGGGACACAGGCGCATCGCCTTCTTCGGCGGCTTCCCGGATCTTGTGGTCGCCAGCGAGCGCGTCTCCGGCTATCGCGACGCGCTGGAGTCGCACGGCATCGCCTCGGACGAGGCGCTGATCTTGCCCGGCGAGACCAATCGACGGGGCGGGCTGGCCGCCATCGACCGGGCGCTCGGCCTCGCCGAACCGCCGACGGCGGCGATGTGCTTCAACGATGCGGTCGCTTTCGGCGCGATGCTCGGCCTGCGCCAGCGTGGCCGGGAGCCGGGGCGCGACTTCGCCGTCGCGGGTTTCGACGATGTGGCGGAGGCCGAGCACTACGTGCCGGCGCTCACCAGCGTTTCGGTCGATCCTGCAGGGCTGGGCGAGCGCGCGGCCCATGCCGTGCTGAGGATGATCCAGGCGGGCACGACATCCGGCGAAGACCATATCGGCGCGATCAACTTGATCGTGCGCGAAAGCAGTGCGCGGACCTGGCCGGCAAAAAGGGAGTTTGCAAAATGACGGTTCGTTGGGGATTGATCGGCGCGAGCACGATCGCGCGCGAATACGTGATCGGCGCGATCCGGGCCGGGGGTGGCGGCGAGGTCGCGGCCGTCATGAGCTCCGATGCCGGACGCGGACGCGACTACGCCGCGCGCAACGGCATCGCGAAGTCGTTCACCTCTCTCGACGGCCTGTTGTCGGCCGATATCGACGCCGTCTACATCTCGACGACGAACGAGCTGCACCTCGAGCAGGCGCTGGCGGCGGCGGCGGCCGGCAAGCACGTCCTCTGCGAGAAGCCGCTCGCGCTCAATTCCGCCGATGCGCGGCGCATCGTCGCCGCCTGCCGGGATGCGGGCGTCGTCCTCGCGACCAACCATCATCTGCGCAACGCGGGCTCGCACCGGGCGATGCGGCAGGCGATCAGGGACGGGCGGATCGGCAATCCGCTTGCCGCACGCGTCTTTCATGCGGTCTATCTGCCGGAACATCTTCAGGGCTGGCGCCTGAAGGCGCCGGAGGCCGGAGGCGGCGTCGTTCTCGACATCACGGTCCACGACGCGGACACGCTCCGCTTCGTCCTCGACGACGATCCGGTCGAGGCGACGGCGCTGACCCAGTCCGCCGGCATGGCGTCGTCGGGCCTCGAAGACGGGGCAATGACGGTCTTCCGCTTCCGGTCGGGCGTGCTGGCCCAGACCCATGACGCGTTCACGATCAGGCATGCGGGCACCGGTTTCGAGGTGCATGGCACGGAGGGCTCGCTCGTCGCGCGCGACGTCATGACCCAGAAGCCGATCGGATCGGTCACCCTGCGCACGGCCAAGGGGGAGGAGGAACTCTCCTTCGACCGCGACGATCTCTACTCCCGAGGACTGGCGGCCTTCCATGCTGCCGTGCGCGGCGAGGGGCAGGTCGCGGCAACGGGCGAGGACGGCGTCTGGTCGCTGGCGGCCGCCGAAGCTGCGCTGGAATCCGCGAGGAGCGGCCGGAGAATGCCGGTCGAGCCGAAGCTTGGAGGCAAGCCGTGAGCAAGGTCGTCAGCGCGGCGGATGCCGCACGCATGATCGAGGACGGCATGACGGTTTCGGTCTCCTCGTCGAGCGGTCTCGGCTGCCCCGACGCGGTGCTCGCCGCGATCGGCCGGCGATTCGATGCCGAAGGGCATCCGCGTGGCCTCACGACACTGCATCCCATCGCCGCCGGCGACATGTACGGGATCAAGGGGATCGATCACCTTGCCAAGCCCGGGCTCCTGAAGCGTACCCTTTGCGGCTCCTACCCCTCCGGTCCGTCGTCTTCCGAGCCGCCGGAGATCTGGAAGATGATCGGAAGCGACGAGGTCGCCGCCTACAACATTCCCTCGGGCATTCTCTTCGACATGCATCGCGAGGCGGCGGCAAAGCGGCCGGGCGTGCTGACGAAGGTCGGGATCGACACTTTCGTCGATCCCGGGCAGCAGGGCTGCGCCATGAACGAGAGCGCCGCGCGCGAACCGGTCGTGCGTCGGGAGCACTTTGCCGGCGAGGAATGGCTGTTCTTCCCTTCGATCGTCCCGCACGTCTCGATCATCCGGGCAACGAGCTCAGACGAGCGCGGAAATCTCACCTACGAGCACGAAGGTGCCTATCTCGGAGGCCTCGAGCAGGCGCTCGCCGCCCGCAACAATGGCGGCATCGTGATCGCGCAGGTCAAGCGCGTGGTCGCCAACGGCTCGCTGAAGCCGCACGACGTGCGGGTGCCGGGCGTGCTCGTCGACCATGTCGTGGTGGACCCCGAGCAGCTGCAGACGACGCAGACGGCATACGATCCGGCAATATCCGGAGAAATCTTCCGGCCGGAATCATCGTTCCGGACCCCGGAAATGAACATCCAGAAGGTGATCGCCCGGCGCGTGGCGATGGAACTCGCCGAGGGCATGGCCGTCAATCTCGGCTTCGGGATTTCGGCCAACGTGCCGCGGATCCTGATCGAGGAAGGCTGCCACGGCGCCGTCACCTGGGTCATCGAGCAGGGCGCGGTGGGCGGCGTGCCGCTGCTCGACTTCAAGTTCGGTTGCGCGTCGAACGCGGATGCCTTCATGCCGTCGCCGCACCAGTTCACCTATTTCCAGGCGGGCGGCTTCGACGCCTCGCTGCTTTCCTTCCTGCAGATCGACCGGAACGGCTCGGTCAACGTCTCCCGGCTTTCGGCGCGGCCGCACGTAACGGCGGGCGCCGGCGGATTCGTCGACATAACGTCGCGCGCAAGGAAGATCGTCTTTTCCGGCATGTTCAATGCGGGGGCGAAGGTCGGCGTCGCCGGCGGCAAGGTCGTCATCGAGAAGGAAGGCAAGCTCAGGAAGCTTGTCGAGGCGGTCGAGCACGTCTCGTTTTCGGGTCGTCGCGCCGTCGCGCAGGGCCAGGACATCACCTACGTCACCGAGCGCTGCGTCATGCGACTCACCGGCGAGGGCGTCGAAGTCACGGAGATCGCTCCGGGGATCGATCTGGAGACCCACATACTCGCGCAGTCCGAATTTCCGCTGCTCGTCGCAAAGGACCTGAAGCGCATGGACGCGGGCCTCTTCGCCGAAGCCCCGTTCGGGCTCAGGCTCCAGCCGAAGGAGGCGCGCCGTGACTGACGACCGTATCTCGCTTTCGATCGAGGGGCCGGTGGCGGTCGTGGCGATCCGTCGTGCCGACAAGCTGAATGCGCTCGACATCGACATGCTGAAGGCACTCGCCGGCGCCTGCGACGCCATCGAGGCGCAAGCCTCCGTGCGCGTCGCCATCCTGACGGGTGAAGGCAAGTCGTTCTCGGCCGGCGGCGACGTCAAGGCGTGGGGAGCGATGAAGGCGGAAGAATTCGGCCATCACTGGGTCCGCTTCGGCCACCGCGTCTTCGCGCGGCTCGCGACGTTGCGCGTGCCGGTTATCGGCGCGCTGAACGGACACGCGTTCGGCGGCGGCGTCGAACTCGCAGCGGTCGCCGACATCCGCATCGCCGAGCGGCAGGTGAAGATCGGGATGCCCGAGACCAGCCTCGGCATGGTTCCCGGCTGGTCGGGGACGCAGCGGCTGGTCCGGCGCTTCGGCGCGCAGGTCGTCCGGCGGATGGTGCTCGGCGGCGAAGTGTTCGCGGCGGAGGAGGCGCAGGCGCTCGGGCTCGTCGACCACGTCGTCGAGGCCGGCGCCGCGCTCGCCTCGGCCCGCGAACACGCCGCGCGCATCGCCGAGCGCGGTCCTGCGGCGCTCGAGATCGCCAAGCTGATGATCGCCTCGGCGAGCGGCGAGGATACGGGCGAGGCGGCCGAGGCGCTGGGTTCCATCCTGGCGGCGCGCACGGGCGATCTCGCCGAGGGCGTCGCCGCATTCCGGGACAAGCGCAAGCCGAATTTCAAGGGAGAGTGGTGATGACCGTTACAGTTGAGCCGGCCGCACCCGCCGATCTTCGGGTCCGGGAATTCCGCGCGCTGATCGACGGAGAGTGGCGGGAAGGCGCCGGCGGCGGCACCATCGAGCGGATATCGCCGGGGCACGGCGTCGTGGTCAGCCGCTATGCCGCAGCCACTTCGGCCGATGCGGCGCGGGCGGTCGCGGCGGCGCGAAAGGCATTCGACCATGGCCCCTGGCCGTCAATGGCGGGCTCCGAGCGCGCGCGCGTCCTCCTGAAGGCCGCCGATGCGATCGAGGCGCGCCTGGAGGAACTCGCCTTTCTCGACGCGATCGAGTCCGGCAAGCCGATCACGCAGGCCTGGGGCGAGATCGCCGGCGCCGCCGACATCTGGCGCTATGCCGCCTCGCTTGCCAGGGACCTGCATGGCGAGAGCTACAACACCCTCGGCGAAGCGACGCTGGGCGTGGTGCTGCGGGAACCGATCGGCGTCGTCTCGATCATCACGCCGTGGAACTTTCCCTTCCTGATCGTCTCGCAAAAGCTTCCCTTCGCGCTCGCTGCCGGTTGCACGGCCGTCGTCAAGCCGTCCGAACTGACATCGGGATCGACCCTGGTGCTCGGCGAGATGCTGATGGAAGCGGGAGTGCCGGCCGGCGTCGTCAACATCATCGCCGGAACGGGCCCCGAGGTCGGCGCGCCGATCGTCTCGCACCCCGATGTCGACATGGTCTCCTTCACCGGGTCGACAGCCGTCGGCAGGGCGACGATGGCGAGCGCGGCCGCGACCCTGAAGAAGGTCTCGCTGGAACTCGGCGGCAAGAACCCGCAGATCGTCTTCCCGGACGCGGACCTCGACGCCTTCGTCGATGCGGCCGTCTTCGGGGCGAACTTCAACGCCGGAGAGTGCTGCAACGCCGGCTCGCGGCTGATCCTGCACCGCGACATCGCCGACGAGGTCGTCAGGCGGATCGCCCGGCTTTCGAAGGAGGTCAGGGTCGGGGATCCGCTCGATCCGCGGACCCAGGTCGGAGCGATCATCTCGCCGCAGCATCTGGAGAAGATCGCGGGCTACGTCTCCGACGCGCGCGATGCCGGCGCCAGCCTTGCGCATGGCGGATCGGCGCTCGACCTCGGAGCCGGTCAATACATGGAGCCGACGATCCTCGCCGGCGTCCGGCCGGACATGAGGGTCGCCACGGAGGAAGTCTTCGGGCCGGTGCTTTCCGTGCTGACCTTCGAGTCGCCGGAAGAAGCTGTTGGCATTGCGAATTCCGTCGATTACGGTCTTTCGGCTGCGGTATGGAGTCGCACTTTCAACTCCTGCATCGCGGTGGGCAGGAGGATCAGGGCCGGGACCGTCTGGATGAACACTTTCATGGACGGGGCGAGCGAGTTGCCGTTCGGCGGCTATCGCCAGTCCGGCCTGGGTCGCGAGCTCGGGCGCCATGCGGTGGAGGACTATACCGAAACGAAGACGCTCAACATGCACATCGGCCCGCGCACCAACTGGTGGATGCCAAGGCGGGCAACCTGAGGAAGAATTCTTCCGGCTGGGGGCCGGCAGAAGGTGGGTCACGCCGCGACGCGTGGCGTTTTTCAAAGCGATCGGGAGGATCGAAAACATGCGTAAACTCATGATGACCACGGCGCTTGCCATGCTTATGGCGGTGCCGGCTGCAATGTCGCAGGACAGCAAGGGTGAAGTGCGCGTCGTCCACTGGTGGACTTCGGGCGGCGAGGCTGCTGCGCTCAACGTGCTGAAGCAGGACCTGCAGAAGGAAGGCATCGCCTGGAAGGACGTGCCGATCGCCGGTGGCGGCGGCGCGCAGGCGATGACGGCGCTTCGCGCCATGGTGACGGCCGGCAACGTGCCGACCGCAGTCCAGATGCTCGGCTTCGACATCCAGGACTGGGCTGCGACCGGCGTGGTCGGCAACCTCGACGACGTGGCGAAGAAGGAGAACTGGGGCAAGGTCATCCCGGCCGGACTGCAGAAGTTCGCCAAGTATGACGGCCACTGGGTCGCGGCACCGGTCAACATCCACTCCGTCAACTGGATCTGGGTGAACAAGGCCAACATGGACAAGCTCGGCATCAAGGAAGCGCCGAAGAACATGGACGAGCTCTTCGCCGATCTCGACAAGGCCAAGGCGGCCGGCATCGTGCCGCTGGCCCAGGGCGGCCAGCCGTGGCAGGAAGCGACGATGTTCGACTCGGTGGTGATCTCCACCAACGGGCTCGATTTCTACAAGAAGGCCTTCCTCGACCTCGACGACAGCGCGCTGAAGTCGAAGGAGATGGAGAAGGCGTTCGAGAACCTCGCGAAGCTCTCGACATACACGGACAACGCCTATTCCGGCCGTGACTGGAACCTCGCCACCGCCATGGTCATCAACGGCAAGGCTCTGATGCAGGTGATGGGCGACTGGGCGAAGGGCGAGTTCCGCAACGCGAACAAGAAGGCCGGCGAGGACTTCGCCTGCTACCGCTTCCCCGGCACCAAGGGCGACGTCGTCTTCAACTCGGACATGTTCGTGATGTTCAAGGTCGGAGAGGATCGCCGTCCGGCGCAGGAAGCCATGGCTTCGGCCATCGAGGCCCCGAGCTTCCAGTCGTCCTTCAACGTCGTCAAGGGCTCGGTGCCGGCGCGCACCGACGTTCCGGACACCGACTTCGGCCCGTGCGGCAAGATGGGCATCGCCGACGTGAAGCAGGCGAACGCCGACGGCACGCTGGTCGGTTCGCTGGCCCAGGGCTACGGCCAGCCGGCGGCGATCAAGAACGCCTACTACGACGTCGTGACGAAGGTCTTCCACGGCCAGATGAAGCCGGCCGACGCGCCGGCGGCGCTCGCCCAGGCGGTCGACGCGGCGAAGTAGCGGAGCGCTTTCCGGGCCGGCTCTGCCGGCCCGGTCCGAACAGGTTCCTCCCCCTCGCCGGGGAGGAGCGCTTCGGGCCCGGCCGTCGCCTGGCCCGCCGAGGGAGGACATGTCCATGACAAGCTTCGACGTCGTACCGATCGCAGCACCGGAGAGTGCGCGCGACCGTTCGGTGCGCGCACTGCAGAACTGGCTGCCGCGTCTCGTGCTGGCGCCGTCCTTCGCGGTGATCCTGCTCTTCGTCTACGGCTTCATCCTGTGGACGCTCTACCTGTCGTTTTCCAAGTCGCGCATGCTGCCGGTCTACGACTGGGCCGGCTTTCGCGCCTACGAACGCCTCTGGGCGCTTCCGAACTGGTATGTGGCGATCCACAACCTGCTCGTCTTCGGCGTCCTCTACATTTCCATCTGCATCGTGCTGGGCCTGCTCCTCGCGATCCTTCTCGATCAGAAGATCCGCGGCGAGGGGGTCCTGAGACCGATCTACCTCTATCCGATGGCGATTTCGTTCATCGTCACGGGCACCGCATGGAAATGGTTCCTCGCCCCTGATCTCGGGCTCGAGAAGACCATGCATGCGTGGGGCTGGACGAGCTTCAAGTTCGACTGGCTCGTCGACAACCACATGGCGATCTACACCATCGTGATCGCCGGTGTCTGGCAGACGACGGGCTTCTGCATGGCGATGTTCCTCGCCGGCCTTCGCGGCATAGACGGCGAGATGATCAAGGCGGCGCAGATCGACGGCGCCTCGACCTTCTCGATCTACCGGCGGATCATCATCCCGCAGCTGCGTCCCGTCTTCCTGTCTGCCGTCATCGTGCTCGCCCACATGACGATCAAGTCGTACGACCTCGTCGTCGCGCTGACCGGCGGAGGGCCCGGCAACGCAACCGAGCTGCCGTCGACCTTCATGTACTCCTACACATTCACCCGCAATGAAATGGCGACGGGTGCGGCGAGCGCCATCATGATGCTGATGGCGATCGCGGCGATCATGGTTCCCTACCTCTATTCCGAACTGAAGGAGAAGCCGCAATGAGCACTGCCGAAGGCACGGTCGGCGGCTCCTCCACGGGGCGCTATTTCGTCTACGGGCTGCTGATCCTGTTCGCCGTCCTGTTCCTGCTGCCGCTCTACGTGATGGTCGTCACCTCGTTCAAGTCGCTGGACGAGATCCGCAGCGGCAACATGCTGGACCTGCCGCACGTGTGGACGTCGGCACCCTGGATCAAGGCCTGGGGCAGCGCCTGCATCGGGCTCACCTGCCACGGCATCCACGGGTATTTCCGCAACTCGATCCTGATGGTCGTCCCGGCCGTCGCTATTTCCACGGCACTCGGCTCGCTGAACGGCTACGTGCTGACCAAGTGGCAATTCCCAGGCCACAAGATCGTCTTCGGGCTGATGCTGTTCGCCTGCTTCATCCCGTTCCAGTCGGTGCTCATTCCCACGGCGCGGGTGCTCGGCCTGCTCGGCCTCGGCAACTCGATCGCGGGGCTGATCCTCGTCCACGTAGTCTACGGCCTCGGCTTCACGACGCTGTTCTTCCGCAACTACTACGAGGCGTTCCCGAACGAGCTGATCCGCGCCGCACAGATGGACGGAGCGAACTTCTCCCAGGTCTTCCTCCGCATCCTCCTGCCGAGTTCGGGACCGATCATCGTGGTGACGGTGATCTTCCAGTTCACCAACATCTGGAACGACTTCCTGTTCGGTTCGTCCTTCACCTCGGGCGACGGTGCGCCGATCACCGTCGCGCTGAACAACCTCGTCAACACATCCACTGGCGTGAAGGAATACAACGTCGACATGGCCGCCGCCATGATGGCCGCGCTTCCCACGCTCATCGTCTACGTCGTCGCCGGCCGGTATTTCCTGCGCGGGCTGATGGCCGGAGCAGTCAAGGGGTAAGTCCATGGCCTTTCTCGAAATCAATGCGCTGAAGAAGCGTTTCGGCTCCCTCGAGATACTCAAGGGCATCGACATCGAACTGGAAGAGGGCGGCTTCCTCGTCCTCGTCGGCCCGTCCGGCTGCGGCAAGTCGACCCTGCTCAACACGATTGCGGGGCTCGAGAGCATTTCCGAAGGCGAAATCCGGCTCGACGGGGAGCGGATCAACGATCGCCATCCCTCCAAGCGCGACATCGCCATGGTGTTCCAGAGCTACGCGCTCTATCCGAACATGACCGTCGCGGGGAACATATCGTTCGGGATGGAGATGCGCGGCGTGCCGAAGCCGGACCGCGAAGCCGCCGTCGCGCGAGTGGCGAAGATGCTGCAGATCGAGCATCTGCTGAAACGGCGGCCCTCGCAGCTTTCCGGGGGGCAGCGGCAGCGCGTCGCCATGGGCCGCGCGCTCGTGCGCGAGCCGAAGCTCTTCCTCTTCGACGAACCGCTGTCGAACCTCGACGCGAAGCTGCGCGTCGACATGCGCGTGGAGATCAAGCGGCTGCACCAGCAGACGGGAACGACCATCGTCTACGTCACCCACGACCAGATCGAGGCGATGACGCTAGCCACGAAGATCGCGGTCCTGAAGGACGGCGAACTGCAGCAGGTCGGCACGCCGAAGGAGATCTACAACAAGCCGGCGAACCTGTTCGTCGCTGACTTCATGGGGTCGCCGTCGATGAACCTGATGGACGCCGCCGTGGTGTCGAGGAACGGCCGCAAGGGCCTCAGCCTCAAGCGCAACGGGGACACGGACCTGATCCTCAACCTGCCGGAGACGATGAGTGCGGGCGACATCGACGAGGGCCGGAGCGTCATTCTCGGCATCCGGCCCGAGGCGATCACCGACCTCGACGGTGCGGACCGCAAGTCCCGTTCGGTCGAGACGGTCGAGTGCCCGGTGGAGATCGTCGAGGTCGCCGGCGCCGATACCTTCGTCGTGACCCACCTCGCCGGCAAGGAAGTCACCGCGCGCATGCGCGCCGACGCCGACGTCAGGCCCGGCGAGACCGTGCCGTTCGCGTTCGACCTCGAAAAGGCGGCCCTCTTCGATCCGCAGAAGGGCGTGCGCCTGGCATGAGCGCACTGCCTGAAACGACGGACGTCCTGATCGTCGGATCGGGCATGGGCGGAGCCACGATCGCTGCGGGGCTGGCCGGCTCCGGCGCCAGGGTGGCAATACTGGAGCGCGGCCGCCAGCTTCCCGATTCTCCGGCGGCGCGCGACACGCGGGCGATTTTCGTCGATGGCGTGTGGCGGCCCAAGGAGAGCTGGATCGGAGCCGACGGCAGGGAGTTCAATCCCGGAAACTACTACTATGTCGGCGGCAACTCGAAGTTCTACGGTGCGGTTCACCTGCGCTACCGCGAGGGCGATTTCGAGGCATTCGAGACGCCTGGCGGACTGTCGCCGGCGTGGCCGATTCCCTATTCCGATCTTGAGCCGTGGTACGGAAGGGCCGAGCGACTGTTCCAGGTTCACGGGCAAGCCGGCGAAGACCCGGTCGAACCGGCGAGGTCGTCTCCCTATCCCTGCCCACCGGTGCCCGACGAGCCGGCCATCGCCAGGGTGAGGGAAAGGCTGAAGGCCGCCGGCCTGAAGCCGTTCACGCTGCCTCTCGCCGTCGACATCGAGCGATGGCTCGAGCACGGGCAGACGCCCTGGGACGCCTATCCCGACACACGCTCCGGCAAGTTCGACGCAGAGACCGCGGCGCTTGCCACGGCACTGCGGAGCCCGGACGTGACGCTTCATACGGACACACTCGCAGAGAGGCTGTTGCTCGATGCCGACGGCAGGCGCGTTTCCGGCGTCGAGGTCGTTTGGGGTGGAGAGCGTCGCAAGATCGCCGCACGTTTCGTCGTGCTCTCGGCGGGGGCGGTGAATTCCGCGGCGTTGCTCCTGCGCTCCGCCGCGGGTTCATGTCCTGCGGGCGTCGCCAACCGATCCGACGTGGTCGGCCGTCACTTCATGAACCACAATTCATCTGCCATGCTCGCCGTCGATCCGCGGGAGCGCAACGATTCCGTCTATCAGAAGACGCTCGGGATCAACGACTTCTATTTCGAGGACCAGGGCCGCAAGACGCCGCTCGGCAACGTCCAGCTTCTCGGGCGCGTCACCGCGCCGATCCTGAAGTCGAACCTTCCGCGCGTGCCGGAAGGCTTGCTTTCCATGCTTTCGGCTCGTGCCGTCGACTGGTATCTGATGAGCGAGGACCTGCCTCATCCCGACAGCCGCGTGACCATCGACGGTCGCAGGATCCGGCTCGACTGGCGACGCTCCAACATGCAGGCGCACGAAGGGCTGAAACGGCGGATGAAGGAGCGCTTCCGGGCAGCGGGCTACCCGATCGTTCTGTCGCGCACATTCGACCGGCGGACGCCCTCGCACCAGTGCGGCACCGTCGTCTTCGGCAACGACCCGGCGAAGTCGGCGCTCGATCCGTTCTGCAGGGCCCACGATCACGACAACCTCTTCGTGGTGGACGCTTCCTTCCTGCCGACCTCGGCGGCGGTCAACCCGGCCCTGACTATCGCCGCGCAGGCGCTGAGGGTGGCCGACCATATCGTGTCGACGGAGTTGCGCTGATGGCCGGCGGAAGACGCCCCGTCGCCCTCGTCACCGGTGGCTGCCGCGGCATCGGCCTCGGCATCGCCCGCGCGCTCGCGGGGACGGGCTTCGACCTTGCGATCACGGACCGGACGATCGGCGAAGACGGCGAGGCTGCGGCAGGAGGGCTTCGTGCCCTCGGAGCCGAGGTCCGGCTCCGCCAGTCGGATATCTCCGACGTGGCGCGCCATCCGGACACGATCGCTGCCATTGTGGAAGAGGCGGGAGCCATCGACTGTCTCGTCAACAACGCCGGCATGGGGGCGGTCGTCCGCGGCGACTTCGTCGACATGACCGCGGAGAATTTCGACGCGGTCGTGGCGACGAACCTGCGTGGCACGATCTTCTTCACCCAGGCCGTGCTGCGCACGATGCTGGCGACGACCGGCGGCCATCCGCGTTCGATCGTCAACATCACCTCGGTATCCGCGGTGATGAGTTCGCCGGAGCGCCTCGACTACTGCATCACGAAGGCCGGCCTTTCCGCGTTTTCCCAGGGGCTGGCGCTCCGGCTGGCGGAGACGGGCATTGCCGTCTTCGAGGTCCGGCCGGGCATCATCCGCTCGAACATGACGGCCGGTGTCTCCGGGAAGTACGACCGGCTCATCGCCGATGGGCTCGTGCCGGCCAGGCGCTGGGGCGAGCCGGCGGACGTGGGCGCGATCGTCGCGGGGCTGGCCTCCGGCCGGTTCGGCTTCGCGACCGGCTCGGTGGTCAATGCCGACGGGGCCCTGTCGATACCGCGGCTGTAGGCAGCCAAGAGGATTGAGATGAGATACGACTACATCATCGTCGGCGCCGGCCCGGCCGGTTGCGTGCTCGCCAACAGGCTGAGCGAGGACCAGGCCGTCAACGTATTGCTCCTGGAAGCGGGCGGAAGCGACCGCAATCCCCTGTTCCACTGGCCGGCGGGCTTCGCGAAGATGACGAAGGGCCTCGGAAGCTGGGGCTGGGAGACCGTCCCGCAGAAGCACATGAAGGGCCGCGTCCTGCGCTACACCCAGGCAAAAGTCATCGGCGGCGGCTCGTCGATCAATGCCCAGATCTATACGCGCGGCAACGCCCGCGACTACGACGCATGGGCCGAGGAGGAGGGGCTTGCCGGCTGGAGCTACCGCGACGTCCTGCCCTATTTCAAGCGGGCGGAAGACAACCAGCGTTTCGCCAACGACTTCCACGGTTATGGCGGGCCGCTCGGCGTTTCGAACCCGTCGGCGCCGCTGCCCATCTGCGAGGCCTATTTCAAGGCCGCGCAGGAGCTCGGCATCCCCTACAATCCGGATTTCAATGGGGCCTTGCAGGCCGGCGTCGGCTACTACCAGCTCACCCAGCGCGATGCCCGCCGCTCATCGGCGGCGATGGCCTTTGTCGCGCCGGTCAGGGAACGCGGGAACCTCGAGGTCCGCACGGATGCCGCCGCCCTCAGGGTCGTGGTCGAGAAAGGCCGTGCGACCGGTGTCGAGATCGCCGAAGGCACGGGCTCCACGCGCATCCTTCGTGCCGAGCGGGACATCATCGTCTCGTCCGGGGCGATCGGTTCGCCGAAGCTGCTGCAGCAATCGGGGATCGGACCCGCCGAAGAACTGCGGAAAGCCGGGGTCGAGGTCGTCCACGACCTGCCGGGGGTCGGCTCGAACTTGCAGGACCATCTCGACCTCTTCGTCATCTGCGAGTGCACCGGCGACCATACCTACGACAAGTACGTAAAGCCTCGGCACGCGGCCCTCGCCGGCCTGCAATACCTGATGCTGAAGAGCGGGCCGGTCGCCTCGAGCCTCTTCGAGACCGGCGGCTTCTGGTATGTCGACGAAGCCTCCGCGGCTCCCGACGTCCAGTTCCATCTCGGTCTCGGCTCCGGCATCGAGGCGGGCGTGGAGAAGCTGAAGAACGCCGGCGTCACGCTGAACTCGGCCTATCTGCATCCGCGCTCGCGCGGCACCGTGCGGCTCAGGAGTGCCGATCCGGCCGACGCGCCTCTGATCGACCCGAACTACTTTTCCGACCCGCACGATCTGGCGATGTCGCTGAAGGCGCTTCGGCTTGCGCGCGACATCATGCGGCAGAACGCGCTGAAGCCTTTCGTCCTGCGGGAGGCGCTTCCCGGTCCGGACGCCGATTCCGACGACGCCCTGTTCGACTATGCCTGCCGTTCGGCCAAGACCGACCACCATCCGGTCGGAACCTGCCGCATGGGAAACGACGAAATGGCCGTCGTGACGCCGGACCTGAAGGTGCGCGGCATCGAGGGCCTGCGGGTCTGCGATTCCTCCGTCATCCCGCGCATACCGTCGTCAAACACCAACGCCCCGACCATCATGGTCGGCGAGAAGGGGTCGGACATCATCCTGGAGAGGGATCCGCTTCCCCCGGCGGTCTTCAGGCAGGAACGCGAGATCGCCTGAGGCGCGGGCCGATGATCGCGGTAGCCGTTCGCTGCGACGGGCCTTCGCCTCCTCCAGGCGAAGCCTGCGCGCCGAAGCCGGGGGGCGGTCGGCGCAGCCCGCAGGAACTGTCCGGTCGCGGGTTGTCGCGCGAACCTTCCCAATTGATGCGTCAATCTGACGCACATGCTCAGATGGCTTGACCCCGGGGTCAGGGGCGGGAATGATCCCGCCAGCGGTAAAGTTTGGGAGGAAACTATATCGCGCTGGCCAATCGCCAGGATGGTGCGCCGCGCACGCTTCCCGCGGCAAGGACCTGTTGTGCCTGCCGGTCCGTCGCCGGCCAACCATCGGAAGCGCTGGAGGAGGAGCCCAAGAATGAAGATCAGAAAACCCATCGAGATCCGTCGGCGCGATCTTCTGCGCCTGACCGCTGTTGCCGGTGCCGCCCAGCTCGCAGCACCGTTCGTCGTCACCGCGAAAGCGGCCGACACCGTCAAGTTCGGCCTGGACAACCCGTTCACGGGAACCTACGCGGAACTCGGCAAGAACGAGAAAATCGGCTGCGAACTCGCGATCGAGGAAATCAATGCCAAGGGCGGCATCCTCGGCAGGAAGGCAGAGCTGCTCTCGGAAGATTCGACGAGCACGAACACGGGAACCGCGGTCCAGAAGGCGCACAAGCTCATCGACCGCGACAAGGTCAACTTCATCCTCGGCAACGTCAACTCGGCCATGGCGCTCGCCATCGGCGAGGTCACTGCCCAGGCCGGCGTTCTCCACATCGTCACTGGCGGCCACACCGACGCCGTTACCGGGACCGACTGCCACTGGAACGTCTTCCGCGTCTGCAACACCACGCGCATGGAGACCAATTCCGTGTCGAAGGTGCTCTTCGACAAGTTCGGCAAGAAATGGTACTTCCTCACGCCCGACTATGCCTTCGGGCATACGCTTCAGCAGGGCTTCGAGGCGAGCCTGAAGGAGTTCGGGGGAACCGAGGTCGGTGCGTCGCTGACCCCGCTCGGGACGACGGATTTCTCCTCATACCTGATCAAGGCGCAGGCGGCCAATCCGGACGTCATCATCTTCCTGCAGGCCGGCCAGGACGCGGTCAACGCGCTGAAGCAGGCCGTGCAGTTCGGTTTCGACAAGAAGTTCCACATCGCCGGCGCCCAGCAGGAACTCGAGGTGCTCGAGGGCCTGCCGGAGAACGCCCGCATCGGCACCTGGGTGTTCGAGTGGTACTGGAACCAGCCGAACGTGCCGCATGTCGCCGACTTCGTGGCCGCCATCAAGAAAAAGACGGGAAAGGTCCCGACGGCACGCCACTGGTTCGGCTACGTGTCGTGCTGGACCTGCGCCCACATCGCGAACGAGACGAAGTCGCTGGACGCCGTGAAGCTTTCGAAGGCCCTGGAAGGGTGGACGCTGCCGCCCGAGATCGCGCTGATGCCGAACAAGGTGTTCTACCGGAAGGGCGACCACCAGCTCATGCCGGACCTCTATGTCGGACACGCCGTTTCAAAGGGCGCCAAGCCGGAGGACCTGTTCCACGTCGACTCCATCGTCCAGGGCGTCAAGGCGGCGCCGACGGTCGAGGCGACCGGCTGCCACATCAAGTGGCCGTCCTGACGGCGAAAACGAGGGGCGCCGCGTCGATTGCGGCGCCCTTTTTCGCTGCTCGGGCAAGATCATAAACAGACGCTTGCCGCCGGCCGCCGGATTGCGGGTCCCGCTGCGAACCGCGGGACCGGATGCGGTTTCGCCGCGGAGGTCATGATGGAGAGGGCATGACGCAGCTCATACTGTTCAATGTGTTCAACGGGCTCATCATAGGCGCATTCTATGCCCTGATGGCGCTCGGCCTGTCGCTGATCCTCAACCTGTCCGGCGTGATCAACTTCGCGCATGGCGGCTTTCTGGCAATCGGTGCCTACCTTGCCTTCACCCTGATCCCCTATATCGGGTTCTGGGGCGCGCTCATCGTCGCGCCCGTGCTGACCGCCGTCATCGGGCTGATCATCGAGCGCCTGCTGATCCGCCGCCTTTACGGCCGCGATCCGCTCTACAGCCTGCTTCTGACCTTCGGGCTCGCGTTCATGATCGAGGACGGCACGCGCTACATCTGGGGGGCCCAGACACTGCCCTTTGCCGTGCCGGACTGGCTTTCCTCGCCGCTCAGCGCCCAGTACTTCTTCCTGACCGGCTACCGGCTGTTCATGGTCGTGCTGGTGGTCGTGGCCGTTGCCGCGCTGTTCTTCATCCTGAGCCGGACGCGGCTCGGCCTGCGCATCCGTGCAGGCAGCCAGGACCTCGAGACCGTGTCCGTCCTCGGCGTCAACGTGCGCATCCTGCGCAACCTGAATTTCGGCCTCGGCATCTACCTTGCCGGACTGGCGGGGGTCCTCGCCGCGGGCATGCTCGGACTGCAGCCGACGATCGGCAGCGAACTGATCATGCCGAGCTTCGTGGCGATCATCATCGGCGGCCTCGGCAGCCTCACCGGCACGCTGCTCGGCGGGCTTCTCATCGGCATGGCTTCCGGCCTGACGGCCACCTACTTTCCCTCCGCTTCGGAGGCCGTGATCTACGTCATGATGGCGCTGGTCCTGCTCGTCAGGCCGCGTGGTCTTCTCGGAGAGGAAGGACGCATCCAGTGAAGAAGCCAGAACAGATCGCGGGCACGGCGCTGGTCGCCCTGCTGCTTCTCACGATGCCCTACTGGATAGGCTATATCGGCGGCTACACCTCGCTCGGAAGCCGGGTCCTGGTGCTCGGCCTCGCGGCGATGTCGCTGAATTTCCTGCTCGGTTTCACGGGAGTGCTCTCCTTCGGGCATGCCGCCTATTTCGGCCTCGGCGCCTATGGCATGGGGCTGACGATCAAGTATCTCGTCCCCAGCACGCTCGCCGGCATGGGCGTCGGCATCGTCACCGCGGCGGTGGCGGCCGCCATCGTCGGGGTCCTCATCGTGCGGCTCAGGGGCGTCTATTTCGCGATGGTGACGATCGCCTTCGGCCAGGTGTTCTATTTCATCGCCTTCCGCTGGAACAACGTGACGGGCGGCGACGACGGCCTGTCGGGATGGTCGCGCCAGCCGATCGATCTGGGCCTCGCGACGATCGACATCCGCGATCCGATGATCTTCTACTACTTCGTGCTCTTCTGGTTCGCCGTCGCGGCGCTCCTCATGGCCCTGCTGCTGAACTCGCCGTTCGGGCGGACTTTGCTCGCGATCCGCGAGAACGAGCGCCGGGCGCGCTTCATCGGCATTCCGATCGAGCAGCATATCTGGCTGAGCTGGGTGATCTCCTGCTTTTTCGTCGGGCTCTCCGGAACGCTCTACGCCCTGCTCAACAACTTCGCCGATCCTCACGACCTTCGATGGGACCAGTCGGGCGACTTCGTGATCATGGCGGTCCTCGGCGGCATGCGATCCTTCTGGGGACCGCTGATCGGCGCGGCGATCTTCGTCGTCCTGCAGGACTACATATCCAGCCAGACGGAGAACTGGATGTCGTTCATCGGACTGTTCTTCGTGCTCATCGTGCTGTTCTTCCCGCGGGGCGTTCTTGGTCTCATCCGCAAGAGGAGTGCCGCGTGAGCTTTCTGGAAATCAACAACGTCTCCAAGCATTTCGGCAGCCTGGTCGCGGTAAACGGGGTGTCGATGCGGGTAGAGGAGGGCGAGCTGCGCGCCATCATCGGCCCCAACGGCGCCGGCAAGACGACCTTCTTCAACCTGATCAGCGGCTTTCTGACGCCGACATCCGGCAAGATCGTGTTCGACGGCCAGGACGTCACCGACATGAAGCCTGCGCATCGCGTCGGCCTCGGCATGGCCAGGACGTTCCAGGTCACCGAGATCTTCCCCGAACTGAGCATTGCCGAGAACCTGCGCATTCCCGTGGAAGTCGCCGCCGGCCGCCGCTTGCGGCCGTGGATCGGGGCCGTCGAGGAGCGGGCCGCCGTGGCCAGGGTGGACGAGCTGATGGCGATGGGAGGCCTGACGGAAAAGGCTGACCGCATGGTCGGCGAGCTGTCGCATGGCGACCAGCGGGCAACCGAGATCATGATGGCGATCGCGCTGAAGCCGCGCCTTCTCCTGCTCGACGAGCCGACTGCGGGCATGGGCGACCAGGAAACCTTCGACATCACCCAGCTGATCCGCAAGCTGCACAAGGAGGAGAAGCTGACCGTGGTCCTGATCGAGCACGACATGCGCGTCGTCTTCCATCTCGCCGACCGCATCATGGTGCTTGCGGAAGGTGCACCGCTCGCCGAGGGCACGGCGAAGGAAATCGCCGCGAACGAGGCGGTGCAGACCGCCTATCTGGGGACGGCGGCATGAGCGAAATCATCCTCGAGGCGAAGGGCCTCCACACCTTCTATGGCAAGAGCCACATCCTGCACGGCGTCGACCTCGAGGTCCGCGAGGGACAGATCGTGACCGTGCTCGGTCGCAACGGCGCCGGCAAGACGACGACGCTCAGGAGCCTCGTCGGGCTGACGCCGGCGCGCGAGGGAACGATCAGCGTCTTCGGGCAGACGACCACCGCATGGTCGCCCTATCGAATCGCCGGCCTCGGGGTCGGCTACGTGCCGGAAGGACGGCGAATCTTCTCCAACCTCACCGTGGAGGAGAACCTCAAGGTACCGGTCGAGCGCCCGGGGCCCTGGACGATCGAGCGGATCTACGAGCTCTTCCCGCGCCTGAAGGAACGCCGGTCGAACCGCGGGCGCCAGCTATCCGGCGGGGAGCAGGAAATGCTGTCGATCTCGCGGGCGTTGCTCCTGAATCCGCGCCTGATCATGCTGGACGAGCCTTCGCAGGGACTGGCGCCCTTCATCGTGCAGGAAGTCTTCAAGGTGGTCGTCGCCGCCCGAGACGAAGGGATTTCCGTCCTGCTGGTCGAGCAGAACGTGCGGGCGGCACTGGCGATCGCCGATCACGCCTTCGTTCTCGATGACGGGCACACTGTCTTCTCCGGACCGGTCAGCGAATTCGCGCAGGACGAGGAGCGCATCCGGGAGCTTGCCGGCGCCAGCGCGAAGGAGTGGACGCCGCCCACCTGAGGGGAAGTCCCTTCCGGAGAGCCCAGGGTCCGGCCTTTTTCGTCGACGGCCGCCGTATCCGGCCTAGACTGCCGGAAAGGCGGGCGATGCGGCGCGGCGAGGAGCGATTCGGCAATGACCAGTTTCATCGAGACATTCGACATCGAGGAGCGGAGGAGCACGCTCGTGCTCGAAACGGCCGAGCTCGTCGAGGCTCCGAACTGGTCACCCGACGGCCGGGCGCTGATCGTCAATTCCAATGGCCGGCTCTTCCGCATCCAGCTCGATGCCGGTTCCTTCATGACGGAGATCGACACCGGCTTCGCGAACGCCTGCAACAACGATCACGGCATTTCGCCGGACGGACGGCAACTCATCCTCAGCGACAAGAGCGAGGAGGGCCGCTCCTGCATCTACGTCCTCCCGATCGGGGGTGGAAGGCCAAGGCGCGTGACGAAGGCCGTTCCCTCCTACTGGCACGGATGGTCGCCCGACGGCAGCACGATCGCCTATTGCGGCATCAGGGACGGCCGGAAGGACATCTACATCCAGCCCGTGGCGGGGGGCGAGGAGACCCGCCTCACCGACGGGACGGCGGACAACGACGGTCCGGACTACTCCGCCGACGGCGGATGGATCTGGTTCAACTCCACGCGCAGCGGACACATGCAGCTGTGGCGTATCCGTCCCGACGGTACCGGCCTGCAGCAAATGACGGACGACGAGCGCAACAACTGGTTTCCGCATCCGTCGCCTGACGGAGCGGTCGTGCTGTATCTCGCCTATGCCGAAGGCGTAGAGGGACATCCGCGCGATCACGAGGTCGAGCTCCGGCTGATGCCGGCAGGCGGCGGCAGGAGCGAGTTGCTCCTTGGACTGTTCGGCGGGCAGGGGTCGATCAACGTTCCGTGCTGGGCTCCCGACGGCGGGCGCTTCGCCTATGTGCGCTATGGGTGACGCTGCCGGGCAATCCCGACTGTACCGTCGCTCGAAATGGTTGCCTTCCAGGAACGAAACAGGGCCTGAGCGCTCACGGGAGATTGTCGCATGAGCCGCTACTTCGAGGAACTCGATTACCGGCCGACGCCGATCGGTGCCCTCAGCCTGCGCCGCCGCCACATCCTTGCGCTGGGGCTGGACGTGTTCGAGATCATGCTTGGCGAAGAGCACCTCATGTCCAGCCTGTTCACGGCTTCCGAGATCGAGCTGGGCAGGCTCGGCATTCAGGCGACCGAAGGCGACAGGCTCGATGTCGTCGTGGGCGGCTTGGGTCTCGGCTACACCGCCAGGGCCGTACTGGAGTGCGACAGGGTGGACAGCCTGACCGTGATCGAGATGCTCAAGCCGGTGATCGAGTGGCATGAGAGCGGATTGCTGCCCATCGGCACAGAACTGGCAAAGGATCCGCGCTGCACCCTTCGGCAGGGCGACTTCTTCGAGCTGGCGGCATCGTCCGAAGGGTTCGTCGCCGAGGCTCCCGGGCGCCGCTTCGACGCCGTCCTGGTGGACATCGACCATTCGCCGGATGCGCTGCTGAACGAGCGCAGCGAAAGCTTCTATACGGTTGCGGGTCTGCGAAGCCTCGCCCGGCACCTCAAGCCGGGGGGCGTCTTCGCCCTCTGGTCCGACGATAGGGCCAGCGACGAGTTCTGCCGCCGTCTCGCCACGGTCTTCGGGACAGTGCGGGCGGAGGCCGTCGTTTTCGAAAATCCGCTGCAGCACTCCACCTTCCAGCAGACCGTCTATCTCGCCGGGGCCGCATTGCCGGCCGAAGGATAGCCAGCGAGGCGACGACCGCGTGGCGGTGGTCATTCCGGCCGGCATACGGCGGGTCCGGAGCGGCGCTTCAGGAGAGCGTGCGCGCCGAGGATCCTGCATGCTTCTGCTGCCTGCTGCGCGAGGGATCGCTGTCCGGCCCGGCCCTTGCGTCGTCCGCTGCCGGCGAGCGGGCGGGCAGGGACAGCTTCGCTTCGAGGCCGGCTTCCCTGCGGTTCCGGAGGCTCAGTTCCCCGCCGCAGGCCTCGGCTATCTCGAGCACGATCGAGAGGCCGAGTCCCGCGCCGCTTCCGAGGCTGTCGAGACGCGTGCCGCGCGCGAGAACGGCGTCGAGCGAACCGGCCGGGATTCCGGCTCCGTCGTCGGTCACGGCAACGACGACGCTTTCCCTCTCGCGGCGGACGGCGGCCCGGATTTCCGACCTCGCGTGCCTTGCGGCGTTCTCCACGAGGTTTCCGACGGCTTCGGCGAGGTCGCCGGCATCGATGCGTGCCTCGAGACCTTCCGGTGCGTCGACCGTCCATCGCAGGGCCGAGCCCTCCGGGGTGCGCCTGACGACGTCCACGACCTGCTGAACGACGCGGCGGACGTCGCAGCGCACAAAGGCGCTGCGCGTTGCGATGCGCCCGCGCGCCAGCTCGCGGTCGACATGCCGGCGCATGGCGTTTGCGACCTGCTCGATGTCGGCGGCCACGTCGTCCTGGGCACGCTCGCGCAGGCGCCTCACGTCGCCCGCCAGCACCTGCAACGGAGTCTTGAGGCCATGGGCGAGGTCGGCGGACCGGGCCCTTGCGTCGACCACCTGCCGCTCGCGGGCCTCGATCAGCGCATCGACCTCGGAAGTCAGCGGCAGCACCTCGTTGGGAAAGGTATCGCCCAGCCGTTCCTGCCTGCCGTCGCGCACGGCGGCGACCTTCTCTCTCAGCCTGGCGAGCGGCCGGAGTCCGACCGTCACCTGCAGATAGGAGGCCCCCGCGAGAAAGATGGCCAGTACCGCGAGATAGGGGATCAGGTCCATCGCGAACGCACGAACGGCAGCGTCGAGTTCGCCTGCGTCGATGGCTACGGCCGCCCGCATCGTTCCGCCGCCGAGGCTGGCAGGAAGACCGACGCCGCGTTCGAGCGCGATCAGCTGCCCGCCGCCCGGGCCCGGGATCCGGTGACGATGGACGGTGCCGTCGGCAAGGAAATCGGCCGGCAGGCCCAGCCGGGCGTCCCAGAGGGAGCGGGACCGCAGCACGGTGCCAGCCAGCTCGACCTGCCAGTAGAGCCCCGACAGCGGCACGGAGAATCTCGGATCGCCAGGCGGTTTCGACATGAGGAGGGAACCGTCGGCATCTCGCGAAATGCCTGCCGTCGCCTGGTTGAGATAGACGCGCAGCTCCGCCTGAAGGCGGCGTTCGACATGACGCTGGAAGAGGAAGGTGAGGGCGAGGGCCGAAAGCAGCAGCGCCGCAACGATGGACGCGACGCCGCCCGACAGGAGCCTCAGCCTCAGCGATCCCCTCTTCATGCGTCTTCCGCCGCCATCCGGTAACCGAAGCCGCGCCTGGTTTCGATGACCGAGGCGCCAAGCTTGCGCCGAAGCCTCGCGACCACGGCCTCCAGTGCGTTGGCCTCTCTTGCGTCGTCGTCGCCGTAGAGATGCTCCAGAAGTTCCTGCGGAGGAACGACGCGCTCGGCGTGATGCATCAGATAGGAGACGAGCCGGTATTCCAGCGGCGCCAGCGGCACCGGGACGCCGTTCCTCGTCAGGCGCATCTGGCGCGTGTCGAGGCTCAGTTCCCCGGTTCGAAGCACTGCGCTGCCGAGGCCGGCGGACCGGCGGATCAGCGCCCGGATCCTGGCCAGCAGTTCCTCCATGCGAAATGGCTTTGGAAGGTAGTCGTCCGCCCCCGCGTCGATGCCCTCGACGCGCTCCGCCCATGAGCCGCGCGAGGTGAGGACGAGGACCGGCATGAACCGGCCGGCCTCGCGCCAGCGCCTGAGGACGGAAAGCCCGTCCATCCTGGGCAGGCCCAGGTCGAGCACGACGAGGTCGTAGTCCTCGGTGTCGCCCCGGAACCATGCCTCGTCGCCGTCCCAGGCTACGTCGACGGAGTATCCTGCGTTGCCGAGCGTCGACGAGACGTCGGCGACGATGCGCGGCTCGTCTTCGGCCAGCAGGAGGCGCATCAGTCGTCCCCGCCGATGATTCGGCCGCTGGCCGCGTCGACGGTCAGTTCCCTGAGGCTCCCGGAACGCGCGACCACCTTCAACCTGTAGACGTCGCGACCGTGCTCCCGGTCGAACTCGACGTCGATGATCTCGCCATCGAGCGTTCCTCGGAGCTTCTCGAGAAGGACGGCAAGCGGCAGCGCCTTGCCGCTTCGCCGGGCGCTGCTGGCGCGATCGTAGTCTTCCGCCTCGCCGCTTTCGCCGTCGGCACGGGCCGCCGGCGCGCGCAGGCAGGCCAGTGCCGCCAGGCCGAGGAAGTGCCTTCGGTCGAACTTCGCGATCATGTGCCCTGAATAGGGCCTCCGACCTGACAACTCGCTGACATGGATCAACGGCGCCATGTCAGCGGCATCGGTCCATCCTGCCTGTCGTCGGCGGCTATCCGCCAAGTATGGAAATGGAGACGAGAATGCGCAAACTGCTTGTCGTACCGGCGATCGTCGCCGGCCTGTCCGCTTTCGCCGGAGTGGCTTATGCCTCGGGCGACGACGTACCGGGGAACCTTGGAAAGGGAACCGTGTTCGATCCCGCCGCTTCCGCCGGCGACGCGCGCCCGAAAGTTGCGGTCCGTGACATGGAAGGAGCCGGGCAGGACGACGCCCGGGCCCGGAGCGGGCATTCCGAGCATCGCGACGGCGAACGAAGCGAAGGCCTGGAAGGCGGCATGGAGGACGATTGACGTTCCTGCCGTGCCGCACGACCGTGCCGGCGCCCGAGAGGCGCCGGCACCTGCGGCTTCCGGCCGATCGGACTTCAGGACCCCGCCGAACCGCCTCCGTTCGTCAGTTCGTGATATTGCTGTGTCGACATGTCCGGCACCTTCTGCAGGAAGGCGATCACGTTCCAGATTTCGGAGGCGGGCTGGGTCTTGTCCCAGGCCGGCATCGCCGTCATCTTGATTCCGTGCTTGGCCGCCCAGAAGGCCTCCGCAGGCGGGACCTTCGCGATGTCGGTGTATTTCGGCGGCTGGGGGTTCATGCCCTTGCGCGTCGGATCGGGGGACATTCCGGGAGCCAGATGACAGCCCTTGCACAGGTGACTGTAGGCCTGGGCTCCCTTCTTCACCATTGCCGCGTCATCGAGATTGGGAACCTTGATTGCCGCAGCGCGCGTTTCCACCGATCGTTCGCGGGTGAATTCAGCGAGCTTGTCGATGATGCCGTGGCCGGAATCGGCCGCGACGTCGTAGGAGCCTGTCGCGATGTAGATTGCGCCGCCGATCGCGGCGACGATCGCAATACCGCCGATGACGGCAAGGGTACCGGTCGCATATCTCATGGGAACCGCACTCCCTTCCTCGCTACGGGAGTTGCATTGTCCGGGAATTTTCTGCTGAGGGTCGAGAAACCAGAATTATCGCCGCGAAGCCGTGCATTCTGCAGGATCCGATGCATCGAAAGCCTCCTTTGCTTCTTTTCCGTTCAGGGAAGCAATTTTCGGAGGGGGATTTTTGTTCCGATATTCAATGTTAAAAAATTGAATATACTATAAAATATGTGAAATATACTTCATGCACACGAATTCGTTCCGGGAACGGCGGTTCCCGGAACGCCATGGCTCTCGAGGCCGTGTGCCAGTCCGACCTGACAGTGCCCTGAAGGCGGGCGGGCTTCTTGCCCGTCGAGTTGGCGGCGACGCGCGAAATCAGTCCGGGTCGGCGCCGTAGGCCTCCGGGGCCGGGGCGGGGCGGAACCACCGGCCGATGGCGATGGGCAGGACGAAGCCGACGATGGCGAGCGTCCAGAGTCCGATCGACAGCCAGGAATGGAAGAGCGCGGTCCAGTCGCCATTGGAGATCGTCATCGCGCGGCGAAGGTTCGCCTCCATCTGGTTGCCGAGCAGGACGCCCATGATGACGGGCACCAGAGGGATCTCCAGCTTGCGAAGGATCCAGCCGAGAACGCCGAACACGATCATCTCGAGAAGGTCGAAGGTCGAGCCGGAAATGCCGTATATGCCGACGAAGGAGATCATCGCCACCGCCGGCATCAGGTATTTCGTCGGCACGAGCAGGACCCGCACGAAGATCCCGACCATCGGGATGTTGAGAGCGAGCAGCATGAAATTGGCGATGAACAGCGCCGCGATCAGGCCCCATACGACATCGGGATTGGACTGGAAGAGCAGCGGTCCCGGGGTGACGTTCAGCGCGAGCAGCATGGCGAGGAGCACGGCCGTGGTGCCCGAGCCCGGCACGCCGAGCGCCAGCATGGGAACGAGCGCACCGCCGGCGGCGGCGTTGTTGCCCGCCTCGGGCGCCACGACGCCGCGGGGGTCGCCCTTGCCGAAGGTTCCTTCGCGGTCGCTGATGCGCTTCTCCAGGGAATAGCTGAGGAACGAGCCGAGAGACGCGCCGGCGCCAGGCAGCACGCCGGAGACGAAGCCTACGATGGTGCCGCGCGTCACCGTCCCGAGCGAGCCCCTGATCATCGACAGGGGAGGCGTCAGCCGGCCGATCGGCGGACGGTTGCCGCTCGTGTCGTTCCCCGTGCCACGGTGCTCGAGGAAGACGAAGACCTCCGACAGCGCGAAGAGGCCGACGATGGCGACGAGGAAGTTTATGCCGTCGTAGAGGTGCACCTGCCCGAAGGAAAAGCGCGGCACGCCGGTCTGCCCGTCGACGCCGATCATCGCAATGCCGAGGCCGAGCGCGGCGGCGAATGCCGCTTTCGCCTGGTTGCGGCTGGCGATGCCGCCGAGGGTGGCGAAAGCGAGGGTGAACAGCGCGAAATACTCGGCAGGCCCGAAGAGCAGGGCGACCTTGACGAGCTGCGGCGCGAGGAAGACCAGTCCCCAGGTCGCGAAGAAGGAGCCGACGAAGGAGGCGTAGCCGGAAAGCGCCAGCGCCTCGCCGGCCTTGCCCTGCTGGGCCATGGGATAGCCGTCGAGCGTCGTCATCACGGCGGGTTCGTCGCCGGGAATGTTGAGCAGGATCGAGGAGATGCGCCCGCCGTACATGGCGCCGTAGTAGACGCTCGTCAGCAGGATCAGGGCCGGCGTCGCAGGCAGGCCCAGCGTGAAGGCGAGGGGGATGAGGATCGCCACGCCGTTCGAGGGCCCGAGGCCGGGGAGCGCACCTATGATCGTTCCCAGAAAGCAGCCGAGCAGCGCCAGGGCGAGGTTTTCGAAGGTGAGCGCGACGGCGAAGCCGTGCGCGAGTGCGGCGAGTGCGTCCATCGACCCCTCCCTCAGAAGCCCAGCGGACCGCGGGCTAGCGACAGCCCGAGGACAAGGTGGAAGATGACGTAGATCCCGACGGAGATGGAGATGCCGGAGACGATCGCGCCGAGGATGGAGGCGCCGAGGCGCCACGCGAGATAGGCCGCGGCAACGGCCGTAGCGATGACGAAGCCGACATGAGCGAGCACCATCGCATAGGCGACCATGACGGCGGTCGCCATGACGATCTCGAAGAACCGGCCGGCGGAAGGCCAGACCGGATCTCCGTCGGGCTGGAGAACCATGACCAGGCCGCTGATTCCGAGCAGGGCGCCTATGATGATCGGAAAGGTCTTCGGTCCGATCGGATCCTGGATGAAGCTTTCCTGGATCAGCGTCGCCTGCCAGATGTAGAAGCCGGCAAGCAGCACGCCGAGCCCGCCGAAAATCCGGTCGCTCATGGAATTCCTCCCCATGCCAATAAGGGAATATCGGCCGCGGCTCAGCCGCGAGCCGGTTGCGTCGAGTGGACCGGCAGGCTGGTCGCCAAGCCGGTCCACCCTCCTGCCGCCCCTACTTGATCAGGCCGATCTGCTTCGACAGATCCTGAATGTTGCCGATCGACTCCTTCACGAAGGCTTCGAACTTGTCGCCGCTGAGATTGAGCGGAGCCAGGCCGTTCTGGGCCATGACCTTCTTCCACTCGTCCGAGTTGTAGACCTTCTCGATGGCGCCGACCCAGTACTTGTAGGCCTCGTCTGACATCTTGCCGGGGGCATAGAAGCCGCGCCAGTTGGCGCCGACGGCGTCGATGCCCTGTTCCTTGGCGGTCGGGAACTCATGGAAGGAGCCCGGCAGCCGGTCCGGGGCGAGAACGGCGAGAACCCTGATATCGCCGGAATCGACGAAGCCCTTGGCTTCCGACGCGTCGCCGGTGAAGGCCTGAACGCTGCCGGCAAGGAGCTGGGTCACCGCCTCGCCGCCGCCGTCGAAGGGAACGTACTTGATCTTGCGCACGTCCTTGATGCCGGCCTTCTGCGCGACGATCAGCACCTTGAGATGGTCCCAGCCGCCCACGGCCGAACCGCCGGCGAAGGAGACGGACGTCGGGATCCTTCTTCACCTTCTCCATCAGTTCGGGCAGTGTCTTGATCGGCGAGTTCTTGGAAACGGCGATGACGCCGTAGTCGGCGCCGATCGAGCCGAGCCACCGCACCTGGTCCATGGTCGTTGCCCGGGAAGGCGCCCTGCGCGAGGCGGGTCGCCGTGGCCGACGATGCCGCGACGATGAGGTCGTTGTCCGAATTGCGCTTGTTGACCACCTCGGCAAACGCGACGCCGCCACCGCCACCGGCGATGTTGGTGACCTGCATGGTGCCGGGAATGATCTTGAGATCCTGCAGCGTCTTGCCGACCTGGCGGCATGTGAAGTCCCAGCCGCCGCCGGGGGCGGCCGGTGCAATGCACTCGGTGTTGTTCGGCTCGAAAGCGTAGGCGGCCGTCGAGAAGGCGCCCGCAGCCATGACGGCGGCGACCGCTAGAGCGATGAGTTTTTTCATTGTGTCCTCCGATGGGAACCGCACCTGCCTCCACAGGTGCGTTTGCATCCGCGTTGGTATAAGGCTTTCCTGTCATGCTGCTGTCAGATCGCAGAGAAGGGTCGTCGCGTGCATTTCCTGGTGGTCGAAGATACATTGGACGTCGCCGAGGCCATCGTTCATCGCTTCGTGAGCGCCGGCCACGCGTGCGACCACGCCACGACCTGTGCGGATGCCTGGCATTTCGCCTCGCTGTCGGCCTACGACCTGATCGTTCTAGACATCAACCTGCCCGACGGGTCCGGCGCCGGTCTCCTGCGCAGGTTGCGCAAGGAGCGCATCGCGGCACCCGTTCTCGTGCTGACGGCGCGTCTGTCGCTGGACGACAAGATCTCGGCGCTCGACGAGGGGGCCGACGACTACATGGTCAAGCCGTTCGACCTCGAGCGAACTGGAGGCCCGGGCGCGTGCCATCGTGCGCAGGCAGCGTGGCGAGGACCGACGGGTGCTCGAGGCGGGCAACCTGCGCTTCGACATGGCGAGCCGGGAGGTGACCGTCGACGGGCAGCCGCGCGAGCTGACGCGCCGGGAGCAGGCGCTTCTCGAGATCTTCCTGATCAATCGTGGCCGCGTGCTCGAAAAGGAGGAACTCCTCACCCGCATCTTCGGACTGGACGCCGAGACCAGCGCCAATGCAGTGGAGCTCTATGTCGGGCGCCTGCGGCGCAAGCTCGCCGGCACCGACCTCGTCATCCGGACACTGCGCGGGCTCGGCTACCAGGCCGCCGTCGCAGACCGCCAGAACGGCGCGCGATGATGCTGGCGCGCCCGTCCGGCGAAGGCGGCGTCGTTGCGCGCGCCGGCCCTTCCATCGCCGTCCGGCTCGGCCTCCTGCTGACGCTGGTCCTTGCCACCGCCGTCGCCGCCGTCATCTTCGCCACCTATCGCTACGGACGGTCTGCCGCCGACCAGGCGTTCGACCGGCTTCTCACCGGGGCGGCCCTGCAGATTAGCGAGCGCATCTCGGTGGTCGACGGCGAGCCGGTGGTGGACATTCCCGTCTCGGCCTTCGAACTGCTGTCGCTGGCGCGCGAGGACCGTATCTTCTACCGCGTCGTCGGACCGAGGGGGCGAACGCTGACCGGATACGAAGACTTCCCCTTGCCCGCGGACTTTTCCGCCGACCAGCGGCAGAAGGTCTACGAGACCACCTATGACGGGGTGCCGGTGCGGGCGGTGGCGCTGAGGCGCGATCTCGCGGAAAGGTCCCTGTCGGGGCGCGCCGAGGTGATCGTCGCGCACACCATGCGGGCTCGCGCGGCCCTCGCGCGCGAAATCGCCACGCCGGCGATCACCGGCATCGCGTTCGCGAGCCTGGCGGTGCTTGCCCTCGCCCTGCTTGCGACGCGCTACGCCCTGCGTCCGCTGCAGCGCATCGAGGGGGCCATCGTCGGGCGCGATCCGCTGGACCTGACACCCTTCGACATGGCCCCGCCGCGCGAGGTGGAAGCGCTCGTGGAGGCCATCAACCGGTTCATGGGCAGGCTCGACCGGCGGGTTCGCACCATGCAGAGCTTCGTCGCCGACGCCGCCCACCAGATGCGCACGCCGATCACGGCGCTGAGGGCCCAGACGGAGCTGGCACTGCGCGAAACGGACATCGACCGGCTGCGGACGCTGCAGCGCCGGATCCGGTCGAGGGCGATCGGCGTCAGCCGGCTGACGGACCAGTTGCTCAGCCATGCCCTGATCACGCACCGCAGCGAGACCGCGCCGCTGGAGAAGATCGATCTGCGGCGCGTCGCCGTCGAGGTCGAACGGGAACTGCGGCTGGTCGACGCGGACACGGCCGCCAGCCTCGTGCTCGACCTTGCCGAAGAGCCCGTGACCGTGCTCGGCGACCTCTTCAGCCTGCGCGAGGCGGCGAAGAACCTCGTCAACAACGCCTTCAAGCACGGGGTTCCGCCGATCACCCTCGCCGTGAGCCCGGCGGCTGACGACGGCTGCCGGCTTGTCGTCAGCGACAGGGGGACCGGTTTCGACAAAGCAGAAAGCGAGATCGGTACCCGGTTCGCACGGAACGAGAACAGCACCGAAAGCGCAGGCCTCGGCCTCGCCATCGTCCGCGAAGTGGTTCACTCGCACAACGGGCGCCTCGTCACGGAGAGAAAGCCAGGCGGCGGCTTTTCGATCAGTATCGTGTTGCCGGGCACCGAGGCGCAATCCGTATGAGATGCCTCGCCGCAATCCTCCTCGCCGCGCTCGCCGCGCTGCGGCCGGCCATTCCGGCAAATGCGGGCGACACGCGTTTCCCGGCGCATTCGGAAACGGCGTCCGAAACGCTGACGATCGCCAGCGTCACCGATCTTTCCGCAATCAGGCCGCTGATCACTGCCTTCCAGACGCAGAACCCGCGGACCGCCGTGATCTATTCCGAGACGACCAGCAACACGCTCGACGCGCGCGTGCGGGCTGCGTGCAAGGCGCATCGCTTTGTCGCCGATCTCGTCGTGTCCTCCGCCGTCGCCCAGCAGGTGCGTCTCGTCAACGACGGCTGCTCGCAGCCGATATTCAGCCCCGCGATCAAGGTGCTGCCGGCATGGGCCCGCTGGCGCGACGAACTCGTGGCACTGACGATCGAACCCGCCGTCATCGTCTACGACAAGGAAGCCCTGTCGCCGTCGGAAGTCCCGCACAACCGCTTCCAGCTCGTCGACCTCCTGCGCCAGTCCGACCGCTTCAAGGGAAAGATCGGGACCTACGACATCGTGGCGTCGGGTGTCGGCTACCTGCTTGCCTTCGAGGACGCGACGCAGGCGACCACCTGGGGCCGGCTGCTCGAAAGCTTCGGTCGCAACGCCGTGCGCACGTTCTGCTGCACCTCGGACATTCTCGACCGCGTCGCCGACGGCCGGCTCTACATCGGCTACAACGTGCTCGGCTCCTACGCGCTGTCGCGGGCGGCCGCCGATCCCCGCCTCGGGGTTGTCTTTCCCTCCGACTACACGCTGGCGCTCGGGCGGGCCGCGCTCATTCCGAAAACCGCGCGGAACTCCTATGCAGCGACCCGGTTCATCGAATTCGCGCTGTCGCCACAGGGGCAGGCGGAACTGGCGCGCAAGTCGAACCTCCTGTCCTCGCTCGGCGGAGAGGCAGAACTGACGACCGTCGCCGGCGGCGACGACCAGTCGATCCGGCCGATTCCGCTGTCGCCGGGCCTGCTGGTCGCACTCGACCGGGCAAAGCGCGAGATGTTCTTCCGGCAATGGCGACAATCGATCAGCCCGACCGGCGACTGACGAGCGGCCCCGGCTGCCGGCCGCGACGAACTCACCGGCACCAGGGCCGAGGAAGGACGGCGCGCCATTCGCTGCAGTGCTGCCGATCGGTGAAGGGGGGCTCGGTCCAGCTGAACTTGAACTCGACGACGGTCCACCGGCCGTTCCGGCGCCGCAGCAAGGCTTCGATGCCGGGGTAGTCGCCGACCGGATCGAAATCGGGCCGCCGGCCCCAGGGCGTATTCTTCAGGTCAATCCTTACACCGCCGGGGCGTTGCGCGGTCAGGGAGGCAAAGGCCCGGTCGCCGGAGACCTTCAGGTCGCCGACGAGGAACTCGACGGGCGGGTCCACATAGCTGGCCGCTTCCGGCCTCACCGCATCGAGGATCGCGGCGCGCTCGGCCGATCCGCGCGGCGGCTCGTGGACTGCGAGAGACGCCGGGGGCGGGGCCGCCGGGGCCGCCCGGCCCTGCTCCGGCGTTCCCCCGGCCCGGGACTTCTCGAGCGAGAGAAGAAGCTCGCGGTCGATCTGGCCCGTGGCGTTCATTCCGGCGTCCCCCTGAAACTGCAGGATCGCCGTCCGGGTTCTCCCGCCCATCTGCCCGTCGACGGGACCGGCGTCGTATCCGCGGGCGTTCAGCAGGCGCTGGACATAGGCTACGACGCTGCCGTCGCGCAGCTTCCAGGCGGCGACGTATTCGTGGCCGTCGAAGACCTGCCGGAGGCCGTTCAGGGCCAGGTCACGCCAGCCGTTCGTCTCCGTCGGCAGCGGAACCATTGTATCTCCGATGAAATCGCCGATGCTGCGCGCGTCGGGGCCGCTCAGGTCGAGTACCGCGATGGTGCATCCGGCGGAGCCGCAGAAGGACGGGTCGCGAAGGAAGGCGATCGCCTCGTCCGTGCCGTCGCCGTTCAGGTCGTAGGCGTGGACCTCGAAATCGGGCTGCCCGGACTTTCCCAATCCGGCGGCTGCGTTCTGGTTGCCGAAATACCTGGCGACCTTTTCGCGGACGCTGCCGTCGCCCGGCGAGCGGGACGGGGGCTTGGCGGCCTCGGCCGGCCTTCCGCCCGAGATCGACATGCGGAAGGGTTCGTCGACGGCCGCGCGCATCAGCTGGCCGACATTGACGACGTAGCCCATGCCGTTGGCGCGGAAGGAATAGTGGTCGACAGCATCGACCTGGTCCTTGACCGAGAAGATGACGTTGCGCCCGGAGACGACCCTGATCGATATCCGCCTCCCGGATACCGGCTTTATCGCGTAGCAGACGACGCCATCGGCCGGCGCCATGCCGGTGACCTGCATCGGGTCCGTGGTGGCGCCAAGGTCGAGATAGGTGCAATCCGGTGCCCAAGGAACGCCGGACGCGGGTCCGGTCGCCGCTGCCGCCGCGCCGGTGCCTGCGGTCGTGGCCGATGCTTCGGCGGGGGCGGGCTCCGCCGGGAAGGGCGTTGCGCACGGCGCCTCGGGCAGCAGGCTTCCCGCTCCGGCCAGGGAGAAGCGGGCATGGCTTCCGCTGGAACTGCTGACGGAAAGCATCTTACCCTGCCGGATGAGCTGCCATATCGTGCGGAACTTGAGCGCGCAGGCGGGACAGTTGCGGACCGAAAGGCCGCCGAAGCTATCTGCGGCGAACTCGACGACGCGGCCGTCCACGTCGAACATGATGCGCGATCCCTCGGGAATGAGCCTTCCGTCGACCTCCAACCCGATCCCTGTTCCCGAATGGTCTTCGCTCGCCGCCTCGTCGCAGCTCACGACGACGTGGCTCGATCCGTTGCGGGTCGCGTATTCCGTGAATCCCTGGCTGCTGCCTGCCGTCCAGGCCGAAGCTTCGCTGCGCTGCGGGGCCGGCTTCGCGTGCTCTGCCTCCTGGAGAGCGGCAAGAAGCGCGGGGCTGAAGCGACCTGTCACGGCCATTCCGCTGTCGCGCTGGAAGGCGGCTATTGCGCTGCTGGTGCGGGGGCCGGGCCGTCCGTCGACGGCGCCTGCCCCATAGCCGAGAACGTTGAGGATCCGTTGTGCCGATGCGAGGCCGGGACTGGAATAGGCGGGGCGGTAGCTGCGTCTCGGTCGGTAGGGCTCATAGCGCGGCCCGCTCTCCTGCACCATCCGGCCGAGGATCTCGTTTCCCATGAGAAACAGGTCGCCGGGACCCGACTGTGCGAGAGCTATGCCGCTTCCGAAAATACAGAAAGGAAAAACGAGAAGAATTGTAAGTCCATATCGCGTCATGACCCGACCCCTCCTGCCCCATGAAGAAAGGAGAACACAAAAGTCCCGGAACCACAAATTCTTCACTTGTGGCTTCCACTGCAAGCCTACGACTTTTGCTGTAGAGACCTTGCGGAAATTTCAAAGCAGCCGGCGACCTTTTCCGAAGTGACAGGCATTGCTGCCGGTCTGACCGGTGGCGAAATTTCCGGGCCGGAAGCAGCGCGCACAAGCGGGCTTGCGCGGCCTCGAACCGGGGTGCGGGCGCGGGGCCCGTCCGTCGCGTGCCGGACACGGGCCGGGAGCCCCGGAGAACGATCGTGCTGACTGTTATAGCGGCTTGACATCAATATAGCCGTTGCTATCTTTCGGCCGGTAAGCCGGAGACGAGGAATGGCGGGCGCGGCCGTGAGGCGGACACTATCTGAACGGACGGATGCTCAGATCCGGGAGGTGCTGGCTGGCCGGCGGCGGGGCTTCGGTTCCGTGCTGCTTTTTGCTGGGCCGGCGGTCATCGCCTCGATCGCCTACATGGATCCGGGCAACTTCGCGACGAACATCCAGGCCGGCTCCGGCTACGGCTATTCCCTGCTTTGGGTCGTGCTCGTGGCGAACCTGATCGCCATGCTTTTCCAGGCACTGTCGGCCAAGCTGGGCATCGTGACGGGCCGCAACCTCGCGGAGATGTGCCGCGAGCAGTTCTCCACCCCCGTTCGCCTCGCCATGTGGGGTGTCAGCGAGATCGCTGCCATGGCTACCGACCTCGCGGAATTCCTCGGCGGCGCAATCGGTCTGTCGCTGCTGTTCCAGATGCCGCTGCTGGCGGGGATGGCGGTCACCGCGGTGGTGACGTATGGCATCCTTCTTTTCGAGGGACGCGGCTTCCGGCCGATGGAACTCGTCATCGGCGCGCTGGTTGCGATCATCGGGCTCTGCTACGTCATCGAGATGTTCATCGCGCCCGTCGCCTGGGGCGAGGCCGGCGTCGGCCTGATCCTGCCGTCCATGCCGGATGCGACGGCGCTGACGATCTCCGTCGGCATCATCGGCGCGACCGTCATGCCGCATGCCGTCTACCTGCATTCCGGCCTGACGCAGCATCGTGCGCCGGGACGCGACGAAGTCGAACGGCGCAAGCTGCTGCGCTTCTCGAACCTGGAGTGCATCATTGCGCTGGCAGTCGCCGGAGCGGTCAACATGGCGATGGTGATCATGGCGTCGGCAGCCTTCCATGCGGGCCATCCGGACGTTGCGGAAATCGAGAGCGCCTATCACACGTTGACGCCGCTGCTCGGCGGGGCGGCCGCTGCGGTCTTCCTCGTCTCGCTCATGGCTTCCGGCATCTCTTCGTCGGCCGTCGGCACGATGGCGGGGCAGATGATCATGCAGGGTTTCGTTGGCTTCCGCATCCCGGTCTGGGTGCGCCGGCTGGTGACGATGCTGCCGGCCTTCGTCGTCGTGCTCCTCGGCGCGAACACGACCGACGCGCTGGTCTACAGCCAGGTGGTGCTGTCGTTCGCCTTGCCGATTCCGATGATCGCGCTCGTCATGTTCACCCGGAACCGCACGATCATGGGCGAGTTCGCCAACAGCGGCCTGACCGACGCTGCGGCGATCGTCGGCGCGACCGCCATCCTCTGCCTGAACGCGGTGCTCCTGCTCCAGACATTCGGCATTCCGATACCGGGTCTCGGATGATGGACTGTCATTTTCCCGGCCGGGTTTCATAGGCTGTGTGAATTAGTTATAGTCGAGGCTAAGTTGCATCGTCTCCGCAAGAGTGGGCCGCCCGATGACTTCATCCGTTCCCAGCGAAAGCCGCCTGGCATCGACCGAGGCCGAAGCGCATGCCGAGGCCTTCCAGAAATGCCGCGAGGCCCGGCGGACCGAACTGATGGAAGACTACGTCGAACTGATCGCCGACCTCATCGAACATTCCGGCGAGGCTCGGCAGATCGACATAGCCCAGCGTCTCGGCGTGACCCAGCCGACCGTCGCCAAGATGCTCAGGCGCCTGGCAGACGAGAACCTCGTCACCCAGCGCCGCTACCGCGGGGTCTTCCTCACGGACGAGGGCAGGGAACTCGCCGCCGCGACGCGGCGCCGGCACGAAATCGTCGAAGCGTTCCTTTGCCGCCTGGGTGTCGACGCGGACACAGCCAGGAACGATGCCGAGGGCATCGAACACCATGTCAGCGAAAGGACGCTCGATGCGTTCGAGCGTTTCCTGAAGAAGGCCTGACGCCGCCGGGTCATGCGGCCGTCTCCTTCGTGCTCCCCCGCTTCGGCGGTCTATGCCTGGTCTAGCGAACGGTAGATTTCCTCCTCCTGCGCGAAATGCAGGCGGGTGATGGCCGCGAGGCCGTGGAGGAGGCGCTCAAGCTCGTAGCGCTCGGCGTCCGTGGGGGTGCTTGCGTCGATATCCCGCCGCATTGTCTGGAGGTTGCGCGCCATCCGGTGGATTTCCATGTGCGTGCGGCTCATGCCCGCGAGCGCGTCGTCGTCGTGGCCGCCCTTGCGGATGCGGGCATAGACTTCCCTGTCGTCCTTGAGTTCGTGGGGAAGCAGCCGGTCGTTGAGCATCCGCTCCAGTTCCTCGAGTTGCCTTGCGAGATGCGGGCCGGACGAATGCCGGGCCTGCTCCGCGGCGGTGCTTATGGCATCGAGAACGTCCGACAGCGCCCGGTGCTCGCCCTCCAGCCTGGAAAGTTCTCCCTTCGGCAGCCGGGTGGTCCGGCGGAGGGTGGAGAGCGACGAACCGCGCGCGCGCAGGGCGTTCAGGATGGCGATCACGTCGATCACCTCCTGAACGAGTGCGCCCTCGACGGGCGGGAGGTATCCGAGGGCGGCGACGACCATCGCGGCGAGCGAGAGGCCCATGCCCGCGTAGACGCTCTGGAGCGCGATGTCGTGCGACCGACGGGCCGTGGCGATGGCGCTTGCGAGCCGGTCGAGCCGGTCGACCAGGATAACAGCGTCGGCGGCCTCCGACGAAGCCGCCGCGCCGCGCGCGCCCATGGCGACGCCGATATCGGCGGCGGCGAGCGCCGGCGCGTCGTTGACCCCGTCGCCCACCATCATCACGGGCCCGCGGGTCCTCTCCGCCCTGACGAGCGCGATCTTGTCCTCCGGCCGCATGTCGCTGACGACCTCGTCCACGCCGAGGAATGCGGCCACGCCCGCCGCAACGTCGCGGCGGTCGCCCGTGGCGAGGACGATGCGGTCGACGCCGGCGGCGCGCAATCGCCGCAGTACGGTCCCGGCCTCCGGCCGCACCGTGTCGGCGAGAAGCAGCGCGCCGGCGAGCGCCCCGTCGACCGCGACGAGAACGGCGATCGTCCCGTCCTTGCGGATCCAGCGGCCGATGTCCGCCTGGAAAGGCGTAGGGGCGAGCCTTCCGGTGACGAAGGACCATCCTCCGACCACCACGTCGTGATCGCCGATGCGGCCCTCTATGCCGGAACCGGCGACCTCCTTCGCCGCCGCCGGCAGGTCCAGCCGCAATCCGCGCTCGCGCGCCGCTGCCACCAGCGCCTCGGCCACGACGTGCTTCGACCCCTGGTCGAGCGCGGCGGCAAGCTGCAGGATCTCGGAGGGATCGCAGTCGGGCCGCACCTTGACGTCGACGAGCCGCGCCTGGCCCCCGGTCAACGTGCCCGTCTTGTCGAAGAGCACCGTCCTGACCCGCGCCATGGTCTCCAGCGCGCCGCCGCCCTTGACGAGAACGCCCTTGCCCGCACAGCGCGACACGCCGGAAACGATGGCCACCGGCACGGCGAGGATCAGCGGGCAGGGGGTGGCGACGACGAGGACGGCGAGGGCCCTGACCGCGTCGCCGGAAAGCAGCCATGCACCTCCGGCCACGGCAAGGGTGAGCGGCAGGAAGACCAGCGCGAACCGGTCCGCCATGCGCGCCATCGGCGCCTTGGCCTCCTGCGCCTCCCGCACGAGCCGCACGATGCCGGCATAAGTGCTCTGTTCAGGCAGTTCGCAAACGCTCAGGTCGAACGGATCGCCCGCATTGAGCGAGCCGCTGAGGACGGACTCCCCTGTCTCGCGCCGAAGGGGCAGCGGCTCTCCCGTCAGGGCCGACTCGTCCACGATCGCCGGCCCCGCGGCCACGGTGCCGTCCGCGGGTACGACCTCGCCATGCCTGACGAGCACGGTATCCCCCTTGCGGAGCGTGTCGATGGGAACTTCCTCGAGCGTCTCGCCCACGTGGCGGGCGGCGGTGCGCGGCATGCGGCTCAGCAGGGCGGTAAGCTCGCGCCTGGCCCGGTGCTGCGCGAAGTCCTCGAGCGCCTCGCCGCCGGCAAACATCAATGCGACGATGATGCCGGCGAGATGCTCGCCGAGCACGAGCGCCCCGCCCATCGCCAGCGCGGCGATCAGGTCGAGGCCGAATTCGCCGCGGCGGAGGCTGACGGCAATCTGCGCCAGCAGCAGGAGGAGCGTTGCGACCGTGCCGGTTGTCCAGAAGGCGCCGGAAAGGCTCGCCCCGGCGAGCCACGCCACTCCGCCAGCGACCAGCATTGCGGCGACGAACGGCAGCAGGCTTCTCCTGGCAAGCCTCGCCAACCGTCGAAATACGTGAGTCTCCGTTTCGGATTTCAATTCCCGGACCCTTCCTTCTGGCGTCGATCCTTGGCGCCGACGGCGATAAATGCGTTGATCCTGCGCAATAGGCGGCGCACTTCAGGCTTCGAACCGCGGTACTTCTTCGTACCCGGCGAGCCGGAACCGGCCTGGCTTTCCCATCGGGAAGCCGCGCCATTGACTGTCTCCCCGCTCCGGTATATCCACCGACGCGGCTGCAGACGCCCGCCGCCCGCTGACGCCTTCGCGTCCTGGTGAAGTTCTGTCCGAGGCATATTTCTCTGTCATTCACTCCGCGTCTTGCGGATGGCAGCGCGGGTACCATCCATCGAGCGAGACCGCGCACGAGGAATGCAGAGCGATGCCCGACCCGTCCCGTAATGCCTATCTCGACGGCCGTCTGTCCGTAACCTTCGCGAAGACCGCGCTGCCGATCATATTCGTCATGAGCATGAACGGCCTGCTGACCGTTGCCGACGCCCTGTTTCTCGGGCACTACGTCGGCCGCCAGGCGCTGGCGGCCGTGACCCTCGCGTTTCCCCCCTACATGATGATCGTAGCCTTCGCGACGCTCGTCGGCAGCGGCATGTCGAGCCTCCTGGCGCGTCATCTCGGCGGCAGGAGGATCGAACAGGCGCGGATCGTCTATGCAAGCGCCCACTGGCTGGCGCTTGCCGCGAGTGCCGTGCTGGCCGGACTCTACGTTACGATCGGTGCCCGGGCCATGTCGCTCGCGGCAGGAGGAGACGCCGTTCTTGCCGCCCAGGCGGAGACGTATATCCGCATCCTGGTGTTCTTCTCGCCGCTGCTCTTCCTGCTATCGGTCAATTCGGACGCCCTGCGCAACGAGGGGCATGTCGGCTTCATGGCTGCGACCGGTCTTCTGGTTTCGCTGGGCAACATCGCGTTCAACTATCTGCTGATCGCCGTTCTGCACTTCGGCGTCGCCGGCTCGGCCTACGGCACCGTTTCGGCACAGGCGCTCGCCCTCGCGATCGTGTTGGCCTTCCGCCTCCGCGGCAGGACGACGCTGCGGCCGGCGGCGGTCTTCCGCCATTTCACGACTTCGGGCTGGGGCGGAATCCTTGCCCTGGGCGCTCCGCAGAGCCTGGGCTTCATCGGCGTCGCACTGCTGTCCTCTGCGATCCTCGCGGCGCTGCGGATCGCCGGCAGCCCCGACTATGCGGTGGCCGTTTCCGCCTATGGTATCGTCACAAGGGTCATGACCTTCGCCATCCTGCCGGTTCTCGGGCTCTCGCAGGCGATGCAGACCATCACGGGCAACAATCACGGCGCGGGGGAGTGGCGACGCGCCGACGGCAGCCTGCGCTTCGCCCTCGGCGCCGCTCTGCTTTTCTGCTCTTCCGTCCAGGCGTTCCTCACCGTCTTCGCCACTCGGGTGGGAAGCGCCTTCGTCGACGATCCGCAGGTTGTCGCCAAGGTCGGCGCCATCCTGCCGGTGATGCTGGGGCTTTTTCTCCTGTCCGGTCCGCTGGCGATGGTCTCCGCCCATTTCCAGGCGGTCGGAGACGCGGTGCGGGCTGCCATCCTCGGGCTCTCAAAGATCTACCTGTTCGCCATCCCGCTGACATTCGTGCTGGCGCTGGCGGTCGGCGAGGAGGGCATCTGGTGGGCCGGACCCGTGGCGGAGGCCATGCTGCTGGTGCTTACGGTGCTGGTGCTGTCCGGAAACTCGCGACGGCAGTCGCTCCGCCGGGGCCTGTTCGCGACACAGAGGGAGGCGCGTTCATGAGCACGATATTGCCGACCATCGCCGAGGCCAAGGCGCAGGCAAGGCGCCTTCGCGAGCGCCTGGAGGCGGAGGGCACTGCGATCGGCCACGGGCAATCGCTGGAGCTCGTCGCCCATCAGCACGGGTTCCGGGACTGGAACGCGTTTCATGCAGCCATCGGCAACCGGCCGCCCGAGGGGTTCGCCCCCGGCGGCCGGTTGCGGGGGCGCTACCTTGCGCAGCCGTTCACGGCCACCGTCGTCGCTTCGGAGATGCTGAGACCCGGCTGGTACCGGCTCCAGCTGGATCTCGACGAGGCCGTCGACGTGGTCAGCTTCGACGGCTTCTCGAATTTCCGGAAGCGCGTTACGGGCACGGTGGGGCCCGCGGGAACTTCGCGGGAACGCACTTCGGACGGCCGGCCGCACCTGGAGATCGACATCTGAACCTCCGGCCCCGGCCGGTGCGCCCGGTGCGGGTGCTGCAGGGCAGACGGCGGCCGACGGCGCACGGAACCCGAAGCGTGCCGCCGCAGTTATAGCGGAAGCTCCGCAGGAGGTGCGCCATGGCTCCCCGCCCGTTCTGGAAAGGCTACCTGAAGCTCTCGCTCGTCAACTGTCCCGTGTCGATGACGCCGGCCACGACCGAGAGCGAGAAGATCCGCTTCCACACCCTCAACCGGAAGACGGGCAACCGGCTGGTGAGCCGATACACGGACGCGGTGACAGGCAAGCCCGTCGACGAGGACGACGAGGCGAAGGGGTACGAGCAGGCGGAGGGCGAGCACGTCATCCTCGAGGACGACGAACTCGAGGCGGTCGCGCTGGAAAGCACCCGCACGATCGACATCGACATCTTCGTACCGGAGGATTCGATCGCGTGGATCTGGTACGACCGGCCACACTACCTGAAGCCGGACGACGCGGTCGGGGAAGAGGCGTTCTCGGTTATCCGCGAGGCGATGGCATCGACCGGGACGGTGGGGATCTCGCGCCTCGTCATGTACCGGCGCGAGCGTGCCGTCATGCTGCAGCCGCGGGGCAAGGGGATCATCCTCTGGACATTGCGCTACGGCGACGAAGTGCGCGACCCCGGCGACTATTTCGGGCACGTCGGCAAGGACGAACCGGATTCCGAGCTCATGAAGCTGACGAAGAAGCTGATCGAGAAGCGGACCAGGACTTGGGATCCGGAGATGGTCTCGGACCCGGTGGAAGCCAGGCTCAAGGACCTCATTGCCGCGAAGAAGAAGGGAAGAAAGCGTCCTTCGAGAACGAAGCGGGAGACGGAGACGTCGAAGGGCGACAATGTCGTCAACATCATGGACGCGCTGCGCAAGAGCATCGCCGACGAAGGCGGGACGTCGAAGAAGCGCTAGTGGCCTGACCCAAACAGGCGGTACCCGTCCGTTTGAAAAATCCAGCCCGCAAGCTATTGACCTGGTGGGCCGATTTTTCCCTGCAGACGGTTACCATCCGTCAGGCCGGCACCACTAGGCGGCGCGGTGCCGTTCCGGACCCGGCGGCAGCGGCACGGCTGCGGCCCGGAAGTCGCCCCAAGGGTCCCGGGAAAGGTTCAGCAGCCGCGTCGGCGCGTTTTCCACGGTGAAGTAGGCGGCACCGACGGTTCCGCCGAGTTCCTCCCAGCCAAGCGGCATCGAGACCGGCGCGCCTGGCCGCGCGCGCGTCGAATAGGGAGCGACCGCCGTCGCGCCACGGCCGTTGCGCAGGTAGTCGACGAGGATCCTGCCGCGTCTCTTCGCCTTCGAGACGGTAGCGACATAGCGGGCGGGATCGTCGGAAGCCATCGCCTTGGCGATGCCGGCGGTGAAGCCCTTTACAGTTTCCCAGCCGGCGGCTGGCTCGAGCGGCGAAACCACGTGAAGCCCCTTGCCGCCGGAGGTCTTCACGAAGGCTGCGAGGCCTGCCTGCTCAAGGCGTTCGCGCACTTCCAGGGCCGCGGCGACGATAGCTTCCCAGCCGACGTCATCGCCCGGATCCAGATCCATCGTGACGAAATCCGGCCGCTCGAGCGAGGCGACGCTCGATCCCCACGGATGGACTTCGAGCACTCCGGCCTGAACGAGGCCGAGCATGCCGTCGAGGTCGTCGATCGACAGCATCGGCTTGCCGGAACGGTCGCCGGGGTCGCGCACCAGCCGGACAGCCTTGTTCAGCCCTTTCCAGGCGTGCTTCTGGAAGAAGCACTCGCCTCCGGTGCCGCCCGGGCAGCGAAGCAGCGACAGCGGCCGGCCGGCGACGAACGGCGCCATCCACCGCCACACATCCGTGTAATAGTCGGCGAGGCCTTCCTTCGTCACGCCCGCGTCCGGCCACATGAGCCGGTCGGGATGGGTGAGGGCGCTCTTTCGCCGGGGTGACCGGCCGGCGGTGCTTCTGGCGGAGGCTTCGCGCACGACTTCCTCGGCGGATCGGTCCTCTCGCAGCCCGCGGAAGGACGCATGGCGCAGGTTGCGTTCGGCGGTCCAGCCGCGGAACTCGACCTCCGCCACGAGGTCCGGCACAGCGAAACGCACGCCGCGTGAAGCCTCCGCCGGGAGGCGGTTCGCAAAAGGGCTCGTCTTGCGTCTGCGGCTCTCGAGCTTGCGGAAAAGCTCCCCGGACACGGTCGAGGAAAATCCGGTCCCGACGCGGCCCGCGTAGAGCAGCTCGCCGTCTTCGTGATAGCCGAGCACCAGCGAGCCGATGGCCTTCCTGCTTGCCGAGGAGGGCACGTACCCCGCCACGACGAATTCCTGGCGTTCGGTGCATTTCGACTTGACCCAGTTCCTTCCCCGTCCAGAGCGGTAGGGGGCATCGCGGAGCTTGGAGACGACGCCCTCGAGGCTGAGGCGGCAGGCATGGCGCAGGACGATCTCGCCTTCGGTCTCGAACGCGGTGCTGAAGCGCAGCGGGCCGTCTTCCGCAATGACCAGCCGCTCGAGCGCCGCCTTCCTCTCCGTGAGAGGGGCGGACCTGAGGTCGTATCCGTCGAGGAAGAGGAGGTCGAAGGCGTAATAGACGAAGCGGTCCTTCCGGCCTTCGGCGAGGTCTGCCTGAAGTGCCGCAAAGTCGGAGGCGCCGTGGCCGTTCTCGACGACCAACTCGCCGTCGACGATCGCCGAAGTGGCGGGCAGGTCGCGGAGCGCGGCGGCGATCCGGCTGCCGAAACGCCCGGTCCAGTCCAGTCCGCCGCGCGTCAGGAGCCGGAGCTCTCCGCCGGACAGGCGGGCCTGGAGGCGGTACCCGTCGAACTTGATCTCGTGCATCCACCGCGACCCGCTCGGCGGCGCGGCGCGCAGGCTTGCAAGCGCCGGCTCTACGAAGGCGGGCATCGTCGCCTTCTTCGCCTTGGCGATCGCGCCCGCGTCCACGGGCGGCTTGCCGCGGCTCTCGATCCTGCCGGTCTTGGAGGACCAGCCGGGCTCCTCGCCGGCTATCTCCCCGGTCGTTCGCCCGGTCTTCACGGATTCCGGCCTCTCCTCGAGGATATCCGGATCGCCCTTGCCGCGGGCGGCGTCGTCGTCGCCCTTGATGAGAAGCCAGTTGTCCGCCTTCTCGCCGCGCTTTCCATGCATCCGGACCAGATGCCAGCGGCCGGAAAGCTTCTCGCCGTGCAGTTCGAAGTCGAGTTGCCCCTTCCGGTAGCCCTCGGCGGGGTCGCCGATCGGAGACCATGTGCCGCGGTCCCAGAGCACGACTGTTCCGCCGCCGTATTCGCCCTTCGGGATCGTTCCCTCGAAGTCGCCGTATTCCAGCGGATGATCCTCGACGTGGACGGCGAGCCGCTTTTCTCCGGCGACGAGGCTCGGCCCGCGCGTCACCGCCCAGCTCTTGAGGACACCATCCATTTCCAGGCGCAGGTCGTAGTGCAGGCGGCGGGCGTCGTGCTTCTGGACGAGATAGGAATTGCCTGGCCGGCGGGAATTTTTCCTGCCTTCCGGCTCGCCGGTCGAGCCGAAGTCGCGCTTCTTGCGGTAGGCCTCCAGCGCCATCTCAGCCCGCCTTCCGCCGCTTCTCCGGCTTCGCCTTCCGTCTGGCGGAGCCACGCCGCGCGGCCGGCTTCCTCTTGGCGCTTCCCGAGCCCGCGCTCTTGCGCAGGGCGTCCATGAGGTCCACCACCTTCTTCGGCTCGCGGGTCTTGCCGGCCTCGATCTTCCTGCCCTCGGTCTTCGCCTTGACCAGCTCGGCGACGGCGGCCTCGTAGCGGTCCTGGTATTCCGCCGGATCGAATTCGCCCCTCTTCGTGTCGATGATGTGCTCGGCGAGCTCCAGCATCTCGCCCTCGATCCGCATTTCTTGAATGTCGTCAAAGACGTCGCGGGCCGTGCGAACCTCGTAGTCGAAGTTCATCGTGCTGGCGATGAGCCCGTCGCCATGCGGCCGGACAAGCAGGGTGCGCACCCGGCGGAAGAGCACAGTCCTCGCCAGCGCCGCAACCTTCTTCTCCCGCATGGCGTCCCGCAGGAGAACGAAGGCCTCCCCGGCGCTGGCGTTGGAGGGGGCGAGATAGTAGGGACGGTCTATATACACGGTATCGATGTCGTTGCAGGGAACGAACGCTTCGATCTCGAGGGTCTTGTCGCTGTCGGGAACCGCGGCAGCCACCTCGTCGGGCTCGAGCACGAGGTACTCGTCGTCGCCGACCTCATAGCCCTTCACCTGGCTTTCCCTGTCGACCGGCTTGCCCGTCTCGCTGTCGACGAACTCGCGGTGGACGCGGTTCCCGGTCGCCCGGTTGATGGTGTGGAAGGTGATGCGGTCGGATGTCGACGCGCCCGTATAGAGCGCGACGGCGCAACTCAGTTCATCGACCTTGATCCAGCCCTTCCAGTTCGCTCGTGGTGCCAAAGCCGTCGCTCCGCTTGAGATTCGGCTAATGCCACGGGCCGCGCTTTGGTTCCCGCACCCGGCACGGATCGGCACCTTCGCGCCATGTCGCCCAGCCGGCAAAATAATCACATTAATAACGATTGATATTAATATAGGCTCGTGCTTCTATTGTGCCGCGAGCACCTGGCCGCCGGCACGTTCCGTCGGGGAGGGGCATGGCTCGCGAGGAGGAGGACCCCCGCTACCGGCGCGGTCCTGTCTGTGGAGGAACATCATGAAACGTGCAGCCATTCTCGGCGCAGCCCTTGCGCTCGCCCTGTCGTCGGCCGTAACGCATGCGGCCGACAAGAAGACGCTCGTCTTCGTCGCCAACGGAGCTTCGGATTTCTGGAAAGCCGCCGAGGCCGGCGTGAAGAAGGCACAGGGCGAACTTCCCGACTACAAGATGGAGTTCAAGTATCCGTCGCAGTCGGCCGCCGCCATCCAGCAGCGGCTTCTCGACGACCTGGTCGCGGCCGGGGTGTCCGGCATCATGGTCAGCGCCGTGGATCCGAAGACGGAGACGGAGGCGTTGAGCAAGGTCGCCAAGCAGACCCTGCTTCTTACGACCGACAGCGATGCGCCGAAGAGCGGGCGCGTCGCCTATATCGGATCGAGCAACGTGGCGGCCGGCAAGCAGGTCGGCGAGATCCTCAAGAAGGCGATGCCCGACGGCGGCAAGTGCATGGCATTCGTCGGCCTTCCCGGTGCCGACAACGCGCGCGAGCGCATCCAGGGCATCAAGGACGTCATCAAGGACACGAAGATAGAGATCGTCGACGTTCGCGCCGACGACATCGACCAGGCCCGCGCGAAGCGGAATGTCGAGGACACGCTGACTGCACACCCCGAGGTGAACTGCATGCTCGGCATCTACTCCTACAACATTCCGCAGATCTATCAGGCGCTGAAGGAAGCGGGCCAGCTCGGCAAGATCACCGTGACGGGCTTCGACGACGACCCGATCACGCTCGGCGGCATCAAGGAAGGAACCGTCGTCGGAACCGTCGTGCAGCAGCCCTTCCTGTGGGGCTATCAGGGCATGAAGGACATGGCCAAGATCCTGCAGGGCGACAAGTCCTTCATTCCCAAGGACGGCCTGATCATCATCCCGACCAAGGTTGTCGACAAGTCGAATGTCGACGAGTACGCCAAGGAACTGGCGAAGATGCAGGGCAAGGGCTGACGATCGACCTCGCCGGAGGGCGGCACCGGCGACACCGCCGGAGCCGCCCCCTTCCTGTGTCCCGAGGGAGACCAGCGACTTGGATCCGATCCTAGCTCTTGAATCCGTTTCGAAGACCTATCCCGGAGTGCAGGCGCTCTCGGAAGTCAGCCTGGCAGTCGGCGCCGGGGAAGTCGTCGGCCTGATCGGCGAGAACGGCGCCGGAAAGTCGACGCTGATGAAGATCCTCGGCGGCGTGATCGAGCCGACGTCGGGCCGGATCCGCCTCGACGGAGCGGAGCGCGCTGCGCTGACCGTCGAGGAGGCACAGGCGGCGGGCATCGCCTTCGTTCACCAGGAACTCAATCTCTTCGACAACCTCGACGTCGCCTCGAACGTCTTCATCGGCCGCGAACCGCGCTCCGGCTTCCTGAAGCTCGTCGACCGCAAGAGGCTGCATCGGGAGGTGCAGCCCCTGCTCGACAGGCTTGGCGTCGACTTCTCGCCGGATACGCCTGTCGTCGATCTTTCCATTGCCCAGCGGCAGCTTCTGGAAATCATCAAGGCACTGTCGCTGGATGCCCGCGTCGTCATCATGGACGAACCGACCTCGAGCCTGACGATCTCGGAGACCCGCAGGCTGCTCGCCGTCATCTCCGATCTCAAGCGCTCCGGCGTGGCGGTCATCTTCATCTCGCATCGCCTGAACGAGGTCCGCGAATGCGCCGACCGGGTCGTGGTGCTCCGGGACGGGCGCGTCACCGGGCATCTCGCCCGCGAGGAAATAGATCACGACGCGATGATAAGGCTGATGATCGGGCGTGACCTGAAGTCGCTCTACACGCCGCCGGCGGTGCCCGTTTCGGACGACCTCCTGAAGCTGGAAGGCCTGCGCAGCGCGACCTTTCCGGAAAACGCGGTGGACCTGACGGTCCGGCGGGGCGAGATACTGGGCCTCGCCGGGCTGATCGGCGCCGGCCGGACCGAACTCGCGCGCGCCGTCTTCGGCGTCGACCGACCGGCGGGAGGGCGGATAGTGCTCGCCGGAAGCGAGATCTCGATTTCCTCTCCGACCGACGCGATCCGCCACGGCATCTATCTCGTGCCGGAGGACCGCAAGCAGTCCGGGCTGATCCTCGAGGACACGATCACCGACAATATCTGCCTGGCGAACCTGCGGGCCTTCTCCCGCTCGGGCCTCGTCAGGCCGGCGCTCGAAGAGCAGTGCGCGCGGGAGCAGAGCCGCGGGCTCCGGATCAAGGCGCCGTCCGTCGAAACCGTCGCGGGCAGCCTCTCCGGCGGCAACCAGCAGAAGGTGGTTCTCGCCAAGTGGCTTTCGATGAAGCCACGGGTCCTGATCTTCGACGAACCGACCCGCGGAATCGACGTCGGTTCGAAGAGCGAGATCTACGCGCTGATGCGCGGCCTCGCCGACAGCGGCGTCGGCGTGCTGATGATCTCGAGCGACCTCGAGGAGGTGATCGGCGTGAGCGATCGCATCGCGGTCATGCACGAAGGCTGCATTGCCGGCATACTCCCGCGGGACCGCTTCAGCGAGGAAGCGGTGCTGCAACTGGCCGTGGGCCACAGTCTCCAGCACCAGAAAGAGGCGCTGCCATGTTGAAGAAGGACCTCGGTCTTCTCCTGTTGCTCGTCGTGATCGCCGGGATCGTCGCCTACCTCAATCCCCGCTTCATCTCGCCCGTCAACCTGTCGAACACGGCAAACCTCGTCGGCCTGTTCGGCATCTTCTCGATCGGGCAGGGCTTCGTCATCATCACCGGCGGAATCGACCTGTCCGTCGGGTCGATGTTCGCCTTGCTCGGCGTCATCTTCATCGACCTGCTGACGACCTACCACATGAACTGGGCGCTCGCCGTCGCGGTCATCGTCCTTGCGGGAACGGCGCTCGGATCGATCCACGGTTTCCTTATAACCAGGCTGAAGATGCAGCCCTTCATCGTCACGCTTTGCGGCCTGCTGCTCTATCGCGGCATCGCGCGCTGGTACACCGACGACGGCACCGCCGGCTTCGCGTTCGGCCAGAGCTTCCCGTCGCTCGAGTTCCTGACGACCGGGCGCGTCTACGGCGTTCCGCTGACCTTCGTCATGTTCGTGCTCGTCGCGATCGTCATGGGCGTGATCCTGCACCGGTCCGTGTTCGGGAGACATCTCTTCGCGGTCGGCCGCAACGAGGAGGCGGCGCGCTATTCCGGCATCAAGAGCCAGCGCGTCATCGCCGCGACCTACATCATTCTCGGTGCGCTTTCCGGGCTGTCGTCGATCTATTTCGCCATGTACACCCGATCGATCTCACCGGCCTCGCACGGCACCTTCTACGAGCTTTACGCCATAGCGGCGGCGGTGCTCGGCGGCTGCTCGCTGCGCGGCGGCGAGGGATCCGTCTTCGGCATCGTGCTCGGCACGATCCTTCTGCAGGTGCTGCAGAACCTCGTCAACCTGCTCGGAATTCCGAGCTCGCTCAACTTCGCCGTCATGGGCGCGGTGATCCTCATCGGCGTGATGGCGGACCAGCAACTGGTGAAATACCGCAACCGTCGGGCGGCGATGCGCGCTCGTAGCGCACCGGCCCCTGTCGACAATGCGCAGGCGGTTTCCTAGAGAAGGGCGGAAGAAGGCTTCCGCCACCGCCTTGCGGAGGACAAGCCGAAAGCGGGTCGCGAGGGGGAGGCAGGAATGAATGCCGGCAGGCGGGGCACAAACGGTCCCGCATCGCAGTCGCGGCGCGCGACGCGCCGGCCGCGGGCGTTCCAGGCGGTGCTGCGCGGCCTTGGCATGGGCATCGTCGCAGGCGAATTCCCGGCCGGGAGGACGCTGCCCGGGAAGGACGTGCTGATGCGCCGCTTCGGCGTATCCAACACGGCGCTGCGCGAGGCCCTGAAGGCGCTGGAAGCCAAGGGCATGGTCGCGGCGCGCACCAGGGTCGGCTACTGGGTGCGCGAGGAAGACAGCTGGAATCTCCTCGACGAGGAACTCCTCGGCTGGCAGCTGGAAGTGGGCGTGGACCACCGTTTCGTCAGTCGCCTCTTCGAGATGCGCCAGTCGATCGAGCCTGTCGCGGCCGCGCTTGCCGCGCTGCGCCGGACGGACAGCCAGGTGGCGCGGCTTCGCTCGCTGGCCGACGACATGCTGAAAGCGGGCCTGGACCGCAAGCGCTTCACCGAAATCGACCTGCAGTTCCACCTCGGCGTGATCGAGGCCTCGGGGAACCCGATGATGAGATCGATCGGAGCGCTGATCGGCACTGCGCTCGCCGCGGCCTTCAGCCTCAGTGCCCCGACGGACAGCATCCCGGAACTGCAGCGCGCCCACGGGCAGCATCTGGCGATCGCCGACGCCATTGCCGAGGGCAGGGCGCAGGCCGCCGCCGACGCCATGCTGACGGTCATCGAGCAGGGCTGGATGAGTCTCGAACAGGACACCCAGCCGGCCATAGCGACCATCAAGACCCGGCTGTTTCCCTAGAGTATCCGTGGCGGCGGGCCAACCGCTCCGGGCGCCTCTTGCTCCCGCGAGCCGGCGCCCGGAGCCCAGCAGTCCGTCACCAGTAGCCGGAGCGGCCGCCCGATCGTGCCGAGCCCCATGCCAGGCCCAGCAGGAAGCCGAGCGCTCCCGTTGCCAGCAGGACGCTCGAGGTTCCTCTCGGATGTTCCCGGGCGAGGCCGATCATCGCCGAAGACGACTGCTCCGCTTCGCGCCTGAGCTTCTCGACCTCGTCCTTGAGATCCTCGATCTGCCTCTCCAGCGTTCCGGGCCGGTCGGCGGTCTTCATGTACGGTGCGTCGGACATGTGCTTCTCCTTCCTTGAACGGCCGGAATTCCAGAGTGGCGACCGCTTTCAAAGCGGGGAACAGTTTTCGGCGCGAAAGGTTCAACGCCGGCACGGCGGTTTCGATGCGCGCGGCGCGGCCGGGTGCCGGCCATGCGGATCCTGTCAGGCGAGGCGGTCCTGCCGCTCTCCGCGCGCCACGATCCGAAGCGATCCGTCCGGCAGCGGCCGCTGCAGCCCGACCGCATCGCTCCAGTCGGCGCCCATCCACCTGTCGATGTCGCCCGGCGTCGAGAGGATGACCGGCATCGCCTTCGGATGCACGGCGGCAACCTCCGCGTTCGGCTCGCAGGTCAGGAAGGCGTAGAGATCGGCGTTGACCTCGCCTTCCCTGACTTTCCTGGTGCTCGTCCAGTTCGTCCAGATCCCGGCGAAGAACATGAGCGGCCGGCTCTCGGCGGCGGCGAACCAGACCGGCACCTTTCTGCCGTCGACCGTCTGGTATTCGGAAAAGCTGGTGAACGGCACGAGGCAGCGATGGGCGATGCCGAGCCAGCGCCGCCAGTGGGGGCTTGCGCCGTTGCGGATGTTGGTCACGCCAGGGTCTGTCTTGCGCCCCTTCAGCACGAAGGCGGGGGAGGGCATGCCCCATCGCGCCATCGCCAGCTCGCGCTCTCCGTCCTCGGCGTTGCGCACGACGGGGGCCGCATAGTCGGGAAAGATGCCGGGAAGCGGCGGCAGGTTGCCGGTCCTGTCGCGCATTGCGCCTGCCAGGGCGCGGATGGCCTCCTGCGTGGAGGTCATGGAGTAGAGGTTGCACATGGCGGCAATCCTGCCCCAGCGTGAATCATTCCGCCAGCATCTTGAGTATGTTCTTTATTTGTTCCATTTTTCCGATTCATGACCCGAACCATTTCCACCGTCGGACAGGCGGCGCGCCACTCGATGATCGTCCGGGCCGAGTGCACGGCATGCAGGCGGACAGCCGACTTCTGGGCGGCCGACCTCGCCGGCACCTGCGGTTACGGCCGGGAGATCGGAACGCTGCCGTTCAGGTGCAGCGGCTGCAATCGCCCGGCAAGCAGGATATTTCCGATGTTCTACGAACATGACGAGCGGAGCCGGCGCGTCGTCTGGCGCCCGGTGAAAATCAGGTAAAGGCCCGAACCGGCGACCTGCTAGAGCAGCACCTGAAGCAGGGCCAGCGGCCAGGCGGCTGCATCCGTCAGGGGATCGCCGCCGGCCAGCCTGATGCCGCCGACCATCGCCTGCGCCTCGTAGAAGAGATAAGCGACGACGAGGCCGGTGACGTAGACCACCAGTGCCATCATCAGGTACCGCTCGAGAGGGATCGCGTTCTTTTGCATCGCGGACTCCTTGAGCCAAGATACAATCGCAGGCGCTAACGAATCTTGTTCGAAAACACTAAAATTGCCTGCATTGCTCGCAGCGAACCTCAGGCAAAGGTTGGGCGAGGCCCGGCTGCCGGATTCGGCCTTTAAGCCGGGCCTCTGCGCTCTCGAGCGATCTGGTGAGTCTAGGCCCTGCGCGGTTGCGGACGAACTTCAACAAACGGCGTGGCTCATCCCTATTTAGATGGAGCTAATATGAAGATTTCGTGCGGCAGCGGTTTTCGCCCCGCCGGATCGGCTGGGAGCCGGATCGGGGTGAGGCCCGGCGCGCTGCCTCAGATCCCTCCGTCGGGCCTCCGTTGCCTACCCCGCGAGGCAACGGTGAAACGTTGGCCGAACTTGGTTAACGCAAGGTAAATGCGCATGCATGACCTGTCTTCCAGCGTCCTGGCTGCGGGTTTCCTCCGCGGACCGGCGCGGATGCACGGGTCTTGCCGGGGGGCAGCAGGCGGCTGCACCTGACCCCCGACGAAGGCGGGACGTCGCGGTCCCTTGCTCCTTGCCCGCGGGAATTCTAATCGTGCCGGGCGGGAACTGCCGGCCAGTCGGCCGGTGGTGTGTCCCGTGCGGATGGAGGGACCGGTGAGCGAGCAGATCCTTCGGAGGCTGCAGGTGGGTGCGTCGATCACCGCCGCATCGACGCTGGGCGGCGCCCTGTTCGGCTTCGCCACGACCGCCGGCAACGCGGCCGGTGCCGGGCGTGGTGCTTTCGTCGGCGCCGGCATCGCACTGATTCTGAGCGTGTTCGAACTGTCCTATGCCGGTACGGATGCGGGACGGTGGATGCGACGGCTCTCGTTCGCCCGGTTGCTCGCAGCGAAGTCGGTCGTCTACTTCTCCGTCTTCGCCGTGGTGCTGGCCGTCGCCCCCCACGTGCTGCCGGGAGGCCCCGCAGCACCGGCCGCTCATGGCACCAGTTTTGCTACGAACATCGCCTTTTCCGCGGCCTTCGCGGTCGCCATCAATATCGTGATGCAGCTGAACCGCCTGCTCGGCCGCGGCGTGCTCGTCAATTTCGTCCTCGGACGGTATCACCGGCCGCGGGAAGAGGAGCGGGTGTTCTTGTTTCTCGACCTGGTCGGTTCCACCTCGCTCGCCGAGCGCCTGGGAGGGCCACGCTACATGGAACTCCTGAACCAGCTCTACCACGACATCGCCGGTCCCATCGTCGAGCATCGCGGCGACATCCACAAATATGTCGGCGACGAGGTCATCATCACGTGGCGGCAGGAAAGGGGGCTGGCCAACGCCGAATGCGTGCTGTGCGCGTTCGGCATCGTGGACCGGATGTCGGCGCTGGAGGACGGCTACCGGGATCTGTTCGGCCTCGTGCCAAAGTTCCGCATCGGCCTCCACGCCGGAAAGGTCGTGTCGGGCGAACTGGGCGACCTGAAGCAGGAAATAGCGTTTCTGGGCGACACGGTGAACACGACCGCGCGGCTGATCGACGCGTGCCGCCAGTACGAACGCGGCTGCATTGCGTCGGCCGATCTGGTCGGGCGCCTGTCGATGCCGCCCGGGGTCGCAGTGGAGCCCCTGGGCCAGATCCAGTTGCGCGGCAGGGCCGCCGCGCTCGGCCTTTTCGCCCTGTCGATGCCGGTCCCGGGATCCTAGCTCAGAGAGCGGCCGGCCTTCGCGCGGGGGCGGTTCCGTTCGCGGCCGGCCCGGCCACCAGAGCCACGGAGGCGCGCAGAAGGTGACGAGTTCCCCTGAAGGGAACGGTTGCGCAAGCAGGGGCCATCCTGCATTGCAGTCAAGCCTCGCCGGCGCGGTCGCCCAACGGGGCGTCATCTCATCGCCTGACGGCACCCGCAGGCACCAGACGAAGGGGATTGCGATGATGACCGAGACGAACACGCATGAAGTCAGCCCGCTGACCGCGGATGACATTGGCCGCATGAATGCCTGGTGGAGGGCTGCCAACTATCTGTCGGTCGGTCAGGTCTACCTGCTCGACAACCCGCTCCTGCGCGAGCCGCTTTCCGTCGGCCACGTCAAGCCCCGACTGCTCGGCCACTGGGGAACCGTGCCGGGGCTGAACTTCGTCTACGTCCACCTCAACCGGATCATCAAGGCGCAGGGCCGGAACGTCCTCTTCATGGCGGGCCCCGGGCACGGGGCGCCCGGCGTCGTCGCGAACGCCTGGCTGGAAGGCAGGTACAGCGAACTCTATCCCGCCGTCTCCCAGGACGAGGAAGGCATGCGGCGCCTGTTTCGCCAGTTCTCGTTCCCGGGCGGAATCCCGAGCCATGCGGCGCCCGAGACGCCCGGCTCGATCCACGAGGGCGGCGAACTCGGCTATTCGCTGTCGCACGCCTTCGGGGCGGCGTTCGACAATCCCGACCTCACGGTCGCCTGCGTCGTCGGCGACGGGGAGGCGGAGACGGGGCCGCTCGCGACCGCTTGGCACGGCAACAAGTTTCTCAACCCGGCACGTGACGGGGCGGTGCTGCCGATACTGCACCTCAACGGCTACAAGATCGCCAACCCGACGGTGCTCGCCCGGATCCCGCAGGAGGAACTCGAGGCGCTCCTCCGGGGCTACGGCTACAAGCCGATATTCGTTGCAGGCCACGAGCCGGAGCAGATGCATCACAAGATGGCGGCCGCCCTCGACGAGGCCTTCGGCGAGATCGATCGCATCCAGTCGGCCGCGCGCGGAAATCCGGGCCCGACCCCTCGTCCTGCCTGGCCGATGATCGTGCTCAGAAGCCCGAAAGGATGGACGGGGCCGAAGACCGTCGACGGACTGAAGGCGGAAGGCTACTGGCGCTCGCATCAGGTGCCGTTTTCCGACATGACGAAGCCCGGCCATCTGGAGCTCCTGGAAAGCTGGATGAAGAGCTACCGGCCAGACGAGCTGTTCGACGCGGCGGGCCGCCCCGCCGCCTGGATCGCCGAACTCGCGCCGAAGGGCGAGGCGCGCATGAGTGCCAACCCGCATGCCAACGGCGGCGCCCTGATGCGCCCGCTGCGCCTGCCGGATTTCGCCGGCTACGCCGTGGAGGTACCGGCGCCCGGCCGGAGCGACGCCGAAGCGACGCGGATCGCGGGGGCCTTCCTGCGGGACGTCCTGCGGGCCAACGCGGCCAACCGGAACTTCCGCATCTTCGGCCCGGACGAGACCGCCTCGAACAGGCTGTCGGCAGTCTTCGAAGCGACGAACCGCGCCTGGGAGGCCGAGACCCTTCCGGAGGACGATCATCTGGCCCCCGACGGCCGGGTGCTGGAGATCCTGAGCGAGCACACATGCCAGGGCTGGCTCGAAGGCTACCTGCTGACCGGCCGTCACGGATTCTTCTCCTGCTACGAGGCATTCATCCACATCGTCGATTCGATGTTCAACCAGCATGCGAAATGGCTGAAGACGGCGAACGCCGTCGAGTGGCGCCGGCCGATCGCCTCGCTCAACTATCTGCTGACCTCGCATGTCTGGCGGCAGGATCACAACGGCTTCAGCCACCAGGACCCGGGCTTCGTCGACCACGTCGTCAACAAGAAGGCCGACATCGTCCGGGTCTATTTTCCGCCGGATGCGAATTCCCTGCTCTGGGTCACCGACCATTGCCTCAAGAGCTGGAACCGCATCAACGTCGTCGTCGCCGGCAAGCAGCCGTCGCCGCAGTGGATGGACATGGACGCCGCGATCAAGCACTGCAGCGCAGGCATCGGCGTATGGGAATGGGCAAGCAACGACCGCGAGGGCGAACCGGACGTCGTCATGGCCGCTGCCGGCGACGTGCCGACACTGGAGACGCTTGCCGCCGTCGATCTCGCCCGGCAGATGATCCCCGACCTCAAGGTCCGGGTCGTCAACGTCGTCGACCTGATGACGCTGCAGCCCGACACGGAGCATCCGCACGGCCTGACGGACGCGGATTTCGACGCACTCTTCACCACTGCGAGGCCTGTGATCTTCGCCTATCACGGCTATCCGTGGCTCATTCACCGGCTCGCCTATCGCCGGAGGAACCACCCGAACATCCACGTGCGCGGTTATGTCGAGGAAGGCTCGACGACGACGCCGTTCGACATGGTCGTACGCAACCGGCTCGACCGGTTCCATCTGGTCGGCGACATCATCGACCGCGTCCCGCGCCTGGGCGCAGCGGCGGTCTACGCCAAGCAGGCGATCCGCGACAAGCTGATCGAGCACCAGCGCTACATACGCGAGCACGGGGCCGACCTGCCCGAGGTGCACCAGTGGCGGTGGGGGGCCTCGTGAGGCACCGCGGTACCGAATTCTTCCGGCCCGCCGGCACGCTGCAGCCGGGCCGGGCGGACGTTGACGCAGGTCAAGGAGGTTACGAAGAATTGGCCTAGTTTACCCCTGCGCATCCGTTCCAGAAAGACACGAGGCAGGCGGGGGTCGCGGTGCTCCGCGAACCGGAAAGGGCAATGGTCACGCTGCATCCAGATTCGCGAGAAATTTTTGTTGACTGTTATTCTCAACTTTTTTAGGAATCGGGCTGTTCGCGCAATCGAGGAGAGCCGTCCGGAGATGGAACCCATGCTGACAGAGCCTGAGCCCGCCCTGTTCCCGCTGGGAACCGCGTCGCGCGGCTTTCGGGGGACGATCGCCTCGATCTCGGCGGACATCTGCTTTTCCGAGTTGCCCTCGGGCGAGCTCGAATTGCGGCTGATCGAACTCGGCCTGACGGAAGGCGCGATGATAGAGATACTGCACGAGGGTGCCTTCGGGCGCGATCCGATCGCCGTCCGGGTCAACGGAATGACCGTGGCGCTCCGTCGCCGCGAAGCCATGGCCGTGCTGGTGAGCTGATCGTCGCCCCCATGGAGCAGGCAAGCAATCCGAGTTGGCCCAATCTCGCGCTGGTCGGCACTCCGAACAGCGGCAAGACGGCGATGTTCAACGCGCTGACCGGCAGCCGGCAGAAGGTGGCGAACTATCCGGGCGTCACGGTCGAGCGCAAGAGCGGCGCCCTCAGGATGCCGTCCGGCGCGGCGGTTCGCATCGTCGATCTTCCAGGCACCTACTCGCTGCGTGCACGCAGTCCGGACGAGGAAGTCACGCGAGACATCGTCCTCGGCCGGCTCGAAGGGGAGATGCGGCCGGACTATCTGGTCTGCGTGGCAGACGCGACAAGCCTTCGTCTGGCACTGCGGCTCGTGATCGAGCTGAAGACGGTCGGGCGACCGCTGATGCTCGTGCTCAACATGATCGACATCGCGCGGCGCCGCGGCCTGGAGATCGACGTCGACAGGCTTTCGACCGAGCTCGGCATTCCGGTCATGACGGCGGCCGCCGCCCGCAAGATCGGCATCACGGAACTCATAGCGGCGCTGGAAGACTGGACGAAGGAAGCACGCGCCGACACGCAGAGTTCGTGGCAGGCCCCCAGCGTCGGGGACCTGCGTGCCGCGCAGCGCGAGGCTGACCGGCTGATTTCCGTTGCGGTGACGAAACCTGCCCCGCCCGACACCCTGACGACTCGCGCCGACGCCGTCCTCCTGCATCCGGTCCTGGGGCTCGGCTGCCTGCTGGCGTTGCTCTTCGTAATGTTCCAGGCCGTCTTCAGCTGGGCGCAGCCGCTGATGGACCTCATTTCGGCCGGCTTCGACCTCGTCGGCAGCCTTGTCGCGGCGATCCTGCCCGATGGCCTGCTCCTCAGCTTCCTTCAGGACGGTGTCATCGCAGGCGTGGGAAGCGTCATCGTCTTCCTCCCGCAGATACTGATCCTCTTCCTCTTCATCCTGCTGCTCGAGGATCTCGGGTACATGGCGCGCGCCGCCTTTCTGATGGACAGGATCATGGGCGGTGCCGGCCTGCACGGACGGGCCTTCATTCCGCTCCTGTCGAGCTTCGCCTGCGCCGTGCCCGGCATCATGGCAACGCGCGTCATCGACAACCCGCGCGACCGGCTGACGACAATCCTGGTCGCGCCGCTGATGACCTGCTCGGCGAGGATTCCCGTCTATACGCTGATCATCGCGGCCTTTATCCCTGCGCGGACGGTGTGGGGATTCGCGAACCTGCAGGGGCTGGTGATGTTCGGCCTCTATTCGGCGGGAATAGCATCGGCGCTCGGCGTGTCCTTCCTCGCCAAGTTCTTCTTCTGGCGGGAGAACCCGACGCCGATTTTCATGCTGGAGCTGCCGGACTACAAGCTGCCGAGGCTGCGCAGCGTGGCGATCGGCCTGTACATGCGGGCAAAGATCTTCCTGAAGCGCGCCGGTACCACGATCTTCTCCATGATGGTGCTCATCTGGTTCCTGGCGTCCTTCCCCCTGCCGCCGGCAGGGGCTGAGGGGCCCGCGATCGACTACAGCTTCGCGGCGATGATCGGCCACGCGCTCCAGCACCTGCTCTGGCCGCTCGGCTTCAACTGGCAGATGAGCGTGGCGCTCGTTCCCGGCATGGCTGCCCGCGAGGTCGCCGTCGCTTCGCTCGGCACCGTCTATTCCATCGAGGGCGGGAAGGAGGCGGCGGCACAGATCGGCCAGGTCCTCGCCCACAGCTGGAGCCTCGCCACCGCGCTCTCCTTCCTCGTCTGGTACATCTTTGCACCGCAATGCGCGTCCACGCTGGCGGTCATCAAGCGCGAGACCGGCAGCTGGAAATGGATGGCCGTCAGTTTCGGCTACATGATCGCGCTGGCCTATCTGGCCTCGCTCGCCACGTATACGGTCAGCGTCGCGCTCGGGGCGGGCTAGCGCGGGACCGGGAACGAGAGGATCCAGGGGCGCCGGTTCCGGAACAGGCGGCCCTCTGCGGAAGAGTCGCGGCCGCCTGAAAAAATGCCCCCGCTGCCGGAGCAGGGGGGCCAAGGGGGTCGCGGGGGCGTGCGGGGCCGGGCGTGATCGCCCGCGACTGCCGGACTATTCCACGTGGGCGCGCCGCCGGCTTTCGCATTTGATCAATTTCGCAAGAAATACTTGCAGAACGTGCATTTGCCCGGAACGACCGCTTCCTGGCGGGCGGGCGCCGATCCTCGCCACCCTTCAGGCGGCGCCGTGCCAGCGGCAATCGACCGGCAACCTTGTCGCAGTTGACCCGCCCGGACCCCGGACTAACTACGTGAAACCATGGACGAAGGGCGGGCCGGACACCCCGGGCCGACCCGATCGCCGGAAACTCCCGCGATCGTCGCGGTCGCGGGCATTCGCCTGAACTTCAGGGCTGGCGCCAAGCAATGCGGCGAAGGTTCCGCAGGGCTGGCGGCGGCACGCCAAACATGAAGGTCACAATCAATTGCCAACGCATTTCACTCCATGGATGTCGCTTTCCGGCGGCCTCCTCATCGGTACCGCCAGTGTCCTGCTCATGGCCCTGCACGGCCGCATCATGGGTGCGACCGGCATTCTCGGGGGCTTCCTGTCGAACCCGGCGAACGGAGACTGGGCCTGGCGGGCGGCCGTCCTCGCAGGCATGCTGAGCGCGCCCGCCATCTACTGGAGCGTCTCCGGCCATTGGCCCGCGATCCTGGTTCCCGTCACGCCCGGGATGCTCGTCACAGGGGGTGCCCTGGTCGGAGTTGGCGTCACGCTGGGAAGCGGATGCACCTCGGGTCACGGGGTATGCGGGATGGCGCGGCTGTCCCGGAGGTCGATCGTCGCCACGGCGACGTTCATGGCCGTGGCGGTCGTCACCGTCTACGTCATAAGACACGTGATCGGAGGTTGAGCATGCGTCTCGTGCTGGCATATGCGATCGGCCTGACTTTCGGCCTCGGCATCACGCTCTCGGGCATGGCCGATCCGGCCAAGGTGCTCAATTTCTTCGATTTCTTCGGAGCGTGGGATCCCAGCCTGATCTTCGTGATGGGTGGTGCGGTCGCCGTCGCCTTCATCGGCTACAGGCTCGTCTTCCGAGCGGCTTCCGGGCCCGTCTTCGGCGAGCGGTATCACCTCCCGGGCAATACCCTGATCGATCGGCGGCTTCTGTCGGGCGCTGCGATCTTCGGCCTCGGCTGGGGAATCGCGGGGTTCTGCCCGGGCGGCGCGCTGCCGGCGGTCGGCACGCTCGATCCGCCGGTGCTTCTTTTCCTTGCATCCCTGGTCGCGGGCATGCTCGTTACCCGGGGCTTGATCCAGCGCAAGACGGCACTCCGGTCCGAACGCTAGCTTGCGCGGAAAGCCGATTGGAGAGGAAAGCATGAACCAGTGGCCCGTGGACATGTCGGTCAAGCCCGAAGTGCGGGGCTTCTTCGACCCCCAAACCAACACGATCAGCTACGTCGTCAGGGATCCCGGCTCCGCTGCCTGCGCCATCGTCGATTCCGTCATGGACATCGACTATGCGGCTGCCCGGATTACCCACGGGCATGCCGACGAGATCATCTCCTTCGTCAGGGAACACGATCTCGAGGTCGAATGGCTGATCGAAACCCACGTCCACGCCGATCACCTGTCTGCGGCGCCCTATATCCAGCAGCACCTTGGCGGCAGGCTCGGTATCGGCCGCAACATCACGGTCGTGCAGGAGACCTTCGGAAAGGTCTTCAACGAAGGGACGGAGTTCCAGCGGGACGGCAGCCAGTTCGACCGGCTGTTCGACGACGCGGACACCTACCGGATCGGCTCGATGACGGCGTTCGCAATACACACGCCGGGGCACACGCCCGCCTGCATGACGCATGTCATCGGCGACGCGGCTTTCGTCGGGGATACGCTCTTCATGCCCGATGGCGGGTCCGCCCGTGCCGATTTTCCGGGCGGCGATGCCGGCGCCCTCTACGACTCCATACAGAGGGTGCTCTCCCTGCCTGAGGGAATGCGGCTGTTCATGTGCCACGATTACGGACCCGGAGAGCGGGAGATCCGCTGGGAAACGACCGTCGGCGAGGAAAGAAAGCACAACATACACGTCGGCAACGGGATTTCGCGCGAGGCCTTCGTGAAGATGCGCACCGAGCGGGACGCCACGCTCGGCATGCCGCGGCTGATCATTCCGTCGCTGCAGGTGAACATGCGCGCCGGCCGCCTTCCCGAGCCGGATGACGGCGGAAAGGTCTTTCTCAAGGTGCCCGTCAACACGCTCTGAAGCGCAGTTTCAACGGCGATATCGGCGCCTCGCCCGGGTGCCCGGCTCTCTTGCGCGGCCGGGGCCGTCTCTTGCAATTCGCATGAAATCATGTCCTGCCTTTTCCGAAGAGGCGGGTGGTGCTGCGGGAGGATGCCGTCGCCGGATTGGGCCGCTGGGGGCAGCGCCGGAACAAAAGGTCGCCGCCAGTTGTTTCCAGAGGTTACGGGTCAGCGAGGTGGAGAAGAACGGTGACTGCCGGAGGTGGAAGTTCCCCTCTCTTTACGGAGGAACAGCGGTACAGGCTGCTGGTGGAGTCGGTCGCGGACTATGCGATCTACATGCTCGACCGGGACGGCTACGTGGCAACGTGGAATCCCGGCGCCCAGCGCTTCAAGGGGTATACGGCGCAGGAAATCATCGGGAAGCACTTCTCGCGTTTCTATACCGATGAAGACCGGGCGGCCGGTGTGCCGAAGCAGGCGCTGGAAATCGCGGCGCGGGACGGCCGCTTCGAGCGCGAGGGCTGGCGGGTGCGCAGGGACGGCAGCCGTTTCTGGGCGCATGTCGTCATAGATCCGATCCGTGACGCGGACGGCTCGCTGCTCGGCTTTGCCAAGATCACCCGCGACCACACCGAGCGCATGGAGGCGCAGGCGGCGCTCGAGCAGGCAAGGGAAGCGCTGTTCCAGTCGCAGAAGATGCAGGCGGTGGGACAGCTGACAGGGGGCGTCGCGCACGATTTCAACAACCTCCTGATGGCAGTCCTCGGCAGTCTCGAGATCGTCCAGCGCCGGATCGCTCCCGATCCCAGGATCACCCCGTTTCTCGAGAACGCCGTGGAAGGAGCCCGGCGCGGCGCCGCGCTGACCCAGCGCATGCTTTCCTTCGCCCGTCGCCAGGAACTCGATCTCCAGCCGGTCGACCTGGGTGCGCTCGTCCACGGCATGAAGGAACTCATGGAGAGGTCGCTCGATCCGACGATCACGATCGAGACACGCTTTCCGATGGCCTTGCCCCGGGTGACGGCGGATCCCCACCACCTGGAGGCGGCGCTTCTCAACCTCGTGGTGAACGCCCGCGACGCGATGCCCTCCGGCGGCTCGATCGTAATCTCCGCCGAACTGGCCAACCTTGGCGCGGACGATCCCACCAAGCTCGATCCCGGTGCGTATGTCTGCCTCTCCGTCGAGGATACGGGCGAGGGGATGGACGAGGAGACCCTCGAGCGGGCGACCGAGCCGTTCTTCACCACAAAGGGTGTCGGCAAGGGTACGGGGCTCGGCCTGTCCGTGATCCATGGCATGGCCGAGCAGTTGCACGGCCGGCTCCTCATCGAGAGCAGGTCCGGCGCCGGCACCAAGGTGAAGATCTGCATTCCCGCGGCCGGAAGCGAAGAGCCACACTCCGCTCCGGCGCAGGACCCGCGGGCCGCGGAGGGCGATGCTTCACCCGCGAAGAAAGCCCTCGTCGTGCTTGCCGTCGATGACGACGCGCTCGTACTCATGAACACCGCCGCCATGCTCGAGGACCTGGGCCACACCGTCATCGAGGCCGCTTCCGGGAGCGCCGCCCTCGAAGCGTTCATGGAGCACGGCGAGATCGACCTCGTGATAACCGACCACGCGATGCCCAGGATGACGGGCAGCCAGCTCGCCGACTTCCTGCGCAGCGAGCGGCCGGACCTGCCCGTCATCATGGCCACGGGCTATGCGGAGCTGCCGCCGGGTGCGGACACGACGCTGCCACGGCTGTGCAAGCCTTTCAGCGAGCAGCAGCTCGCCGAGGCCATCGCCAGGGTGCTCGCGCGATGAACGAGGTGCCGGTCCGCAAATCCGGCGACGGATTTCACCGGAGCGGCCAGTCTTTTTGCGGCTCGCGCGGAAGTGTATAGTCGCATGGCGGCGCAACACGCCGCGCCTTTCGGGATATTGGGGAATTGGCTCTTCATTCGGTGCTTCACGACCTGGGCGACGCCCGCCGGATCGGACATTTCAGCTGGCCGGTCGAGCCGGGCGCCGAGGGCTCTTCCTCGTCCGGCTGCACGGCGTTGCTGGGCGAGGTCGTCCTGTCCTGCACGGCATTCTGCAGGCTCCTCGACGAAGCCGAGGCGTCGCGCTTCATGGAAGCGGCGAGGGGCCTCGACGAGCTGCGAATGGACATCGGCCTTGCCGACGGCCGCCTGATGGAACTGACGTGCATGTGCGAGGGAAGCGGCGAAGCGCGGGTGGCTCAGGGCACCGTCGAGGATATTTCTGCGAGGCGCGACCGTATTGCCGAAGCGAACGCTCGCGAGGAACTCTGCCGCGCGGTGGCGGAGAACTCGCCCGCGATGCTCTGGATGGGCGACGAAAACGGGAAGTGCGTGTTCCTCAACCAGGCCCTTCGCGAATTCTGGGGCGTGGATCCGCAGGACCTCTCCAGCTTCGACTGGGGATCGACGACGCACCCCGACGACATCGAGAAGCTCGCGGCACCCTTCGCCCGGGCGATGGCGCAGCGCGTGCCCTTCGCCGTGGAGGCCCGATATCTTCGCGCCGACGGCGAGTACCGGACGCTGCGCACGCAGGCGCGACCCCGCTTCGATCATGCAGGCGGCTTCCTGGGCATGACGGGCGTCAACACCGACGTTACCGACCAGCTTGTCGCCGAGGAGCGCACGCGGATGCTGATGGGGGAACTCAACCATCGCACCAAGAACATCCTCTCCGTGGTGCAGGCCGTGGCACGTTCGACGGCAAGGTCCGCGAGCCCGGAAGAGTTCATACGGTCGTTCAACGATCGACTGCTCGGTCTTGCCGCAAGCAACGACCTGCTCCTGCGCAACGACTGGGAGGGCGTCGAGCTCGCGGCACTGGTGGAAGCCCAGCTCGCCCATCTCGGGGCGGCGATCGGCGCACGCATCTCCGCGGAAGGCCCGAGCCTGCGCGTCTCGTCGGCGGCGGCCCAGACGCTCGGCATGGCGCTGCACGAGCTTTCCACGAACAGCCTCAAATACGGGGCGCTCGGCTGCGAATCGGGCCGGGTGCATATTCGCTGGGCGCGCCCGGAAACCCTTCCCGGCGGTTTCAGTCTCAGCTGGACGGAGAGCGGCGTCGAGGACATCTCGCCGCCCGCCCGCAAGGGCTTCGGGCATACGGTCATCGTGGACATGGTCGCAACGGCGCTGGATGCCGAGGTGGATGTCCGCTTCGACCCCGACGGCTTCAAGTGGAAAGTCGCCGTCCGCTCGCCCGCGGGGCTGAAGCCCGCCGCCGCGTCGTCTGGCCGCGCCTGATCCGAAAGCATGCGGCGAGGAACGGTTGCAATGCCGTTCGCAAGCCGGCTATCCTTCGGACATGGCCATACGTTTGTTTCGAGTCCTTGCCTGGGCGTCGCTTCTCGCCATTCTTTTCGTCACGGTCTCGCCGATCGGCTTGAGGCCGCCCGATCCGCTGCCCGTCAACCTCGATCGCGCGGCGGCCTTCGCGGTCATGTCCGCGCTGTTCCTCATCGCCTATCCGCGCCACGCCATCCTGTGCTCGGTGCTGCTGATCGCCGGGGCCGGTGCCATCGAACTTCTTCAATACCTGTCGCCGACAAGGGACCCGAGGCTGGGCGACGCCGCCGTGAAGGCGGCCGGTGCGCTCGTCGGAGCCGCGGTCGGCTGGTCCTACGATCTTTTCGGGAAGGCCCGCGCCGGCACGCCGCCGGACTGAAGCCGGCGGCCAGGCAGCCTCGCGTCAGTTCATCAGGTAGAGGCGCGTCAGCTGCGACCCGATCTTCGAGAACACGTCCTTCAGCTGCTGGCTCGACGAGATGGCATAGTAGTTGTCCGGCGAAGACACGCAGGCCGTGTAGAGTGCCTTGTTGTTCGCAGAATCGGCGTTCAGGAGAATGGCGTAGATTTCCACGCCGCGCTCCTTCAGCGAGGTGCAGACGGCTTTCGTCCAGTCGTCGACCTTGCGCGCCGCGGCTCCCTGGTCGCTGGTGCCGAAGCGTCCGTCCGCCAGGTAGCCGTAGGCGCCGTAGTCGGACCGGTTGATGTCCTCTTTCCCGGCGCCGAACACGACGTTGTCGCCGTCGGTGAAAAGCACGACGGCCTTGCTCACCGCGGGGTCGTCAAAGGACGAACCCTGCGTGTAGGGCTCGCCGGGCGAAAGGACCCTCCAGCCCCATGCAAGGCCTTCGGAGACGTTCGTTCCCGAGCCGTTCCAGTAATTCATCGCGTTGACGGCGGCTTTCAGCTTGTCGAAATCGCTGGTCAGGGGAACGATCGGGGTCGGGCATGCGCGGTTGGGACCATTGGTCAGCGGACCGACCTCGTCGATCATGTCCCGCTTGTGCGGATCGGACGAGGTGTACTTCGCGATGTTCTGCTGGCGCTTGAGCTGGTCCGAGGCATCCCCGACCGGCTTGCCGTTCTCGATCTGGTCGTCAAGGTAGGAATTGTTGAAACTGGTCGAGGAGTTGCCCGGCCACGTGGCGGGTCCGGGGTTGTCCGGCGCGAAGTAGGGAACGAACAGCGTATCGGGATTGCCTGGATCGGGTGCGACGTCCGTGAAGTTCAGCGGATCCGGACGGGCTTCCACGCAGCCCTTCCAGTCGACGCCGAGCTTGTCGAAGAGCCACATGTGGTCGTGATTGCCATCGAAGTGCGCGCCGTTGTATTTGGCCTTGCCTTTCATGTCGATCCAGCTCGGATCGTATCCCTCTCCCTTGACGTTGACCGCTGTCACGAAGGGCACCAGCGCAGCCTTGATCGACTTGCCGTTCGTCTTGGCCTGGGTCTTCAGGATGTCGACGAGGTTGCCTGCGGCCCCGCGAACCGCCGCGATGCCGCTGGGGCCGAGGGAGCCGGTGTTGTCGAGAACCATCGCGATCTCCAGCGACCGGGTCGACTGATAGGTGACGGCGTTTAGCTTGAGGTGCACGTCGCTGAAATGGAACTTGTCGAGGAAGACGAGCTTGACGTCGGCCGTCGCGACGCCTTCGGCCTTGAGGTAGTTTGCTCCCTTGTCGAAGTTCAGCGTACCCGCGATGTTGTAGAGCGTGTTGCCGTTCCGGGCGTCGGTGTCCAGCACCCTCGTGAAGGCGGCCTGGCGCTCCTCCGTCGAATCCGTCGGGTGCGACCCGGCGAGGACCGCATGGTCGAGTGCATTCTGCAGGGCTTCCTTCGCAGAGATCAGGTTGGTCGTGTCGATCGCGAGGCCGGACGCAACAAGAATGACCGGCAGCAATATGGCCGAGAGCACCGCGAAGTTTCCGCCGCGGGCGGCTCCGAACCCCCGAATGTTTCCCAAGATGTTTCTCCAGTAGAACCCAGCCGGCCCGAGAAACAATCAATACGCGTAAAACTTTAAGGATTCGTTGGAGTTGCAGGCCCGGTCCGGACCGCTCGCGTCGCTGGCATTCCGGCCCCGCATCGCGCCATCCGGACCGCATGACATGCCCGTTCGCCGAATGGCACGGCACCGGTTCAGCACGACTGCGGCGCCTCAGGACTGGATCTGCTCCGTTCCGGAATCCTGCGCCTGCAACTGTACGGCGACCCGCGGGGGCGGGAAGACGGCACCGACGGCGGCCACGTCTGCCGCAGTGGCCGAACCACCGATCCGCAGGCTGGCGTCGAAGACCTGCACCGCCCGTTCGTCGAGCAATACGAGGGTGACCTCGTCGCCGGCGCGCAGGGTCCCGGACAGATCCCGGAGGCTTTCTCCGAGCGCCCAAAGTGCCTCCCGGCGTGCCTCGTCCACGCTTGCGAACTCGATGCTGTCGCTCTCCCAACCCGCTCCAGGGGACATCAATCTGAAGACATAGCTCGGCATGGGCATTCTCTCCGGCCGGGGATTTCGTCGCCGCTCGGTCCTGGTTACCACAGCGGGGCACTGCCTGTCTTCAACATGGGTTCGTCGGTGCGCTCGTGACGGGAGAACATCGTCGCGGACCATATTGACGTATTTGCAAGCAACGCGAATATTGTAGCCGTATTGAAAGTCCTGCCTTTTCCCGCTGCAGCGGCGATCGCTGGGGAGGTTCCTTGTATCCATGAATGTTGGCGATGTCGGGATCCTGATCCGGGCTATCGAGGCGCGACGACCCGTGGGCGACGACGAGAAGCGGGCGCTGGTTTCGCTCGACTGGAAGGTGGAGAGATTCTCGCAGAACGATGAAATCATTCCCTATGGCAGCAAGCCCTCGCGCAGTTGCCTCCTGATTGACGGTTACCTCGCACGGTCGATCGTCACGGCGACCGGAGACAGGCAGATCGCCTCGGTGCACGTGGCCGGCGATTTCGTCGACCTCCACGGCCTGCTGCTCAACGAGATGGACCATTCCGTCCTGGCGCTGACATCCGGCAGCGCGGCATTCATCGACCACGACGATCTCTTTTCTACGATGGAACGGTTTCCCCCGCTGAACCGTGCTCTTTTCATGCTGATCGCGATAGATGCCGCGATCCAGCGCAACTGGACCGTCAGCCTCGGCCGCCGTCAGGCCGACCGGCGCCTTGCAGGGCTGTTCTGCGAACTGCTCCTGCGCCTGGAAATAGTGGGCCTCTCCAGCCAAGGGGCATTCGAATTTCCGGTAAGCCAGGTGGTGCTGGCCGACATCCTGGGTCTGTCGCTGGTCCATACGAACCGGATCCTCAAGAGCGTTCGGCAGGAGGGCCTGATCGACTGGTCCGACGGCGTCGTGTCCGTCCTTCAGCCGCGCCGGCTGGCGCGGGTCGCGCAGTTCGACCCGATCTACCTCAACCTGCGGGCCCCCGCGGGCGCTCCTGCGTCCTGGCCGTTCGGGTGACATGTCTTGGCCGACACGCCGAGGGCCCGGCGGGATGACCGCCGGGCCCTCGAAGCCTGTTCAAAGAAGCAAGATCGGAAGCCACTACTTCACGTAGACCGTGACCACGCCGTTGCCGTCGTAGTTGGCGGCCACCACCTGAGACAGCTCGACCGACTGGCTCTTGAGCTGGCTCATGACGTCCTGGTTCGAGGCGAGGGCGGACTGGATCTTCTGCTGCTCTTCCGGCGTGGTGTTCGTGTCGGTCGCCGGAGCCGTGTTGTTGTCGCTGGTGGCCATCGCCTTGACGTTCACCACCTTGACGGAGCTCACCTTCGCGGTCCGAAGGCTGGAGTCGACCGATCCCGTCGACATCGTGTCGGTGCCGGCATTCTTGACGTCGGCCGACTTGTTCGCGCCGCGCACGACCGTGTTGCCGTTGTCCGTGGACGATCCGGCGCCGGAGCCCGTGTTCTGCATCGTGGTCATGTTGCCCTGCGTGTCCTTTGCCGGGCCCCGGGTGACGCCGTCCATGTTGGCGGCAAGCGCCGGAGCGGCGGCGAGGGTAGAACCGACAAGCAGCGTGGCAATGAATTTCGTCTTCTGTCTCATGATTCACCTTTTTCTCTTGGTTCTTTTGTTCCTGTGCCACGAGACAATGGCCGGGATGCTCGGCTGTTCCGAAAAAGGACGTGACGAATTGTTAACCCGGCAGATTCCTTGAAATCTCCGGCGCCAGAGCTAGGGGCGGGCGGAAGACAGGCGTGCCAGCGCGTTCAGCATCACTCCGGCGCCTTTCTCGATGTCGGCCCAGTCGCTCGATTCCGCGGGGGCGTGGCTGATGCCGTTCCGGCTCGGAACGAAGATCAGGCCCGACGGGCAGAGCGACTGCATCGTCTGGGCGTCGTGGCCCGCGCCGGACGGCATGTCGAGATAAGGAATTCCGAGGGCGCTGGCCTCTTCGGCCAGGAGCGCGCGCAGCCCGGGGTCGAGGGTCACGGGTGCCAGCCAGCTTCTTTGCGTGACATCGGCGTCCAGCGCGTGGCCTTGCGCGGCGGCATTCAGCTCCCGGATGACCGTGGCCTTGAGTTCTTGCATGACGGGTTCGGAGGTATCGCGAATGATGATCGTGAACTCGGCGACGCCCGGTATCGTGTGGGCGAAGTTCGGCCGCAGTTCGACTTTGCCGATCGTAATGCGGCTCTGGCCGGTGCCGGCCCGGCCGATGATTTCGGGTATGCGGCCGGCAAAAGCGGTGAGACCGGCGAAGGCGTCGGCACGCATGTCCATCGGAGTCGTGCCAGAGTGGTTGGCGATGCCGTCGAAGCGAACCTGCAGGAAGCAGACGCCCGAGACGCCGCTCACGAGGCCGACCGGGCAGCCGGCCCGTTCGAGCACCGGTCCCTGTTCGATGTGCAGTTCCAGGAAGGCGGCGACGCTGCCCTTCGGCCATGCGCACCGCAGCGCCTGCCATGCGTCGAGGCCCTGCGCCCGCATGGCATCGACGAGCGTCGTGCCGTCGCTGTCCCTCGCTTCCCGGATCCAGTCGGGTGTCACGGCGCCGGCGATCGCCTGGGAGCCGAGCATCCCGCCGAAGCGGCCTTCCTCCTCCGCCGTCGCGGCCACGACTACGGCGGTTGGCGGGTCCATCGCAGCGTCACGCATGGCAAGCACGCATTCGAGCGCCACGCAGGCGCCGAGCGCACCGTCATAGGCGCCGCCCTGGGGCACTGTGTCGAGGTGCGACCCGGCCATGACGCACGGACCCTCGGCGGGCCCGAAGCGGCCGAAGACATTGTTGACGGCGTCACGGCTCACCGCGAGGCCGGCGTCCGCCATCTGCGCGGCGAACCAGTCGCGCACCGCCATGTCGGCATCGTTGTAGCCGATGCGATCGAAGCCGCCCGTCGTGGCGTCGAAGCCGAAGGCGTTTACGCCGTCCAGGAGGTTCTTCAGTCGCGGCGCGTCGATTTTCGGTACGTGTCGGGTCATGGCCAGCGGTGGAATTGCTCCTGTCTGCGCAGTGCGCGATCGAAAAGAGACGGGCAATTTATCACAATAAATTGTTGCATCGGGCAAATTTCTATTGATTAATCGAATCCCATCGGAGCCGATGGAGATTGCCATGAAGACAATTCTAGCCGCCGCGCTGACGATCGTGTCGCTCGCGCTCGCTTCGCCTTCCGTCGCACAGACCCCGCCCGGAGTCCTGATCGTCGGGCAGATCGCCGAGCCGAAGTCGCTCGATCCCGCCGCGGATACGGCGGTCAACGACTTCCGGATCCTGGTCAACATCTATGACGGGCTGGTGCGCTACAAGAGCGGGACGCTCCAGCCGGAACCCTCGCTGGCAAAGAGCTGGACGATCTCCAAGGACGGCAAGACATACACGTTCAAGTTGCGCGAAGGCGTGAAGTTCCACGACGGGACGCCGTTCAACGCCGAGGCCGTCAAGTTCAACTTCGACCGGATGCTCGACAAGAAGAATCCCTATCACGATACGGGACCGTTCCCGCTCGCGTTCTTCTTTTCCGACGTGGACAAGGTCAAGGCGGTCGACGACCACACGGTCGAATTCGACCTGAAGAAGCCCTATGCGCCGTTCCTGTCGAACCTCGCCTATCCGACCGGCCTCATCGTGTCGCCGGCCGCGGTGAAGAAATACGGAAAGGACTACGGCCGCCACCCGGTCGGCACGGGCGCCTACGAGTTCAAGCAGTGGGATTCGAACTCGAAAGTCGTCGTCGTCAAGAATCCGGACTACTGGGACGGCGCGCCGAAGCTCGATGCCGTCGTCTTCAGGCCGATCACCGACGCGAACACGCGGGTTGCGGAGATGCTGTCGGGCGGCATAGACGTCATGGTCGAAGTCCCGCCGGACAGCCTCAAGCAGTTCGAGAACAACGACCAGTTCAAGGTCCACGAGCAGGCCGGACCGCACGTCTGGTTCCTGATCCTCAACACCAAGTCCGGGCCTTTTGCGAACAAGAAGATCCGCCAGGCCGTCAACTATGCCATCAACAAGAAGGCGATCGTCGACGACGTGCTGCAGGGCACGGCGACGGTGGCGGCCGGTCCGACGCCCAAGGCCTTCGCCTGGGCGCATGACGACAGCCTGAAGCCCTATCCCTACGATCCCGACAAGGCGAAGAAGCTGCTGAAGGAAGCCGGCTACGACGGCAAGCCCGTCACCTTCTATGTGACGCAGGGCGGCTCGGGCATGCTCGACCCGGTCGCCATGGGCACGGCGATCCAGGCCGACCTCGAGGCCGTGGGAATGAAGGTCGACATCAAGTCGTTCGAGTGGAACACCTTCCTCGGCAAGGTCAATCCGGGGCTGGAGGGGAAGGCCGACATGGCCGAGATGGCGTGGATGACGAACGATCCCGACACGCTGCCGTACCTGACCCTGCGCTCGGCCGCCATGCCGGGCAAGGGCGGCTTCAATTCGGGCTACTATTCAAATCCGAAGGTGGATTCCCTTCTCGAGAAAGCGCGGGAGACCACCGACGAGGCGGAGCGCGCGAAGCTCTACAAGCAGATGCAGGAGATCGTGCACGACGACGCGCCCTGGGCGTTCATCGCCAACTGGAAGCAGAACGCGGTGACGGCCGCGAGCGTGGGGAACTTCAAGCTGCAGCCGTCCTTCTTCCTGATGCTGCAGCACGTCTCGAAGAACTGACGCCGAACGAGGTGTCCCCGGCCGGCTGCGTCGCGGCCGGGGACCTATTCCGGGACACGCCGCCATGGGTTCCTACATCCTCAAGCGACTGCTGGCCGCCATTCCGGTTCTCTTCGGCCTGACGATCATCGTGTTCCTGATGATGGCGCTGATACCTGGCAACCCTGCGCAGGCGATCCTCGGTTCCTACGCGACGCCGGAGAACGTCGCCCGCATCAACGCGCAGCTCGGTCTCGACAAGCCGCTGCCGCAGCAGTACCTGATCTGGCTCCTGAACATCCTCCACGGCGATTTCGGCCGCTCCTACTCGCTCAACAAGCCGGTGATCGACGAGGTGCTGAACCGCTTCTCGGCGACGCTCATCCTGGCTGGCACGTCCCTCGTCATCTGCTCCGTGTTCGGGCTCGTGGCGGGCGTGGTTTCCGCCGTGCGGCAGTTCGGCTGGGCCGACAGGATCATCACCTTCGTCGTCCTGATCGGCATCTCGACGCCCTCCTTCTTCCTCGGGCTGCTGCTGATCCTGTTCTTCGCCGTGAAGATGCGGCTGTTTCCGGCGAGCGGCATGTACGCGATCTACGGCGGCGGAGGGATCGGCGACCTGATCCACCACCTGACGTTGCCGGCGATCACGCTCGCGGTCGTCGCGACCGGCGTGATCGCCCGGCTGACTCGCACCTCGATGCTCGAGGTGCTGCGGCAGGACTATATTCGCACCGCCCGGGCAAAGGGCCTGTCCGAGCGCCGCGTGGTCTACCGGCACGCCTTCAAGGCGGCCCTTGTCAGCGTCATTCCGGTCATCGGCATCCAGGCCGGCTTCGTGCTCGGCGGCGCCGTCTACATCGAGACGGTGTTCCAGTGGCCGGGGATCGGCTCGATGCTCGTCAATGCGATCGCCACGCGCGATCTCCTGCTCGTGCAGGGCGGCGTCCTCGTGATCGCCGTCTCCTACGTGGTCTTCAACCTTGTGGCGGATGTCGTGCAGACGCTTCTCGATCCGAGGTTGCGTCGATGACGAGTACCGTCGCGACACCCCCCGTGCGGGAGACGCAGCCGAAGCGGCGGAGCCGGCCGAGCGCGGTCCGGCTGCTTCTCAACAACAAGCTCGCGGCTGCCGGGCTCGTCGTGCTCGCGATCGTCGTTCTCGCGGCGCTGGCGGCCCCGATCCTGCCGCTGGCCAATCCGGATGCCACCGCGCCGGCCGACCGCCTCCATCTGCCGTTCACGCCCGGTCATCCTTTCGGCACGGACGCACTCGGCCGCGACATCCTCTCGCGGCTGATCTGGGGAACGCGCGTCAGCCTCGCCGTCGGAGTCACCGCAACACTGATCGCGGCCTTCTTCGGTTCGCTGATCGGGCTCGTCGCCGGATACGGCTCCAAGCGCCTCGACGACGTCCTGATGCGCGGCATCGACATGGTCATGGCCTTTCCCTACATCCTGCTGGCGCTCGCCATCGTCGCCGTCCTCGGGCCGGGCCTCATCAACGCGCTCTACGCGATTGCCGTCGTCAACATCCCGTTCTTCGCGCGAAACATCCGCGGCATCACGCTCGGCCTGTCGCGGCGCGAATTCGTCGACGCCGCACGGCTTTCCGGCAAGTCGGACGCCCGTATCCTGTTCGGCGAGATCCTGCCCAACGTCCTGCCGGTCATCGTTATCACCATGTCGACGACGATCGGATGGATGATCCTCGAAACGGCAGGCCTCTCCTTCCTCGGCCTCGGAGCCCAGCCGCCGCAGGCCGACCTCGGCTCGATGCTCGGCGACGGCCGGAAGATCCTGTTCACCGCACCGCACGTCTCAATCGTTCCCGGCCTGATGATCTTCGCCGTCGTCATGAGCATCAACCTGATCGGCGACGGCATCCGAGATGTCCTCGACCCGCGGCTGAAGTCGGGCGCGCTGACGCGTCCCGTCGCGCGCACCGCCATTGCAAGGACCCGGACGCCTTCGACCGGCGCGGTCGTGGAGAATGCGGTTCTGGACATGCGCGGCCTGAAGACCGAGTTCCACGTCGGCTGCTCGGTGGCGAAGGCCGTCGGCGGCGTCGACCTGACGCTCGGGCCGGGCGAATGCCTGGGTCTCGTGGGCGAGTCCGGTTCCGGAAAGTCGGTCACGGCCATGTCGATCATGGGACTGGTGCCGACGCCTCCCGGAAAGATCGTCGACGGCGTCGTGCTCCTGAACGGCGAGGACCTTCTCGAGGCGACGGACAGCCGCATACGGGCGTTGCGCGGCGGCACGGTCAGCCATGTCTTCCAGGATCCGCTGTCGACGCTGCATCCGCTGTTCTCTGTGGGCGACCAGCTCGTCGAGGCGATCCGCGCGCATCAGCGGCTCGACCGGCAGGCGGCGTTCGCGCGTGCCGGCGAACTCCTGAAGCTCGTCCGCATTCCGAACCCGGAACAGCGCCTGCAGGCCTATCCGCACGAACTCTCCGGCGGCATGCGCCAGCGCGTCTGCATCGCCATGGCGCTCGCCAACGATCCGGAGATCATTATCGCCGACGAGCCGACGACCGCGCTCGACGTCACCGTGCAGGCGCAGGTGCTGTCGCTGATGAACACGCTGAGGCGCGAGAAGAATGCCGCGATCCTGTTCATCACCCATGACTTCGGCGTCGTCTCGGCCATCTGCGACCGTGTCGCGGTGATGTATGCGGGGCGCATCGTCGAGACCGGGACGACGGAAGAGATCCTCGCGTCGCCGGCCCATCCCTATACGCGAAAGCTCATCGACTGCGTACCGATCCTCGGTGAACCCGAACGAAGGCTCGACGCGATCAGGGGCTTGCCGCCAAGCGTGGACGACCTGCCGGAGGGCTGTGCGTTCGCGCCGCGGTGCCCGCTTGCGCAGGCCGATTGCCGCCGAGGGGACATCCCGCTCGCCTTCATGCGCGAGAACCGCGCGGTGCGCTGCATACATCCGCTCGAAGCCGAAGCGAGGGAGGCCGTCGATGGATAGTCCGGCGCCGCCGCTGATGAGCGTGGCCGATGTCGAGCGGACGTTCGGCGGCGGAAAGACGCTGCTGCGCCGCGACCTGCCCGCGGTGCACGCGCTTTCCGGCGTCACGCTCGAGGTCAGGCGCGGCGAGACGCTGGGCGTCGTCGGGGAATCCGGCTGCGGAAAGTCGACGCTCGCCCGCCTGCTGGCCGGTCTCGACAGGCCCACCGCCGGCACGATCCGCTACGGCGAGGACGATGTCGGCGACCTGGCGCGGCGGGATCTCGCCGCGCTCGCCCGAAGGGTCCAGTACGTCTTCCAGGATCCGGTTTCCTCGCTCAATCCGCGCAAGACGATCCGGGCGATCCTCGAAGCGCCGCTCGTTCACCTCGTCGGGCTGGACAAGCCCGCCCGCGAGAAGCGTCTGAAGGAGCTGATGGACGCGGTGAACCTGAGGGCGGAGTTCCTCGACCGCTATCCCCATGAATTTTCCGGCGGCCAGGCGCAGCGCATCGGCATCGCCCGTGCGCTCGCGGCCGAACCGGAGGTGATCGTCCTCGACGAGCCCGTTTCCGCCCTCGACGTCTCGGTGCAGGCGCAGGTCCTGAACATACTCGACGCCCTGAAGCGCGACTTCCAACTGACCTACGTGTTCATCAGCCACGATCTCTCGGTCGTCGAAAGCGTCAGCGACCGGGTGGCGGTGATGTATTTCGGACGGCTTGTCGAGGTCGGCGACCGCCGATCCGTGTTCTCCCGGCCACGCCATCCCTACACCCATCTGCTGCTCGACTCGGCGCTGGCGCCCGGGCGCAAGTCGTCGATCGCGGGCGACGCGGACACCGAGCTTCCCGATCCCTACAATCCGCCGCCCGGATGCGCCTTCGCGCCCCGTTGCCCGCGCAGCACCGAGACGTGCAGGGCAAGCGCGCCGCCACTCGAGGGCGAGAGAGCGAACCCGAGCCACGAGGCCGCCTGCTTTCATCCGCACGGCGGGTCGCAGGCGGCGGGCTGAAGGTGGGCTCGGGCGCAAAACCGCCGCCGGCTGCGGCACAGCCGGCGATGAGGCGACGAAAGCGCCCGGACATCCTCGTCGATGCCATCCGCGACCGTATCATGGAGGCAGGCCTGTTGCCGGGTGCCCGCGTGCCGGCGGACTGGCTCAATCCGGAGCTCCTGAAGGTTTCGCGCGGCACCTTGCGGGAGGCGTTGAAGATACTCGAGTTCCAGGGGCTGATCGCGACCAAGACGGGCCCCGGCGGCGGTGCCTTCGTCACTGCGATCCGGCCGGAAAATGCCATCCGGATCCTGGACAATCTCTTTCTTTACGATCCGCCCTCCATCCGCGACATCTACTCCATGCGAAAGTTCGTCGAGCCGGAACTGGCGGCGTCCGTCGCAGGGACGCTTTCGGCGGAGGCGCTGGAAGCGCTGCAGGGAACCGTGCGCCTCTACGAAGCCGAGCCGCGGTCAGCGGAGGAGGAGTACGGCCAGCGCATGGCCGAACTCGATTTCCATGCCGAACTCGCCCGGCATGCGCCGAACCGGCTCCTGGGCTTCGTCGCGGTCTTCCTGCTCAGCCTCCTGCGGGACATGACGGTCTGCCGGGACATCTACCAGCAGCCGAATCCGAAACTGCGGGAGACCGGCCTGCATTACCAGGTACGGCTCCTGCGCGCGATCAAGGCGGGTGACCCGGAACGGGCGAGAGCGATCATGCTGGAGCACATGGCGGAGGCGGAGAAGTACATGCTCGAACGGGCATCGCTGCGCGAGCGCGTGCGGCGCTGAAGCGGGGAGCACTGCAGCCGGAGCTTGACGCCCGTCCGGCACGGCAGCCGCGGCGAGCGAATTTTAGCATTTGTCTTTATACGTTTTGTATTCGTTGTGGCCTGCCTCGCTCCAGTGCGCGCCAGGAGCGCAAGATCTGCGAATGGACTCGTTTCACGCCGTTGCGCCGCGCATTTCCGACCAGTTGACGGAAATGGTCGGAAAACAGGCGCGATTTCATGCGGCGATGGCGTCTTTCTCCGGGCATCCGTGCAACAAGAAGCGTCGTTTGACATTCCTTTATACGCGTTTATCCTCGATTGAAGTTTCGATTTCTTCGGGCAGGAAGATTTCGAAACCATGGGAGGGATCTTTGGAGAGCAGTCGCACCGTCGACATTTTCGTCATTGGCGGAGGAATAAACGGCTGCGGCATCGCCCGCGACGCGGCAGGGCGCGGCTTTTCCGTATTCCTTGCCGAGATGAACGATTTCGCTTCGGGCACGTCGTCGGCCTCGACCAAGCTCGTCCATGGCGGACTGCGCTACCTGGAGCACTACGAGTTCAGGCTCGTCCGGGAAGCGCTGATCGAGCGCGAGGTCCTCTGGTCGATCGCACCGCACATCATATGGCCGTTGCGCTTCGTGCTGCCCTACCACAAGGGAATGCGGCCTGCCTGGCTGTTGAGAACGGGACTGTTCCTCTACGACCACCTCGGCGGCCGCAGGGAACTGCCGGCGACGCGCACGATCGACATGCGGGCCGATGCCGCGGCGCGGCCGCTGAAGCCGCTCTTTTCTAAGGCATTCGAATATTCCGACTGCTGGGTCGACGACGCACGGCTCGTCGTGCTGAACGCACGGGACGCCGCCGACAGGGGCGCCACGATCCGCACCCGCACCCGCGTCGTCTCGGCGCGGCGGGAAGAGGGCGCCTGGAGCGTGGTCGTCGAGGACACGCGGACCGGAGCGCGCGAGGCCGTCCGGGCGAGGCTCGCCGTCAACGCGGCGGGACCGTGGATCGACACGGTGCTTTCCACATCCTTCGGGCGCAACGACGTTCACAACGTGCGCCTCGTCAAGGGCAGCCACATCGTCGTGCCGCGCAAGTTCGACGATCCGCGGGCCTATTTCTTCCAGAACGCGGACGGGCGCATCTTCTTCGCGATTCCCTACCAGAACGAGTTCACGCTGATCGGCACGACCGACGAGGATTTCACGGGAGATCCGCACGAGGTCCACATCTCGGACGGAGAGATCGACTACCTTTGCGCGGCGGCGAGCAGCTACTTTGCCGAACCCGTCCGGCGGGAAGACATCTGCTGGACCTATTCGGGCGTGCGGCCGCTCTTCGACGACGGAGCATCGAAGGCGCAGGAGGCGACGCGCGACTACGTGCTGAAGACCGAAGGCCACGGCAGCGAACCACGTCTGATCAATGTCTTCGGCGGCAAGATCACCACCTATCGCCGGCTGGCGGAGGCGGTCATGGAGAGGGTGGATGCTGCGCTCTCCGCGCGGGGCGAGCCGTGGACCGGTTCCGCGAGCCTGCCGGGCGGCGACTTCCCTGCCACCGGCTACGAGGACGAGGTGCGCAGGCTACGCAAGGAGCACGGCTTCCTGCCCCAGCGGCTGGCCGAGCGCTATGTGCGGGCCTACGGCACGCTTTCGCGCAGGATCCTCGGCGATGCGCGCTCGATCGGGGATCTGGGCGAGGACTTCGGCGCGGGCCTGCATGCGGCGGAGCTGCAATATCTCATGGATCGGGAATGGGCGCTGACCAGCGAGGACGTGCTCTGGCGGCGCAGCAAGCTCGGACTTCACATCAGGGACAGGGGGGCGATCGAGGCGATCGACCGCTTCATGGGAGGTGGCCTCCATCGCGCGGCGGATGCGCCCTCCCGGAGTGCCGGCGACGCGTGAGAGGCTTGAACTCAGGAACGTCACCAAGGTCTCGGGATCCGAGCCCCATGTGCACGAGACGAACCCACGCTCGAGAACGGCACGCTCAACGTCCTTCCCGGGCAGACGCTTTCCGGCAAGACGTCGCTGATGCGCCTGATGGCGGGCATCGACCGGCCGACGGATGGGTCTTTGGCGGCCAGCGGCTCGACCTGCCCGGCACGCCCTCGGGAGCCCTGTCGGACAAGACCGAGATGGGGTGCGTCCGGAAGCGGTGCGCATGGGGCGCGACGGGGTGCCCGCGACGATCTCGAAGGTCGAGGATCTCGGCCGAGACGGTGCGTCCCGCCGGCGCGCCGAAACCCGGGAAAGCCGTGCGCCGCTATTTCCGGAGGGCCTTGCGCCGTGCGTGGACTTCTCCGGGATCGAGCGGCTCCTTGCGCCTGTCGGCGACGTCGCCCGCATCGAGGGCCTTCATTCCGTCCGGCGCCAGCTTGTCGTTGCCCCAGGCATTGCGCACATAGCCGATCACGGCAGCGATCTCGGCATCGGACAGGAAGCCGAAGGACGGCATCGCATTGTCGAAGGACCTGCCCTCGACCTCGAGCGGACCCTGGATGCCATTCAGCACCACGAGGGCCGGGAAGTCGCGGCTCAGGTAAAGGTCCGGATTTCCGGCGAGGGGCGGAAACTGCCCCTCCTTGCCGCGCCCGTCCGGCTGGTGGCATGCCACGCAGGTGTTGTTGAACACCTCTTCTCCGCCGGCGGGCTTCGCTTCGGCCTTTGCCGCCTGCTTTTCCGACGGCGGGTGCGGGCCGAGATAGGTGCCGAGATAGTCGAGGATCGCGGCTCTCTGCCGATCGGACAGGCGCAGCCCGAACCCCTTCATGTTGTCGAGGACTGCATCCCAGGCGCCCTTGCGTATGCCGGCGGAATCGACGACCGACTGGAGGTCGTGGCAGGTCTGGCAATGTCCGTAGACGAGTTCGCGGCCCGGTCCTTCGGGCAGGTCGAAATGCGCCGCGGCGAAGGCGTGCGATTGGAAGAGCAGGGCAAGTCCGGCGGACAAGGCTGCGATCTCGGGTTTCACGAATCGGAACTCCGGCGTTCTTTCGATTAAGGGGAAAGGGCGCGCCGGCGGCGGCGCGCCCGCCAGGCGGCTAGATCGTGATTTCCACCCTGTCCACGCCGTTCCACTCGTAGCCGCGGGGGTTCCACCGCGTCAGCCCGTCCATCGGCTGGCCGCGGCCGAGCGCATCCGTCGCACGGCACATGAGGACGTTCTGGCCGGACTTCAGGTCCGCCTTCGTCGACCAGCGGTACCAGGCCCAGGGACTTTCGGCGGGCTTGATGTCGGCGGCCTGCCAGGTCTTGCCGCCGTCGGCGGAGACCTCGACATCCGTTATTTTGGCGGTGCCGTCGTTGAAGGCGATGCCGGTGATCTCGACTGAGCCGGCGCCAGGCTTGTCCTCGGGGAGCGGCGAGAAGATGACGCTCTTGATCTTGTGGGCGTAGGTCGGGACGCTGTTATAGATGGTGTAGTCGTTGGCCTCGAACTGTCCCGGCTCGACGGGGACGAGCGGCATCCGGTAGCCGACCGACTGATAGGCGCTCGGAGACTGCGCGGCGGCGAACATGAGCATCGTCAGGAACTTGACGTTCATGTTGCCATAGTAGCCGGGCACGATCAGGCGAACCGGGCCGCCGTGGATTGCGGGAATCGGCTCGCCGTTCATCTTGAGCGCGAGGATCGCGTTGTCGAGCGCCGGGTCCGAGAGGTGATAGCTCTTGGCGAAGTCCGATCCCTCGGGCGTGGCCGGCTGGTCCCATCCCTCGGCGGTCAGCCAGAGGGCGGCGGACGACGGCATCGCCTTCTGCGCTGCGAGGAACGGACGCAGCGGCACGCCTTCCCATTCGACGTTGCCGAGCCCGCCGTTCTTCCACTGGCCGCCGGCGACCTTCTCCTTTGCCGCGTAGAAGCTGCGGCCGTTGCCGGCGCACTGCAGGACGGCGACGCGCTTGACCTGCTCCATCTTCGCAAGGTCGTCGAGCCCGACCGTTCGCGGCCGCTCGACCAACCCGTCGACGCGGATCGTCCAGTCCTGCCTCTGCGGGGCTTCAGTCGTGGCGTACCAGGCCGCATCGCCCCCGTGCGGGAAGTGCAGGCGGGAGAAGAGGACTTCCTTCGGGGTGTGGTCGTGGTCGCGCAGAAGCTTGAGGGGGGTCTCCATGACGCCGAGCTTCTCGTTGTGCACGATCATGCCGGATGCCTTGCCCTTGATGATCGCAGCCGAATCCGCTGTGGAACCCGCTGCGAAGGCAGCTGTGAACGCCGCCGGCGAAGTCCCGAGCGCCAGGCCGGCGGCACCCGCGAGCTTGCCGAACTCCCGTCTGGAAATGCGGCCCGTGAGATCCCTTGTCACCATGTCTTCCTCCCGATGAGCCGATCCGACGCCTCACATTATGCGGCCCTGGAAAGAACAACGGACGAGAAGCCCGTTTTATTCCCTCTTCCCTGCGAATTCATGCCTTGCAGCTGGCGCTCTCGCGCTTGTTCTGCGCAAGCCTGATCTGGTCCCGCCTGTCGAGGGGCTTCCCGGCACGCGTGGCCCGCTCGACCTCCCGGCCGATCAGATCGAACCGGTTCCCGTCCATTCCCTCGGCAAACAGCAGGTAGCCGAGCTGCCGGGCCTGCCAGCCGTAGGCGAGGACGCCGCCGGCTTCGATCTCGGCTGCCGCCTGCGGCAGTGCGAGATCGTTGAAGACGAACATGCTCAGGTGGCAGCCGTGCCGTCCGCGATAGCCGACCTGGAGTATGCGGTGACCGTCGCGAGTCGCGTTTGCGACGAAGCCGATCGTCAGGCCGGTGCCCGTGAGATCCGGGACGACCGGCATGCTGCCGAAATCAGACAGGGCGGCGAGCACTCTCGCCCCGGTCGTCTCGCCCGAGGACCCGGATCCGAGCCATTTCTCGTGCAGGGCGCGCGCCGTTCGCATCGCCGCCTGAGGCAGTTCGGGTTGCGGGCGGCCTTCGAGTGTCAGCCACAAGCTGCCGCCGACGACGATCGTGGCGGCGAGGACTGCGGCGACGGCAAGTCCGCGGGGGCGCCGCACGGGGGCTGCGATGCCGGCGGCAAGCCCGGCGGGCGGCGAAGGGACGGCCGACCGGACGAGCCCCTTCAGGCGGTAGAGGGCGGCGATCTGCGCGGCGACGGCGGGGTCGCTGCCCGCCGCCTCGGCCACTCGACCGGCCTCGGCCGCCTCGAGCTCGCCGTCGACATAGGCGTTCAGAGTCTTCCAGTCGGGGGAGGGCCTGCTCATGAACGCGACCCTCGTGCCCGGTCGAGAGGCGTCACGTTGCTTTCCGACATGATTTCGAAAAGGGCCTTGCGGGCCCGCGACAGCCTGCTCATGACGGTTCCCTGGGCGATGTCCAGCACTTCGGCCGTTTCAGCGTAGGAGAGCCCGGCCATGTCGACGAGGCCGATGATCTCGCGATGCGCCGGCCCGAGCCTGCCGAGAGCTAGGCGGATCGTAAGGATGTCGATGATGCGGTGGTCTCCGTGCCAGCCCTCGCCGTCGTCCGCCCGATCCGGGAGGTCGGACGGGATCTCTCGGCCGGCGCGCCGGCGACCGTCGATGAAGGCATTGCGCAGGATGACGAACAGCCAGGGCCGCAGGGCAGCTTCGCTTGCCGGAGGTCGCCGCGCGGCCAGAGCCCTGACGGCGCATTCCTGCACGAGGTCCCTTGCGTTCTCCCGGTCCTGCGTGAGCGTGAACGCGAAACGGTGGAGATGGTCGAGACTGGCCTCCAGCCTGCCGCGCACCTGCCTGTCAACCATACCGCCTTCCTCCCGCGCCCGGCCAGCATCGCAGCGACAGCAACGGAAAAATGCTCGGATCAGCGCGCCGTTTTGTCAATAGACGCGTGCGAACGACTGGTCCGTGGTCAGAAACGGCAGCCTGCGGATTTCAGGCGTTTCCCTCCGTGGCTATCCGGATCGTGGTCCCGCAATGCTTGCAGTGGACCGCATCCGGATCATGCAGGCTCAGGCCGCAGTTCGGACATTCGTAGCGGATCTTGGTGGGACGGAAGAGAACCTGCGCAAGACGGAGGAAGAGGGTGACGCCGGCAATCATGACGACGACGGACACCATACGGCCGGCCGTGCCGGTTAGTGTTATGTCCCCGAAGCCGGTCGTCGTCAGCGTGGTAACGGTGAAGTAGAGCGCGTCCGCATAGTTGCGGATCTGCGGGTTGACGCCGTACTGAAGCGCATAGATCAGGCCGGTCGTCACGAAGAGGAAGACGGCGAGATTGATCGTGGCGAGCACGACGTCCTCGTTCTTCCGGAAATAGGGGAAGTCCTGTCGCAACCGGTCGAGAAGCTGATAGGTGCGCAGGAGGCGGACCGTCCTCAGGATCCGCAGGAACCCGAGGCCCTCGCCGGCGATGGGTGCGAGAAACGATGCGATCGCAGCGACGTCGGCCCAGGTCGTCGGCCGCAGCGCGAAAAGGTTCCTTCGTTCCTCGATCAGCAGGCGGGCAAGGAAATCCAGCAGGATGACGAGCCCGAGCGCGACGTCGAGCATCTCCACGGCGCGCGTGCGGGGGAAGAACGAGGTTACGATCACGAAGAGGACCGTCAGGAGGTCGAAGGCGAGGAGAGCGTAGCGGAAACGGTGCGAGACGGGCTCGTCCGCCTCGTAGAGAATCTTCAGCCTTGCCAGGGCAGTCCTGAATCCCATCGGGCGGGAGTGCATCTTGCTGGCCATGCTCAGATCCGGCGTTGCCCGTCTTCGGGGAGGCTGCAGGCGGATGCGAAGACCGGCATCCGCCGCGCTCCCTGGATGTCAGCCCTTGGCAACCGCCTCGGCGGCGGTGAGTAGTAACTCGCTCATCCGGGCCCGGATATCCTCGTCCGGGCAGTCGATCGCCGCGGCGTCGAAGTCGCCCCGCACCTTGCGGAAGACGTCTTCTTCTCCGGCTTCCTCGAAGTCCGAGGCAACGACCTCCGCCGCGTAGGCGTCGGCGGCCGGGCCTTCCTTTCCGAGGCGTTCGGCGGCCCACAGGCCGAGCAGCCTGTTGCGGCGCGCGATCGCCCTGAAGCGGAGTTCCTGGTCGTGCGCGAATTTGGTTTCGAAGGAACGGCGGCGGTCGTCCATCTGGTTCATCGGGTTTTCCTTTGCTCTTGGAGTGGGGGCTGCCGGAAGGGCAGCAGGAAGCGGTCGAGCGGCCTGCGGCGGCCGCGCATGGAGGCCGGCGGGTGGCCGCTCTCGTGCCGGCGGAGCCGGAGGACGCGTTCGCGGGTCAGCGGGTGGGTGCGGAAGAGCCGCAGGTCGGGAAGGCGCCGGCCGGGAAACAGCGACTCCCACAGGCTGCCTTCAGCCCGCTCCATCTTCATCAGCGCGGAGATCAGCGCTTCCGGGTCCCCGCTCAGTTCCGCGGCCGCCATGTCGGCTTCGAATTCGCGGGTTCGGGAAAGGGCAAGCTGAAGCAGCGCGGCGATCGTCGGCGACACGATCAGCAGGAAGACCGTCGTCCAGGAAAGGTGCGTGTGCTCGCCGATGGCGAGCGGGATGTTGAGGACGAGAAGCAGGAGACCGACATTGGCGAAGGTGCGCGCCATGCGTGAAAGCATGTCGGCGAGCGCCATGATCCGCAGGTCGTTGTTGCGCACATGACCGATCTCGTGGGCGATGACGGCAGTCAGTTCGCGCGGCGCGAGGAGCCGGACCAGCCCGTCGGAAAGCACGATGGCCGCCTGGGAGGGGCCGCCGAGCGTGAAGGCGAGCAACCGCGGCGTCGGGACGTACCAGAGGCCGGGCGCGGCGGGGAGACCGGCTCGCCTCGACAGCGCGTCGGTTGCGGCGAAGGCATCGGGAAGCTCGTGGCGGGCGAGGGGGCGGGCACGCCAGGCGCGCAGGATCACCTCGAGCGGCAGCGACGGCGCGAGCGTCGAGCCGAGCACCACGCCGGCGAAGACGGCGAACATGCCGCTCCAGCCCCACAGCCCGAAGGCGCAGAGAGCGGCGAGAAGGGCCATGCCGAGGATCAGCACGGCCGAATGCAGCGCGTCGCGCAAGCGGCTCTTCAGGTGCTGCGGGTCCATCGGGGACTCTCCGGCGAAATTGAACGAGCACGATTGTTAGCGGTGACGGCATCCCGCTGCGTTGACCAAGGTCAAGGCCGGCGGCTTCCGCCCCTCGCCCTTCGCGGGATGTCAGCGGCTGGCGGGATCCGCCGGCGCGGCTTCCCCTTCGCCTGCGGCGAAGGCATCGAAGGCCCGCATCGCTTCGGCCGCATAGACCATCGAGGGCCCGCCTCCCATGTGGATTGCGACTCCCAGGGCCTCGGCCACCTCCTCGCGCGTCGCGTTGCGCTTGAAGGCGCGCCGTGCGTGGTAGCTGACGCAGCCGTCGCAGCGCACGGTCACCCCGATCGCCAGAGCCAGCAATTCCTTGATTTTCGGAGAAAGCGCGCCGTTCCTGTAGGTCGAGCGACCCAGCGCCGCGAAAGCCTCCATGGTTTCGGGAAGGCAGCCTTCCAGAAGGCCGGCGCCGGCAACGACTTCGTTCGCGTTCTCCGAAAAATTCTTCGCCATGTGATTTCGTCCCGCAAGAGCATGAGGATCAGCTGCGCACACGCTCTAGAACTGCGGCGGTACCGCCACCTTGACCGGGATCAAGTGCGGCGGCCGAAGCGTCATTCCCGGCCCTCGAGGTCGCGTCGAAGGCTTCGGATGAGTTTCGACCTGGACTTCTCGCTTCCTGCCTTGCGGACGGCTTCGCCGATGTCGAGAAGCAGTTTCGACAGGTCGTTATGCCAATCGAGCCGGGCGACCCTGGCGGGCCGGAGGCGACGGGGCTCGTTCGTCTCCACCCTTCGCGCCCCGGTGCGGCTCAGCTCGTAGAGGTCGTCGAGGCGGGGAAGGACGACCTGAGCGGCGAGGTCGGCCCGGGCAAGCCGCTTGCGGAGCGACGCCATCGCGGCATCCTCCCCGTGCACGACGAAGATGGTTCCGCCGATCGGCCGCCGGTCGCCGAGCCAGGCGAGGATTTCCGAGGCGTCGGCGTGTCCGGAGTAGAGGTCCAGCCGGCGAATGCGCGCGCGCACCCTGATTTCCTCTCCCTGGATCCGGACGCGCTCCGCCCCGTCGAGGAGGATCCGCCCGAGGGTTCCCTGCGCCTGGAAGCCGACGAGCAGCACCGTCGCATTGCTGCGCCACAGGTGGTTCTTCAGGTGGTGGCGGATGCGCCCGGCGTCGCACATGCCGCTTGCGGCAATGATGATGAAGAAGCCGTCGAGCCGGTTGATCGCCTTGCTCTCCTCGACGCTCTCGGTGAAGCGCACATGGGGAGAAGCCAGCGCCGCCCTGAGGACGTCGCCGAACTCGATCTCGTCGGCGTGCTGGCCGAAGATCGTACTGGCGCGGGTGGCGAGGGGTGAATCGATGAAGATCGGTGTTTCCGGCATCTTCCCCTCGCGCATGAGCGTGAAGAGGTCGACAAGCAGCTCCTGCGTGCGCTCCACCGCGAATGACGGGATGATCAGCGGCCCCCGGCCGTCGACGGCCGCCTGGACCTCGGCGCGGAGCGCTTCCCTGCGCTGCTCCACCGGCACGTCGGGCCGCTCGCGGTCGCCGTAGGTGGATTCACAGACGACATGATCGATGCGTCTCGGTCCCTCGGGATCGGTCTCGAGCAGTTTTTCCCCGGGGCCGATGTCGCCGGAAAAGAGCAACCGAAGGTCGTCGCCGCCATCCGGCGCGGACACGGACAGCTCGATGGAGGCCGAGCCGAGCAGGTGCCCGGCGTTCCAGAAGCGGGCGCGCATTCCGGCGGCGACGGAGACCTCGGAGCCGTATTCGACCGGCTCGAAATGCTCCATGCAGCGAGCGGCGTCCACGCGGGTATAGATCGGCGTCACCGCCGGCAGGCCGCGCCGGGCGTTGCGGCGATTGAGGTTCTCGACCTCCCACTCCTGGATATGGGCGGAGTCGGGCAGCATGACGGAGCAAAGGTCGATCGTCGCCGAGGTCGCATATATGCGGCCGCGGAAGCCCCTGGACACGAGCTTCGGCAACAGGCCGCTGTGATCGATATGCGCGTGCGTCAGCACGACGGCGTCGATCAGGGACGGTTCGAAGGGAAAGTCTCCGTAGTTCAGCTCCCGCTCGGTCTTCGACCCCTGGAAGAGGCCGCAGTCTACGAGTATGCGCGAGGCCTCGGTCTCGACCTCGAAGCAAGAACCGGTCACCGTTCGGGCAGCACCGTGGAATCGGATCTGGATCGGCTGCATGTCATCCCCCTTCGTCAACCGGTCGCCAGCCGGCGACAGGAGCCATTCTTCGCGCATGTGGAGGATTTTTCGCAGGGGGCAGAACGCACTTTCCCCCGAAACCTGCGGCAGGGGCCGGCAGGCCGGTCAGTCCCGGTCGTCGATCAGCGGGGTCGGCCTCGCCAGCGTCTCCAGCGCCCGGGTGTCGGAGAGCCTCACCGTGCCGCCGTCGACCTCGACCCCGTATGGCCTCAGCGTATTGAAGGCTCTCGACAGGTTTTCCGGGGTCATCCCGAGCAGGGCGGCAAGCTTCCGCTTGTCGTAGGGCAGATTGATCGTGTCCTTGCCGCCCTGGTCCGCATTCAGGCGGAGCAGGCGATTCGCCAGCCGCTCGACCGCCGTGCGCAGCTTGAGGTTCTTCTGTTCCTTGATGACCGCGCGATAGCACCTGGCGAGTTCCAGCACCATCGAGCGGGCGAAGTCCCCGTCTTCCTGGAAGACCTTGCGGACATTCTCGGAAGGGACCAGAAGCAGCCGGGAGCGCTCGAGCGTGCGCGCGGACATCAGGTAGACCGCATCCTTCAGCACGGCAGCGAGGATGAACGCACCGAGCGGACCGACGATCTCCATCGAGGTCTCTCGGCCGTTGGCTTCCGCGAAGAGTTCGACGCTGCCGTCGACGACGACATACATGAAATCCGCGGGATCGCCCTCCCGCACGAGTTCCAGCTGAGCCGGGAAAGCCTGCAGATAGGCAGCCTGCATCAGCGAATCGAAACTTGCATCGTCCATCTGCTCGAAGAGCGGCAGCGACCGGATGTGAGGCAGGTCTTCAGACCGCACGATGCTTCTCCTTGATAATTATCATTATCATGATTGATAAATTTCTTTACGGCGCGGGATTTCCCGAGCGACGGAAACGACAATTTCAGGTGCCGGTCTTGTTTCTTCGACCGGTCCGGCGCCCATTGATCCACGTCAACCCGCCAGACAAGCCTTCGTAGAATTTCGACCCCGATCACGCAACCGGCAGACGGGCTCGCTGCCGCCATGGAGGGTATCGAAACATGCATTCGCTTTCTGGCGTCAGGGCCGCCGACCAGCATCGCGCACTGGGTCTCAGCACCTTCGCGTTCACGGTCTGCTTCGCCGTCTGGACAATTTTCTCGATCATCGGCGTACGCATCAAGTCCGAGCTCGGCCTCAACGACACGGAGTTCGGTCTCCTGGTCGCCACGCCCGTGCTGACGGGTTCGGTCAGCCGCATCTTCCTCGGCATATGGACCGAGCAGATCGGCGGCAGGATCATGTTCCCGCTGCAGATGCTCGTCACTTCGGTCTGCGTCTGGCTGCTGACGGCGGTCCACACCTACGAGATATTTCTTCTGGCCGCGCTCGGGCTCGGGCTGGCGGGCGGTTCCTTCATCGTCGGCATCGCCTATGTCTCGCGCTGGTTCGAGAAGGAGCGCCAGGGGACGGCGCTCGGCATCTTCGGCGCCGGCAACGTCGGTGCCGCAGTGACGAACTTCGCCGCTCCCTTCCTGGTGGTGGCGCTCGGCTGGCAGGGCACGGCGCGCGTCTACGCCATCGTGCTCGCCATCACGGCGATCCTGTTCTACCTTCTCAGCAAGGACGATCCGGCAACGGTCGAACGCAGGAAGACCGGTGCACGCCCGGTCTCTGCGGCCCAGCAACTCGCTCCGCTGAAGAACATTCAGGTCTGGCGGTTCGCAACCTACTACTTCTTCGTCTTCGGCGGCTTCGTCGCCCTCGCGTCCTTCCTGCCCCGCTACTATGTCGGCGCCTACGCACTGCCGCTGACGACCGCGGGCGTGCTCGCCGGCCTCTATTCGCTGCCGGCCTCGGTCTTCCGGGCTCTGGGCGGCTGGTTCTCCGACCGCTTCGGCGCACGCTCGGTCATGTACCTGACGTTCTCCGTATCGCTCGCCTGCCTGTTCGTGATGAGCTATCCGCGCACGAGCTACGTCGTCACCGGCATCCACGAGACGGTCGCCTTTTCCTTCGGCATCGGGCTCGTCGCCTTCGTCTGCCTGACCATCGTGCTCGGCTTCGTCATGAGCCTCGGCAAGGCGGCCGTCTACAAGCACATCCCCGTCTACTACCCGGACCATGTCGGCGCGGTCGGCGGCCTCGTCGGCATGATCGGCGGGCTCGGCGGCTTCTTCCTGCCGATCTGTTTCGGCGCACTCCTCGACCTGACGGGCATCTGGACGGCCCCGTTCATGCTGATGTTCATGCTCGTCGCCGTCTCGATGCTGTGGATGCACGTCGCCATCCGCCGGATGGAGAAGCGCCGTCACCCCGCGCTGGAAGCCGAGCGGTATCTCTCCGACGTGCCGGACCAGCCGGTGCCCGCACCCGCGCCGGCGGCGGAAACCGCATCCGGTCCCGCCGGAGCCCAGCCCGTTCGCAAGAGTTCACGCGGAAGCCTGACCCCAGGGTCCATGCGCTTCGAATGATCCAAAGGAAAACGACAATGTCCATCACTGAAGCTCCACGTGCCCGGAAGGGCCATGTGCTGACCGACTGGCGGCCCGAGGAACCCGCTTTCTGGGATGAAACGGGCAAGAGCCTTGCCACCCGCAATCTCTGGATCTCCATCCCGGCGCTGCTGCTTGCCTTCTGCGTCTGGATGGTCTGGTCCGTCGTCGTCGCCAAGTTGCCGGCAATCGGCTTCGAGTATTCCACCGGGCAGCTCTTCTGGCTGGCGGCGCTGCCGGGCCTCTCGGGCGCGACACTGCGCATCTTCTACAGCTTCATGGTGCCGATCCTCGGGGGGCGGCTCTGGACGACGCTGTCGACCGCCTCGCTCCTCGTGCCGGCGGTCGGCATCGGGATGGCCGTCCAGAATCCGGGCACATCCTATACGGTCTTCCTCGTCCTGGCGCTGCTCTGCGGCTTCGGCGGCGGAAACTTCGCGTCGTCGATGGCCAACATCGCCTTCTTCTTTCCCAAGAAGACGAAGGGCAACGCGCTGGCGCTGAATGCGGGCCTCGGCAACCTCGGCGTCTCGGTCATGCAGTTCCTCGTGCCGCTGGTCATCACCACCGGCGTATTCGGCTGGATCGGCGGCGATGCCCAGTCGCTCTCCGACGGCGGCAAGCTCTGGCTGCAGAACGCCGGGTTCATCTGGGTGCCGTTCCTGATCGTATCGGTTCTCGCCGCCTGGTTCGGCATGAACGACATCGCGGACGCGAAGGCGAGCTTCGCCGAGCAGTCCGTCATCCTGAAGCGCAAGCACAACTGGGTGATGAGCCTGCTCTACACCGGCACCTTCGGCAGCTTCATCGGCTATTCGGCGGGCTTTCCGCTGCTCATGAAGATCGAGTTCCCCGAAGTCAGCGCACTTTCCTACGCCTTTCTCGGCCCCCTCGTCGGCGCGCTGAGCCGGGCCGGCACCGGCTGGGTCTCCGACAGGTTCGGCGGCGGACGGGTCACCTTCTGGACGTTCCTCGGCATGATCGCGGCCGTCGGCGGCGTGCTCTTCTTCCTGGGCATCAAGGAGCAGCCGGGTGCGTTCTGGGGCTTCTTCGCCTGCTTCATGGCGCTTTTCTTCCTGACCGGCGTCGGCAATGCGTCGACCTTCCAGATGATCCCGACGATCATGCGCAAGGAAGTGGCCCGGCTGATGCCGGAACTCGACGCGGCGACCGCCCTCAGGCATGCCGAACGCGAGAGCGCCGCGATCATCGCCTTCACCTCGGCGATCGCCGCCTATGGCGCCTTCTTCATTCCGAAGGCCTACGGCACCTCGATCGCGCTGACCGGCGGGGCGGAAGCGGCCTTGTGGTGCTTCAACGGCTTCTACGCCCTCTGCCTCGTCGTCACATGGCTCTTCTACACCCGCAAGAACGCTCCCGTTCACTGCTGACGGCAGCAAAAGGACTCGCAAGCAATGTCTCATCTTCTCGACCGCCTGAACTTCCTGGCGAAGAAGAACGTCGGTTCCTTCTCCAACGGCCACGGCATGACGACCAACGAAAGCCGCGACTGGGAGGAGGGCTATCGCAAGCGCTGGCAGCACGACAAGATCGTGCGCTCCACCCATGGCGTGAACTGCACGGGGTCGTGCTCGTGGAAGATCTACGTCAAGGGCGGCATCGTCACCTGGGAAACCCAGCAGACGGACTACCCGCGCACGCGGCCGGACCTGCCGAACCACGAGCCGCGCGGCTGTGCGCGCGGCGCCAGCTACAGCTGGTACATGTACTCGGCGAACCGGGTCAAACACCCGCTGGTGCGCTCGCGGCTGCTGAAGCTGTGGCGCACCGAGCGGCGGGTGCGCACGCCCGTCGGCGCCTGGGCGGCGATCCAGGAGGATCCGGCGAAGCGCGCGGAATACACGAAGATGCGCGGTCTCGGGGGCTTCGTCCGGGCGACCTGGGACGAGGTCAACGAGATCATCGCCGCCGCGAACGCCTACACGGCGAGCAAATGGGGTCCGGACCGGGTCGTCGGGTTCTCGCCGATCCCGGCCATGTCGATGATCTCCTATGCTGCCGGCTCGCGCTACCTGTCGCTGCTCGGCGGGGTGTGCCTGTCTTTCTACGACTGGTACTGCGATCTTCCTCCCGCGTCGCCGATGACCTGGGGTGAACAGACCGACGTGCCGGAATCGGCCGACTGGTACAATGCGGGATTCCTCATTCTCTGGGGATCGAACGTGCCGCAGACCCGCACGCCGGATGCGCACTTCTATACCGAGGTTCGCTATCGCGGCGCGAAGTCGGTCGTCGTCTCGCCCGACTATTCGGAAGCCGCGAAGTTTTCCGACCTCTGGCTGCACCCCAAGCAGGGCACGGACGCCGCCCTCGCCATGGCGCTCGGCCATGTCGTGCTGCGCGAGTTCCACCTGGACCGGCAGGCGCCCTATTTCGACGACTACTGCCGGCGCTACACGGACATGCCGATGCTGGTGCGCCTGGTCGAGAAGGACGGTCACTACATCCCCGAGCGGCTCGTGCGCGCCTCCGACTTCAAGGGGGCGCTCGGCGAGACCAACAATCCCGAGTGGAAGACCGTCGCCGTCGACGAGATCACCGGCAAGGTCGTCGCGCCGAACGGCTCGGCCGGCTTCCGGTGGGGCGAACAGGGCAAGTGGAACCTCGAGGAGAAGGACGGCAAGGGCAATCACACGAAGCTGCTCATGAGTTTCCTTCCGGAAGAGGCGCATGATGTCGTCGCCGATGTCGGCTTCCCCTACTTCGGAAATCGCGAGCATGATCACTTCGAAGGCACCGATCACCCCGACGTGCTGGTTCGCGCCGTTCCGGCCCGCCGGATGAAGCTCGCCGAGGGCGAGGTCCTCGTGGCGACCGTGTTCGACCTGTTCGTGGCGAACTACGGCCTGGACCGCGGGCTGGAAGACGGCTCGACCGCCGCCTCCTACGACGACATGCAGCCCTACACTCCCGCCTGGGCGGAGAAGATCACCGGCGTGCCGCGCGACCAGATCGTCGCGGTTGCGCGCGAGTTCGCCGGAAACGCCGAAAAGACCAACGGCCGTTCCATGGTGATCCTGGGCGCCGGGCTCAACCACTGGTACCACATGGACATGAACTACCGGGGGATCATCAATCTCCTGGTGATGTGCGGGTGCGTCGGCCAGTCCGGCGGCGGCTGGAGCCATTATGTCGGCCAGGAGAAGCTGCGCCCGCAGACCGGCTGGCTGCCGCTGGCGTTCGGGCTCGACTGGAACCGTCCGCCCCGCCAGATGAATTCGACCTCGTTCTTCTACGCGCACTCCGACCAGTGGCGCTACGAAACGGTGAAGGTCGAGGAGATCCTGTCTCCGACGGCTCCCGAGGGTCCGTGGGACGGCACGCTGATCGACTACAACATCCGCGCCGAGCGGATGGGCTGGCTGCCGTCCGCGCCGCAGCTCCAGGTCAACCCGCTGCAGATCGCGGGCAAGGCGGCCGCTGCCGGGCAGGAGCCCAAGGACTTCGTCGTCTCGCAGCTCAAATCGGGCGGACTGCGCATGTCCTGCGAGGATCCGGACCACGAGGCGAACTGGCCGCGCAACATGTTCGTGTGGCGTTCGAACATCCTCGGCTCGTCCGGCAAGGGCCACGAATACTTCCTGAAGCACCTGCTCGGCACGTCGCACGGCCTCATCGGGAAGGACCTCGGGGACGAGGGTCGCGAGCGGGCGCGCGAGGCGGTCTGGCATGACGACGCGCCGGAAGGGAAGCTCGACCTGCTCGTCACTCTGGATTTCCGCATGTCGACGACCTGCGTCTACTCCGACATCGTCCTTCCGACGGCCACCTGGTACGAGAAGAACGACCTCAACACCTCGGACATGCATCCCTTCATCCATCCGCTTTCGAGCGCGACGGATCCGGCCTGGGAGGCGCGAAGCGACTGGGAAATCTTCAAGGGCATCGCCCGCAGTTTCTCCGACGTCGCGCCGGAAGTGCTGGGCGTCGAGAAGGACGTGGTCCTGACCCCGATCCTGCACGACACGGCCGGCGAACTGGCGCAGCCCTTCGACGTGAAGGACTGGAAGCACGAGGAGACCGACGCGATCCCCGGCAAGACCATGCCGGCGATCGCAGTGGTCGAGCGCGACTACCCCAACCTCTACCACCGGTACACCGCTCTCGGGCCGCTGATGGACAAGCTCGGCAACGGCGGCAAGGGGATCGGCTGGAACACCGAGCACGAGGTGGACCTGCTTCGCCGCCTGAACGGAGTCGTGGCCGACGGACCGGCGAAGGGCCGTCCGAAGATCGATACCGACATCGACGCGACCGAAGTCATCCTGTCGCTTGCGCCGGAGACCAACGGCGAGGTTGCCGTCAAGGCCTGGGAGGCGCTGTCGAAGGCGACGGGCCGCGAGCACGTGCATCTGGCGATACCGAAGGAGGACGAGAAGATCCGCTACCGCGACATCGTCGCCCAGCCCCGCAAGATCATTTCGTCGCCGACATGGTCTGGAATCGAATCGGAGAAGGTCTGCTACAACGCCGGCTACACGAACGTCCACGAGCTGATCCCGTGGCGCACGGTCACCGGCCGCCAGCAGCTCTACCAGGACCATCTCTGGATGCGGGCCTTCGGCGAGGCGTTCTGCGTCTACCGGCCGCCGATCGATACCAAGAGCATAAATCCGGTCATCGAGGCGAAGTCGGAAGGCGAGCCGCATGTCGTGCTCAACTTCATCACGCCGCACCAGAAGTGGGGCATCCACTCGACCTATTCGGACAACCTCATGATGCTGACGCTGAACCGCGGCGGCCCGGTGGTCTGGCTTTCGGAGGTGGACGCGGCCAGGGCGGGCATCGCCGACAACGACTGGATCGAGGCCTACAACTCGAACGGCGCGCTCGTCGCCCGGGCAGTGGTCTCCCAGCGCATGAAGGAAGGCACGGTCTTCATGTACCACGCGCAGGAGAAGATCGTGAACGTGCCCGGTTCGCAGATCACCGGCCAGCGCGGCGGCATCCACAACTCGGTCACAAGGGCGATCACCAAGCCGACGCACATGATCGGCGGCTACGTCCAGCAATCCTACGGCTTCAACTACTACGGCACGGTCGGTTCCAATCGCGACGAATTCGTCGTCGTCCACAAACTGAAGAAAGTGGACTGGATGGAGGAGCCCTACGAGACCGCGCCGGCAACATTTTCCAAGGAGGCGGCAGAATGAAGGTCCGCGCGCAAATCGGCATGGTGCTCAATCTCGACAAGTGCATCGGCTGCCATACCTGCTCCGTGACGTGCAAGAACGTATGGACGAATCGCGAGGGCGTCGAATACGCCTGGTTCAACAATGTCGAGACGAAGCCGGGCGTCGGGTTTCCCAAGGAGTGGGAAAACCAGAAGAAGTGGAACGGCGGCTGGACACGCAAGGCGAACGGCAGGATCGAACCGAGGATGGGCGCGAAATGGCGCGTCCTCGCCAACATCTTCGCCAATCCGGACCTGCCCGAGATCGACGACTACTATGAGCCGTTCACCTTCGACTACGAACATCTCCAGACGGCGAAGGAAAGCCGAACGATGCCGACGGCCCGTCCGCGCTCGCTGATTTCCGGCGAACGGATGGAAAAGATCGAGTGGGGACCGAACTGGGAGGAAATCCTCGGCGGGGAATTCTCCAAGCGCTCGAAGGACAGCAATTTCGAAGGCATCGAAAAGGAAATCTACGGGCAGTTCGAAAACACGTTCATGATGTATCTGCCGAGGCTTTGCGAGCATTGCCTCAACCCGACCTGCGTGGCGGCTTGTCCCTCCGGCGCGATCTACAAGCGCGAGGACGACGGCATCGTGCTGATCGACCAGGAGAAGTGCCGCGGCTGGCGCATGTGCGTGTCCGGCTGTCCCTACAAGAAGATCTACTACAACTGGTCTTCGGGAAAGTCGGAGAAGTGCGTCTTCTGCTATCCGCGCATCGAGGCCGGCCAGCCGACGGTCTGCTCGGAGACCTGCGTCGGGCGCATCCGCTATCTCGGCGTCGTCCTCTATGACGCCGATCGCATCTCCGAAGCTGCCTCGACGGCCGACGAGCAGGACCTCTACGAGGAGCAGCTGAAGGTCTTCCTAGATCCGAACGATCCGGCCGTGCAGGCCCAGGCGCGCAAGGACGGCGTTCCGGACGCGTGGATCGAGGCCGCGAAGCATTCGCCGGTGTGGAAGATGGCGATGGACTGGAAGGTGGCGTTCCCGCTTCATCCCGAATACCGGACCCTGCCGATGGTCTGGTACATCCCGCCGCTTTCGCCGGTGCAGTCGGCGGCCGAAGCCGGCAAGATCGGCATGGACGGCGCGATGCCGGACGTGCGCTCGCTGCGCATTCCGGTCAAGTACCTCGCCAATCTCCTGACCGCCGGAAAGGAAGCCCCCGTCGTCTCCGCGCTGGAGAGGATGCTGGCCATGCGCGCCTACATGCGGGCGAAGACCGTCGACGGCGTCGTCGACGAAACGATTGCCGAGAAGGTCGGGATCTCGGGCCAGATGATCGAGGACATGTACCGCGTCATGGCGATCGCCAACTACGAGGACCGGTTCGTCATCCCGACGAGCCATCGCGAGGTCAGCGAGGACGCCTACGACGTGCGCGGCTCCTGCGGCTTCTCCTTCGGCAACGGCTGCTCGGGCGGTACGTCCGACGCCGATCTCTTCGGCGCCAAGCGCAAGAAGCGCGTCCAGACGCCGACGGACATCTTCAAGGAGCATGCCTGATGGACCGGACGCTGAAATCGCTCTCGCTGCTGCTGAGCTATCCGACGGAAGAACTCCAGGCAGCCGTTCCCGCCATCATGGAGGCCGTTCGCCAGGAGCACGCGCTGCCGATCGGCGAAACGGTGACGCTGGCCGCGCTCGCCGAGGACATCGCCGAATGCGGCATCTACGAGGCGCAGGAACGCTACGTGTATCTCTTCGACCGGACCCGCTCCCTGTCGCTGCATCTCTTCGAGCACGTTCACGGGGAGAGCCGCGACCGCGGGCAGGCGATGGTGGACCTGAAGGACACCTACGGGGAGCGCGGCTTCGACATCGACGCCCGGGAAATGCCGGACTACCTGCCGCTCTTCCTCGAGTTCCTGTCGCTTCTTCCGACGGGCGAGGCACGGGAACTCCTCGGCCAGACGGCACACATCACGGTCGCCCTGAAGGAGCGGCTGGAGCGGAAGGGGTCGATCTACGCGGCGGCCTTCGCGGCTCTCCAGCAACTCGGTCTCCAGCCCGATCCCGCAGCGGTCGACGAACTGCGCAAGACGCCGGCCGACGATCCGGACGATCTCGCTGCGCTCGACAGGATCTGGGAAGAGGAGGCCGTAACCTTCGGCGGCAATGCCGGCGAAAACGCCTGCGGCCCCGACCGCCTGCGCATGCAGATGCGCGCCGCCGCCCGCCGTCCGGCGGACGCCGCTTCTTCAGCCAATGCATGAGGTGTCACTCCCATGGCCTCCTATCTCAACACCTTCTTCTTCGGGATATATCCTTATATCGCGCTTGTCGTCCTGGCGCTCGGTTCGGTCCTGCGCTACGACCGGGAGCCCTATACCTGGCGTTCCGGCTCCAGCCAGCTGCTCCGCCGGCGCCAGCTCGTCGCCGGCTCGATCCTCTTCCATCTGGGCGTGCTGGTAATTTTCGCCGGCCATTTCGTCGGCCTGCTGACGCCGATCAGTGTGTTCGAAGCGCTCGGCATCAGCCACGAGGCGAAGCAGCTTCTGGCCGTGATCGCGGGTGGTCTTGCCGGCGTCTCCGCCTTCGCCGGAGCCGCGTTGCTGGTTCATCGGCGTCTGTTCGACCCGCGCGTTCGGGCGAACTCGAGGCCGACCGACACGCTCATCATCCTGCTTCTGTGGCTGCAGCTTACGCTGGGCCTCCTGACCATCCCCGTCTCGCTGCAGCACCTCGACGGCACCGAGATGGTGAAGTTCATGCACTGGGCGCAGGGCATCTTCACCTTCAACCCGCAGGCTTCGGGTTATGTCACTGATGCGGCGATCATCTTCAAGATGCATCTCGTGCTCGGAATGACGATCCTGCTGCTCTTCCCGTTCACCCGGCTCGTCCACATGCTCAGCGCTCCGGTGCGCTACCTCTGGAGGCCGGGCTACCAGATCGTCCGCCAGCGCCCGCGAGCGCCGGTCCGGATTTCCGCGGAGTAAGCGAAATGGCAACCGTCTATCAGGCCGCGACGAAACCTGCCCACGATCATGCGGGGCAGGGCGGCTACACGACCTATCAGGAACCGGACACGCGGGTGCCTCCGAAGGCCCGGCCGGTTCTCAAAGAGATCTCGGTCAACGGCGTTCCGGTGCCGGAGCAGGAGATCCTCGCGGAAGCGCAGCATCACCCTGCGGAAAATCCCGGCGCCGCAATCGTCGCGGCCGCCCGGGCGCTCGTCGTGCGCGAGCTCCTTGGCCAGGAAGCGCGCCGGCTCGGCGTAGCCCCGGCAGAACAGGCCGGGTCAAGCGTGCGGGCGACCGAGGACGATGCGCTGATCGCGGCGCTCGTGGAGCGCGAAATCGCCGTGCCGCGCGCAACGGAGGAGGAGTGCCTGCGGTTCTACCGGAACAATCCTGCGCGGTTCAGGTCCGAGGACATCGCCGAGGCCCGGCACATCCTCGTCGCAGCCCGGCCGGACGACGTGCAAGCGCGCTCGAGGGCGAGGCAGGAGGCCGAACGGGTCATCGGCAGGTTGCGCGAAAAGCCGGAAGAGTTCGCCTGGCTGGCCCGGTCCGTGTCCGACTGTCCCTCGGGCGAACAGGGCGGCAACCTGGGCCAGCTGACGCCTGGAAGCACCGTCGCCGAATTCGAGGAAGCGCTGAAGCAGATGTCCGACGGCGAACTCTTTCCGCGGCCGGTCGAAAGCCGCTATGGCTTCCACGTGATCGCGCTCGATCGCCGGATTCCGGGCGAGACGTTGCCGTTCGAGCTCGTCCAGCCGCGGATCGCCGCCTGGCTGGAAGCCGCGACTTGGTCGAAGGCGGTGTCGCAGTACATCGCCGTCCTCTCCTCGCGGGCAGAAATCCGCGGGATCGAAATTGGCGCGGCGGAAGGCCCGTTGATCCAGTAGCCGGCAGTGGCATGGGAAGCGGCATGGAGCTCAGGATGACGAACTCGGCGTTGAAGACCCGGCCTGAATGCGACGACCCCCGCCAGGGCGGCGGCATGCTCGGCGTGGACGAGGCGATGCGCCTTGCCGTCTCGCTCGTCGCACCGAGGGGCGATCCCGAGCCGGTGGCGCTTGGGGACGCGGCCGGCCGGGTGCTCGCGGAGGATGTCCGTGCGCCGCGGCCTATGCCTCTTTTCGACAATTCCGCCATGGACGGTTTCGCCGTCAGTACGCGGGACCTCGAGGGCGAGGGGCCATGGGTTCTTCCGGTGCTGGCGACGGTCGCGGCCGGCGCGCCCGCGGGGCGGACGTTCGATCGCCGGACGAGGGGCGTCTGCCGCATCTTCACCGGCGCTCCCGTTCCGCAGGGATACGACGCCGTCGTCATGCAGGAAGAGTGCGGCGTGCACGGCGGCGCCGTCCTGATCACGCGGCGGCCCGCCCCGGGCGAGAATCTCCGGCGGACAGGCGGAGACATCGCGCCGGGGGAAACCCTCGCTTGCCACGGTACACGCCTGCAACCTCGCCACATCGGCTGTCTCGCGGCGAACGGCTTTGCGGAAGTCCGTGTCCATCGCAGGCCACGCGTCGGCATCTTCTCGACCGGCGACGAGCTGTTGCGTACCGCGTTGCCCGCGCGCCAAGGCTGCATCCCGGACGCAAACCGGCCGATGCTCCTCGCCCTGGCCCGTTCGCTCGGCGCCGAGGCGACGGACCTCGGGATCCTCGGTGACGACCTCGAAGAGACCACGCGCTTCCTCAAGGCCAGCGAGGGGCGCTTCGACCTGATCGTCTCGTCGGGTGCCGTCTCGGTCGGCGGGCGCGATTTCCTCCGCCCGGCCTTCGGGGCGGCCGGAGGTACGGTGGAGCACTGGCGCGTCGCCATGAAGCCGGGCAAGCCGGTGCTCTTCGGCCAGCTTGGGGCGACGGCCTATGTCGGCCTGCCGGGCAATCCGCTGGCCGCCTATGTCGGCTTCAAGCTGTTCGTTTCGCGGCAGGTCGCCAAGCTCTCCCGCCGGCCGGTCGGGCAGGGGCTGGGGGAGCAGCGGGCGGTGATTTCCGCCGACATCCGGAGCAAGCAGGGGCTTGCCGAGTTCTTTCCGGCACGGATCGTCGGCCATCTCCCCGCGCAAACACCCGTGCTGGAGCGTCTCGGGAGGGGTTCCGCCTCGCTCTTTCCTCTCTGCCTTGCAGACGGTCTCGCCTGCGTCGCCGAAGGCCAGGTCGACGTGCGGGCCGGCGACACGGTCGCCTGGCTTCCCTTCCTCGGGAGCCCGGAGGAGGGCCCGAGATGATCGCGCACGCTGGGGAAGAAGGTCTTCTGGCCGCCGTGTCCTTCGGGCCGGAGGATCGCCTTGACGAGGTTCTCGAACAGGTCGTCCGCGCCCTGAAGGCGCGCCGCGCAAGGGTCGCCGGGTGTCTGCAACGTGAAATCGTCGAGCAGGGATGCTGCTCGCTCAATCATCTCGAGAACATCGCCGATGGCCGTCGTATCCTAATCTCGCAGCCCCTCGGAGCGGGTTCGAAAGGTTGCCGCCTGGATCCCCGCGGGCTCGCCGAGGCGTCGGCCTGCCTGCTCGGCGAACTGGACGGGCTGCCCGACATTCTCGTTCTCAACCGCTTCGGCAAGGGCGAAGCGGACGGACAAGGGCTGCGTGCGGTCATCGAGAAGGCTTTCGCAAGCGGCATTCCGGTCCTCACCGCCGTTCGCGGGCTCTACCTGCCGGCGTGGACAGATTTTACCGGCGGGCTGGCGGCGACGCTCCGCCCTGACAGGGACCGGATCCTGGGCTGGTGCGACACAGCCCTTGCCGGCGGACGCATCGCGGCGGCCGAGTGACCCTGACCCTTCTCCAATCGAGAGTAATCCATGCAGCCTATCCTCCATCCTGCACCTTCTCCCGAAGCCCCGGTCGTCCATCCGTCCGTAGACCGCGCATTCATCGGCAGGCTCGTCCGGGAATTCTACGGCCGCGTCCGCAACGACGGGCGACTGGGACCGATCTTCGCGGGCGTCATCGCGGACAACTGGGAGCCGCACCTCGAGAAGATGACCGACTTCTGGTGCTCCGTCATCCTGAAGACGCGCAGCTACGAGGGGCGTCCCGTTCCGGCGCACATGAAGCTCGAAGGCGTGCGGGAGGACGACTTCGACATATGGCTCGCACTCTTCGAGGAGACGGCACGGGAACTTTGTCCGCCGGGGATCGCTCCCGTCTTCACGGAGCGTGCGGAGCGGATCGCGAGGAGCCTGAAGCTTGCCATGTTCTACCGGCCCGGCTGAAGGGTGAACCTTCCGTCGCTTCGCTCCCTTGGCCTCCGGCCTCCCGAATTCGGCTTCTTCGCTTGCCGCATGGCCAGCGCATTGATTTCACTCAATGCGCTGGCCCCGGGATTGGCCTTGGCTTGTTTTCGGTGCCGCCGCGCCAGCGTGACGGCAACCAGGGGGAATGACTGAACGGGGAAATCGATCTCATGAAAGTCCTGATCATCTTCGGCACGACAGAGGGGCAGACGCGGAAAATTGCAGAGCGGATGGAAACGCAAGTCCGCGAGCGCGGCCACGAGGTCGAACTCCTTGACGCCTCCAAGAATTCGTCCAGCATCAAGTTCGAGGAGTTCGGCGCCTTCATCGTAGCGGCTTCGGTGCACCAGAAGCATCACCAGACCTCGATCACGGACTTCGCCTTCGCCCATCACGAGCTTCTGAACGGCAAGCCTTCGGCCCTTGTTTCGGTCAGCCTTTCGGCCGCCCTGGAGGGTCACGGACCCGACGCTCAGAGCTACGTGGACAGTTTCGTCCTCGCGACAAAGTGGCAGCCGGCGGCGACCCTTCTTATCGGCGGTGCGGTTCGGTACACGGAATACGACTTCTTCCAGGAGCAGTTCGTCAAGTTCGTCGTCATGAAGGGCGGCGGCGCGGACACGGAGGGCGACCACGAGTTCACCGACTGGGAAGCCCTCGCGGAATTCGTGGACGGGTTTCTCGAGAGCGCCAGCTAGAGGTTCTTTGTTCCCGCTCTTTGCCGAAGCGCAAAGAAGCCCTTTCGCCTGCAGGCTAAGGTCTCTCCATCAACTGGGGCGACAGAGCCAAGGAGAGCTGGGATGCTTACGAGACGCGAAGCGCTGATGGGAGCCGCGATGGGCGCGGCGGTAACGGGTGTGCTGACGGCGATGCCGGCGGGATCGGCGAATGCGGCCACCGAGTATGACGCCGCGAGGCTGCCGCGGGTGAAGGCCAAGCTGGTCAAGCCGCCGTTCGTCCACGCCCACGACCAGATCGCGATCGGCGGTCCGAAGATCGTCGAGTTCACGATGACGGTCGAGGAGAAGCCGGTCGTCATCGACGACGAGGGCACGGTCATGCAGGGCATGACCTTCAACGGTTCGATCCCCGGGCCGCTGATGGTGCTCCACGAGGGCGACTACCTCGAGCTGACGCTGATCAATCCGGCCACGAACACGATGGCCCACAACATCGACTTCCATGCATCGACCGGAGGACTCGGCGGCGGTGCGCTGACGCTGGTCAATCCCGGCGAGCAGACCAAGCTGCGCTTCAAGGCCACGCGGGCAGGGGCCTTCGTCTACCACTGCGCGCCGGGCGGGCCCATGATCCCGTGGCACGTCGTTTCCGGGATGAACGGCGCGGTGCTGGTGCTGCCGCGTGAAGGGCTGAAGGACGATCTCGGACGGCCGCTGCACTACGACAAGATCTTCTACATCGGCGAGAGCGACTTCTACGTCCCGCGCGACGCGAAGGGCAAGTTCAAGACCTACGATTCGCCCGGCGACGCATACACGGATACGGCAGCCGTCATGCGCGGGCTCGTCCCGAGCCATGTCGTCTTCAACGGCCGGAAGGGTGCGCTGACGGGTGACAACGCGATGAAGGCGAAGGTTGGCGAACGGGTCCTGATCGTCCACTCGCAGGCGAACCGCGACACGCGTCCGCACCTCATCGGCGGCCATGGCGACTATGTCTGGGAGCTCGGCAAGTTCGCCAACCCGCCGGCGAAGAACCTGGAGACCTGGTTCGTGCGTGGCGGATCGGCCGGCGTGGCGTTCTACAAATTCCGCCAGCCGGGCACCTACGCCTACGTGAACCACAACCTGATCGAGGCGGTGGAACTCGGAGCGCTCGCCCACTTCAAGGTCGAGGGCGTCTGGAACGACGACCTGATGACCCAGGTCGAGGCTCCGCGGGCGACTACCGCCTGAACCGGGTACGAGGGTGGACAGTCGGTCGGATCCGTCCGGCCGGCTGTCGTCATCTGCGCGCCGGCACGGGATGTAATCCGAAAGGAAGATCCATGACAGCGAGAGAAAGACGGGGCGGACGCAAGGCGCGGCGCGGAGCCGACGCGTCCGCCGTCGCCCGCCTGAGGCATGAAATCGACCGAGGCGAGACGGGTGCCGCGGAGGTCGGCGAGGCGGCCGTCGTTCTTGCCGGCTTCAAGGACGCCTTCGTGCTGGAACAGCGCGGCCGCGGACTCCAGCGGGCCCGAAAGATCAGGGACGCGATCGTGGTTCTCGTGGCGCTTCTGGGCGAACTCGACGATCTCGATGCAGGCGAACCCGACGTGACGAGCTTCGCGGAGGTTGCCGGGCTGTTCGACGACGTCGGAGAGTTCGCCGCCTGCGGCGCCACGGCGATGCGGCAGGCCGCCTCCGGAAGCCTCCCGCATTCGGCCGCAACAGCGACGAGGAACTGACGATGGCGGACACGGCTTCTTCCGGCGATCTTCGCAGCGAGCGCAGGCCCCCGGCAGGGCCGGCGGCGCTGGCGGCGCGCGACGGACGCGGCAGGGTCCGCGCCGCGCCGCCGATCCTGCACTACGGCTTCCGGCCGTTCTTCTTCCTCGCCGCGCTCGACGCCGGCATCGCGATCCCGCTGTGGCTGGCAATGTATGCCCGCGGCTGGTCCCTGCCGGGCGTATTCGACGGACTTGCCTGGCACGTGCACGAAATGCTGTTCGGCTACCTCGCCGCAGTCATCGCGGGCTTTGTCCTGACCGCGGTTCCGAACTGGACCGGGCGCCTGCCGCTGAGCGGCATGCCGCTCGCCGGGCTCGTCGGTCTCTGGATCGCCGGCAGGCTCGGTTCCGCGCTGGTCGCCTCCCCCGTGGGCTCCGCGGTCCTCGACCTGGCGTTCCCGGCGGTCCTGGCCGGGGCCATCTGGCGGGAGGTGGTCGCGGGGCGCAACTGGCGAAACCTGCCGGTTGCGGCAATCCTGAGCCTCTTCGGCCTCGGAAATCTGGTACAGCACCTCGAGGCCGCGCAGGTCCTCGGCTTCGGGACCGGTTACCGGCTGGCGCTCGCCGCCGTCGTGCTGATGATCGCGCTGATCGGCGGCCGGATCGTGCCGAGCTTTTCGCGCAACTGGCTGGCGAAGCACGGCGCGCGAAGGTTGCCGGCGAGTTTCGGCCGGCTCGACAAGGCGGCTCTCGGCGTTACCGCGGCCTCGGTCCTGTCATGGAACGCGATGCCACAGTCGCTGCCGGCCGGCGTTCTCCTGACGGCGGCCGGCGTGCTGCTGGCGTTTCGCCTGTCGCGCTGGCGCGGGGCGTCTACCATTCGCGAGCCGATCGTGTTCATACTCCATCTCGGCTATTTCTGGCTCTCGGCCTCGCTCGTGCTGGTCGGGGGCTCGATCCTCCTTCCGGCCACCATTCCAATGGCCGCCGCCCTCCATGCCTTGACTGCCGGTGCGGTCGGGACGATGACGCTTGCAGTGATGACGCGCGCATCGCTCGGCCATACGCGGCGCGCGATCCGGGCCGATCGTGCGACGATCGCGGTCTACGCGGCAGTGACGGCAGGGGCGGCGCTGCGCGTGGCGGCGCCCTTCGCCGGGGAGGCGTACATGCCGGTTCTGATGGCGGGCGGATGCCTGTGGAGCGCGGCCTTCCTGCTCTTCGCCGTGCGCTATGCGCCGGTTCTCTGGGGGGCGCCCGCCGGCGCGCGCTGAGCTTCGCCGCCCGGTCCGGTCTGCCGTGCGCCATTCATCCTTCCTGCCTGTTGCCGCTCCGGCCCGGTTCGGGCAGGCTGCAGCGAAGGGCTGCGGCGGTGGAACCGCGGCCATGCGAACCGTATTCATCATTCATCGTCGTGAACGGTTCTCCAGAACGGGAAGCTTGCCGGGAATGCCGAATGGTGAGCGAGGGAAGGTTTCGGCGGTCGGGACATCCGCCGGAAGGATCGCCTGCCGCGAAGAAGGCGGCAGCGGGCCGGGCCTGCTGTTCCTGCACGGATCGAGCTTCTCCAAGGAGGTCTTCGACCCGCTGATGCGCGAGCCGTCGCTCGCCGGCTTTCGCAGAGTGGCGATCGATCTTCCCGGGCACGGCGAATCGGAGGATGCGGCCGACCCCGCCTGCACCTACAACGTGCGTGGCCTTGCGAGGGTGGTCGGCGAGGTCGTGGATGGCCTCTCCATGGAGGGCTGCGTCCTCCTCGGCTGGTCCCTCGGCGGCGACGTGGCGATGGAGCTTCTCGATCCGGGGACGCCGGTGGGCGGCGTTGCGCTTGTCGGCGCGCCACCCGTTCCCGCTGGGATCCTCGGAAAGCTGCGCGGCTATACGCTGACGGGCGCCCTGCTGGCGGCGAAACCGAAGTTCAGCCGCGCGGAGGCGCTGCGCTTCGAAGGCCAGTGCATCGGGCCCACTTCGGATGGCCGGTTCGTCGACATCTTGCGCCGCACGGATCCGATGATGCGGCCGCATCTGGCCCGGTCCGCGCTCTTCGGCAAGGGCGCGGACCAGCAAAGGGCAGTCCGAGCATCGGGATTGCCCGTCTGGCTCGTCGCGGGCGAGCGCGATCCGCTGCTCCGCATCCCCTATGTCCGACGGTTCCGCGCAAGCCGGTTGCATGGAGGGGAACCGTGGATCGTGCCGGCTGCGGGCCATGCGCCATTCCTGGACGACGTCAGCGGGTTTGCGGAACGACTTGCCGATTTCGTGCGCGCTTCGGAGACGGCGCGGGGGAGCCCCTGCGCGGACGGTTCCGTCCCCTCGACCCCAGATGACCGCCCCGCGTCGGGCAAGGGTGCTCTTCGACGGGCGGACGATGCGCTCGACGGGCTCTAGGGGCCAGGCGTATCCGTTCGGCGCCGGCCGGCTCAGGGCTGGAAGATCAGGATGATGTAGACGAAAAAGATGACCAGATGGACGGCCCCCTGCAGCATGTTGGTGCGGACCGCGCCGAAGGTGAGGACGCTGATGACGAGCGTCAGCAGGAGAATGACGATCTCGCTGGAGTCGAGGCCGAGCTCGATGTGCAGGCCCGAGAACGTCGCGATCAGTATGACGGCCGGTACGGTCAGGCTGATGGTCGCGAGAGCGGAGCCGAGGCAGACATTGACCGACCGCTGGAGATGATTTTTTGCCGCCGCCTCGAAGGCCGCGAGACCTTCCGGGGCGAGCACGAGGACCGCGACGACGACGCCGCCGATCGCGACCGGCAACCCGATCGCGTCCGTTGCGTAGTCGACGATCACGGCGAGTTTCTTGGAAAGGAGCACTATGGGGACGAGGGTCAGCACGAGAAGCGAAGCATTGTAGATCAGCGATCCGCGCGGTTTTCGCCGAAGGCTTCTTGCCGGGACCGCTTCCGGTTCGGGTGCGCCGGCGCCGGCCTCCGTGAAATGGTCGCGATGGCGAACAGTCTGCATGGCCAGGAAGGTTCCGTAGAGCAGGACCGTCGCAGCCGCGAAGGCGAGGCCCTGTCCCTCGGAGAGCGTCGGTCCCGGCGTCGAGGTGGTGAACCGCGGGAGTATCAGAGTGATCGAGGCGAGCGTGATCAGCACGCTCAGATAGGCCCTTGCGCCCTGCAGGTTGAAGCTCTGTTCGCGGTGGCGCAGGCCGCCGACGAGAAGGGCGAGGCCCACCATGCCGTCGAGGACGATGACGAGGACGGCCAGCATGGTGTCGCGCGCGAGCGTCGGATTGGGTCCGGCGTGCAGCATGACGGCGGCGATGACGGAGATCTCGATGCTGATCACCGCCACGGTCAGGATCAGCGTTCCGAGAGGCTCTCCCAGGATCTCGGCAAGCCGGTCGGCGTGGTGGACCGCGGCGAACGAGCCCCAGAGCATGGCGCCGAAGAGCCAGAGGAAAAGCACCAGCAGGACAGCCGTACTGGAGAGCGCGTCGAGCCACGTGCTTCCCACCGTTTCGAAGATGATCGCCGTCACCGCGATCGCGATGAACGGTTTCTCCGAGCGGATCGCCTTCAGTGCCGCGCTCACGTGGTCTCCACCGCAGCCTTGCGCGCGCTCTTGCGCCTCGAGCGCCATTCCTCCAGCCGCTGCATCACGACGAAGAAGGTCGGAACGAAGAGGACGGCGAGGCATGTCGAGGCGATCATGCCGGTGAAGACGGTGATGCCGATCGACTTGCGGGCGCTCGACCCGGCGCCGGTTGCAAGCACAAGCGGCACGACGCCGAGGATGAAGGCGAACGAGGTCATCAGGATCGGCCGGAAGCGCGAACGGGCAGCGCCGACGGCGGCGTCGATGACGGTCTCGCCGGCGGCCCTGAGCTCGCGGGCCACCTCGACGATCAGGATCGCATTTTTCGCCGAGAGGGCGATCAGGAGCACAAGCCCGATCTGGACATAGAGGTTGTTGGCGACGCCGAGCCCGAGGAAGACCGCGACCGGGCCGACGAGCGACAGCGGAACCGCGAGGATGACGGAGACCGGCGCGAGCCAGCTCTCGTACTGTCCGGCGAGCACCAGATAGACGAGCAGGAGCGCCATGGCGAAGACGAGATACATCTGCCCGCCGACCAGCTTTTCCTGGTAGGAAAGGGCCGTCCATTCGTAGCCCGTGCCCGTCGGCAGCTCGCGGCCGGCGATCTGCTCGAGGAGGTGCATCGCCTGTCCCGACGAGAAGCCGGCGGCCGGGACGCCGGCGATCATGGCCGAGGGATAGAGGTTGTAGAGGCTGATGAGCGAGGATCCGACGGCAGGCGTCACCGTCATCACGGCGCCGAGCGGCACCATGTCGCCGTTCTGGTTGCGCACCCTGAGCGCCAGGATGTCGTCCGGCTCGAGCCGGTAGGCGGAGTCGGCCTGCGCATAGATCTGGAAGACGCGGCCGAACTTGTTGAACTGGCCGACATAGGTCGAGCCGATGTAGCTCGAGATCGCGGAGAAGACCTGGTCGGTACCGAGGCCGAGCGCCTGGATCTTCTCGCGGTCGATCTCGACCCGGTATTGCGGCACGGCGGAACGGAAGGGCGCCTGGATGCGCTGGATCGCCGATTGCGTCCGGGCTGCGCGCACGAGCGCGTCGGTCGAGGCCTGCAGCTTGGCGAGGTCGAAGCTGCCGTCGCGCAGTTCGATCTGCAGCGTGAAGCCGGCGGCGTTGCCGATGCCCTGGATCGGCGGCGGAGGCAGAACGATGACACTCGCATCCTCGATGGCCGAGAGCTTTGCGCCGAGGCTGTCGTAGACGGCGAGGAGGCCGCCGTTCCTGCCGCGCTCGCTCCAGTCCTTGAGGATGATGTATGCGACGCCGGCATTGGCGAGACTTGCATTGTTGTCGAGCGCCGAGACGCCGCCGATGGTGACGACCCGGGCAACGCTGGGGAGCGTGCGCGCCGCCTCGGAGACCTTCTGCAGGGCGGCTTCGGTGCGGTCGAGCGCAGCTCCGTCGGGCAGCTGGACGGCTGCGATCATGTAGCCCTGGTCCTCGATCGGGATGAAGCTCGTGGGTATGCGAGAGAGGCCGTAGCCGGCGGCGGCGATGACGAGGAGTGCCAGAAGGGCGACAGGCCCGCTTCGCCGGGTCATGGCGCCTATCAGGCGCGCGTAGCCGTTCTCGGTCCGGCTATAGAGGCGATTGAACCCGCGGTAGAAGAAATTCCGTTGCTCCGGCGGAACGGCGGGGCGCAGCCAGAGCGCGCACTGGGTCGGCTTCAGCGTCGCCGCATTGACGGCGCTGATGAGGGCGGTGGCCGCGATCACCAGCGCGAACTGCGCGTAGATGCGCCCGGTAAGGCCGGAAAGGAACGCGGCCGGCAGGAACACCGCCATCAGCACCAGCGTGATGCCTATGATGGGCGCGAAAAGCGCCTTCATGGCGGCGACCGCGGCGTCGTGGCCGGACATGCCCTTCTCGATGTTGTGGGCAGCGCCCTCGACGACGATGATCGCGTCGTCCACGACGATGCCGATGGCGAGGACGATCGCGAACAGCGTGGAGAGGTTGACCGAGAAGCCGAGGGCGGCCATCGCCGCGAATGCGCCGATGATCGTCACCGGCACCGTCGTCGTCGGCACCAGCATTGCTCGCCAGTCCTGCAGGAAGACGAGGATGACGACGAGGACCAGGACGGCGGCCTCGATCAGCGTCTTGTAGACCTCCGTGATCGACTGATGGACGAAGGTCGTCGTGTCGAAGGGAACGGAATAGGCGATGCCGGGAGGGAACGAGCGGGAGAGCGCAGCCATCTTGGCGCCGACTTCGCTGGCGACGTCGAGCGCGTTGGCGTCCGGCGACTGGAAGATGGCGAGGCCCGCCGCCGGCTTGCCGTCGAGGTTGAAGACCTGGCCGTAGGTCTGCGCGCCGAGTTCCACCCTGCCGATGTCGCGCACGCGGGTGAGGCTGCCGTCGCTGCCGGTCTTGACGATGACGTCGGCGAATTGCGACGGGTCGTCGAGGCGGCTGGCGACGTCGATCGTGTACTGGAAAGACTGGCCGGCGGGAGCGGGGGGCATTCCGACCTGCCCCGCGGCGACCTGCTCGTTCTGTTGCTGCAGCGCCTGGACGACGTCCTGCGCGTTGAGCCCGCGCGCCTGCATGCGGTTCGGGTCGAGCCAGATGCGCATCGAGTACTGCCCGGCGCCGAAGACGAGGACATTTCCGACGCCCGGCAGGCGCGCGATCTCGTCCTTGAGCTGGATGGTCGCGTAGTTCGAGAGATAGAGGCTGTCGTAGCGGTTGCCGGGCGAGGTGAGCGTGACGATCTCCAGGATCGCCGTCGACCTCTTCTGGACGTTGACGCCCTGCACCTGGACGGGCTGGGGCAAGGAGGCCATCGCTGCGGAAACGCGGTTCTGGACGAGTACCTGGGCGTTGTCGAGATCTGTGCCGATCGCGAAGGTGACCGTGAGCGAGTAGGTGCCGTCGGCCGCCGCGTAGGACTGCATGTACAGCATGTTCTCCACGCCGTTCACCTGCTGCTCGATGGGCAGGGCGACGGTGTCGATCACCGTGCGGGCGCTGGCGCCGGGATAGCGCGTCGTCACCTGGACCGTCGGCGGCACCACGTTCGGATACTGCGCGACGGGGAGGAAATACAGAGAGACCGCGCCGATGACGACGATGAGGATGGCGATGACGTTCGCCAGGACCGGCCGCTCGATGAAGAAGCGCGAGATCATTCGCCGACCGGCCCCTGCGCCGCGATCTTCGTCTCCTGCGGGTCTATCCGCTCGCCGGGAACGGCGTTCATCAGGCCGGAGACGAGGACCCGGTCGTCGGGCTTGAGGCCAGACGCTATCACGCGCAGCTTGCCGACGCGCTGGCCGATCTCGACGGCCCGCTGCTCCACCTTGTCGTCCTTTCCGAGGACGAGAAGGTAGCGGCCCGCCTGGTCGGAGCCGAGCGCGCGGTCGGGCACGAGGAGGCGGTCCGGCTCGGCGCCGAGCGGAACGCGGATCCGCACAAAGTAGCCGGGCAGAAGCACTTGGCCGGGATTGGGAAACAGGCCGCGTACGGCGAGCGTGCCGGTCCCCGACGACACGGATGGGGCGGCATAGTCGAGCGTGCCCTTGTGCGGGTAACCCTTTTCGCTCTCGAGACCGAGTTCGACCGGGATCTTCCTCAATTCGGCGTTGGTCAGCCCGCGTTTCGCGATCTCCGCGCGGATCCGCTGCACCTCCCGTTCGCTGAAGCTGAACTCGGCGTAGACGGGATCGAGCTGGACGACGCTCGCGAGCTGGGTCGCCGCTCCGCCGGCACCGACGAGTTCGCCGACCGATACCTGCCTTGCAGTCGCGATGCCGTCGAAGGGCGCCTTGACCTCGGTGTAGCCGAGGTTGAGTTCAGCCTGCCTGGTGTCCGCCCGGGCCTGCGCGAGCTTGGCCTTGTCCGAGTCGCGCTGGGCGGTCGCGTTGTCGAGGTCCTGCTGCGAGGCCACCTTCCGGGCGACGAGGGCCGCCTGCCGGTCGTAGGCGTCCTGCGATTGCCTGGCGGTCGCCTCGGCTGCGGCCTGTGCCGCCTGTGCCTCGTCCAGTGCAAGCTGGTAGGGCTCCCGTTCGATGACGAAGAGCACGTCGCCGGTCCGGACGCTGTCGCCGTCCCGGTAGTCGATCTTCTCCACGAAGCCCTGCACCCGTGCGACGAGCGTGGTGCTGTTGACCGCGGCCGTGGTTCCGGTCGTCGCAAGGTAGCGCTCGACCGGCTGCCTGAGCGGGCGGGCGACGTCGATCTTTTGCGGCGGCGGCGGGACATAGGCGTTCTTGTCGTCGCAGCCGCCGAGCGCGAGCGCAAGCAGCACGCCGGCCGCCGCAATCGCGCGAAGAAACCTGTCCCCGGTCATGGACCGCACCCCCTCATGGCTGGTCCCGGCAAAAAGCGCTGCGGCCGTCCGACATCAAATTGCTCGAATGCAAGGAAACACTCGCCAAGTACGGCACGGGCGCATTGCTGATGTCGGGGGAACGATACAACACTTCGCAAGAAGTGCCTAGCTTTCGCAAGCCGTGAGGAGGGAGGACCCGGTGAAACCTTTCCGGATTGTCTGTTCGATACTCTTTCTGGCGTCGTCGGTGGCCGCTTTGGCCCAGACGGAATCGGAAGAGAAGGCGTGCAGGGCCGACTACGAGAAATACTGCAGCCATGTCTGGCCGGGCGGAGGGCGAATCCTTTCCTGCCTCAGGAAGGAGGAGGCCAAGCTCTCCGAGGCGTGCCAGAAGGTCCTGAAGGCCCACGCCAAGGACGAGTGAGGTTCGCTGCGGTGCCGGCGGCGCGACCGTCTCGCGTGTCTGTCACCTGTTCAGGAACCACAGGACGAGACTGGCGACCACGCTGACGAGGATGCTTGTCGTAATCGGGACGTAGAGGCGAAACCCCTCCCGTTCCACGGAGATGTCGCCGGGCAGGTGGCCGAGGCCCAGCCGCTGGAGCAGGGGCCAGAGTATGCCTGCTGCGACCAGCAGCAGGCCGATGATTACGAGGGTGCGCGACATTCGATCCGCCTCCTCTGCCGAGATAGTTCGCCGGCGGCATTCGTGAAAGCCCCAGCATTGCTTCGCAGGTCTTCCGCCCGCAAGCCGTTTCCGGGGGCGCGGGAAGCCCGCCGTTGCCGCCGGTGCTGTGGATTCGCAAGAACTTCCTCGCGACGACGGCGATTTTGCGCTCAGTTTGCAGTGCGTTGGCGCAGCATTTGCAGCCGAAGGCCAGTATGGCTTCACCGGTCCGGGGAAAGACCCGGATGAGAGAACGCTCTTCGATCCCGCAGTGCCGCGGGCGGGGCGACTGCCTTCCTGCCCCAATGGTGGTCGCCCCTCTTTTCCGGCCGGTCGTCCCGGCAGGCGAGGCGAACGCCGCCGGCGGCAATCGGAAACGAGGCGAGAACACGCATGCAATTCGCACGATCTCTTGCGCCGCCGGACCGCGGCCGAAAAGGCGAGACGACCATCGCCTAGCCCGAAATAGGTAGGAAGATCGGGGCTTCCTACCTCCAATTCGCTAGTCGACGACACTTCTGCCATGCGACGCCGAACGGAATCTCGTGATAGTATTATCACTGAGTTTCTTCGATATTGTGCGCTATTTCTCACGGGAGGAGAAAGTGGCTTACAATTTTAACAATGTCACGCCAGACAAGACGCTGTCAATAGTTATAATAGAAGACAATGCTTTTATTAGAAGTTCTATAATATCTCTTTTGAGGCGAGAACTTTCTGGCTGGACCTTCGTGGAGATGTCGTCGGTTGATGGCGTTCGCGACCTCGCGGCCTGTCCCGTGCGCCTTGTGATCATGGACATTTGCGAATCTTCGCTGAAGGATCCGGAGGTTGTCGCGTCGATCGCCGACCTGCGCGGCGCTTTCCCGCGCGCCGACATCGGCGTGCTTGCCGACCTTGCCGGAACCGAGCTTGCGGTAGAGGCGCTCAGGCTCGGTGTTCGCGGGGTGTTCGCCAAGCGGCAGTCGATCGAGGCGATGCTCGCGGCCATCCGTATCGTGCTCGCTGGCGGCTTCTACTGTCCCCGCCAGTTCGACTGCGCGGACGACTTTGCTGTGGACCCCGAGCCCTTCCCCGCAGGGTGCACGCTTCCTGCCGGGGACGAGAGCCTGGAAAGCCTTTTCACGCCCCGCGAGCGGGAGGTGCTGGACGAACTCAGGCTCGGCCGCGCGAACAAGGTAATCGCCGCGCAGCTCGGCCTCTCCGAGAACACCGTGAAGATGCATGTCCAGAGGATCATGCGGAAGCTTCGCGTCCAGAACCGGACCGAAATCGTCGTCCGCACGTCGGCCCTTGGTCTGGACGGCCCGACCGGCGGTGCGATGCGGGTGCTTTCCTGACGGCGCCATGCTGCCTTCGCCGGCGCGGCTCAGACATCCCTTCCGGGCTCGTCTCCCTCGGGCCTTCCAAGCATCGCGCAGAGCCGGGCCGAGGTCAGCAAAGCCTTGGCCAGCAGGCGCTTCAATTCGCGGTTCTCGCGCTCCAGCGCGCGAACCTGGCGCATCCTGGCGCTGCCGGACTGCCCGTGGGCCGCCTGCCAGCGGTAGAGTGTCGCGCCGCTTATGCCGTATTTCCGGCAGATGGCATCCATGGTGACGTTGCCGGGCCGGCATTCGGCCAGGATTTCCTGGATCTGCTCCTCGGTGAACCTGCTCTTTCCCATTGCTTCCACCCGTCAAGATCACTTCGGGGCCCTTGTGCGAAGGGCAACGGGAGTACGCATGCCTCTGCGCGAGGCAATCTCCTTTGCGCTATTCTTCCCTGAACGCCCGGCCGAAACTGTCGAGCAGCGGCCGGAGCGCATAGAGCGCGACCGTGCTCCGACCGGTCTCGATCATCGCCTGCACCGGCATGCCGGGCAGAAGCGAAACGTCCCTGAGGGCAGCCAGTTGCCGGTCGTCGACGCGGATCGTCGCTGCATAATAGGGCTTGTCTCCATCGGCTCCGGAGACCCGGTCGGCCGAAACGTAGGTAACCCTTCCGGCCAGCAGGGGCAGGCGCCGCTGATCGTATGGCAGAAGATGGAGACGTGCCGGCAGTCCCGGGCGTACCGCGTTCATGTCGTCGGGCCTCACGTGAACGGTCACCACGAGCCTGTCGGCTTCGGGAACGAGATCGAGCAGCGGCTCGCCGGCGCCGACGACACCGCCGGCGGTGTGGACATGCAGGTTTGCCACGATGCCGTCGAGGGGCGCACGGATATCTGCGCGCGCCAGGCGGTCCTCGGCGGCCCGCAATCGTTCCGCCAGCTGCAGCATTTCCGTGCCCGTCTCGCGCAGCCGCTGCGCAATCTCGTCCTGGCGATCGCTCTCGAACTTCAGGAGCTGCGCCCGGCTCTCGTCGAGGTTCTGCCCGGCCTGCGAAATCTGCGCATCCGTCTCGCCGAGCGAGCCGCGAAGGTTCGCCGCCTCCCGCTGGAGCCCGAGCAGGCGGCTCCTGCGTTCGAGCTTGCCGGCGACCAGAGGAATCACGGCGGCGATCTCCCGCTGGAGGATATCCTGTTGCTGGCGAATGGCTGTCCGCCGTGCCGCGAGGCCGGCGATCTCGTCCTTGATCTCGCCGGCGCGGCGGCGGAATATGGCAAGCTGCGATGCGCGAACCGCAAGCCTCGTCCGAAGAATGTTCTGCTGGCCGTCCAGGATCTCCCGGACCACCTCGTCGTGCGAGGCGATCGAGCGGGCGCCGTCCGGCAGGACGATCGTGTCCTTGCCGGCCTGCTCGCAGAGCAGGCGCGCCTGCCGGACCCGTGCATCCCAGTACTGGGCCCAGAGCGCGGCGCGTTCGGTTCGCGGCCTGGTATCGTCGAGCTTGACGAGGAGCTGCCCGGCGGAAACCCTGTCGCCGTTGCGGACCAGTATCTGACGCACGATCCCGCCTTCGAAGTGCTGCACGGTCTTCCTGCTTGTCTCGGGTTCCACGATGCCGGGAGCGATCGCCGCGCTCTTCAGAGGGGCGAAGACCGACCATGTCCCGAGGCCGAGGATGAAAATCGCGACGACGAGGTTGCCGGTCCAGGCGATCGCGCCCAGGCGGGGAAGGTCTGCCGCGGGCTTGCGCGGGCGGGGCGTGCGCTTGAGCCGGACAGCCGCAGCGGCCCTGATCCGGCCAGCGGTGATCGAGACGGGGGCGGGCAGACGAAACATGGCTGGCCTCACGCGATGCCGCTGCGCCGGTCGCGCGGGCGAAGACGGGTCTCGTAGATGTGCTCGCTCTCGCCGAAGGCGCCGAGTACGCCGTCCTGGAGGACTGCGATCTTGTTGGTGGCGGAAAGAATGCCCATGCGGTGCGTGATGATGACGACCGTCACGCCCTTCGCCCGCATCCGCTGGACCAGCCCCACCAGAATGCATTCGCCGCGGTAGTCGAGGCTGGAATTTGGATCGTCGAGGACGACGAGGCTCGGGTTGCCGTAGATCGCCCTCGCGAGACCGAGCTGCTGGCGCTGGGAGCGCAGCAACGTTCGCCCGCCGTCGCCCACATCGGTTTCGTAGCCATGCGGAAGGCGCATGATCGTTTCGTGGAGCCCGACCAAGCTGGCGGCCTCCACCACGCCGCGCGCATCGCCGCCGTCGAAGCGTCCGATCACGTTGCGGACGGCGCCGCCGAAGAGCTCGATGTCCTGCGGCAAATAGCCGATGCGGCGGGCCTGCCTGCCGTCGCGCAGGTCGGCGACGCACTGGCCGTCGAGGACCGCACGGCCTTCGTCAGGGCTCGCGATGCCGGCGATGACGCGACCCAGCGCCGATTTTCCCGAGCCGGACGGCCCCAGGATCGCAAGGCAGTCGCCCGCCTCCAGGCTGAAGGAAACGCCGGAAATGATCCGCTGGTGCGTCGTCGCGGACAGCAGGCCGATGTTCTCGAGGACGATGCGCCCGGCCGGCCCGGCGGGAACGGGGACGGGGCTGCCGGGTCCAGCACGGGATCCGGCGAAGAGACGGTTGAGGTCCTCGCAGGCGGCCCGGGCATGGACGAGCCCCTTCCAGACGCCGATGGCGGCCTCGATCGGTGCCAGTCCGCGCCCGATGAGGAGGCTTGCGACGAATATGATCCCGGGGCTGGTGTCGTCCTCGAGGACGAGCCAGCAAGCCGTGCCCATCATCACGATCTGCGTCAGGGCCCGCGTCGCTTTCGCGAACGCCTGGACGACGTGGGTGCGGCGCGCGACGACGTCGCCTGCCCGGCGCGCAGTCTCGGCCTCGCCGTCGATCAGCCGCAACGCTCCTTCCTGCATGCCCATCGCACGCACGAGCTCGACGTGGCGCAGTGCCGTCGAAAGCATGGAGAAGCTGCGGGAGAAGGTGCGCGCGGCATCGGCGGACGGCCGGCGCGTCAGCCAGTCGGCGCAAAGCCCGAAGAAGAGCAGGAGCAGCGCGCTTGCCGTGCCTATGCCGCCGAGCAGCGGGTGGACCATGAAGAGAAGGCCGAGGAAGACGGGTGCCCACGGGATGTCGAAGACAAGGGCGCTCGCCGGGAACTCGAGAAACTGGCGGATCGTGGAAAGGTGGCGATACGCCTCGGTCGCTTGAGCCGGCCCGGCCCGGGCGGCATGGCGGAAGGCGGCGTCGAGGATCTGCGGACGCAGACGCCTGTCGAGCCAGCTCGCGATTCGCGAGAGCGCTGCCCGGCGAACGGCATCCAGCAGGGAACCGACGATCACCGTGAGGCAGACGATCAGCGTCAGCATGACGAGCGTGTCGACGCTGCGGCTCGACAGCACGCGATCGTAGATCTGCAGGAGATAGACGGAAGGCGTCAGAAGGAGGAGGTTGTAGCCGCAGCTGTAGACGAAGACGAAAGCGAAGGCGCCGATCGAAGTCCTTCAGGGCGCTTTCCAGCGGCGTCGCCTGACGCATGGTGCCGTCGATGTCTGTCGCCATGTCGATGTACCGCCTGCCGTTCGTTGCATTGCGGGTGCCGGAGTTCCGGCGGGAAGGGGCTGCACCCGGCGGGGAGGTTCCGCCGGGTGCAGCGTGTCGTGGGTCAGGCAAGATGGCTCAGATCGATGCTGACGTGGTCCGCGAAGTCGAAGCTGTCGAGGAACGAGGTCGCGACCGCCTCGGTCGAGGTCGTCGTGGTCGTCGACGGGTCGCTATGGACGACTGCCGACGAGATGTCGCCGCCCTGGGCCATGTTGCCGCTGCCGCCATTGCCGCCAACGCCGGCGAGGATCGTGGCATGCTGGTCGGCCAGGAGGCTCGAGTACTGGACGCCGCTCGTGTCGGCATGGACGGCCGCCACGTCTCCGCCGCTCATCAAGGTCTGGCTTCCGCCGGAGTTGGCGTTTCCGCCGTTGCCGCCGGAACCATAGTTCTGGGCGTTTGCGAGGAAGGCGTTGACTTCCGCCTCGCCGCCGGAGCCGGCGTGGCCGGCGCTCCAGGATGCCCAGTCGTTCACGTGGTCGCCGTTGTGGACGTCGACGCCCGCGCCGACGACGGTCTGCGTGTCGGAAATGCTGGCACTGGGGCTGTAGTCGATGATGCCGGAGCTGTAGCCGTCGCCGCCATTGCCTGCGTTGGCGTTGCCGGCGTGCGGGTCGATGAGCTGTACTGTGTCGGAAAGGCTCGGGATAGGCATGATCTTCTCCTCTCGTGAAATCGCACCAGCCATGAGGCGCATCCCGAGGCTGCTCCCGCTTTCCCATCGACGCCAGCTACAAGATCAGGTGGCGTCCTTCCGGGTGGATGCGTTTTGACGTGGCCGCAGACGGGAGGAGGCACCGGAAATGGTGCATGGCGACGTCGGGTCGGCACCGCCGTGCAGGGCGCGCCAACGGCGGAGAGCGGACTGGACCGCCGGAACAAAACGGACAGGGAGCGGGGCGGGCGTTCAGCCGGCGAGGTGCAGCGCGTCGTGCAGTTGCGCGGCTTCCGTGGCGTCGAGCAGGTGGTAGCTGCCCCCGGCACCTCCGACGCCACCCACCTGAATCGAATGCTGGTCGTAGAGAAGGTGGTCGAGCTGCTGCGCTTGCGCGCTGCCGCCCGCGGCAACTGAGATGTTCATTGGTTCGTAGTAGCCGACATCGACGCCGACCATGGTGCCGACGGACTGGCCGCTGCCGGCCGCCCCGTCGCTGTGGCTGCCGGTCATGATCGTGTCCGTCGGTATGTGGAAGCCGCCGCCATTGCCGCCGATACCGGCGATCTGGGTGGCGCCCTGGCTCATCAGCACGTTGTTGTCCTGTGTCGCGTGGGCCGTGCCGCCCGCTCCGGCGACGGCGATGTTGACCGGCGAGTAGATCGCGACGTTGATATCCGTCAGGCTGCCGACGAAGGTGCCGTTGCCGCCGCTGCCTGCGTGGAGGTCGCCGTTCACGACGAGGGGAGATCCGGTGTCCGCGGAATGGCCGGGATATGTCGCACCGGCGCTTCCACCGATGCCGGCAAGCTGGGTGGTACCCTGCAGGAACGCCGCGGTGTTGGACTGCGAGGCGTCTGCGTGGGAACCCGAGCCCGCGGCGACGGCCGTGTTGACGGGCGCGAAAACGCCGACGTCGGCGCTGACGAGGGCCCCGGCGAAAGTGCCGTTCCCGCCGTGCCCGGCGTGGAGATTCGTGCCGAATGTGAGGCCGCCGTTTCCTCCGATGCCGACCAGTTCCGCCGACTGCTGGTCGACGAGCGCGTGGCTGTTTTGATCGGCCGAGGAGGACGAGCCGTCGAGCGCGAGCGCCGAATTGTCGGGCACGAAGACAGCCTTCGGTGTGCTGCTCACGACGCCCGTGGCAAGGCCGTCGCCGCCGCTGCCGTTGCTGCCCGGCGCAGTCGTTGCCGCATCGGCTGCTCCCCAGGGAACCCAGGTCGGAACGAGAGCCAGGTTGGCGCCGACCGATGCCGGGTCGCCGGCCGGCTGGATTGCGGTGCCGTTGTAGACGTTATCGGAAGTCGGGCGGTTCGCAGGCATGGGATCCTCCGTCGAGCGGCCGGACTGCCCCGGCGACACTCTTTCAGCGGTCCGATCCTGACGCCTCGCGGACAGGAATGAGAGACGTCAATTCGTGCAGATCCGAATTGGCGACACCCGTCCGAGTGTAGCGTGGACAGGGCTTCCGGGGATATGGCCGGTCAGTCCGTCGAGGCGATCGCAAGCGAGATGCACGCCGGCGTCGAAGAACAGTGCAGTTCCACCTTCCCCGTCTTTTTCAATTGCTCGAGGATGCCGGAGATCCGATCGACTGCGGCCTTGCGGATAATGGTCTTCAGCCCGGAGCGCATGTCCGCACCGCCGGTCATCAGGCTCATCAGGTTGCCGGAGCCGGCGTCCTTGCCGGCGCCCGTGTCGCCGGCGACCGGTACGCCGGCCGCCTCACGCACGAGTTCGGCCGGCGTCGCGTGGAAGGCCGTTTCGACGAGATCCGACAATCCCTTGTCGTGCATGACGAGGGAAAACGAGTGGATCGCGACGCCCGCGAGGGCCGCGAGACCCTGCTGCCCACCGGAAGCCTTGCCGCCGCGGGTGAGCAGTTCCTTCAGTCCTGTCGCGTCAGCGGATCCGTCGAGATCGAACAGGCCCGCGACATCGGCCTTCAGTCCTGCGAGGGCAAGATGCCCGTCACCGTACGAAACCTCGACATGGGCGGAAAGCGGCAGAAGGTCGCCCGGGCCTGCGTCCTGTGTCTCTTGTTGGAGCGCCGGCCAGACGGGTGTTCCTTTCGCGACATCGGGCGAGAAGCGGGAATCGAGGTCGCCTTTCAGGCGAAGCCCTCCCGAACTCTCGCGCCTGATCGAAAACGATGCATTCTCGACGTCGACGCGGGACGGATCGCCCGTCCCGGATGCACCGGTTCCTCGCTTGGCGACGAGGTGCAGGCCGGAAAGCTCCAGATCCGCCCCGATGGCCTCGCCCTGGCTATCGAGGGGGCGGGCGAAGATCGACGCCAGTTGCCTGACGCTGGACCAGTCGCGCGTGCCGTCTCCGGTCAGCGCAAGCGAGAGGGAGGCGATCCGCATCTCGGCTTCGCCGGCAAAGGAAGATCGCGCGTCGAGCGTGCCGGCGCGAAGACCAGTGAAGGCGAGGAGCCCGCAGGCGTCCGGCGATCCCTTTGCGGTTGCGCAGTGCAATCCGTCGATGGCGAGCGAGGCGCCGGACCACGAGGAGGAAAAGTGCGCGTCGCCCCGCGCGCGCGGCTTCGCCGCAAGCCTGAAGTTCGTGATTTTCAGGGAACCATGGCCGTCTGGCGCCGCGGCCTGCTTCGCCTGGGCTTCGCCGAAGGCAAAAGCGGCGAGAGACCGGAATGCGTCGGGCGGACCGGATATCCCGTCGGCCTTGAAGACACCCTTTCCGTTGCTGAAGCGGACGCCCTCGAGGACGATGTCGTCCGGGCCGATCGTCAGTCGGTCGGCAGTCAGGCGGCTCTCGCTCCAGGGAACGTCGATCGTGACCGAGTTCGCCGTCATTGCGCCGCCATCCTTCCTGTCCGCCTGCTGCCAGCGCGTGGCGCCGGCGAGCGCCGGCGAGATGGCGTTGAGCGCCTTCCTGAAGCCGGCGGTGACGGGATCCTCCAGTATGGTGACGGAGTTCGACTGGTGCTTGAGCGCCTGCGCCGCCCCCGGGGCCGCTGCCGCGAGCACGAACGAGAACGCTGCCGCGAGAAAAAGCGCCGAGCGCAGCGGGAGACCTGTCCGCATCAATAGAGCCCCACGCCGTCCGAAAGGCGGGTGTTCCCTGGCCCGCGCCGGCGCGGCCATGGCTGCAGGTCGCCGTTTCCATCGAACTGCCCGCCGGGCACCGAGCCGACATAGACGCCGTTCGGGTCTCCTCCCGGCGGCGGGGGCGGATACCAGTCGGCGGAGCGGGACTGGTTGTCCCAGCCTCCCGCGTCGGCCGAATAGCCGTCGTAACCGCCATAGGGGTCGGTCGTGCCGTCAGGCTGGAAGGGCGTCGCGTCGATGCGGGCACTGGACAGGCCGGCCTTGCGGAAGTCGCGCACGATCTGAGCGAAAATCGGGGCAGCCACGGCGCCGCCCGTCGCGGCACGCCCGTGCACGACCGGCAGCGGCTGATCATCGTCGCGCCCGACCCAAACCGCGAGCGCGATGTCTCCAGTCCGTCCGATGAACCAGGCGTCCCGATCCTGCTGCGAGGTCCCCGTCTTGCCGACCACGCCGTCCGGTCCGTTTCGGAAGGCGCCTGCCGCCGTCCCGCGGACCACGACGCCGCGCATCATCCTCTGGATCTCCTGCAGCGGCCACGGATCGGCGATGGTCGATCTTTCCGGGTCGAGCGCGGCAACCGCCCGGGCCATGCGCTCTGGCGTCGTCTCCACCGTGCCGAGCGCGGCGGAGGGCAGGAGCAGCCGGTCGTCGTTGGCCGGGTATGCCCCGGCCTGCGCGAGAACGTCCTGGAAGGGCGTCGAGCCGATCTGCATGACGAGGCGGGCGGCCACCCGGTTCAGGCTCTTTTCCAGGCCGACATAGAGCGGAACATAGCCGGAGCCGCCTTCGCCGCCATAGTTCTGCGGCGCCCAGACGTTTTCGCCGTCCATTCCGTCGACGTTCATGGACACGGGGGCGTCGCTGATCATTTCGGTGGGCGAATAACCCTGCTCGAGTGCCGCCAGGTAGAGGAACGGCTTCACCGCCGAGCCCGGCTGGCGCTCGGCCTGGGTCCGGTCGAACTGGCTCGCCCAGTTGCGTACCCCGCCTACGGAAGCGAGGATGCTGCCTGAATTCAGGTCGATCGCGACGGCGGCCCCCTGGATGCGGGGCCGGCCGGAAAGCTTCTTGCCGCCCGGAAGAAGGACATAGACGTCTCCCTCCCGCGCTCCCTTCGGAGGCGACAGACCCTTCAGCGCGTCGGTCCCGTCGGCAGTCCCGTCGTCCGCGAGCATCAGCCCGAGTCCGCCGGAAGCCGCCTTGCGGACGACGACGCGAAGCGCTCCGTCGGGCAGCGTCGGCGCGATCGCCTGGGCAGCGTCGGCGACGGTGGCGGAATCGGAAAGGTTGTCGACGTTCCGGTCGAAGACCGAGCCGAGCGGCGCGTCGCCGACCGCGTCCTGCCAGTTCTTCAGGCCGTCCTTGAGGTCCTTCTCGGCGATGGCCTGGGCGGTGCCGGAAATCGGCAGGACCATGGCCTGCTCGCCGCCGACCGGATTGCCGGAAGCCTTCGTGCCATCCCGCTGGCGAAGCTCGCGCCGTGCGAAGGCGAGCGCCCAGAAGTCAGGGTCCGGCAGGGACGCCTCCGGCTGCACTGACGCCGTCTTGGGTTGCACGACATCGATCGGCTCTGCCTTGGCCGCGTCCGCTGCAGCCCGCGAGACGACGCCGTCGGCGACCATCCTGTCGAGAACGTAGTCCCGGCGGGTCCGGGCAGCGTCGGGATGCTTGAGCGGATCCAGCGCCGAGGGCGCCTGGACGATGCCGGCGAGAAAGGCGATCTCGCCGAGATCGAGCTTGTCCCAGTCCTTGCCGAACCAGTTCTGCGCCGCTTCCTTCGCGCCGTGCGAACCGCGCCCGAAATAGACGGCGTTGGCATAGCTCTCGAGGATTTCCTTCTTGCTCGCGACGCTCTCCGTCTCGACGGCGGAGATCATGTCCGCAAGCTTGCGGGAAATGCTGCGGCTCGCGCCGGTGACCACGTTCTTGGCGAGCTGCTGCGTCAGGGTAGAGCCGCCGACGCCAGGTGCGGCACCGGTGGCCGCACTGCGGACGAGGTCTATCCCGGCCCGTGCGATCCCGGCCGGATCGACGCCCATGTGCCTGGAAAACGAGCCGTCCTCGGCCGATTTCAAGGCTTCGAAGAAGAGCGGGGGAAAGTCGCCATAGGCTGCCTTCGGGGACTGCCTGCCGATCGTGCCTGCAAGTTCGCCGTCGCGGTAGGCGACCGCGACCACGCCGCGGTTGGCCGAATCCTTCAGGTCCAGCGCCGGGCGGGCGTCCACCGGACCTAGCGGTCCGGAGACGATCGACGCGCCGAGTGCCACGAGGGAAGCTGTCACGGTGAATATGTCGGACATCGTGCTAGACGAACTCCAGAAGAGCGACAAAAGTTCGGCGGCCGATCGTTCGCCGCACGGCTCTATAACGCATGTCGAACGGAATCCGTGTCATATTGCCGAAGAAGATACACTTTTTCGAGCGGGCCTGCGCTGTTTGTGCAACTCCTCCCCTCGCAATTCCGCGCGCCGTCGCTCCCTGGGGAGCCGGCGCGCGTGCCGGGAGGGACGGGGGGATGCGAGGCGACACGCTCCTGCTTGCGCGCCGGGACACGGGAAGCAACCGCGCCTTCGATACGCCCCACGCAGGAAGTGCGGGGTCGCCCTGTACAAGCAGGTCCCCCCGGGCTAGCTCTCTGAAGGTCCCGGGGCTACTGGCGACTCGAATATGGACCGCATGCGCAAACTGCCCAATCTGCGGCATTTGAGAGCACTCGATGCCGTGTGCCGCACGCAAAGCATCAACGCCGCTGCGGCCGAGGTCAACATCACGCAGCCTGCGGTCACCCAGGCGCTCGCGAAACTCGAGGAATATTTCGGCGCCCGCCTCTTCGTGCGGCGGTCGGACGGAACCTATGCGACGGAGGCCGGGGCGCTTCTCGGCCGGCGCGTCGCGCGGTTCCGGGCGCAGGTGGTCTCGGCCATCTCGATCGCCCTCGGCCCGGCGGCCCGTTCGGAGGCGAGCGTCATGGCGGTGGCCAACAGGCTGACCGCGTCCCAGCTGCACGCGCTCATCGCGGTGGCGCGGACCGGCTCCTACAGCCAGGCGGCGCAGGCCCTCGGCATGGCCGAGCCGTCGCTTCACCGGGTCGCCCGCGACCTCGAGCACTCCATCGGCAGGACACTCTACTTCCGCTCGCTCTCGGGCATCGGTGCCAACAGGACCGGCTACGATCTCGCGCGTCGCTGGGCGCTGGCGCGGCTGGAGATCGAGCAGGCCATCGACGAAATGCGGGGGCTGGAAGGCGTCGCCTCGGGCCGGGTGGCGATCGGCAGCCTTCCGCTGGCCCGCACGCTCATCCTGCCCCGCGCCATCAGCAGGGCATCCGAAGCGTTTCCGGACGCGAGCTTCGAAATCATCGACGGGCCATACGAGACGCTTCTCAGGAACCTGCGGGAAGGCGTCACGGACTTCCTGGTCGGGGCGCTGCGCGACCCGCCGCCCTTCGAGGACATCGTTGGCAGCGAGTTGCTTCGCGATCCCTATGCGGTCGTCGCGCGCTGCGGGCATCCGCTGTTCGCCCGCCGGGCGATCGGAATTGCCGACCTGGCGGAGTACGCTTGGGTGATCCCGAGGGAGGGGACGCCCGTGCGCGCCGCCTTCGAGGCGCTTTTCGCGGAAGGGCCGAAGCCATCGGCGAACATCGAGACGAGTTCGCTCGTGGCGACGCGCGGGATCCTTCTGGAAAGCGACAGGCTGACCCTGCTTTCCCACCGCCAGATCGCGATCGAGGAGCGAGTGAAGCTGCTCGACGTGCTGCCGTTTCCTCTGCCGGACACCAGCCGCCCGATAGGCGTCACCACCCGCAGCGGCTGGCTGCCCAGTCCCGTTCACGAGCATTTTCTCGATTGCCTCAGGAGGGCGGCGGGCGAGGCCTGAGCGCGGCAGCCGCAAGATCTTGCGTCGCAGCGCTTCCAATTCCGGTAGTGGAGAAATTCTTTTCATCTATATGATTTATCTAACTTTTTCCCAGAGTCATCGAGATTCTGAGCCGCGACGCTCTATCATTTTCTTATAGCCGTTGCGGCAAGTCTTATTGGACGAGAGTGAAGGTCTCGGGCAATTCAAGTTCCCGACCGGATTTGCCGATGGGCCAGTCGGCCAGCGCCATCTTCCGATGTGCCGGGCACCTCAGGGAGGACATCATGCAGAGCGAAGAACCGTGCTTCGACGTGGCCCATCTCGGCCATGTGGAGATGTTCACCGACAGGTTCGAGGAGAGCCTCGATTTCTTCGTGAACGTCTACGGCCTGACCGAGAGCGGCCGCAACGGAACCTCGGCCTATCTGCGGGCCTATGACGACTACGAGTTCCACACTCTGAAGCTGACGCGGTCTGACACGACCGGGGTCGGGCATGTCGCCTACCGCACCTCGTCCGAGGCCGCGCTGGAGCGGCGCGTCAGGGCAATCGAGGAAATGGGATGCGGCATCGGCTGGACGGACGGCGATCTCGGACACGGGCGCGCCTATCGCTTCCGCGATCCGGACGGCCACGTCTTCGAGCTCTACTGGGACACGCATGTCTACGAGGCGCCGGAAGGCGAGCGTCCGGCGCTGAAGAACATCGCGCAGCGCTATCACGGGCGGGGGGTCGCGGTCAGGCGGCTCGACCATGTCAACCTGCTGGCGAGCGACGTCGGTGCCATCAGGGAGTTCATGGTCAGGGCTCTCGGCAGTCGTGTCACTGAGCAGATCGTGCTCGACAACGGCCGGCTTGCCGGTTGCTGGTTCACGGTGAACAACAAGGGCTACGACATCGCCTACGCGGAAGACCACACCGGGACGCCCGGCAGGTTCCACCACGTCACCTATGTGGTCGACCAGCGCGAGGACGTGCTCAGGGCGGCAGACATCTTCCTGGAGAACGGGGTCTTCATCGAGACCGGTCCGCACAAGCACGCGATCCAGCAGACATTCTTCCTCTACGTGTACGAGCCCGCGGGAAACCGGGTGGAGGTCGCCAATGCCGGGGCGAGGCTGATCCTGAGGCCGGACTGGCCGACCGTCACCTGGACGCAGGCCGAACGGAAGAAGGGACAGGCCTGGGGCCTGAAGACGATAGAGAGCTTCCACACCCACGGCACGCCGCCCGTCGAGGGCGCGGCCAAGCATGGCGGAGAAGAGAGATGAGCAGGAAGACCGCGCTGGTGGTGAGCGCCCATTCGGCCGATTTCGTCTGGCGATGCGGCGGCGCCATCGCGCTTCACCAGGAAAACGGCCTCGACGTCACCATCGTGTGCCTGTCCTACGGCGAGCGCGGAGAGAGCGCCAAGCTGTGGAAGCGGGAGGGGATGACCCTAGACGCGGTCAAGGCCGGCCGCCGGAAGGAGGCGGAGAGCGCCGCCCGTGCGCTCGGTGCGCACGACATCCGGTTCTTCGACCTCGGCGACTATCCGCTCGAGATGAACCGGGAGGCGAAGTTCCGCCTGGTCGACGTCATCCGCGAGGTCGGGCCTGCGTTCATGCTGTCACATTCGCTCGACGATCCCTACAACACCGATCACCCCTACGCGGCGAAGATGACGCTCGAATGCCGGATGGTCGCCCAGGCATGGGGCCACAATCCGGGCGAGAAGGTTCTTGGGGCGCCGCAACTCTATCTCTTCGAGCCGCACCAGACCGAGCAATGCGGCTGGAAGCCGGACACGCTGCTCGACATCACGCGGGTCTGGGAAAAGAAGAAGGCGGCCATCGAGTGCATGGAGGGCCAGCAGCATCTCTGGCACTACTACACCAACGCGGCGGAGAACCGCGGCAACCAGTTCCGGCGCAATTCCGGCGGACAGTCCGGCGGGCGCGAGGCCCGCTATGCCGAGGCTTTCCAGTCGGTCTTCCCCCGGACCGTGGACGAATTGTGATGGCGGGCGTGGTCGTTCGGAACATCGAGCGCGCCGACGCGGACGTCGTGCGTCGCCTCGGCGAATGCGGCGTCGCCACGGTTCACGAGGCGCAGGGACGAAAGGGCCTGATGGCACCCCGCATCTCGCCGATCTATCCGGGTGCGGCGCTTGCGGCTTCGGCGGTGACTATCCTCGCGCCACCCGGCGACAACTGGATGCTGCATGTGGCGATCGAGCAGTTGAGGGAGGGCGACATCCTCGTGCTTGCGCCGACCAGCCCGTGCACGGACGGTTATTTCGGCGACCTGCTGGCGACGTCCGCGCGGGCGCACGGCGGGCGCGGACTTGTGATCGACGCCGGCGTGCGCGACGTCGCGGAACTGGCGAGGATGGGCTTTCCCGTCTGGTCGAGGGCCGTCCACGCGCAGGGAACGGTCAAGGAGACGCTCGGCTCGGTCAACGTGCCGGTGGTGTGCGCCGGTGCCCTCGTCCGCCCGGGCGACGTCATCGTGGCAGACGACGACGGCGTGTGCGTCGTGGCGCGCGAGGAGGCGGCTGCCGTGGCCGGGAAGGCCGAGGCGCGTATTTCCGTCGAGGCGGCAAAGCGGGAGCGGCTGGCGGCCGGCGAACTGGGGCTCGACATGTACGACATGCGCGGCAGGCTCGCGGCGAAGGGGCTGAAATATGTCTGACGCGGCTGCCGAGGCACGGGAGGCCGGCCCTGCGTGCGGAGCCTTTGCCGGGGAGGGCGGCGTCCGCTGCATGTGGATGCGCGGCGGCACCTCGAAGGGCGGCTATTTCCTGGCCGGAGACCTGCCGGCCGACACCGCGGCGCGCGACGCATTCCTGCTTGGCGTGATGGGGTCTCCGGACCACCGGCAGATCGACGGCATGGGCGGCGCCAACCCCCTGACGTCGAAGGTCGCAGTGGTCTCCGGGTCGGAGCGCGAAGGTGTCGACGTGGAATATCTGTTTCTGCAGGTGTTCGTCGACCGGGCTGTCGTCTCGGACCGGCAGAACTGCGGCAACATCCTCGCGGGCGTCGGACCGTTCGCGATCGAGCGCGGGCTGGTGGCGGCGGCGGACGGGCGGACCGAGGTTCGCATCTACATGCGGAACACGGGGCAGGTCGCCGTCGCGACCGTCGAGACGCCGGGCGGCAGGGTGCGCTACGACGGAGGCGCCCATATCGACGGTGTACCGAAATCCGCCGCGCCGGTGCCGATCGTCTTCCATAACACCGCCGGGTCGAGCTGCGGCTCGCTGCTGCCGACCGGCAAGGCGGTCGATACGATCGACGGCGTGGCGGTGACACTCATCGACAACGGCATGCCCTGCGTCGTGCTGAGCGCCGCGGACATGGGCATTTCCGGCAGCGAGAGGCCGCAGGACCTCGAGGCGAATGCCGGGTTGCGGCAGAGACTGGAGGCGATCCGGCTGAAGGCGGGGCCGCTGATGAACCTCGGCGACGTCGAGGCCAAGTCGGTGCCCAAGATGACGATGGTTTCCCCGCCGGCCGCGGGCGGCGCAATCTCGACGCGCACTTTCATTCCGCACCGGTGCCACGAGGCGATCGGCGTTCTCGGCGCGGTCAGCGTGGCGACCGCGTGCCTTCTGCCCGAGGGTCCCGCCGCCGCCGCCGCCAGGACGGGCAGCGGGGCCGAGCGCAGTCTCTCTATCGAGCACCCGAGCGGCGAAATGACCGTCGTCGCAAAGTTCGACGAGGCGGGCAGTCTGACAAGGGCAGGGATACTCAGGTCCGCGCGCAAACTTTTCGACGGATTCGTCTTCGCATAAGGCCGGCGGCGGCCGCCGCATCGGGCCGGCTTTGCCCGTCGCTTGTCGAGCTATTGGCTTGCTCTATACAAAAATCAAAAATAACGATTTTACAAATGAACCGCCTCCCCGCAGGATCGTCACGAACCGATCTTGGAGGAAGCAAAAATGGTCGATCGGCCGGCGCACGGCGAGGAAGGGCGGATGGAAAAACCGCGACTCGGCGAGCCGTATCTCCTGACCCCCGGGCCCTTGACCACGGCGTACGACGTCAAGGAAGCGATGTTGCGCGACTGGGGCTCATGGGACGGCGACTTCAGGGAGATGACGGCGCGCCTTCGCAGGCGGCTGCTCGAACTCGCGGGCGATACGGCGGGCGAGTTCGACTGCGTACCGATGCAGGGCAGCGGTACATTTTCCGTCGAGGCGATGCTCGGCAGCCTCCTGCCGCGGGACGGCAAGGCGCTGGTTCTGATGAACGGCGCCTACGGCAAGCGCATCGCGCAGACTCTTGAATATCTCGGCCGCTCCTTCACCGCGATCGACAAGGGCGACTACATGCCGCCGCGCGGTCATGAAGTAGCCGCCGCCATCGATGCCGATCCGGCAATCACGCACGTCCTCGTCGTGCATTGCGAAACGAGTTCGGGGATTCTGAACCCGGTCCGTGAGATTGCCGAGGTCGTGCACGCCCGCGGGCGAGGGCTGCTCATCAATTCGATGAGCGCCTTTGGGGCCGTGCCCGCGGGTGTGACCGACCTGACCTACGAGGCGATCGTCTCGTCGGCGAACAAGTGCATCGAGGGCGTGCCTGGCTTCGGTTTCGTCATCGCGCGCAAGGGCGTGCTCGAAGCGGCGCGCGGAAACAGCCATTCCCTCAGCCTCGATCTCCATGCCCAGTGGGAATACTTGAACAGGACGGGCCAATGGCGGTATACGCCGCCGACCCATGTCGTCGCGGCCTTCCTCAAGGCGCTGGAACTGCACGAGGCAGAGGGCGGGGTCGAGGGCCGGGGCGCGCGCTACACCCGAAACCGCGACGTCCTGGTCGCCGGCATGCGCGAACTCGGCTTCGAGACGCTGCTGCAGGATCAGTGGCTTTCCCCGATCATCGTCACCTTCTTCAATCCGGCCCATGCGAACTTCGAGTTCGACGGCTTCTACACACGAATGAAACAGAAGGGCTTCATCATCTATCCGGGCAAGCTGACCGTCGCCGACAGTTTTCGCATCGGTTGCATCGGGCGGATGGACGAGCACGTCATGCGCGAGGTCGTCGAGGCGGCCCGGCAGTCGCTCGCGGAAATGAACGTGCCCGACGCGGCACCTCCGGCGGCCGCGCTCGAGGAGCGAGCCCGGCTCGCCGCCTGACAATCCAAGGGAAACAGGAATGAACCAGATGTCCCCCGTCGCCGTCTCCGCCAACGGCCGCAGCTATCCCTGGCCTCGCGTGCCGGCGATCGCGATCTGCCTCGACGGCTGCGAGCCGGCCTATCTCGACGAAGCGATCGCGGCCGGGCTGATGCCGACGCTCGAAAGGATCAGGGAGACCGGCACCGTCCGCTTCGCCCACAGCGTGATCCCGAGCTTCACCAATCCCAACAACCTGTCGATCGCGACGGGCCGCCCGCCAGCGGTCCACGGCATCTGCGGGAATTACCTCTACGAGCCGTCGACGGGCGAAGAGGTGATGATGAACGATCCCAGGTTCCTGCGGGCGCCGACGATCTTCCAGGCATTCTACGACGCCGGCGCTCGCGTTGCCGTGGTGACCGCGAAGGACAAGCTGCGCGCGCTTCTCGGCCACGGCCTGCGTTTCGACGAGGAAAGGGCCGTGTGCTTCTCCTCCGAGAAGTCGGATACGACGACGCTGGCCGAGCACGGCATAGACAACGCTTCGGAATGGCTCGGCCGGCCGGTCCCCGAAGTCTATTCCGCCGAGCTCTCCGAGTTCGTCTTCGCCGCCGGCGTTAAGCTGCTGAAGGAGTTCAGGCCGGACGTCATGTACCTGACGACGACGGATTATGTGCAGCACAAATACGCGCCGGGCGTTCCGGAGGCCAACGCCTTCTACGAGATGTTCGACCGATACCTCGCCGAGCTCGACGCGCTCGGCGCCGCCGTCGTCGTCACCGCCGACCACGGCATGAAGCCGAAGCACACCGCCGACGGCAAGCCGGACGTCGTGTACCTGCAGGACCTTCTCGACGAATGGCTCGGCAAGGGCGCCGCCCGCGTCATCCTGCCGATCACGGATCCCTATGTCGTCCACCACGGGGCGCTGGGTTCGTTCGCAACAGCTTACCTTCCGGAAGGGGCCGACCGTGCCGGCATCGTGGCGCGGCTGGAGGAGGTGGCGGGGATAGACCTCGTGCTCGGAAGGGAAGAGGCGTGCGCCCGGTTCGAGCTGCCCGAGGACCGCATCGGCGACATCGTCCTGATCTCTGCGGAGAACAAGACGCTCGGTACCAGCGAATCCCGGCACGACCTCGCCGCGCTCAAGGAGCCGCTGCGCTCGCATGGCGGCCTGACGGAGCAGCGCGTGCCGTTCATCGTCAACCGCGTTCTTCCGGACCTTCCGGATGCGCCGGCGCTGAGGAATTTCGACGCGTTCTTCTACGCGACCACTGCCGCGGCCAAGGCCTGAGGGGGGATCGATGGCCGGGGCGGACGCAAGTATCACGGTCAGGCACGAGCCGATGCGCATAGCCGGCCGCAGGGTCGACGCCGACGACGCGATCGAGGTGCGCTATCCCTACGACGACACCGTCGTCGGGACCGTCCCCGCCGGCAACGCGGCGCATGCGCGCGAGGCGTTCCGGATCGCGGCGGACTTCACGCCGAAGCTGACGCGCTACGAGCGTCAGAGGATCCTCCTGAAGACGGCGGAGGCACTGGATGCCCGCAAGGAGGAGATATCCGACCTCATCACGCGGGAACTCGGTATCTCCAAACAGGATTCGCTCTACGAGGTGGGCAGGGCCTTCGATGTCTTCACGCTCGCCGGCCAGGTCCTGATCCACGACGACGGGGAGATCTTCTCCTGCGACCTCACGCCCCACGGCAAGGCGAGAAAGATCTTCACGACGCGCGAGCCGCTGAAGGCGATTTCGGCGATCACGCCCTTCAACCATCCGCTCAACATGGTCGCGCACAAGGTCGCGCCGGCGGTCGCCACCAACAACTGCGTCGTCTGCAAGCCGACCGAACTGACGCCGATGACGGCGCTCGTGCTTGCCGATGTTCTCTACGAGGCCGGGCTTCCGCCGGAGATGTTCTCAGTGGTCACCGGCTGGCCGGCCGACATCGGCGCCGAGATGATCACCAATCCGCATGTCGAGATGATCACATTCACTGGCAGCGTGCCGGTCGGAAAGCTGATCGCCGGCACCGCCGGCTACCGCCGCCAGGTGCTCGAACTCGGTGGCAACGACCCTCTGATCGTGCTCAACGACCTCGACGACGACGACCTCGCCAGGGCTGCCGATCTGGCTGTCGCCGGCGCGACGAAGAACTCCGGCCAGCGCTGCACCGCCGTCAAGCGCATCCTCTGCCAGGAGAGCGTCGCCGACCGTTTCGTGCCGCTGGTGCTGGAACGTGCCAGGGCGATCCGCTTCGGTGATCCGATGGATCCTGCGACCCAGCTCGGCACGGTCGTGCACGAGAAGGCGGCCGCGCAATTCGACGCGCGCGTCTCGCGCCGCAGCGGAGGCCGGCGCGGAAATCCTCTATCATCCGGGGCGCAAGGGCGCGCTCCTGCCGCCCATCGTCGTCGATCGCGTGCCGCACGGCAGCGAACTCGTCATGGAAGAGACCTTCGGGCCGATCGTGCCGATCATCCGGGCCCCCGACGACGACGAGGCGCTGATCGCGCTCTCGAACTCGACCGCCTTCGGCCTTTCGTCCGGCGTCTGCACGAACGATTACCGGCGGATGCAGAAATACATCACGGGCCTGAGGGTCGGTACCGTCAACATCTGGGAAGTGCCGGGCTACCGGATCGAGATGTCGCCCTTCGGCGGCATCAAGGATTCCGGCAACGGTTACAAGGAAGGCGTCGTCGAGGCGATGAAGAGCTACACGAACGTGAAGACCTTTTCGCTTCCGTGGGGCTAGGCTTTCCCTTCCGGAGAACTTCCGCGGGCGAGAAGCGGTTGGCGTCTCGCGTCCTTGCGGAGCAGGGTGAGATCGGATGAAGAGCAGCGACAGGATCGTCCATACGGAAGGCGAGTCCAATACCTCCGCGGCACGTCTCGCCTTTTCGAGCGGGCAACGGGATCCGGCAACGGCCGAACTCCTGGACCGCGACGCCGAGGCCTTCCTTCACCAGAGCCTCTCGAGCCCATGCGTTTCGACGATCGCGCGGGCCGAGGGCATCTGGATCGAGGACACGGCCGGCCGCCGCTACATGGACTTCCACGGCAACAGCGTCCACCATATCGGCTACTCCCATCCAAAGCTCGTCGAGGCGATCAAGCAGCAGCTCGACGCGCTGTCCTTCGCGCCGCGCCGCTTCACCTGCGAGCCTGCGGTGGAACTCGCCGAGACGCTCGGGCGGCTGGCACCGGGCGACCTCGGCAAGGTGCTGTTCACGACCGGGGGATCGGATGCCATCGAGGTCGCTCTGAAGGTTGCGCGGGCGGCGACCGGCCGCTTCAAGACGGTCTCCTTCTGGGATGCATTCCATGGCGCCGGTTTCGGAGCCGCGAGCGTCGGCGGCGAGGCGACGTTTCGCTCGCACATCGCCGGCCCGATGATGACGGGCACCGAGCATGTCGCTCCGTTCGCCTGCTACCGCTGCCCCTACAAGCATGCCGGGCCCGACGTTTGCGGCCTCGCCTGTGCCGACATGGTTTCCTACGTGCTGGAGAAGGAAGGCGACGTGGCCGCCGTCGTCGCCGAGCCGATGCGGGCGACGCCCTATCCGCCGCCGCCGGGCTTCTGGAAGGCGGTGCGGGCTGCCTGCGACAGGCACGGCGCCCTGCTGATCTTCGACGAGATTCCGACCGGTCTCGGCAAGACCGGGCGGTTCTTCGCCTCCGAGCACGACGGCGTGGTGCCGGACATCCTCGTGCTCGGCAAGTCGCTCGGGGGCGGCATCCTGCCGATTGCCGCCGTGATCGCGCGCCGCGACCTGGACGTCGCCGGGGACTTCGCAATCGGGCACTACACGCATGAGAAGAACCCCGTGACGGCACGGGCCGGGCTGACGACGATCGGCATCATTCGCGAGGAGGGGCTCGCGGAGCGTGCCGCCGAGCTCGGCAGCCAGGCGATGGCTCGGCTTTCGGAGCTCATGGCGCGCTCGCCGCATGTCGGCGACGTGAGGGGGCGGGGGCTGCTCTTCGGCGTCGAGATCGTCGAGGACCGCTCGACGCGGGCGCCTGCCAGGGAGCGGGCGGAACGGATCTACTACCGCTGCCTCGCCGAAGGCCTGAGCTTCAAGATCAGTGCGGGCAACGTCCTCACCCTGTCTCCGCCGATGGTCATCCCGCGAAGCGACCTCGACCGTGCGCTCGAGATCGTGGAACGGGCCATACTGGCCGAGTGAGTGGGGCGTCGCGCGACAACGAGCATTCGGGGGAAGCGCAGATGAAGGCCGTGCGAACCGACGAGGAACTGGAGTGCCCGGGCATCGATGCCGGCCTGCGCGCCCGCGGGGTCGAACTGACGACCCTGCCGGACGGCATTTCGGAGGACGAGCTGTGCCGGGCGGTCGCCGACGCCGACCTCCTTCTCATGTGCTACACGCCGGTGACGGCTCGCGTGATCGACGCGGCAAAGAGGCTGAAGGGCATCGTAAAGTACGGCGTCGGCATCGATGCGATCGACATCCCGTCGGCGATCCGGCGCGGCATACCGGTCGTCAACGTGCCCGAATATGCCGAGGAAACCGTCGCGGAAGGGGCTTTCGCGCTGATGATCGCGCTTGCCAGACGTTTGCCGGAGATCGGCCGCGCGATGGAGCGCGACGGCTGGATCTGGCCCGGCGGGCGCTGGCTCGGGCGCGACATCGCCGGATCGGTGCTCGGTCTCGTCGGCTGCGGACGGATCGGACGCAGCATGGCACGGATGGCGGGGCAGGGGTTCCGGGCGAGGGTGCTCGGCTTCGACCCGAATGTCGACGCGCGCGGGATGGCGGACGCCGGGATCGAGAAGGTCGACGATCTTCGCGGGATGCTCGCCGCCTGCGACTTCGTTTCCGTCCATTGCGTTCTGAACGACGCGACGCGGGGCCTCATCGGCCGGGCGGAACTGGCCTGCCTGAAGTCCGACGCAATTCTCGTCAACGTCTCGCGCGGGGCACTGATCGACGAGCAGGCGCTCGTCGAGGCCGTCCTCGGAGGGCGGATCGGCGGGGTCGGCCTCGACGTCTATTCCGACGAACCTCTCGCCCGCAGAGGCCATCCGATGAGCGCGCTGTTCGGCCGGGACGAGGCGATCCTCTTCCCGCATCTCACCTTCTTCACGCGGGAAGCGATGCAACGGCTGGAGGACGACACGCTTGCCCGCTGCTTCGAGGTACTGGAAGGGCGGCCGGTCACCGTGCGCTCCCTCGACCCCCGGTTGAGGGCCCAGAACAGCGGAGTAAGCTTCGCGTGATATCGCACCGGAAATCACGGGCAATAATAGATTTAACTTGAGGTCATATAAACAGAATAGATTTTACTTATCATTTTTTCACACGCAGACTTCGTATCGTGAATGGGAGCGGGCATCGGGAAACGAGCCACGGAAGCTTGACGCGTGCCCTGTGAAGACACATCAGGCAAGGGGAACGAATCCATGAAAATCTGGAAGGCCGTGACCGGCGGAAAGGCACGTCTTGCGGGCCTTGCGGCCGTGCGGACGGGCACTCGCAGCTTCGCGCCGGCCGGCGCCGAAGTCTTGCGGGAAACCGTCATCAAGCTGTTACCCAATCGGCCTAGCGATCAACGCGTTGGTAGAAGAACTCAGGTTGGGAAGGACCATGCCATGAATACCAGGACTATGCTTGCCGCGGCCGTGATAGCACTTGCTGCAGGGCCCGCATTCGCCGCCGACGGCGTCGTGACGATCTACAGCGCCGATGGCCTGCACGACGGGAACCCGAACTGGTTCCAGACGGAGTTCGAGGCGTTCACCAAGGCGACCGGCATCAAGGTCCAGTACATCGAGGCAGGATCGGGCGTCGTCGTCCAGCGTGTCGCCAAGGAGCAATCCAATCCGCAGGCCGACGTCCTCGTCACGCTGCCGCCCTTCATCCAGAAGGCCGCCGCCGACGGGCTGCTCGAGAACTACAAGTCGCCCGAGGCGGAAGCCATCCCGGCTGCCGACAAGGACGCGAACGGCGCGTTCGCGCCGATGGTCAACAACTACATGAACTTCATCTACAACAAGAAGATACTGGACGCCGCTCCGAAGACCTACGAGGACCTCCTCGATCCGAAGTTCAAGAGCAAGATCCAGTACTCGACCCCCGGCCAGGCCGGCGACGGTACTGCCGTGATGCTGCAGATGATCCATGTCATGGGCGGCAAGGATGCCGGCTTCGAGTACCTGAAGAAGCTGCAGACGAACAATGTCGGTCCGTCGTCGTCGACCGGCAAGCTTGCGGCCCTCGTCAACAAGGGCGAGCTCTATGTGGCCAACGGCGATCTCCAGATGAACATGGCGCAGACGGCTCAGGACCCCAACATCCAGGTCTTCTGGCCGGCCGGTAAAGACGGAGAGAAGACCACCTTCGCGCTGCCCTACTACATCTCGCTCGTGAAGGGCGCCCCGCACTCGGAGAACGGCAAGAAGCTCATCGACTTCCTGCTGTCGAAGGAAGCGCAGTCGCAGCTGTCGACGATCGCCTGGGGCCTGCCGGTTCGCTCGGACGTGCAGCCGACCGACGAGAACTTCAAGACCATGCACGAGCTGATGAAGGACGTGAAGGTCTGGAACCCGGACTGGAGCGCCGTCCTCAAGGATCTCGACGCGGACGTTTCGCGGTGGCACAGCGTGACGGGAAGCTGATGCTGATGGCCGAGACCAAGGCTTGGGAGGGCGCCTCCGCGGCGCTTTCCCCGGCCGAGGCCGGAGGTTCGACCGGCAACCGGATCCACTTCGAGGACGTGTCCGTCTCCTACGGCCCGCTCACGGTCCTCGCGAATTTCACTCTGACCGTCGAGCCTGGCGAGATCGTCGCCCTGCTGGGGCCGTCGGGTTCCGGCAAGACCACGGCGCTCAGGGCCGTCGCCGGCTTCGTCCAGCCGAGCCGTGGCAGGGTCTTCATCGGCAGCCGGGACGTCACCCGGGAGCCGCCCTATGCGCGCAACATCGGCATGGTCGTCCAGAACTACGCCCTGTTCCCGCACATGACGGTGGCCGAGAACGTCGCCTTCGGGCTGCGTGCGCGCGGGGCGGAGAGGACGCTGATTTCCGAGCGCGTCGCGACGAGCCTGGCCATGGTCGGCATGGGGCCGTACGAGAAGCGCATGCCGCGCGAGCTATCCGGCGGCCAGCAGCAGCGTGTCGCGATCGCCCGGGCGCTCGCCATCCGGCCGAGCGTGCTGCTGCTCGACGAGCCGCTTTCCGCGCTGGATGCGCAGATCCGCCGGTCGATGGTGGAGGAACTGGCTCGGCTGCACAGCGAGCTGCCCGACCTGACCGTGCTCTACGTTACCCACGACCAGAGCGAGGCGCTGACGCTCGCCGACCGGATCGCCATCATGCGCGACGGACGGCTGGCCGCCTTCGATGCCGCGCGCAGTCTCTACCGTCGTCCGCCCAACCGCTTCACGGCGGCGTTCCTCGGCCGGGCGAACGTGATCGCCGGCGTCGTCTCGTCGGTCTCGGGCGACGGGGCCATCGCAGAGGTCTCGGTCGAGGGATCGATCGTGCGCGGCTTCGCCAACGGCCCGCTCCATGTCGGCAAGGCGGCGCTGGTCTGCGTCCGGCCGCACGATCTCAAGGCGGAAGCCTCCGACGAGCATATCAACCGGCTCGACGGACGGGTGACCTTCGTCGACTGGCAGGGAGAGGTCGAGACCCTGACGATCGAGATGGAGGGCTGCGAGTTCCGGGTGGCCGCGCCACCGTCGCGCTCGACGCCGAAAGCGGGCGACAACCTTTCGATCTTCTTCAGCGAGGAGGACACCACCATCCTGCCGCACGAGGACGACAATGGCTGACGCGGTCTTGCCCCTGCGGACGGTCGAGCGGTCGCGCATTCCCGGCGCCGGATTCTGGATCCTGCCGCCGCTCCTTCTGTCGGCCTGCGTCTTTCTTTATCCGCTGTCGCTGATCATCCGGGAAGGGCTGACCGGAGGCAGCGGTGCGCTGCATCTCGGAGCGGCGCTTTCCGTGCTCGAATCCCGCCTCTTCCTCAACGGCCTCTACAACACCGTGCGGATCGCCTTCGGCGCCAGCGCCGGCTGCATCATGCTCGGCTTCGTGCTGGGGCTGGTGCTTGCGTTCGTTCCGTTTCCGGGGCGCGCGTTCGCGGCGCGGCTGATCGAGACCTTCATCGCCCTGCCGACATTCCTGGTCGCGCTCGCATTCACCTTCGTCTATGGCTCGGCCGGCGTCGTCAACGAGGGCCTCATGGCGTTGACCGGCTCGTCGCTGCCGCCGATCGATTTCCTCTATTCTGCCTGGGGCGTGATACTTGCGGAGGTGACGGTCTACACGCCGTTCGTGCTGCGGCCGCTGCTCGCCGCATTTTCGATGATCGACCCGGCGCAGCTCGAAGTGGCCTCGAGCCTCGGCGCGCGCGCGCCGATGATCATCCGCCGCATCATTCTGCCGGCGGCGGTTCCGGCGCTCATGGCCGGCGGCTCGCTCTGCCTGCTGCTGACGGTCAACGAGTTCGGCATCGTGCTCTTCATCGGCGCCAAGGGCGTCATCACGCTGCCGCTGCTCGTCTATTCGAAGGCGATCCAGGAATTCGACTATACGACGGCCTGCGTCATCGCGGTTGCCAATCTGGTGCTCTCGCTAGGGCTCTACACGCTTTACCGGGTCCTCGTCGCCCGTCTCGGAGGCGCTCGTGCTGGTCTGGTCTAGAAGCGGCAAGGCGCTGGCCTGGGGTATCGCCGGCCTGCTCATCTTCATCGTCTACATCGTGCCGCTCGCCATCATCGTAGCGGCCAGCGTCGCCGGACAATGGAACGGCGTCTGGCCCAGCCATTTCGGCCTGGCGAACTATGCCAACGCGCTGCACGGGCAGCCCGGGGCGGCGCTCAAGGCGAGCATCGTCACTGGGGTCGTGGCGAGCGCCATCGCGCTCGTGTCGGGGACCTGCGCGGCGCTGGCCCTGCGAAACCTCGTCGGGATGCCGCGCCGGCTGCTGGATCTTCTCTTCTTCATGCCGAGCGCGGTACCGTCGGTCTCCGTCGGGCTCGGCCTGCTCGTCGCCTTCAGCCAGCCTCCGGTTCTCCTCAACGGGACGACATCGATCGTCGTCATCGCGCACATGGTGCTGGTTTCCGCCTTCACCTACGGCGCGGTCACCGCAGGGCTCCTGCAATTGCCGAACGACGTCGAGCAGATGGCCGAGAGCCTCGGGGCGCGGCCGGGCTACCGCCTGAGGCGGGTGACGCTGCCGCTGCTCATGCCCTATCTCGGGGCGGCGTTCAGCCTGAGCTTCGCCCTTTCGATGGGAGAGCTCGGCGCGACGGCCATGGTCTATCCGCCCGGCTGGATGACGATGCCGGTGTCGATCTTCGCGCTCACCGATCGCGGCGATATCTTCGAGGGCGCGGCGCTTACCGTCATGCTGATCGCGGCCACGCTCATCATGCTCGGCGCCGTGCAAGCGAGCATGAAGCGGCTGTCACGCTGACGAAAGGCCGGACCCGGTTCCCCCTGCCTGCGCTTTCGCGATCGCGGGCAGGCGCAACCCTTCCTCTTTCGCGATCTCGAAGAAGGCGCGCACCAGCTTGCCATTGCTGCGCTCACGCAGGCAGATCAGCGCCTCGTCCATGAGCATCGCCGGACCTTCGATCGAGATCGGCACCAGCCGGCTGTCCTGGCCGAACTCGGCGGCGGAGACGAAGCCGATGCCGCCGCCGGCGGCGACGATCTCGCGAACGGCCTCCCGGCCTTCCGCCTCGATGACGGGATGCAACTCGACGCCGCCCTTGGCTGCCAGTTCCTCCAGCTTCTGCCGCGTCTTCGATCCGCGTTCGCGCATGACAAGAGGCTGGCTGGCCAGCTGGCCGAGCGGAACGGTCTTTTGCGCGGCGAGCGGATGGCCGGCCGCGACGAAGGCGATGATCGGTGTCGAGTTCAGCTTCAGCATGTCGAAGTCCCGGCTGGCCGGGAGGTCGCCGAGGACGCCGACGTCGGCCTCGTAGGAATAGAGGCTCGCGACCACGCTTTCGGTGTTTCCGGCGCGCAGCGTCACCCGGATGCCGGGATATTTCCGCCGAAATCCCGTCAGTATGTGGAGCAGGTGGTGTGCGGCGTCGGCCACGATGCGCAGCGTGCCGGAGCGCAGCGCCCGGGATTCCGACAGCAGATCCAGAGCCTGCTGTTCCATGTCGAACATCCGTCTGGTAATCTCGAGCAGTTGCTCGCCGTTGCTCGTCAGCACGACCTGCTTCTTGTGGCGGTTGAAGAGGAGGATGTCGTATTCCTCCTCCAGCTTGCGCACCTGGTCGGAGATGGCCGGCTGGGTCAGAAGCAGCGCTTCGGCCGCTCGGGAGAAACCGCCGCAGATCGCGACATAGTGAAAGGCACGCAGCTGCACGTATCGCATCGGCCGCTCCCTGGTGGCAGTCCGATTAGAAAGAGAACCGCGGGCGATGTAAAGCTCTGGTCCATCGTTTCTGGTGATGGAACGAATTATAAGCATTAACTTTTCCTTGATATGGAATATCGATTTTACAAATCGGCCCGTGCGCCGCACCTTGTTGCACCCAGTGGAACAGGCTCGACGACAATGTCCCGGAACACGAAGAGAAAGCTTTCCTGCCCATGAGCGGCTCCGTGGTGCTTCTGCAGATGGCTGGGGCCGTCGCACTCCTGTTGTGGGCGACCCGCATGGTGCGCACGGGGGTGGAGCGCGCCTACGGCAACGTGCTTCGCCGCAAGCTCCGGAAGACCATGGACAATCCGCTGCTTGCGGCAGCCACTGGCCTGGGGCTCGCAATTGCGCTGCAAAGCTCGACCGCAGTGACGCTGCTCGTGGGCTCCTTCGCCGGCCTCGGCATCGTTACGGGGCTGGCCGGCATCCTGGCCGTCCGGGGGGCGGAGGTGGGCTCGGCGCTGCTGGTCAAGCTGCTCAGCCTCGATTTGACGCTTCTCGTGCCGATCTGCCTGCTCGCCGGCACCGTCATGTTCCGCGCGACGGACAGGCGGCAGTGGCGCCAGGCCGGTCGCATACTCGTCGGCATCGGCCTGCTGATCCTGTCGCTCGAGATGATGGGACAGGCTTCAGAACCCCTGCGCGACAGCACGCTCCTGCCGGTCATCGTGCGCTATCTCTCCGGAGATCCCGTGACGGCGTTCCTGATCGCCGCCCTCATGACATACCTGTTCCATTCCTCGATCGCGGCGGTGCTGCTGCTGGTGGCGCTCGCCGGCAAGGGCGTGATCGGCCCGGAACTCGGCGTCGTCATGGTGCTCGGCGTCAATCTGGGGTCTTCCTTCATCGCGCCGATCCTCACGCGCTCGGCGGAGCCCGCGTTCCGTGTCGTGCCGCTCGGCAATCTCCTGATGCGCGGCGCCGGCTCGGTGGTGGTGCTCGTCGCCTTCATGCTATTCCAGCCTCCGGTCGGTTTCCTCGGCGCATCGCCGGTGGACCAGATCATCCACGCGCACATCCTCTTCAACCTCCTGATCCTCGTCGCGGGGATTCCGCTGTCGGGCACGGTCCTGCGGGCCACGGAAGCGATCGTGGCCATGCAGATGCCGGCGGTGAAGGAAACGCAGGGCATTCACGCGGATATTGAGGAGGCGAGCGCGCTCAACGCCAGCGCGCTCGATCGCCCCGCGCAGGCGCTCGCCAACGTCACCCGCGAGGCGGTCAGGATGTGCGAGACCATCGAGACCATGCTGGCGCGCGTCATCGAACTCTACGAAAAGGCCGACCAGGCGGCGATCGACGCGCTTGCCGCCCTCGACGACAAGGTCGACCGGCGTCATGCGGCCATCAAGTTCTACCTTGCCCGCATCACACAGACGGAGATGTCGCCGGACGAGGCGCGCCGTTGCCAGGACCTGCTCGGCGCCTGCGTGAAGCTCGAGCAGGTCGGAGACATCATCACGCGCAATCTCCTTGTCCACGTGCAGAAGAAGATGGAGCGCAAGGTCGATTTCACCGAGGAAGGCTGGGCGGAGCTATCCGACTTCCATGCTTCCGTGCTCGCCAATGCCCGGCTTGCCTTCAACCTGCTCGTCACCGGGGACGCCGAGACGGCCCGGCAGCTCGTGCTCGAGAAGGATCGCCTGAGGGCGGTCGAGAAGGAGACCGGCCGGCGCCATTTCGAGCGGTTGCGGCAGGGCACCGAGCGCAGCGTCGAGACGAGTTCGATTCATCTCGACACGATCCGCGACCTGAAGCAGATCAACTCGCTGCTCGCCACGATCGCCTATCCCGTGCTCGAGGCGCAGGGGCTGCTTTCAGGCTCGAGGCTCAAGGCCGTCTGAGCGGCCGCCCTGTCGATCCGGCGCGGCGGCCACAATGCCCGCCGCGCGGATCGGGATCAGAGGCCGAGCCGCGCACGCGCACGCTCGACCAGTGCCTCCGCGGTTATTCCCATCTTCTCGTAGACGACGTCGCCCGGCGCGGAATGGCCGAAAGTTTCCAGTCCGACCACATCGTCCTCGCTGTCGACGTAGCGGGTCCAGCCGAACTTGGATGCCGCCTCGATCGCAAGCCGCGGCGCGGAACCGAGCGTCCGGTCGCGGTAGGCTTTCGATTCCGACTGGAAGAGCTCCCAGGAGGGCATCGACACGACTGCGACGGTGAAGCCCTCCTGGCCGAGCCGCTCGGCGGCGTCGACGGCGATCGACACCTCGGTCCCGGTGGCGAGGATCGTCAGATCCCGATCGCCTTCGCCGACGGTGCGGATGACGTAGGCGCCGCGAGCGCAGAGGTTCTCGGAGGTCTTCTCGTTCCTGAGCTGCGGCACCCCCTGGCGCGACAGCGCGAGGAGCGAAGGGCGCTTGTCGGACTTCAGCGCCAGCGCCCAGCATTCCAGGGCCTCCACCGGATCGGCGGGGCGGAAGACGTTGAGATTGGGGATCGCCCGCAGCGCGGCGAGCTGCTCCACCGGCTGGTGCGTCGGGCCGTCTTCGCCGAGGCCGATGGAATCGTGGGTCATGACGAAGATCGTGCGCGTATGCATCAGCGCGGCAAGGCGGATGCCGTTGCGGCAGTAGTCGGAGAACGTCAGGAACGTGCCGCCGTAGGGGATGACGCCGCCATGTGTGGACATGCCGTTCATTGCAGTCGCCATCGCGAACTCACGCACGCCGTAGTGGACATAGCGGCCCGGTTGGTCGGGCGTGAAGGAGGGGACGGTCGAACTGGTGTCGGTGTTGTTCGAGCCGGTGAGATCGGCCGAACCGCCGATCATCTCGGGTATGGCGGCGGTCAGCACTTCGAGGGCGTTCTGGCTGGACTTGCGGGTGGCGAGCTTCTGGGGATTGTCGACCAGCCGGTCCCGCTCGGCGGCGACGATATGGTCGAAATCGGCTGGAAGCCGGCCCTCCTGCCGACGCTCGAACTCGTTGCGCCTGTCGTCGGAGAGCTTGCCGAGGCGTTCCTCCCAGGCCTCTCGTGCCTGCGCACCGCTGCGCCCGATCGAGCGCCAGCGTTCGAGCAGTTCATCAGGAATGACAAAGGGTTCGGACGTCCAGCCGAGCGTCCTGCGGGCGGCGGCGATCTCTTCCGCGCCGAGCGCCGACCCGTGTGCCTTCTCGGTGCCCTGCTTCTTCGGCGCGCCGTAGCCGATGATCGTCGTCATGTCGATGAGCGCCGGCCGGCTGTCGTCGGCCCTGGCTTCCTTCAGGGCTTCGTCGACCTCTTCGGGCTCGTTTCCGTTGCACTTGATCACCTGCCAGCCGAGGGCCCTGAACTTCGCGGGGATGTCGTCGGTGAAGGCGAGCGACGTCGCCCCGTCGATGCTGATCGAATTGTCGTCGTAGAGCACCGTCAGCTTGCCGAGCTTCAGGTGGCCGGCCAGGGACACGGCTTCCTGACCGACGCCTTCCATCAGGCAACCGTCGCCGCAGAAGGCGTAGGTGCGGTGGTCGACGACATCCTTGCCGAACTCGGCTGAAAGAATCCTTTCGGCCATCGCCATGCCGACGGCGGCACCGAGCCCCTGGCCGAGCGGTCCGGTGGTGGTTTCGATCCCCGGTGCCATTCCGTATTCGGGATGGCCGGCCGTCTTCGAGCCGTACTGGCGGAAATTCCTGATTTCCTCGATCGTCATCTCGGGATAGCCGGTCAGGTAGAGAAGACTGTAGAGCATCATCGAAGCATGGCCGTTCGACAGCACCACCCGGTCCCGGTCCGGCCAGAAGGGCGCCGATGCATCGAACTTCAGATGCCTCTCGTAGAGCACGGTCGCCGCGTCCGCCATGCCCATCGGAGCGCCGGGATGGCCCGAGTTCGCCTTCTCAACTGCGTCCATTGAAAGCGCGCGTATGCAGTTCGCCATCGGCGATTGCGGGCGGATCGTGGCGTGGGTGGTCATGATGGAACTCCAATCGGTTCGACGTGGGTTCAAGGGACATGGCGCGGATCACGAACGACAGGACGACGCGCCAGAAATCACGGGCCCGTTCCTGAAGAACGTAACGCGCATCGTCTTGCAGCCAAGCACCTGTCCTGGGACATTTGCGCCTGATTGATGATGCAGGCGGAAGCGAACATCAAGGCGAGGATGACATCGCCGGTCGTTGCCGTCGACGAAATGGCAAACGCCGGCCCGTCCGCTTGCGTTCCTGTACCGGCCACGGCCACGGATGCCGGCTGTCGGCGCAAATGGCGAGGGGGCGTCGCGCCGGCGAGCCTCAGGGTCGGGAAGCGACCCTCTCCAGCCATTCCGCGGCGTAGGAGGCGATCGCCCCGGCCATGGCGCCGTCGGCAGGCGCGCAGGCGGCAGGGCCCATCCGCGCGGCCCGGCCGGTATCGGCAAGGAGCGCCGCGCCGATGCTTGTTCCCGTCGTCTGCCCGCGGCTTCTGGCCGTCGGGCGCCCCGTCACCGCGGCGAGGACATTCTCGAAGACCCGATTGTGCGCGAAGGGCCCCTCGACGAGGGTCGGCCCCCTGGCGCCGATGATCTGCAGGCAGGTGGCTGTCATCAGTGCAAGATAGATCGACACGGCGGCGGTTTTCTGGCCGGGCGCAAGGCGTTCGTGGTTGCCGATCCATGCGTGTCGCCGGTCGGGGAAGGGACCGGTTCCCGACTGGACCGACGGCAGAAGCATGACCCGACGCTCCAGTACCTGGCGCAGGTCGTCGCCGGTCGCCGCCGCCGGGCTTTCCCCCAGCATCGCCGAGTACTCCCTGCCTCCCATGAAGCGGCCGGACGGGACCGTGTCCCCGAGAGCGCTGACGTTGACCAGCGTGTCCCGGCGCTCGTCCAGTTCGAGGGCGTCTCCGCCGATTGCCATCGATATGACCCAGGTGCCGGTGGAGGCCACGGCGAAAGGCCTTTCCTGCGTCAGGAGATGCGGCAGCAGGGACGCATTCGAGTCGTGGATGCCACAGAGCACGCGGCAGTCGCGCGACAGGCCGGTCGATCTCGCGATTTCCGGGCGAACGGGTCCGAGGAGGTCGGCGGCCTTTCGCAACGGCGGCAGGAGCGTTCGCCACCCCATCGCGTCGACGAGCCCGGCATAGTCGTCCGCGATCGGGGCCCAGAGGTCGGTGTGCGCGCCGAGCGAGGTGCGCTCGACGGATGCCACGCCGCTCAGCCGCCAGGACCAGTATTGCGGATAGGTCAGCAGCCACTTTGCGCGCGCGAAGGCTTCCGCATGGGTTCGCCGGAGCCAGAAAAGCTGGGCGCCCAGGTTGAGGCCGCCGGGGGAGCGCGGCGAACCGGTCACTGCGAAGGGTGGCCGGACCTTCGCATACCCGGCCGCGAGGGAATCGGGACCGGGGTGCTCGTAGTCGAGGATCGGCAGCGCCAGCCGGCCGTCCTCGCGCACCAGCGCGGCGGTAGCGCCGTGGGTGGTGACCGAGATGGCGTCCACCGGGCGTTCCCGATTGAGGTCGCCGAGGCTCTCCAGCATGAAGTGCCAGAGCCATTCGTCGTCGAAATGCGGATAGGGGCCCTGCCGCAGCACGCGGTTGGGCGTGCGACGGACGGCGACCTCCGATAGGGTTTCGAGGTCGACGAGGGCGACCTTCGCGTTGGTCTTCCCGATGTCGATGACGGCGACGTGGCGCGGCGGCATCGCATCACTCCATGTGGAGGACGGTCGCGAGGGGAAACGCGACGCGCTCGCCGTCAGGCTTCGTCTCCATGATGTCCGCCATCGGCGCCCACCGGCGCCGCATGACGGGATGATCCGGCAGCCGGTCCATGCCGTGGCCGGGACCGCCGCCACAGCACGCCGAAGGATGCCGAAGACGACGGCGAAGACCGCGAAGAGCGCCGTCTCGAAGGTGAAGTCCCACCGGACGTAGCCGTGGGCCGGCGGAGGCACATGACGCACATGGTACTTTCAATTGGCGCGCGTCCCTTCTAAGAGAATGCCGGACAGGAAAGAGGACCTTGCAGTCATGGAATTCAGCGATGTGGCGCTCGATTCGATCGAGGAGGCGATTGCGGCGATCGCGGCCGGCGAACTCGTCGTCGTGGTCGACGATCTCGACCGCGAGAACGAGGGCGACCTGATCATGGCCGCGTCGAAGGCGTCGCCGGAGAAGATGGCGACGATGATCCGCAACACCAGCGGAATCATCTGCGTGCCGATGCTTTCGGAACGCGCCGAGGCTCTGAACCTGCCGCCGATGGTCGCCAACAATCTCGATCCGCTGCGTACGGCCTTCACCGTCTCGGTGGACTACAAGCGGGGCATGACGACCGGCATCTCGGCCACGGAGCGCGCGAGCACGGCGCAGGCGCTTGCGAACGGAAATTGCAGCGGCGCCGACTTTCTCAGGCCTGGACACGTGTTTCCGCTGATCGCGCGCGAAGGCGGCGTGCTGGTCCGGTCCGGGCATACGGAGGCGGCGACCGACCTGGCGAGCCTCGCCGGCCTCGAGCCGGTCGGCGTCCTCGCGGAGATCGTCAACGACGACGGTTCGGTCAAGCGCCTGGGCGAGCTCAAGGCCTTCGCCGTGGAGAACGGCCTGAAGATCGTCTCCATCGAGGACCTGATCTCCTACCGGATGCGGCGGGAGAGCTTCGTGCACTGCGTCAGGGAGACGCCGATGCACATAGCAGGCCTTGCCGGAGTTCTGAGGATCTACGAGACGCATTTCGACCCCATGCAGCACGTGGTGGCCATCTTCGGCGACGTCGAAGGGGCGGAGCGCGTGCCGGTCCGAATTCACCGCGAGCAGCCAGTATCGGACTACTTCGGCACGATCGGCAACCCGCGCTCATGGGCCACCAACGCGATGACGGCGATTTCCAGGGCCGGGTGTGGCGTGCTGATGCTGCTCAGGGCGCCGGGCGCGGGCGAGTTCGAGGACGGTCCCGAGGTCGATGGCGAGGCCGGGGAGCATCACAGGAGCGCAGTCGTCCGCCGGAGGCGCTGGCGGGAGGTCGGCGTCGGTGCGCAGATCCTGAGGGACCTCGGCCTGTGCTCGATTGCCGAGATCGCCACCAACGAACGAACCTATGTCGGCCTCGCAGGCTTCGGCATCGAAGTCGCCGAGACGATCATCGTCGACAGGTAGCGGGCGCGCGCAGCCGGGCCGCGGCCGGTCCAGGGATCCGCGCGGATCCGGCTCCTGCCAGCGGTCGTATTGATTGTAACTGTGAGTTGTTATATTTTAGGTCAAACTAAGATTTACGCTCCGGGCATCGGAAATTCGCAGTTGCGCGATCGCTACGAATGCATCCAGGAGCCCGCGGATACCTGGCTGATCTGGGATCTCCTGGAGGACGAGCCGGCATTCGTGGAGGATCGTCTCCTCATGGCCCTCCCGAAGGCGGAGGCGCACCTGTTGTGCGCGTCGCTCAACAGGCTTCATCGCGAGAGTTCGGAAAGCCCCGTGGCCGCGGCCGGGGACCCGCAACAGGACGGCTGACGGTGCAGCCCGGTCGAATGACGGCCAAACCCGTCGGTCGCCGGGAAGGAAGACCTTCCCGGCACTTGCGTCCCCGCCATTTCAGGGGGTATCCCGATGGGCACGGTTCGTCCGGTCGTGGCTGGGCGGGCCGTTCGTTTGGAAGCGTTCCGCAGACCGGCTTCCCGCGCCGGCCGGGGTTTTCGCTGCCGCAGCGTGCGACTGGAAGGTGAGATCGCAAAATGAAGAAGCCCGTCGTCGGAGTGATCGGGAACCCCTATGTGGTGGAGAACCGCTTCCCTGCCCAGCTGGTCGGGGAACGGAACATGCGGGCCGTGGCGGATGTCGCCGGCGCGCTGCCCTTGATGTTCGCCGGGAACCCGGAGATCACCAGCATTCCCGATCTCTTCTCCGCGGTCGACGGGATACTGCTCACGGGGGCGCGGGCAAACGTTCACCCGCGTTGGTTCAACATGCCTCCCCATCCGAGCCACGAGCCCTACGACGAGGACAGGGATGCGCTGGCGCTGCCGCTGGTCGAGGCCTGCGTCGAGACGGGGCCTGCCGCTCTTCGGTGTCTGCCGCGGCTTCCAGGAGATGAACGTCGCCTTCGGCGGAACGCTGCACCCCGAGATCCGTGAATTGCCCGGGCGCATGAACCACCGCATGCCGCGGCTGGAGACCGGCGAGATCCATCCCGATCCCGAAGTGGTGTTCGCGGACCGGCACGAGGTCCGGCTGGTTTCGGGCGGCGCCTTCGCGCGCATATTCGAACGCGACGCGATCCGGGTGAACTCGCTGCACGGGCAGGGTATCCTCGACCTGGGCGGAAGGGTGGTCGCCGAGGGCATCGCCGAAGACGGGACGATCGAAGCCATCCGGATCGAGGGCGCGCCGGGTTTCGCGCTCGGGGTCCAGTGGCATGCGGAGTACGATCCGCAGACCAACGGGGTGAACCGCGCACTGTTCGAGGCATTCGGACGTGCCGTCAGGGAACATTGCGCGAAAGCGTGACTTCCTTTCGGTGGCCTCCTCCAGCCGGGGTGGACTCGTGCGGGGCCGCGGGTGACAGTGTCCCCTCGTTCCCCGGCGCTGGCATCGTGGCCGGGGACGTGACCTCGGAGAACGGGCGGGATCTTCGAATTGTACTGGATCGCTGATCACCTGACCGTCGTTTCCGGCGTGGCGCTGACGCTGCTCGCAGCGGTGTTCGTCCTGCAGCAACGCCGGACGCCGCAATCGGCGGCAGCCTGGCTGCTGTTCATCCTGGTGCTGCCCTACGTGGCGATGCCGCTGCTTCGTGATGCTCGGCTTCCGCAAGACCGGCTCGGGCTTCTCCGCCATACGCTTCTCCGCTCTCGACAAGGACGAGCCGGGACGCCGGCGGGGCGAGCTGGAGCAGCGTCTTCACGCGCTTCGGCATTGCCGCCGGCGACCGGCGGGAACCGGCTGGAACTGCTCCGAGGGACGGGGAGGATGCGTTCGCCGCGATGATGGAGGTCGTCGCGGAGAGCGAGGACCGCCTCGACGTCACGTTCTACCTCATCGCCGACGACGAGGCCGGGCGCGACCTTCGTCGACGCGCTCGAGGAGGAGGCGCGGAGCGGGGTCAGGGTGCGCCTCATCATCGACCGTCTCGGGCGACCTGAAGCGGCCGAGGGAGGAGCTTCGCCGACTTCGCCGGGCCGGCGGTGAAATCCGCTATTTCTCGCCGATCGTCCACGCTGCCGGCAAAGGGGCACCTGAACCTGCGCAATCACCGAAAGATGGTGATCGGCGACCGTGTGCGGGTGTTTTCCGGCGGCATGAACGTCGCCAAGGAGTATATGGGGCCGAAGCCCTTCCAGGGGCGCTGGAGCGACCTGTCCTTCCGGATCGAGGGCCCGGCGGTGCGGCCGTTCTGCGACGTCCACGATTCCGACTGGGGCGCGGTCGGCGGCGGGCCCTCGTCCGAAGCAGCCGGCACGCGGCCGCCGACATGGGGCCGGGCGGCGCCGATCGCGCAGCTCGTTCCGTCCGGACCGGATCGCAAGGACGACGCGCTCCACGACGGTCTCGTCTATGCCATCCACGCGGCGCGCCGGCGCGTCTGGATCGCCACGCCATATTTCCTGCCGACCGAGTTCCTCGGGCAGGCGCTGGCGACGGCGGCGCGGCGCGGCCTGGACGTGCGCATCGTCGTTCCGCAGCGCTCGAACCACCGGATCGCCGACTTCGCCCGCGGGGCCTATGTGCGCGAGCTGGCGGAGCGCCGGATGCCGCGATCCTGCTGTTCACGGAAAGGCATGCTCCATGCCAAGGCCGGGATCATCGACGATGCGGCCTATGTCGGCTCGGCGAATTTCGACGTGCGCAGCATGCTCCTGAACTTCGAGACGGCGATGTTCCTCTACGACGAACCGTCGGTGGAGAAGGTCGCAGGAATGGTTCGAGCGGCGAGAGGCGGACAGCCTGGGCTACACCCCGAGCGGCGGCGTGCTCAGGAGATCTATAGAGGGAGTTTTCCGGCTCGGTTCTCCGGTGCTCTAGCTCCCTCGGCGGAGGGAGGCGGCCCTACCACCTTCGAATGGCCAGTATTCGCACACAAGACTATCGAGTGCGCGCCGCGTGCTTCGGCTGCTACGATGAGTTGAAATATGCGGCTTCGGTAAAATGTCTGACGGAACGAGAGCAACCTATCATCATGGCGACCTGCGCCAGGCGCTGATCGATGCCACAAGGCGACTGATCCTCGAACGCGGCGAAGAGAATTTTTCGCTGGCCGACGCCTGCCGGCTCGCAGGCGTGTCGACGGCGGCACCATACCGCCATTTCCGGAACAAGGACGAGGTCCTCGGCAACGTCGTTGCGCAGGGGTTCGATTCGCTGACGGAGCGCATGGCCGTGGCGGCAAGCGGGTGCCCCGCCGGTTCCGTCGAGAGGATCGTGGCGATCGGACGGCTCTACCTCGCCTTCGCCTCGCAGGAGAGGGCACTCTTCCGGCTCATGTTCGGGCAGAAACCCGCATTGACCAGGGACGAGACGGTCGCCGCCCGGGGGAGGGCCTGCTTCGGCTACGTCATCAGGGAGATTGCGGCCCACTGTGCCGCCAACCGGGTCGCGGAAGATCCCCGGACCGTCGCCGTGCAGCTTTGGACGCTGGTACATGGGGCCGCGTCACTGCTCATCGACGACGACTACGCGAAGGTCGCGCCCGACCTCGACGTCGACGAGATGTTCTTCGCCGCGACGGCAAAGCTTCTGCGTCGCGGCGAAAGCGGCACCGGCACCCCGCTCTAGCCTAGCGCGGCGCGGAGAGGAGGTCCGCAATGCCGATGGGAAAGCGGCGGACGCGAATGCCCGTGGCGTGGTGAACGGCGTTGGCCACGGCTCCGGCCGTTCCGGTGATGCCGATCTCGCCCACCCCCTTGATTCCGAGCGCGTTCACATGCGCATCGTCCTCATGGACGAGCAGGGCTTCCAGCGACGGCACGTCGGCGTTCACCGGCAGGCGGTATCCTTCCAGGCTGGCATTCGTCAGCCGGCCGGTACGACTGTCTACGTCGGCCGCTTCGTGCAGGGCGAAGGAGATACCCCAGATCATGCCGCCGAAGAGCTGGCTCTCGACCATGCGAGGATTGATCACGCGCCCCACCGCGAACGCTCCGACCAGGCGGGTGGCGCGGACCTGGCCGAGGTCCGGATCGACCCTTACCTCGGCGAAGACCGCGCCGTGCGCATGCATTGCGTAGTTTTCCTGCTCTGCCGGGTCGGATGTTCCGGAGCCCTCGCCTACGACTTCGGAGAGCCCTGCGCGGACGAGGATGTCGGCGTAGCTCTCGTTGCGGCCCTCGTCGTCCCGCCGGTGAAGGCGGCCGTTCCGCGCGACGACCCCGGCATTGCCGGCGCCGTACAGAGGCGAGTTGCGGTCGTTCGTCGCCAGTTCCGCAAGCCTTGCGATGGCGTCGGCGCCGGCTCCGTGGATCGCCATGCCGGCGGTGGCGGTGTGGGCCGAGCCGCCGGCGATGCCGGCGTCGGGCAAGTCGCTCGAGCCGGCGCGGAACTCGAGTTCCGCGATATCCAGCCCGAGGCCATCGGCGGCGATCTGCGCCAGCGCCGTCCACGCGCCCTGGCCCATGTCGTGCGCACCGGTTTCCACGAGCCCCGTCCCGTCGCTGCGGATTGCGGCGCGGGCCCTGGCCTGGAACATCAGAGCCGGGAAGGTCGCCGTGCCGACGCCCCAGCCGACGAGCATGCCCTCGTCGTCGCGCAGCTGACGGGGAGCCAGCGGACGCTCGCCCCAGCCGAAGCGCTCGGCGCCCCGCTCGTAGCATTCGCGCAGGGCTTTCGAGGAGAAGGGCTTGCCCGAGATCGGCTCGACGTCGGCATAGTTATTCAGCCGGAATTCCAGCGGGTCCATGCCGCAGGCTTCGGCCGCCTCGTCGATCGCGCTCTCCAGTGCGACAGAGCCGGTCGCTTCGCCCGGCGCACGCATGAAGAGGGGGGTGCCGGTGTCGTTCCTGACGGCATCGTAGGAAGTCGCGATGGCCGGCGCGGCGTAGAGCGAGTGCGAGGCGCCGGATGCCGGCTCGAAGAAGTCGTCGAATGTGCTCGACAGCGTCCTCGTGTGGTGCGAGAGCGCGGTCAGCCTGCCTCCTTCACCCATCCCGAGGCGCAGGGTCTGGCGGGTCGGCGCACGGTGGCCGACGGGGCCGAACATCTGTTCCCGCCGTACGACGAGTTTCACCGGCCGGCCGGCATGCCGCGCCGCCATGATGCCGAGCACCTGGGGCGCGGCGATCGCGCCCTTCGAGCCGAAGCCGCCGCCGAGAAACGGACTGCGGATCAGGATATTCTCCGGCGGAAGGCCGAAGAGAGCCGCTATCCGCATTCGTGCCATGGAAAGGCCCTGGCTCGGCGTGTCGAGAGTGAGCCTGTCGCCGTCCCACGCCGCGACGATCGCATGCGGTTCCATGGCGTTGTGGTACTGCGCGGGCGTCTCATAGGTCCTTTCGAGGCGGGTGGATGCGGCCGCGAAGCCTGCTTCGAGGTCGCCGATGCTTTCACTCGCCGGCTGGCCGACGCCGACGGAGTCGGGCACGAAGCTCTCGCCGGCATCGAGGCCGACGCGGGGCGCCTCGCTCTCGTAGCGCGGTGCCAGAAGCGCGGCGCCCTCCGTGGCCGCCTCCAGCGTCTCGGCAATCACGACGGCGATCGGCTGGTTCGGGTAGCGCACGCGGTCGCTCTGCAGAACGTCGATCCGGAAGGCGAAGGGATTGTCCTTCTGGTCCGGGTCCTTAGCGAGCTGCGGCCTGTTTGCCGGCGTCATGACGTCGACCACGCCGGGATGCGCCTTCGCGGCCTCGACGTCCAGGAAGGCGACGCGGCCGCGCGCGATGGAGCTCACGGCCATCACCGCATGCAGCATTCCGTCGGGATGGGCGTCGGCAGCGTAGGTTGCCCTCCCGGTCACCTTGAGCATGCCATCGCGGCGGGTCATAGGCTGCCCGATGCTCGATCCGTGGCGCTGGTGCGCCGGATTCGTGGAAAGCGAAATCTCAGCCATGGGAGAGACCCCCGGGTTCTTCGGCAAAGGGAGAGGCGGGAAGGGCAGGCATGCGTTCCGGTGTGCCGTCGGCGGCGCGCGCCAGCGCCCGCAACACGACGCGCTTCGCGAGTTCGATCCTGAAGGCGTTGTCGCCGGAGGGCCTCGCCTCCGAAAGTGCGGCTTCCGCCGCAGCGAGGAAGTTCGCCGGATCCGGCGCGGTTCCGACGAGCTTGGCCTCGGCAGCGGCCGCGCGCCAGGGCTTCGGGGCAACGCCTCCGAGGGCGAGACGGGCCTCGCGGATCATGCCGTCGGCTCCGATGTCGAGGGCCGCGGCAGCGGATGCCAGCGCGAAGGCGAATGACGTCCGTTCCCGAACCTTGAGATAGCGGGCGTGCGCCTTGAACCCAGCTGCTTCGGCGGGCAGGCGAACCGCAACGACGAGATCGCCCGGCTCGAGAACGTTCTCGCGCTCGGGCGTGTCGCCGGGCAGCAGGTGGAAGTCCTCCAGCGGGACCTCCTTCCGGCCGGCCGTGCCCTCGATCTCGACGACTGCGCCCAGCGCGACGAGCGGCACGCAGAAGTCGGAGGGATGGGTCGCGATACAGGCGTCGCTCCAGCCGAGCACGGCCTGGCCTGTCCCGGCCTGCCGGGCATCGCATCCGGCGCCGGGGCTGCGCCGGTTGCAGGCGCTGGCGATGTCGTAGAAATAGGGGCAGCGTGTGCGTTGCATCAGGTTGCCGCCGACGGTGGCGGCGTTGCGGAGCTGCGCCGACGCACCCGACAGAAGCGCTTCGGCGACGACCGGGAAGGTCGTGGCGAAGGTCCGGTCGCTCGCGAGGTCGGAATTGCGCACGAGCGCGCCGATGCGCACTGCACCGTCGGAGAGATGTTCGATGTCGCCCAGTCCCGGCAGCCGCGTCACGTCAACGAGCCGCGCCGGGCGCGCGACGCCGCCCTTCATGAGGTCGAGCAGGTTCGTTCCGGCGGCGAGATAGGAGGAACCCGGTTCCGCCGCGGCGGCGACGGCGTCGGAGACCGTCTCCGGCCTGAGATATTCGAAGCGGTTCATTCCGCGGCCTCCTGTCCGGTTTCGGCGAGCCTCCTGCCTGCATCGATCACGGCGCGGGTGATGCCGGCATAGGCGCCGCAACGGCAAAGATTGCCGCTCATGCCCTCGCGCACACGCTCGGGATCGTCCCCCGCCTGTCCTTCGGCGATCAGGCCGATCGCGCTCATGATCTGGCCGGGAGTGCAAAAGCCACACTGAAATCCGTCGTTCTCGATGAAGGCGGCCTGCACCGGGTGCAAGCGGTCGCCGTCGGCGATGCCCTCGATGGTGGTGACGTCAGCGCCGTCGAGGCTGACCGCAAGCGCCAGGCAGGAATTGATCCTGCGTCCGTCGACCAGCACGGTGCAGGCGCCGCACTGGCCGCGATCGCAGCCCTTCTTGGTTCCAGTGAGATCGAGGCGTTCGCGCAGCAGATCGAGCAGCGTCACCCTTGGATCGTCCAGCGCAATGTCTCGCCGGACGCCGTTCACGGTCATGCTGATGGAGAATTTCATGCGGGGCTCCAATCAGTGCTATTGGAAGATTCCGGGTTTCGGCCGGGTATTGCGGCAAGCAACCGGAGGGCGGTCCGCTTCGTTGCGGGAAACAGGGTTGGCCGGGCCGGTCCGGAGGCGCCGTACGATGCGCGGCGCTCACTGCAATATACGGAGGTACCCTCCGCTTATCAAGAGGCCAAGGACAGGCTACGGGCGATATGGGACAGCAGGCCGAAAAGACAACGCGGAAGCCGCGCGCCGACTCGCTTCGCAATCGCGCGCGGCTCCTGGATGCGGCGAAGGTGATCCTGGGCGCCGGCGGTCCGGACGCGAGCCTCGAGGCGGTCGCGCGCCGCGCCGGGGTCGGGATCGGGACGCTCTACCGCCATTTCCCGACCCGGGAGGCACTTTTCGAGGCGGTCTACCGACATGAGGTCGAGCAGCTTGCCGAGCTGGCCGACACCCTTTCGGGGGAGGCGGATCCGGTCGTCGCGCTGCGCCTTTGGCTGCATGCCAATGTCGATCTCGTGGCGACGAAGAAGGGCATGCTGGCGGCGCTCGCGCTCGCCGCAGGAAGTTCCACGGACCTCTATGCCTATTCGTCGGAGCGACTTGCCGGCGCGGTGGGCAAGCTCTTGAAGCGTGCCGTCGAGGCCGGCGAACTGCGTGCCGACGTCGGTTCCGAGGATCTGCTGCGCGCGCTGATCGGCATGTGCTACATGCGCGAGCAGCCGGGCTGGACGGAGACGGTCAAGAAGCTTGTCGACGTGTTCGTCGACGGGATGACCGTCTCGCGCCCCGGTTCCCGGCCTATCCCTTGACGCCGCCGATCGTCATGCCCGTCGTCATCCGGTTTCGGGTCATGTAGTAGATGATGAGCGGCGGAAGCGAATACACGAGGGCGGCCGCCATCAGGATGTTCCACGGCGAGTCGTCGCTCGACAGGAAGTGGCCGAGCGCCACCGGCACCGTCACCTGCGTCTCGGACGACAGCAGCAGGAAGGCGTAGAGATACTCGTTCCAGGCCAGAAGAAGCGAATAGGTGCCGACCGCCACGATCGCAGGCGTCATCAGGGGCAGGAAGACGCGCCAGAAGACCTGGGGGACGCTGGCGCCGTCGATCTTCGCGGCCTCGTCGAGTTCCATCGGGATCGACGTGCTGTATTGCGAGAAGATGAAGATCGCGTAGGGCGATGCGAAGGTCACCTCGACGATGATCAGCGCCCAGAGCGAGTCGAGCAGGCCATAGGCATAGAGGATGTTGTAGAAGGGGATCGCCAGGAACGACAGCGGGATGGCATAGCTGAGCAGCGCCGCGTTCGACAGCAGGAAGCCGAAGCGGACCTTGAGGCGGTGGATGGCGAAGCTTGCCATCGTGCCGATCAAGATCACCAGCCCCGCCGTCACCAGCCCGACGAAGAGGCTGTTCAGCATCTGCCGCCAGAAATGGCCGAGATACCAGAAGTTCTCGGTGATCACCGTCCAGAAATTCGCGAAGGTCAGGTTGGTCGGCCAGGGCGTGCCGCTGAACACCACCTGCTTCGGTTCCATTGCGACGATGATCATGTTGTAGATCGGCAGCAACGTCCAGAACAGGATGAGGATGGCGATGACAAAAGTGCCGAGCCGCTGCAGGGGGCTCTGGCCAAGGCGTCCGCGGCTCGCGTTCATAGCTGCACCCTTTCCTTGTTCATGCGCCAGATCAGGAGAATGACCAGCGGGACGAGGACGGGCAGGGCCGAGATGACGGCGGCCATGCCGACGGACGGGTGGCCGACCTCGAAGGCATCGCGGATTCCGAGCGTTGCGAGCACGTGGGTCGACAGGGTAGGCCCGCCTCCGGTGATGAAGCGCACGGTGTTATAGTCGCCGAGCGTCCAGATCGTCGAAAGGACCGTGCATATGAGGTAGAGGCTGGCCATCATCGGGAAGGTGATGAAGCGGAAGAGCTGGACGCCGTTGGCGCCGTCGAGCCAGGCGGCCTCGTAGAGTTCGGTCGGAATGGCCGTGCGGCCGGCGATGAAGATCACCGTCCAGAAGGGTAGCCACTTCCAGATGTAGAAGACGATGACGCTGCCCATCGCCAGCGTCGGGTTCGTCAGCCAGCCGGGTCCGTCGACCTGTGCGACCGCCCAGATGACATTGTTGATGAGGCCCCACTGGCTGTTCAGCATCCAGCGGATCGCGATGAACGTCGGGATGGCCGGCATCGCCCAGGGCAGGATGAAGATCAGGAGGAGCACCGGCATGAACCTGTAGCGCTGCAGGAAGAAGCCGGAGAGCAACAGCGCGAGGGCCATCTTGACGTTGACCCCGACGACAAGCAGCAGCAGCGTGTTGAATATGGTTCGGAAATAGATCGGGTCCGAGAACAGCGTCTGGAAACTGCTCCACCGCGTCCCCAGCCAGAGGCCGTAGCCGACCGGGTAGACGACGAAAAGGCAGAAGACCGCCAGATACGGCAGGATGAAGGCAATCCCCCAGATGCTTTCCGAGGACAGCTTTCGCGATGCGAACAGGTGGTTCGCGATCGCAGTTCGAGCACCGCCGCTGGCGGTGCTCGTTGCTGATGGGCCGTGCGGGCCCGGGGAGGGTTGCGTCATATAGAGATCACTTCTTGATCTTGTACTGCGCGAAGATGTCCTTGATGCGGGAGAAAGCCGTGTCGACGGCCTTTTCCGGGCTGACGCCGTTGTTGATCACGTCGCCCTCGGCCTTGCCCCAGACCTGCTCGGCGTTCACCTGAGCATAGGCCGGATTGTAGGCCATGGGCCACGGCACGGTCGGGCCGGTGACTTCCTGCTTGACGGCAACCGGGATGTGCGGGTCCTTCGGGTTCGTCCAGAAGGGATCCTGCTTGATCGAAGCGTCCATCACGGGAAGCCAGCGGCCGCGCGCCGCCTTCAGCATCCCGTCGAGGCGCTTGGGCTGGACGAGGAAGGACAGGAAATCCTTCGCGAGGTCTACGTTCTTGGCGCCTTTCGGAATGAAGGCGACCTTGACGGCGACGAGGCTCTTGACTTCCTTGCCGTCCGGCCCCTTCGGCATCATGCCGGTGCCGATCTGGTTGTAGTAGACGTCCTTGTCGTCGGCCTTGGAGACCGGGATCGACAGCGAGGCGTTCGGCGTCATGACGATCTGCTTGGAGAAGAAGGCGGCGTTGTTGTCCGCGTCACCCCAGTTCAGGGCGCTCGAAGGGATCAGGCCCTTGTCGTACTCCGTCTTGAAGAAGGTCAGCGTCTTGATGGCGGCGTCGCGGGTTTCCTTCGTCAGGTTGAGCGTGCCGTCCGGATTGACGAAATGTGCGCCATAGGCGAGCGCAAACTGGTTGAACGTGTAGAAGTTGTCGGAATCCACCGTCGACATGGGGAAGCCGAGCGCGTAGATGCGCTTGCCGTCGGCACGCAGCTTCTTCTGGATCTTGGCCCAGAAATCCCAGTAGGCGTTCCAGGTGTCGGGGATGTCCTTGACCGAGAAGCCGGCATCCTTGATCAGGGTGTTCCAGTAGAAGTTGTGCAGCGCCTGCTGCTTGAGCGGAACGGTGTAGTAGCTCCGCTTGTGCTCCTTGTTGTTGTATAGATACGAGGAGAGAAGAGCCGTCTTGGTGTACTGGTCCTTCAACGGCTTCACGATGCTCGAAACGTCGACGAGATTGCCCTTCCAGGCCTGCTGCGGCGTGATCAGGAAGTCGTTGAGGTCCGAATAGGCGACGTCCGGAACCTGGCCGGAGGTCAGCGCGGAGACGAACTTCGTCGCGATGTCGCTGGTGCTGTAATAGGACAGGTTGACCTTGTTGCCGGTCTTCTTCTCCCAGGCCTTGACGACGTCGTTCATCGCCTGGTCTTCACTCGGGTAGAAGCCCTTGTTCCACCATACTGTCAGGGTTGCTGCATGTGCCGATGTCGCCAGCATCGCTGTCGTGATTGCACCGAGCACCGCGGCGCGTGCGCTGGCACGCGACGTCCATTTGGGCATGTGTCTCCTCCTCTTGCTATGCGGCTTTTTCATCACCGGACGTGGAGGATAACACTCTGCCATGGTAGTATGTCAAACGGTTGTGATCCGGTCGTCGCGTCAACGGTTCCGTGCTGAGGGAATCTAGAGCTTCATTCTGGCGGGAATGCGAGCGGAGATGCAGTTGCCGGACAGGCGTGCCGTCACGGCCTGCCGTTGCCGGATGCCGACGAATTAGCGCAGGGACTGGGAAAATTGACTGTTCTTGAGCCGGCCAACTGGTCGGAAGCGATCGATCCGAAGATGCCGATTGCCGTTCAGGCGCATGCGTGGATCAGGCGCGCCATCCTGACGCTCGAGTTGCGACCCAAGGACGCATTGAGCGAAAAGGAACTCGCCATGCGCCTCGGCATCAGCCGGACTCCGGTGCGCGAGGCTCTCATCAAGCTGTCGGACGAGGGGCTCGTCGACATATTCCCCCAGCGCGGCACGCAGGTCGCGCCGATTCGCATTCCGGAGGTGTTCGAGGCGCAGTTCATCCGCGAGGCGCTGGAGACGGCGGTGGTCCGGAAAGCCGCGGAAATGGCGGACGACGAACTGAAGTCGCGCCTGCGCGCCAATCTGCAGAAGCAGAAGATCGCCAGGGACAAGGGGCTGTTGACGGAGTTCCAGGCACTGGACGAGCAGTTCCACCACATCTTTTCCGATTTTTGCGGGCTCAGCCGTGCCTGGCGGGCAATACAGAACGTCAAGGGCCAGCTCGATCGCGTGCGCTTCCTGAGCCTGCCGCATCCGGGACACGTCGGGTTCCTCTACGAACAGCACAAGGCGGTGGCGGACGCGATCGAGCGCGGCGCCGTCGACGAGGCCGTCGATTACATGCGCCATCACCTCAGGGAGGTGTTCAAGTCCATCGACGAACTCATGCGGGAGCAGCCTGAACTCTTCGCGTAGGGCAGTTGCGTTCGCAGGCCGCTACGTTCGGAGGCTTCCCTCCATGACGCGGTCCAAAGCTGCGGCGACGCCGCGCAGTTCGGCCAGGCCTTTCAGCCGGCCGATGGCGGGATAGCCCGGGTTCGCCCCGCGCGACAGGTCGTCGAGAAGTTCCTGGCCATGGTCCGCGCGCATCGGGATGGCGCTGTCGGCGCGTCCTTCGGCTTTCCTGCGGCTTTCCTCGCGCAGCAGCGCGGCCACAATCGCCACCATGTCGCCGTCGCCGTCGAGGTGATTGTCCTCATGGAAAGAACAGGGGACCGTGTCGCCGTCGCGGCTCACGCTGCGGAGATGGACGAAATGGATGCGAGGCCCGAGCCGCTCGACGATGCCGGGAAGGTCGTTGTCGAAGCGGGCGCCGAGGGCGCCGGCGCAGAACGTCATCCCGTTGGCGGGGACGTCGACCGCGTCCAGAACCGCCCGGTAATCCTGCTCGTCGGACATGATGCGGGGCAGGCCGAGCAGAGGCCAGGGCGGGTCGTCCGGGTGGCAGCAAAGCCGCATGCCGAGGCGCTCGGCGGTCGGCACGACCTCCGAGAGGAAATCGATCAGGCGCGAACGGAGCTGTTCGGCCGTGCTCCCCTGGTAGGCATCCAGCTGCTTGCGCAGGTCCTCGATCGAGTAGCCGGCGGCCGAGCCGGGGAGCCCGGCGGCGATGTTGGCCGCGAGCGCCACGCGTGCCTCGTCGTCGAGCGCATGCGCGCGCTCTTCCGCAGCCGTCAGGACCTCCTCGGGATAGTCCGCGGCCGCGCCGCGGCGTTCCAGGACGAAAAGATCGAATGCGGCAAAATCAGTGAAATCGAAGCGCATTGCGCGGGCGCCGTTGGGCAACTCATGGCGGAGTTGCGTGCGCGTCCAGTCGAGCACAGGCATGAAATTGTAGCAGACCGTCGTCAGGCCGCACCTCGCGAGGTTCTCGAGCGTCTTCCTCCAGGCGCCGAGATGGGAGGCCGCGTCGCGCTCGCCGCGCTTGATCGCTTCGGAGACGGGAACGCTTTCGACGACTTCCCATGCGAGGCCGCCATCGAGCGCCTCGCGCTGGCGCGCGCGTATTTCCTCGACGCTCCAGGTGTGGCCGGCCGCGAGGTGGTGCAGCGCGGTGACTATTCCTTCCGCGCCCGCCTGCGCGGCGTCGCGCACGCTCACCCGGTCGTCGGGGCCGAACCAGCGCCAGGTCTGCCTCATTGGACGGACCTTTTCGCCGAAGCCGCACGCTTGCTGCGTGGCTGGCCAGACCTTGCGTTCGTGATTTTCGACATTGGCGCCTTATTACGCGAGAGCCGTCATGGCAGCAAGCCCGCGAAGGCGGATTCCGCCGGCAGGTCGGGGGCGGCGGCCGGGGCTTCGACAACGCGGCGAAGGGGCTATAAGAAGCAGGCCGGTTCACCGGGCGGGAGTGACCCGCCATCATGAAACAGCGACAGGAGCAGGACGTGCCAGCAGGAACAATCGGCCGCGAGACGCGCGGCGTATTCGTCATTGCCGCGACACCTTTCACCGACAACGGCTCCGTAGACTTCGACAGCATCGACAGGATGGTCGATTTCTACATCGGGAAGGGGGCGAGCGGCCTGACGATCCTCGGCGTCATGGGCGAGGCGAACAAGCTGACGCCGGAGGAATCGACCTCCGTCGCGAAGCGGATCCTCGAGCGGGTGGCGGGCCGCGTGCCGGTGGTGGTCGGCGTCTCCGGTCCGGGCCTCGACAACCAGAAGGCGCTGACGGAAAAGGTCATGGACATGGGCGCGGCGGGCGTCATGATCGCCCCGACCGCCGGCCGGCCGCTGGAGGATCGGGTGTTCAACTATTTCGCGGAAGTTTGCGAGGCGCTCGGCCCGGACGTGCCGGTCTGCTACCAGGACTATCCACAGACAACCGGCGTTCCCGTCTCGGTCGACACGATCCTCCGGCTGACGCGCGAGCTGCCGCAGATCGTCATGCTGAAGCACGAGGACTGCCCGGGGCTCAACAAGGTCTCGGCGGTGCGACAGCGGTCGGGCAGCGCGGAGACGCCGCGCATGTCGATCCTCTGCGGCAACGGGGGCCTCTACCTGCCGCAGGAAATGGCGCGCGGGGCGGACGGCGCCATGACCGGCTTCGCCTATCCGGAGATGCTGGTCCAGGTGGTCGATCTCTTCGCAAGGAGCGATCCGGACCGGGCGGAGGACGTCTACGATGCCTATCTGCCGATCCTTCGCTATGAACAGCAGCCCGGATTCGGGCTCGCCGCACGCAAGACGATCCTGCAGAAGCGCGGGGCGATAGCCAATGCCCGCACGCGTGCACCTGGACCTCGGCTGAACGCCACCGACCTCGCCGAGCTCGACCGGCTGATGGCGCGAACGGAGCGCAAGGTGGCCGCGCTCGGCTGATTGCCGGGTCCGGGCGGGCACATGTGACTTGAGGATTCCGGCCGGATGTGGGGATATGTCGGCCTGACCGGGCGGCCGGCGAGGCAAGGGGCGTGCCGCGGCGCCCGCGCGCGGAACGGTATCGGGTCGCGCGTTGCGGCAGGCTGGCGAAGAGGGAGGCAGGAGTGACGTCGGGCGACGGATCCACGACCTACGACTACATCATCGTCGGCGGAGGGTCGGCCGGCTGCGTGCTTGCCAACCGGCTTTCGGCCGACCCGTCGAACAGGGTGCTGCTGCTGGAGGCCGGTGGCCGGGACGACTGGATCTGGTTCCACATTCCGGTGGGCTATCTCTTCGCGATCGGAAATCCGCGTTCCGACTGGCTGTTCAGAACGGCTTCCGAGAAGGGATTGAACGGCCGGTCGCTGTCCTACCCGCGCGGCAAGGTGATCGGCGGATCGTCAGCGATCAACGCCATGATCTACATGCGCGGCCAGGCCCGCGACTACGATCACTGGCGCCAGCTCGGCCTGAACGGCTGGGGCTGGGAAGATGTCCTGCCGGTGTTCAGGCGACACGAGGACCACTACCGCGGCGCCTCGGAGTTTCACGGCGCCGGCGGCGAATGGCGGGTCGAGCCGCCGCGTATCTCGTGGAAGCTGCTCGACGCCTACCGGGACGCGGCGGAAGAGTGCGGCATCCCGAGGACCAATGACTTCAATTGCGGGGACAACGAGGGCTCCTCCTATTTCCAGGTCAACCAGAAGAGGGGGCGGCGCTGGTCGGCGGCGCGCGGGTTCCTGAAGCCGGTGATGCACCGGGCGAACCTCACGGTAGAGACGGACTGCACCGTCGAGCGGATCCGCTTCGAGGCGGGCAGGGCGCGCAGCGTGGAATGGCGCCAGGACGGTACTGGACGATCGGCGTCAAGCCGGCGCGAGATCGTGCTTTCCGCCGGCGCGATCGGTTCGGTGCAGGTGCTGATGCGCTCGGGGGTCGGCGCCGGGGAGGACCTGCGGGAACTCGGGATTCCGGTGATCGCCGATCGGCCCGGCGTGGGGAGAAACCTGCAGGACCATCTCCAGTTGCGCCTGATCTACAGGGTCACGGGCGTGCGCACGCTCAACCGCGACTATGCCAATCTCGGCCGGCGTGCCTGGATGGGGATCGAGTACGCGCTCTTCCGGCGCGGGCCGCTCACCATGGCGCCGTCGCAGCTCGGCATCTTCGCGCGCTCCGGGCCCGACCGGGACCGCGCCGATCTCGAATTTCATGTGCAGCCGCTGTCGCTCGACAAGTTCGGCGAGCCGCTGCACAGCTTTCCGGCCTTTACCACCAGCGTATGCAACCTGCAGCCGGCAAGCCGGGGCCATGTTCGCATAACTTCCCCGGCTCCGGACGCCATGCCGGAGATCGCCCCGAACTATCTTTCGGCGGACGAGGATCGGGAAATCGCGGCCCGATCGATCAGGCTGGCTCGCCGCATCGCCCGCGCCCGGGCCCTGCAGCGCTATCACCCCGAGGAAATCCTGCCCGGGCCCGCCGTGCCGGATGACGACGAAGATGCGCTCGTGCGGGCGGCCGGCGACATCGGCACGACGATCTTTCATCCGGTCGGGACCGCGAAGATGGGACTTGCCAGCGATCCGGCGGCCGTCGTCGACGAGCGGCTCAGGGTCTTCGGCGTCTCCGGCCTGCGCGTGGCCGACGCCTCGGTGATGCCGACGATCACCTCCGGCAACACAAACTCGCCGACGATCATGATCGCGGAGAAGGCGGCGGAGATGATTCTCGACGACGCGCGGCAGGGAGCGGCATAGCGCGGGGACGGCGTCGCATGCCGCAAGGCCTGGATGCGGTGCCATCTTTCCGCGTACCTGCAAAGCGGTATATTCGCCTTGCCTGATACGGCCGGCATGTGGTCGTGTCCCGCTTCGGGCGTTGCCACGAATGGAGGGAGATCCCGTGGGTAGCGAACCTAAATGCGCAATTCTGGACGACTATCAGGACGTTTCGGCTGCGGCCGCGGACTGGTCCCCGCTCGAAGGGCGGATGCAGTGCGACCGGTTCGACGTGCCGTTCTACGACGACGACGCCACCGTTGCGGCCCTGCAGGAATACGAGGCGGTGGTGGCGATGCGGGAGCGGACGCCGTTTCCGGCCGATGTCCTGGCGCGACTTCCGAAGCTTCGCGTGATCGTCACCACCGGGATGGCGAACGCCGCCATCGACCTGCAGGCAGCGCGGGAAAGGGACGTGACCGTTTGCGGGACGCGCGGGACGGTCGGCCCGGCCGCCGAGCTCGCCTGGGGCCTGCTGCTGGCGCTGATGCGCAACATTCCGGCGGAGTCGGAGGCCCTGCGGGCCGGCGACCAGCAATGGCAGCGCACAGTCGGACGCGATCTCATGGGCCAGACGCTCGGCGTCATCGGCCTTGGAAGGCTGGGGCGACTGGTCGCGGGGTACGGCAAGGCGTTCGGGATGGACGTCCTGGGCTGGAACCGCACGGAAGGCGGGGCCAGATGCGACGAACTGGGCATCGAGCATGCCGCCGAGATCGACGATCTCCTTCGCCGTGCGGACGTGGTCTCGCTGCATTTGCGGCTTACCGAGGAGACGCGCGGAATCATCGGCCGCCGCGAGATCGGTCTGATGAAGCCGGACTGCGTCATCGTCAACACGGCGCGTGGACCGCTCGTCGACGAAGAGGCGCTTGTCGAGGCGCTTTCGGCGGACCGGCTCGCGGGCGCGGCGCTCGACGTCTTCGACAGGGAGCCGCTGCCCGACATGCATCCTTTTCGCGTGCTTCCGAACGTTCTGGCGACGCCGCATATCGGCTACGTCACGCGCCAGACCTATGCGATCTTCTACGGGGATGCGGTCGAATGTCTCGCGGCATGGCTGGCGGGAAAACCCGTCAGGGTCCTGAACGGTGCCTGAATTCACCTGCGCAAGCAATTCCCGCGCAGGGACACGGGGTCGCTGGTTGTGCGATCCTGACAGACGTACCTTCTTTTTGGGTCAGACCACTAGCGTTTGCCGGTCTCCCCATCCTCCGGGGCGTCTTCGCGGTCGGCCTGATCAAGGCGCTCGAGCTTTTCCTCTATCGAGGCCGGCAGGCCGCGGTCGACCTGGAATATGGGCAGCCGATGTAGAAACCGGTTTATCTCGCCGTTCTGGAATCCCGCTCTGATCGCCGCGATCTTGTGGTCATCGGCGCGTGCCATACAAATTTACCTTCTGGCGTTCTGAAGCTGAAACTCCCGAAGGCTCCCGTTGTTCCGAGTTTGCCGCGGGGCGGCCAATTCCGCCGGATGCGAGGCGACCGGCCCGCAAGGCAGCCCTAGCGTTCGGCGTCGACCGCGCGCCAGCCGGCCGTCAGTTCGTCGAGCCGGGCCTTTACGTCCGGCGGAAGCGGGCATTCGAGGGCCCTGAGGCTGTCGGCAAGCTGCTCGGGACGGCTGGCGCCGACGATCGGTGCGGTAATGGCGGGGTTGGCGAGCACCCAGGCAAGCGAAAGCGTGGTCATGCCAATGGCGGCCTCTTCTGCGACCGTGCCGATCTCCTCGACGGACTGGAACGCGCGGTCGTGCCAGTAGCGGTCCTGATAGTTCGAGGCGGCCACGCCGAGCGCGAAGCGCGTGCCCTCGGGCGGCGTGGAGGCTTTCCGGTGCTTGCCGGTCAGGAGCCCGCCGGCAAGCGGGTTGTACGGGATGACGGCGATACCCTCTTCGGCGCAGAGCGGCAGCAGGTCGCGTTCGAACAGGCGAAAGAGAAGGTTGTAGCGGGGCTGCACCGAGGATATCGGGACGAGGTTCTTCAGTTCGGCGCGCCCTACGGCGCGGGCGACGCGGTGCGCCATCCAGTTGGACACGCCGACGTATCGGGCCTTGCCCGAGCGCACCACGGTGTCGAGCGCTTCCAGCGCCTCGTCGATCGGCGTGGACGGGTCGAAGCTGTGCAGCTGGTAGAGATCGACATAATCGGTGCGGAGCCGGCGCAGCGACGCATCGATGCTGTCGAGGATGTGCTTGCGCGACATCCCCTGGTCCCAGGGGCGCGGGCCCATTGCGCCGACGCACTTCGTCGCGAGCACGAAGTCGTGGCGCCTGCCCTCGAGCCAGCCGCCGACGATCTCTTCGGTTCTCCCGACCAGCCCGGGGCCGCCGCCGAGCGGATAGACGTCCGCCGTATCGAGAAAGTCGATGCCGCCCTCTGCGGCGGTGTCCAGGATTGCATGGCTGCGGGCCTCGTCGCACTGGAAACCGAACGTCATCGTTCCCAGGCAGAGGCGCGAAACGGAGAGACCGGTACGGCCAAATCTGACGTGTTGCATGGGGCGACCCTATCCCCGTCGTCTCTTCGCCGCAACACCGCGGGAAGGGCCGGCCGAATGAGCGGCCAGGATACCGTGCTACGCTGGAAGGGCTTGCGGGTTTGTTCGCGCGGTGAAAAAAGAAACCGGCAAAACCACGAGACCGATACGGGAGAACGAGAATGAGCGGACGTCTCGCAGACAAGACCGCGGTAGTCACGGCGGCGGGGCAGGGCATGGGGCGGGCGACGGCGCTTGCCTTCGCGCGCGAGGGCGCCAGGGTGGTTGCGACCGACATCGACACCGGCAAGCTGGCTGCGCTGGCCCGGGAAGCGGACTTGCAGACCGCCGCGCTCAACGTTCTGGACGCAGACGCGATCAAGACTTTCGCCGGTGGAATCGAAGCGCCGGACATTCTCTTCAACTGCGCCGGCTTCGTCCACAACGGCACGATACTCGATTGCGAGGAAGAGGATTTCGACTTTTCCGTCAATCTGAACGTACGCGCCATGTACCGGATGATCCGGGCCTTCCTGCCCGGCATGATCGATCGCGGCGGCGGCTCGATCGTCAACATGGCGTCGGTGGCCTCCAGCGTGATCGCGGCCCCGAACCGCTTCATCTACGGCACCACCAAGGCGGCGGTCGTCGGGCTGACCAAGTCCGTGGCGGTCGACTATGTCGGCTCCGGCATAAGGGCGAACGCGGTCTGCCCCGGCACGATCGAGAGCCCTTCGCTTCAGGACCGGATGCGCGCGCTCGGCGACTATGAGGAGGCGCGCAAGGCCTTCATCTCGCGCCAGCCCATGGGCCGCCTCGGCACGGCGGAGGAGGTCGCCGAACTGATCGTCTATCTGGCCAGCGACGAATCGGCCTTCATGACGGGCAACGCGATCGTCATCGACGGCGGCTGGGCCAACGCCTGAGCTTCGAACTCACAGCAGGAACGAACAAGGAAACATCCGATGAAACTGATGCGATACGGGCCCGCGGGGGCCGAAAAGCCCGCTCTCGTCGATGCGGACGGCAAGGTGCGCGACCTTTCCGAACACGTCGACGACATCGGCGGAGAAACGCTGACCCCGGCCGGTCTCGACAGAATTGCTGCAATCGACGCGAACGCCCTGCCGGTTGTCGCAGAGCCCGGGCGCGTCGGCCCCTGCGTCGCGAGGGTCGGGAAATTCATCTGCATCGGCCTCAACTACGCCGATCACGCGGCAGAGACGGGAGCGGCGATCCCGAAGGAGCCGATCGTCTTCATGAAGGCGACGAGCGCGATCTGCGGGCCGAACGACAATGTCGTCATTCCGCGCAATTCAAGAAAGACCGACTGGGAGGTCGAGCTCGGTGTGGTGATCGGCAAGGAGGCGCGCTACGTTTCCGAGGCCGAGGCGATGGACCACGTCGCTGGATACTGCGTCGTCAACGACGTCTCCGAGCGCGAATTCCAGGCCGAGCGCGGCGGCCAGTGGGTGAAGGGCAAGTCCGCCGACACCTTCGGGCCGATCGGCCCCTGGCTCGTGACGAAGGACGAGGTGCCCGACCCGCAGAACCTCAAGCTGTGGCTCTCGGTGGATGGCGAGACGCGCCAGGACGGCTCCACGAAGACGATGATCTTCGGGGTAAGGCACCTCGTGCACTATCTTTCCCAGTTCATGAGCCTGCAGCCCGGCGACGTCATCACCACCGGCACGCCGCCCGGCGTCGGCCTCGGCATGAAGCCGGAGCCGATCTTCCTGAAGCCTGGCCAGGTGATGAAGCTCGGCATCGAGGGTCTCGGCGAGCAGACGCAGACGACGGTCGCGGCCGAGTAGGCCGAATCCGGGTTTGGCCCGGCGGACGGGATGCGTTCGCCGGTGCCGGCCTGACCTTCCGCGCCGCGGCGCGGTCAGTTCCGTCCGACGCGGTGGCGTTCGAAGCCGGCGATCAGTTCCTCAACCCATTGCGGCACGACGTGGGTGGCCGGACCATAGAGCCGGTCGTCGAAGACCGAGGCGTTGTCCGATGGTTCGAGGTTGATCTCCGCCGTCCGGATGCCGAGGTCGCGCGCCTCGGAGACGAAGCCGGCGGCCGGATAGACGGAGCCGGACGTGCCGATCGCCACGAAAAGGTCGGCAAGCTCGATCGCCTCGACGATCTCGTCGAGATGGAAGGGCATCTCGCCGAACCAGACGACATGGGGGCGAAGATAGCCGAGCGTATGGCACGCCGGGCAGAGATCGGCAGGCGTCACGTCCTCGCGCCACTCGCTGACCTGATGGCAGGCGTTGCAGCGCACCTTCATGAGTTCGCCGTGCATGTGGAGAACATTTTGGGAGCCGGCCTTTTCGTGCAGGTCGTCGATGTTCTGGGTGACGAGGGTCATACGGCCGCCCCTGCCGGCGAGATCGGCCTCCAGGCGCGCTAGTGCGAGGTGCGCGGCGTTCGGCAGGGCTTCGAGGGCGTCGCGACGGCGCTGGTTGTAGAAGTCCTGAACCGTTTCCGGATCGCGGGCGAAGGCTTCGGGGGTGGCGAGCTTCATCGGGTCGAATTTCGACCAGAGGCCGGAACCGCCCTCGTCGCGGAAGGTGCCCATGCCGCTCTCGGCGGAAATGCCGGCGCCGGTGAGGATGACGATGTTCACGTGTCGGTTTCTCCCTGGATACCGCGACATGAGCAGAGGCGGGCGAATGCGTCAAACCTGATCGATCGTGGCGGACAAAACAGAAGCGGCGCCCCGAAGGACGCCGCTCCCCGTTCGTTCCGGACTGGTCAGGGACTAGAAGTCCATGCCGCCCATGCCGCCGGGCATGGCCGGAGCCGAGTCCTTCTTCGGCTTCTCGGCGATCATGGCTTCGGTCGTCACCAGCAGGCCGGCCACGGAGGCCGCGTCCTGGAGCGCCGTGCGCACGACCTTGGCCGGGTCGATGACGCCGGACTTCAGCAGGTCCTCGAACTCGCCGGTCTGGGCGTTCCAGCCATATGCGTAGTCCGACTTCTCGCGCAGCTTTCCGACGATGATCGAACCCTCGGCGCCGGCATTCTCGGCTATCTGGCGAACCGGAGCCTCGATGGCGCGGCGAACGATGTCGACGCCGACCTTCTGGTCGTGGTTGGCGGTCTCGACGTTGTCGCAGGCCTTGGCGGCACGCAGGAGCGCCACGCCGCCGCCCGGAAGGATGCCTTCCTCGACGGCCGCACGGGTGGCGTGCAGCGCGTCGTCGACGCGGTCCTTCTTTTCCTTGACCTCGATCTCGGTCGAGCCGCCGACGCGGATCACGGCAACACCGCCGGCGAGCTTCGCCAGGCGTTCCTGCAGCTTCTCGCGGTCGTAGTCCGAGGTCGTCTCCTCGATCTGGGCCTTGATCTGGTTGACGCGGCCCTCGATCTCGGCTTTGGATCCGGCTCCGTCGACGACGGTCGTGTCTTCCTTGGTGATCGACACCTTCTTCGCGCGGCCGAGCATTTCCAGCGTGACGTTCTCGAGCTTGATGCCGAGGTCCTCGGAGATGCAGGTGCCGCCGGTGAGGATGGCGATGTCCTGGAGCATGGCCTTGCGGCGGTCGCCGAAGCCCGGAGCCTTGACGGCCGCGACCTTGAGGCCGCCGCGCAGCTTGTTGACGACGAGCGTCGCAAGGGCTTCGCCCTCGACGTCCTCGGCGATGATCAGCAGCGGCTTGCCGGACTGGACCACGGCTTCGAGAACGGGAAGCAGCGCCTGGAGGTTCGACAGCTTCTTCTCGTGGATCAGGATGTAGGGATCCTCGAGCTCGGCCCGCATCTTGTCCTGGTTGGTCACGAAGTAGGGCGACAGGTAGCCACGGTCGAACTGCATGCCCTCGACGACCTCGAGCTCGGTCTCGGCGGTCTTGGCTTCCTCGACCGTGATGACGCCCTCGTTGCCGACCTTCTCCATCGCCTGCGCGAGGAAGCCGCCGATCTCGGAGTCGCCATTGGCGGAGATCGTACCGACCTGGGCGATCTCGGCGTTATTCGAGATCTTGCGGGAATTCGCCTTGAGTTCGGCGACGACGGCGTCGACCGCCTTGTCGATGCCGCGCTTCAGGTCCATCGGGTTCATGCCGGAGGCAACCGCCTTGGCACCTTCGCGGACGATCGCCTGCGCAAGCACGGTTGCCGTCGTCGTGCCGTCGCCGGCGAGGTCGTTCGTCTTCGAGGCGACTTCGCGCACCATCTGCGCGCCCATGTTCTCGAACTTGTCCTCGAGCTCGATCTCCTTGGCGACGGTGACGCCGTCCTTGGTGATGCGCGGCGCGCCGAACGACTTGTCGATGACGACGTTGCGGCCCTTCGGGCCGAGCGTGACCTTCACCGCGTTTGCGAGGATGTCGACGCCGCGCAGCATGCGGTCGCGCGCGTCGGAATGAAACTTTACTTCTTTTGCAGCCATGATCTTACTCCATGCATAGGCAGCAGCGTTGTGACTGAAAGAAGGACGCTTACGCGGCCTGCTTTTTCGCGGCTTCTTGTTCGATGACGCCGAGGATGTCCGACTCCTTCATTATCAGGAGGTCCTCGCCGTCGACCTTGATCTCGGTGCCCGACCACTTGCCGAACAGGATGCGGTCGCCGGCCTTGACGTCGAGCGGCGTGACCTGCCCGTTTTCGCCGCGCGCGCCGGAACCCGCAGCGACGATTTCGCCTTCCTGCGGCTTTTCCTTGGCGGTGTCGGGAATGATGATGCCGCCGGCCGTCTTTTCCTCGGCCTCGATTCGGCGCACGAGCACGCGGTCGTGCAGGGGACGGAATGCCATTGTTTTCCTCCAGGACAAACAGATGATGACACACCATCGCAGCCGCCCGTTGTCCCTGTGAGCGGCGGCGCGTACCCGGCCCTGTGGCGGCGCCGGGTCGCGTTCATTTGGTCGAAAACGCGGAGGCTTTCAAGCACCCCGCAGAAAAAAATCAGCACTCCCGTCCCGCGAGTGCCAAAAGTCGGGGCCGGTGGCCGGGGAGGTGCCGTCGGAGGGCGAGCCAGACGATGACCGCCACGATGACGAGCCGGAAGACCAGGACGCAGGGAACCACTGCGGCGCCCGTCGGCCGGGGATGCCTGGCGGCCCGTGCGGATCAGGGAAATCTTCACGTCTGCCGCACAGAGTGAAGCGCCGGGAGATGCCGATGTTCTTTGCCGTTTCGAAGGTTGCCGAGACCGTCCTTACTCCGTCCGACGCGATTGCGATCCTGGGGCTTGCCGGACTGGTGCTCCTGCTCCTGGGGCGGCGGCGTGCGGGCACCGCTGCCGCAGCGATCGCCGCAGCGCTGCTGCTGGTGCTCGGCTGGCTGCCGGTCGGATCGGCTCTGATGCAGCCGCTCGAGAACAGGTTTCCGGTGCCGCCGCTGCCGGAGCACGTGACGGGGATCATTTCGCTCGGCGGCGCAATCGACCCTATGGTGTCGACCGCGCGCGGAAGGACGGCCCTCAACAGCGCGGCCGAGCGGCTGACGGGCACCGCCGAACTCGCCCGGCGCTTTCCCGAGGCGCGTATCATCCTGTCCGGCGGAATAGGAAGGATGTTCGCGGACGGCAACCGCTCCGAAGCGTTCTGGGGGCGCCGGCTCCTCGAAGGTCTTGGCGTGGAGCCGGGACGGATCGCGGTCGACGAGACGTCGAGGAACACGATCCAGAACGCGGTCAACAGCCTTGCCGTTGCCAGACCCAAGGCGGGGGAGACGTGGCTGCTCGTCACGTCGGCGTACCACATGCCGCGCTCCGTCGCCTGCTTCCGCAAGGTCGGGTTCGATGTCGTTCCGTATCCGGTCGACTTCCGGACGAGGTTCGCGGAACTGCTGCGGCCGGCGGATACGGTCGCGCGCGGCCTGTCGCGGACCGACGAGGCCGTGCACGAGTGGCTCGGCCTCGTCACCTATCACCTGCTGAAGGGCACGGAACTCTTTCCGGGTCCCGGAGGCTAGCGGAGGATCGGACGAGGAGGTTCAGCCGGCCTCGCGGAGATAGGCGCGCAATTTCCAGCGTTCCCAGAACCACCGGATCTGCCGGGTGGGCGTTGCCCGCCAGCGTTCGCCCGAGCGCCCGGGGATCTTGCAGAAATAGCGCTCGGTGGCGACCGGCCCATGATCGGGACCGTAGGTCGCGACGACGAGGATCCGGAAGCCGTCCACCCACGAGATGTCGGGCTCTTCGTCCGTGGTGTCGTCTTCGGCCCGCACCGCCTGTGCGAGAATTTCACCGAACGTGCCGAGCGTCAGGTACTCGCCGGTGTCCAGAGGTCCCTGGAACCAGAAGCGGCGCGGATCGTCGCCCGGCTGGCGGGTCAGCGTGTCGAGGTCTGTCAGCGACCGGACATTCTTCTCGCCTCCCGGCAAGGGCTCGACCACGATCGACTCGACGTAGATCGGCTCGGCACTCATGTTCGAGACGATACAGTTCGCCTGGAGGTCGTGGCCGGCGCTGCGGTTGATCAGGATCTTGGCCCGCTTCTGCCGGCGATGTGCGTTGAGCAGAAGCTGCAAGTAGAAGATCCAGACGAGCAGCATCAGGATGTTTACGACGACGTTGACCGCGTCGCTGTTGTCGGCGATGAAGCTCCACATGCCCAAAGCGCGGATCGGGAGACCCGCGTCCTCTTCCTTCCGTCCGGTTGAGGACGCCGTGCCGGCGTCCCTTCGCTCGTCGGGATCGGAATGAGGTCGCCGCGATTTGGTTCCCTCGCCGGGCCTGCCGCCCGCCGCCAGTGATGCGATCCTCACAGATGGCACCATCTGTCAGGAAAAATCGCCTTACCGGATCAATAGCTTGTGGGCTGGTCTTTCCAAACGGACGGGTGCCGTCTGTTTGGGTCAGATCCCTAGTCCGACACTCTCACGATCAGCTTGCCGAAGTTGCGGCCCTCCAGCAGGCCGATGAAGGCGTCGGGCGCGTTGTCGAGTCCGTCGACGATGTCTTCCTTGTAGCGAACCTGTCCGGATCTCACCCATGCACCCATCTCGTCGAGAAAGGCGGGGCGCTGATCGGCGAACTCGCTCTGGATGAAGCCGCGGATCCTCAGGCTGCGCGTCAGAACCTGCCGCATGAAAGCGGGGAAGCGATCGGGGCCGGGAAACTCCGTGGCATTGTACTGGGCCACGAGGCCGCACACGGGAATGCGGGCATATGTGTTCAGCAGGGGAAAGACGGCATCCCACACGCGCCCGCCGACATTCTCGAAGTAGACGTCTATGCCGTCCGGGCAGGCTGCCCTGACCTGTTCCTCGAAGTCGTCGGCGCGGTGGTCCGCGACGGCGTCGAAACCGAGTTCCTCCTTCAGGAAGGCGCACTTCTCCGGTCCGCCCGCGATGCCGACGGCACGGGCGCCCTTGATGCGGGCGATCTGGCCGACGGCGGAGCCCACGGGGCCGGTCGCCGCGGCGACGACCACTGTTTCGCCCTCCTTGGGCTCGCCTATGGTGAGCAGCCCGGCATAGGCCGTGAAGCCGGGCATGCCGAGGACACCCAGAGCCGTCGTCACGGGGGCGATGCCGGGGTCGAGCCTGACGAGGCCGCTGGCGCCGGAGACGGCATAGCGCTGCCAGCCGGAATAGGAGAGCACGACATCGCCCTCGGCGAAATCGGGGTGGCGGGAAGAGACGACCCGCGCAACAGTGCCGCCTTCCATGACGTCGCCGACCTCGACGGGCCTTGCGTAGGACTTCGCCGCGCTCATCCGCCCGCGCATGTAGGGGTCGAGCGACAGGTAGAGCACCTGCAGCAACACTTCGCCTTCGGCCGGTTCCGGCGGCGCCGAGGATTCGATCCGGAAGTTCTCCGGCCCCGGCCGTCCCTCGGGCCGGCTGGCAAGCAGGATGCGCTGGTTGTCCTGATCGGGCATATTCGTTTCTCCAATGGGGGCGCACCGGACACGGCGACCGGTGGGCAAGCGATTGTCACGACACATGGCGGCCGACGCCCGCGAGTCAAGTTCGGCAGCGCGAGCTGCGCCGCCACGAACCCGGAGGCTCGCAAGCGGCGCCCCGCCGGTGGGGGAGGCGGTGGTGGTTCCCGGGCAAAAACCGGCAGGATCGGCGGCGCCGCCGGGGCTGAAGGGCGCGAAGTTGTCCGGCCGGCGGGCGCTCCGCCGGCTACGGACCGTTCAGCCGGCGGAGTTCGCCCATTCGCCACGCCGCATCAGCGGTTCCGTCGCCCCGCCCTCGGCGATGCCGTCCACGTCGATCTCTCCGGAACCGATCATCCAGTCCACATGGATCATGCTTGCGTTGGCGCCGCGCTCCGAAAGTTCTTCCGCGCTGGCGCTGCCGCCGTTCTTCATGCACTTGGAGTAGGATTGGCCGAGGGCGATATGACAGGCCGCGTTCTCGTCGAAAAGCGTGTTGAAGAACAGCGTGCCGCTCGCCGAGATCGGCGAGGAATGCGGGACAAGCGCCACCTCGCCGAGGCGGCGAGCGCCCTCGTCGACGTCGAGCAGCTTCTGGAGCGCCGCCTCGCCGGCGGAGGCCTTCGCCTCGACGATGCGGCCTTCCTCGAAACGCACCTCGATGTCGCGGATCACCACGCCCTGGTGGGCCAGCGGCTTGGTGCTGCGGACATATCCATCGACGCGACGGCAGTGGGGGGTCGTGAAGACCTCCTCGGTGGGGATGTTCGGATTGCACATGACGCCCTGGATGGTCCTGCCGGCGCCGCCTCCCCAGGAATGGCCGTCCGCCAGGCCGACCGTCAGGTCGGTGCCCGGCCCGCGAAAACGAAGTGCCGAATACTGCTTTTCCTCCAGCAGCTTGCGGCGGGCGGAGAGTTCCGCGTTGTGGGACTTCCAGGCCTCCTTCGGATCGGAGACCGAGGCATCGACGCGGCTTGCCGCGAAGATCGCCGCCCAAAGGCGATCCACGGCGTCGGGTGCGCCCGGAAAGACGGTCTTCGCCCAGGCCTCCGTCGCGTACGCGACGATGGACCAGTTCGTCTCGAAGCGCGTGATCCTGCCGATGACGGGCTTGCTCGCCCGGGCGAATGCCGCCTCGGCGCGCGCCAGCTTGTCGGGATCCTCTTCGGAGAGGAGGTTCGGGTCGGCGCCGATCACCTTCAGCCGTGCGGTGCGGCCGTTCTCCAGCGCGCGGGCGACGCCATCGTGCAGCCAGTCGCGATCATGGTCGAAGGCGGCGCCGCGGCCGTACCGGAAGCGCGAGAGCTGGGCCGCCTCGTCGTCGTACATAACGGTGACGAGACCGGCGCCCCGGCGGTAGGCGCGGTCGGTGATCCGTCGCACCAGATCGACCATCGCAACGTCGGCGGCGATCAGGAGGTCCTGGCCCTCCTGGACGTTGACGCCGACCTCGACTGCGACGTCGGCGAGACGGTCGAGCAGGTCGGAGCGGGAGAGGATGTCTTTGGCGGCATCGTTCATGGCGGGTCCTTTGAGGTCGCTTTCATCGTGAGCGCCATGTCACCGAGGCGACCATCCGCTGTCAACGTCGTCGGCTTTCAAGCGGAGGCGCCCCAAGGGACATGCACACGGATCGGGCAGAATGCAGGCAGGCGGGCATCGCGGCCTTCCGAGGCGCCGGGTCGGGTTCGTCGTCTTGGACTCAAGTTATTGAAAAGATGCAATCTTCACACGATCGTCCGGCGTTGGCACGCTTCCTGCTTTTCCGAATGTCAAGTTCCGAGGGGAACGAAAAGCGTCGCAACAAGGCGCGAGCAAGAAGTGCCACCGCGCGATGCGGATGCCCGGAAGCGGGCGGTTCGTGTCGCGCGGCGGCTCTGTCGAGGCCGGGCGGAAGACGGTTCCCGTCGCAATTGCTTCGGCCGGCAAAATCGGGCACATTGCGCCTTCACGAAGTGAGGGCGCAGATGCTGGGCAGGTCGAAGATCCTGTCGATCCTGGTGCTGATCATTGCTGAGCTCTCGGGCATGAGCCTTTGGTTCACGTCGGCCGCGATCCTTCCCGACATGGTCCGGGAGGCGGCCATCCCGCCGGTCCGGCAGGCGCTGCTGTCGAGCGGCGTGCAGGCGGGCTTCGTCGTCGGGGCGCTGTTCTTCTCGATCACCGGCGTACCCGACCGCTTCGATCCGCGGCGCGTGTTCGCCGTTTCCTGCCTTGCGGCCGCTGCGGCCAATCTGGGGCTCGTCGTACTGACGCCGGGCGGCGACGCTGCGATCTCGCTCCGAGTGGCGACCGGCGCGCTGCTGGCGGGCGTCTATCCCGTCGGCATGAAGATCGCGGTCGGCTGGGGCACGCGCGACCGCGGCCTGCTGGTCGGCCTCCTGGTCGGGGCGCTGACCTTCGGCAACAGCGTCCCGTTCCTGACCAGCGCCATCCGCGGGTCCGACTGGCGCGCCACGGTCGCGACCGTATGTGCCATCGCGGCCGCCGGCGCTCTGCTTGTGCTGGCAGCGGGCCTCGGTCCGCACCATGCGCGCGCCAGCCGGTTCGAACCCGGAGCGATCCGGCTCGCCTGGCGGGACCGGCGCATCCGCTTCGCCTATCTCGGTTATTTCGGCCATATGTGGGAGCTGTTCGCCATGTGGGCATGGCTCGGCACCGCGGTTTCCGTCTCCTATTCGGCGAGGCTGCTCCCGGGGGATGCAGGCCGTCTGGCCACACTGACCGCCTTCGTCGCCATTGCCGGAGGCGCCTTCGCCTGCATTCCGGCCGGCTTCGCCGCGGACCGGATCGGCAAGGCCGAAGTGACCATCCTGGCGATGCTGGTCAGCGGCAGCTGCGCCATTCTGACCGCCCTGACCTTCGGCGGCCCGGTCTGGATCACCTTCGCCATCGTCACGCTGTGGGGCATTTCCGTTATCCCGGATTCCGCGCAGTTCTCGGCGCTTGTCGCCGATTTCGCGCCGACGCGTCTCGCCGGAAGCCTGCTGACTTTCCAGACGGCACTCGGCTTCGCGCTGACCATCGGAACAGTCCAGGCCGCGCCGCTTGTGGCGCACGCCGCCGGGTGGCCGGTGGTCCTGGCAGGGCTCGGGCTAGGTCCCGCCTTCGGCATCGCGGCGATGCTGCCTCTGCGGCGCGGCAGGCTTGCCGGTGGCGGCGCCTGAGGCAAAAGTCTTCGTGGTTTCCACCGGGTGAGGTGGTTTGACATCCTCCGCTCAGCTTTTAGATAGGGAGGCGACCTTCTGCCGCCGCGACCGCTCTCGCAATGACAATGAGGACGATCTTGCCCCCTGTATCATCGAGGAAGACGCTTCTTGCCGGCATTCACGCGCTGGCCATCATTCTCGTCTGTGCCTGCATGGCACTGGGTTCGGCCGCTCCGGCCAGTGCACAGGAGGGCAAAACGCCTCCCGCGTCAGCGAAGACTTCGCAGGGGAGCGACCCGCAGATCCAGGCTCTGATCGACGCGATCAAGAACGACAAGACGCGGCAGAAGCTCATAGATGCGCTCGAGAAGGCCAATGGTGCAGCGGCGCCAGCGACGGCCAAGAAGGCCGCTGCGTCGGCGCAGGAGGAGGGCGTTGCCTCGTTCGGCCGCCAGATTGCCGAATTCACCCAGTCGATCGCCCAGGGTGCCGCCCAATCGGCGCAGGTCTTCGTCGGCCAGCTGGCACTGGCGCCGAAGCGTCTGTCGGCGCTCGGGCCAGACCAGTTGCACGTGCTCCTGCTGGCAGTCCGCGACGTCGCGTTGTCCCTCGTGGCGACATACGTCATCTACTTCGTTCTGCGCTGGATCGCGGTGGGGCTTTTCCGCCGCATCGGAGTCCACGCGGAGAACGCCGGCTTCTTCCGCCGGGCGTTCCTCGTCATCGCCTCTGCGGCGATCGACGCAGGGGTGGTGGCGCTCGCCTGGGCCGGAGGCTATCTCGTTACGCTGTTCGTATTCGGGCAGTTCGGCGAAGTCGGCATCCGGCAGTCGCTCTATCTGAACGCCTTTCTCCTTGTCGAGCTGTTCAAGGTTCTTCTTCGCGTGGTCCTGTCGCCCGCGACCGGCGATCTTCGCCTCGTCAACATCAGCGACCCGGCCGCACGGCTGCTGAACAACCGCCTGTCGTGGATCGTCGGGATCCTCGGCTACGGCCAGCTCTTCGTGACACCGATCTTCAACCAGAGCGTATCCTACGCTGCGGGACAGGCCACCTCCGTCCTGCTCTCGCTGGTCGCGCTGGTGATCGCCGTCTCGATGACCGTGCGCCACCGCTTCGCGGTGCGCAACTGGCTGCTGGGGGAGACGACCGACCGCAAGGAGCCGTCGCGTTCGGCCCAGGTCGTCGCGGAGTATTGGTACCTCGCGGTCCTTCTCTATTTCGCGTTCCTATTCATCGTCGTCCTGACCCAGCCGGCCGCCGCCCTGCTGCCGATTCTCGCGGCGACCGCGGAGATCCTCGTCGCACTCATCGTCGGCTTCGGCATCACCGGCTGGCTCGGCCGGGCGAACGGGCGCGGCATCCATCTGCCGGAGAACGTGACGCAGAAGCTGCCGCTTCTCGAGGCGCGCCTCAACGCGTTGATCCCCCGCATCCTCACGGCGATCAGGCTCCTGGTCCTGCTGGCTGTCCTGCTGTTTGCCCTCAACACAGTGGGGGCCATAGACATTGCCGGCTGGGTGAGGACGCAGGTCGGCGCGCACGCCACGGCTGCGGGCGTATCGGTGGTGCTCATCCTGCTCGTCGCCGCCGCGATCTGGCTGGCGATGACCTCATGGGTGGACTACCGCCTCAATCCGGACTACGGCTCCGTTCCCACGACGCGCGAGACGACGCTGCTCACGCTGCTGAGGAATGCGGCCACGATCGCGCTGATCGTGATCACGCTGATGTTCGTGCTCTCCGAAATCGGCATCAACATCGCGCCGCTGATCGCTTCGGCCGGCGTGCTCGGCCTGGCGGTCGGCTTCGGCGCGCAGAAACTGGTGCAGGACATCATCACCGGCGTGTTCATCCAGCTCGAGAACGCCGTCAATGTCGGCGACGTGGTGACTGCGGGAGGGACGACGGGCGTCGCTGAGCGCCTTACGATCCGGTCGGTCAGCCTGCGCGATCTCGACGGCACCTATCACATCATCCCCTTCTCCTCGGTCGACAAGGTCGCCAACTTCATGAAGGGCTTCTCCTACTATGTCTGCAACATGGGCGTTGCCTACCGCGAGAGCTACGACGACGTGAAGGCCGCCATGCATGACGCCTTCGACCTTTTGCGCAAGGATGCCGACAACAGTGCTCCGATCCTCGGCGATCTCGAATGGTTCGGTGTCACCGAGTTCGGCGACAGCGCAGTCGTGGTGCGAGCCCGCATCAAGACGCTTCCGGGCAGCCAGTGGGGTGTCGGCCGGGCCTACAATCGCTACATCAAGCAGGTCTTCGACGAGCGCAACATCGAGATCCCGTTCCCGCACCAGACGATCTATTTCGGCGAGGACAAGCGTGGCAACGCGCCCGTCGCCCACGTTCGCGTGGGCAAGGAGAGCGCGGCGGCCGGCGCAGAGGCGGAAGCCCTGGCGGAACCGGAGCCGCAAGGCAAGCTCAGCAACGTCCCGCCGGACAATGCGGAGGGCGAGGACGCGGCCGAAGTGGACAGATAGAATGGAGCGGGCGTTTCCCGCCGCTGTGTCTGATTGCCCTCTCTGCTCCGAAGAGGCGGCCTGCCGGGAATTCGGGGAAACCCCGTCGCCGATCAGTCGAAGAGGCTGGACACTGACTCTTCCGATGCCGTGCGGTTGATCGCTTCGCCGATCAGGTTGGCCGTCGTGATGACGCGGATGTTGTGCGCGCCCTGCACTGCCGGCGTCGGCAGAATCGAATCGGTGATGACGAGTTCCGTGAGCTTCGATGAGGCCACGCGTGCGACCGCCCCGCCGGACAGCACGCCGTGGGTGATGTAGGCGGTGACGCTGGTCGCGCCGTTGTTGAGAAGGGCATCGGCGGCGTTGCACAGGGTTCCGCCGGAATCGACGATGTCGTCGATCAGGATGCAGTCGCGCCCGGCCACGTCGCCGATCACGTTCATCACTTCGGATTCGCCCGGCCGGTCACGGCGTTTGTCAACGATCGCCAGCATCGCGTCGAGGCGCTTTGCGAGCGAGCGGGCGCGCACCACGCCTCCGACGTCCGGCGAGACAACCATGACGTTGGAGGTGTCGTAGTGTTCCTTTACGTCGCGCGCGAGGATCGGCACGGCGTAGAGGTTGTCGGTCGGGATGTCGAAGAAGCCCTGGATCTGGCCGGCATGGAGGTCGAGGGTCAGGATGCGGTCGGCGCCCGCCTCGGTGACGAGGTTGGCGACCAGTTTCGCGGAAATCGGTGTTCGCGGGCCGGCTTTCCGGTCCTGGCGGGCGTAGCCGAAATAGGGGAGCACCGCCGTGATCCGTCGCGCCGAGGCGCGGCGGAAGGCATCGATCATGATCAGCAGCTCCATCAGGTGGTCGTTCGCCGGATAGGATGTCGGCTGGACGACGAATACGTCCTCGCCGCGCACGTTCTCCTGTATCTCGACGAAGATTTCCTGGTCGGCAAATCGGCGGACGGAAGCCCTGCCGAGCGGCAGGTTCAGATATCGACAGATGGCTTCGGCCAGAGCACGGTTGGAGTTGCCCGCGAAAACTTTCATTTCGACCTGCCTGTTTGTGCGCCCGTTGTGGCGCTTTTAGCTGGCTTGCGCGCGATTGCAAGATGCCGGGCTGCGGGCGGCATGCGGTGTCCTTCGAAATTCCCCGCTATTCCTTCGGGTCACCCGGCCTGCGCGGCCCGCCAGGCGAGGTAGGAGGAAATGGTCTTGCGCGCGATGTCCTTCATCGTCGCGTCCGGCACGGACTCCCAGGCCTTGCCGGGCCTGCGGGGGACCGTCAGCGTTCCCTGGATGCGGTGAAGCTGCGTGCCGGAGTCGTCGAGCACGTCCCACATGTAGACGAGCTCGGTCTGCGCGCCGCGTCGGGAGACCGAGAAATAGCCGCGCAGGATGTTGTCCACCGGCTTCTCGGCGGTGTTGCGGATGACGACGCCATGTTTGCGGGCGGATTGCTCCAGCTGCTCCGACAGCGGGCGGATGGCGCTCACGGGTGCTCCGATGACCGGCGTGAAGCGGATGGTCGCCGCGGACTGCCGCGGGGCTTCCCGTCGCGCGGCCGGGGCAGCGCTTGCAGGTTGCGGCTGGCTTTCCTGCACGGGTGGGGCCATCCGCCGCACCGCGCCGGAACGATGTGCCTGCGTGGCCGCGGGGAACGATACGGCCTGCCGTTCCTCCCTTGGGACACGGGAAGGGGAAGGGCGCAAGGGTTGCGCCGATGCCGCGGGTGGCGGCAGGGGGCCGGCCTCGACCGGGGTGGACGCCGGCGCCGCCATTGCCATCCGGTCCTCGCCTGTGGACGGGTCGATCGGCGTCGCGTCCCGGGAATAGGTCGCGGTGTCGGAGGGGCGGGCGCCGGGGATCGGATTGGGCGGGACGAGGCTGTCCGACAGGGTGCAGCCCCCGACGGACGCAAGCAGCACGCCGAAAGCGGCCCCGCTGATCGCCAGACGTCCGTCCAGGACCGGCATCTTGTCGCCCGCCGCGCGGGGCGCCTTTCTCCGGATCAGCATGAAACCAGGTCGAGCCCGAACTTCGAAAGCGGCTCCGGCGCGTCGTCCGTGGTCAGGTAGGTCTGGCCGAGCGTCATCGCGCATCCGGAATCGGAATCCATGATGATCATGTGAACGAAGAGCGACATTCCCGGCGCGATCGGCTGGGGGTTGTCGGCATAGAACATCTCGTGCTCCATCCACGAGGGCGCAAAGCGGGCGCCCAGCGAGTAGCCGCAGGCATTCAGCCTGTGTCGAGTCATGTCGCGCTCGTCCATGACGCGGGAATGGGCGGCGAAGACGTCGCCGAACGTGTGCCCCGGGCGCATCACCGTCTCTATCTCCTCGATGGCGGCGCGCGTGGCGTCGTAGAGGGCGCGATGCCGTTCTCCGATCCCGCCGATCAGCACCGTACGCATCATCGCGGCATGGTAGTGGGCGTCGACGCCGGCCCATTCGAGCGTCAGCTGGTCGCTGTCGCCGAGCTTGCGCCTGCCGGACTTGTACCGGCAAAGGAGCGCCTCCCGGCCGGATCCGATGATGAACTCGTTCGCCGGGTAGTCGCCTCCTCCGGCAAGGACAGCGCCCTGCATGGCTGCGAGGATCGCGGCCTCGTCGGCTCCGGGCCCAATCAGCGGCAGGGCCGCGTCGAGCGCCGCGTCGGCCAGTTGCGCGGCGCGGCGAACGTGGCTGATCTCGGCTTCGCTCTTGATCAGCCGCAGCCGGCTGACGAGATAGGAGGCCTCGACGGGGTTGGCGAAGGATTGCAGGCGATTGTCGAGCAGCCGGCAATTCGCTCCGGTCAGTCCATGCGTGTCGTATTCCACCCCTATGCGGCTGCCGAGCAGGTCCATGTCGTCGAGCAGGTTCTTGAGGTCGGCGGTGGGATCCGCGTTGGCCCGGTCGATCCAGACGATGACGCGCTCGATCGTCGAGGTCTGGCGCGCCTGCCTGAGATCGGGAGAACGGGCGAGCAGCGCCATTTCGCCGTTCGCCTTGATCGCCAGGCACTGGAAAAAACAGAAGCCGAAGCTGTCGAAGCCGGTCAGCCAGTACATGCTTTCCTGCGCGAAGAGCAGCATGGCGTCGAGCTTCTGCTCCTGCATGGCCTCCAGCAGGCGTCTTCGTCGGTCGGCATATTCGTCGGGGGCGAACTGCAGGGCCATCTCACTGCTCCATGATCGAAATCGCTGAAATCTGCCGGCCGTAGTCCGGTTCACCGCGATGGGTGGTGCGACGGTAGGAAAAGAACCGATCCTCGTCCTCATAGGTGCAGAGATCGAGATTGCCGGCCTCGACGCCGGCTTCGGCAAGGCGCTGCAGCGTGTAGGCCGGCAGGTCGAACATGGCGTGGCCCGGGTTTCCGGATGGCTTGAAGAAGCGGTCGAGAGAAGCGTCGCGACCGGTGAAGCGGGCGACGAATTCCGGCCCGACCTCGTAGTTTCGCACGCTGATCGAGGGGCCGAGGCACGCGGTGATGCGGTCGCGCCGGGCACCGAGCGACTCCATCGCGGCGACGGTATTCTCGACGACGCCGTCGAGCGCGCCACGCCAGCCGGCATGCGCGGCGGCGATGACGCCCGCCTGCGGATCGGCGAGGAGGATAGGGCCGCAGTCGGCAGTCAGCACGCCGAGCACGAGGCCGGGGACCGCCGTCGCCACGGCGTCCGCCTCCGGCCTTTCCCCCTCGATCGGGCCGTCGGCGACATGGACTCTTGCGGAATGGACCTGGTGCGGCGTGACGAGACGCGAACCGGTGGCATCGAACCACCGGCAGACACGCTCGCGGTTCTCGATCACGTTCGCGCGCTCGTCCCGGGAGCCGAGGCCGACGTTGAGGCCGGCGTAGAGACCATCCGAAGCGCCGCCGTCGCGGGTGAAGAACCCGTGGCGCACCGGAGTGCCGGCCGTCGCCGATTGAAGCCGCGAGCTCGTGATGGGTTGCGGCCGGGATTGGTCAGGCATCGGTCGGCCTCCTCATGCGACTCGGCCCGGCGACCTCGGGGCGAGCGCGGCGATGGTGAAGACTGGTTTGCGGGATGTCAATCTTGCGTCCTGAAAGGCGGAATGCCGGTTGGCCGGCCGGCGACGGCGAGAACCTTGAACAGCTCGCCCATGTTTCCCTTGCCCGGCGCGGCGAGGCGTTCGACGGCAACGCGGATCGACTCCTGCGTCGACGGGTCCTTGCCCGCGCCGAGAACGCCGGCGCGTTCCAGGATGCCGAGTCCGAGCAGGAAGTCGCCCTGCGTCATCGCGCCGACGACGCTCGCTCCGGCGCTCCTCGCAGAGGTCGCGAGGTCGGCGAAGTCGACGTGGCTCGTCAGGTCGGCGGCACCCGGATGGGCGAGGGGGTCGTCGAAGGCGTGGTTTCTCAGCGCCTGAAGCGTGTCGCCGAAGCCGGTCACCAGGTGGCCGTAGTCGATCGCAAGCGCCACTCCGCCCTGATGCCGCAGCCGTGCCGCAATCCCGCCCATGATCGCCGTGCGGGCCGGCGAGATCTCGACGACCGTGCCGTCCGGTTCCGCGCGGGCGCCCGGCGGCAGTTCGCCTTCGGCGAGGCTCGCCGGACCGACGACGAAGGTCAGCCTGCCATTGGCGTCGATGCCGACCCGACGCTCGCGGAAGCCGTCCGGCGTCTTGACGAACTGGCGGATCGGAATGGCGTCGAAGAACTCGTTGGCGACGAGGAGGAGGAAGCCGCCGGGTATCGCCTCCATCCGGTCGTGCCAGGTTGCCCTGCGGGCGCGCGCGCCGAGCGATTCATGCTGGATGTCCTTCAGGCGCTCGCTCGTCTCGACCAGGTGGACGGTCGCCGCCGCGGCAAGCTCGGGAGCGAGCTTCTCGACGACCCGCAGGACATCGGCCATCATCGTTCCGCGACCGGGCCCGAGCTCGGCGATCCGCACGGCTGCCGGGCGGCCGCTCGCCTGCCAGGCATGGACCAGGAAGACGCCGACCATCTCGCCGAAGAGCTGGCTGATTTCCGGGGCGGTCACGAAGTCGCCGGCGCGGCCGAAAGGCTCCTGCGTGCGGTAATAGCCGAACTCCGGATCGCCGAGGCACATCGCGAAATATTCGGCGAGCCCGAGGGGGCCCTCCGAGGCAATCAGCGCTTTCATCCGTTCCGCAAGCGGTGTCGCCATGGCGCGATACGTCATCTCGAAGCCGGTGCGCCGATAGTCTTTCCGACCGGTCGCGCACTTGCCATCGCCCAGACGCCGACGAGGAGCATGGGTACCGAGAGCACCATTCCCATCGTCAGCCAGCCGCCATAGAGATAACCCAGTTGCGGGTCCGGTTCACGAAAGAATTCCGCGAAGATGCGGCAGCAGGCATAGCCCGCGACGAATGCGCCGCAGGTGAAGCGCGGCCTCCTGAGCGTATGGAAGCGATGCGTCAGCACGCGCAGCACCAGAAAAAGCAAAATGCCCTCGAGCCCGGCCTCGTAGAGCTGGCTGGGATGGCGCGGGAACGGACCGCCCGTCGGAAAGATCATCGCCCACGGCACGTCGCTGATGCGCCCCCACAGTTCGTCGTTGATGAAATTCGCTATCCGGCCGAAGAACAGCCCGATCGGCACGCACGGAGCGATGACGTCGAAAAGCATCCAGACGTTGATCTGCCGCGTTCGCGCGAAGAGCACGATCGCCAGCGTGGTGCCGAGCAGTCCGCCGTGGAAGGACATGCCGCCGTTCCAGATCTCGAAGGCGCGCAAGGGATGCTGCAGGACGGGATCGAGGTCATAAAACAGGACGTAGCCGGTGCGGCCGCCGACGACGATTCCGATCGCCGCCCAGAACAGGAAATCGTCGAGATCGGCCGGCGTCATGGGAGCCTTGCCGTGCGGCCAGAGGCTGGCGTTCCTCACCAGCGAGCGGGCATAGAGCCAGCCGAGCAGGATGCCGACGATATAGGCGACGCCATACCAGTGGATCGCGAGGGGGCCGATCCTGAAGATCACCGGATCGATTTGCGGATAGGGAAGTAGTGCAGCCTTGCTGAGCAGATATTCCAACTGACCGTCTCTCGTTCGTTTCCCGCGCCTGCCGGCGATGAGGGCATCTGCGATCCCGTCCGGGCCGCGAGCAACCCCTTTTGTCTTGCACAGGAGCCGCGAACTCCCTACCTCATCCCCATTGACGGCACAATTGTGCCGACGCGCGCATGGAGACCAGCCGATGACCACAGGACCGAACCGCATTCTCGACGATTTCGCCCGCCTGATGACCGACGCGGCCGGCGCTGCCCAGGGCGTGCGCCAGGAATTCGAGACGGCGTTCCGCAGCCAGGCGGAGCGCGTCCTGAACAATATGGACGTCGTCAAGCGCGAGGAGTTCGAGGCGGTACGCGACATGGCGATCCGGGCGCGCGAGGAAAACGACCTCCTGCTCGAGCGGATCGAGGCACTCGAAGCCCGGCTCGAGGACAAGGCGCCGTCTTCGAAAGGCTCCGCGCGCGCGTCGAAGAGCGGCGACTGACGCTTTCCGGCGTCTTTTTTTTCAGCTTTTCCCACATGCCGGCCTGCCGGGAAAATCCTTTCGGCAGAGTCGGTTATGACTCGGCCCTGAATCAAACTTGCAAAGCTCCGGAAAGATATCCCGGGCTATTTTGGGGGCAGGGGGCTGGCGTCGCAACTCCGCTTTTATACACTGATTTTACAAGATGATTCGAAACGGGCACTCCAGTTTCGCGCAAGCGGCGTCGTTCACGCTCGCAGCCAGGGTTTCGGTCGTCTCCGAGGGGTATCCCCGGTCGTCCAGTGTGCGTTCACGTGTCCTTGAAACACGAAGCCGCTGTCGGCTCGGGGCAAAGCGGGTGTGGCATGAGCCTTATGGAATTGGAAATCGAGCGCCAGTCGAATCCGGTCGACATGATCGAGTTTGTAGCGGCGAACAATGAATGGTCCTTCGAACGGTCGGGGGAAGACGAGATCGCGATGACGGTCGAGGGGAAGTGGACGGACTATCACGTCTCCTTCTCCTGGATGGAGGAATTCGAGGCGCTGCACCTTGCCTGCGCCTTCGACATGAAGGTTCCCGCCGGCCGCACGAACGAAGTGATCCGGCTGCTCTCGCACATCAACGGTCAGGTCCTGATGGGGCACTTCGACCTCTGGGACCAGGAAGACGTGATCATCTTCCGCCAGTCCCTGCTGCTGGCCGGCGGGGCGGAGCCGACCAACCAGCAGGTGGAGGTGCTTCTCAACAGCGCGCTCGAAGCCTGCGAGGTCTACTACCAGGCCTTCCAGTTCGTGGTCTGGTCGGGTATGGATGCAAGACGCGCCGTCGACGCCGTGCTCTTCGAAACCGTGGGGGAAGCCTGAACATGAAGATCGAGCTGCCTGGTCCCGTCGTGCTCGTGGGCGCCGGGAACATGGGCGGCGCGATGATGCGCGGGTGGCTCGCCTCCGGCGTCGGGGCAAGCGACGTTATCGTCGTCGATCCTTCCCCGCGTGCGGACATGCTCGAACTCCTACGGCAGCACGGTGTGCGCCACCTCGACGAGCCCGCGGCGGACGTCGAGGCGGCTGTCCTCTTCGTCGCGGTCAAGCCGCAGATGATGGAGAAGGTGCTGCCCGGCCTGAAGGCCATGAAGGGCGACGACACCGTTTCAGTCTCCATCGCGGCCGGCACGACGGTCGCCACGCTCGAACGGCATCTGGGCGACGGCGCGGTCGTGCGGGCCATGCCGAACACGCCGGCGATGGTCGGGCGCGGCATCACGGCGGCGGTGCCGAACGCGCGCGTGAGCGCCGGCCAGCGCGAGACGGTGGATCGTCTCCTTTCCGTCAGCGGCCCCGTGGAATGGCTCGAGGACGAAGCGCTCCTGGACGCCGTGACCTCGGTCTCGGGCAGCGGGCCGGCCTACGTCTACCTTCTCGTCGAATGCATGGCTGAAGCAGGCTGCATGGGGGGCCTGCCAGCGGACCTCGCCATGCGTTTGGCGCGTGCGACCGTGTCGGGGGCTGGGGAAATGTTGCACCAGTCCCCCGACACCGCCGAACGGCTGAGGGCGAACGTCACGTCGCCGGGCGGCACCACCGCCGCCGCGCTCGCCGTTCTCATGGCCGACGACGGACTGAAGCCGCTCATGCAGGAGGCGATCGCCGCCGCGAGGAAGCGGGCTCGGGAACTGGCCGGCTGAGCCGGCAAACCTTCAATCCAGCAGCGGGTTCTTCGGATGAGCGAAACCATTTCCTGGGCGGACTTCGAAAAAGTCGACATCCGCATCGGCACTGTCGTCGAGGCGGAACCGTTTCCGGAAGCGCGCAAGCCGGCGATCAAGCTGAAGATCGACTTCGGCGCGGAGATCGGCGTCAGGAAATCGTCCGCTCAGATCACCGTGCACTACACGCCGGACAGCCTCGTCGGCCGGCAGGTGATGGCGGTGGTCAATTTCCCGCCGCGCCAGATCGGGCCGTTCATGTCCGAGGTACTGACACTCGGTTTTCCCGACGCGGACGGTGCTATCGTGCTGGCGGCCTGCGACGGCTCGGTGCCGGACGGCGGACGGCTGTTCTGAGCGCGAAACCGACGCGCGGTCACTTCGCCGGGTCGTCCTCTACGTCGGCCTCCGGGCGGTCGCCACCGTCCGAGACTTCCTCCCGCCAGTTCCCATCGGCGTCCTGATAGCGGATCGTGGTCGTCGTCTCGTCGCCCACCTGCTGTTCGGCAGCGGCCTGCTGTGCAGCCTGGAGCGCCATGTCGTGCGTGGGGAACGGTTCCGAGAAGACATCGCCCAGCTTGTAGGCCCATCCGCCGTCATGCTCGACGATGTGGTAGGTGACGTGCGCCATCTCTGCGAACTCCTTGGACATGCTGCTCTGGCGGAACGGGAGCGGGCTGGATCGGTTCCGGCGAAAGTGCCGGACGCGACGCCCCTCACGAGGGTATGCGGACGGTCGCCCTCAGGCCGCCCATGGGACTGTCGGCCAAGAGGACGTCGCCACCGTGGCTGCGGGCTATGTCGCGGGCGATCGACAGGCCGAGACCGGTACCGGTCTCGTCGAGATTGCGCGCCTGGTCCAGCCGGTAGAAAGGCTTGAACACCTCTTCGCGCGCATCGGCGGGAATGCCGGGGCCGTCGTCGTCGACGAGCACCGTCAGCCAGTTCGTCTCGTGCTCGGCGCGCAGTTCCACCGTGTCGGCGTAACGCAATGCGTTGGCGGTGAGGTTGGTTATCAGGCGGGAGAAGGCCTTGGGCCGCACCTTGACGATGGGATCGCCCCTGATCTCGCTGGTAAGGCAGCGCTCGCGCAGCCGCGCGTCGGTCTCGATCTTGTCGAACAGCCTTGCGAGGTCGAGCATGCCGACATCCTCCTCCGCCTCGCTGCGGGCGAAGGAGAGATAGCCTTCCAGCATGGACTGCATTTCGTCGACATCCTGGGTCAGCCCCTCGAACTCGGGAGAGTCGCCGACGATCGCGAGCTGGAGCTTGAAGCGCGTCAGCACCGTGCGCAGGTCGTGGCTCACTCCCGAGAGCATGGCCGTGCGCTGCTCGATCGACTTCTCGATGCGCTCGCGCATGCGGATGAACGCGGCGCCTGCGCGCCGGACCTCGTCGGCGCCGCGCGGCCGAAAGTCCTCCGGCGTCGGCTGGCCCTTGCCGAAACTCTCCGCCGCATCCGCCAGGGCCAGGATCGGCCGAATCTGGCCGCGCAGGAACAGGATCGCGATGCCGAGCAGGACGAGGGCCGTTCCCACCATCCACATGAGGAAGATGTGGGTGTTCGACGCGTAGGCCTGGCTGCGCTTGGCGAAGACGCGCAGAATCTTCTTGTTGGGCAGCTGGATGCGGATTTCGATCAGGTTGGAATTGCCGACCGTATCGATCCAGAAGGGCAGGTTGATCTGCTCCGAAACCTGCTTGCTCAGCACCTGGTCGAGAATGGAGAAGAACGGCTTGGGCCGCGGCGGGGGGAGTGGCGCCGGCGGATCGATCGCAATGTTCAGATCGAGGCGGTCGCGCGCGATGCGGATGATCTGGTCGTAGTTCGCGTCCTGCGGATAGCTCTGCATCACGTCGATGATGGCGGCTATGTCGTGCACGACGGCGGTCGAAAGGCGCTCCGTCACCATCTGCCAGTGGCGTTCCATGAAGACGAAGGCGACGACCGACTGCAGCACCACCATCGGGATTATGATGATCAGCAGCGAGCGCGCGTACAGTCCGGTCGGCATGCGCCGGCCGATCCAGCGGGTGAACCGGCGGAAGCCTTTCGGCGTCACCCGGTCGCGTTCCCGACGGATCAGTTCGATCGTTGCCATAGGGCTTCCATTGCCGCGCGGGTTGTCATGGGGCTGGCGGCGGGTGCCTCTCCGTTCCTATCTATTCGACGCTCAGCCTATATCCAATGCCACGGACCGTCTGCAGCCAGACGGGGTTGCCGGGATCGGCCTCGATCTTGCGTCGCAACCTGTTGATCTGCACGTCGATCGTGCGTTCGCCGACCTCGGTCTCGCCGGCCACGAGTTCGTGGCGGGGGATCGTCTCGCCGGCGCGTTCGGCGAAAAGCGTCATGATCTCGCGCTCCCGGTCCGTCAGGCGCACGGGATCGCTGCCCTTCTTCAGTTCGCGGCGGGCTATCGTGAAGGTGTAGGGCCCGAAGACGACCTGCTCGATCTTCGGCGTGGGGGGAGGCCCGCCGCGGCGCAGGATGTTGTTGATCCGCAGCACGAGCTCGCGCGGATTGAACGGCTTCGGCAGATAGTCGTCGGCGCCGGCTTCCAGGCCCTCGACCCGCGCCTGCGCCTCGGCAAGCGCGGTGAGGATCAGGATCGGCACGTCCTTGATCTCGCGCAGGCTCTTCGTCAGGGAGAGGCCGCTCTCGCCCGGCATCATGACGTCGACGATCAGGAGGTCGAAGTCGAGACCCGCAAGCTTGCGGCGTGCCTCCGCCGCCTCGGCTGCCGTGGTGACCCGAAAGCCCTGCTCGGACAGGTAGCGCTTCAGCAGGTCGCGGATGCGCGTGTCGTCGTCGATTACGAGAAGATGGGCCGCATCGTCCGACGGGCTGGCGGAATTGTCCGGGGTGTTCATGCTTGTCTCCCTTGGATGCGCATTCTTCCCGCAATTTTGTCTTTCTGCGCTTCAGCTTATTGCGGATCGATCATGCCCCGCAAGAATGTCTCGACGGTCTCGCGCGAATCGGGCCCGCTGCGGGCGAGAGCGCGGGCAATCCGACGCGACTGGGGGGTGGCGAGCGCAAGCGCCAGCTCGCGGCCGCGCCGGGTGGGGTAAAGCCTGCGCTGGCGGCGATCCTGAGGTCCGGTCACCTGGTGGACATAACCGGCGTCGACCAGCTGCTTGAGGACGCGCGCGAGGCTTTGCTTGGTGATCTTCAGCGTGTCGAGGAGGTCGGCCACCGTCATGCCGGGCTGGCGGTTGACGAAATGGACGACACGGTGATGGGCGCGCCCGAATCCCAGGCCCGCGAGCATCACGTCGGGGTCGGAAGTGAAGTCGCGATAGGCGAAGAAGAGGAGTTCGATGATGTCGAAATCGATCCCCGTATCGATCGTCATCGGGCCGGTGACCACTTCCGACTGCCGTTCTTTTGTTGTCTTGGATTCCATGCCTGCGACCGTTCCTTTCAAATATGTCAGCTATGTTGACATATTTTGTCGAAATTGCTAGCGTCCAAAGCCTGCCGGGGACCGGAAGTCAAATGCAGGGGCGAATTGCCGTCCCTGTCCATCATTTGACCCATTGGCCGGGCAGTTTCCGGAAGATGGCCGTGCGCGCCGTGCGCAACACAGACCGTCCGCAACACGTGCCGGATCAGACGAAACACAAAGAGGCGCTCGCGCCGGAGGTAAATGAGATGGCATCCGTTCCTTTCGATCAACTCGACGGCGAAATCTGGTTCAACGGCGAATTCGTCGACTGGAAGGACGCGAAGATCCACGTGCTGACCCACGGGCTGCACTATGCGAGCGCGGTGTTCGAGGGCGAGCGGGCCTACGGCGGCGAGATCTTCAAGCTCAACGAGCACACCGAGCGGCTGCATCGTTCGGCGGGGATCCTCGGCTTCGAGATCCCGTTCTCGGTCGAGGAAATCAACGACGCCTGCAACCAGCTCCTGAAGCGACAGGGCTTCGAGGATGCCTATGTGCGTCCGATCGCCTGGCGCGGCAGCGAGATGATGGGCGTGTCGGCCCAGAAAAACCGCATCAACTGCGCGATCGCGATCTGGCAGTGGCCGAGCTACTTCAAGCCCGAGGAACGGCTGAAGGGCATCCGCCTGGACATCGCCGAATACCGCCGCCCGGACCCGCGCACGGCGCCCTCGAAGTCGAAGGCATCGGGCCTGTACATGATCTGCACGATCTCCAAGCACGCGGCGGAAGCCAAGGGCTATGCCGACGCCCTGATGCTCGACTGGCGCGGCCAGGTGGCGGAAGCGACCGGCGCCAACGTCTTCTTCGTCAAGGAAGGGAGGCTGCACACGCCGATCCCCGACTGTTTCCTGGACGGCATTACGCGCCGCACGGTGATGGAGCTTGCACATCGTCGCGGCTACGAAGTGGTCGAGCGCGTGATCATGCCTGAGGAAATGGAAGGCTTCGAGGAATGCTTCCTGTGCGGGACCGCCGCCGAAGTCACGCCTGTTTCGGAGGTGGGACCCTATCGGTTCACGCCGGGCGAAATCACCACGAACCTGATGAACGACTATTCGAGCGAGGTGCAGCCGCACCGGTTGGCAGCCGAGTAGCCGGCGGGTCCCCGCAGTGCGGCCGGCTCCCGGCCGCTTTCCGGACGGGGGAGCCGGCGTCGGGGCAGGTCACCGGCATCTTGCGCGTCACGCGATCCAGCTACAGAATGCGCGTTCTTCTCGCGCTGGAAGGCAGGATCGCGCAATGGCCACGCAGATCGACCAATTCGACCGCAAGCTGCTGCGCCTTCTTCAGGAAGACGCCCGGCTGACCAACAACGAACTTTCGGAACGGGTCAACCTTTCGGCTTCGCAGTGCTCGCGTCGCCGGATGCGCCTCGAGCAGGCCGGAATCATCAAGGCGTACCGGGCAGACCTCGATCGGGAGAAGCTGCATGTCGGGATCGTCAATATCATCACCGTGACGCTCGCCACGCACAATCGCGACAACGCCCGGCGCTTCGCGCGGCTCGTGGGCGATCTGCCGGAGGTGCTCGAAGCCTACGCACTGACCGGCGAGATGGACTATATCATCAAGGTGGTGACGGCGGACCTGAAGGGGCTCTCGTCCTTTGTGAACGAAGTGCTCCTTCCGCATGAATCGGTGCAGCACGTCAAGACGGCAATCGTTCTCGACACGCTGAAGGAGCGCGCGGCCCTGCCGCTCTGAAGCGACCCGTCCGGCATGGGGGTGACTCGGCGGGCGAAAAAAGGCAGTTTCCGGCAAAATCGACGATAAGAGACTGGAGTCCACGATGGCCAAGCTGCAGGCCGGGATCATCCCGGTGACCCCGTTTCAGCAGAATTGCACCGTTCTCTTCGATCCGGAGACGAAGCGCGGCGTGGTCGTCGACCCCGGCGGAGACGTCGAGGTGATCACGCAGGTGCTCCGGGAAAACGGCCTGACGATCGAAGCGATATGGCTGACGCACGGCCATATCGATCATGCCGGCGGAGCGGTCGACCTCAAGGCGGAACTCGGCGTCGACATCGTCGGGCCGCACAAGGACGATGCGAGGCTTCTTGCCGGACTCGAGGACCAGGCGCGCATGTTCGGACTGGACGGGCCGGTGAAGAACGTGACGCCGGACCGGTGGCTTTCGGAAGGGGACAGCGTTTCCTTCGGCGAGCACGAGTTCCAGGTATTCCACACGCCGGGCCATGCGCCGGGGCACGTGATCTATTTCAACCGGGCGGAGAACATCGCCCATCTGGGCGACGTTCTCTTCAGCGGGTCGATCGGGCGGACGGACCTTCCGGGTGGAAACCACGAGCAGCTGCTCGCTTCCATCCGCGACAAGGTGCTGCCACTGGGAGACGATGTCGGCTTCATCTGCGGTCACGGCCCGGGCGGGCGGATCGGAGAGGAGCGCCGGACGAACCCGTTCCTGAAGGGCATGTGAGACGAGACCGCCCCGAAGCCGGGGCGGCCCGAAGATCAGTCGGCGACGCAGAAGTGCGAGCGACCGTCATATCCCACGAACGTCCCCGACCGGGGGTCGAAGCTGCGGTACCGGCTCGAACAGTAGCGGTACCACGGTCCCGTCCAGGGGCGAAGGCCACCGGCATAGACCGGCGCGGGCTCGTAGGTGCGATAGACGACGCGCGGGGGCGGCGGGGGATAGTAGCCGACCGGCGGGTCGACATAGTAGCGCGGGCCGGGGTCGCTCGCGATTGCGCCGCCGATGATGGCGCCGGTCGCGAGGCCGAGCACGCCCAGGGCAACGGCGTTGCCATTGTGACGATGGTGGTGGTGCCAGTCGCGGGCCTGCGCAGTGGCCAGGGGGACGACTGCGGTCGCTGCCACGGCGGCGGACAGGACGAGCGCCTTAGCAAAAGTCTTCATTGATCCGCTTCCTTCTTCAGAACGGAAAACCAAGCTGCGAGGGCAACCGCGCCCCTGCAATGGGTATCTCGATATCCTTTCCTGCCTGAACGCAGGCTGAACGATATACGGACGTCCAGATGGCAAACACGTGGCCAAATCGGCGGGATGTTCAAAAAAGATGAAGCCCGGCTGCGGCCGGGCTTCAATTTTCCTGTCAGGTGGTCTCTTTCCGTGCCGGCTCAGCCGGCAAGGCCTAGTCGGCGACCGAAAGGTTCACCGCCTTCGGACCCTTGCCGCGACGATCCGGCTCGGTGTCGAAAGTGACTTTCTGGTTTTCTGCCAGTTCCGTCAGGCCAGAGGCCTGCACGGCGGAAATGTGGACGAAGATGTCCGCGCCGCCCTTGTCCGGCTTTATGAAACCGAAGCCCTTGTCGGTGTTGAAGAATTTAACGGTACCAGTCTCGGCCATGCTGTCAGGTCCTTTTCTCGCCGCTCTTGGTCTTTCAGTCGAAGCGGCATTCCAATCCGTACCCGCAGGGAAGCGGGCATTGAGGCAGGCAGTTGTCGAATTTTGAGGAAAGGGTCCTGATTATCGCGGTTTGCCTCGTTGCAGAGCTTCAGCAGCATGAAGAAACCCTCATGCCCACCATCCGACCGCCCGGAATATTGTGCGTCTCCGGCTCGCAAAGTTTATGGTCTTCCCGTGTTCGCAAGTTGCCCGAACGCGGAAACACTGATGGGTTTGGAAGGAGTTGGCAAGCAAAACTTTTTATCGAAGGCGAAAAAGAGCACGCTTATGTCGATACTGACTCGCGCGGTCAGCGGGGAAAATGCGACAAATTGCCCGCCGCCGTGGCGAACCGGCTGAACTTTCAACGTGTATCCGCTGCGGCGCGGCCAATTCTCAGGGCGGGCACGACCTCGACCGCGAGGATCGAGGCAAAGATGAAGACGCAGCCGAGCAGGCGGCCGGCTGCCAGGTTTTCGCCGAGGAAGAGCACGCCGAACAGCGCGGCGAACAGGGCCTCCGTGGAAAGAAAGATCGCTGCCTGGGAAGCGGTCGTGTAGCGCTGGCCGATGACCTGGAGGCTGAAGGCAATCCCGCTGGCGAAGATTCCCGCATAGAGGATTTGTGGCAGTGCCAACCCGATCGCCGCCGGGTCGATCGGTTCCGCAAGGGCGGCAGCCAGGAAGCCCAGGGCCGCGCATACGGCGAACTGCACCAGCGACAGGGCGAGGGGACGCCCGCTCCGCGGTGCGTATATGCCGACCAGCGTCACCTGAACTGCGAAGACGAGCGCGCACGAAATCGTCAGGAGGTCGCCGGCGTGGAGCGAAACGAGTGCCCCGCCGCTCAGCAGCCATATCCCTGCAAGGGCCGAGGCGGCCGCTGGCCAGATGACCGGATGCGGCCGGCGGCGCGTCCAGATAACGGCCAGCAGCGGCGTGAAGATGACGTAGAGACCCGTCAGGAAACCTGAATTCGTCACGCTCGTCGTGAGCAGCCCCACCTGCTGGGCCGCCATTCCGACGAAGAGAGCGAGGCCGCAGGCCACGAAGCCCCCGATCGTCGCAGGTGGCAGCGGCTCGCTGGCGCGCTTTCGTTCGCGCCAGGCGAAGGGTGCAACGGCGGTCGCCGCCAGCAGGAAGCGCATGGCGATGAAGAGCAGCGGGCCGATGGAATCCATGGCCTCGGACTGCGCGACGAAGCCCATCCCCCAGATGGCGCCGGCGAGCAGCAACAGCAGGTTGGCGCTCGCGCGGCGCATGGCAGGTTCGTCCTCTCTTTGTCCTCCCCGCAATCGGGCCCGGCGGGCCGTAGCAGCTGCCGGATCTTCCGGCAAGCAGGCGTTCCCGCAGGCTGACCGCGGCCAATGCAGGGGGAAGAAGTGGTCTGACCCAAACAGACGGCACCCGTCCGTCTGGAAAGGTCGGCCCACAAGCCATTGATCCGGTAAGGCGATTTTTCCCGGCAGATGGTACCATCTGTGAGGCTCGCACCGCTAGGGCCGGAAGCCGTCCATGAGCTTTCTGATATGCTCGCGGTTCTTGCCGAAGTCCTTGGACCCGAGCTTCGCGCGAGAGTAGACGCTGAGGCCGGTCGTCCCGTTTGGCAGGCGCATCGCGAGGATGTCGATCGCGTCGGGGAAGCGCATGACAGGGGAGAAGGTGAGGTAGCGTGCGTAGGCGGGGACTTTTCCGTCATCGACGCGTCTGGCGCGGGGATCGATCCGCTCCAGCCGCCGTGCGAGATCCGCCACGAGCCTTGCCGGCGGCACGGCGTAGACGGGAAGCGTCCAGTCCGCGGTCCTGCAGAGGTTGGGCGAGCATGCGAGCGCGTCGTTGCCGGTTTGCCGCCGCCTCTCCTGCGAAAAGTCGTAGCGCCCCGGGTCGTTCGGCCCGGTAAGCAGCGCCCAGGTACGCGCGCGCCCGTAAAGAACGAAAAAGAGGCCGGCCAGCACCAGAAGGACGCAGAGGGCGGCTGCAAGCTTCATCGCGATTTTCAAGTGTCTCCGTCTCCGTCGTCCCGGGGAAAGGGTGCCGGGATGCCGCCCCGTCGCCGGAAGAACTAGAGCCCGCGCTTGCCGAAGACAGCCCGTCGCGGCACGCCGCGCGGCGTATTTCGCGCCCCATTGGCCTCCGACGCATCCGCGGCGGAGTGGCTTTCCGCTTCGGCTGCGCCAAGGGGCACCTCTTCGATGAGGACGACCTCCGGCTCGCCGGGGGCCAGTCTCGGCCTGGCCAGGGCAAAGCCCTGCAGCAGCCGTACGCCGAGATCGCGACACACGGAAATCTGCCAATGCTCCTCGAGGCCCTCGAACAGCGTCTGGATGCCGCGTTCGCGGAATTGCTGCACCATGACCTTGAGCAGGGAGAACCCTTCCGAGGTCTCCATGAAACGGTTCACCCAATGACCGTCGAACTTGACGATGTCCGGCCTGACGCTGACCAGCCGGTCGAAGTCGGATTCGTCCGCTCCGTAGTCGTCGATTGCGATCTTGAGGTTGTTTTCCCTGAGGATGTCGGTGAGCGATCGCAGCAAGTGGCGCGATGTCGCCTCGGTCTCGATGATTTCGCAGACGATCTGGGCGGTCGACAGGCCCGCCGTTCGGACAAAGCGCGTGAAGTCGTCGATCTCGTGCAGCGCGGCGGCGTAGTCGGTGAAGGAGGCGGGGTCGAAATTCAGGAAGAGAAGGGCCGGGCCGATCTCCATCCGGGCAGCGTTGAGGACGTGCAGGCGACGGCAAAGCCGCTCGACATGGGTGCCGTCGCCCGGTTCCACCATGGTGAAGAACTGCGACGGCGGCACAAGTTCCTCGCCCTTCGAGGGGCGGATCAGCGCCTCGTAGGCCTCGAGCTTCAGCGTGCCCTGGGGGGACTGGCTATAGATCGGCTGGAATGCGCTGCGGAGCAGGAAAGGGCCGTAGACCGCCGTGTGGCTGCCATCCTCTTCCTGCATGAGCTCGGGATAATCGCCTTTGGAGGCCATCCCCTTCCACCATCGCGTTTGTTCGATCCAGTCCGTGTATCATAGGTTAAACGAGTTAATCCTTTTCTAAGTCGAGGGCCCGCGGCCCGCGCGGTCTTGCACTTGCAGCCCGGTTCCGACATACAGCGCCTCTGCAGGGTCCGCTCCGCGCCGCAGCGCGACGGCGGCCGCTGCCCGAGACAACCGAACCGGAGCTTGCCAGCATGGCCTTTCTCGCCGACGCCCTTTCCCGCGTGAAACCCTCCGCGACCATCGCCGTCAGCCAGAAGGCCAGGGAACTGAAGGCCCAGGGGCGCGATGTCATCGGCCTCGGCGCCGGCGAGCCGGACTTCGACACGCCAGACAACATCAAGGAAGCGGCGATCGCCGCGATCAGGCGCGGCGAGACGAAGTACACGCCGGTTTCCGGCATTCCTGAACTGCGCGAGGCGATCTCCAAGAAGTTCAGGCGCGAGAACTGCCTCGACTACGCACCGGCGCAGACCATCGTCGGCACGGGTGGAAAGCAGATTCTCTTCAATGCCTTGATGGCGACGATCAACGCGGGCGACGAGGTCGTCATTCCGGCTCCCTACTGGGTCAGCTATCCCGAGATGGTTGCGATCTGCGGGGGCACGCCGGTCTTCGTCGACACCACGATCGAAAACGACTTCAAGCTGAAGGCGGAGGACCTGGACGCAGCCATCACCGAGCGGACGAAGTGGATCATCTTCAATTCCCCCTCGAACCCGTCGGGTGCGGCCTACAGCGCCGACGAGCTGAAGTCGATCACCGACGTGCTGATGCGTCACGAGCACGTATGGTGTCTCACCGACGACATGTACGAGCATCTCGTTTACGGGGACTTCACCTTCACCACGCCTGCCCAGATCGAGCCGGCCCTCTACGAGCGGACGCTTACGATGAACGGCGTATCGAAGGCCTATGCGATGACGGGCTGGCGCATCGGCTATGCCGGCGGTCCGCAGCAACTCGTCAAGGCGATGGACATGATCCAGGGGCAGCAGACCTCGGGTGCCTGTTCGATCGCCCAGTGGGCGGCCGTGGAGGCGCTCGACGGGCCGCAGGACTTCATCCCGCGCAACAAGCTCATCTTCCAGCGCCGTCGCGATCTCGTCGTCTCCATGCTCAACCAGGCCGAGGGGCTGAGCTGCCCGACGCCGGAGGGTGCGTTCTACGTATATCCGTCCTGCGCTGGCCTGATCGGCAGGAAGACGCCGTCTGGCAAGGTCATCGAGACGGACGAGGATTTCGTCACGGAGCTTCTCGAAGCAGAGGGCGTGGCGGTCGTCCACGGCTCGGCTTTCGGCCTCGGGCCGAATTTCCGCATCTCCTACGCCACTTCCGAATCGGCGCTCGAAGAGGCTTGCATCCGCATCCAGCGGTTCTGCGGAAACTGCAGCTAGGTTTCCGGGCCTCGGCAAACGGCACTTTCGTGAATCGCTCCAGTTGCCTGGAGCGTTCGCCTCACTCGGCGGCCGAGCGTGTCTCGGCGTTTGCATCCGGCGCATCCGCGCGACCCGGCTGCGTCTCGCGTTCGATGTCGGGGAAGGCTGCGATGCGATAGCCGCCGAAGTCCGTGCGCATGACGATCAGGCCACGCTCTTCGAAATAGTCGAGCAGCTTGCGCGCACGGCGCTGCGAATGGGTCCCGTAGAGGCGTGCCAGGGTGGCATCGCCGGGGCAGGCCTCGCCGGTAATCGCGGCCCTGGCAAGGGCAAGAAAGACCCCTTGCATGTCGTCGGGCAGATTGCGGGACAGCGTGACGGCGGCTTGCCATTCCGGGCTTTCCGCCGTTTCCTCGTCCACACCCGAACGGGCGACTGCCAGGCGGTGCCGGAAGGCGTGCATCGCGGGCATCGCGCCGGGAAGGCGCTTCATGCGGCAGCGCACGAGGAAATCCTGGTAAAGGACAGCGTCCGTACGGAAGGAGGCCTCCGGGTCGGCAAGCATCTCGGACAGCACGGCCTCGATCCGCGCCTCGCGTTCGGCCGGGTCCATTGCGGGCTCCGCCGGCTCGGGCGCCTGCGCCTGCGGCGCGGTCCGTCCGAGTTCGGCCAGGATGTCGGTCGTCGGGCGGGGAGGGGGCGGAGAGCGGCGGCGGACAGGTGGCGCGGCCTCATCGAGTGCCGGGGCGAAGATGATCTCGTGGGCATCTTCCGGCGCCTCTGGCAGCGGCGTGAGCTTCGGGCTCGTCGACCGCGCGCTTGTCTCCACGTCGCCGATGGCCACCTTCATCGGACGCCGCGAAAGGGCGGGCCCGAGGGCGACGAAGTTTCCGCGGGCGAGGTCGCGGAACATCTCCGCCTGCCGGCGATCCATGCCGAGGAGGTCGGCCGCGCGAGCCATGTCGATGTCGAGAAAGGTCCGGCCCATCAGGAAGTTCGAGGCTTCGGCGGCGACGTTCTTGGCGAGCTTGGCGAGACGCTGCGTGGCGATGACGCCCGCCAGCCCGCGCTTGCGGCCGCGGCACATCAGGTTGGTCATGGCGCCGAGCGAAAGCTTGCGGGCATCGTCGGAGACCTCTCCGCCGGCCGTCGGGGCGAACATCTGAGCCTCGTCGACGACGACCAGAACCGGAAACCAGTGATCGCGGTCGGCGTCGAACAATCCGTTCAGAAAAGCGGCCGCCGCCCGCATCTGCTGGTCGATCTCCAGCCCCTCAAGGCTGAGGACGGCGGAGATCCGGTGCTGGCGCACGCGAGCCGCGATGCCGGCAAGTTCAGCTTCAGAGCGGGCGGCATCGACCACCACGTGGCCGAAGCGGTCGGCGAGGGTGACGAAATCGCCCTCCGGATCGATGATGCATTGCTGGACCCATGGCGCGCTCTGCTCGATCAGGCGCCTCAGGAGATGCGACTTGCCAGAGCCTGAATTGCCCTGCACGAGGAGACGCGTGGCGAGCAGTTCCTCCAGATCGAGCATGGCCGATGTCCCGTCGGACGTGGTGCCCATGTCGATGTCGACTTGCATTGAAATACCCTTGTGGCGGTTCCCGGCCGCAGTCACCTGAGCAGGCCGCGACGCCTCAATGGCTTCTAGCATCGATGAAGCGGGCGTGCGCCCGTTGCTTGGGCAAAACCCACAACTTCGAACAGGATCCGCCGCGCCCGCCGTGTTCATCCGGCCCATGCCCCGGCCGGCGCGGTCCTCGGCCGGCCCCGGGGAAGGGCGTGCAGCGAAGGCGAGCGCGGCACAAGGCAAAAAAAAGGGCCTCAAGATTTCTCTTGGGCCCTGTTAGTTGTGAAGGTTTGAAAACCTCCAGAGGGGAACAGCTGCTGCGACGGTACTGGGAGGAATGACCGTCAGGTTGCATCAGCTGTGAGCGATATGATGCGATATTGGGCAGCTTTCAAGTGTCGGGGGTGCATGTCAGCCATGCAGATCGCGCATGCCGTAAGCAGTTCCCCGTCAACTGCCTGAAAAACGGTCAGTAATCCCATGTGCGCGCCTTCGAAATTAGGAAGTCGCGAAATGCCTTTAGCTTCGCCGCGTTCTTCATTTCGACGGGATAGCAGAAATACGTGTCGAAAGACGGAAGTTCGGCGTCGATCGGCAACTGGATGAGATTGCCATCGTTGCTTGCCATGTAGTCGGGCAGGGCGGATATGCCCATGCCGAGCATGGTGGCGCGGCGGATGGACGTCAGGGAGTTGATCTGCAGGTGCGAAGGTCGCGGATTGTCTGGCGATCGTCCGGCAATCTCGAGCCAGTTGACGTCGAGCAGGTAAGCGGGAGCCGGCTCGCCGAAGGTGATGATCCTGTGGTTGTCGAGTTCCTGCAGCGATTGCGGCTCTCCGTAGCGGTTGATGTAGGAGGGAGCGGCGTAGATGTGCATGTGGACGGTGAACAGCTTGCGCTGGATCAGATCCGGCTGCTGCGGCTGGCGAAGCCTCAGGGCGCAGTCCGCATGGCGCATGTTGACGTCGAGTTCCTCGTTGTCGAGAAGCAGTTGCATGTGGAGGTCGGGATAGAGGGCCATGAACTCCTGCAGCTTCGCAGTCAGCCACGCCTGGCCGAGACCGACCGTCGTCGTCACCCGCAACTTGCCGCTCGGCCGCTCGGTCGTTTCCGTCAGCTGCATCTTGACGGATTCGAGCTTGAGCAGCACCTCATGGGCGGTGCGGTAGAGCAGTTCGCCCTGTTCGGTCAGGATCAGGCCCCGCGCATGGCGGTGGAAGAGCTTGACGCCGATCTCCATCTCCAGCGCGCTGACCTGTCTGCTTATCGCGGATTGCGACAGGTGGAGCATCTCTGCGGCGTGCGTGAACGACCCCGCTTCGGCAGCCGCGTGGAAGATCCGCAGCTTGTCCCAGTCAAGTGGCGGCATGAATAACCCCAGTGATGACGGCCCCGTTCCCCTTGGGGCCGTTCGCGTCCATTTCCAGACGGTGCGCCGGTATCGCTACTCGGCGGCCTCCGCAACGTGTAGCTGGGCGGCCAGGAATTTCTCGGCTTCCAGTGCCGCCATGCAGCCCATGCCGGCGGCGGTCACCGCCTGGCGATAGATGTCGTCCGTCACGTCTCCCGCAGCGAAGACGCCCGGCACGTCGGTAGCCGTGGAGTCGGCGGCTGTCCACAGGTAGCCGTTCGGCTTCTGCTTGAGCTTGCCGGCGAAGAGGTCCACCGCCGGCGCATGGCCGATCGCGACGAACACGCCGTCGGCCGGGTGGTCTGTCACCGAGCCCGTCTTGACGTTCTTCAGCCTGATGCCGGTGACGGATGGAGGCATCGGCGGCCTGGCCGGCGTGCCGGTGATCTCGTCGACGACGCTGTCCCACACCACCGTGACGTTCTCGCGGTCGAAGAGCCTTTCCTGCAGGATGCGTTCGGCGCGCAGGGAGTCGCGGCGATGCACCAGCGTCACCGAACGGGCGATGTTGGCAAGGTAGAGCGCCTCCTCGACGGCGGTGTTGCCGCCGCCGACGACGATCACGTCCTTGCCGCGATAGAAGAAGCCGTCGCAGGTGGCGCAGGCCGAGACGCCGAAGCCCATGAAGGTCTCTTCCGTCTCGATGCCGAGCCATTTGGCCTTGGCGCCCGTCGCCACGACGAGCGCATCGGCGGAGTATTCGGTGCCGGAATCGGTCGTCACGTGGAAGGGCCGCGTCGATACGTCCACCTCTGTGACGAGGTCGTTGACGATCTCCGCGCCGACATTCTCCGCCTGCTTCAGCATCTGCTCCATCATCCAGGGTCCCTGCACGGGATCGGCGTAGCCGGGGTAGTTCTCGACGTCGGTCGTGATCATCAGCTGGCCGCCCTGTTCCAGGCCGGCGATCAGGACCGGCTTCAGCATTGCTCGCGCGGCATAGATCGCGGCGGTGTAGCCGGCCGGACCGGAACCGATGATCAGAACGGGCACGTGACGAGTGGTCATTTCGGTTTCCCCAACTGCGCGGTATCGCATCGCCGCCCTGGCGGCCGGCATCCGGACCGCTCCCGTGAGGCCCGCACGCGGACATGCGCAGATGCTCGCCGCTCGCCGTCACGTCGACGGTCCCCATTTATGGTTCGTCTCGCCCCGCTTTCAAGATGCCAGCGCGCTTAATCACGGCACACGGTGGAAAGTACAGGCATTTTCGAACCCGACCGCGCAATTTCCTTGCGCAGCAACCGGCGGATCACGCAATATCGCGCTCGACGGCTTCCGGAGGGACTCTTGCCATGGTGCTTCGCGCCGAACTCGATTCGATAGACATGAAGATACTGAGGGAACTGCAGCGGGAAGGGCGCATCACGAACGTCGAGCTTTCCGAGCGGGTCGGCATTTCGGCACCTCCCTGCCTCAGGCGCGTGCGCAAGCTGGAGGAGGCCGGCATCATCCGGGGCTACCGCGCGATGCTGGATGCGCCGTCGCTGGGCTACGATCTCGTCGCCTTCTGTCTCGTGGGGCTGCAGCACCAGTCGGACGCGAACCTGAAGTCCTTCGCTGCGCGCACCGAGGCCTGGCCGCTGGTTCGCGAGGCGTGGATGGTCTCCGGCGAGACGGATTTCCTGCTGCACTGCGTGGCCGGAAACCTCACCCAGTTCCAGGATTTCGTCATCGAGGAACTCACGGCCACAGAAAACGTCGACACCGTCCGCACCATGCTCACGATCCGGCAGGTCAAGGATGCCGGGCTGGTGGAGATTTGACGGGTGCGAAGCCCCCCGGGCAAAGCAGGGTGCCGGCGCCATGCGAGAAGATGACACACCAGCGAGCTCCCGTATCGGCCTATATCATCTGCCAGGACGAGAAGGAGTGCATTGCGGCCTGTCTCGAGAGCGTCGGCTTCTGCCGGGACGTGGTCGTCGTCGATTCCGGATCCACCGACGGGACACTCGACATCATCCGCGACTTCGCGGCGCGCGGCTTTCCTGTCCGGCTCTTCGAGAAATCATGGTCGGGCTACGCGGCGCAGAAGCAGTTCGCGCTGGACCAGTGCCGCGAGGAATGGTGCATCAACCTCGATGCGGACGAACGGCTCGATGAAGGAATCGCGGATGCGATTTCCACGGCTGCTGCCCAACCTGATCCGGCCTGCGATGCCTTCCGGATCGCGCTGCGGGAATGGATACTCGGCTACGGTTTCGCCCCGCGGTTCGTCGCACACCAGCAGATCGTACGCATGGTCAGGCGCGGTCGGGCGCATTATTCGCAGGATCGGGTCATCCACGAGTCGCTCATCGTGCAGGGGACGACCCGGAAGCTTCCGGGCGGCTGGATCTGGCATGATCACAGGGAAAGCATGGAAGACAAGCTTGCAAAGCAGAACAACTACACGACACTCAAGTCGGAGGAATTTGTTCGGCAAGCCCGGCGCCCGAGCGCCTTGCGCATCGTGAGCCGGCCAATCGGCTACTTCCTGAAACTCTACGTGCTGAAGCGCTATTTCCTTTGCGGTCGCGCGGGCTTCGTCCATGCCGCATTGAGCGCACAATATGCCTTTCAGTCCGAAGCCAAGTTCTGGTTGCGCACGATCGGATCGTCGTCGTCATCGCGATAGCAAGCTGCGATAGATGCCGAGATGCGCCTCGACCACGGCTTCCAGGGCATATTTGCGGCGTGCCCGTCCCATGCCCTCCCGGCCAAAGGCCGCTCTCAGTAAAGGATCCTCGATCAGGCGGACCAGGTTTTCCGCCAGAGCGTCGGCGTCGCCGACCGGCGAAAGCAGTCCCGTCTCCCCGTGCGCGACCACGTCGGATATTCCCCCCGCGTCGGTGGCGACGAGGGCCTTGCCGCACCATTGTGCCTCGCACAGAAATGATGAAAGCCCCTCGTTCCTGGAGGGGAGGACGGCGAGGTCGGTCGTGGCGATCAACCCGGCAATGTCGGCTTGCCATCCCAGAAAGCGGACTGACCTCAGCCCCAGACGTCCTGCCTGCTCCTCGGCAACGCCCTTCAGCGGGCCATCCCCGGCAAGAAGCAGTTCGGCCTCGCAGCGCGCCTCCACCTTCTTCCATGCCCTCAGAAGCATGGCGTGGTCTTTCTCGGCGGCGAAGGCGGCTGCGCAGAGAACCGCCGTGCGCTTGGTGGAGCCCCTGCTTTCGGCCGGGAGATCGTCGGGAATTCTCGCCGCGTCGACGGCATCCGGCACGACATGAATCCTCTCAGGAAGGACGCCGCGCTTGAGCAACTCCCTTCGCGCCGCCTCCGACACGGCAATCACCTGATCGGCCATTCTGTACTTCCAGCCCGACCTCACGGGGTAGGCGGTCCGCCTTGATACGACGATCCGGGCGCCGGTACCCGCTCGCGCAAGCAGGGCCGTCTCCAGCGCCTTGCCCGAATGGGCATGCAGGATGGGCGGCGCGCCTGTGCGCATGCAACCTCTCAAGGTCAACATGTCACGAAACCGGAGAAATCCCATTCCGTTCAGGATGATCTTTTCTGCGGCGTCGCATCGTTCGGCCAGCTCGGAGGAGCGGCATGCGAAAAGGGTGTTGTCCGCGGTGCGAGCCAGCCCCTGCAGCAGGAGGTCGAGCTGGATTTCGCCGCCCCGCCACCCGCGTTCCGAACTGAGGTGCAGGATCCGTGGCCTGGCCTGATTGTCAGAGACGGCACGCATTGCCAAGCCGGTGGGCGAATTTCGAAGGAAGCACGATTGCCGCTTCTCGCGCCCGCCTGCCGATGGCGCGCTTTTCGTGAGCTGGCATCCTTATGAGCGATTCAATGCATTCGGCAAGCGCGGTCCTGTCCACGAAGTAGCAGAAGCCCTGATGCCGTGGTTCGAAACGGCTCCATTTGACCAGCCGGCCGTTGGCGGAATCGACATGTTCATTCATTGGCGGGGCATCCGACGTCACAACGAGCGCGGCACAACTCATTCCCTCGAGAATGTAGTGCCCCCAGCCTTCCGAGCGCGAGGGGCACAGGTGCACTCCGCAATCATTCTGCAAGCGGCGCAACTCCTCGTCGCCCAGACGTCCCGAGACGAGCCGGACATTGGCCGGCGTCGAGCGCGGCGCGTTCGCGGCCTTCTGGACAAGTACGAGTTCGGGCCAGTCGGGATGCTCGGCCCAGACCGCAACTATGTCTTCCGTTCCCTTGAGCGTGCTTGCTCCTGCCACATGGAGAAAGCGGTTCCAGTCCTTTTCCACCCGGGGCAGATACCGGTCAGGCGAGGCAAATCCGACGTAGAGGGTCCTGCTGCCGAGTTTCCGGAATATTTCCTCGGCATGGCGGGTCTTGGCGAGCACGACATCGATTTTTTTCAGACGGTGTATGTGCCGGTCGGGAAAGCGCTCCTGATTGGGGAGAAGGAAGTTTCGTCTGCCGGCGGACAGCCATGCGGGAAAGACGCGTTCCAGATGAAAGACGAAATCCGCATGGCAACGCCGGAAAAGCCGATCGCGCAGCCTGCGGCTTCCCGGCAGTTCGACGGATACCTCGACCGAACAGGCCTCAAGCGCGTTCCTGAGGATCTCCGCGTCGGTCGTCAGGCCGTACTTGTTGTCGCGGGCGACGATTATCGCCTTCGAAGCGCTCAAGACCGTTTCTCCGCGTCGGGCGGCATGCCTGCGAGCTCGCGATAGATCGATACCAGGGCGTCGGCTTCGCGCTCCAGGGCGAAAGACCGCCGCACGTGTTCGGCGGCTGCCTTTCCGTGGCGCTTCGCGAGATCGGGGTCGGCGAGATACTTGCGGACGGCTTGCGTCAGCATTCCGCCATCGGCTGCGGGAACGACCGATCCCGTCTCTCCCTCAATGATCATTTCAGCGTAGGCTCCGGCGTCGGAGGCGACGACGGCGGTGCCGGAGGCCATCGCCTCGAGCGGCGTCAGGCCGAAGCCTTCGTTGCGCGAAGGCGCGACGAAGAGCGTCATCCGGCGATACCAGGCGCGGATATCGTCGACTTCGCCGAGGAAGCGGACCCGCTCCTCAAGTCCGGCCTTCCGGATGCGCCGGACGAGGTCCTCGGCAAACGCGCGGTGCTCGGCCGTGACCCGGCCCGTGACGACCGCCGTCCATGCCGGGTATCCGGGGAGCAGGTCGATCATCGCCTGGACGAAGAGGTCCGTGCCCTTCTGGTGGCGTACCCGCCCGGTGCAGCCGACCACGAAACGGTCGCCGCCGGCTTCCGCCCCGGAGACGTCATCGGCATCGGCCCGGAATGCTGCGGTGTCGATGCCGTGCATCACAACCTCGTGGGGCACGTCGAGGTACGAGCCGGACCGGCGGCTCGTCGCCACGACGCGATCCATCCGGGCGATCATCCACCGGGTGAAGGGCTTGTGGCGGCGCTGGGCGGCGGAGGTGAACAGCAGACGGAGAGGCATGCGCAGCACGTCGCGCAGCAGGATGCCGGCCAGCATCTCGACATTGCGGCGGGCGTGCCAGACACGGCTCCTCCCGGGGGCGGGCCTCTGCCACAGGCCCGCGAGCTGCCACCAGCGCATGTGCGGGAAATCGGCCGGCAGACCCGGCCCGAACACCGCCAGTCGTGCCCCGAGCGCACGCTGCGCCGGAACGAGCTGCACCACCGTCGATGTAACGCCGGAGAGGCGCTTCTTGAAATGGGGGGCGATGACGTCGATGTCCTTGATCGGCCCTGCCGAGGACATGCGCGACTACCCCCAGTTTACGGCGAGGATCTCGTAGGCCTTCGAGCCGCCCGGCGCGACCACCTCGATCGAATCTCCTACGGCCTTGCCGATCATCGCCCGCGCGATCGGCGAGGAGATCGAGATGCGGCCCTGCTTCACGTCGGCTTCCTGGTCGCCGACGATCTGGTAGGTCCTCTCTTCCTCGGTGTCCTCGTCCACGAGCTTGACGGTCGCGCCGAACTTGATCGTGTCGCCCGACATCTTCGAGACGTCGATCACCTCGGCGCGCGCAATAAGGTCCTCGACTTCGGCGATGCGACCTTCGTTGTGGCTCTGGGCCTCCTTGGCCGCATGATATTCGGCGTTCTCCGAGAGGTCGCCGTGCGAGCGCGCCTCGGAGATCGCATCGATGATGCGCGGCCTCTCTTCCTGCTGGCGCCAGCGCAGTTCTTCCTGCAGCTTCTTGAACCCGCCCTGGGTCATGGGCACCTTTTCAACCATTTCGCTATCCTCTGTCGGACCTTCAGCTTCCAGTTATTCGAATGTGCCGAAGACAAAAAGAAAACGGTCGCCAGCGCGAACGCGCCGGCACCGTCAAACGTTCAGTCGGAGAATGTAGTTCAATTGAATCCGATTTGTAAGAGTCCCGCGTGCTTTTGTTCGCCTTCCGTCCTGCACCGCGTCTTTGCCCGGAAGCCGCCTTATTGCCGCCTGCAGCCGCTGCTAGGCGCGCGCACCCGTCGATCGGAGAGTGCAGCATGCGTGTCTTCCCGAAGGTCCTCTGCGCCATCGCTTGCCTCTCCTCGCTCCTCGTCGGAGGGTGCACGGCGGCGGAGCATGGCGGCGCGGCAACGGCGCCCGCGGTCTCCCTCGTGTCCTCGGTTCCCGACCCGCAGATCGATCGGCTGATCGAGAAATACGCGGCCTTCTACGGCGTGCCGGCGGACCTCGTGCGGCGGGTCGTCGCCCGGGAAAGCCGCTTCGACCCGGGCAAGCATCACCGCGGCAACTGGGGTCTGATGCAGATCAAGGCGGCCACTGCGAGAACCATGGGCTATCGAGGACCGGCCCGGGGCCTCCTCGATGCGGAGACAAACCTGAAATACGGGGTGAAGTACCTGCGCGGCGCCTATCTCGTTGCTCGCGGCGATGCGGGCCGCGCGGCGGCCTACTACCGTAGCGGCTACTACTACCGCGCCAGGCGCATGGGTATGCTCCGGGAAACCGGCCTCCGCTAGGTCCCGGGCGGCGGGACCCGGAAGGTGGCGCATTGCGGCGCGACCTTGCGCGCGGTATCCCTTCCGGCGTCCTACCTGAGCAATTCGCGAGTGACTGCATGAGGCTTGCCAGCCGCCGCCCCGACGGCCTGCTTACCCGTTCCTGTCTCGTCAGCAGTCTCGGAGCGGTCTTCCTGGCGCTCGGCACGGGCCTCGCGCAGGCGCACATCCTGACCGGCCCGATGGGCGGTTTCGCCAGCGGCTTCGAGCATCCGCTATCCGGGCCGGACCATCTCCTCGCGATGTTTTCCGTCGGACTTTGGGGTGCGCAGATGGGTGGCCGTCCGGTCTGGTCGCTGCCGGTGACGTTTCCTCTCATCATGTGCGTCGGCGGGGTGCTCGGGATCGCGGGCGTCGTCGTGCCCGGTCTCGAGCTCGGCATTGCCCTGTCGATCGTGGTGCTCGGCGGGGCGATCGCCGCAGCGTGGCGCGCGCCGGAGTGGCTCGCCGTTCTCATCGTCGCCGTCTTCGCGATCTTCCACGGCTACGCGCACGGGGCGGAATTGCCGCTGGCGGCCGATCCGGCCGCCTATTCCGTGGGGTTTGTCGTCTCGACGGGAATGATCCATGTCTTCGGCATCGCGGTGGGGCTCCTGGTCGGCCGCCTCTATGGCGGACGGGTGTCGCGCGTCCTCGGCGGGCTGATCCTGCTCGGCGGTATCTACTATCTCGTTTCGGCAGTAGCCTGAGCCATGCCCGTCAGCCGTTCCAAGCGCAAGAAGCCCAATCCTTCCCGCGACGCTTCGGGAGCGAACCTCCGCCAGGCAAGTTCCGAGGCCCGGCCGGCATTGCCGCGGCGCTGGCTCGATCCCGATGGCCACCATCTCCGGATGGCGGTCCCGCTGTTCCTGTCGGCGCCATTGGCGGTGCTCGTCTCGCAAACGGTGCCGCACATCTACGCCTTCGGTGAACTCGGCTTCCTGTTCACCTTCACCGTCTACGACGTGGCGCTCGCGATACTCGGTCTCGGGCTGCTTTGCGCGGGGTTCGGGACGGTCAGGCAGTTCGCTGCCGTGGCGGCGGTCTTCGCCGGGGCGCTCGTCCTTTCGCTGGCAGATTTCGTGGGGCTGTGGAAGGTGTTCCTTCGCCACGGGCTCGATGAACAGATCTATCTCGTCACGCCGGTGGCCGTCGGCCTGACCGGGGCCTCGTTGTGGCTGCCGCAGCGCCTGCGTTACCCCGCCGCCATTCTGCTTGCCGTGTTGCTCGCCTTCGATCTGGCGCTGTTCATAGGGCTTCAGGAATTCGCTTACGATCTCAACGCCTTCTCGCTGGGCGGCGTTGTCGCCGCGGCGTGGATCCTGCTGGCGCCGGCTTTCCTGCTCAGGCAGTTCAGGCGGCCGTGGCTGACGATTGCCGGGCGCATACTCGGGAGCTGGCTTGTGGCGATCGAACTGCTGATATTCACCTTCGCAATCGTGCCGATGCCGGCGAGGTAGGGCAGGCCGGCAAAGGCGCGGAAACGGATTGATGGGACGACCGATGGAGAGCGAACGGCAGACAGGTGGAGCGGCGACCGGAAGCGGCGGCACGCGCCTGCTGCTGGGGCTGGGCCTGGTGCTCATCGCGTTCAACCTCAGGCCGGTGTTTTCCAGCGTGTCGGTGCTGCTGCCGGAAATACTTTCGTCGACCGGGCTTTCGGGCTTTGGCGCAGGGCTGCTGGTGACGCTGCCCGTCGTCTGCCTCGGGCTGTTCGCGCCTGTCGCACCGTGGCTGGCGCAACGCATCGGAGCGGAGCGCACCTTCATGGCGATGCTGCTGGTTCTCGCACTGGGAACGGCGATCCGCGGCTTCGGCACGGTTCCGCTGTTTGTCGGGCAGACGACGGCCGGCGCGTGCATCGCCGTCGGCAACGTACTCCTGCCGGGCCTGGTCAAGAGGGACTTCCCGGACCGGGTGCCGCTGATGACCGGGCTCTACACGATGGCGCTGTGCGGGGGAGCCGCCGTGGCGGCGGGCCTCACCGTTCCGCTGCAGGACCTTCTCGGGCGATCCTGGCCTGCCGCACTCGCCGCTTGGGCGTTGCCGGCGGGAATTGCCGCAGCCGTATGGCTGCCGCAGGCGAGCGGCCATGGTGCGCGCTCACGGCCGCTGCGTGTCAATGTCGTCGGCCTGTGGCGGGATCCGCTTGCCTGGCAGGTGACGCTGTTCATGGGGCTCCAGTCGTCGCTCGCCTACACCGTGTTCGGCTGGCTGGCGCCGATCCTGCGCGAACGCGGCTTCGACGCGGTGTCGGCCGGTGCCGTCGTTTCGGCCGATGTCCTGGTTCAGGTGGCTTCGTGTCTGGTGACCCCTGCCGTGGCCATGCGCTGCCGCGACCAGCGGGGCGTCAATGTCTTCCTTGCGGCGTGTGCCGCCGGAGCCCTGATCGGCTTCGTCTTCGCTCCCCCGTGGCTGGCGTGGCCGCTGGCGATCGTCCAGGGCGTCGGACAGGGTGGACTCATCGCGAGCGCGATCACCATGATCGTGCTGAGATCTCCCGACAGCCAGGTGGCTGCGCACCTGTCGGGCATGGCGCAGTGCGTCGGCTACCTCCTGGCCTCGATCGCCCCGCTCGTCATCGGGATCATACACGGGCTGACGGGCGGCTTCACCGCCGCCGCCGGGCTGATCGCGTTCATCGGTCTGCTCCTCGCCGGTTTCGGCCTCGGAGCGGGTCGGACCCTCCATGTCCGTGCCCACACCGTTCCCCGGTGACGCCGTTCAATGCTGGCCGTGGCCGTTGCAGGCGTCATCCTCGATGCTCAGGCTGCGAATCATGCTGAGGTCGGAACGCAGATGCTGCCAGACAGCGGCGTCGCTGGCGCCGGGATCGCTCTGGTTTCTCGCCTCGGCGGAAAATATCTCGTCCAGCTCCGCGAGCAATTCGGGATCGCGGATGGCAAGCAGCGTAATGAGGGCCTTCAGCAGCCTGTCGTGGGCATGTATCTTGGCTTTCAAGTCCTGTTCCATGCTGTCTGTCCTTGTTCTGCTGCCCCGCTTCGCTTCAGATGTCGGGAGTGACAATTCTCTGCCTCGAATTGTTCCATTTCCAGCATCCTTCCCGCGCAATTAAGAGTTTTCCGTCTACTTCGCCGGGCTGTCGCTCCCGAATCGGTGCGAAATCCGGCGTCAGGATATCGATTCTCCTCCGCGGTCGATCGCTCAAATCGCGCCATTTCCCTTCTGTCTCCGTCAAGGATAGCGGCGGAAAGCTGCTTCCCGAGCAGTTCCGTGATGGCGCGAAAGGCGAATTTGCTGGTCCGTGAAAGACTTCCTGCTAACCTTCGCAGCAAGTTCTCGATGGAGTTGACGATATGTCCGGTTCGATTCTCAGGAACATTGCGATTGCGATCTCGGCGGGGGCACTTTCCGTCGCGCCCGCTTTGGTGACAGGCGCAAGCGGGCTGCCGTTCGTCGTAGGAACGGCGGCTTTCGCCGCCGGCAATGGCGGTGGTCACGGCGGTGGTCACGGCGGCGGCAACGGCGGTGGTCACGGCCATGGCGGCGGAAACGGCCATGCCGGAGGTGCGGGTGGAAAGCACGGCAATTCAGGAGACCATGGCCCGGCTGGCGGGGCCGTCAGCATAGGCGGTTTCGTCAGCGGGCTCCTTGGTGTCGGGCACGGCAAGGCCTCGCACGGGCACTCCTTTGCCAGCCGGGGATCGAAAGGACTTGCGCACCGGCAGCAGGCGGCGTTGCGCGGCAAGACCGTGCCGGTTCCGACCGAGGCAGTCGCGGTCATGGACAAAAACCTTCACGCAAAGCTGGGCTGGCTGAATTCGCTGCAGCGCAACTATCACGCCTATCTCAACGCCAAGGATCCGAGGTTCGCCCCGATCCAGGCCTATGTGCTCGGACAGGCGCAGGCCAGGATCGACGAGGCAAATGCCAGGCAGTCGTTGTCGACAGCGATAGCGACCTATTCGGCGCTCTCCGTACACCATGACGACCAGACCATCGACCCGAAGGATCCGCAGGCCGTCGCCGACCGCCTGAGCGAGCTCCAGGCGGTCGACACGTCTGGCCTCACGCAAAGCGAACTGGATGCGTACAATGCGGAGGTTTCCGCGCTGACGGCGATCGACCGGGCCGATGCACGGATCGCCGATGCGAAAGCGACGCTCGACGATCCCGCCGCACCCCCGGAAGATCAGGCCGGCCTCGTGAACGCACTCGAGACGGCGACCAACTCCACGACGGTCGATCCGGACGTCCTTGGCTGGAGCAGCGGCGTGCTGTCGGGCAAGATCAACGACGTCGAGGCTGCGCTGCAATCGCGTTCGACCGAGGACGCGACCGATACCGCGACCGTTTCCTCGGTGAACGGGTCGGAGTAGGCACACGGGCCGCGGCGAGCGCCGCTGCCTGCATAGATCTGCTGAAGGGGCGTTCTTCGCGATCCGGTCAGAAATAGCTCTGGAGCGGACGGACCTCCAGGTTGCCCGCCTTCAGGGCCTTGATGGCTTCGGCTGTGGCAAGCGCGCCTGCCATGGTGGTGTAGTAGGGAACCTTCTGCATCAGGGCGGCGCGCCTCAGGGACTTGGAGTCGGAAACGGCCTTGGCGCCATCCGTCGTATTGAAGACGAGTTGAACCTGGCGGTTGCGGATCGCGTCCTCGATGTGGGGATGTCCCTCGAGCACCTTGTTGATCTTGGTCGTCGCGATGCCGTTCTCGTTCAGGAAGCGTGCAGTGCCGGACGTGGCGACGACGCTGAAGCCGAGATCGTGGAGGAGGGCGACGGCCGGCAGCACGCGCGGCTTGTCCTCCTCGCGCACGGAGACGAAGACCGTGCCCGAGCGGGGCAGGTCGACGCCTGCGCCGAGCTGGGACTTGGCGAAGGCCAGCGCGTAGTCGGTGTCGAGGCCCATGACCTCGCCGGTAGACCGCATCTCCGGTCCGAGCAGGGTGTCCACTCCGGGAAATCGAGCGAAGGGAAAGACGGCTTCCTTGACGGCGATGTGCCTCAGCTTCTTCGGGTCCGGCCTGTCGCCGTAGGCGGCGATCGCCGGATCCAGCTTCTCTCCGGCCATGACGCGCGCGGCGATCTTGGCGATCGGCGCGCCGATGGTCTTGGCGACGAAGGGGACCGTGCGCGAGGCGCGGGGGTTCACCTCCAGCACGTAGATCGTGCCGGCCTGGATGGCGTATTGCACGTTCATCAGGCCGCCGACGTCGAGGGCCCTGGCAAGTGCGGCCGTCTCGCGCTCGAGTTCGCGGACGGTCTCGTCGGAAAGCGTATGGACCGGCAGCGAGCAGGCAGAGTCGCCCGAATGGATGCCGGCTTCCTCGATATGCTCCATGATGCCTGCGACGTAGACGTCGGTGCCGTCGCTGAGGCAGTCGACGTCGACCTCGATGGCGTTCGTGAGATATGAATCGAAGAGCAACGGGTTCTTGCCGAGCAGGGTGTTGATCTGTCCTGTCTTGTCGTTCGGATAGCGCGCCTTGATCTCCTCGGGGACCAGTTCCGGCACCGTGCCGAGAAGGTAGTTGGATAGGCTCGCCTCGTCGCGGATGATCTGCATGGCGCGACCGCCGAGAACGTAGGAGGGTCGCACGACCAGCGGGAAGCCGAGCTCGGCGGCGACGAGACGCGCCTGCTCGACGGAATAGGCAATGCCGTTCTTTGGCTGAAGAAGGTCGAGCCTGGTGAGGAGCCGCTGGAAGCGGTCGCGGTCCTCGGCGAGGTCGATCATGTCGGGAGCAGTCCCGAGAATCGGGACGCCTGCCTTTTCGAGCGCTTCGGCAAGCTTCAGCGGCGTCTGGCCACCAAACTGCACGATGACGCCGTGGAGCGTTCCCTTCTCCTGCTCGACGCGGATGATCTCGAGCACGTCCTCGGTCGTCAGCGGCTCGAAATAGAGGCGGTCGGAGGTGTCGTAGTCTGTCGACACTGTCTCCGGGTTGCAGTTGACCATGATCGACTCGAAGCCGGCGTCCCCGAGCGCGAAGGCGGCGTGGCAGCAGCAATAGTCGAATTCGATGCCCTGGCCGATGCGGTTGGGCCCGCCGCCGAGGATGACGACCTTCCGCCGATCCGAGACGTCGGCCTCCGAACGCGGGGAACCGGCGAAGGGGGTCTCGTAGGTGGAATACATGTAGGCCGTCGGCGAGGCGAATTCGGCGGCACAGGTGTCGATGCGCTTGTATACGGGGTGGACGTCGAGCTCCGTCCTCAGCGCCTTGACGTCCCGTTCCCGCATGCCGGCCAGGTAGGCGAGACGACTGTCGGAGAAGCCCATGGCCTTCAGCATCCTGAGGTTCGCCGCGTCCGCGGGCAGGCCGTTCTCGCGGATGCGGGCCTCCATGTCGACGATCGCCTTCAACTGCGCGATGAACCAGGGGTCGATCCTGCAGCCTTCATGCACTTCCGTCTCGCTCATGCCGAGGCGCAGCGCCTGCGCCACCATGCGAAGGCGGTCCGGCGTCGGCGTGCCGATCGCGGCACGGATGGCGTTGCGGTCGTCGGCGGGCTCGCCGCTCATGCCGGGGATCTCGATCTCGTCCAGGCCGGTGAGGTCGGTCTCCAGTCCGCGCATTGCCTTCTGCAACAACTCCGCGAAGGTCCGGCCGATCGCCATCACCTCGCCGACGGATTTCATCGAGGTCGAGAGGGTGCGCTCGGCGCCCGGGAACTTCTCGAAGGCGAAGCGCGGTATCTTGGTCACGACGTAGTCGATGGACGGCTCGAAGGAGGCCGGGGTGGCACCGCCGGTGATGTCGTTCTCCAGTTCGTCGAGCGTATAGCCGACGGCGAGCTTGGCGGCGACCCGGGCGATCGGGAAGCCGGTCGCCTTGGAGGCGAGCGCGGAAGAGCGCGAGACGCGCGGGTTCATCTCGATCACGACGAGGCGGCCGGTGCGCGGATCGACCGCGAACTGGACGTTCGATCCGCCGGTCTCCACTCCGATCTCCCGCAGCACCGCGATCGAGGCGCTGCGCATCATCTGGTATTCCTTGTCCGTGAGCGTCAGCGCCGGGGCGACGGTAATGGAGTCGCCCGTGTGGACGCCCATCGGGTCGACGTTCTCGATCGAGCAGATGATGATGCAGTTGTCGGCCCTGTCGCGCACCACCTCCATCTCGAATTCCTTCCAGCCGAGGACTGATTCCTCGATCAGGACTTCCGTGGTCGGCGAAGCGTCGAGGCCGCGCTCGACGATCTCGAAGAACTCCGAGCGGTTGTATGCGATGCCGCCGCCGGTGCCGCCGAGCGTGAAGGATGGGCGGATGATGGCCGGGAGCCCGACGACGTCGAGCGCAGTCGCGGCAACCGCCATGGCGTGGCTCATGTACCGCTGCTTGCGGTCGGCCTCGCCGAGGTTCCACTCGTTCTCGAGCGCATCGAGCGCCTCATCGAGTTCGTCGCCGCCGAGGCGCGCCTTCAGTTCGGCGCGCTTGGCCTCGTGCGCCTTGCGGTCCTCGTTCTTGATTTCGGTTGCGTTTGCAAGGAGCGAGGCCGGGGTCGGCAGTCCGATTTTCGCCATAGCCTCCCGAAAGAGAGCGCGGTCCTCGGCCTTGTCGATGGCCTCGGCGTTGGCGCCGATCATCTCGACGCCGTAGCGCTCGAGAACGCCCATGCGGCGAAGCGACAGCGCCGTGTTCAGCGCCGTCTGGCCGCCCATCGTCGGCAGCAATGCGTCGGGGCGCTCCCTGGCGATGATCTTTGCCACGACCTCCGGCGTGATCGGCTCGACATAGGTTGCGTCGGCCATGTCCGGATCGGTCATGATCGTCGCCGGGTTCGAGTTGACGAGGATGACGCGGTAGCCCTCTTCCTTCAGCGCCTTGACGGCCTGGGTGCCTGAATAGTCGAATTCGCAGGCCTGCCCGATGATGATCGGGCCCGCCCCGATGATTAGGATCGACTTGATATCGGTGCGTTTCGGCATGAGGCGGTCCCATCTGCAGGCATGACTTTCCCCACCACGAGCAGGGTCCCGCGGTGCTTGAAGTCGGATTTCAGGCTAGGGGCGCCTTATATGGAAATGGCGGCGTCAGCGGAACCCCCCGATCCGCAAAAATGGCGAATTTCCCGCTCGCATGTTCCTGCGCGACGTGCAGGGTTCCACCACAAGCAAAAAATTTATCCGATCTTTTTCTGGAACGCCTGCCCGGGGGGTCGCCATTGAACCTGTGAGCCCAGCAAGAATGCAACAGCAAGAGGTGATATGATGAAACGCACGAAAACCATGTTCGCGACCCTGGCCGTCGGTACGGCCCTCGCAATCGCACCGGCACTCGCCGCAGGCGATGGCGTGGTGAAGGGTGCCAACAAGGACATGCAGAACCCTGTCAGTTCCGACACCACCATGAGCAATTCCGGCATGGGTTCCGGCAGTGCCTCGGCGAGCGGCGATACGACAGAGCGCGGAACCCAGAAGGATTCCTCGATGGGCTCGGCCTCGATGTCGACGTCGCAGATGCAGAGCCTGAAGACTGCCAACGTGAGCACCGTCAAGGTCGTCAACTCGGCTGCCATGGCGAACACGGGCAGCTCGACGGCGAACGCAGCGGCGACCAACACCACCGCATCGGAGCAGCAGCAGATCCAGTCGGCGCTCAAGGCCAATCCCGACGTCATGCAGCAGCTCAAGGCACAGTCCGTCGACCTCTCGCAGGTTGTCGCGGCCAATTATGACGGCAACGGAACGCTGACCGTCTATACGAGGTGAGTGAACGCCGGAAACTCTCCGGCCGTTCGGAAGAATGAAAGGCCCGGCGCCAGGGAGCGCCGGGCCTTTTTCGGGTCACCCTCGCTGTTCAGGCGCGGTGGAGCCGGTCGGCGAAACGTTCGCGGACCTTTGCGACATATGGCCGGCTGACGGGCAGGCGCCGGCCTGTCGACAACAGGATGGTCAGGCGCCCGTCCTCGGCGAGCACCTTCTCGACAGCCCTGTCGGCCACCCAGTGGGAGCGATGGACCTGCATGCCTTCGCCGGGCTCGATCTCGGCGAGGGCGTCCGCAAAGCGGATGAGAAGCAGTTCGTGACCCCGCGACGTGACCACGTCGACATAGTGGTCCTCGACGGACAGATGCATGAGCGGCGCCCTCCGGCCGGCGTCGAGGCGCTCCAGCAGACGGCTCGAGCGTGCTTCGGGCCTGGCGGGGGGCGGCTCCCGTTCCGCCTTCCGGCCGCTTCCGAGCGAAAGCCAGACGAAGAGGCACATGACGAGCGCCACCGGGAAGGCGGTCACCGTCTGGCGTGCATAATTCTGCCAGCCGTACGCGTCGCCGAGGACGAGGCCGTTCAGCAGCAGGATCCCTGCGCCCATCAGCGGCGAGGCGACCAGCGCGCCCGCGAACATGCGCGGCAGCGGAGCCTCGACGCGGCCGCACAGCAGCGTCTTCGCGCCGGCGACGCAGACGAGGCAGACCGACCACGCGAACGACTGGAGCAGGAGCCAGTATCCGAGCCGGGTGGCAGCGTCGAGTCGTTCGAAAGTACCGAAGGGGCCGGTGAAAGCGAAAAGCACCACCACTGCGCCGAAGGTGATCCACAACCTGGGGGCGGACAGTGTGAGGCGCAGTTCACGATACGTGGATTGCAGGAAGCTGTCATTCACGAGGTGATCCACGTTGCTGGCGCAATTGTCGTTGTCGAGGACGCGATCTTGTTCGAAACCGCGGTCCAGTTCAACAGACGCTGCGCCGCCCGGCGCCGGAGACCGCCGCCATGTTTCTCGCCCCCCTGGTCGAGGCACCGCTCGCCATAAAGATCCATCTCCTGACGGTCCTGCCCGCTGCCGCCATCGGAGCTGCCGTCCTGTTCCGGCGCAAGGGAACGCGTCTGCACCGCCTGCTCGGAAGGATCTGGGTGGTGCTGATGCTCGCGACCTCCGTCTCGACGTTTTTCATCCACACCATCGATACGTTCCACGGGTTCAGCCCGATCCATTTCCTGTCGATCGCGGTGATCTTCGGCTGCATCAGGGCGGTCGCGGCCGCGCGGCGCCACGACATCAGGACCCATCGCAACATCATGCGCGGCCTCTATGTCGGCGGCATCGGCATCGCCGGACTCTTCACCCTCTATCCGGGCCGGCTGATGCACAGGCTGGTGTTCGGAGTGCCGGACGTCTTCGCGACGCCGGAGCGATCGAATGTCGGCTGGCTGATCGGTCCGGGCGCGGATCTCGTCACGATGGTCGCCGCGCTGGCCGTCACCGGCTTCGCGGTCGTGCTTCTCGCCGCCGTGTTGCGCGCGCGTTCGCGCTCGCGAGGGGGCAGCGCCGCATGATCGCCCGGTCCACGGAGGCAGCCCGCCGTGGCGGGAATCAGGCCTTTTCGCCGGCCGAAAGCTCGGAGGCGTCGTAGCTGCGGACGCCGCGCGCAACCGCATAGCAGGCGAGTGCGACGGTCAGCGGAATCGTTACCTTTCGTCCGTCCCGGTCGCCCTTCTCATAGTACTGGATCATCCGCTTCTTCAGGCCGAGGGCCTCTGCGGCATCTTTCTGCTTGAAGCCCATCGCCCGGCGCCATCGCTTGAAATCCGCTGATTTCATGTCGAACCCCAGAAATGCCTGCATCGGCTCGAAATCTTGCAAGTGCCGCCGACTTCCATCAAGTCTCGCTAGTCCTCTTCCGTTACAAATTCACGAAAGCCTTCGCTTTTCTTGCCCGGCCGCGCGGAAATTCTGTTGCCTTCGGCGACGAACTGCGTCGATGATGCCGGGGTTCCGGAGAGACAGTCATGCGGTGGCGCGGTCGAAGACAGAGCAGCAACATCGAGGATCGGCGGGGCGGTATCGGCGGCGGCCCGTTCGGTGGAGGCGGCATGCGCCTCCCGAGCGGGGGCGGCATGCGGCGCGTATCGGGCGGCGGCCTCTCCGGCATCATCGTGCTCGTGGTGCTGTTCTTCGTCTTCAAGGCCCTGGGCATCGATCCGATGCTGCTTCTCGACGACGGCACCGGCACGCGCGTTCCTGGCTACGAGCAGAGCCAGCCAGGCGGCGGACTGCGCAGCCAGGACCAGACGGGGCAGTTCGTGGCCACGGTGCTCGCCGAAACGGAAGATACCTGGACCAGCCTCCTCAAGAAGGAGGGAATTTCCTACCCGCCGCCGAAACTCGTGCTGTTCACCGGCGTTACGCGCTCGGCCTGCGGCACCGCCCAATCGGCGACCGGGCCCTTCTATTGCCCCCTCGACCGAAAGGTCTATCTCGACCTGTCCTTCTATGACGAACTGGCGAACCGGCTCGGTGCAGCCGGGGACTTCGCCCAGGCCTATGTGCTCGCGCACGAGGTCGGCCACCATGTCCAGAACCTGATCGGCGTCCTGCCCGAGTTCGACAGGCTGCGCCGCCAGGTGAGCGGCGCCAAGGCCAATGCGCTGTCGGTGCGCGTCGAGTTGCAGGCCGATTGCTTTGCAGGTGTCTGGGGCCATTACACGAACAGCCAGGGGCTGCTCGATCCGGGCGACCTTGAAGAGGCCTTCAACGCAGCGCGGCAGATCGGCGACGATCGGCTTCAGAAGCGCAGCCAGGGATATGTCGTGCCCGACAGCTTCACCCACGGCACATCCGAACAACGCCTCGCCTGGTTCAAGCGCGGCTTCGACGCGGGGCAGATCAAAGCCTGCAACACCTTCAGCGGTCCGATCTGACACCGTTGCGGCAGGGACCGAGCGAGTTCGATGCAGCGGGTTGCATTCGGCCTGCATCCGATCGATAAGCCTTCGCCGCCGTGCCGTCGCGCGAGCCGATCCCGACAGGAAAGAGAAAGATGTCGCAGTCCCATCGCGACGAAGCCGCCGAACGCCTGGGCCAGTCCTGGAGCGAACATCTCGTTGCGACGATTTCTCTGGGTGTGCCGCTGGTCGGGGCGCAGCTCGCGCAAATGGCCATCAATACGACCGATATCGTCTTTCTCGGACGGCTCGGTGCGACGGATCTCGCCGCCGGCGTGCTCGGCACCCAGGCGCTGTTCTTTTTCTACATCTTTGGATCGGGCTTCACCAACGCCGTGCTGCCCATGGCGGCGCACGCCCACGGACGCGGCGACGGGACCTCGGTGCGCCGTGCGGTGAGGATGGGGATGTGGGTGGTGGTGCTTTATGGCGCCCTGACGCTGGTTCCGATGCACTTCACGCGGAGCATCCTTCTCGCGTTCGGCCAGAAGCCGGAGGTGGCCGCGCGAGCCGGGGAGTACATGCAGGTGGCGCAGTGGGCAATCTTCCCTTCGCTGCTCATCATGGCGCTGAGGGCTTTCTTCACGGCGATCGGCCGGGCGCAGATCATCCTCTGGGCGACGCTCGCCGGCACGCTGCTCAACATCCTGCTCGGCTATGCCTTCATTTTCGGGCATTTCGGCGCGCCCGCGCTCGGCATCGAAGGTGCGGCGGTCGGTGCGCTCGGCACCAATGCGCTGACGTTCCTCGTTCTGGCCGTGGTCGCCGCCAGGTCGCCGGGCTACCGGAGCTACGGGCTCTTCGTGCGCCTCTGGCGGCCGGACTGGAGCGTGTTTGCGGACGTGCTGCGGCTCGGCCTGCCGGTCGCCATGGCGATCATCGCGGAAGTCGGGCTGTTCATGATGTCGTCGCTGATGATGGGCTGGCTGGGAACGGTCGCGCTCGCCGCCCACGGCGTCGCCTTGCAGCTCGCCTCGATCGCCTTCATGGTTCCTCTCGGGCTCTCGCAGGTCGGCACCGTGCGGGTCGGCCAGGCGCATGGTCGCGGCGATCTTGCCGGGCTGGACCGCGCAGCGAAGGCGGTCATGGCGATCGGTCTGGCGGTTTCCCTTGCCGGCGCAATGCTGTTCTGGCTGGCGCCCCGACCGCTGATCGACCTGTTCCTCGATCGTTCCAATCCGCTTTCCCCGGAAGTGGTGCAGGTCGCGGTCCCGCTGCTTGCCGTTGCCGCGGCCTTCCAGCTTGCCGATTGCCTCCAGATCCTCGGCACAGGACTGCTCAGGGGACTGCGGGATACGCGGGTGCCGATGCTGCTCGCCGTGTTCAGCTACTGGATGGTCGGCCTGCCGGCCGGCTACCTGCTCGGTTTCGTCGCGAAGCTCGGCGGAGTCGGCGTCTGGTCGGGACTGGCGACCGGGCTCGTCTGTGCCGCGGTGCTGGCCAACTGGCGGTTCCAGCGCAGGGAAGCCTTCGGGCTGGTCTGAGCCGGCCCGAAAGCCGGAGTTGAATCAGCGCTCTGCCAGCGCTTCCTCGCCCTTCCTCTCGCGGATCAGGTTGATGAAGCGGCGGAACAGATAGTGGCTGTCCTGCGGGCCGGGCGAGGCCTCGGGATGGTGCTGCACCGAGAAGATCGGCTTGCCGTCGACGCGAAGGCCGCAGTTCGAGCCGTCGAACAACGAAACGTGAGTCTCTTCAACGCCCTGCGGCAGGGACTTCGCATCGACCGCGAATCCGTGATTCATCGAGACGATCTCGACCTTGCCGGTGGTGTGGTCCTTGACCGGGTGGTTGGCGCCGTGGTGCCCCTGGTGCATCTTCACCGTGCGGCCGCCAAGCGCCAGAGCCAGCAGCTGGTGGCCGAGGCAGATGCCGAATATCGGAATGCCGCTTTGCATGAGCTTGCGGATCATCGGCACGGCGTAGTCCCCGGTGGCCGCGGGGTCGCCCGGGCCGTTCGACAGGAAGATGCCGTCGGGCTTCTGCGCCAGCACTTCCTCGGCACTCGTCCTCGCCGGCATCACGGTGACCTTGCAGCCGAGACCGGAAAACAGCCTCAGGATGTTGCGCTTGATGCCGTAGTCGATGGCGACGATGTGGATCCCGGCGCTGCCGTCTCCGGCGCCGTAGCCTTCGTCCCAGACCCAGGGTCCCTCGCTCCATTGCGAAGACTGGCCGCAGGTCGCTTCCCGGGCGAGGTCGAGGTTCTCGAGCCCGGACCAGGCTTTCGCTTCGGCCTTGAGAGCCTCGACATCGAAATCGCCGTCAGGGTCGTGGGCGATGACGGCGTTGGGTGCGCCGTGCTCGCGGATCCACGCGGTGAGAGCGCGGGTGTCGACGCCCGTCAGGCCGACGATGCCGCGCGCCTTCAGCCAGCAGTCGAGATGCTCGCGCGAGCGGTAGTTCGACGGTTCGGTGATGTCCGCCTTGAAGATTGCGCCAACCGCGGTGTGGCGGGCAGCCGGGGCAAGGTCCTCGATGTCTTCCTCGTTGGCGCCGATGTTGCCGATGTGAGGAAAGGTGAAGGTGACGATCTGGCCCGAATAGGAGGGGTCGGTCAGGATTTCCTGGTAACCGGTCAGGGCGGTGTTGAACACCACTTCGGCCTGGACCTGGCCGGTGGCGCCAACGCCCTTTCCTTCGATGACGGTGCCGTCGGCGAGGACGAGGAGTGCTGTCGGTCTGTCGGTCGTCCAGGGGGTCTTGTCGTTCATGGTCACGTGTCTCCGCGCGTCCGGCCGGCCTTGAAGGCCGCGGGGAAAATCGCCACTTATGTGCAGAATTCCGGGCGCGCAACGGTTGCGCGACAGAACCCGATCTGCGAATTGGTCTGCAGGCGCCGGACCATAGATAAACAGCGCTTCAAGGTCAATCGATCGGTTAAGTTGATCCAGGGCTCAAAAATACAAGTAATACAATTACTTGTTGAAACGATGCGGATTGCAAAGCGAAAGCGGCGCGATTATGATCGTCTTGGGGCAGGAGAAGAAGATGCAATTGCGCGACAAGTTCGCCGCGGCGCTCAAAGAAGCGATGAAGGCCAAGGATGCGCGCCGCCTGTCCACGGTGCGGCTCGTCCAGGCGGCGGTCAAGGACCGGGACATCGCAAACCGCACTGCGGGCAAGGAGCAGGTCAGCGACGAGGAGATCATGAGGATCCTCGCCAAGATGATCAAGCAGCGCGAGGAATCCGCCAGCGTCTACGAAGAGGCCGGCCGCATCGAACTCGCCCAGCAGGAGCGCGAGGAAATCGCGATCATACAGCAGTTCATGCCCGAGCAGCTGTCCGAGACCACGGTGCAGGAACTCTGCAAGTCGATTGTCCAGGAAACCGGGGCACAGGGCCTGAGGGACATGGGCAAGTGCATGAACAAGCTGAAGGAGCGCTATCCCGGCCAGATGGATTTCTCCAAGGCCTCGGGTCTCGTGAAGGGGCTCCTGCGCTAGCGCGATTTCCTCTACGCGCACTCCACCGGTCTCCCGGAAAAGGAACGCGGGCCTCATGGACCCGCGTTCTTGCCTTCCGGGGCAGGGATACTGCTTCGTCGGCCTGAGGAATCGGGCGTCAGCCGGCGATGGTGCTTTGCACATTTACGCCGAGGTCGTAGACCAGCCGTCCGCCGTAGTAGGCGGTGACGGTCACGAGCGCGGCGCCGGCCACCTCGATCAGCGGGATCGACAGCCGGGCGCTCCCGAGTGGCCGGTTTCTCAGCCAGAGCGCCAGCCGGACGAGGCCCCACGCGAGGAAGGCGAGCGCGGTGGCACCGCCCAGTCCCTCGTGGATCTCCGCGATGTCGCTCCTGAAGCCGCCGGATTCCGCGACGTCGAGCGCCAGGCCGCCGAAATACCAGGTGGCGATTGCCAGAAGCCCGGCGGCCACCGCTGTGAATGTGGACACGGTCGCGACCCCGCCGCGTGTCGTCAGCTGCTGCCGGCGCGACATCGCCAGCAGGTCGATGGCGACGACGAGGTAGATCAGCGCAATCGGGAAGTGGACGAGCATGGGATGGATGTGCTGGACAGGAATCATGTGACGTGAGTTCTCCGTTTGCAGCCCCGCCGGGGCGTCTAGCGCTCCCGACTGAACGCAAGCTGACAAGGTGCGGCGAATTGTCTCGCATCGAAGCATGCCGGCCGGCGCGCCGGCTGCCCGAGGCGAAGTGCCGATCATGCCGGCATGCGGGGACAAAAGGTTCGGGCGGACGGCACGTCGCGGTTGGCCGTCGACGAACGAGAAGCTAAAAGGAGAGCGACGAGCATCCGTATCGCCACGGCGGCGGACGTGCCGCGGCAGGATCCCATGCGCTTTTCGAATTCGTTCCTCGATGAAATACGCGACCGCGTTCCGATCTCCGACGTGATCGGCAAGCGCGTTGCGTGGGATCGCCGTAAGACCAACGCGGGGCGCGGCGACTGGTGGGCCTGCTGCCCTTTCCACGGCGAGAAGACGCCGAGCTTCCACTGCGAGGACCGCAAGGGGCGCTATCACTGCTTCGGTTGCGGCGTTTCGGGCGATCATTTTCGGTTTCTCACCGACCTCGAGGGGCTTTCGTTTCCCGAGGCCGTTCAGCAGATCGCCGATCTCGCCGGCGTGCCGATGCCCGCCTACAGCCCGGAGGAGGCGCGCCGGGACAAGGAGAGGGCATCGCTGGTCGACGTCATGGAGATGGCGACGCAGTTCTTCGAGCAGCAGCTGCAGTCGGCCGCAGGCGCGAAGGCCCGGGCCTATCTTCGAGGGCGTGGACTTTCGGGCCGCATCATTGCGACCTTCCGGCTCGGTTACGCGCCGGACAGCCGCAACGCCCTCAAGGAATACCTGGCCTCGAAGGATGTCGGGCGCGACCAGATGGAGGCCTGCGGCCTCGTCGTGCACGGTCCCGACATTCCGGTTTCCTACGACCGTTTCCGCGACCGCGTGATGTTCCCGATCCTGAATGCCCGCGAGAAGGTGATCGCCTTCGGAGGGAGGGCGCTCTCCGACGACGCTCCGGCCAAGTACCTCAACTCCAACGAAACGGAGCTCTTTCACAAGGGCAATGTGCTCTACAATTTCGCCCGTGCCCGCCGCGCCGCGCAAGGGGGCGACGGGGAGGGCACCGTGATCGCCGTCGAGGGATACATGGACGTGATCGCGCTGCACCAGGCCGGCGTCGAGAACGTGGTCGCCCCGCTCGGCACCGCCTTGACGGAAAACCAGCTGGAGCTCCTCTGGCGCATGACGCCGCAGCCGATCCTGTGCTTCGACGGCGACGGTGCCGGCATTCGAGCCGCCAACCGCGCCGTCGACCTTGCCCTTCCGGGCCTGAAGCCGGGGCGGTCGGTGCGTTTCGCGCTCCTTCCTGAGGGCAAGGATCCGGACGACCTCGTGCGCCACGAGGGCAGGGCGCCGTTCGACGCCGTCGTGGCGGCTTCGCGCCCGCTCGCCGACATGGTCTGGTCGCGCGAGTCGGCCTCCGGCGTCTTCGACACGCCCGAGCGGCGGGCCGAGCTCGAGGCACGGCTGAAGCAGGTGACGAACACCATAGCCGACGAGAGCGTGCGCCGGCACTACGGACAGGACATGCGCGAGCGGCTGGCCGCGTTCTTCGACACCGGGATGGGGCCGGCCCGCAACGACCGCGGCCGCGGCTTCGGGCGTGGCTATCGCGACGGCCCCCGCGGCGAGCAGGGCGCACGCCATGGCGGAATGCGCGGCGGGCTGGCGGGGCGGCGCTACGCGGTGTCGGAGCGGCTGACGCGGTCGGGTCTCGTGCGCGGCCATGCGCAACTGCCGCCTCTGCGCGAAAGCGCGCTGGTGCTGACCGTCGTCAACCATCCGCGGATGCTTCACGAGGAGTTCGACGAGATCGTCGCGCTCGAATTCGACAGCCGGGACCTGTCGCGCATGTGGACGGCCATGCTCGGACTGGCCGGCGAGCAGGTGGAGACGGAGGCGGAAGCGCTTGCCGGACAATTGCGGGGCGCGGGCTACGGCGACCTGCTCGCGACGCTCGACCAGCAGATCCGCAACGCGCGTATCTGGACGGCCACCACGGCGGCGGCCTTCGACGACGCGCGCGAGGGCTTCCTCCAGGCACTGGCGCTCCACAAGCGCACTCGGGCGCTGCACTGGCAGAAGGCGGAACTCGAACGCGACATCGCCGAGGCCACGGAGGCCGGCGACGAGGAAGGTGCGCCGCAGCTCATGCGCACCCTGCACGAAGTCCAGCTCGAAATCAGCCGGCTCGAGAACCAGGAGGCGATCATCGACGGCTTCGGCGTGATGTCGGGGCGGGCAAAAGGGCCGGCAGGCGCCTGATCAGTTGCCGGAGAGGCTCGGGCGTTCGTCCGTGGCCGATCCGGCCGCTTGTTCCGGGCGGCGTTCGAGATCGGTCCGCAGGCGTGGCAGGGCGCGGGGATAGTTGCGCTGGACGAAGGCGATGATCTTCTCCCGCATCTCGCAGCGCAGGTCGAAGGTGCGGCCTGCATTCGAGGCCGAAATAAGGATGCGGATCTCCATCGTTCGCTCACGGAAGTCGGTGACGGCGACGTTGACCACCTGGCGGTCCCACAACGCGGAGGCGGCGGCAATCCTTTCTGCCTCCTCGCGCACGGCCTGCACCGGCACGGAATGGTCGAGGTAGAGCATGACGTTGCCGATCAGCGAGGCGCTTTCCCGGGTCCAGTTCTGGAACGGGTGCTCGATGAAGTAGCTGAGCGGCAGGATCAGGCGCCGCCAGTCCCAGATCTTCACCACCACATAGGTCGAGGTGATCTCCTCGACATTGCCCCATTCGCCTTCGACGATCAGCGCGTCGTCGATGCGGATCGGCTGGGTGACGGCGAGCTGGATGCCGGCGAAGAGGTTCTTCAGCACCGGCTGCAGGGCGAGACCGATGACGATGCCGGCCGCGCCCGCAGAGGCGAGCAGGCTGATGCCGTACTGGCGAACCGGCTGGAAGGTCATCAGCGCGGCGGCGGAGGCGACAGCGACGATCAGGATGTTGCCGACGCGCTGGAGGATGCGCGACTGGGTGACGTGCTTGCGGGCGAGGAGGTTGTCCTCCGAATCGAGCCTGAAACGCCGGAGGTAGACCGTCGACCAGATGTGGAGCGCGGTGGTCGCCATCCAGCCCAAGAGTCCGATGAAGCCGATCAGCAGCAGGTGGGCGAGCGCCGAGGCCTGTCCCGGCGTCAGCGGCGCCACCTGGGCGGTCCCGGCAACGGCGGCGGTGAGGATCGCAAGGCGGGCGGGACGCCTGGTGCGGCCGACGAGCGAGCGCCAGAACAGGTCCCGCGAGGCGACGAGCCGGCCCAGCATGCGGTAGAGCAAGCGATGGAGGAGGATCGCTGCGAGAAAGGTCGCAAACAGCACGCCCAGCGCGATCGCCCAGGCCGGCAGCCACTGGTACTGCATGTTCAGTCTGCGGAAGTAGAGAGCCATGAGCCGAGCTTGCAGGTTTCGACGCCTCCCATGACCCGCAGGAACGTGGCCCCGGGGGCAATCGTTCCCGGCCGGCGGCGCCCGGCGCGCAATTGCCGCAGCTTTCGTGGCGCGGTAGCCGATTTCTGATCAGGAAAAGCGCACCCTATCCACCCGCACTCTGGCTGTCTCGTTAAATTTCGGAATATTAGCCGCAATCATCGGTTGCCTGACGAAGATTGCCGCATAGGCTCAAAAGAAATGTCTTTCGATCTATAGTTTCTACATCGTTTTCACCCAATTTAATTGCATGCTTATCGCAATATCTGTCAATATTCTCGTTAATGATAAGACTTAACGTAATTAGAGTCGTCCATTCGAAGTTTTGAGTATTTAAAAACAATATTTCTTCTTTCAGACATATTTATTAAGCTTCTAGCGACTTCTTCTGGACCAAATTCATTCACTATTTTATCGATAAAACTTGCAATCTGTGCTTTTTGCATTGTGTTATTGCAAGGCTTATCCCGCTAGCTCCGGTTTAACCATATCTTGTGGTTCCGTTCGCGCCGCCTCCCCTACCGTGCTAGCCGGCAGGGCATGGCCCATCAGCAGGTTTTTCGCTGGAAGAACGACCGCCCGCCGTCGCTGGAGCAGTTCCAGACGATGTTTCCGGACGACTGGTCGTGCGCGGCCTATCTGGCGAAGAAGCGGTGGCCAGACGGATTCGTCTGCCCCGAATGCGGTTGTCGCAAGGGCTGGAGGCTGAGGAGCAAGCCCTGGATGTGGGAATGCTCGGGCGAACTCGCGACCGAGGACGGCGAACCCGTCCGCTGCCGCAAACAGACGTCGGTCATCGCTGGCACCATAATGCACAAGACCCACCTGCCGCTCAGGACGTGGTTCCTGGCAGCGCACCTGGTGACAACGCATTCGAACGGGATCTCCGCTTTGCAGCTACAGGCGAAGCTGGGAGTCGGATCCTACAAGACAGCCTGGTTGCTCCTCCACAAGCTCCGCCGGGCGATGGTTGATCCGGACCGCGATCCGCTCGGCGGCGAGGACATTGTCGTGCAAGCCGACGAGACTGAGATGCCCTTCCGTCGCAAGGCCGATCCGATCAATCCGGGGCGGGGGAGAAGAAAGGTCGGCAAAATTATCATCGGCGGCGCGGTGGAATGCGTCGGCGACGGGAAGATGGGACGGATCCGCCTCGAGGTGATCGACGGATGGGGGCGGGCGGACGTCCATCCCTTCGTGTTGCGCAATACCCGTCCGGGCTCGATCATCGTGACCGACGGAAACACATCTTATCGTGACATGCCTGAACGCAGCCACGACGAGCGCCCGATCCCGAAATACACACAAGCCCATGTCATCCTTCCGGAGATCCACCGGGTCTTCTCGAACTTGAAGCGGTGGGCGATGGGCGTCTACCACGGCTTGCGCGCCGACCACGCCGACATCTACCTCCAGGAGTTCGTGTTCCGGTTCAACCGTCGCCGCCACTACCGATCCGCCTTCGATCGGCTGCTGGGCCTCAGCATGGCGATGCAGCCCCGTCCCTACGAAGACATCATAGCCAGCAGGTTCCTCTACGTGGTCAAGAAGTGGTTGCGCGCGCGACCGCGGTCACCGCAGGAAAAGGAGCGGCTCTACCACGGTCTGATCGGGGCGGGCTTTTCCAGCAAAGCGGCTGCGGAGATCGTCGCCATCGAACCGAGGTCGCGTAGCAGATATCAGAGACGCAAGCCCGGACGGCCCGTCCTCGCAAAGGAACGGACAGCGTTCGTCTACGCGCCCTTCTGAAGCTTCGCGAGCAGCTTGCCGCGGCCATTTGCACCAGCGCCGCTCTACACAGAAACCTCTCGATGCAGCCTGCCGCACCGCTCCCGACTCAGATACCCAAACCTACGCGGCGGGCAGCGTCGGCGGCTGAGAACGGGCGCTTTAGCACTACTACATCTTGGGGTACCGGAGCTAACGGGATAACCCTTGTTATTGCATTCGTTTATCTCATCAATAATATCAGGTGTATTTGAATTCAATTTATTATTTCTTGGAGTGTCCGCCTCTGTCCGCTTGAGCAGCGAAAGAGGACGCATATACGCGAAATTATTCTTAAAGAAATCAGAGATCTTTCGTCCGACACCCGAAGGTACGTGCGGGAACCTTGTAGCTGTTCTACCGGCCCTCTGGTTGGTGGAACTATTTCCCGTGGGAACCCCGGGAGGGATGCCAGGCGGTGTGCCACCAGCCTTGTTGACGCCCGTCATGACAGCTTTCTCCTGATCTCGCGTGGCAACTCGCAGGACGCGGACGCCGCTATGCGCGCCTGAGGTGACCTGATTGGAGGAATCCGGGCGGCCCGGGTCGCGCAAGCTTGCAGGCTTGACGACTTGGCAATGTGCTGCGTCGGCAAGGCCGCGTGAATACTGACAGGCTCGCAGCGGTCTGCTCGAGAGATGTCGCCGTCGCCCGGCTGCAGCGATAGCCAGGCGACGGCGGTGCCCTTCCCCAGGTGATCGGCGGTGAGGAGGGACTTCAGGCGGCCGGCTTGCCGGCCTATGTCTGCGGCGGGCCCGGAAAGGGCGCTCCCGCCGGCGAAGCAGCCGCGGGGCGTCATTCCGGCGAACGTCAGGCCGCAAGGAACCTGGACGTCAGCTTCGTCGATGGCGTAGTCGAAGTCCTGCATGGGTTCGATCTCGTTCTCGAAGCCGCGGGTTTCGCTTCCATGACCCTTTGATACCTCAGCCGATCAGGAATATTTGTCACGTTCGATACAACTCGATGCAGTTTTTCCGAGGATGACCGGTCGGAAGGTGTGGCGAGGCAAGCAGCAGCGGACGGGACGCCGGTTCGCGCAGTTCGGAACGGCGGCCGGCGAAAGCCCGGCGGCCACCAGGGGTGTCGAGGCCCGGCATGTTGCCTCAGAGCTTCCTGCCAGGCCTCTTCGCTCTCAAGCGAAAGAGCGATGCGCCAACGTGGTCCTTGCGGAAATCGAAGTCGATCCAGCCAATTACGGCATGCCGCCTTCTATTTTAGAAGGTGCTACCACTTTCTTCGCCCGCTTCTGCTGCGCCCTTAGGCTTCCCCGTCGCCTACTCCGTTCGGCCGGGATCAGCCAAAGAGGTGTTTGCGGGACTACGCCGTTTGGCTAACTGTCACCGGTAGAATTAGGATTTCATAATATACCTGGTTATGGACCTACGCCCCAAGGGTTCTGACTGGCCCGCCCCTCGGGGTAGGAGCGGCGGGCCCAGCTTTTTTTTCGCCGGATACTCGTTGCCTTGGCTATGGCACCGCCTGACCGTCCGGGCTTCGATGACCCGGCAAGGCGGCGGCCGCGCACGGGGCGGCGGCACCTGCTTCCGGCCTCCGCAAGACCGGAAGCGTACGGAGAAGCTGCGGCATTTGCCGGAGGGGTGCTACCCGGAGACGGTCGAATTGGACCTCCAGGGCCAACCAAAGTGACGATTGCCGGGATTTTCGCAGCTGCCTACCATGCCATGGGGCTCGTTGACGCCGGGGGAGACAGATGAAGACCGCCATCATTCTCTTTCTGATGGGCGCCGTCCTGTGCGCTTGCGCGCCCGTCGACCGGCAGATGTTCAGCGACAGGTCGGCGCGGCCCTGTTCCGCCAGGAACAAGGCGGATTGCGTGACCACGGGCACGATCGAGGAATCCGGCCAGGCCCGACTGGGATTCGGCGGCTTCATTCCGCCGGCCTGACCAGCCGGTCGGCCGGAAGTGCGGACAGGCGGCTCTCGCCTCGCCAGGAGCTTCACGTCGCCGGCGCCGATCTTCCTGAACGGCCAGAAGACGAAGGGCGGGGATGATTTCGGCGGTTCCTGCCCGGAAAGCCGGGCTTTGCGCGTGATTTCATCCCCGCCTTTTCGGGCCGGGCTACACTTTGCCGTCCCCTTCGCTCGGGAGTATTCGCGAGACGTCCGGATGCTGGGGGGGACCGGCGCTTCCGTCGGGGCTTAACGTGCGCTCCGGCCGGAGAGGCTTCGGGTTCAAGCTCCCCCGGCCACTACGAGCCGGTTCGCCTTCGGGGCGTGCAAGGGGTGAAGGGCCGTCGGCGGCAGGTTGCCGCCGGCTGCCCGGATCTCCGCAGAGGGCGGAATCCGCGGTCTGGTAGCAGGATGCCCTCGCGGGATGTTCCTGTGACGAACGCCGGCGGGGCGCGGGGGACCGCGCCACATAAAACTAACCATTCGGAAGGCACGGCCCTCGCGCCCCGCTCCCGGATCTCACCAGCCATGCCTCTGCCCGCAACCGGGCGAGAGAACGCGGCGGCGCGCCCGCCGGAAAGGAAGAACCATGCCCAAACCAGGATCCGCCGACCGGGACCGATGTCCCCGGCACCGATGTCTCCGGGATGTACATTGTCGAGACTGGTGGGCCCGGAGGGACTCGAACCCCCAACCAAGCGGTTATGAGCCGCCGGCTCTGACCAATTGAGCTACAGGCCCACCCCCGCCGCCACGACGTGGCGGGACTGCCACGGCTGTGACGGGCAGAAAGGCTCTAGCGGAAAAGGATCGCGGCGACAAGACGGAGCTGGCGGGCTTGCCCCAATGAGCACACATTCGCCACGCATGAGGCGTCTGGGACGGAGAAGGTCCGCCCGATGAATGGAGTCATGCCGATGCCGCGTATTCTGCTTGCCGCCGGGATCTTCGCCGCCGGGATCCTTGCCGCGCCCTGCCTGATGCCGGCCATGGCGCAGACGGTCGCCAGCCGCGGCCCGGCGCAGCCCGGGCTCATCACGGTCACGGGGCAGGGCATCGCCAAGAAGGCCCCCGACATGGCCGTGATCACGCTGACGGTGCTGCGGGAAGGCGAGACCGCCCGTGCCGCGCTCGATGCCAACAATTCAGCAATGGGCAGCGTGCTCTCGGCCATGGAAGCGGACGGGATCGCGGAGAAGGACCTGCAGACCTCCGGCTTCTCGATACAGCCGCGCTACTCGACCCCGTCAAGCGACAAGAAGCAGCCGCAGGCACCGGAAATCGTCGGCTACCAGGTCTCCAATACGCTCAGCGTGCGCATCCACGACCTGTCGAAAGTCGGCGATATCCTCGACCAGTCCGTGTCGCTAGGGGTGAACCAGGGCGGAAACATCCTGTTCACGAACGAGGATCCTTCCCAGGCGATGAGCGAGGCGCGCAAGGGCGCCATGGCCGACGCCATCTCCAAGGCGAAAGCGCTGACGGATGCCGCCGGCGTCAGCCTCGGGCCGATCAGCCGCATCACCGAGCAGACCTCGTCGCCGCGGCCGGTGCCGATGATGCGGGCGACGCTCGCCAAGTCGGGCGACCAGTCCTACGTGCCGGTCGCGTCCGGCAACAGCGAATTCCGTGCCTCGGTGACGGTGACCTGGGAAATCGCGCAGTAGCTTCCGCATGCGACGGCCGGCGCCTTATGCGCCGGCCTGCAGCCTGCAGGGCGGAACCCGCTCAGCGGCGATAGGCGATGACGGGGCAGCTATGGCGGTTGGCGAAGACGATCGAGCTTCTGCCGGCGTGGCGGCTCCTGCCGTGCACGACGACCCGATGGCGGTCGATGCGGGTGATGCGGCCATGGCGGATTCCGATGCGGTGCGCCTTGCCGAGCGCCAGTTGCGGGCTGCAGGCGCCACGATGCATCGACGGTCCGCGCCGGTCGAAATCCCTTCGTCCGCCGTCGTGGTGATGACCGGCGAAGAAAATGCCGGAATGCATTTCGGAAGCGGCTGCGCTTCCGGACGTCAGCGTTGCGACGCCAAAGGCGCCGGCGAGGGCGACAGCTGCCGCAAAGGCGGTCCTGGTGAGAGCGTTCATCATCTTCGATTCCTCCTGTTTGTTGCCGAGGCGGCCGTTCCGCCCTTCGCTTCGACACGCCGTCGATCCCCGACGGCAGGTGCAAGACTAGAGGGCGTGGGCTGAACCGAAGCCGAACCGGCCGTTCATCGGGCGTTCAGCCGGTTGCCAAGGCGAAGTCCGGCATTTTAGCTTTTCCGGTGAGAAAGGTTTCACGGGGCTGCTGTAGGGTTCGGGAATGGCCAATCCGCATGAACCCACGAACTTCGTTGCAGAGGGCAATGTGCTCATGCCGCAGAACGTCGTCATCCGCACGGCCGCCTTTTTCGCGGCAACCATGTTCATCGCGCAGATCGTGCTCGTCGCCTACTATGCGATGAACGGAGAGCCGGCATCGTCTCAGCAGCAGACGCTGGTGGCGATCCTGACGAGCGTCGTCGCGCTGCCGATCATCTGTCACTCGGCGCTGAGTGCCGAACGCAGCCGTGCGACGATCGCGCATCTGCGCAGCCTGGCCCAGACGGACGCGCTGACTGGCGTCCTGAACCGCACCGGCTTCAACGCTGCGCTCGAACGGCTGGAGGCGACACTGAGCCCGATGCGCAGTGCCGGCGCGATGCTCTATCTCGACGCGGACCACTTCAAGTCCATCAACGACCGCTTCGGCCACCATGTCGGCGATCGCGTGCTGTCGTTGATCGGCGACGTGCTGCGGCGGCACACCCGCGAATCCGACATTTGCGGGCGCCTGGGCGGAGAGGAATTCGCGGTCCTGCTGCAGCTTGCGACGATCGACCAGGCCCTTCTCGTGAGCGAGCGGATCAGGACCGCCGTCACCGCCGGGGCGGCCACACTCGGCGAGCCGGACCTGCGCCTCACGATCAGCATCGGTCTTGCGGTCCACCGCACCGACGAGACGCTCTCCCAATGCCTGCGTGCCGCCGACGTCCGGCTTTACGAAGCCAAGCGGGCGGGGCGCAACCGCATCGAACACGGCCTGAAGCTCGTCAGGAACAGCTGAGGCGAAGCGGCCGGGGTCGTTCAGGAAAACTGCAGCAGGGTTCGCCGGGCAGGCGAGCAGCGCGTGCGCCGCTTCGGCCCTGCCTCAGGAGACGAGGCTGAGCACGATCTCGCGCCGGTGCGGACGGTCCCTGTGCTCGAACAGGTAAATGCCCTGCCACGTCCCGAGCATCATCCGCCCGCCGCCGACCGGAACGGCGATCGACGTCTGGCCCAGCGCCGCCTTTATGTGTGCCGGCATGTCGTCCGGTCCTTCCTGCCGATGGCGGAGATAGCTCATGGCGGGATCGTCGGCCGGGGGTGCGAGACGCCGGAAGAAGGCTTCGAGGTCAGTCCTCACGTCCGGATCGGCGTTTTCCTGAATGATCAGGGAGGCCGACGTGTGGCGGACAAAGAGGGTGAGAACGGCTTCCTCCAGCCCGCTGCCGCGCACGAAGGCGTCGGCCCGATCGGTGAATTCATAGAGGCCCTGGCCGGAGGTCGCGATGGTGAGGCTCGTCTGGGGCATGCCGGGAAGAGACAGCGGACGGCCCGGCCTGTCAACCGCGCCGCCCGCTGTCCCGTCCGGTCGCCTTCCTACGAGAGCGCCTCGATGATCTCCCGATAGGCGTCCTCGTCGAATGCCTTCATCGTCCGCGTGCGAACGCTGCCCTGCATGGAAAGGCGGAGCGCGAAGCGTGCCGCCGTATCGTCGTCCGGAATACTGCAGATCGCAACCATGTCGCTGTCGCCCATGGTCAGGTAGAAGTGCTCGAACTTTCCGCCCATCTCGGCAAGAAGCTTCTTGGCAGCGTCGAGCCGGGCTGTCGATTCGCGGACGTTTCGCATTCCTTGCTCGGTCCAGTTCACCAGCACGATATAGGTGCCCATGACGCGTCTCCTCATGCGGCATCGCGATCGGAAACCGAAATGCCGTCACCCCCTCTTGCCCCATCGACGGATTTTCCTCCGACGGAGCGGCTCCGGCAACTAGCTCAATAGGTCGCGTCGCGAGAGGCGAGGCCGGGAGCGCGGTTGTGGACGACTGGCGAGACAGCAATCGCGCGCAGGGCACCGGCGTCGGCGCCCGGCCGGGAACGGTGGACAGTGAAAAGCCCGGCCAGTTGGTGCCGGCCGGGCCAAAGGGAAGGAAAGGCGAGAAGCGCCCCGTCAGCTGTCGAGGAAGCTCCTGAGCTTGCGAGAGCGGCTGGGATGCTTGAGCTTGCGCAGCGCCTTCGCCTCGATCTGGCGGATGCGCTCACGGGTGACCGAGAACTGCTGGCCGACCTCCTCGAGCGTGTGGTCGGTGTTCATGCCGATGCCGAAGCGCATCCTGAGGACGCGCTCCTCTCGAGGCGTCAGCGAGGCGAGCACGCGCGTCGTCGTCTCTCGCAGGTTGGCCTGGATCGCGGCGTCGATCGGCAGCACGGCGTTCTTGTCCTCGATGAAGTCGCCGAGGTGCGAGTCCTCCTCGTCGCCGACAGGCGTCTCGAGAGAAATCGGCTCCTTGGCGATCTTCAGCACCTTGCGCACCTTCTCGAGCGGCATCGCGAGCTTTTCCGCCAGTTCCTCCGGCGTCGGCTCGCGGCCGATCTCGTGAAGCATCTGGCGCGAAGTGCGCACGATCTTGTTGATCGTCTCGATCATGTGCACCGGGATGCGGATCGTGCGCGCCTGGTCGGCGATCGAACGCGTGATCGCCTGCCGGATCCACCAAGTCGCGTAGGTGGAGAACTTGTAGCCGCGGCGATACTCGAACTTGTCGACAGCCTTCATCAGGCCGATGTTGCCTTCCTGGATGAGATCCAGGAACTGAAGGCCGCGGTTTGTGTACTTCTTGGCGATCGATATCACCAGGCGCAGGTTCGCCTCGACCATCTCCTTCTTGGCGACACGCGCCTCGCGCTCGCCCTTCTGGACCATGTGCACGATGCGGCGGAACTCGGCTATCGAGATGCCGGTCTCTGTCGCCAGGTTCTGGATTTCGCCGCGGATCTCGCGGATGGTGGAGTTCTCCTCGCGGGCAAAATCCTTCCAGCCCTTCGCCGCAAGATTGGCGATCGACTTCATCCAGTTCGGGTCTAGCTCGGCGCCCTGGTACTGTTCGAGGAAGGACATCCGGTTGACGCCGTGCGATTCCGCAAGGCGCAGCAGCTTGCCCTCGTTCTGCACCAGGCGCTTGTTGATGTCGTAAAGCTGTTCGACGAGCGAATCGATGCGGTTCTGGTTGAGCGAAAGGCTCTTCACCGCCTTGATGAGCTGGTCCTTGAGCTCCTTGTATCGCCGCTCCTGGGCCGGCGAGAGCGTTCCCGTCGCCTGCAGGCGGGCTTCCACCTGCTGATCCTGAAGCTTGCGCAACTTTCGGTAGGTGTCGGCGATGATGTCGAAGGTCTCCATGACCTGCGGCCTCAGTTCGGCCTCCATCGCGGCGAGTGACAGGTTGGACTCGTCCTCCTCCTCGTCCTCCTCCTCGATGGCGACGCCTTCGCCGCCGACATTGGTCACGTCGTCGTTGGCGGCGCGCTCCTTGCGCACACGCTCCTTTTCCTCGGCGGCCTTGCGGTCGGCCTCGATCTTCTCGGGACTCTGGAACTGCGGGGCGGCCTTCGCTTCCGGACCGGAGTAGGTCGTCTCGAGATCAATGATCTCACGCAACAGCGTAGCGCCTTCGTTCAGCTCATCGCGCCAGATGATGATGGCCTGGAAAGTCAGCGGGGATTCGCACAGGCCCGCGATCATCGTCTCGCGGCCGGCCTCGATGCGCTTGGCGATGGCGATCTCGCCCTCGCGCGAAAGCAGCTCGACCGAACCCATCTCGCGCAGGTACATGCGCACCGGATCGTCGGTCCGGTCGGTCGGTTCCTTCTTTTTCGCCGTCGCCACCGCGGTGCCGCTCGAGGTCGCCATCTCGGTCGATTCGCTCTCGCCCTCGGAATCGTCGTCGTCGGAAGAAGCGGAGTTGTCGTCGACCTCATCGTCCTCGACGACATTGATGCCCATGTCGGAGAGCATCGACATCGTGTCCTCGATCTGTTCCGACGTCACCTCTTCCGACGGAAGCACGGCATTCAACTCGTCCATGGTGACGTAGCCGCGCTTCTTGGCCGCCTTGATCATCTTCTTGACGGCATCGTCGGAAAGGTCGAGAAGCGGGCCGTCCGTACCGCCCTCGCGCTCGATTTCCGCTTCGTCGTTTTCCTTGACTTTGGTTGCCATATGTCCGCTTGTTCCTTGACGCGTCCGTTCATCCGGCGCTTGCTGTCGCGACGGGGGCCATCCCGAGTCGCCCGGCCGGAGCGAGAATCATCGGATCCCCACCTAACGGATCCCTGTTTAACCGGCGATTAAGCCTGTCCACGTTCCCTGGCGAGAGCGGTTTCCGGTACCTTGGTCATTCTCGACGGTCCCGACACATCGCGCCACAGTTTACACTCCCGCCGGCGATGGTGATTCCCAGAAATAGCCGCCGCGTCAAGCGCTCGGAGGCAAAAATCCGGGTCATTCGTCATCGCATCGCCATTCTGTGACATAAAATGTGGACGGGTATCCGATTTTCAAGCCTTGCCAAAGGAGCGGAGTGCGTTCGGCGCGCGCGTTCTTCCGTCCCGTTTTTCGTGTACGCCCCGTCCGGCCCGGCGCCGCCACAGGCGAGCGCAGGGCTCTTCCTACGCTTTCGGCAGAGGATCTCTCGCGCCATCCGGGCGACACTGGAAGGGCCGGATGGCCCCGCCGGATTGGATTTTGAGGCCGGCCGGTCTATGCCTCGTCGCAGGTGCATCGACCGATTGGCCGAAAGAGAAGCGGAGGCAACGCCGATGAGAGAATTCGACAGCGACTATCTCGACTGGCTGGTGGAGCGCTCGATGCTGAGGCATGCGCGACGTCTTGCCAGGAACTATGTCGGGCAGGGGCGGTTCTGGAACAATCCCTTCGCCGTCGCGCGCCCGCGGGCCGCCTCCGCGCTTGCCTCGGTCTGGTTCACCGCCTATCCGGCCTCGGTGATCGCCGGCGAGGACCAGTCGGTCCTCAAGGCTCTGGGAAGCGACGAGCTCTGGCGGTGCCTGACCGAGATCGGCGTGCAGGGCATCCATACCGGCCCGATGAAGCTCGCGGGCAGTATAAGGGGCAAAGAATATTTCCCCACCACGGATGGCAATTTCGACCGCATCAGCTTCGACATCGACCCTGCCTTCGGTACCGAGCAGGAATTCGTCGAGATGACGCGGGTCGCGGCGGCCCACAACGCGATCGTGATCGACGACGTCGTGCCCGCCCATACCGGCAAGGGCGCCGATTTCCGGCTGGCAGAACTCGCCTACGACGATTTTCCCGGCCTCTATCACATGATCGAGATAAGAGAGGAGGACTGGCCGCTTCTGCCCGACGTCGAGGAAGGGCGGCATGCGGTGAACCTCTCTCCGGCCGTCGTCGACGAACTGCGGGACAAGGGTTACATCGTCGGCCAATTGCGCAGGGTGATCTTCTTCGAGCCTGGCATCAAGGAGACGGACTGGAGCGCCAGCGACGTGGTCGTCGGGGTCGACGGAGTGGCGCGGCGCTGGGTCTACCTGCACTACTTCAAGGAGAACCAGCCGTCCCTGAACTGGCTGGATCCTTCGTTCGCCGCTCCGCAGATGATCGTGGGCGATGCCCTGCACTCGATCGACGTGCTGGGCGCCAGGGGCCTGCGGCTCGACGCGAACGGTTTCCTCGGCGTCGAACGGCAGGCGGTCGGGCCGGCCTGGTCGGAGGGCCATCCCCTGTCGGTCGTCGGCAACCAGATCATCGGCGGCATGATCAGGAAGGCCGGTGCGTTCTCCTTCCAGGAGCTGAACCTGACCGTGGACGACATCGCCGCGATGTCGGGCGGTGGGGCCGACCTGTCCTACGATTTCATCACGCGACCGGCCTACCACCATGCGCTCGTGACCGGGAACACGGAGTTTCTCCGTCTCATGCTGCGCACCGTACACGAGTTCGGCATCGACCCGGCGTCGCTCATTCACGCCATGCAGAACCATGACGAGTTGACGCTCGAACTCGTCCATTTCTGGACGCTGCACGCCAACGACACCTACACGATGGAGGGGCAGACCTGGCCCGGCTGGGTCCTGCGCGAGAATATCCGGGGCAAGATGTACGAGCGCCTGACCGGTGAGCAGGCGCCCTACAATCTGCGGTTCGTGACGAACGGAGTTTCATGCACGACGGCGAGCGTAATCGCCGCGGCCCTGGAGGTGACCGACCTGGATGCGATCACGCAGGAGCAACGCGCGGAGATCCAGAAGGCCCATCTCCTGCTTGCCATGTTCAACGCCTTCCAGCCGGGGGTGTTCGCGCTTTCGGGCTGGGATCTCATCGGGGCGTTGCCGCTCGAGCGCTCGTCGGTGGAGGAGTGGATGTCGGACGGCGACACGCGCTGGATCCAGCGTGGCAGCTACGACCTCGTCGACGCCAATCCGGAGGCCGTCGCATCGAAGGCAGGCCTGCCGCGGGCGCGCTCGCTGTACGGATCGCTCAATGAGCAGTTGAAGGACGAGAACTCGTTCGCCAGCCAGCTCCGGCGCCTGCTCGCGGTTCGCCAGTCCCATGGTCTCTATGCCGCTCGGCAGACCGACATACCGGACGTAGTTCATCCGTCGCTGCTGGTGATGGTTCACGAACTGCCGGACAATCGGGGCATGCAGGTCACCGCGCTCAACTTCGGACGTTCGCCGATCGAGGAAACCGTCACGCTGAGCGGCGTTCCCGCCGGCCCTGTCGTCGACATGGTGCACGAGGCACCGTTCGGGGATCTTTCGGAGGATGGCGATCTCGACCTGCGGCTCGGCGGGTTCGAGGGCCTGTCGCTCAGGGTCGTCAACCAGTCGACCGGGTTCGGTTGAGAGAGCCGGAGCCGGAGCAGGTGTTCACGACGGAGCGTCGTCAGCGAAAGATCCGCTCGACGATGGTGCGAAAGAGCCCGTTGCTTTGGCTGCCGGCGTGTCGCTGCGAGCGCACGGGGGCCTTCTCGAGTTCGATTTCACGTGGTCTGCGGCGCCCGAAGGCTGTGGAGCCTTCCGGTGCCGCAGAGTTTTGGGTCGCGGCTGCGCGGCCGGTGCGCTTCGATGCGGATCTGCTTGCCTGTCTCTTCTTCATGTTTGCACCTCGGGCTTGCAGATAGATGAAATGCCTTGTGCGGCACTTCGCAACCGGCGAACTGTCGCTCCCGGTATCCACCTCGCGACAGGGTTAACGGGAGGCTAACGCCGGCGGCGGCGCCGCTTGCATTCAGGCGAGGTCCGGCGGGCGTCCATCGGCTTTGAAAGAGGCTGCGATAGTTCTGCCTTGCGGCCTCGGATTGCATGGCTCGGTCTGCGGCCTCTCCGACCGTGCGTAACCCTGCGAAACGGAACGTGTTCAGCCCCTACCGGAACGCGGGGTCGTCAACTGGAGTTTGTGGTCTATCGCTAAACGGAGAAAAAAGATGCGCAAGTTCCTTATAGCTTCCGTCGTCGCCATCGCAGGCGTGATGCCTTTCGCGGCCGCGCCAGCTTCCGCGGCGGGAGTCATTATCGAATACGGGGCGGGACCAGTCTACCACCACCATCGACATCTCCATTGGCGCCACCACGACGGCGACTATCGTCACCACCGCCACTACGTACGGTCGCATCGCCGTAGTTGCTATGTGAAGCGGGTCGTGCGCTGGCATCACCACCGCCGGGTCGTCACGGAAACAAAGACCTGCCGCTGATCCTTTCGGCGGCAACGGCAACGAAAGCGCCCGGAAGACCTTGGTCATCCGGGCGCTTTCGTGCGATCCGTGCCGGGGCAGGGGGCTTTCGAAGCGGGTTGAATTGTGGTGATGCTGGTCGCAACCGCCTTGGGTCCGAATTCAAGGTGGATGACGAGGGGTAGGATGGGCGTGGGATGAGCGTATTCGCGCTGGTGCTCGTGCTGTCGGCCGCGGTGCTTCACGCACTGTGGAACGCCATCGTGAAGTCCGGCGGCGACCGAGCCGTGGCTCTGGGGGCGATTTCCTTCGCCAATTTCGCAGCCGGGGCAGCTGTCATCATGGTTGCCGCACCGCCGGCTCGCGAGTCCTGGCCGTTCATTGCCGGGTCGGCATTGCTGCACTACGGCTATTACATCTTCCTCTACCATGCCTATCGGTTCGGCGATCTCTCCCACGTCTATCCGGTTGCACGCGGCGTCGCTCCGGCCCTCGTCGCCGCCGGCGCCTGGCTAAGCGTCGGCGAGGCACTGTCTATCCCTTCTCTCGCCGGACTTGCGGCGATCTCGGGGGGCATCGTGCTTTTGTCAGTCGGGCGGCGGGAGGCGCGCCCGGGAAAGGCCGCGCTGGGCTTCGCGCTCGGTACCGGAGCTCTCATCGCCGCCTATTCGGTCACGGACGGCATCGGCGTGCGACTGTCCGGGAGCCCGTTCGGCTATATCGGTTGGTTGTTCTTCCTCGAGTTTCCCGTGGCACTGGCGGTTGTCCTGCGGCCGCGCCGGTCAGGTTCAACGCCGGGCGAGCGGGAAATCTTGCGCGGCCTCCTTGGCGGCGTCATGTCGGTCGGCGCTTACGGGACGGTCATCTATGCGAACTCGATCGCGCACATGGCCGCGGTTTCGGCGGTGCGCGAATCGAGCGTCATCATCGCGTCTCTGATCGGCATTCTCGTCTTCGGCGAGCGCCCGTGGAAGCAACGTATCGTCTCCGCAGTAATCGTGGCGGCCGGTGTCGTCACGCTGGCGGCCGGCGGCTGACCTCCCTCAAGCCTTCCTTGATGCCTCGTAGCGGGCGCGGGTTTCCTCGTTCATGGGATAGAGGCCGGGCAGGCTCGCGCCATCCTTGACCTCACCCATGATCCAGTCCTCCATCCGTTCCTGCTCGACGGCCTCGGCAACGACCTCGTCGACGAGCTTCCCGGGAATCAGGACGGCGCCGTCGCCATCGGCAACGACGATGTCGTCCGGGAAGACGGCGACACCTCCACAGGCGACCGGCTCCTGCCAGCCGACGAAGGTCAGTCCGGCCACGGAGGGCGGGGCCGCTCTGCCCTGGCACCAGACGGGGAGGCCAGTGCCGAGAACGCCATCGAGGTCGCGTACCACGCCGTCGGTGACGAGGGCCGCAACCTTGCGCTCCTTCATGCGCTGGCAGAGGATGTCGCCGAAAATGCCTGCGTCGAGCGTGCCCATTGCGTCGACGACGGCGACGCACCCCTCCGGCATCGCCTCGATTGCGGCCCGGGTGGAGACCGGCGAGGCCCAGGACGCAGGCGTCGCGAGGTCCTCGCGCGCCGGAACGAAGCGCAGGGTGAATGCGGGGCCGACGACGCGCCCACGACCCGGCGCCAGCGGTGCGGTTCCGCGCATCCAGACGTTGCGCAGGCCCTTCTTCAAGAGCACGGTCGTCAGGGTGGCTGTGGAAACGGTCTCGAGGGCAGCGGTGGTCTGGCTTTCGATCGGCATAACGAACCTCGGCGATTGGCGGGGAGTGCGACCGCTTTCGCCGCCGACCCCGATTGGCAGGATCGGGCCGGGATAGACCCTGCGTGCCGCGAACTCAATCCTGCGGGCCCGATCGGCTCTCGTGGCGCGATCGGCGCGGAACAGGGCGAGGTGGAAATCGAATGAAGAACGTCCCGCCTCGTCGAAGCGAGGCGGGACGTGGGCAAATGCTGCCGGAAGGAAGGCCTACGACTTCTTGGGGGCGGCCTTCTTCGCCGCGACCTTCTTGTGCATGACCTTCTTGTGCGCGACTTTCTTGTGAGCGGCCTTCTTGTGCGCAACCTTCTTGTGCGCGGCCTTCTTGTGGGCGACCTTCTTGTGAGCGGCTTTCTTCATCGTGTGATGGACGGCCGGCTTGGTGGTCGTCGTGGCGGCGCTGGCGACGACAGGAGCCGAGAAGGCAACGGCGGCGGCAAGAGCAATTGCGGAAAGCAGGGACTTCTTCATTTTCGTGTTTCCTTTGATTGGGGAGCCGGTCTCGGACGCATCCGTCGATCGTCGATCGGCCGGACGCCGAGCAGCTTCAAAGCGTCTGCGTAGGTGCGTATGCCCTGGGCTTCCCTGCGGGTTGCGCAGAGGCGCCTTGCCTTGCTTCGAAGTGCACGGGCCGCAGTTGCGTGCCTGACGGTCCGTTTGGTCGTGAGGACAGTTTCGAGTTGCCTATCCAGCAAGTTGCACCGCTCGATCCGGCTGACGGGGCGTCTGGAATGCGACGGTGCCGTAGCTGCCGTCGCGGAAGCGGCGGCGAGCATCGTGACCATTGCGAGAACCATTGCCATCTTCATTTCCGGAACTGCTACTCCCGAGCGTCGAGCGTTCAACCAACCGGTGCAGGGCGGACTATGGCAAGCGAATCTCTCCGGCGTTTTTCCGTTCGTGCAAATCGTGTTTCCGAATTGTTTCCGGTCTGCAAATCTCTGGACAGGCGGCGGGAGCTGATTCATATGATCGCGCCAGCGGCGAGGCGTGGCCGCGTCATGACGTGGTCCGGGACCGGTGGCTGCTATGGGATGGTCGGAGTGAATGCGGAACCGCACGTCCTGATCGTCGACGACGACCGTGAGACCCGCGACCTCCTGGAGGCATTCTTCGCCAGGCGCGGACTGCGGGTAAGCACGGCCTCGGATGGCAACGAGATGGATGCGTTTCTGCGGCGAACGTCAGTGGACCTGGTGATTCTCGACGTCATGCTGCCTGGCCGCAGCGGTCTCGATCTCTGCCGGGAGCTGCGCGCACGCTCTCGCGTCCCGATCATCATGCTGACCGCGGTCACCGAGACCACCGACCGGGTGGTCGGACTCGAAATGGGTGCCGACGACTACGTCGCCAAGCCGTTCGATCCGCGCGAGCTGCTTGCGCGGGTGCGCGCCGTCCTGCGTCGGCTCGAGGACAAGGAAACCGGACATCCGAGGCATCGGGACGAGCCGATGACCTTTCGCTTCGCCGGCTGGACGATGGACGTTTCCCGGCGGAGGCTGATTTCACCCGCCGGCGTGCGCGTCGAGTTGACCACGGCGGAGTTCAACCTCCTGCACACGTTGGTGCGCAGTGCGCAGCGTGTGCTGACGCGCGAGCAGCTCATAGAGCTCTCGGGCGGCGATGCGGCGCAAAGCTTTGATCGAAGCGTCGACATTCTCATCAGCCGGCTGAGGCGGAAGCTGGAGGAGGACCCGCGCTCGCCGAAGCTGATTCTCACCGTACGCGGGGGCGGCTACCAGTTCGAGCCAGAGATCACGAGCGAATGAGGCGGGTACTGCCCGAGACGCTGCCGGCGTGGGTCCTGCTGATACTTATCGCAGGACTGCTTGTCACCCAGGTGACGACGCTGACGATCGTCGCTCGCGACCGTCGCGCGTCGAGCGAGATCCTCGAACTCTACCGGCTCGACGACCGGGCGCTGTCACTGGTCAAGCTGCTGGCGCCGGCCTCGCCGGCGGAACGGGGACGACTTGCCGCGGGCCTCACCAATCCCGTCTTCCCGGTGGACGTCTCGAGCGAGCCGGTCATCGACACTTCCATACCGCCGGACGACACCTTCGCCGAGATGGAAGACATACTCGTCGGGCGACTGACGCAATACGACATCGCCGACGCACGCGTCCGTCGCGACCTGCCGGACGACGTGCTCAACCGGCATGCCGCCAAGGCCAGCGGCGAGATGGGCGACGTCCAGCGGGGGCTGATGCGGGTTGCGCGGCGATTCGCGCATACGGACCGCCTGACCGCCGCCATCCAGTTCGCGGACGGACAGTGGCTCAACTTCTCAATGCCGATGACGCCGGCCGGCCCGGTCCTGACGCTGCAGAGCGTCGGGCTCTACCTGCTCATTGCCCTGACGGTCGTGGGCTTGTCGATCTGGGCGCTCCGGCGTCTGACTGCGCCCTACCGGATGCTCGAGAACGGAGTCTGGCGGCTCAGCCATGATCTGAAGAGCCCGCCGCTACCTGAGGCCGGCAGCCGCGAGTACAGGTCTGCCGCCCGGGCGCTGAATTCGATGCAGGCGAAGCTTCGCGAGTATGTCGAGGATCGTGAACACCTCGCGGCTGCCCTGGCGCACGACCTGCGCACGCCGCTGACGCGCATGCGCCTCCGTCTCGAACTCATCGAGGACACTGCCGTGCGCGATCCGCTTATGAACGCGCTCGGCGAGATCGATGCGATCGCCCGCTCGGTCATCGATTTCGCCACCATGCAGTACAGCGAGGAGGAGGCCGAGCCGGTCGATGTCTGGTCGCTCGTGGCCTCGCTCACGGACAGCTATCCGAACGTGTTCTTCGACCAGCCGGAGGACGAGGCGCATGGTCTCGTCTGCCGGGCTCGCCCGACGGCATTGCGCCGGTGCATCGGCAATCTGTTCGGCAACGCCGTCACCTACGGAAACCGGGCACATGTCTTTCTGTCGGCAGAGGACGGAACAATCCTGCTCGCCGTCGTCGACGAAGGCCCGGGAATCCCGGAGGCTCAGTTGGAGACCGTCCTGAGGCCTTTCGTCCGAGTGGAGAACTCCCGCAATCGCCGCACCGGCGGTTCGGGCCTGGGACTGACCATCGCCAGCACCTTCGCGCGCGAGATGGGAGGGGTGCTGACCCTGAGCAACGAGGAGGGTGGCGGTCTGCGGGCCGAATTGCGACTGCCGCGCGCCTGAGGCGGGTCGAAGGAATAAGAGCCCGGGGAGATGCGTTCCGAGATTGTTCGCCGGGGAACGGGGCTCGCCGGTTCACAGCGCGCCGGCTTCGGCGTATATCGAGCGACTTCTAAACGGACCATTCAACGCAGCGCGATGGACATGCTGACGACAATCGGCTTCGATGCCGACGACACGCTGTGGGAAAACGAGAAATTCTTCCGGACGACGGAGGATCATTTCGTGTCGCTTCTTTCCGATCTCGCGGAGCCCCAGGGGCTCCCGGCGAGACTGCTGGCGGCAGAACGGCGCAACGTCGGGCTCTACGGATTCGGCATCAAGGGGTTTACGCTCTCGATGATCGAGACTGCGATCGACGTCACCGGCGGAGAGGTGCCAGCGACTGTCATCGGCGAGATCCTGGCGGCAGGGCGGGAAATGCTGAAGCATCCGATCGAAACCCTGCCGCATGTTCGCGAGACCCTCGACGAGCTGTCGCGGTCCTACCGTCTCGTGCTGATCACCAAGGGCGATCTTTTCGACCAGGAGCGCAAGCTCGCCGAATCCGGCCTCGGCGAGTGGTTCGACGGCGTCGAGATCGTAAGCGGCAAGTCCGCTGCGACCTACCGGGATGTTTTCTCGCGTCACGGCGAGGGGCCGCAGACGAGCATGATGGTCGGCAACTCGCTGAAATCGGACGTCATACCGGCAATCGAAGCCGGCTGTTGGGGCGTCCACGTTCCTCACGAACTGACATGGGCGATGGAGCATGCCGAAGCACCGGGCGACGCGTCGCGGTTCCGGCAGATCCCCGATCTCGGCGAACTGCGTCCGCTCATCGCCGAACTCGGCTGAAAATGCGATCGCCCGAAGTTTTTGACCGCATGGTGCGGTTGCCTGCGTCATTTCGTCATTTTTCGGGTTTTGGCTTTCGGATTTATTGCGATTCCCTTTCGGGTTTGGCTAAATGTCTTAAAGACGAAAGGGGGTCGGCATGTCCGACAAGCAGGTCTTCGACATATTCATAATCGGCGGCGGCGTGAACGGCTGCGGCATCGCACGGGACGCGGCGGGGCGCGGCTACAGTGTCTTCCTTGCCGAGATGAACGACCTCGCCTCTGGTACCTCGTCGGGGTCGACCAAGCTGGTGCATGGCGGGTTGCGCTATCTGGAGCACTACGAGTTCCGGCTCGTGCGCGAGGCACTGAAGGAGCGCGAAGTGCTCTGGGCCATGGCGCCGCACATCATCTGGCCGCTGCGCTTCGTGCTGCCGCATCACAAGGGCCTCAGGCCCGCATGGCTCCTGCGACTCGGCCTGTTCCTCTACGACCATCTCGGCGGGCGGGAGAGGCTGCCAGCGACACGGACGCTCGACATCCGCAGCGATCCGGCCGGAAGGTCGCTGAAGCCGATCTTCTCGAAGGCATTCGAGTATTCCGACGGATGGGTCAACGACGCCCGCCTCGTGGTCCTGAACGCGCGGGACGCGGCCGACCGGGGCGCGGTCATCCGGACGCGGAGCCGGGTGGTGGAGGCGCGGCGCCTGGCCGACAGGTGGGAGATCGTGATCGAAGACGTCTTCACGCAACGCCGGCAGAGCGTGGAGGCGAGGCTCGTCGTAAACGCGGCCGGGCCCTGGGTTGACCAGGTGCTGTCCGGACCTCTCGGCCGAAGCGACAAGCGCAACGTCCGGCTCGTCCAGGGCAGCCATGTGGTCGTCAGGCGGAAGTACGACGATCCGCGGGCCTTCATCTTCCAGAATGCGGACGGGAGGATCATCTTCGCGATCCCCTACGAGCGCGACTTCACGTTGATCGGCACGACCGACCGCGACTTCGTCGGAGACCCCGGCGATGCCGCGATCAGCGAGAGCGAGACCGACTATCTCTGCGGGGCGGCGAGCGAATACTTTGCCGAGCCGGTCCGGCGTGAGGACATCGTCTGGAGCTATTCCGGCGTGCGTCCGCTTTTCGACGACGGCGCTTCGGCCGCGCAGGAGGCGACGCGCGACTATGTGCTGAAGGAAGAAGGCGGCGATGGCGCGCCGGTGATCAACGTGTTCGGAGGCAAGATCACCACCTACCGGCGGCTCGCCGAGTCTATGCTCGACCGGATTGCAGGCAGGCTCGGCCCCATGGGAAAGCCTTGGACGGCGACGGCGCCGCTGCCCGGCGGCGACTTCCCGGTGACAGGCTTCGGCGAACTGCTGGCGAAGCTCCGCAGCGACTATCCCTTTCTCGCCGAAGCGCATGCATGGCGGCTGGCACGTCTCTACGGAACGAGGGCATGGACCATTCTTGGCGCGGCCAGGAGGCCGGAAGAGCTCGGACGCAATTTCGGCGCCGATCTGACTGCGGCGGAAGTCGACTATCTCATGGATCGCGAATGGGCGATGACCGCAGAGGACGTGCTTTGGCGGCGAACGAAGGCGGGGTTGACGATCTCGAAGCCGGCTGCGCTCGACGCATACATGGCAGACCGCCGCGACGCACATCTGCTGGCTGCGCAATAGGCGCGGCGGAGGCGGCGTTGACGCTTGCGGGGCGTCGGCGTAGATGCATGGCGAGTGCCAACCGAACAGGGCAAGACGTATCATGGACATCCGGCAAGTCGACGACGAATACGCGGTCACCGGTCAGATCTCGGTGGAGGAGATTCAGGCGATCAAGGGAATGGGCTTCAGGTCGATCGTCTGTCACCGGCCGGACGGTGAGGCCGCGGACCAGCCCGCATTCGCCGAGATCAGGGCTGCGGCGGAGGGGCTCGGCCTGGAAGCCCGCCAGATCCCGGTCGGCCCAATGGGCGTGACACAGGAGAACGTAGCGGCCATGGTCGACGCGCTCGACGAGATGGCGCGGCCCATGCTCGGCTTTTGCCGCTCGGGCGCCCGCTCGACCAAGATCTACCAGCAGACCCGGCACATCCGGTCGTAGAAGCCGGACCGGGCGCTGCTCCGGCGGGAACCGGCATCCGCTGGGGAGATCGAGAGCCATATGTGCAAGTTGCCGGTGCGCAACATTGTTTCCGGCTGTGCCACTACCTAACTAGGAAGGCGAAGGATCCGGCCGCGCGAGGCGTGGCGGATTTCCTCGCCCCTCGCGGCGGTCGCCGTCTGGCGGTTCGCACGAATCCAGGTCAGGTCCTCCGGTTCATGCCGATATCCCGGTATTTCGTCGTCGCCGTCGTCTTCACAATCATCGGGCTCGGAATCGGCGCATGGGCGGGGTACGCCTATGACGGCACGCTCGAAGGCGCCGTCTCGGCGCTGCTGATCTGTGCGTTCCTCTCTGTTCTGGAAGTCTCCCTGTCGTTCGACAACGCCATCGTCAACGCTCGGATCCTGGAAACGATGGCGCCGAAATGGCAGAAGCGATTCCTGACCTGGGGGATCCTGATTGCCGTCTTCGGAATGCGGATCGTCTTTCCGTTGGCGATCGTCGCCATCGCCGCCGGGCTCGGGCCATTCGAGGCACTGGAAATGGCCGTCTATCGTCCTGCTGCCTATTCGCACGCGATGCAGGGGGCTCATCTCGGCATTTCCGCCTTCGGCGGCACATTTCTGATGATGGTCGCTCTCAAGTTCTTCTTCGACCGCGACAAGGACGTTCACTGGATCTCGACGATCGAGAAGCGGCTGTCACGGGTGGCGCAGATCCGGAGTGTGGAGATCGGCGTGGTGCTCCTCCTGATCCTGGTCTTCTCGGCCGGGCTGCCGGGTGGCGAGCGGATCCGTTTCCTGGCGGCGGGTCTGTGGGGGCTGGCGGTGTTCCTCGGCGTGGAAGGCGCCGGACGCTTCTTCGATGCGCCGCGCAGCTGCACCGACGCGATATGCAAGGCGGGTTTCGGTGCTTTCCTCTACCTCGAGATGCTCGATGCCAGCTTTTCCTTCGACGGCGTGGTGGGCGCCTTCGCCCTTTCCAGCAACCTCTTCGTCATCGCCATCGGTCTCGGGATCGGTGCCTTCTACATCCGCTCCCTGACGATCATGCTGGTGGAGAAGCAGACTCTGGCCGAATATCGTTACCTGGAGCACGGAGCGTTCTACGCTATCCTTGTGCTGTCGCTGATCATGTTCACCCAGCCCTACGTCCACGTGCCCGAGATGTTGACCGGGCTCGTCGGCGTGGCGCTGATATTGCTGTCGCTTTATTCGTCCATGGCTTTCAACCGCGAGAACCGCCGACGGGCCGAGACGGCGTAGGACCGCGGGCGTCTGGGCCCGCGGCCGGATGACGGACCTATGCTAGGTTTTCTGCGAAGAAGGTGACGAGCCGCTTCCAATGCCGCTCCGCGCCATTCTCGTCGAACACGCCATGGTCGGGGACAGCCCAGCCATGCGCCATCCCGACATAGTTTTCCAGGATATAGGGCACTTCGTTTTCGCGGAGGGACTGCGCCAGGAGCGCCGACTGCTCGGGAGGACAGGAATTGTCGATGCCGGCCGTTCCGATATAGACGGCTGCCTTCATTTCGCCCGCGCGCCGGTGCGGGCTGTTGCCGGCATCGGTGGCGAGGCGCCCGCCATGGAAGCTTGCTGCCGCTGCCACCCGATCCGGGTAGCCTGCGGCCGCCGTCAGGGCGTGACCGCCGCCCATGCAGTAGCCCGTCGTGCCGATGCTGCCGGTGGCGCCGTTCTCCGTCAGCGCGGCGATGAACGCCTTCGTATCGCGTTCCGTCACCTCGTAGGGCGTCTCCTTCATCATCGACATCATTCGCTCCTTGGTGGCAGGATCGGAGAAGGCCGTGGCGGGATCGAATTCATAGGCGCCGAAGCGATAGAAGAGGTCCGGAACGAGGACGAGATAGCCGTGGTCGGCGAGGCGCTGGGCCATGCCGTCGAGCGCAGGCCGCGGACCGAAAATATCCATGTAGAGGATCACGCCAGGCTGGCTGGCGGCGGTGGTGCTCGCGCCATCCGGCGAAAACAGGCCAGCCGTGGCTGTTCCTTCGCCCGTCTCGATGCTGATTTCACGTTTGCTCAAGATGCTCTCCCTTGCTGCTTTCCTGCGAGGCCGATCATCCACCATCTATTGCCGGAAGGGCGGAAATCAAAGCTTGCGTCACCCTTCCGGTCGTCGCGGCCCTCCGGTTCTTCTGGCGGCCAGCCTGCGCTCGGCGAGGAGCCGCCTCTGGTAGCGGCCCTGCACGATCTCCACGGCAACCATGGTGCCCAGCACGAAGTAGAAGGTCGACTTGGCCATCGGCTCGACAGGAAAGCCGAAGAAGGCGAGGTGGGCGATGTGGCCGCCCTCGGACATCAGCATGAAGCCGACGAGGAGCAGGACGAAGAGACCTAGCACCTCGTACATCCGGTTCCTGTCGAGAAAGCGGGCGACGGTGTCGGTCATTGCCACCATCAGGACTCCGGAGGCGACGATCGCGGCGGCGATGACCACGAAATGGTTCGTCAGGGCGACGGCCGAGAGCACGGTGTCGAACGAGAAGACGACGTTCATGACGAGGATCCATGTGAGGGCGGCGGCGGTGGAGCGGCGGGCGGGCTTGCTTTCCTCGTGCTCCAGGTCGTCCGTGCCGATCATGTGGAAGATCTCCTTCATCGCCGTGTAGATGAGGAAGATTCCGCCGCCGAGAACGATCAGGGAATGGCCGCTGAACGCGCCGGAGAGCAGGCCGGCATCGAAGCCGAAGAACGGGTCCTGCAGCACCGCGATGAGCTTCAGGACGGCGAAGAGCAGAAGTATCCTCAGGCCGATCGCGAGGATCATGCCCCATCGCCGCACTCCGGCCTGCCGCGCCGCCTCGACCTTCTTCGCCTCCAATGAGATGTAGAGCAGGTTGTCGAAGCCGAGCACGGTTTCCAGCGCGGTGAGGATGACGAAGGTCGTCAGGTTGTCGAGCGTGAAGAGATCGGCGAACACGGTTGGCTTCTCCGTCGATGGTCGATGGGGCACGGATCGCGCGGGCGGACCGGCCGGTCGTCAGGGGCGGTGGCGGACGGCGTGGTCGGCCCACAGCGCAAATTCCGCCATGGTCGAATTCGGCGTCGACCTCGTTGAGGGTCTCGTGGCGAAGATGGTCGCGGATGCGCACCGTCACGTCGTTCAGGCCGGCGCGGCGCATGCGTTCGGCCAGCCTGCGCACCGCCTGTCCGTAGCCGGTCGACGGATCGCCCCCTCCGCCGACCAGGTGGACGGGGAGCGACTTCGGCAGGCGCCGGAGCGCGTCGACCCGGCCGCCGCGCGTGATGAAGGCGAAGACGTCGCGCCACATGGAGACGCTCGGCCGGAAGGCGCAAAGCGGATCGCTCAGATAGGCGTCGACCTTCTCCGGGAGGCTGGACAGCCAGTCGGCGAGAGTTCTGTGGTTCGGAATGGCTCTTCCCCACGCGTCGAATGTGAGCCTCGGCAGCATCTGGCTCGGGACGTCGGATCCGAGGAGCATGCGCTCGGCGGCCAGGATGGCCTTCGCGGCGAGAACCGCGAGCCCCCCGTCGAAGTTGGAGTTCCATACCGCGAGCGCATCGAGCTTGTCCGGGAAGGCCTGCGCAAGGTTTGCGGAAATCAGTCCGCCCATGGACTGGCCGAAGACGACAACCGGAAGGCCGGGGTGGGCTTCGACGGCATGTTCGCGCACGGCGAGGCAGTCCCTCAGCACGACATCGACGCCGTTCTTCGCGGCGAAGATCCCCTGCGGCGCGTCGGCAGCCGTGGTCAAGCCGTGGCCGCGGTGATCATGCGCATGAACATGGAAGCCCCGGCGTGCCATGAAGCGGGCGAATTCTCCGTAGCGCCCGGAATGGTCGGTGAGGCCGTGCTCGATCAGCAGGATCGCGCGCGGGTTGCCTTCGGCGGGCTGGTAGCGGGTGGCGAGCCTGGCGCCGGTGGGCGACTGCAGGTTCATGACTGTACGAAACGGCATCGGCTCAGAAGGACTCGACCCACGGCCGCACCTCGATCTCCCAGCTCCAGACCGAGCGGTCCTGGTCGATCAGTTGCATGTAGGTCTCCGCGACGCGATCGGGATCGAGCATCGAACCGGGCCTGTCGGCTGGCTCGGTGCGTCCCGGATTGCGGATCGCGCCATCGATGACGACATGGCCGACATGAATGCCCTGAGGGTGCAGTTCGCGTGCCATCGACTGGGCGAGGCCCCTGAGAGCGAACTTGCCCATAGCGAACGGAGCGGAGCGCGGATAGCCCTTTACGCCTGCCGAGGCGCCGGTGAAGAGAATGGCTCCGGCCTTCGCAGGCAGCATCCGCCGGACCGCCTCACGGGCCGTCAGGAATGCGCCGAATGCCGTGACCTCGAGCGATTTCATCACGTCCTCTGCAGCGAGCTCCACGAGCGGCCCGCGGACCCGGAAGGACGGGTTGTAGACCACGACGGCCAGTTCGCCGTCGATGCCGTCGACCGTCCGGAAGAGCGTCTCGACGTCCTCGGGCCTCGATGCGTCGCAGGCAACGCTTCTCGCTCCAGTCTCCCGTTGCAGTCCAGCCAGTTTGTCCGTGCGGCGTGCGGCGAGCACGAGATCGTGGCCTCGCTCCGACAATTGCCGGGCGAGCGAGGCGGACAGGCCTTCGCCGACGCCGACGATGAGGGCTTTGGACATTGGAACCTCCTTTCGGCGGGCACGAGGAAAGTCCCTTGCCCCGTTGCGGTGCGCAAGCCTTTCGCCTAAGTACACGCTCAAATTCCCACCCTCCCGAGCGAAGAGTGAGACGTCCTTCATGGCACGCCAATTCATCTACCACATGGCTGGGCTCAACAAGGCCTACGGCAACAAGAAAGTTCTCGAGAATATTCACCTCTCGTTCTATCCCGGATGCCAAGATCGGCATCCTCGGCCCCAACGGTGCCGGCAAGTCGACGGTACTGAGGATCATGGCTGGGCTCGACAAGGAATTCACGGGGGAGGCCTGGGTCGCGGAGGGCGCCACCGTCGGCTACCTGCCGCAGGAGCCGCAGCTCGACGAGAACCTCGACGTCACCGGCAACGTGATGGAAGGGGTCGCCGACAAGAGAGCGATCCTCGACCGCTACAACGAGCTGATGATGAACTATTCGGACGAAACGGCCGAGGAGGGCGCGAAGCTGCAGGACGTCATCGACGCGCAGAACCTCTGGGACCTGGACAGCCAGGTCGAGATGGCGATGGATGCATTGCGCTGCCCGCCGGGAGATGCCTCCGTCGACAATCTTTCCGGTGGCGAGAAGCGCCGGGTGGCGCTCTGCAAGCTGCTGCTGTCGCAACCCGACCTGCTGCTCCTCGACGAACCGACGAACCACCTCGACGCAGAAACGATCGCTTGGCTGGAAAAGCATCTTCGCGAATATCCCGGTGCGGTGCTGATGATCACCCACGACCGATACTTCCTGGACAACGTGACCGGCTGGATCCTCGAGCTCGACCGTGGCCGGGGCATCCCCTACGAGGGCAACTACACGGCCTACCTGGAAAAGAAGACCAAGCGCATGGCCCAGGAGGGACGCGAGGAAGCGTCCCGCCAGAGGTCTCTGGCGCGTGAGCGCGAATGGATGGGCCAGAGCCCCCAGGCGCGCCAGACCAAGTCGAAGGCCCGCATCAAGGCCTACGACGAACTGGTCAAGGCGGCGGCCGAAAGGCGCCCCGGCGACGCTCAGATCGTGATTCCCGCCGGCGAGCGTCTCGGCAATGTCGTCATCGAGGCCGACGGGCTGAAGAAGGGATACGGCGACCGGCTGTTGATCGACGATCTTTCGTTCCAGCTTCCGCCCGGCGGCATCGTCGGCGTCATCGGTCCCAACGGAGCCGGCAAGACGACGCTCTTCCGCATGATCACCGGGCAGGAAGAGCCCGATGCCGGCACGTTCCGCGTAGGAGACACGGTTCATCTAGGCTATGTCGACCAGAGCCGCGATTCGCTGGACCCGAAGAAGACCGTCTGGGAGGAGATCTCCGGCGGCAACGACATCATCAGGCTCGGTCCCGCACGAAATGAATTCTCGGGCCTATGTCGGGGCCTTCAATTTCAAGGGCGGCGACCAGCAGCAGCCGGTCGGAACGCTTTCGGGCGGCCAGCGCAACCGCGTTCACCTTGCGAAGATGCTGAAATCGGGCGGCAACGTCATCCTGCTCGACGAGCCTACCAACGACCTCGATACCGAAACCCTGTCGGCCCTCGAGGACGCCCTGGAAAACTTCGCCGGCTGCGCGGTCATCATCAGCCACGACCGCATGTTCCTCGACCGGCTGGCCACTCACATACTCGCCTTCGAAGGCGACAGCCACGTCGAGTGGTTCGAGGGCAATTTCGAGGACTACGAGAAGGACAAGGTTCGCCGCCTCGGTCCCGAGAGCGTCAATCCGAGGCGCGTGACATACAAGAGGCTGACCCGCTAAAGTTGCCGGGCGGAAAGGTGGCCGCGCGAGCAAGGCGAAGCGCGGGATGCAGGGGAGGTCCCCGGATTTTCCGGCCAGTGGGTCCTTCCCGGATCCGGATTCTCCTTGCTACAATCAATGCCGGGTTTCCGCCAAAGGCGACCGTGATCGGAGAACTGTTCTGGGGCTGGACTACGAGAAACTGTTTCAGGCGATCTCCAGCCCATACATGGTGCTGGACACCGAACTGAACTACGTGGCGGTCAATGCCGAGTACGAGCGTGTGACGATGCGCCCGGCCGGGGCCTATCTCGGAAGAAACGTCTTCGAGATGTTTCCCAACGAGGGCGAGAGCGGCCGGCGCCTGAAAGCCTCCTTCGAGCGGGTCCTCGCTACCGGCGAGGCGGATACGATCGCCTACATTCACTACGACATACCGCGTCCGGAGGCGCAGGGCGGCGGCTTCGAGCGGCGGTTCTGGACCTGCGTCCACACGCCGCTGCTCGACAGCGGGGGAAAGGTTGCCTTCCTCGTCCAGAACACGGTCGACGTCACCGAGGTCGTGCGCCTGAAGGAAGCAACGTCGCTGCCCTTCCGGATGCGTACGGAGGAGGCGCGTCTCATCGAGCGGGCTCAACAGGCCGATCGCATGCGAGAGGAATCGCTTTCGCAGAGCGCCGACTTCCGCCGCATGTTCCAGCAGGCTCCGGGCTTCTTTGCCGTGCTTTCGGGATCCGAGCACACCTTCACCTTCGCCAACGACGCCTATTTGCGGCTCACTGGCAACCGCCACCTGGTCGGAAAGCCCGTCATCGAGGCGCTGCCGGAGATCGAGGGGCAAGGCTTCAAGGAGATGCTCGACGACGTCTACGCGACCGGCAAGCCGGCCGGAGGCGAGGCGGTGCGTGTCATGCTGCGCCAGCGGCCGGACGAAGCGCCGCGCGAGACCTTCCTGGACTTTTCCTACAACGCGATCCGCAGCGCGGACGGGAAAATCACCGGCGTCTTTGTGCAGGGCATGGACCGGACCGAATCCGTGCGTGCGCAGCAACGCCAGAAGCTGCTGCTGGACGAACTCAACCACCGGGTCAAGAACACGCTCGCCACCGTCCAGTCGATCGTGTCACAGACACTGAAGGCGGCGAGCGGGCCCACTGCTGCCAGACGGGATATCGAGGCGCGCCTGTCGGCGCTTTCGAAGGCGCACAACCTGCTGAGTGCCGGCCAGTGGGCAACGACGGAGCTGGGCGAACTCATCCGCCAGGAGCTCTCGCACTATTCGAGCGAACGGGTGAGAGCGTCTGGCGATGCCGTCGTGCTGAATCCGCGCACCGCGATCTCGATCGCCATGGTGGTTCATGAGCTCTCGACAAACGCGGCGAAGTACGGAGCCCTCTCGGCACCCGAGGGAAGGGTCCGTCTCGACTGGGCGCTGGATCCGGAAACATCGGCCATCGTGATGAACTGGCGGGAATCCGGCGGCCCCCCCGTCAGCCTGCCGGCCCGGCAGGGATTCGGCTCGCGCATGATCGAAAAGGTGATGCTGGGGGAACTCGGCGGCAAGTTTGCCTTAGACTACGACCCGGCGGGCTTCGCCTGCCGTCTCGAAATCCCGCAGGCAGCCTACGGACGGCCTGCATTGCCCTCGGGGAAGGACCAGACGGTATGGAATTCACCGACATGACGGTTTTCGTCGTCGAGGACGAGGCTCTCGTGGCCATGAACCTCGAAGACATGCTGATGGACCTCGGCTGCAGCATCGCAGCCACGGCCATGCGGATCGAGCAGGCAGAGCAACTGGTCGCCGGCGGCCTCGAATGCGACGCGGCGATCCTCGACGTCAATCTCGGCGGCGACATGATCTTTCCGCTTGCTGAGCGCCTGCGGGAAATGGGCGTGCCCATGGTGTTCGCCACAGGTTACGGGCAGGACGGCCTGCCGGAAGAATGGCGCGACCGTCCAGTCCTGCAGAAGCCCTACACGGAGGAGCAGGTGGCCGAGTCGCTGAGGTGGGCGGTTGGCGGAAACGCCGAGGCCGCAGCGGACTCATGACCGGTCGCAGGTAGCGAAACGGGATGGCAGGATGAAGCCGGAAAGCGACTGGTCGGCGCGACAGTATCTCAGGTTTGAAGCCGAACGCACGCGGCCGGCGCGGGACCTGCTGGCCCACGTCGCGTTGAAATCGCCTGCCCGGGTCGTCGACTTGGGCTGTGGTCCCGGCAATTCCACCGAACTTCTGGCGCGCCGATGGCCGGATGCCGAGGTGACCGGCCTCGACACCTCGCAGGACATGCTGGAGAAGGCGCGGGCCCGACTTCCGCACGTGCGCTTCGAAGTCGCCGACGCCAGCACATGGGAACCCTCCACTCCCGTCGACCTCATATTTGCCAATGCTGTCTTCCAGTGGCTGCCGGACCACCTGGCGGTGATGAAGCGGCTGATGACCTGCCTGTCGCCGGGCGGTGCGCTTGCCGTGCAGATGCCAGACAACCTGAGCGAGCCCTCGCACAGTCTGATGCGTGAGGCGGCGGCGGCCATGCCGTTCTCCCACAGGCTCGCCGGCGCGGATCGCGATCCGTTGCTGCCGGTCGCGGCCTACTATGAGGCACTCCGTCCCTCTTCGGCTGTACTCGACATCTGGCACACGCTCTACAACCATCCTCTCGACGGCGCCGGCGCGATCTTGGAATGGGTGAGATCGACAGGGCTCAGGCCTTTTCTGAACCCGCTCGACGAGGACGAGCAGGCCGAGTTCCTGGCCTTCTACCTCGCCCGCCTGCGGCAGGCATACCCCGAAATGAGCGACGGCAAAGTCCTGCTACGGTTTCCGCGGCTGTTCATCGTGGCGGCGAAAGGGCCACAGCGCGACGGATTGTGACGACACCGTTCGCCCGACGCTCCTCGCTCCTGCCCTGGTCCGGCCAGCCGGTCGTGGCCCCATTGGCAGAGGCTCCGAGGCGGGATAACTGCCGCATCTGGATCGCGCTTGAAGGATGCTTGCCATCCATGCGACATTCTGTTTTCCACTTGCGCCATTTCGCCTAACGATATAAACATATCTTTATATCGTTCTGGAGGCTGGAATGCTGGACTCGACCCGGCTCGATCTGGACAGTGTCGTCGACGTGCTGAAGGCTGCGGGGGAGCCGACCCGCATGCGGCTGCTTTCGCTGCTCTCGGCCGGCGACCTCACCGTCACCGACCTGACCGACATCCTCGGCCAGTCGCAGCCGCGCATCTCGCGCCATCTCAAGCTGTTGATGGAAGCCGGGCTGATCGAGCGCTACCAGGAGGGTGCCTGGGCCTATTTCCGACTGACCGGCGAGGGCGCCGCCTCCTCGCTGGCGCGGCTCCTGATCGACGCGACGTCGCGCAAGGATCCGGTTCTATCGCGAGATGCGGAACGGCTTGCCGGCGTCAAGCAGGCCCGCGCGGAGAAGGCGCAGGCCTATTTCGCCCGCAACGCCCGCAGCTGGGACCAGCTGCGCAGCCTGCACGTCGCCGAGGAGCAGGTCGAGAACAAGCTGAAGGAGCTGATCGGTACGAAGCCCTTCGATTCCATGCTCGACCTCGGGACCGGCACCGGGCCGTATCCTGCAGCTCTTCGAGGGGCTCTACCGTCGCGGCATCGGCATCGATGCCAGCCGCGACATGCTTTCGGTGGCGCGGGCCAATCTCGACGAGGCCGGCATCACACACGCGTCGGTGCGCCACGGCGACCTGTTCAATCCGCCGCTCGAGCGCGCCAGCTTCGATCTGGTGACGATCCACCAGGTGCTGCACTTCGTCCAGGATCCGGCTGCGGCGATCGCAGAGGCGGCCCGCATGTTGCGGCCGTCCGGCCGCCTCGCGATCATCGATTTCGCGCCGCACGATCTGGAGTACCTGCGCTCGGATCACGCCCATCTGCGGCTCGGTTTCTCGCACGAAACGATTGCCGGCTGGCTGGAGGATGCGGATATGTCGGTGGAGAAGATCGTCGACCTGGCGCCCGCAGCCGGCTCCGGCAAGACGCTGACGGTCACGATCTGGATTGCCCGCGACCGAAGGCTGCTCATCGCAGACGGCGAAAGAACGAATCCCAGCAGAGGAACCGCCTGAACCATGTCGATGCTCCGCCGTTCCGACGCCTCACATCACGCCAAGCGGATGAATGTCTCCTTCGAGTTCTTCCCGCCCAAGACAGGCGACATGGAGAGCCAGCTCTGGGAGAGCATCTCGCGGCTGGCGCCCTACCGGCCGGACTTCGTCTCCGTCACCTATGGTGCCGGCGGCACAACGCGCCAGCCGACGCTGAACACAGTCCGCCGGATCCTGGACCAGACCGATCTTGCGCCTGCCGCTCACCTGACCTGCGTCGGGGCGACGCGGGAGCAGGTCGACGAGGTGGTACGCGAATTCGCGGGGGCGGGTGTCCGGCATTTCGTCGCGTTGCGCGGCGACCCCGCCGGCGGAATCGGATCGGCCTATGCCCCGCATCCCGGAGGCTATGCCAACGGCGCAGATCTGGTCGGCGGGCTACGTGCGATTTCCGACTTCGAAGTCTCGGTCTCGGCTTACCCGGAAAAGCATCCGGAAAGCCCGGACTTCGCTACCGACATCGACCTGCTGAAGCGCAAGGTCGACAATGGCGCAACCCGGGCGATCACCCAGTTCTTCTTCGACAACGACACCTACGAGCGCTACGTCGAGCGGGTTCGCCGCGCCGGGATCTACGTTCCGATCGTGCCCGGCATATTGCCTGTCCACAGCTTCCCGCAGGTCGCGCGCTTCGCCGGCATGTGCGGGGCCACCGTTCCGTCCTGGCTCGGCGGAACGCTTCGACGGCCTGGAGAACGACGCGCAGACGCGTGCGATGGTTGCCGCGGCGGTGGCAGCGGACCAGGTGATGGACCTCGTCGAGCGCGGCGTGCACGACTTCCATTTCTACACCATGAACCGGGCGCAGCTCGTCTACGCCATCTGCCATCTTCTCGGCTTGCGTGGCGAAGGCGGCAACGGCACGAGGGTAGAGGCCGCGGCCTAGCCGCGCCGGCGGCGGGCCCTTCGGCAGGAAAGTCGCTGCCCTCCCTCGAAATTGGGGATGGCTTCGGCTTTCATCCTACATCGGATGAGGTATGCTGGAACTGGTCCATCCGGAGGAGGTTGGAGTGACATGTTCATGCGCGCTCCCGAAACCCACACCAGGTCACTCGTCAAGGCGATCAGTTGGCGTGCCACGGGAAGCATAGACACTTTCGTGCTGAGCTGGCTGATCACAGGGAACCTCGGCTTTGCCGGTTCGATCGCCAGCGTCGAGGTGTTCACAAAGGTTACTCTCTACTACCTGCATGAGCGTGCCTGGTCGATCATTCCCTTCGGCAAAAGGCCGCCCGCCAGGCTGGCGCATCCAGCCATAGAGGCTCAGTTCACGGCCCGGTCGCGCATCCAATAGGGCGGCTCGGCAATCCGCTAAATCCCAGGGCTTTTTCGCACAGTCGAACTGGCTGTTTTCGTCGCTGCGAGTTGGCGGCCGGCCTTGCGGTAACCCGTCGTTCCCTTTCCGGGCCGACGAATGCAGACGCGCGGCTCGATCGACGGGCCGTGGCCACGCTATCGTCGAGTGCCGGATTGATAGGCCGTTGCGTGACGATGACTCCCGCGTCATCCGGCTCAAAATAGGTGTCCCGGGGAAAAGCCGGGGCCCCGGATACAGGAAAGCCGGGGCTGTCGACCCAGCCCCGGCTTTCGAATTCGGTGTCCCTGGCGTGTTTCGCCTGGCTCTTCCTAAACGAAGAGCATTGCGGCGATGAACGCAAACGCGGCACAAATCATGAGGACGTTCAGCGATCGAGTGAGTTCCATGCCTGCCCTCCTCGTGCGAGGTCCGCCGGAATAGCCGGCCGAACGCGTCACTGACTGATAGGACTAGAAGCCTCTCTCCCCGTCGGGATCGTGCCGTAGGCTCTAGCGGCTCACGTTCAAATGATATGAACTCCAGCGGGCCCGCGAAAGATCAAATCGTCGCTGCGTCGCACAATCCTAACCAGTCGTTAGCATTTTAATGATCCGGAAGAGCATGATTAACAAGAATAAAATAGCGCCTTCATAAATCGTTAATTTCATCCGCAGGGTCGCTATGGAAACGCCTTGCGGCGTCCGCAACCCGGTGCCCGGAGCGCTGCGGTCACATCCGGGCCATAATTCTGGGTCGGTGTTCGCGACGCCGGATGGCCCGCGTGTGTCGCAAACGCGATTGACACCCCCCGGCCGGCTGCATAACACTCTTTTCATCGGATGGTTCTCCGGCCGGAAGTTCCGGCGGGAAGTTAAAAGGGAATGCGACGGATCGACCCAAGCCGGGAATCCAAATCGCAGCCGACTCCGCGACTGTAGAGCGGTAAGGCCTTTCCGTCCGGCGCAGACTTCCCGACGTGGCGGCCTCGCATGTCGCGGGCGACGTCGTGGATGGCTGTCGCCGGAGAAGCCACTGGAGTGGCGGCATGAGCAACCGGGGCGGACGCCTCTTTCTTCTACGAATCGTCCCCCTTCATGACCGTCAGATACTCCGGGAAGGCGAGGAGGGGCTGCCGGCGGTCTGCAAGGGCCGCCGAGAACCGCGAGCCAGGAGACCTGCCATTCCGTGAACGGGCGCGTCGCCCGACCCTGGGGAGGGAGTTCCCCGCTGCCGGTCACGGAGGTTGTCATGGCTTCAAAGGTACTCGACTGCACCTTGCCGCTTTCAATCAGCGATCGCCTCGTTGCAGGCATCGTCGCGTTGTTTCTCGGATCCTTCCTGATCTACGGAGCAGGGCTGGCCCATTCCCGGACGTTGCACGACACCGCGCACGATACCCGCCACTCCTACGGCTTTCCCTGCCACTAGGAGGCTCATTCGATGGTTGCGAAAGCGCTTCTGGCCGCAATCGTGGCCGGGCTGGTCGCCGGCATCCTGATGACGGGGGTCCAGCAGCTTCGCCTCGTTCCGCTCATCGTTCACGCGGAGGCATACGAGCGGGGCGGTCACGATCACGGCGCCGCAGATGCCGCTGCCAGTGAAGCGACGCCCGGCGCGGCGGCGGATCCCGGCGGCGAAAACAACGACAGGCTGTTCGGCGTCGGCCGGGGTGCCGGCTCATTGATGGCCAATCTGGTCGTCGGCGCCGGCTACGGGCTGCTGCTCGCGGCGGTCGCGCTTCTGAGCGGCCGGGCCATTGCGCCGCGCTCCGGCATTTTCTGGGGCGCCGGCGCCTGGTGCGCCGTCCACCTGATGCCGTCGCTCGGCCTGCCGCCGGAACTGCCGGGCATGCCGGTGGCCGACCTGACGGCGCGGCAGGTCTGGTGGGTGTCGACGGTCATCGCGTCCGGCGCGGGCATCTATCTGCTTGCCTTTAAGCCGGCGATCCGGGCCAAGGCTCTCGGTGTCGTTCTGCTTGCCGCCCCGCAGATCTTCGGTGCGCCCCAGCCCGAGAACCTTCACAGCGCGCTGCCGGCAGTGCTGGCGGCGGAATTCGCGGCGGCCGCGCTCGCGACCACGCTCTTCTTCTGGCTCGTGCTCGGCCTCGGATTGGGGGCGCTGATGAACCGGATCGGGGTCTTCGACGAGAAATCGTCCGGTGCCACCTGATGGAAGGGAAATTCTCGATATCCCTCGTGCTCGGTGGCGCCCGTTCCGGCAAGTCCGCATTTGCCGAGCAACTCGCCGAGGCAAGCGGGCCGGAGCGTGTCTATATCGCCACCGGCCGCGCCTGGCGACGAGGAGATGAAGCAACGCATCGCTCCTGCACCGATCGCGGCGAGGCGAAGGCTGGCGGACGGTCGAGGAGCCCCTCAACCTTGCGGGCGCGCTCGCTGCGAATGCCGGCAGAGACCGCGTGGTCCTCGTCGACTGTCTTACGCTCTGGGTGACAAACCTCATGATGGCGGAGGCGGAGATCGACGCCGCTTTCGACGTCGCTGGTGGCCGGACTGCCGCGTCTGGCCGGGCGCGTCGGTCTTCGTTTCCAACGAGGTCGGCCTCGGCATCGTTCCGGAGAACGCCGCTGGCGCGGGATTTTCGCGACCATGCCGGCCGGCTCAACCAGATGGTGGCCGCGGCCGCCGATCGACGTTTATTTCATTGCGGCCGGGCTGCCGCTGAAACTCAAGGGATAGAGCAATGCTCGACCAGAAAATTCCCGCCACCGTGATCACCGGCTTCCTCGGCGCCGGCAAGACGACGATGATCCGCAACATGCTGTCGAATGCCGGCGGCCGGAGGATCGCGCTGATCATCAACGAGTTCGGCGACCTCGGCGTCGACGGCGACGTGCTGAAGGGCTGCGGCGAGGAGACCTGCACGCGAGGACGACATCGTCGAACTGACGAACGGCTGCATCTGCTGCACGGTCGCCGACGACTTCATTCCGGCCATGGAGAAGTTGCTGGAGCGGGAGAACCGTCCGGACCACATCGTCATCGAGACCTCGGGGCTCGCACTGCCGCAGCCGCTCGTCGCCGCCTTCAACTGGCCGGCGATCAAGACGCGAGGTGACGGTCGACGGCGTGGTGACCGTCGTCGACAGCGCGGCAGTTGCGGCCGGGCGCTTCGCCGACGATCCCGCGAAGGTCGACGCGCAGCGCCTCGTCGATCCTTCGCTCGACCACGAGAGTCCGCTCGAGGAACTCTTCGAGGATCAGCTGACCGCAGCCGACCTCGTCGTGCTCAACAAGACGGACCTGATCGATGCGACCGGGCTTGCGGCAGTGAAGGCGGAGATCGATGCGCGCAGCCGCCGTACGCCCGTCGCTGATCGAGGCAAGCGGCGGCATCGTGCCCGCCGACGTGCTGCTCGGCCTCGGCGTCGGCACGGAAGAGGACATCGCAAATCGCAAGTCTCATCACGAACTCGAGCACGAGAACGGCGAAGAGCACGACCACGACGAGTTCGCGAGCTTCGTCGTCGAACTCGGTCCGGTGCCGACACCGGAGGTGTTCGTCGAGCGACTGGCGGGCGCGATCGAGCAGCACGATGTGCTTCGGCTCAAGGGCTTTGCGGATGTGCCCGGCAAGCCGATGCGGCTGGTCGTCCAGGCGGTCGGGTTCGCGGATCGACCACTATTTCGACCGTCCCTGGGCAGCCGGGCGAAACACGGGCCACGCGTCTTGTCGTGATCGGGCTGGCGGAGATGGACCGAACTGCCGTTCGCGCCGCGATCCATGCGGCGCTCAGCGAGGCGCAAGCGGCGTGAAGAACGCAAGCGCTCCCCCGATTGCATCTGCTGCCCCCGGGAAGGGTCTGCCGGTGTTTGCCGGTGGGGCCGGCGGAGCCTGAACCATGCATCTGCTGCTGGCGCAGAAGGGGACCATATCGGACGGGGACGAGGCGATCGATCTCGGCCAGTCGCCGGCCGATATCGTCTTTCTTTCGGCCGCCGATACTGAGCTGGCCGCTGTCGCGGCGGCACAGTCGGCGGAGCGGCCGACGCTGCGCGTCGCCAGCCTGATGCAGCTCTCGCATCCGATGTCGGTCGACACCTATGTCGAGCGCACCGCGCGTCATGCGAAGCTGATCGTCGTGCGTGCCCTCGGCGGCGCCAGCTATTTCGCGTATGCGCTAGAGACACTGCATGCGGCGGCGGTCAATGCCGGCACGCTGATCGCCGTCCTGCCGGGCGACGACAAGCCGGACGACGGTCTGGCGCCATTCTCCAATGTCGGGAGCGGGGATCGCGAGGCCTTGTGGCGCTACCTCATCGAGGGCGGAGCGGCGAACACTGCGGCCTTCCTCGATTTCTGCGGGTCGCTGATCCATGGCGGCGAAAGGCCCGGCGACGCCGTGCCGCTGCTGAAGGCCGGTGCCTGGGAGCGGGAGGGAACGGTACGGCCAGCGTTGACATCCACGCGCAAGGCCGGCGGGGTGGTTGCAGTCTGCTTCTACCGGGCACTCGTTCAGTCGGGGCAGACCCGGCCCGTCGAGGCGCTTTGCAGCGCCATCGAGGCGGAGGGAATGCAGCCCCTGCCTGTGTTCGTCTCCAGCCTCAAGGATCCGGTATCGGTCGACACGCTCCGCGCGGTCTTTGCAAGGACGCCGCCGAGTACCGTAATCAACGCTACGGGCTTCGCCGTCTCGGCGCCGGGCGGCGAGCGCGTTCCCACGGTCCTCGACGAGGCCGGCGCGCCGGTGCTTCAGGCCGTTTTCTCGGGTTCTTCGCTGCAGGCGTGGCTGAGTTCCACGCAAGGTCTCTCCGCTCGCGATCTTGCGATGAACGTGGCCCTTCCCGAAGTCGACGGACGGGTCCTGACCCGGGCCGTTTCGTTCAAGTCGGCCGCCCGATACGACGCGGCGGTCGAGGCGAACATCGTCAGTCACGAGCCGCTGGCCGACCGCTGTGCCTTCGTCGCCAGGCTCGCGGCCAACTGGGCACGGCTTCGCGCAACGGATCCGGCGGATCGTCGCATCGCCCTCGTGCTCGCGAACTATCCGAACCGCGACGGGCGCTTGGGCAACGGTGTCGGGTTGGACACCCCAGCCGGCACGATCGAGGTGCTGAGGGCGATGCTGGCGGAAGGCTATCCCGTCGCCGATCTTCCGAAAGACGGCGATGGGCTGATCAGGCACCTGATGGCCGGCCCGACGAACGCCGCCGTCGATGCGCGGGAAGTCCGTGAAACGCTTTCGACGAGTCGCTACAAGGACTTCTTCGCCGAACTTCCCGTTCGGATTCAGGATGAGGTCACGGCGCGCTGGGGGGCACCGCAGGACGATCCGTTCGTTTCCGGCGACCTCTTCTGCCTGCCGCTCGCGCGGTTCGGCGAGACCCTCGTCGGGATCCAGCCGGCGCGCGGCTACAACATCGATCCCAAGGAGACGTATCACTCGCCCGACCTCGTGCCACCGCACGGATATTTCGCGTTCTATGCCTTTCTGCGAGAGGCCTACGGCGCGCACGCCATCGTTCATATGGGCAAGCACGGCAATCTCGAATGGCTTCCGGGCAAGGCGCTGGCTCTTTCCGCGGAGTGCTATCCGGAGGCGGTGTTCGGGCCGCTGCCGCAGCTCTATCCGTTCATCGTCAACGATCCAGGCGAGGGAACGCAGGCGAAACGGCGAACCTCGGCCGTCATCATCGACCACCTGACGCCGCCGCTGACGCGCGCGGAAAGCTACGGGCCGCTCAAGGACCTCGAAGCGCTCGTCGACGAATACTACGAGGCTGCCGGCGGCGATCCCCGGCGGCTGAAGCTGCTGAGGCGGCAGATACTCGAACTGGTGCGGGACATCGGCCTGGACCTGGATGCGGGCATCGCCGAGGGAGACGATGAGGACGCTGCCCTGCAGAAGCTCGACGCCTATCTCTGCGACCTGAAGGAAATGCAGATCCGTGACGGGCTGCATGTCTTCGGACTGGCGCCGGAGGGTCGGCTGCTTACGGATCTTACCGTTGCTCTCGCACGAGTACCTCGGGGGTCGGGGCCCGGCGAAGCCAGCTTGCAGCGGGCGATCGCGGCCGATGCCGGACTGGCCCCGCGGCGCGAAGCCGACGGCCAAGCCGCCTTCGACCCGCTTGACTGCGACATGGCGGCAACCTGGCGGGGGGAGAGGCCTGAGATCCTGTCGGCGGCAGGAGAGGACCCCTGGCGTACGCATGGCGACACCGTCGAGCGTATAGAACTGCTTGCGGCGCGGCTCGTCGCGGGGGAGGCGGACTGTCCAGCAGGCTGGGAGGCGACGCGAGCGGTGCTCGATGACATAGAGACTCGCCTGAGACCCTCGATCGAGCGCTCCGGTAGATCCGAGATCGAGGGCCTGCTCGACGGCCTCGCGGGCCGTTTCGTGGCGCCCGGTCCTTCCGGGGCGCCGACGCGCGGGCGGCCGGACGTGCTTCCGACGGGGCGCAATTTCTATTCGGTCGACAGCCGCGCGGTGCCGACGCCGGCGGCATGGGAACTGGGTCGAAAATCAGCGGAGATGCTCGTCACGCGCTACGTTCAGGACCATGGCGAGTGGCCGACTTCCTTCGGGCTGACGGCGTGGGGCACCTCCAACATGCGAACCGGCGGGGACGACATCGCCCAGGCGCTGGCGCTGATCGGGGCAAGGCCGGTGTGGGACAATGCCTCGCGGCGCGTCACCGGCTACGAGATCATTCCGTCCGCCTTGATGAAACGGCCGAGGGTCGATGTGACGCTCAGAATCTCCGGATTCTTCCGCGATGCATTTCCGGACCAGATCGCGCTCTTCGACAGGGCGGTCCGCGCGGTCGGTGCTCTCGAAGAGGAGGCGGGCGAAAACCCGATCGCCGCCCGGATGCGTTCGGAGCGCGCGAAGCTCGACAGGGAAGGCGTAGAGGCGGCGGAGGCCGCGCGTCGCTCCGGGTATCGCGTCTTCGGCTCGAAGCCCGGTTCGTATGGCGCGGGCCTGCAGGCGCTGATCGACGAGAAGGGCTGGACAGAACGCGCGGACCTTGCCGAGGCCTACATGGCATGGGGGTCCTACGCCTACGGGGCTGGCGAGGAGGGCACGGCCGAGCGCGGGCTATTCGAGGAGCGGCTGCGTTCCGTCGAGGCGGTCGTCCAGAATCAGGATAATCGCGAGCATGACCTGCTCGATTCCGACGACTACTACCAGTTCGAGGGCGGCTTGACCGTGGCCGTCGAACTGGCGAAGGGAGTCCGGCCGGCGATATACCACAACGACCATTCCCGGCCGGAGCGGCCCGTCGTGCGCTCGCTGGAGGAAGAGATCGGCAGAGTTGTGCGCGGGCGCGCGGTGAACCCGAAGTGGATCGGGGGCGTCATGCGCCATGGCTACAAGGGCGCATTCGAGATTGCCGCGACGGTCGACTATCTCTTCGCATTCGCCGCGACAACGGGTGCGGTGCGTGATCATCACTTCGAGGCTGTCTATCAGGCCTTCGTCGTCGACGAAGAGGTCCGCGGCTTCATGGAGCAGAAGAACCCCCACGCGCTGAGGGAAATGGCAGACCGACTGAACGAGGCGATCGACCGGGGACTGTGGACGCCGCGATCGAATTCGGCGAAGTTCGATCTCGCCAAACTGGCGCATGCCGCGTGACAAACGGATTCCGGAGGAGCCCCCAAATGGCTGAAAAATCACAGAGACTGGCGAACCTCTCGGAGGACGAGCTGAACGCCCGGCATACCGAGAAGATGAAGAAGAAGAAGGCCGCCCGCGACAAGATCATCGCCACGAAGACGATCGAGAAGGGTCTCGTCATCGTCCATACCGGCAAGGGAAAGGGAAAGTCGACGGCCGCCTTCGGCATGATCTTCCGTGCGATCGGAAACGGCATGAAGGTCGGCGTCGTGCAGTTCGTCAAAGGCAAGTGGGGGACCGGCGAGCGCAAGGTGCTGGAGGCCTTTCCGGACCAGGTGACAATGGCGACGATGGGCGAAGGCTTCACATGGGAGACGCAGGACCGCAGCCGAGACATCGCCGCGGCCAGGGCGGCCTGGGAAAAGGCCAAGGCGATGATCATGGATCCGTCGATCCGCATGGTCCTGCTCGACGAACTCAACATCGTGCTGCGCTACGACTATCTCGACGTCGGCGAAATAATCGAGTTCCTGAAAGGCAAGCCGGAGATGACGCATGTCGTCATCACCGGGCGCAATGCAAGGGATGAACTCGTCGACTTTGCTGATCTCGTCACCGAGATGGAGATGGTCAAGCACCCGTTCCGTTCCGGCGTGAAGGCGCAGGTCGGCGTCGAGTTCTGATGCGCGGTGACCCGTCCTCAGCCGGGAGGCGGGTCTTCTCCGACTTTCGGCCAGTAGGTGCCGAAACTCCAGAGTCCGCCCTCGGGGTCGCGGGCCGCGAAGTCGCGGCTGCCATAATCGGTCTCGTGAAGCTCCGTCTCGATCTTCGCGCCGGAGGCCTTCACCCTGGCATAGAGCGCGTCGGGGTCGTCGACCGCGAGATAGACTGAGTCCGTGCGAAGGGCATCCAGGTCGCCGATCCGCTTCGCGTGATCATCGTCGCGATGCTGGCCGAGCATCAGGATGGACGAGCCGAAGGCGAGTTCGGCGTGGACAACCATGTCTCCATCGCGATAGACGACGCGTTCAACGAAGCCCAGCGTATCCTTCAGCCAGGCAATCATTGCCCCGGCGTCCCTGCAGCGCATGGTGTGGTAGAGGCGGGGCGGGTCGGAAGCCGTGGATGACGTCACGTGTTTTCCTCCGGGTCGGATGCTTGCCAGGACAACAAACCATAGCAACCCTGGTTCGTCCATTGACCCCTCGTTCGTGCTGCCGGGCTGGCGGGGGTCACCGATACTTGCGCTTGCGGCAGTACGGACTACCTTTAGGCACCAGAACCTCCCTCCGAGTTTTTGGAAAGCGAGAATTTACGTCCTTGATCGCGGAAAAGCATGGCATGCCGGCCGCTGCCCGGAAATTGACGAGGAACCAGTCGCTGGTGTTCGAGGCGCTGACGGCGGCCGAAGGACCGCTCAGCGCCTATGGCATCCTCGACGCGTTGCGCGAAGAGGGATTGCGTGCCCCCCTCCAGGTTTACCGTGCCCTGGACAAGCTCGTGGAGGCGGGCCTCGTCCACCGGCTCGAGAGCATCAGCGCTTTCGTGGCATGCAGTCATCCGCACGATCATCGCAACCGCATCATCGCCTTCGCCATCTGCCAGGATTGCGGTCAGGTGTCCGAGTTTTCCGACGAGACCGTGGAGCGGCGGCTCGGCGACTGGGCCAGCGGGCACGATTTCCATCCGGCCAAGACGATCATCGAGATCCGCGGAACTTGCGCTGCATGTGCGTCCGGCCGAGAGCGCGCGACGACGTCTTCCCCCTTCAGCTAGATATCATCTTTGAGGACTTGTCAGCGCATGGACCAAGATACTTTTCCGCTCGTCTTCGACGGGCACAACGATGCGCTGCTTCGCCTGAGGATGCGCGCCCTCGATCCTGTCGGCTCGTTCATCGACGGCGGCTCGCATGGGCACCTCGATCTGCCGCGGATGATGGCGGGCGGCTTCGGCGGCGGACTTTTCGCGGTGTTCGTTCCTTCGCGGGAACGCGGAAGGGCGCCGGCTTGCCGGATGGAAGGGGTGCAATACGACGTGCCGATGCCGCCGATGATGGAGCAGTCCGAGGCTCTGCCGGATGTCCTCGCGATGGTTTCGCTGCTGTTGCGGATCGAGGCTGCCTCGGAAGGCCGCATGCGGATATGCCGTTCGGCTGGCGATATCCGTGCGGCGATGGCCGCGGGGGTGGTGGCGATGGTGCTTCATTTCGAGGGGGCGGAAGCGATCGATCCGGACTTTCGCGCGCTCGACGTTTTCCATCGCGTCGGCCTGCGATCGCTCGGGCCGTGCTGGAGCCGGCCGACGCAGTTCGGCACGGGCGTGCCTTTCCGATTCCCGAGTTCGCCCGACATCGGCGACGGGCTCACCGTGGCCGGCAGGAATCTTGTGCGGGCCTGCAACGAGCGCCGCATCGCCATCGATCTCGCGCACATGAACGAAAAGGGATTCTGGGACGTTGCCCGGCTCAGCGACGCGCCGTTGATCGCCAGCCACTCGAACGCCCATGCGATCTGCCCGCACGCGCGAAATCTGACGGACGACCAGATGCGTGCGATTCGTGACAGCGGCGGACTCGCCGGCCTGAATTTTGCGACCTCCTTCCTGCGGGAGGATGGACAACGAGGCGCCGACATGGACATCGGCATCATGCTGCGCCACCTCGACCACATGATCGCTGTCATGGGCGTCGAGCATGTCGCGCTCGGTTCCGATTTCGACGGGGCAGAGGTGCCGCTCGAAGTGGGCGACTGCTCCGGGCTGCCAAAGCTTCAGGCGGCGATGCGCCGGCACGGCTACGACGACGGGACGATAGACAAGATCTCAAACGGCAACTGGCTTCGTGTGCTCGAGGCGACCTGGGGCGAATAGAGGTCTGGTCGATCGCTGCAACGCTGTGGCGGCCGCAGTCGCCGTCACCCCGAGAAATGCGCTTGACGGCCGATAGCGGTTTCGCCACAATTCCTTACGATCGCGAAGTTGGCCATCCTTTCTCCACATTCGGGACGCGGCGAAGTGGACGCTGAGGCTGGTCCGGGAGAGAGCGGCATGGATAAAACTGCCGAAAAGGGCGTCAGGATGCCGGTAGTGGTCGCGCGGACCGATTTGAAGCACCGCTCCGACAGGCACCTCGTCAATCACGGGTTTTTCAACGCACGAAATTCGGCCTTGGCGGAACTGCCTCTGCGCAGCTGGGGCAAGACGCCGGTGATGCCGTCTGTCGCTGCGACAGGCCGGGAGAGGCCGAAGCAATAGGACGCGCCGCAGCCAGGCCAAGTGTCGGGGAATTAACTCCGGTTAACCGGTGTTCATGAGTGCGGCGAAGGTCCGGCGGAATTCCGGCGTCCGTTCCCCGTAAGGTCTGCCTTCCAGGCGGTCGCGTTTCCCGTCAGATGATCGACAAGCTTGAATTCTTCATGGTGCTCGCCAAGGAACGTCATTTCGGCCGTGCGGCCGAGGCGTGCGGCGTGACGCAACCGACCCTTTCCGCTGCAGTGCGGCAGCTCGAGGAACAACTCGGAGTCGTGCTGGTCCTCAGGGGGTCACGATTCCAGGGGCTTACGCCCGAGGGACAGCGCGTGCTCGAATGGGCACGGCGGATCGTCGGCGACGCGCGAACAATGCGCGAGGAGATGCGCGCCTCGTTTCGCGGACTTTCCGGCCATATCCGCATGGCGGTCATTCCGACGGCGCTCGCCATGGTGCCGCGCCTGACCACGCCCTTTCGCCAGCGGCATCCGGACGTCACTTTCTCGATTCTTTCAGCGACTTCCATCGAGGTGCTGACGATGCTCGAGAACTTCGAAATCGAGGCGGGCATCACCTATCTGGAGAACGAGCCGCTCGGGCGCGTGGCGAGCGTCTCGCTCTATTCGGAGCGCTACCGGCTGATCACGGCGGAGGGAAATCCCTTCTCCGACAGGACGAGCGTGACCTGGGCGGAGGCGAGCGGCCTGCCGCTCTGCCTCCTGACGCCGGACATGCAGAACCGGCGCATCATCAACCGCCACCTCGAGGAGGCCGGCGGCGTGGTCCAGCCGTCGCTCGAATCCAACTCGATGACGGTCCTGTTCGCGCACATAAGAACCGGCAAGTGGGCGTCCATCATGCCGATGAATCTCGTCGAGACCCTGGGATTCACCGAGCCCATTCGGGCCATCCCGATCGTTGAGCCTGATGCCAGTCATCTGGTGGGACTCGTCGCGGTGGAGCGCGAGCCGCATACGCCGCTCGTCTCGGCGCTGCTCCACGAGGCGAGGGGCCTTTCGTTCAGTTCCTGAAAAGATCGATAGGAATCTTCTATCGATCGACGGAACCGGCATATTGATTGTAGCGGTATTCTGGGTCAGGATTCCTCAAAGGAAGAAATTCCGGGAGGAGAATGGATGGCGCTGCAAGACTTCGGGGACGATCCGGAGCCCCGGACGATCGCGATTATCGATGAACTCAAGGATATCGAAGGCCCGCTTTTGCCGATCCTGAACAGGGTTCAGGAGGAGTTCGGGCACGTCCCCGATGCCGTGCTGCCGATTATCGCGCGGGAATTGAACGTTTCTCGGGCCGAGGTCCACGGCGTCGTTTCCTTCTATCACGACTACCGTCGGAAGCCGGCGGGTCGCCATGTCCTCAAGGTCTGCCGGGCCGAGGCGTGCCAGTCCATGGGCAGCGACCGGATGTCGGAGCGCCTGCTCGCGGCTCTCGGCATCGACTGGCACGGGACGACGTCCGACGGCGCCGTGACTGTCGAGCCGGTGTATTGCCTCGGCCTTTGCGCCTGCTCGCCGTCAGCGATGCTCGACGGAGAGGTGATCGGCCGCCTCGACGACGCGCGTGTCGACGCGCTGGTGGAGGAGATGCGCCGATGAACGTCAGGATTTTCGTGCCGCGCGATTCCGGCGCGCTGGCTCTGGGGGCCGGCAAGGTCGCCGCCGCGCTCGAGAAAGAGATTGCCTCGCGGGGGCTTGAGGCGGAGGTCGTGCGAAACGGCTCCCGCGGACTCTACTGGCTCGAGCCGATGGTGGAAGTGGAGACAGAGGCGGGCCGGGTGGCCTACGGGCCGGTCAAACCCGATGATGTGGCGGGCCTTTTCGAGGGAGGCCTGATGGAAGGGCGGATGCATCCGCTGTTTCTCGGCGCTCCCGAGGAGATACCGTTCCTGAAGAGGCAGACGCGGCTGACCTTCGCGCGCTGCGGCGTTATCGATCCGCTTTCGCTGGACGACTACAGGGCGCATGACGGGCTGAAGGGCCTCGAGAAGGCGCTCGGTATGCGGCCGGAGGACATCGTCGGCCAGGTCACCGATTCAGGCCTTCGCGGCCGTGGCGGGGCGGGCTTTCCGACCGGCATCAAGTGGAAGACGGTGCTGGAGACCGGCGCCGACCGGAAATATATCGTCTGCAATGCCGACGAGGGAGATTCCGGCACCTTTGCCGACCGCATGATCATGGAGGGTGATCCGTTCGTCCTGATCGAGGGCATGGCGATTGCCGGGGTCGCGACCGGCGCCACCCACGGTTATATCTACTTGCGCTCGGAGTATCCGCATGCGCGCGAGGTGCTGGAGGAGGCAATCACCGTTGCCCGCCACGCTGGCGTGATCGGCGGGTCTGTCCTCGGGTCTGACCGCGCGTTTCACCTGGAAGTGCGGGTCGGAGCGGGCGCCTATGTCTGCGGCGAGGAGACCTCGCTGCTCGACAGCCTGGAAGGCAGGCGGGGCCAGGTGCGCGCCAAGCCGCCGCTTCCCGCCCACAAGGGGCTTTTCGGCAAGCCAACGGTGATCAACAACGTCATCTCGCTCGCCTCGGTACCGGTCATCATGGACAAAGGTGCGCGCTTCTACGCCGATTTCGGGCTCGGGAAATCGCGCGGGACAATCCCCGTCCAGCTTGCCGGCAACATCAGGCATGGCGGTCTGTTCGAGGCCGGCTTCGGCATGACGCTGGGCGAACTGGTCGACGAGGTTGGCGGGGGCACGGCAACCGGCCGGCCGGTGCGGGCCGTGCAGGTCGGCGGTCCGCTCGGGGCATATTTTCCGCGCGCGCTGTTCGATACGCCCTTCGGCTACGAGGAGTTCGCGGCCAGGGACGGGCTGATCGGGCACGCGGGCGTCGTCGTCTTCGACGACACGGTCGACATGCTGAAGCAGGCGCGCTTCGCCATGGAGTTCTGCGGTATCGAGTTCCTGCGGAAAGTGCACGCCCTGCCGCATCGGGGCCGTGCGCGGCGTCGAGGTTCTCGACCGGCTTGCCGCCGGCTTAGAGCCCGAGAAGCAGATCGAGACCGTCACGGACCTTTGCAACACAATGAAGTTCGGATCGCTGTGCGCGCTCGGTGGCTTCACGCCCTATCCGGTCATGAGCGCACTCACCCATTTTCCCGAAGACTTTCGCCCGCAGCCGGTGCGCGACGCGGCGGAGTGAGGAGCAGTCAGCATGTCACTCGTTGAGGAAACCGACTTCGGCACCCCGGCCGTGAAATCGGACAGAACCGTCTCCATTACCGTCGACGGCAGACAGGTCTCGGTGCCGGAGGGCACGTCGGTCATGCGTGCTGCCCGCGAGGCGGGCGTCGAGATCCCCAAGCTCTGCGCCAGCGACATGGTCAACGCCTTCGGCTCCTGCCGCATGTGCCTGATCGAGGTCGAGGGCCGGGGTGGCACGCCGGCCTCGTGCACGACGACCGTCGCCGAGGGGATGGTGGTCAGCACGCAGACCGACCGACTGAAGAAGATCCGCCGCGGCGTGATGGAGCTCTACCTGTCGGACCATCCGGAAGACTGTCCGGCCTGCGCATCCGGCGAATGCGAGATGCACCGTATGGCCGAGAAGGTCGGCCTCGAGGGCAATCGCTACGGTTTCGCCGGCGACAATCATGTCAGCGAGACAAGGGACGGCGCGGAAAATCCGCGTTTCATCGCCAGGGACGAATCGAACCCGTACTTCGCTTATGACCCGTCCCAGTGCATCGTCTGCTCGCTCTGCGTGAGGGCCTGTGAGGAACAGCAGGGCACCTTCGCGCTGACCATCGCTGGCCGCGGTTTCGAAAGCAGGGTCTCTGCCGGAATGGACGAACCGTTCATGGCCTCCGAATGCGTCTCCTGCGGCGCCTGCGTTCAGGCCTGCCCGACGGGGGCGCTCGAAGAGAAGTCCGTCATGGAGAAGGGTGTACCGGACAGTTCGATAGTCACGACCTGCGCCTATTGCGGCGTCGGCTGTTCTTTCAAGGCGGAGACGAGGAACGGCGACCTCGTGCGCATGATGCCCTACAAGGCCGGCAAGGCGAACCGCGGGCATTCCTGCGTCAAGGGTCGCTTCGCCTACGGCTACGCGAACCACAGGGACCGGATCCTTAACCCGATGGTCCGCGAGAAGGTCAGCGATCCCTGGCGCGAGGTTTCGTGGGAAGAAGCTCTCTCGCATGTCGCGAGCGAGTTCAAGCGGCTGCAGCGCGAGCACGGCCGCGGCTCGATCGGCGGCATCACCTCGTCGCGCTGCACCAACGAGGAGACGTTCATCGTCCAGAAGCTGGTGCGCCAGGGCTTCGGGAACAACAATGTCGACACCTGTGCGCGCGTCTGTCATTCGCCGACGGGCTACGGGCTCAAGACAACGTTCGGCACCTCCGCCGGCACGCAGGATTTCGATTCCGTGGAGGAAATGGACGTGGCGATCGTCATCGGTGCGAACCCGACGGACGGCCACCCCGTATTCGCGTCGCGACTGAAGAAGCGGCTGCGGCAGGGCGCCAGGCTGATCGTCATCGATCCGCGCCGCATCGACCTGGTGCGCACGCCGCATGTCGAAGCGGCCTTCCACCTGCCGCTGAGGCCCGGCACCAACGTCGCGATGCTGACGGCGCTTGCCCACGTCATTGTCACCGAAGGCCTCGTCGACGAGAAGTTCGTGCGCGAGCGGTGCGAGTGGGATGCGTTCCAGGACTGGGCCGAATTCGTCTCCGAGGATCGCAACAGCCCCGAAGAGGTCGAGAAGGTCACCGGGGTGCCGGCGCACGACATCCGTGCGGCCGCAAGGCTTTATGCGACCGGTGGCAACGGCGCGATATACTACGGGCTCGGCATCACGGAGCACAGCCAGGGCTCGACTGCCGTCATGGGGCTCGCCAACCTGGCCATGGCGACGGGAAACATTGGTCGCCCAGGCGTCGGCGTGAATCCGCTGCGCGGGCAGAACAACGTTCAGGGATCCTGCGACATGGGTTCGTTTCCTCACGAATTGCCCGGCTACCGGCATGTCTCCGACGATTCGGCCCGGGACATCTTCGACAGGCTCTGGGGCGTGACGCTCGACAGCGAGCCGGGCCTGCGGATTCCCAACATGCTGGACGCGGCCGTGGACGGATCCTTCAGGGGCATCTATATCCAGGGCGAGGACATCCTCCAGTCGGACCCGGACACGCACCATGTGGCCGCCGGTCTCGCGGCGATGGACTGCGTCGTCGTCCACGACCTGTTCCTGAACGAAACGGCGAACTACGCCCATGTCTTCCTCCCGGGCTCGACCTTCCTGGAAAAGGACGGGACCTTCACCAACGCCGAGCGCCGCATCAACATGGTGCGCAAGGTGATGGAGCCGAGGAACGGCTATGCGGACTGGGAGGTAACGCAACTGCTGGCCCGTGCCCTCGGGCTCGACTGGAACTACACGCATCCCTCACAGATCATGGACGAGATCGCCGCCACGACGCCAAGCTTCGCAGGCGTGTCTTTCGACCTGATTGACCGCGAGGGTTCGGTTCAATGGCCCTGCAATGAAAAGTCCCCGACCGGGACGCCCGTCATGCATGTCGACGGCTTCGTTCGCGGCAAGGGCAAGTTCGTGCGCACCGAATACATCGCCACGGAAGAGAAATCGGGACCGCGCTTCCCGCTGCTGCTGACGACCGGCCGGATCCTCAGCCAGTACAATGTCGGGGCACAGACTCGGCGCACCGCCAACGTCGAATGGCACAAGGAGGACCTGCTGGAGATCCATCCGTTCGACGCGGAAAGCCGCGGCATCAAGGACGGCGACTGGGTGTCGCTCAGGAGCCGGTCGGGAGAAACGACGCTGCGGGCGCGGGTCACCGACCGCGTGGCACCGGGCGTGGTGTACACGACGTTCCATCACCCGGCCACGCAGGCCAACGTGGTGACCACGGATTTCTCGGACTGGGCGACGAACTGCCCCGAATACAAGGTGACGGCGGTCCAGGTCCGCCCCTCCAACGGCCCCGCCGAATGGCAGGTCAGCTACGAGGAACAGGCGAAACAATCCCGCCGGATCGCCGACATGGAGCCGGCGGAATAATCGGGGCCGGGAACATGGAGATCTTTCCGGTGCGTCGGCATGTGTCGCGCATTTCCCGCCACGGCCAGAGGGAGGAGGGGGGGACGCGTTGCGTGCCCGAGGAAACGCCGGTTGCAATGTCCTTCAACGGCGTATCCTACGCCGTGATGATGGCGACGCCTGCCGACCTGGAAGACTTCGCGGTCGGCTTCGCGCTTTCAGAGGGGATCGTCGCCTCTCCCGGCGAGATCCGCGACCTTGGGATCGTTGCGGTGGACGGAGGGATCGACTGCCAGATGGAACTCGCCGACGACGCCTCCGAGGCACTGAAGACCCGTCGTCGTCGCATTGCCGGCCCGGTCGGCTGCGGGCTTTGCGGCATCGAGAGCATCGCGGAAGCAATTCGGCCCGTGCCGGCACGTCATGATGCCCGCGCGCATCTTTCCGACGCCGACGTGCTCAGGTCGGTGCACCTGCTTGCCGACCTCCAGCCGCTGCACCACGAGACGAGTGCAGTCCACGCGGCCGGCTTCTACCTGCGGGACGGCGGCATCGTTGCCGCGCGCGAGGACGTCGGACGGCACAACGCTCTCGACAAGCTCGTCGGGGCGCTTGCCCGCAAGCCGGCGGAGGTATCGGACGGAGCGATCGTGATCACGAGCAGGGTCTCGATCGAGATGGTTCAGAAGGCTGCCGTGGCCGGGGCGCCGGTGCTGGTCGCAGTCTCGTCGCCAACCGCGCTGGCGGTGCGCACGGCCGAAGCCGCCGGCATCACGCTGGTCGCACGCGTCCGGCATGACGGTTTCGAGATTTACACCCATGCAAATCGCATTTCAGCAGGAGCGAGAGCCGATGTCGCCTGAGAAGCTCGTCATGATGGCCAACCAGATCGCAAGCTTCTTCGAGACGCAGCCGCACGAAGATGCCGCGTCCGGCTGCGCCGACCATATCAACCAGTTCTGGGAGCCGCGCATGCGCCGTGAACTCCTGGCCCTGATGGACGAGGAAGGCGCCCACGGCCTGCACGAGACCGTGGTGAAGGCGCGTCCGCTGATTCGCAGGCCGGCCGAAGCCGCCTGAAACGCACCTGCCTCACCGGGACCGCAGGGCGAAGACACCGCTTCGCCCGCCGGAGCCCTGCTGCTCGCCGAAGTCCGCGACGGGATAATCCGCAAGCCGGACGAGGCGAGAAGGCGGCAGGTACCTTCGGCCGGGATCCCCGATCAGGACAGAGATTGCGGACTGCGCGCAGCGGTCGAGGAATTTCATTGCTGCTTCGGCGATCTCCGGCGCGTAGAAGAGATCGCCGGCGCAGACGATGTCGATGTCCGGCGGTGGCCCGGCGAGGAGGTCTTCGGGAACGATGGCGATCCTTACGCCGTTCGCCGCGGCATTCGCCGCGATTGCGGCGCGCCCGCAGGGGTCGATTTCGGCAGCCATGACCTCGCGTGCTCCAGCCTTCGCAGCGGCGATCGCCACGACGCCGCCGCCGGCTCCGAGGTCCAGAACGCTTCGCCCGGCGACGGTTTCTGGGCAGACCTCGAAATGGCTTGCGAGAGCAAGACCGCCAGCCCAGCAATAGGCCCAGTAGGGAGGCGCCGCGCTTCCTCCGCACTCCGTCAGCAGGCGGCCGAGGCCGGTTCGGGAATGGGCGAGGTGGAGGCGGATGCCGGAAAGGCCGGGAACCGGTGCAAGCGGCAGGCGACGCCTGATAATCTGCATTTCCTTGGGCTCGCCGCGCTTGCGGCCGACGACGCCGGCGGGGGGCCGTTTCCCGCGTTTCACCGAACAGCACGCTTCAACTGGTCCTCCAGGCGGGTCGAACCGTTCGCGGGCAACTCCACGGTGTCCGGGCCGGCCGACAAGCCGGGCGAGGGCCGCCGGACCGGAGCTGTCTCGCGTCGCACGTATAATGTGCCCATCGCCAGACTTCCCAAGATCGGGCGCCGCGCCGGATTGTCCAGTGTCGCGAACAGGATGTCCAGCCATTCTTCCATGGATTCATGATCTTCAGCAACAGTACGGCAGATTGGCGATGCAACAAATTTGTCAAGCTGGGGGAGAAGGCGCAAACTGTCGTCTTTGAAACAGGAAAGCGATTTGCTAAATCGCGGCGACAGGGGGAAGAACGCCGTGAACAACAAAGACGTACCCGGCCTTGACGACATACGTGCCGCCAGGACCCGCATAGAGACATTTGCCATAGACACGCCGCTCATTCCGTCGGCTTTGTCGGACGGCGTCATGCTGAAACTCGAATGCTTCCAGCCGATCGGCGCCTTCAAGATCCGTGGGGCGGCAAATGCCATCGCCAAGCTCCCGGATGAACGCAGGGCGCGCGGCGTGGTTTGCTGCTCAACGGGCAATCACGGCCGCGCGGTGGCCACGGTGGCCGCGCGCTCGGGCATCCGCGCGGTCGTCTGCCTCTCGAACCTGGTTCCCGACACGAAGGTCCGGGCGATCGAGAAGCTCGGTGCAGAGGTGCGCCGGGTCGGCCGTTCGCAGGACGATGCGCAGAAAGAGTCCGACCGGCTGGTGGAAGAGGAAGGCCTGACCGAGATTCCGCCATTCGACCACCCCGATGTGGTCGCCGGGCAGGGCACCATCGCGCTCGAGATACTCGACAGCCGGCCGGAGACCGAGACGCTCGTCGTGCCGCTCTCGGGTGGAGGCCTGATAGCTGGAATCGCGCTGGCCGCGAAGGCGGTGAAGCCGTCCATCCGCATTGTCGGGATCAGCATGGACCGGGGCGCCGCGATGGCGGCGAGCCTCGAGGCCGGCCGTCCCGTGGCCGTGGAGGAGTTCGCCTCTCTCGCGGATTCGCTCGGAGGCGGCATCGGTCTCGACAATTCGGTGACCTTCCGGGTCTGCCGCGACCATGTCGACGAGGTGATCCTCCTCGACGAGGAGGCGATCTACCGCGGCATGCGATCGATGTTCTTCGACGAGCGGATCGTCGCCGAGGGTGCTGCCTGCGTCGGGCACGGCGCGTTGCTGTCGGGCCAGTTGCGCCTCGATGGCCCGGCGGCCTTCGTCGTGACGGGGCGCAACGTCGATACCACGCAGTTTGCCGCGGTGGTTGCCAACCAGCCGATCAGGCTCGGCGACGTTACGGTCGGGCCGGTCGGCTGATCGCCTGCCGCGCGGGTTGCGCGGCAGGGAGAAAGGGCTAGAACGAATCGGATCCTCAAGGGGGAGGCAGAATGCCCGACGTAACCATCCTCACAGAAAAGGAACTGCGCAGCGCGGTTCGCCTCGACTTGCAAAGCATCGACACGATCGAGGATGCATTCGCAGCGCTCGGTCGCGGCGACGTCGTCATGCCGCCGATCCTGTCGATGGAGCTGGAGGAGGTCAACGGAGAGGTCGACGTCAAGACCGCCTACATCCCGGGCTTCGACGGCTTTGCGATCAAGGTCTCGCCGGGCTTTTTCGATAATCCGAAGCTCGGCCTGCCGAGCCTCAACGGGCTGATGATGCTTTTCTCGGCGAAGACCGGCGTCGTCGAGGCCGTCCTTCTGGATAACGGCTATCTCACTGATGTGCGCACCGCGGCAGCAGGCGCCGTCGCCGCGAAGCATCTGGCGCCCGGGAATGTGCGGACGGCGGGCGTTCTCGGCACCGGCGTCCAGGCCCGCCTGCAGATCCAGGCCGCGCATCTGGTCCGGCCGTTCGAGCGCGTCGTGGTCTGGGGGCGCGATGGCGAGAAGGCCAGGGCCTGCGCCGACGACATCGCGCAGGCGATCGGCGTCGAGGCGACGAGCGAAAGCGATCCGGAAAGCGTCGTCGCGCAGAGCCAGCTGGTGATCACGACGACGCCGGCGCGCACGCCCATCCTTCAGGCCGAGTGGCTTCACCCGGGATTGCACGTCACCGCCATGGGCTCTGATCAGGGCGGCAAGAACGAGATCGCACCGGAGGCTCTGGAGCGGGCCGACCTGTATGTCTGCGATCGCGTGAGCCAGTGCGAGAAGCTGGGCGAGCTGCGGGCTGCGCGTGCGGCCGGGCTCATGGCCGGCACGCCGCCGGAACTCGGCGCAATCGTCAACGGCGCCGCGGCAGGCCGCGCGTCGGAGGAGGCCGTTACCATCTGCGACCTGACCGGTACCGGCGCACAGGATACGGCCATCGCAACGCGGGCTCTGAAGGCCGCGCGGGAAGCAGGCGCAGGACAGGTCATACGGAACGGGGAATGACGACGAAGCCGCACATCAGGCTCGACGAGCGCGATCTGGAGATAATTGCCATACTCCAGAAGGAAGGACGGATCACGTCCTCCGCGCTGGCTGCGCGGGTGAACCTCTCGCCGACGCCGACCTGGGAGCGCGTGAAAAGGTTGGAGAAGGCCGGCATAATCGAAGGTTACGGCGCACGGGTGGCGCTGCACGCCTTCGGGCCAGCGACGATCGTTTTCATGGAAGCGGAACTCGACAGCCATCGCACCGCCGATTTCGAGCGCTTCGAGGCCGCCGTGCAGGACATGCCCGAGATCGTCGAGTGCTGGGCGGTCGGTGGCGGCATCGACTATCTCATCAAGGTCGTCACCCACGACGTGGACACCTACCAGCGCCTTGTCGACCATCTCCTGACCTCCGACATCGGCCTCAGGCGCTATTACACCTACGTGGTCACCAAGCCGGTGAAGAACGTCGCCGCCTCTCCGACTGCGACAACGCGTTAGGTTTCGTCAAGGCGGCCCGGGGTGCATCGCCGGGGAAAATGTGCCAGACCTGCGACGGGCCGGCGTTCGCGGGCTCATCCATTTTTCAAGCAGAGAGTCGAATGCTATGCCGATCCGAACGGTCGTCTGGAACGAATTCCGGCATGAGCGCGAGAACGAGGTTGTCCGGGAGATCTATCCGGACGGCATCCATCGCGTCATCGCCGAAGCCATCTCGCGCGATCCCGATATCGATGCCTCGACCGCCACTCTCGACGAAGCCGAGAACGGCCTGCCGCAATCGCGCCTCGAGGAGACCGACGTGCTCCTGTGGTGGGGGCACAAGGCGCACGGGGCGGTGTCCGACGATGTCGTGGAACGCGTCGCTCAGCGCGTGTTCGAAGGCATGGGCCTCATCGTCCTTCACTCCGGTCACTTCTCCAAGATCTTCAAGCGCCTGATGGGGACGCCCTGTTCGCTCCGCTGGCGCGAAGCCGGAGAGCGCGAGCGGCTCTGGGTGATCGATCCGAAGCACCCGATCACCCGCGGGATCGGCCCGGCGATCGAACTGGCGAACTCGGAGATGTACGGCGAACCGTTCCTCGTTCCGGAGCCGGCGGAAACGCTGTTCGTTTCGTGGTTCGAGGGCGGCGAGGTCTTTCGCTCCGGCCTGACCTACAAGCGCGGCGCGGGGCGGATCTTCTATTTCGAGCCCGGACACGAGACCTACCCCATCTATCACGACAAGGCGATCCAGACCGTCCTGCGCAACGCCGTGCACTGGGCCTTCAACCCGGCCGAGCCGTGGAAGGAGGTTTCCGAGGCGCCGAACGTGCCGACGGAGCAGGCGCGCGAGAAGCTGACGCAGAAGGGCGGATCGCTGCACAAGCCCGGGGAGCAGGGGTATCGATGAGCGCCGGGCAGCGCCTGATAATTCTTGGCACCGGCTCGATCGCCCATCGGCACGCCGAGCAGTTTTCCAGGCTCGACGGGATTTCACTGGTCGCAGCGGTCGACACGGACGGTGAGCGGGCGGCGGCGTTCGCGAGCAAGCACGGGATCGCCAACGTCTTCGGGTCGCTCGGCGAGGCTCTCGAATGGAGTGCTTTCGACGCCGTCGTCAACGCGACACCGGACGGCGTGCACTACCCGACGACGATGCAGCTCGTCGATGCCGGCAAGGCCGTGTTCTGCGAAAAGCCACTGGCCGTGAACTACGAGGATGCGCTGTCGATGACCGAGGCGGCCGAGAAGGCCGGCATCATCAACATGGTCAACCTGACCTACCGCAATGCCCACGCGATCCAGAAGGCGCGCAGCCTGGTCGCCGAGGGCGAGATCGGCACGGTCCGGCATGTCGAGGCGAGCTACCTCCAAAGCTGGCTGACGGCGGCGCACTGGGGCGACTGGCGCACGGATCCGCGGTGGCTCTGGCGGCTTTCGAGTGCGCACGGCTCGAAGGGCGTGCTCGGCGACATCGGCATTCACATCCTCGATTTCGTCACTTTCGGCACCGGGCTCGACATCGCCGCGCTGCAGGCCCGCATGAAGACCTTCGACAAGGCCGACGGGGGCGTCATCGGGGCGTACCGGCTCGACGTAAACGACAGCGTTGCCATGACCGTCGAGATGACGAACGGCGCCCTCGGCGTCGTCCACATGACGCGCTACGCCACCGGCAACCTGAACGACCTCAACCTTGCCGTCTATGGCGACAGGGGGGCGCTCAAGATCTGGGCGAACCACGAGGATTCGCATCTGGACGCGTGCCTCGGCGAGGACATCCATACGCAGACCTGGCGCCGTATCCGCTGTCCCGAGACACCGAGGAACGAGCGCCGCTTCGCCGACGCGCTCGCCAGCGGCATGAACGGGGAGCCCGACTTCCGCCGCGCCGCGGAAATACAGAAGCTCCTCGACCTGGCGTTCGTCTCCGACAGCGAGCGGAAGATGCTGTCGACTGGGCTTTCCGGCCACCCCTGAGCCTCCCGGGCCGGGAGGCCGGGGCCGTGCGCCGCCACAGAAGACTCTTCTGCGCTCTCCGTCGAGAAGAGAAGAGTTGTCTGTCCCGGGGCGGTCTTCAGGACCATCTTCTTCGCCGGATTCCATAGAATTCTGCTTCATGAAACAAAGGAGGCCAATCATGGGAATTCAGCCGGCAGACCTCTTCAAGAACGTCCGCTTGTCGGAACTCGGCAATCTGTCCGACCGTCGGCTCCTGCGCGAATTCGCCTATATCGACGGCGAATGGGTGGCGGGCCATGAGGGCCGGACCTTTGCCGTGACGGAGCCGTCCACCGACGCATGGCTCGCCCGCGTTCCTTCGCTCGGCGCGGAAGATGCCCGCGGGGCCGTCGATGCCGCCGACAGGGCATTCCCGGCCTGGGCCGGTCTCCTGGCCTCCGAACGGGCCGAGGTTCTGCGTCGCTGGCATGCGCTGATGATCGAGGCCGCCGAAGACCTGGCGCTGATCATGACGCTGGAGCAGGGCAAGCCGATCTCCGAGGCGCGCGGCGAGATCGCGTACGCCGCGGCCTTCATCGACTACTATGCCGAGGAGGCAAAGCGCCTTTCCGTCGAAAGCATCCAGCCGCATCTGGCCGGCGCCGAATTCGAGGTGCGTCGCGAGCCGCTCGGCGTCGCCGCCCTCGTCACGCCCTGGAACTTCCCTTCTGCGATGCTGACCCGCAAGGCCGCCGCGGCACTCGCCGCTGGCTGCACGGTTGTCTGTCACCCGGCGAGCGAGACGCCGCTCTCGGCGCTGGCGCTCGCCGAGCTCGCCGACCGTGCCGGGATGCCCGCCGGCGTCTTCAACGTGGTGACCGGCGCCCCGAACCTGATCGTCAGCGAATGGACGGCGGACTTCCGCGTGCGGGCGCTCTCCTTCACCGGATCGACGAACATCGGACAGAAGCTCTTCCGCGACTGCGCCGACACGATGAAGTCGCTGATCCTCGAACTCGGCGGGCATGCGCCGTTCGTCGTCTTCGCCGACGCCAACCTCGACAAGGCGGTCGATGCGGCGATGGTTGCGAAGTTCGCCACCTCCGGCCAGGACTGCCTCGCTGCCAACCGGATGCTGATCGAGAAGCCGGTCTACGAAGAATTCTGCGTCCGTTTCGCGGAGAAGGTGAAGGCACTCACCGTAGGGCGCGGGCTGAGCGACCCGGACATCGGTCCGCTCATGCACGAGAGGGCGGTCGAGAAGCAGATCGAGCATGTCGACGACGCCGTCTCCAGGGGTGCCAGGGTGCTCGCGGGCGGCAAGCGCAGCGCAGAAGGCGCGCTCTATTTCCAGCCGACGGTGCTTGCCGACGTCGATCCTTCCTCGCTGATCTTCCGCGAGGAGACCTTCGGCCCGGTCGCCGCCATCGCTTCCTTCGACACCGAGGAGGAGGCCCTCGGCCGCGCGAACGACACCGAATACGGGCTGGTCGCCTATGTGCATTCGTCCGATCCTGCCCGCATCGCCCGAATGACCCGTGGGCTGCAGTACGGCATGGTGGCGGTCAACCGCACGAAGATCACCGGCGCGCCGATCCCCTTCGGCGGCGTCAAGCTCTCCGGCCTCGGGCGCGAAGGCTCGCGCCACGGAATGGAAGCATATACCGGGCTCAAGTACATCTGCCGGGACGTCGCCTGACACGCTCGCAGCCAACCGACTGGACAGATAGGAAAAAGACGATGCTGAGAAACGATCAACTGGCCGAATGGGACCGCGAGAACTTCTTCCACCCCTCGACCCACCTTGCGCAGTTCGCGCGCGGTGAGGTGCATGACCGGATACTGACCGGCGGCAAGGGCGTTCACATCGAGGATCGCGAAGGCAACCGGCTGCTCGACGGCTTTGCCGGGCTCTACTGCGTCAACGTCGGCTACGGGCGCCAGGAAATCGCCGAGGCGATCGCCAGGCAGGCCCGCGAGCTCGCCTATTACCATGCCTATGTTGGCCACGGCACCGAGGCCTCGATCACGCTGTCGAAGATGATACTCGACCGCGCGCCGGAGGGGATGAGCAAGGTCTATTTCGGCCTCGGCGGTTCGGATGCCAACGAGACCAACGTCAAGCTCGTCTGGCACTACAACAACATCCTCGGTCGTCCCGAAAAGAAGAAGATCATCTCGCGCTGGCGCGGCTATCACGGCTCCGGCCTGATGACCGGCTCGCTCACGGGCCTCGAGCTCTATCACAAGAAGTTCGACCTGCCGTTTCCGCAGGTCAAGCACACGGAAGCTCCGTACTACTTCCGCCGGCCTGACGTCGGCATGAGCGAGGAAGAATTCGTCGCCCATTGCGCGGGCAAGCTCGAGGAGATGATCCTTGTCGAGGGGCCGGACACGGTTGCCGCCTTCATCGGCGAGCCGGCGCTCGGCACCGGCGGGATCGTGCCGCCGCCGGCCGGCTACTGGAACGCGATCCAGGAGGTTCTGGCGAAGTACGACGTGCTCCTGATTGCCGACGAGGTCGTGACCGGTTTCGGGCGCCTCGGCACCATGTTCGGCTCCGACCACTACGGCCTGAAGCCCGATATCATCACCATCGCCAAGGGGCTCACCTCGGCCTATGCGCCGCTGTCGGGCTCGATCATCGGCGACAAGGTGTGGGACGTTCTGATGCGCGGCTCCGACGAGAACGGGCCCATTGGCCATGGCTGGACCTATTCGGCGCACCCGATCGGCGCGGCGGCCGGCGTCGCCAACCTGGAGCTGATCGACAAGCTCGGCCTCGTGGAGAATGCCGGCAAGGTCGGCGCGACCCTGAACCGGCTGATGAACAAGGCCGTGGGCGACCATCCGCATGTCGGCGACGTTCGCGGCGAGGGCATGCTTTGTGCCGTCGAGTTCGTCGAGGATCGTGCGAAGCGCACTTTCTTCGATCCGTCGAAGAAGATCGGACCGGCCGTTTCGGCCGCGTTGCTGAAGCGGGGCGTCATCGGCCGTGCCATGCCTCAGGGCGACATTCTCGGCTTTGCCCCGCCGTTCTGCCTGACTGAAGACGAAGCGAAGATCATCGCCGACGCAACGGCAGAGGCGGTCAAGGAGGTACTGGGTTGATCGTCCAGCCGGACTAACGGCGAGGGGCCCGGCGCACCGCCGCGCCGGGCTCGACTAGCCTTCGTCGGCGCCCTCTTGCCGATTGGGCTTCTTCCGGGCCATGGAGAAGACCATGAAGCCGACCGCCGGTATCGCGGCTCCGATGAGCAGTCCGATACCGGCGCCGACGGCTGAGTCCCAGGCGCCGCCACGGGTCCCGCCGGCGATTGCGCCGGCGAGCGCCAGCATGAACGGGAAGAGGCATCCAACGGCGATCATCGGGCGGGGCTCGCGGGTCGTTTTCGGATCGGTTTGACGCCTCTTCGGATGCCGGCCTCTCTGCGGCCGCGCGCCGGGTTACCGTCGGGCCGGTAGGGTGCGGCAAGTCCGCGGCCGGAGGGGGCCGGGCCTTGCCGCAGGCTATCCGGCCTCGCTGGCCGGGGCGGCGTTGAGCTGGCCGTAGCGCTCGATGCCGATCTTGCCGAGAAGCTCGAGCTGGGTTTCGAGAAAGTCGATATGGCCTTCCTCGTCTGCAAGGAGCTCCTCGAAGAGCTTCTGCGTCACGTAGTCGCCGAGCTGGTTGCAGATCTTGCGCGATTCCGAATAGGACTTCACGGCGTCGTACTCGCCGGCGAGATCGGACTCGAGCACTTCCTTCACGTTCTCCCCGATCCGCAGCGGACCGACCTTCTGCAGGTTCGGATGGCCCTCGAGGAAGATGATGCGCTCGACGATGCGGTCTGCATGATGCATTTCCTCGATCAACTCCTCGCGTTCCTTCCTGGCGAGCAGCCCGAAGCCCCAGTCTTCCAGCAGGCGGTAGTGAAGCCAGTACTGGTTGACGGCTCCTAGTTCGAGGAAGAGGGCTTCGTTAAGCCGCTCGATGATCTTCTTCTCGCCTTTCATGGACGCGTCTCCTCGTCGTCATGTTCAACTCTTCGAGACGCGCCATCAGATCAACGATCTCGGATTCGGTCGAGTCCGTCCTGGCGTGATATTCGGCGGTCACACGGATGATGATGTCGACTACGCTCGGAAAACAGCCGCAGCAGCGGCCGCGCCTGGCCATCGCGTGGTAGACCTTGGCCGGAACGATCAGCTGCCAGCGATCCTCGTCGAGGAGCTGGATCACGGTTTCCTCGATCTCCTTCTCCGATATGAGATTGCAGTGGCAGACGATCATTTCCCGCTTCCGTTCGGCCGATCCGGGGCCGCGCCCGCCGGGTTCCCGGCCTGCGCTGCAGTTTCCCGGATATGTGCAAACCCGAGTGCCAATGTCAAGATTTACGACCTTCGATAGTGCGTTGTCTTCGCATCGAATACTCATAATATGGCGGGACAACGGGAATCGAATACGCAATGTATCTTTCTGCACGCCAGTCGGAAATCGTCGAACTCGCGCGGTCGCACGGTCGCGTCCACGTCGAGGAGCTGGCGGCACGCTTCGACGTCACCCCCCAGACGATCCGGAAGGATCTCAACGATCTCTGCGACCTGCGCAAGCTCACCCGCATCCACGGCGGGGCTCTTTTCCCGAGCGGCAACGAGAACGTCGAATACGAGGCGCGCCGGCAGATCGCGGCGGCCGAGAAACAGGCGATCGGGCGCGCCGCCGCCGAGATCATCCCCGACAACGCTTCTCTCTTCGTCAATATCGGCACGACCACCGAGGCGGTCGGCGAGGCGCTCAGGGACCACCGGGGCCTGATGATCATCACAAACAACATCAACGTCGCCAACCGGCTGCGCGTCCAGCCGGACCTGGAGGTGGTGATCGCCGGCGGCGTGGTGCGCGGCTCGGACGGCGGCATCGTCGGCGAGGCGGCGGTGGATTTCATCCGGCAGTTCAAGGTCGACTACGCGGTGATCGGCACCTCGGCCATCGACAGCGACGGATCGCTGCTGGACTTCGACTTTCGTGAGGTGAAGGTGGCCCAGGCGATCATCGCCAATGCGCGGCACGTCGTCCTGGTGGCAAACTCGACTAAGTTCGAGCGCACCGCGCCGGTCCGGATCGGCCATCTTTCGCAGGTCAACACCTTCATCACCGATCGCTGCCCGTCGGGGGAGATCGGCGAGATGCTGGAGGCGGCCGAGGTTCGGTTGATCGAGACGGCGCCGGCTGTCGTGCCGGTCGCCGCGCAGTAGGCGCCGCCGCGTTCGGCCGGCGCACGCCGGAGGGACCGGGAGCGCGGAACCCCGGAGCGGCCGGCCTCGTTTTCCGGGGGCTGCCGCCGGGGCGGCGCGCCGGGAGACCTGCCGGCCCGCTCGGCCCGGCCCTCGGACGATCTCCCTGCGACGGCGTGCACCGGGGCGAAAGATCGGTTACAAGCTGTCGCCGGCAGACGCGCCTGCCACCGCAAGCCAGCCAGGATTTTCGCGTTCGGAAAGATGACCTACAATCCCTCGTACAAGTTTGCCGTCGCGCCCATGATGGACTGGACCGACGTTCATTGCCGCGCGCTGCACCGGTGCCTGACGCGGCATGCGCTGCTCTACACCGAGATGGTCGTGGCCGAGGCCGCGATCCGCGGCGACAGGCAGCGGCTGCTCGCCTTCGAGCCGGCGCAGCACCCGATCGCCCTGCAGCTCGGCGGCTCCGAGCCCGGGCGGGTTGCCGAGGCGGCGCGTATCGGCGCCGATTTCGGCTATGACGAGATAAACCTCAACGTCGGCTGCCCTTCCGACAGGGTGCAGTCGGGCACGTTCGGCGCCTGCCTCATGAAGGAGCCTGCGCTGGTCGCCGAATGCGTCGCGGCGATGAAGCCGGCCGTCGCCGTTCCGGTGACGGTCAAGTGCCGCATCGGCGTCGACGACCAGGACCCGGAGCAGGCTTTGTCCGAGCTCGCGGAGCGGGTCTTCGACGCCGGTGCCGACGCGCTTTGGGTCCATGCGCGCAAGGCCTGGCTGCAGGGCCTCTCACCCAAGGAGAACCGCGACGTACCGCCGCTCGACTATGCCTGCGTCTATCGCCTGAAGCGGAAATTCCCGAATCGGTTCATTGGCATCAACGGCGGCATTCGATCGCTGGACGAAGCGCTTCATCATCTCGGTCAGGTGGACGGCGCCATGCTGGGCAGGGCTGCCTACCACAACACCTCGATGCTCGCTGACGTCGATCGCAGGATCTTCGGCGAGGCCGGGGAGCCCGGGCCCGACCGCGAGGCCCTCTGCCGCGCGATGACGGAACACGCCGCCCGGCACATCGAGAACGGCGGCCGCCTCGTTCACGTGACCCGGCACATGGTCGGCCTCTTCCAGGGAGTGCCCGGGGCGAGGCGCTTCCGGCAGGTGCTCTCCAGCGAGGCGGCCCGACGCGGCGCCGGTCCGGAGGTGATCGCCGCTGCCTTTTCGCAGCTGCAACCGGAGGGCGCAGGTTCGACGGTCGCAGCCTGATTGCCGCAGCCGGGGCGGACGCCTTGCCGCACGGCATCCCAACCATTAGCGTAGCCACGGCAACGGCATGACAGGAGGAAGCAGGTGACCGCCATCAGGCTTGCAGGTATCGTCGGAGCGGGCGTCGCCGCGCTTCTTGCGCTTTCCGGTTGCGAGGTGCAGGGTCGTGGCCCGTCTCTTCCCGGCCAGCCGCCGTCGGCGGGTCCGCGTTCGTGTCCGCGGATCTACGATCCGGTGTGCGGGGCGCGAGGCGGCCAGCGCCGCACCTTCCCCAATTCCTGCGAGGCCTCGGCCTCCGGTTTCGACGTGCTTCACGGCGGGCAGTGCCGCCAGGACGGCGGGCCGGACGGGTCCTATGGCGGCGGGCCGCAGTCCGGCGGCGGCTACGGCTACGGCGGCGGGCAGCCGTCCGGCGGGGGCTACGGCTATGGCAACGGGCAGTCCGGGCAGTCCGGGCAGTACGGCTCATACGGGCAACCGGGCGGGCAGCCGGGTGGCCAGCAGGGCAGCGGCCAGATGTGCGAGATGGTCTACAAGCCGGTCTGCGCGCAGCGCGGCGGCGAGACCCGCACCTTCCCGAACGCCTGCAGGGCCGGGAACGCCGGATACCGGGTCCTCTACCAGAGCGAGTGCACCGGGAACGCCGGCCAGGGCGCCAATGCCTCCGGCGGCGCGGGCGGCGGTTCGCAGGGCGGCAATTCGCAGGGCGGGGGAAGCCTCGCGTCCCAGCAGCCCGGCGGGGGGCAGACCTGCAGCCGTTCCTTCGTGCCGGTCTGCGGCAAGAAGGGCAGCGATACCAAGACCTTCATCAACGCCTGCATGGCGCAGTCGAAGGGCTACCGGGTCGCCAGCCAGGGGCGCTGCGAGTAGCGGCGGCCCGGGCGCCCGGAAACGGATACGGCGGCCGAAGCCGCCGTATCGCCGATCAAGAAAATTTTACAGGACGGATCAGTCGGCCTGGATCAGGACGGATCAGTCGGCCTGGATGTTGACGGCCTTCGGACCCTTGCCCATCCGGTCCGGCTCGGTGTCGAAGGTCACCTTCTGACCGTCGGAGAGGCTGGTGAGGCCCGAGGCCTGCACGGCGGAAATGTGAACGAACACGTCCTTGGCGCCGCCATCCGGGGTGATAAAGCCGAAGCCCTTGTCCTGATTGAAGAATTTTACGGTACCAGTTGCCATTGGGAGATATCCTTTCCCGGGGGTCGATTTGCCTCGCGCGCACCATTGCGCGAAAAGTTCGCCGTTCATCCGGCGGCGGTTCGTCGGATAGTCACGTCGCGGGGAAAGAACGTCTCAATCAAAGGAGTCCAGTCTCCGGGTCAGTCAATTCCCGAACGAGCGCCGTATGACAGGAAAGCTGGGCCAAAGCAAGGCAGCCACGCCAGATTGTCGTTCACGATTTCTCTACCGAGGGTTTTACCGACCACATCGTCGCCAGGCTGGCCTCGCCGGTGAAGTGATGGAGGAGAGCCAGCAGCGCGTGGCCGATCAGGTAGGCCCAGACGAGGTTGGCGAAGAGGTGGTGGGAGATGATGTCGAGGCGGGTGAAGATGTTGCTGGCGTGGATCCAGATGTCGTTGACGAACCAGACGGTTCCGGTCACCGCCATGACGCTCATCAGCAGCAGGCCGAGCCCGTGCACGGCGGAGGCGAGGGGCGAATCCTCCTCGTAGCGCGGCGGGCGCAGCTTCAGGATCTGGCCGAGGTGGTCGAGGCCGTCGCGCCACACGTCGGCGATGCGCCGCGGCGAGAACCAGGGAAACAGCATGGCCACGGGCGTCCCGCGGCGGCGCACGGCGATCACGCACCAGAAGGCGAAGGCGAGCACCAGCGCGCAGACCCCGACGACCTCGTGCACGGTGAAGAGCGCGTCGCCGGGGTTTCCGCGGTGGGGACCACGCATGACGAGGCTGGTGAGGAGCTGGATGATGATGGCGCTCGCGAGCGCGACATGCGACCATCGCGTCAGCATCGTGTGCTTGGTGTTTCGTGCGCTGGCGCGGTATTCGGAGGAACGCTCTAGCATGTATCGTCCTTTTCGCTGCGGCTCTGTTGGGCCTCCCGGGCCTGCTCCTCCTGCAGGGGGGATTTACGCCGTCACTCTGACAGAAACCTTAAGCCGGAACATCTCAATATTCGGTAAGGAAATGTCTTGGGGGACTTCCGGTTCCCCGTGCCGCCGTCGCGGCCGGGGTTGAAGCCGGCCTGCATTTGTGCGAGTGCGCGGCCCGCCGTCCACCCGAAGAAGGGAGTGCCGCCCGTGCCCGAGATCGCGATCCGGCCGAACGTGCCGTTCGACCTCCTGCCGCTCGAACGCCTGCTTGCCGAGGAGGCTGACCTGGCGCTCGTCAACCCCAGCGCCAGGCACCCGTTCGACCCGCTCGAGTGGCGGGAGAAGTGGCTGCAGGAGGCCGACGACGCCTCGTTCTACCTCGTCGACGCGGAGGGCCGCGAGGTCGGGTTCTTCGCGCTTCGCGTCGGCATCGGCCCGGAGGTGCGCCATCTCGTCTACGTCTTCGTCGAGGAGGCCGCGCGCGGCGGGGCGGGGGCAAGGCTCGCCGCCCTTGCCGAGCAGGCGGCGCGCGATCTCGGCGCCCTCTCCATGACGCTGAAGGTCGAGCTCGACAACGAGCCGGCGCTGCGGCTCTACCGTGCCGCCGGCTACGAGGAACTCGGCCTTTCCGGCGGCATGGCGACGATGCGCAAGGACCTCGCCTAGAAGGGCGTCGCCCGCCCGGCCGGCCGGGCGACCTCTCCTGGCGGTCCGCCCCGGACGGGCGGTACCATCTGTCGGGACCACCAGAGCGCCGTTCGATCCGACAGAATCAGACCGGCGCTCCGGCTTGCTGTTCATCGAGCATGATCTTGTCGATCCTCGCGTCGCTCCGGTCGGATCATACTCTAGCGGTGGCGGGGCCACCGGCGCGGCGGCGCGGTGGTCCCGGTCGCCGTCGTGGTGGTCCGCGCCACGCGGGTCCGGTGCGTCGCGCCGGCCGCGTGGCGGTGGTGATGGTGCACGTCGCTGCGGTAGACGGGCGGCCGGTAGCGCGGCGGCGTGCGGGTGCGGTAGTAGGGCCGGGTGCGGTAGTAGGGCCGGGTGCCGTAGTAGGGCCGGGTGCGGTAGTCGTAGGTATAGACCACCCTCGGCCCGTAATATCCGTAGCTGCCGTAATAGGGGCCATAGACGTAGTCGTAGCCGGGATAATAGTAGGCGTCGTATTCCGTGCAGCCGGCGAGCGACAGGCCGGCAATCGCCAGTGCTGCGGCGACGACGAGCGTTCTCAAGGACATTTTTTCCGCCTTTCTGCCAGATATTCCTTTATGTGGCGCCAGGTTTCGGGCTGCAAGTCGGCCGATTGGCGGAGGAGGGCGACTCCGTCCTCCGTCTCCAGCCGCGCTTCCTCTCCGTAGATGTCGTCGAGCCAGTCGAGAATGACCGCGTAGCTGTGGTCGTCGATGCAGGGCGGCAGCGGGACGGGCGAGGGCGAGCCGTCGACCAGGGGGCCGGAGCAGTGCCTGGCCCGGCGGCAGTTCCGGTAGAAGCAGCGCATGTCCCACATGAGGAAGGCGTCGGAGGCATGGCGGAAGGTCTCGACGGCGCTTTCGGCCTGGCGCTCCCTGCGCCGCTCGCGGCGGGCCTTGCGGACTTCGCGGTCCCGGTCGGCGGATCCTGGTTTGGGCATGGTTCTTCCTTTCCGGCGGGCGCGCCGCCGCGTTCTCTCGCCCGGTTGCGGGCAGAGGCATGGCTGGTGAGATCCGGGAGCGGGGCGCGAGGGCCGTGCCTTCCGAATGGTTAGTTTTATGTGGCGCGGTCCCCCGCGCCCCGCCGGCGTTCGTCACAGGAACATCCCGCGAGGGCATCCTGCTACCAGACCGCGGATTCCGCCCTCTGCGGAGATCCGGGCAGCCGGCGGCAACCTGCCGCCGACGGCCCTTCACCCCTTGCACGCCCCGAAGGCGAACCGGCTCGTAGTGGCCGGGGGAGCTTGAACCCGAAGCCTCTCCGGCCGGAGCGCACGTTAAGCCCCGACGGAAGCGCCGGTCCCCCCCAGCATCCGGACGTCTCGCGAATACTCCCGAGCGAAGGGGACGGCAAAGTGTAGCCCGGCCCGAAAAGGCGGGGATGAAATCACGCGCAAAGCCCGGCTTTCCGGGCAGGAACCGCCGAAATCATCCCCGCTTCGGGGGGTGCGGGATCGTTTGCGGGGGGGGGGCGGCGGTCAAGATCGGCGATGCCGCGTCCGCCGAAGACCTCCTGCGCAACGCCCTCGGCCGGCGCCCTGCCTGTCGGCGGATTGGAGCGGCCGCAGGATTTCAAGGGCGATATCGACGAATTACGTGAATGCTGTTTTTGCGAGCCGCTTGGGAGGGTCGCAGAGCGCGTATTTTTGGCGATGTGGGTTTCTAGGGTGCCAAATTTGCAGCCTCGTCTATCAGGCCGGAAAGATATCGCATCATTAGCGTTGCCACGGTCAGCGGACTTGCGTCAGACAGCTTTTTCCCAAGATGCTCCGCTGGAGGGTCGAAACTGTCGCCGAACCGATCGTCTTTGACAGTGATGAGTCTCGGGTGAGCGTTTTGAATCTCAACGGTCGGAAATCTTCCTTCAACTGGGAGAATCTCGCCGCGAACGTGGCCACCGCCAATGGTCAAGCTCTTGATGTAGACTGACTCACCTCCAACGCCTATGGCAATATGTCCCGGAACGGGTTCGGCGACAGGTTCAATGCCATGCTCGTCAGCGTTTCTCGCTTGAACCATGTACCGGACCAATGGATCTTTTCGGGCTTGTTTCTTTTTCGAGAAGAACCATTGCTTTGTGGTTGCGTCTGACAGTGCGCCTTTCTCAAGGATGGAGAAGATGCTGTTAGCGGCGAGCAGGAAGTCAGTCCATGCCTCGGAGAAGGCGTCAAAGTTCTGGCTCTTGCAGAGCTTATCAAGGGCCTGATTGGCCCGGGCCAATCGTATGCGGGATTTTTGGATAGCGGCTTTTTTCATGAGTGGACCTGAAAAAGACGAAAACCAGGAAAAGGGCGACGAGGTTTTGAGACGATTGCTCAAGACCTCACCAGACAAAACGCGCAAGTCTGGCACAAGCCAGAAGGGCGAAAAGAAACCGAGCGGCTCTCCCGCAAAGAATCGCCGCTCGGAAGGGTCTAACGACTAGCGCCGTTATTTCCTTTTGATGGTCTCAACGACGTGTGTGCGAGGCTTGTTTACTGCGGTTTTCACCGTCGTAAAGCGGCCAGACACGGCGCTGCGACCGACTTTGATCTTGGTCATCGACTTCACCTCCTTTCACGGGCAGTGGCCCGCGCTTAAAGGCGTGCTCGCAAGGTGTGGCGAACGAATCGCAAGATCAGTTAAGGATGATGAAAGGCGCTCTACTCAGAGTTGAGTCTTTTTAGCTTCCTCTTGTGGAGGAGTTTCCTCGCTTTCTGCTTAAGCGTACGCGGCTTTGTCGGTCCGCCGATAGGTATGAGAATTGGCACGACCAGAACGGGAACGCCCTTTCCGATAAGGGCCACTATCATTCCAAAATAAGTGAAATGGCTAAAAGCCATATGGATGGAGTAGCTGCTCGAGTCATCGCGTGATGCAGAACGCTATGTTTGATCTGATCGTTTCGCGGGTCTAAACACCTGCGTTGGGTCCAGAAAAGTTTATTCGTTGATTGGGCCGATCCCGACCTCTTCCTGCTGGCGAATAATTCTGCCAAACGGCCGGTCTGCAACGCCTTGGTAAGAGGCGAATGGACTGTCCCATGCGTCAAAAATGCTACCTTGCGCGTTGTTCCGCAAGGTCTACGATGCCCAAAAGGGGGAACAGCAATGATCGATGCGCCGCGAACGGCTGTCATATCGGCATTCACCGAAGATCAGGTCGCACGTCTCACAGGGATTACCGTGCATCGCCTTCGGTACTGGGATCAGACAGCATTTTTCTCTCCGAGCTTTGCCGCAGAGAACCGCAGGGTAGCGTTCAGCCGAGTCTATTCGTTCATGGATGTGGCTGCACTTCGGGTGCTGTCGGTCCTGATTTCGCAGCATAATGTCCCCGTCCAGCACCTTCGGCAGGTGTCCGCTCGTCTCGGCAGCATGGACAACAATGCGTGGACTCGTACAACTCTCTACGTGATGAATCGTAAAGTCATTTTTGATGATCCGCAGGACGGGCGGCAGCGCGAAATTGTCAGTGGTCAATACATGATCGGAATACCGCTTGAGCGTGTCGTATCTGATACGCGTCGCGACGTTCGAGCACTTTCTCTGCGGTCCGAAGACCAGATTGGTAAAGTGTCGCGAAACAGACGAATATCACACAATTCGCCAGTTGTTTCGGGCACCCGCATCACAGTCAAGAGTATCAAGGATTTCGCTGAGGCTGGATTTTCGCCAGAGCAGATAGTCAGGGAATATCCAACGCTCACAGTGGACGACGTGAGGGCAATATTGGGGAATGATCGGGCAGCGTGACGGACGAGAAGGAGCGACTTAGTTTTTTCCTGGATGAAGGTGTACCAGACAGTGTAGGTCGGGAATGCGCGGATGCTGGGCACGATGTGATCTATCTTCGCGAATGCATAGCAACCGGATCTCCGGATGACTTGGTATGCGTCGCCGCTGAGCAGAATAAGGCTATTCTGATCGCCTGCGATGGCGACATGAAACAGCTGGTAAGAAAATTTGGGATCGGGAATGGCCGTTTCAAGAAACTAAGCCTCGTTAAGCTCTCGGTCAATTCGCCCTTGGCAGCTCCTCGCATGAAGCAAGCAATGTCACTCATTGAGCATGAATGGGCAATCAGTGAGACAAAGGCTGCGAGACGCATCTTTATCGAAGTCGGCAATCATTCAATACGAACAGTCCGATAAACTTGCGTCACGGGGCAATTGCCACCGCGAGTTTCTGGTCGCCTTCCAGAGCGGAACCGGGCCGGTTGCGGCGAGGGCGCCGGGCGTGCTGTCGATCCGAACAGGAATGTGGCCATTGCCGCGCCGGGCCGAACCGGCGCCGAGGCGCGGGCGCCCCATGCACTGGAGGGCCCCGCGCCGGTCCGGCGTGGCGGCTCCGGTGGCGACGCCTGCGGGAATGCGGTTCTGGCCGGCGGCGTTCGCCCGACGGTGCGTTCGCTTGACGGTGCGTTCACCGGGCGGGTTGCGATGGATCAACCTCTGCATGTGCCCATGGCGGGAAAACACGGGGGCGGGAGGTGCTTTCGCCTTCCGACCAGCAGCAAGCGGCCGCCTCGACGTTGCGGTGACCGCAACGGACAGGAGAAGACCGATGAAACAGACACTCCTCGCTTTGATCGCAACCGGCGCGCTCGCGCTGGCCGCCGCTCCGGCCGCGCTCGCGGCGGGCACGGCGCCGGCCGCGCCGCAACTGCAGACCCGCACTCTCTACGTGCTCGCCGACGAGCAGGGCCTCGTCGGGCCGGACGGCCAGCACCACGATTCCTTCGTGCCCTCGAGCTTCGTCGTGAAGGCGGGAGAGCCGGTCAGGCTCGTCATCATCAACCGCGACGACATGATGCACACCTTCACCGACCCGGCGCTCGGGCTCAACGTGATCGTCAAGGCCGGCACCCACGAGAGCGGCAGCGACGCCGTCACGCCGTCCACGACCGTCGCCACCTTCACGCCCAAGAAGGCCGGGCAGTTCCGCTGGCACTGCAACATTCCCTGCGACAAGGGCGACGGCCATGGCTGGGCGATGTCCGGCGGCAAGGACGGCCGCGACCGCGACGGCTTCATGGCCGGCTACGTCGTGGTGCTGTGAGCGGCGCGCGCGGCGCGGGGGCCGGTCGCGAAGGCGGCCGGCGCCGCGCCGGGTTGCTTTCAGGCGGATTTCCGCCCGGCCTGCGCGAGGCTCACCGTGTCGGAATGGCCGAAGCCGCGCGAATAGTCGAGCACGGAGATCACCTCGGGCCGCAGTTCGAAGACGGCGACGTCGGCCAGTTCGAGATCCTTCATCATGCCGCCATATTCGGGATATTTTTCCGGCAGCCGGTCGAACAGCATGCGGCGCACGAGGTCCGCGTCCCTCACCGGCACGGCGCGCGCCGCCATGGAGAGGCCGCTGATGCCCATCGGCTCCCTGGTGTCGTGGTCGATGGTGAGCGACACGCGGTCGTCGCGGGCGAGGTTCCGCGCCTTCTGGCTGTCGCGCCCGCACATGAACCAGAGCCTGAGCCCGTCGCTGACATAGCCGACGGTGGTCGCCTGCGGCCAGCCGTCGGGCCTCAGCGTGGCGAGCGTCATGATGCGGTGCTCGTCGAGGATTTCCAGAATCTTCCGTCTGAGCGATTCGTCCATTGTCGGATGCCTCCGCTGGCGTCGCCCCGGCCCGCGGCCCGAACATGGACCGGAGCGCGCGGCGCGGCCTTGATCTTCCTCAACAACGCGGCGGCGGGGCCGCCTCGGGGATCTGCCGCAACGACGCGGCGGCCGGACCGCCTCGGGGATCTGCCGCAACGACGCGGCGGCCGGGCCGCCGCAGAGCGACCGGCCCGCGCCGTCACGGCCCGTTGACCAGTTCCAGCACCAGCCGGCGCATCGCGCCGTCCTCGCCCCATTCTTCCCTGTCGAAGGCGCGGCTGGCGGCCTTGTGGGCGGCGATGGTCTTCGCGAGATAGGCCTGCAGCTTCGCCCGCACCTTGCGGCAGCCGGGATCGGCGGGGGCGGTTAGCCCGGCCGAGAAGGCGGCGATGCGCTTCACCATTGCGACGATCGCGCGCCCGTGGACGCTCTCGTGCGCCGCGACCCCGGCCCGGAACCGCGCCCAGCTCCTGGCCACGGCCGGCGCAAGTTCCGCCGGCGCCTGCGGCAGGGTGGTGGTGACGGTCAGATGCGGCACCGCCACGGCCAGCACGCAGGCCCCGTCGGGGCGCGGCCGGTAGCGGCGCGTCCAGGTCAGGTCGAAGCGCGTGTGGGCGATGACGGTGCGGCCGGCGATTTCGGGGCCCTTCTCGCCGATGGAGCGGTAGAGCGCGAGCCCGGTCGCGCCGGCGACGGGGTAGGTGTCGGTCCGCTCCACCGGCTGCCACGCGGCGGCAAGGGCCGGGGCGGCGAAAAGCGGCAGCGAGAGGACGAGAAGGGCACGGCGCATGGCGCCAGCTTGCATGCGCCGGCGAAAGGCGCAAGCCGCATCGCCGGATGTGCGGCGGGACGGGAACCTCGAAGCCCGCCGCGCCCCTCGCGAGCCCGGTGGCCTGGCAGGGCACCCCGCCCTCGGGGCCGAGCGGATGCGCGCACGGTCCGCCGCGCCTTGCGGATAGCCGGTCCCGCCGAACGCCGCGCCGGCGGTCGGGATCTGCCACTCGACATGGGTGGCAAATTTGAGATCGGGTCTGTTCAGAACTTCTCCAAGGGAGGCAATCCCAAAGGGCTGGTTTGAGTATCGCCGACCAAACCGGCCCCTACCGCCCCGGTCGCCCGCTCTTCTTCGGGCGGCGGCGGCGCTGCCGCTCCTCGCTTTCGTCCTCGTAGGAGCGACCCCACGCCGACGGCCGCGCGTGCTTCTGATCGCGGCCTGCGCGTCCGCTCTTGTTGTCGTCTGATCCCTGTCGCGCCTGCGGCGCTCCGCGCCTCTTGTCGTCTTCCGGTCCCTGTCGCGCCTGCGGCGCTCCGCGCCTCTTGTCGTCGTCCGATCCCTGTCGCGCCTGCGGCGCTCCGCGCCTCTTGTCGTCGTCCGGTGCCCGCGGCTTTTCCGTGCGCCCGACGGTCATCTCGTCCAGCGTGTTCTTGCGGAAATAGCTGCTGTCGCCCTTCGCCCGGCCGGTGGCGCGTTCGGCGCTCCGGGCCTCCTGCCTCGCCATCGGGTCGTCCATCACTTCGAGCTCCTTGGCCTTGAGGCGCTTGATTTCGTCGCGCAGGCGCGCGGCGCGTTCGAAGTCGAGGTCGGCGGCGGCGTCGCGCATGTCCTTTTCGAGGGCCTCGAGGTGGGTGGCGAGGTTGTTGCCGACGAGGTTGCCGGATTCGGCGAAGCCTTTTCCTCCCCTGGTGCCGATGTCGGCGCGGACGTGGTCGCGCTCGTAGACGGAGTCGAGGATGTCGGAGATCTTCGCCTTGACCGATTCCGGCGTGATGCCGTGCTCGGCGTTGTAGGCGAGCTGCTTCTCGCGGCGGCGGGCGGTCTCGTCCATGGCCCGCTGCATGGAGCCGGTGACCTGGTCTGCGTAGAGGATCACCCGGCCGTCGACGTTGCGCGCGGCGCGGCCGATGGTCTGCACCAGCGAGGTCTCCGAGCGCAGGAAGCCCTCCTTGTCGGCGTCGAGGATGGCGACGAAGCCGCATTCGGGAATGTCGAGGCCCTCGCGCAGCAGGTTGATGCCGACGAGGCAGTCGAAGGCGCCGAGCCGCAGGTCGCGGATGATCTCGATGCGCTCCAGCGTGTCGATGTCGGAGTGCATGTAGCGCACGCGGATGCCCTGCTCGTGCAGGTATTCCGTCAGGTCCTCGGCCATGCGCTTGGTCAGCACCGTGCAGAGCGTGCGGTAGCCGGCGGCGGCGGTCTCGCGGATCTCGCCGAGCACGTCGTCGACCTGCGTCCTGGCCGGGCGCACCTCGACCGGCGGGTCGATGAGGCCGGTCGGGCGGATCACCTGCTCGGCGAAGACGCCGCCGGACTGCTCCATCTCCCAGCCGCCGGGCGTGGCGGAAACGGCCACCGTGGCCGGCCGCATGGCGTCCCATTCCTCGAAGCGGAGCGGCCGGTTGTCCATGCAGGAGGGGAGGCGGAAGCCGTATTCGGCAAGCGTCGCCTTGCGCCGGAAGTCGCCGCGGTACATGCCGCCGATCTGCGGGATCGTCACATGGCTCTCGTCGACGAAAAGCAGCGCGTCGTCGGGAATGTATTCGAACAGCGTCGGCGGCGGCTCGCCCGGCTTGCGGCCGGTGAGATAGCGCGAATAGTTCTCGATGCCCTGGCAGGAGCCGGTGGCCTCCAGCATCTCGAGGTCGAACTTCGTGCGCTGTTCCAGCCGCTGCGCCTCGAGCAGGCGGCCGGCCTTCTCCAGCTCGGCGAGCCGGTGCTTCAGCTCCTCCTTTATGGAGCGGATCGCGGTGTTCAGCGTCGGGCGCGGGGTGACGTAGTGCGAGTTGGCGTAGATCTTCACCGACTGCATCTCGCCGGTCTTGTGACCGGTCAGCGGGTCGAACTCGGTGATCGAGTCGATCTCGTCGCCGAACAGCGAGATCCGCCAGGCGGCGTCCTCCAGGTGGGCCGGGAAGATCTCGATCGTGTCGCCGCGCACGCGGAACGAGCCGCGCTGGAAGTCCGCGTCGCGGCGCTTGTACTGCTGGGCGACGAGGTCGGCCAGGAGCTGTCGCTGGTCGATGCGGTCGCCGATCGCCATCTGGAAGGTCATCGCCGTATAGGTCTCTACCGAGCCGATGCCGTAGATGCAGGAGACCGAGGCGACGATGACGACGTCGTCGCGCTCCAGGAGGGCGCGCGTCGCGGAGTGGCGCATCCGGTCGATCTGCTCGTTGATCGAGGATTCCTTCTCGATATAGGTGTCGGAGCGCGGGACGTAGGCCTCCGGCTGGTAGTAGTCGTAATAGGAGACGAAATACTCGACCGCGTTGTCCGGGAAGAAGTTCCGGAACTCCGAATAGAGCTGCGCGGCCAGCGTCTTGTTCGGCGCAAGGATGACGGCGGGGCGCTGCGTCTCCTCGATCACCTTGGCCATGGTGTAGGTCTTGCCCGAGCCGGTGACGCCGAGAAGCACCTGCGAGCGCTCGTTCTCCCTGGCGCCGGCCACGAGGTCGGCGATCGCCGTCGGCTGGTCGCCGGAGGGCGCGTAGTCCGTCACCATCCGCAGCGGCACGCCGCCCTCGGACTTCTCCGGCCGGGCCGGCCGGTGCGGCGTCCAGATGGCGCCGTCCTTGTGCAGCGGGTTGCCGGACTCGATCAGCTTCGACAGCGCCTCGACCGTCGCCGTCACGCCGGTGTTCCGCAGTTCGCCCGCATCCTCCAGGCTGACGTCCATTCCGGCGACGGCGTTCAGGCCCGCGCCGGCCCGCGTCCTCGGGTCGTTCGAGCCGCCCATGGAGGTGCCGCGGGCGGTCTTGAAGGAGTTATTGTTGTTGTTGTTGTTGTTGTCTCGATCTGTCCTCGCGGCCGAGCCGCGCTTCGCGCTGGCCTCCGGACGGGGCGCCGGACGGCCGGCGGCGCCCGGTCGGGCGCTGGCGGGTGAGGGCGCGTCCTTGTTGTCTTGATCTGTCCTCGCGGCCGAGCCGCGCTTCGCGCTGGCCTCCGGACGGGGCGCCGGACGGCCGGCGGCGCCCGGTCGGGCGCTGGCGGGTGAGGGCGCGTCCTTGTCGTCTCGGTCTGTCCTCGCGGCCGAGCCGCGCTTCGCGCTGGCGTCTTCGGGGCGCGCGGCGGCCTTGCGGCGGTGCTTGCCGGCTTTCGAGGCGACGTCGTGGCGGGTCTCGATGGTTTCGGCCTCGGCAACGCGGCGCATCTGCTCGGCCCAGTCGGCGACGGAGCCTTCGAGCGGCGCGCCCGCGAAACCGGATTGCGGCGCCTCGCCGAATCCTTCGCGGTCTTCGGTCGTTTTCTTCGATGGCTTGGACATGGGGCGAATATGGAGGGAGATGTGCCGCTTGGAAAGGGGCGGCGGCCGACAAGGCCGGCTGAAACGGCGCTCCTGACATCAGGTTGTCAGGAGCGCCCGAAGAATGCGGGGCGCGCGCCGCGCGGCCGGCCCCCTGGCAGCAGGATCAGCGGCCGCCGTAGTGCGGCTTGCGATAGCGTCCGTCGCGCCCGTAGTGCCGATAGTCGTGGCGATAGTCGCGGCGATGGTCGCGATAGTAGCGATCGTGGCGGTAGTGCCGGTACCGGTCGCGGTGGTGGAAGCTGTTGCCCACCACCCCGCCGATGATCGCGCCGGCGATCAGTGGAATGCCGATCGAGGCGGCGTAGTTGTCGAAGGAGCCGCCGCCGGAGCGCCGTGCCAGATAGCTCGAGGCGGCCCAGCCCTCGTAGCCGCGCCAGTAGACGCGGCACCAGCTGTAGCCGCGGGTACAGCCGCGCACGTCTACGATGCTGCCGCCCGGCATAGCCGCGATGCGGGCGTAGCCGGTGCCCGGACCGGCGCGCAGGTTCAGGTCGGTGGTGACCATGGCCGAGGCGGCGTAGGCAGATGTCGTCGCCATCGCCAGCGAGATGGCGACGGCCACGCCGCGGATGATCTTCTTCATGTTCCGTATCTCCAAATCCGTCCCTCGACTTCGTTATGCGGCAAAACGCGCGAAAGCGCAAAAAGTGCCTTCACACAGGCATGGGGGGAGCCGCGGATGGCGGCCGGCCGCTCCGGCGCGGACGTGCGAAACCGGCCGGCGCGATGGCGCCCCGGCCGGCCGGTGGTTCCCGACTGCCTGCGAAACCGGACCGGCGCCGGCGGGAAAGGGTTCCCGCCGCCCGGTTCCGGCGCCGCCCGACGATCCGTTACCTGCACGCCCTGGCGTGCGGATGGTTGCGGCAGTAGCGGTGCGAGGGATGGTGCCGGTGGTGATGAAGCTTGCGGTGACCGTCGGCATGGTCATGGCCGTGGTGGTCGTTCCGCCGGTTGCGATGGCGCGCGTGGTGCAGCTTCCGGCGCAGGCGCCGGCGCTGGTGCCTCAGGTGGCGAAGCTTGCGCCTGTCGTGGCGATAGCCGTGATGGTTGTCATGGCGGCGATGATGCCGGTAGTTGCGGTCGTGGCCGTGATGGTCGCCGAGGGCGTTGCCGATCACCGCGCCGGCGATCAGCGGAATGCCGATCTGCGCACCGTAGCGGGCGACGGGGCGGTGGCGATAGCGGCCGTTGCGGAAGGCCAGGTAGCTCGCCGAGGCCCAGCCCCGGTAGCCGTTCCAGTTCACCCGGCACCAGTTGTAGCCCCGGGCACAACCTGGAACGTGCACTACGGAGCCGTTCGGCATGGATGTGAGGACGCGATAGCCCGGCCCCGGGCCGGCGCGCAGATGCAGCGTCGTCGTAACCATCGCCGACGCCGCGAAGGCGGCTGTCGCCGTGAAGAGCGCGACGAGGAAGGTCGCTGCCTGAAGCAGTTTTTTCATAATCAATCCCGTGATTTCCGTTCATTGACGAAAGCGGAATGTTCGCTGGCGGGGATTGTTCCATGGCGAAGGCGTCCGCCGGGCCGCCGCGCCGGCCCGGAGCGCCTTTTCCGGCGGGTTTCCGGCCTGCGCGGAAGATTCCGGGAATTCACCCGCCGGCGGTAAGAGAACCTTTAAATGTTCAATCCAGGGTAGGCAGAATTTCCGGTATCGGCATCGGCCGGGACCGGACCGGATCGGAAAGTTCGCTCAATGCCGTCACTGCTCGTTTCAGCGCGACATCGGTTTCGCCGCTCGCTTGTCGCGAAGATCTTCGCGACCTGCTTCGTCGCGACGCATCTGCCCCTGCTGGCGGTGATCGCCTACCTGGTCCTCACGCGCCCCGCCGACGCCATGCCGGTTCTCGCCGTGGTGCTCTGCGCGACGCTCGTCGCGACGGGGGCGGCGCTGGCGGCGATGCACGGGCTGGTCCGTCCGCTCGGCCAGGTGGCCGAGGCGATGCGGCTCTACGGGGAGCGTGGCGAGGTGCGGGCGGTCGCCACCGCGCGGGCGGACGAGGTCGGGATCCTCGCCCGCGGGCTGGAGGAACTCGTCGTCCGGCTGGAGACGACGCTGTCGGGCCTGAGGAGCCAGGCATACAAGGACCCGCTTACGCAGGCCGGCAACCGGCGCTGGCTGGCGCAGACGGCCGAGAGCCTGCTCGTGCAGGCCCGCCGCGAGAACGAGGCGCCGGGCGTCATCGCGTTCGACATCGACCATTTCAAGATGATCAACGACCGGCACGGCCACCGCGTCGGCGATGCGGTGCTGATCGCGGTCGCGCGGGAGGTACAGCGCCTGCTGCGCGCCTTCGACCTGTTCGCCCGGCAGGGCGGCGAGGAATTCTGCGTGTTTCTGCAGGGTGCGTCGGCCGAAGGGGCGCTGGAGACGGCGGAACTGCTGCGGCAGGCGATCGCGAGGATCGAGGTGTCGCCGCTGCGCGCCGGCGAGATCACCGCGAGCTTCGGCCTGCACGTGGCCGACGTGCGGGTGGAGAGCCTCGAGGACATGCTCGATGCCGCCGACCGCCAGATGTACGAGGCCAAGCGGCTCGGCCGGAACCGCGTCTGCGTGTCGATGGCGGACCCGGGTTCGCGCGCCGCACGGGACGATCCCGCCGGCCGGCGGCGGCGGTCGGGAACCGGCTAGCTCCTTCGCAGGCCGGGCCCTCAGGCGACGAGGCCGAGGATCAGGCCGAGGACGACGATGCCGGCGAGTCCGGCGATGAAGATGGTCCTGCGGCCCGGGGACTTCAGGACGATCTCGCCCTGGCGCGCGTTCCTTGCCGGCGTCGGCTTCATTTCGTGGCGATTTGGCATTGGATGGCCTCCAAGTGATCTGGTGCGGCCGAAAGCCCTTTCTGCATCCTGCGCCGGCGGAAGACGGGTTTCGCCCGCGGCGCGGCGCGGCATCGGCAGCCCGGGGCGGCGTGGCGCCGATCGCGATGGCCGGCGCTCCGCAGCCTGAGCAGCTCGCTCATCCGGCCAATCCGGCCGCGGCGGGATTTGTTCCATCCGCGCCGTCCGCCGGGCAGTCGCGTTCCGATCCGGACGCCGGCATGGAACATTCCGCCCGCCCGGCTGTTCCGGAGTCGCGTCGCGCGCGCCAGGCGCCGGCGCTGTTCCCTCCACTCGCCCGCACGGCCAGCCGTCGCGGGCGCTCTTTTTCCTCGCGGGCCGCGCGGTGGCGGCTATGCGGCGATGCCCTGCGCGCGGCGCATGGTTCGGGTGGTGCGCCACAGGAGGAAGGACATGATCAGGACGTTCATCACGTTCCAGGCGATGCCGTTCATGAACGCGGCGGCGTAGGAGCCGGTCCGGTCGTGGATGAAGCCCGAGAGCCAGCCGCCGAGCGCCATGCCGCCGATGGTCGCCATGATGACGATGCCGACGCGCCGGCCTGCCTGGGCCGCCGGCATGTATTCGCGCACGATGATCGCGTAGCACGGGACAATGCCGCCCTGGGCGAGGCCGAAGACGAGCGAGACGGCATAGAGCGAGGGAAGGCCGGTCAGCGGCACGAAGAGCATGAGCGAGATGCCCTGGAGCAGCGAGCCGATCAGCAGCGTCCTGATGCCGCCGATGCGGTCGGCGACGTAGCCCGACAGGACGCGGCTGACGATGCCGGCGCCGAGCATGATCGAGAGCATGTCGGCGCCGTTCGCCACGCCGTAGCCGAGGTCGCTGCACAGGGCGACGATGTGGACCTGCGGCGTCGACATGGCGACGCAGCAGCCGAGCCCGGCGAGGACGAGCAGGGCCTGCAGCAGGACGGGCGGCAGGCCGATCTCCCGGGACCGGGCCGGCGCCCGGGGAGTCGCGGCGGGCGTTCCGGCCGGCTCGCCGCGCGGGCGGCCGCGCAGGACGAGCAGCAGCAGGCTCATGCCGAGGAGGCAGGCGAGCGCGATGCCGGCATAGGTCCCGCGCCAGCCGAAACCGGGCAGTGCCATCCGGATGACGACCGGCCAGAGCGCCCCGGCGATGTAGTTGCCGCTGGCGACGAGCGTGATCGCGAGGCCGCGCCGGCGCTCGAACCAGTGCGAGATGTCGGCGAGCAGCGGCCCGAAGGAGACCGACGCGCCGGCGCCTATGAGCAGGCACTGGGCCAGCGCGACGAAGGCGAAGGACGGCGAGAGCGCGGCGAGGGCGAAGCCGCAGGACAGCATCAGCGTCGCGGCGGCGGCCGGCCGGACGAAGCCCATCCGGTCGATCAGCCGGCCGGTGACGACGTTGCCGAAGGCGAAGCCGACCATCGTCGCGGTGTAGGAGAGGGAGGCCGTCGCGCGGTCGAGCGCGAACTCGGCCTGCAGCGCCGGCAGGACCACGACGACCGCCCACATGCCCGCGCCGCCGAGCGTCGCGAAGCCGACCGAAGCGGCGAGCCTGATCCAGGCGCGCGGGCCGTCGACATCGGTGCGGGCGTGCGCCGCGCTGGGGCTGGCGGTGGTCATGGCGGCGGGAGTCCCTGAAGAGGATCGGCGGCCGGAACGGGCCGCCGGAAGACGATGCCCCAAAGCGCCCCGCCGATCAATCCTCGGCCGGGCGGGGGCTTGCTTGTGCGCGGCCGCGGGCGGTGGTTAACTCGCTGCAAACTGCAGTTGCGGACAGGGAGGCGGAAACGAAATGCACGTCATGATCATCGGCGCGGCCGGCATGGTCGGCCGCAAGCTGACGGAGCGGCTGGTCCGCGACGGACGCATCGCCGGCACGGACATCGAGCGGCTGACGCTCGTCGACATCTTCGCGCCCGAACGCCCGGAGGGCTTCTCCGGCGCGCTGTCGGTGGAGACCGCGGATCTGGCGGCCGACGCCGCGGCCGAACGGCTGGTCGATCTCCGGCCGGACGTGATCTTCCACCTGGCGGCGATCGTCTCGGGCGAGGCGGAGGCCGATTTCGAGAAGGGCTACCGCATCAATCTCGACGGAAGCTGGGCGCTGCTCGAGGCGGTCCGCCTCGCCGGCGAGGGCTACCGGCCGCGCATCGTCTTCACCTCCTCGATCGCCGTCTTCGGCGCGCCGTTTCCCGACAAGATCGGCGACGAGTTCTTCTCGACGCCGCTGACGAGCTACGGAACGCAGAAGGCGATCTGCGAACTTCTCCTTTCCGACTACAGCCGGCGCGGTTTCCTCGACGGCATCGGCATCCGCCTGCCGACGATCTGCATCCGGCCGGGCAAGCCCAATCTCGCCGCCTCCGGCTTCTTCTCCGGCATCCTGCGCGAGCCGCTCAACGGGCGGGAGGCGGTGCTGCCGGTGCCCGACGAGGTGCGCCACTGGTTCGCGAGCCCGCGCGCGGCGGTCGGCTTCCTCGTGCACGCCGCGGAACTCGACCTCGCCCGGCTCGGGCCGCGCCGCAACCTCTCCATGCCCGGCCTCTCGGCGACGGTCGGCGAGGAGATCGAGGCGCTGAGGCGCGTGGCGGGGGAAAGGGCCGTGAAGCTGATCCGGCGCGAGCCCGATCCGACGATCATGCGCATCGTCGAGGGCTGGCCGCGCGACTTCGACACCGCGCGCGCAGAGGGCCTCGGGTTCAGGGCCGAAACGTCCTTCGACGAGATCGTCAGGGCTTATGTCGAGGACGAACTCGGCGGCTCCGTCTGAGCCGCGGCAGGCGCGCGGGCTGATCGAGATCAAGTCCGCCGGGGCGCAGGAATGATAGGTCCTGCCGCAGGGGCCAGCCAAACGGAGAATGACACAATGCGGACCGCAGCATCTTCGGTTCTTGCCGCCATTCTCGCCGGCCTCCTCGCGACGGCCTGTTCCGAAACCGCCTCGCAGGCGCCGCAGCCGCAGCCGGCGGCGACGGCCGCCGCGCCTGCCATGCGCTCCGGCAGCCCGCAGGACGAGAGCGCCTGCCTTGCCGCCGTTTCGCGCGAGACGAAGAACAGGGACGTGAGCGTCGTCAGTTCGGAGTTCTCCCAGGCGAACACGGAAGTCGTCGTCGGGGTGGGGCCGAACCGCGCCAAATGGCGCTGCCTCGTCTCGAAGGGCAGGGTCGCCGAAGTGATGTCCCTCACGGACGAGGGCGCGCTCTAGTGGCCTGACCCAGACAGATGGCACGCGTCTGGCACGCGTCTGTCTGGAAAAGTCGCAGCATCAGGGCCCGGGCAGGGAGTGCCCCGCTCCCGGCGGCCGGCGTCCGGCGGACCCGGATCGGAAGGGTAACGGCATGAAGCGCATTCTGTTTCTGGTGGCGGCAATCCTGCTCACGGCCGGGCCGGGCAGGGCCGACGAGAACCGCGTCGAGCAGGTCCGCTTTCCGCCGGGCAAGACGGGGACCGCGATCCACGGCCGGATCGTCGGCCGGAACTCGGTCTCCTACGTGCTCGGAGCGGAAGCGGGGCAGAAGCTCTCGGTGACGCTGAAGGCCTCGAACACGGCGACCTATTTCAACGTCTACGAGCCGGGCCGGGGGCCGGGCGACCAGGCGCTCGCCGTCAGCGAACTGACCGGGCCCATGGTGCCGGACATCAACCGCTTCAGCGCCCGGCTGCCTTCGTCGGGCAACTACACGGTCCTCGTCTATCTCTACCGGGCCGCCGCCCGGCGGAAGGAACGGTCGAACTACACGCTCGACATCTCGGTCTCGGCGCTCGACGCTTCCATGCAGAAGGCGCCGGTGCGCAACGACTACGCCGACGGGCTGCAGGGCGGGCCGGATTTCTGGGCCGTCAGGACCGGGACGCCGGGCGGGCGGCTCGCGATCCGCTCCGCGCCCTCCGGCGCCGCCGGACGCCTCGCGCTGGTCGCCGACGGCGCGTCGCTGCGCAACCTCGGGTGCCGCATGAACGAGGGCCGGCGCTGGTGCCGCGTGGAAAGCACCGGCGACGTGTCGATCAGCGGCTGGGCGGCCGGCGATTTCCTGCGGGAAGGCAGCCGGCCGGGCGCGAGATAGGGCCGCGCCGCCATGATCTGCCGGGCCGCGGCCATCGTCTTTTCGGCGCTCTACGCGGCGGCGCTGGCGCTCCTCGCCGTCGGCACGTTCGGCCTCTTCGGGGCGCAGCGGGATCCGCTCTCGGGCGTCTACGTCGTATTGCTGGGCCTGCCCTGGGTCCGGTTCGCCGATGCCGCGCCGGCGGCGGTGGCCCCGTGGCTCGCGGCGCTTTCGCCCGCCCTCAACCTGGCCATCCTGTGGGGCGCATGCCGGCTGGCGGGGCGAATGCGCGGGGCGCGCCGGGGCGCTGCACGATAGGCGGGCAATCGGTCGCAGGCAGACGCTTGATGCCGCCGGCCATTAATGTATACGTTAGTGGCAGAGGCGCCCGACGGGCGGCCACCAGATCTCCGGAGCCAGCATGAATCCCCCTTTCGATCCCAGCAAACTTCGCTCGCGCGCGTGGTTCGACAATCCCGGCAATCCCGACATGACCGCTCTCTATATCGAGCGCTACCTGAATTTCGGGCTCAGCCAGGAGGAGCTTCAGTCGGGCAAGCCGATCATCGGCATCGCGCAGACGGGGTCCGACCTTTCGCCGTGCAACCGGCACCATCTCGAGCTCGCCAAGCGGGTGCGCGAGGGCATCCGCGAGGCGGGCGGCATCGCCATGGAGTTCCCGGTCCATCCGATCCAGGAGACCGGCAAGCGCCCGACGGCGGCGCTCGACCGCAACCTCGCCTATCTCGGCCTCGTTGAACTGCTCTACGGCTACCCGCTCGACGGCGTGGTGCTGACGATCGGCTGCGACAAGACGACCCCGGCCTGCCTCATGGCCGCGGCGACGGTCAACATCCCGGCCATCGCGCTTTCGGTCGGGCCGATGCTCAACGGCTGGTTCCGCGGCGAGCGCACCGGCTCGGGCACCATCGTCTGGAAGGCGCGCGAGATGATGGCGGCCGGCGAGATCGACTACAAGGGCTTCGTCGAGCTGGTGGCGTCCTCCGCCCCGTCGACCGGCTACTGCAACACGATGGGCACGGCGACGACGATGAACTCGCTCGCCGAGGCGCTCGGCATGCAGCTCCCGGGATCGGCGGCGATCCCGGCCCCCTACCGCGACCGGCAGGAGATGGCCTGGCGCACCGGCCTGAGGATCGTCGACATGGTGCGGGAGGACCTGAAGCCCTCCGACATCCTGACGCGCGAATCCTTCATCAACGCGATCCGCGTGAATTCGGCCATCGGCGGCTCGACCAACGCGCCGATCCACCTGAACGGGCTGGCGCGGCACGTCGGCGTCGAGCTGTCGATCGACGACTGGCAGAAATACGGCGAGGAAATCCCGCTGCTGGTCAACCTGCAGCCGGCGGGCGAATACCTGGGCGAGGACTACTACCATGCCGGCGGCGTGCCTGCCGTCGTCAACCAGCTGATGTCGCAGGGGCTGATCCACGAGGACGCCATGACGGTGAACGGCCGCACCATCGGGGAGAACTGCCGCGGCGCGGAGATCGCCGACGACAAGGTGATCCGGCCCTATGACCGGCCGATGCGCGAGCGCGCCGGCTTCCGGGTGCTCAAGGGCAACCTGTTCCACTCGGCGATCATGAAGATGAGCGTGATCTCGCCGGAGTTCCACGACCGGTACCTGACCAACCCCGACGACCCCGAGGCGTTCGAGGGCAAGGCCATCGTCTTCGACGGGCCGGAGGACTATCACCGGCGCATCGACGACCCGGCGCTGGCCATCGACACGACGTCGATCCTGTTCATGCGCGGGGCGGGGCCGATCGGCTATCCCGGTGCCGCGGAGGTCGTCAACATGCGGGCGCCCGACTATCTCATCAGGAAGGGCGTTCACTCGCTTCCCTGCATCGGCGACGGGCGCCAGTCGGGCACCTCGGGCAGCCCGTCGATCCTCAACGCCTCGCCGGAGGCGGCGGCCGGCGGCGGCCTGGCGCTGCTGAGGACGGGAGACCGGGTGCGCATAGACCTCAGGAAGTGCACGGCGGACATCCTGATCTCCGACGGGGAACTTGAGGAGCGCCGCAAGGAACTGGAGGCTGCCGGCGGATACGCTTACCCGGCGAACCAGACCCCCTGGCAGGAACTGCAGCGGGCGGTCGTCGGGCAGATGGAGACCGGGGCGGTGCTCGAGCCGGCGGTCGCCTACCAGCGCATCGCCCAGACGAAGGGCATCCCGCGCGACAACCACTGACCGATGGCATCGAGCGGGACTCCGAAACAGCATGGCGCGGCCGGTTCGCGGCCGCGGCCGAGCCTTACGGGCGTCTCCGGGCTTTCGGCGCGGGACAGGGCCTATCGCGAGTTGAAGTACCGCATCCTGGAAGGCCGGCTCGCGCCCGGCACGACCCTTCTCGAGAACGAGGTCGCGAAGCTCCTGGACATGAGCCGCACGCCGATCCGGGAGGCGCTGATCAAGCTCGAGGAGGAACGGCTGGTGGCGGTGCGGCCGCGCCGCGGCTTCACGGTGCTGGAGCAGTCGATCGAGGATCTCGTCGAGATCTACGAGGTGTTCTCGACGCTGGAGGTGCGCGCCGCGCGCCTTGCCGCGCTCGGCGACAACGACCCTGCCGCGCTCGACAGGCTGGTCGGACTTGTCGACGAGATGGAGCGGGCGACGGCGATGGAAGACGTCGCCCACTGGTCGCACCTCGACGACACGTTCCACGCCGGCATCGTCGCCCTTTGCGGCAATTCGCGCCTGCAGGCGACGCTCCGGTCCTACTGGGACGAGCAGTACCGGGTGCGCATGGCGATCGTGCCGCTCAGGCCGCTGCCGACCCAGTCGGACCTGGAGCACCGGGCGATCGTGGCGGCGATCCGCGAGCGGGACGCGGACCGGGCGGAGGCGCTGCACCGGCGCCACAGGGAACGTGCCGACGAGCAGGCCCTGCGCCTGCTGCGCGGCAGGATGCAACAAGCCGCGGCGCCTGCGGGCGGCGCAAACTCAACTCCTGAACGGAAAGACAAATGACCACATCGAACAATGAACCCGTGGGCTTCATCGGCGTCGGCCTCATGGGCCACGGAATGGCGAAGAACATCGTCGAGAAGGGCCATCCGCTCAGCGTGATGGCGCACCGCAACCGCGCGCCGGTCGAGGACCTCGTCTCGCGCGGGGCGGTCGAGGCGAAGACGGCGAGGGAGATCGCCGAGCGCTCGTCAATCGTCTTCCTGTGCGTCACCGGCTCGCCGCAGGTCGAGGCGATCGTGCGCGGGCCTGACGGGCTGAAGGAGGGGCTGAAGAAGGGCTCCGTCGTCGTCGACTGCTCGACGGCGGACCCGAACTCGACCGCCGCGCTCGCCGCCGAACTCCGCGAGATCGGCGTCGACTTCGTCGACGCGCCGCTCAGCCGGACGCCGAAGGAGGCATGGGAGGGCACGCTCGACACGATGGTTGGGGCGAGCGACGAGGTGTTCGCGCGCATCGAGCCGGTGCTGGAGACCTGGGCCGGCCGCATCGTCCATATCGGCGGCGTCGGCGACGGGCACCGCATGAAGCTGCTCAACAACTTCGTCTCCCTCGGCTATGCCGCCCTCTATGCGGAGGCGCTGACGCTTGCGGAGAAGGTCGGCATCTCGCCCGAGCGCTTCGACAGCGTCATCCGCGGCGGGCGCATGGACTGCGGCTTCTACCAGACCTTCATGGGCTACACGATCGACGGCAACCGCGAGGCCCACAAGTTCACCCTCTCCAACGCGCTGAAGGACCTCGGCTACCTGGAGTCCATGGCCGGCGCGGTGAAGATGGCGAACCCGGTCGGGAACGCGGCGAAGAACAGCTTCGCCCTGGCCGTCGGCATGGGCGGCAGCGGGGCGGAGGACTACGTTCCCTTCCTGCCGGAATATGTCGGCCGGATGAACGGCACCGACATGAGGCCGAAGAAGCTCGGCGGCGGCGAAAACTGAGCGGGAGAGGGCGCATGGAAGAGCTGCAACTGCCCGCAGGGGGAACGTTCGTCGGGCGCGTCTGGCGCGCGGATCGGCGCGGACCGTCGGTCGCGGTCGTGCGCGAGGGGCGCGTCTTCGACATCACCTGCCGCGCTTTCCCGACCGTGCGCGACCTGCTCGAGCTCGACGATCCGCTCGCCGCGGCGCGGGCGGAGAAGGGGGAGGATGTCGGCGCGCTGGCCGACATTGCCGCGCAGTCCGTCGAGCCCGAGGGCGACGGGCGGCCGGTCCGCCTCCTCGCGCCGTGCGACCTGCAGGCCGTCAAGGCCTGCGGCGTCACCTTCGCCCGCTCGATGATCGAGCGGGTGATCGAGGAGCAGGCGGCGGGCGATCCCCAGATGGCGCTCAAGATCCGCGAGCGCGTCGGGACGATCATCGGCGACAGCCTGCGCAACCTGAAGGCGGGCTCCGAACAGGCGGCGAAGGTCAAGGCCGCGCTGATCGAGGAGGGCGTCTGGTCGCAATATCTCGAGGTCGGCATCGGGCCGGACGCGGAGGTGTTCTCCAAGGCGCAGGCGATGTCCTCGGTCGGATGGGGTGCCTCGGTCGGCCTGCATCCGGTTTCGCGGTGGAACAATCCGGAGCCGGAAGTGGTGCTCGCCGTCGACAGCCGCGGCCGCGTGAAGGGCGCGACGCTCGGCAACGACGTCAACCTGCGGGACGTGGAGGGGCGGTCCGCGCTGCTTCTCTCCAAGGCCAAGGACAACAATGCTTCCTCGGCGATCGGCCCGTTCATCCGGCTGTTCGACGAGCGCTTCGGCATGGACGACGTGCGCGAGGCCGAGCTCGACCTCAGGATCGAGGGCGAGGACGGCTACCGCCTCGACGGCCACTCCTCGATGAGGGAGATCAGCCGCGACCCGCTCGACCTCGTGGCCCAGACCGTCGGCCGGCACCACCAGTATCCGGACGGCTTCGTGCTCTATCTCGGCACGCTGTTCGCCCCGGTGGAGGACCGCGACGTGGAGGGCGAGGGCTTCACCCACAAGATCGGCGACCGGGTCGCGATCTCGACGCCGGCGCTCGGCACCCTCTTCAACGTCGTGCGGCTTTCCACCGAATGCCCGCCCTGGACCTTCGGGACGGCGGCGCTGATGCGCAACCTCGCGGAGCGGGGGCTGATCTAGTGGCGCGATCCTGACAGATGGCAGCATCTGTCAGGAAAATCGCCCCACCAGATCGAGAGCTTGTGGGCTGACTTTTCCGGACGGACGGGAGTCCGTCCGTCCGGGTCAGGCCACCAGCGGCGCGATCCTGACAGATGGCAGCATCTGTCAGGAAAATCGCCCCACCAGATCAAGAGCTTGTGGGCTGACTTTTCGCCGGCGGCCGCATCCTCGACGCTTCCGGCCGGGGGGCCGGAGCGCCTCTTCATGCGTGTTCGAAACGACATGACGGCCGCGCTCGCGACGGCGCAGGCTACTCATGCGGGAGTCTCTGATAAATTTCTCTTATCAGTTGCAGTCTCTTCAGAAATAAAGTAAAGTAGTCTTCCCATTCCCGAGTTCTGCGACAGTTGAACCAGCCATGGCCGAAGATCACCAGAACCCGCCTGTCGATGAATTCCCCAAGAGTCTTCGCTATGCAGGCATTGGGATCGGAGTGGCGATGCTGGCCGGCGGCATCGTCGCCATGCTCGTTTCCGCTCAACTCTACAATGTGAGCATACTTCTGATATGCGTCGGTTTCGGGATAGTTCTGGCAGCATTCGGCTCTCGCGCGTACGGTCTCATTTTTGGCGTGAACGTCGTCGGAGCCGGTGCGACAGCAATTGTCCTGTATCTTCTCCTGTATAATTTCCCGATCAGATATGTCAATTCCTATGCCCGGGGAACCATCGAGAAGACGAGCAATTTGCAGAGCATCGTCGGTACCGGAAGAAGAGAGTTCTTCGTCGGCAAGAGGGGGCTCAACGACGATTTCCGGTTTATCGTCTTCGAGAAGGACGTCGACGGACCGTATTCTTCGTTCTCCATGACGATGCCGAAGGACAAGAACGGGATCGACAGCGAGATTTCGTTCAATTGCATAAACTCGTCGATATTCCGGAGGGCCATACACAATTATTCCGATATCGTCTTCCGGCTGCGCCTCGACAAATACAGGAGTTCATACCAGCTGATCGACACCTCTACCTCGCGGCCGGTGGGAAGAATAAACGACTACGCGTGCGGGGCGCAAAGCAGCGGCCCGATGGGTCACGCTGCTGGCCTGCTGGATTTCCTTTCCGTTCCCGCGATGGCCGGGGACCTTTCTTCCACCGGCCCGGAAGCGATTTCGAAATCCATCGAACTGCTGGATTCCGAAGATGCGTCTCTGCGAAACCTGGCGCGCCAGCAGCTTGGCAAGGCCACGGATCCGGCTGAATACCAGATCATCGCCAAGACATGGGATATCACGAAGAGCACCTATCGGGAGGATCTCGGTCGTCTGATCGCCTGGTCTGCCGCCATCGGCCGCGACAGGGCCAACACCGTCCGTATCGCGGAATCGCTGTCACCGGCGCAACTGGAATACCTGGTCCAGCTGACCGGGCAGAGCGACTACACGACGCGCCAGATATCGACTGAGCTTCTGCATCGCCTGCTCGAGACAACGAGCTGGCCGGCGGGACCGTCGAAGCCGAAGCAGAACGACATCGTGAAATCCACCCTGGACGGCGTTCTCGGAAAGAAGAACCTCGTTATCTCAAAGGAAAACTTCGATATATCGGGTGGAAACGTGGTCTACAATTCCGTCGTGGCGCTGGATTTTGCAAGCTGCGCGATAGACAGGACCTATGCGAGCTATATCGTCGACGTCCTTTCGCAAGCCAAGTCGAAAATTGCGGATGTCGGCAATTCCCCCAGAACCGTCGAAAATCTGAACAAGACGATCAGTTCGATCAGATCCTGCGGCCCCTAGGTTGGGGCTGCATGTGTGTGATCCGTCACGAAGATTTTGATCGGGTTGCTGCCCGCGACCGTCTGGGAAAGGCATGGCAAGAACAGTTGGTGTCGTTGTCAACGTCGCGTTTCGTGCAGGACGCGGGCTGGAGCAAGCGGAGCGTCATGTTCCCCGAGGCCCGTTCACTGGTAGCGGATTATATCAAGATCGTTGCCGCTTCGGCGGATTGAAGGACCACCTCCGGGAGGAAGGCCGTTGCGCGCACGATAACAAGTCTGCAACGGCCTCAGTTCAAGGCCCCGCTTCGGCGGGGTTTTGTGTTTCCGGAGTCACGCGACAAGACGGCTCGTGAATTCGAAATGGCATGCGCCGATTGAAACCGTCATGTGCGGCTTCGAGTCGGGGCCGGCATGAAACGGCAGACCGGATTCCTGCAGGGAAGCTGACGAAGCGTCGACGCATGCTGCAACGCCGCCGGAAAACTCCCTGAAAGCTTCAACCCGGACGAAAGCGCTACTGCCGCGCAAGCGCCGGCCGCTGCGGCGCCAATGGCAGAGCGGTCCGGCTTGCGGCTCCGCCGGCGCGGTCCGGCGGTGCGGGGTGCTTGCGGCGGGCGGGCGGGCGCGGCATAGTCGGTGCCGCGCCGCTTTCGCGACTGTCGAAGGAAGCAGTCCGGCGCGGCCTGCAACCCGGCCGCCTCCGGTGCCCCACGGCGCCGGGCGGTTCCGTCTCCCGGATGATCCATGAGCACCAAAGTCGAGCATCGCGCCCGCCGGGCCGTTCTGCTTCTCCTGCTGTTCCTCGCGGCCTTCCCGGCCGTCCGGGCGCTTGCCGCCGGGGAGGGGAAGGGCACCGGGCTCGGGAGCTCGGTGGAGGCGATCTTCGTCTGCGACATCATCCTGCTGCTCGTCGTCGGGCGGGGACTGGGAGAGGTCTTCCACAGGCTCGGCCAGCCGGCGATCATGGGGCAGCTGATCGGGGGAATCCTGCTCGGGCCGTCGCTTTTCGGCTGGCTCTGGCCGTCCGCCCAGCACCTGCTGTTCTCCACCGATCCCTCGCACAGGAGCATGATCGACGCGGTCTCGCAGCTCGGCATCCTCCTCCTGCTGCTTCTCACCGGAATGGAAACGGACCTGCGGCTGGTGCGGCGTGTCGGGGCCGCCTGCTTCTCGATCTCGACCACCGGCGTCGTCGTGCCCTTCATCTGCGGCTTCGCGCTGGCGCAGTTCCTGCCGGACGCGCTGCTTCCGGAGCCGGGGCGGCGCGTGGTCGCCGGCCTCTTCCTCGGGACCGCGCTGTCGATCTCGTCGGTCAAGATCGTCGCGATGATCGTGCGGGAGATGAACTTCATGCGCCGCGACCTCGGACAGATCATCGTGTCCTCGGCGATCATCGAGGACACGATCGGCTGGCTGATCATCGCCATCACGTTCGGCGTGGCCACGCACGGCAAGCTGGAGGCGCTGCCGCTGCTGGCGACGGTCGGCGAGGTCGCCGGCTTCATGATCTTCAGCCTGACGGCGGGCCGGCGCATCGTCTTCACCGCCATCCGCTGGACGAACGACACGTTCGAGAGCGAATACGCCGTGATCACGATGATCATCGTGATCATGGGCGTCATGGCGCTGTTGACCAATGCGATCGGCGTGCACACGGTGCTCGGGGCCTTCGTCGCCGGTATCCTGGTCGGCGAATCGCCGATCCTGACCGGGCATATCGAGCGGCAGCTGCGGGGGCTGATCACGGCTCTCTTCATGCCCGTCTTCTTCGGCACTGCCGGCCTCTCGGCGGACCTGACCGTGCTCGCCGACCCGAGGCTCGCGCTGCTGACGGTCGCGCTGGTGGCGATCGCCAGCTTCGGCAAGTTCTCCGGCGCCTTCCTCGGCGGGCGGATCGGCGGGATGAGCTGGAAGGAGTCGGTCGCCGTCGGCAGCGCCATGAACGCGCGCGGCTCGACGGACGTCATCATCGCGACCATCGGCCTCTCGGTCGGCATCCTTTCCCCCAACCTCTTCACGATGATCGTGACGATGGCCGTCATCACGACGCTCATCATGCCGCCGATGCTGCGCTGGGCGCTCGGGCGGCTGCCGATGAAGCTGCAGGAAAAGCAGCGGATGGAGCGCGAGGCGGTCGACGACCGCGGCTTCGTCGCCGGGCTCGAGCGCCTCCTGCTGGTCGTCGACGACAGCTCCATCGGGCGCTTCGCGGCCCATCTCGCCGGCCTCGTCGGCGGCAGCCGCGGAATGCCGACGACGCTCCTGAAGGTCGAGCCGCGGGGGGCGGGCGTTCCGGAAAGCGAACCGGCGGAAGAGCTGGAGGAGATCAAGCGGGGGGCGAGGGCGAGCGCGTCCGCCGTCAGGCGCGAGGAGGAGACGGAGGTCGAAAAGGTCCACCTGACCGCCCGGACCGAGCCGCACGCCACGGCCGAGCTGATCCGGGAGGAAGCCCGCAAGGGCTACGGAATGCTGGTCGCCGGGCTGGACGGCGCCGTCACGCCCAAGGGCGGCTTCGCCAGCGAGCTGGAGGACGTCGCCAGGGGTTTCGACGGGCCGCTCTGCCTCGTGCTGAACGGCGCGGCGAAGGGGCGGGAACTGCCGGTGCCGGGCGGCCTGACGCGGATCCTGCTGCCGGTCAACGGGACGGAGGTCTCGCGGCGGGCGGCCGACATAGCGCTGACGCTCGCGCGGGTCCACAGGACGCCGGTCAAGGTGCTCTACGTGTCGAGGAGCGCCAGGTCCTACCGCGCCTCGCTCTTCCACCAGCGCGAGGAGGCGGTGCTGAAGGACGTCGCCGTGCTGGCCGACCGGTACGGCGTCCGGGTCGAGACCGCGATGCACACGAAGAAGCGCCCGGAGGACGTGATCTGCCGGGAGGCGGCCGGCGGCGGGCTGATCGTCATGGGCGTGACGCAGAGGCCCGGCGAGAAGCTGTTCTTCGGCGACACCGCGACGGCCGTCGTCGCCAACTGCCCGGTGCCGGTGGTCCTCGTCGCCAGCGAGCGCGGCAAGGCGAAGTGAACCGGCGCCAGCGCGCGCGGAACCAATCGCCGGGCTGCCGGATTTGTCGGGAAGAACCGCGCGGCGGCAGGCGGCGCGCGACCCGGTCGAACGGCTCCAGGCAGGCGAAGGCATGATCCACCAGGTCATCGGAACGAGCTCGAAGGACATATTGTGGTGGCAGGAGTGCATCCGCGCCGTCATCATCCTCGCCGCGGGGCTGGTGATGCTGCGCCTCTTCGGCCGCCGCGCCTTCGGCGAGCAGACGCCGCTCGACATCCTGATGGCGATCGTCGTGGGATCGAACCTCAGCCGCGCGCTGACGGCGAACGCCGCCTTCTTCCCGACCATCGCGGCGACGCTGGCGATGCTGTTGGCCTACTGGGGGCTGGCGCACGCCGCCGTGCGGTGGCCGTCGTTCGGCCACTTCGTCAAGGGCCGGCCCGTCGCCCTCGTGCTGAAGGGGCGCTTCGACCGCGGCGCGATGCAGCGGGCCGCGGTCAGCGAGGCGGACATGGAGGAGGCCGCGCGCACCTCCTCGGTCGCGGACGCCGGCGGCGTCGAGCAGGCCATGCTCGAACGCAGCGGCAAGATCAGCATCGTGCCGCGCAAGTAGCCCTTTCCCGTCTTTTTTGCTGCAAAAGGCGCGTCACTTTGACCGCCCCACTTTGCCTGCCGCCGGCTTGCCGCTAGTTTCCCGCCAGAAATGCGACGTCGAAAAGAAGAGAAAGCAACGATGCACACGCACGAGAGGCGTGCGGCGGGGTCCCTCGCAGCGGTTTTTTCGGTCCGGCTCCTCGGGCTGTTCATGATCTATCCGGTGTTCGCGGCCTATGCCGGCGGGCTGAAGGGCGCGACGCCCTACATGATCGGGCTGGCGCTCGGGATCTACGGGCTGACGCAGGGCCTGCTGCAGATCCCCTTCGGCCTGATGTCGGACCGGGTCGGCCGCAAGACCATGATCGTCGGCGGCCTCGTGCTCTTCGCCCTCGGCAGCGCCGTGGCGGCGCTTTCCGGCTCGATCATGGGCGTGGTTCTCGGCCGCGCCCTGCAGGGGGCCGGCGCGGTCGGCTCCGTCATCCTGGCGCTCGTCGCCGACCTGACGGCGGAGGAGAACCGCACCAAGGCCATGGCCACGGTCGGCATCACCATCGGCTTCTCCTTCATGGTCGCGGTGGTGGCGGGGCCGGTCGTCGCCGGCGTCGTCGGCGTGCCGGGGATCTTCTGGCTGATGGTCCTTCTGGCGATCGCCGGCATCGCCATCACCCTCTTCGCGGTGCCGACGCCGGCGAGCCTCGGCGTGCGCCGCGACGCAGAGACCGTGCCCTCGATGCTCGGCGGGGTGCTGCGGAACCGCGAGCTCCTGCGGCTGGACTTCGGCATCTTCGCCCTCCACGCGATGCTGACGGCAAGCTTCCTCGTGGTGCCGGGCCTGCTTTCCGGCGCGCTCGGCGTCACCAGCCACAACCAGTGGATCGTCTACCTGCCGGTCCTCGTCGTCTCCGTCGCAGTGATGGTGCCGGCGATCATCGTGGCCGAGAAGCATCGCCGCATGAAGGCGATCTTCGTCGGCGCGGTGGCCGCGATCGCGATAAGCCAGGGGCTGCTGGCGGCCGACGGCGGCAATCCATACGTGCTGCTCCTGGCGGTGACGATCTTCTTCGCAGGCTTCAACGTGATGGAGGCCAGCCTTCCCTCGCTCGTCACCAAGACCGCGCCGGCCGACGCCAAGGGCACGGCGACGGGGGTCTATTCCAGCTCGCAGTTCATCGGCATCTTCTTCGGCGGCGTCTTCGGCGGCTGGGTGCACCAGGCCGGCGGCGACGTCGGCGTGTTCGCCCTGACCACGCTCCTGTCGCTGGTCTGGCTCGTCGTGGCGGGGAGCATGAAGTCGCCGAGCTATCTGGTGACGCGGCTTCTCCGGCTCGGCGAGGGCGAGCCGGAAGCTTCGCAGGAAGGCCTTGCCAGCCGCCTCAGGCAGGTGCCGGGCGTCGCGGACGTCGTCGTCATCGCCGAGGAGGGGCTCGCCTACCTCAAGGTCGATTCCCGCGCCTACGATCCGGAGAAGGCCGAGGCCCTCGTGCGGGCCGACTGAGGCGCCCGGCGCGGCTTCTCGGCCGCCCCGGAAGGGCCCGCAAGCGCCGTCCCGGACAATTCGAATAAAATCAGAATGTTTGCGTTAACAGGCACTTAAGCACATCCGCGCTTACTCGCGCGTGTTAACGCCTTGAAGCCTGATCGATTGTAGATTGCCGCTCGACAGAAACCGGCAAACAGGGTGGGCTTCGTCCATGATCGATCGCATTCGTGAACTTCTCGCACAGAATCCGATGATCCCGTGCGAAATCGGGACACTTTCCGACGACGGCAATCTCTACGAGGCGGGGCTGACGTCCTTCGCCTCCGTCCAGATGATGCTCGCCATCGAGGAGGAGTTCGACATCGAATTCCCGGAAGCGCTGCTGACGCGCCGGACCTTCTCGTCGATCGCCAGCATCGCGTCGGCGGTTTCGCAACTCACCTCCGAAACGGTCTGATCCGATGAACGTCGTGAAGGATGCAGGTCTCTCGCAAGCGGTCGTCCGCGGCGAGGGCGCAAGCGAGCGCATGGCGCGCGTGGCGGCGATCGCGGCGGAGGCCGCCGATGCGGTCGACCGCGAGGGCCGCTTCCCGAAGGAGACGGTCGACGCGCTGAAGCGCGAACGCCTGCTCGGCGCCGGCGTGCCGGTCGAACTCGGCGGCGAGGGACTTTCCACCGCGGCGGTGGCGGAGCTGATCGTGCAACTGGCCCAGTCGTGCGGCTCGAGCGCGATGGTCTACGGCATGCACCAGATCCAGATATCGAGCCTTGCGACGCACGGCATCGCCAGCTCCTGGCACCGCGACTACATGCGCCGCATCGCCGACGAGCAGCTGCTGCTGGCATCGGCGACTTCGGAGGCCGGAATCGGCGGGAACCTCCGCAACTCGATCTGCGCGGTGGAGCTTTCGGGCGACCGCTTCGCGCTGACCAAGGACGCGACGGTGATCTCCTACGGGGCCCATTCCGACGCCATCATGGCAACCGCGCGCCGTGCGCCGGACGCGGCCCATTCCGACCAGGTGATGGTGCTGATCCCGTTCGACGGCAAGCTTTCGCTGGAGCGCAAGTCGGTGTGGGACACGCTCGGAATGCGCGGCACCTGCTCCGACGGCTTCCTGCTCTCGGCCACCGGGGACGCGGCGCAGGTCTTCCCCAAGCCGTTCTCCGAGATCGCCGCGCAGTCGATGCTCGCGAGCTCGCACATCTACTGGGCGGCGACCTGGTTCGGCATCGCGGCGGATGCGTTCGCCCGCGCCCAGGCCTTCGTCAAGCAGGCGGCCCGCAGGCAGCCGAACGCGACGCCGCCGGGGGCGCTGCGCCTTTCGGAAGCCGCCGCCAAGCTGCAGGAGATGAAGGGGCACCTCGTTTCCGCCATCCATCGCTTCGAAACGGCGGAGGGCGACGACGACCTCTCGTCGATCGGCTTCGCCGCGGAGATCAACGCCCTGAAGGTCGCCGCCAGCGAGAAGGCGGCCGAGGTCGTGCGCCTCGCCATGCTGATCACCGGCATCCATGGCTACAAGAACGGCACGCCGTTCAGTGTCGGCCGGCACCTGCGCGACGTCACGTCGGCCGCGGTGATGATCTCCAACGACCGCATTCACGCCAACACCGCGACGCTGCTCCTGATGAGCCGCTTCGACACCAGCCTGGGGGCCTGAGATGGACGCCAAGACCTTCGATGCGAAGAGCCTGCTCGACAGCCTTTTCGACAACGGCATCCTCTTCGAATCCGGCGTGGACGGGCTCTACGGCCGTTCCGGCGTCTTCGAGGAGGTGATCGAGCGGTTCGAGAAGATCGTGCTCGGCGTCGGGGCGGCGGACGGGGCCACCCGGATCCACTTCCCGCCCGGCATGGCGCGGGCGGCGCTGGAGAAGACGGGCTACATGAAGAGCTTTCCGCAGCTCGCCGGCTGCGTCCATTCCTTCATGGGCGACGAGCGCGACCACGCGGAGCTGCTCGGCCTGATGGCGAGGGGCGAGGACTGGACGACCATGCAGAAGGCGACCGAGGTCGCGATGACGCCGGCGGCCTGCTACCCGCTCTACCCGACGGTCGCCCGGCAGGGGCCGGTGCCGGAAGAGGGACTGCTCTACGAGCTCTCCTCCTACTGCTTCCGCCACGAGCCCTCGCAGGACCCGGCGCGCATGCAGCTCTTCCGCCAGCGCGAATATATCCGGATCGGCACGGCGGAGCAGGTCGGCGCATTCCAGAAGAGCTGGATGGAGCGCGGCAAGGCGATTGCCGAGACGCTCGACCTGCCCTGCGAGATCGTCGTCGCCAACGATCCTTTCTTCGGCCGTACCGGCAAGATGATGGCCAGCAGCCAGCGCGACCAGGCGCTGAAGTTCGAGCTGGTTGTCCCGGTCACGAGCATCGAGAAGCCGACGGCCTGCATGTCGTTCAACAACCACCAGGACCATTTCGGCCAGAGCTGGGGCATCCGCTTCGCCGACGGCACCGCCTGCCACTCGGGTTGCGTGGGATTCGGGCTGGAGCGCCTCGCGCTGGCGCTGTTCCGCCACCACGGGACGGACACCGCCGGCTGGCCCGCCCGCGTCCGCGACGCGCTCTGGGGAGACTGAGCATGCGGCAGGTTGTTCCCGGGCTGGATCCGGCCACCTACGGTGCGAGCTGGCTGCACGACCCGGAGCGGCGCTGGCCGGAAACCAACTGCTATGTCGACCTGCTGGTCGAGGTCCTGCACGCGACGGGGCACGAGCCGGCGGCGGCCCTCGGCTTCACCGTGGCGCAGGACTTCGAGGGCGACCACTTCACCTTCTTCAAGTTCCCGACCGCCGACCTGCAGGAGCTCTACGGGGTCGAGATCGAGGAACTCGCCGTCTTCGACCGGCTGGACGCGCAGGTGTCCACCCAGATCGCCCGCGGGCGGCTGCCGATGGTCGAGGTCGACGCGTTCCACCTGCCGGACACGCGCGGCGTCAGCTACCGGACGGCCCATTCGAAGTCCAGCATCGGCATCAACGCGCTCGATCCGGCCGGCCGGAGGATGGAATATTTCCACAATCGCGGCTACTTCGTGCTCGAGGGCGAGGATTTCGACGCGCTCTTCGCCGGTCGCCGCGAGGAAGACGCGGGACTGCCGCTGTTTCCCTATTCGGAATTCATGAAGTTCGGGCGCAGCGCGGCCGCGGCGGATGCCGTGGAGACGGCCTGCGACCTGCTCGCGCGGCACCTGGCGCGGCGGCCGCGGCGCAACCCGCTCGCCGCCTACCGGGAGGCGTTCGCAGGCCACGCCGAGGAACTTGCCGGGCGTTCGCCGGAATACTTCCACGTCTATGCGTTCAACACCGTGCGCCAGTTCGGTGCCAATTTCGAGCTGCTGGGTAGCCATCTGGAATGGCTCGGCGGCCGGGGAGTCGACGGGCTGGAGCGGGCGCGCGCGGCGGCCGACGAGATCGCCGGCGGCGCCAAGACGATGCAGTTCAAGCTGGCGCGCGCCATGGCGCGGCGGCGCTTCGACGGGCTGCAGGACATGCTCGTGCCGATGGCCGAGGCCTGGGAGACGGCGATGGACGCGCTCGACGCGCGCCTCGGTCGCAGCACGAAGTCCAGGGCGGCCTAGTCCGCGGGCGGTTTCGGTTTTGGAGTGGACATGACGGGCGCGGTGGCGATAGCGGCACAGGCCGGGCGGCTGGACACGGGATGGCGGCTCGCCGTCTCGACGGCCGGCGCCTTTGCTCTTCCTTCGGCGATCGGCGACGACGCGGAGTGGCTCGCCGCTTCCTGCCCGGGCACCGCGGCGGCCACGCTCGAGGCCCACGGCCGCTGGGATCGCGGCGCGCCGTCGCCGCTGCACGACAAGGACGTCTGGTACCGTCGCCGGCTCGAGGCCGTCGGGCCGGTGCGGCTCGTCTTCGAAGGCCTGGCGACGATCGCCGAGGTCTATGTCGACGACCGGCTGGTGCTTGCCTCAACCTCGATGTTCGTTCCGCAGGAGGTCGCGGTCACCCTTGCGGGCGGCGAGATGCTGACGATCGCGTTCCGCAGCCTCAGCGCCCATCTCGACGGTCTCAAGGGGCCGCGCGCGCGCTGGAAACCGCGCATGATCGACGATCAGCGCCTGCGGCTGGTCCGCACGACCCTGATCGGCCACATGCCGGGCTGGTGCCCGGCCTTCGACGTCGTCGGCCCCTTCCGGCCGGTGCGGCTGGTGCGATTGGAGGCGCGGCCGCGGATCGTCGAATCCGTGCTGCATGCCGGGCTCGACGGCACGACCGGCACGCTCGACGTGAGGCTGACGCTCGACGCGCCGCCCGGCGAAGGGGAGGCGGCGACGGTCTCCTGCGCCGGCGTCACGGCGGTGCTGGAGCCGAACGGGCGGGAACTCGCGGGACGCCTGCGCGTGCCCGGCGTCGCGGCATGGTGGCCGCACAGCCACGGCACGCCGGCGCTGCATGCCGTGACCGTCACCCTCGGCAACGTTTCCATGCCCGCCGGACGGGTCGGCTTCCGCCGGATCGAGCTCGATCGCGAGCGGGACGGGAAGGGCTTCCGGCTGCTCGTCAACGGGGTGCCGGTGTTCTGCCGCGGTTCGGTCTGGACGCCCGCCGACCCGGTGCGATTGCCCTGCGATTCCTCCGAACTGTCGGAGGATCTTCGGCTGGTGCGCGAGGCAGGCGTCAATATGCTGCGGGTCGCGGGCACGTTCGTCTACGAGGGCGACGGCTTCCACGAGCTTTGCGACGAGCTGGGGATCCTCGTCTGGCAGGACCTGATGCTCGCCAATTTCGACTACCCGTCGCGCGACGGGTCGTGGTGCGCGTCGCTTTCGGAGGAAGTCGGCGCGCTGCTCGGGCGCCTGGCGAATTCGCCCTCGCTCGCCGTGCTGTGCGGCGGCAGCGAGATCGCGCAGCAGGCGGCCATGATGGGGCTGCCGGCGACGATGGATCCGGCGCCGTGGTGGGAGGACGTCGTGCGGCCCGCCGCCCGGGCGTTGCGCCCGGACGTCGTCCTCGTTCCGTCCTCGCCGTCCGGCGGCGCCCTGCCGTTCACCGCCGATGGCGGGCCGGTGCATTATTTCGGCGTCGGCGCCTATTGCCGGCCGCTCGAGGACGCGCGGCGCGCCGGCGTGCGCTTCGCCAGCGAGTGCCTCGCCTTCGCCAACGTTCCCCAGCAGGAGACGCTCGACGCGCACCTGCCCGTCTCGCCGGTCCACGATCCGCGCTGGAAGGCCGCGACGCCGCGCGACGCCGGCGCCTCCTGGGATTTCGAGGACGTCCGCGACCACTACCTCGAAGCGGTCTTCGGCCTCGACGCGCGGCGCCTGCGGATCGGGGACGGGGCGCGCTACCTGCAATTGTCGCGTGCGGTGACGGCGGAAGTCGCCGAGCGCACGATCGACGAATGGCGCCGGCCGGCCTCGCCGGCCGCGGGCGCGCTCACCCTGTTCTGGAAGGACCTGCAGGCGGGGGCCGGCTGGGGGGCCGTCGATGCGGCGGGCCGGCCGAAGTCCGTCTGGCACGCGCTGAAGCGCGCCTTCGCGCCGCTGCGCCTGATCCTGACGGACGAGGGCATCAACGGGCTCGGCGTGCATCTCGTCAACGACGGGGCCAGACCGGTCGAGGGCACGCTGGTGCTCACCTGCCTGCGCGACGGCGCGACGCCCGTCGTCACCGGCCGGCGCGCCGTGGCGGTCGCCGCCCATGGCGGGCTGACGCTTTCGGCCTTCGAGGTGCTCGGGGCGTTCTTCGACGTCAGCAACGCCTATCGTTTCGGGCCGGCCGCCCATGAGGTGACCGTGGCACGGCTGGAGGATGCGGCCGGCGTGCCGCTCGCCGAGGCCTTCCACCTGTTGCCGGGAGTTTCCGTCCTGCGCCGGGACGTCGGGTTCGAGGCGCGCGTGGAGGGCGGGCCGGGCGACTGGCGGCTGGTGCTGTCCTGCCGCCGGGCGGCCTACCACGTCGATGTCGGCTGCGCGACGCACCGTGCCGGTGACAATCATTTCCATCTCCTTCCGGGCCGCGAGAAATCCATCGGCCTGGCCGGCCCGCCGGAGGGACCGGCGCCGTCGGGCACCGTCACCGCGCTCAACGCGGAGCGGCCGGTGGAGTTTTCGGCCGAAGCCGCCGCGGCGGCCGGCGCAACGTCGAGCGGAGGTCGGCCATGAGGCCCGTCGTCTTCAGCAATACGATCGGCTGGGTGCATCCGGCAGGCGGCAGCCGCGGCGTCGTCGTCGCCGGCGCGCACGGCTTCGACGACCTCTGCAGCCGGCGCTTCCTCACGATGATGGCGCGGCGGATCGCGGGGGCCGGGCTGCCCGTTCTGCAGTTCGACTATCCCGGTTGCGGCGACGCGGCCGGGGACCACGAGGAACCGGGCCGCGTGGCGGCATGGACGAAGGCGATCGGCACGGCGATCGAGCGGCTGAAGGAAGAGACCGGCGTTTCCGACGTTCTGGTGATCGGCTTCCGGCTCGGGGCACTGCTCGCGCCGGCGGCGGTCGCCGGGCGGGACGACGTGGCGGGCGTGGCGCTGCTTGCGCCGCCCGCTTCGGGCAAGGCCTATGTGCGCGAGCTGACCGGGCTTTCGCGGATGATCGACGGGACGCTGCGGCCGCCGGAGGGAGACGCCGCCGCGGTGCCGTTCGACGGGATCCGGGCGGCGGGCTTCGCGATGACGGCGGAGACGGTCGCCGACCTGCGCGGCCTCGACTGGCCGGCGGCGCTGCAGAAGAGCGGCGTCCGCGACGTGCTGCTCATGCCGGCGGCACCGTCGCCGGCGGCTGCCGGCGCCGCGGACCGGCTCGCCCGGGCGGGAGCCTGCGTCGTCGCGCAGCCCTTTGCCGGCTACAACACGCTGATGTGCGACCCGACGGCGAACGAGATACCGCTGGCGACGCTCGCCATGGTCGTCGCGTGGGCACGCGAGAGGGCCGGCCGGGGGCGGCTGGACGAGCTTGCCGTCGCGGTGCCCGACAGCCTGGCCGGGCCGCATTGGGAAGAGCGCCCCGTCGTGATCCGCGACGGCCCGGAGATCTGCGGCGTGCTCTGCCTGCCGGCCGGTGGCGGAGATCCGGAGGAGGTTACGCTGTTCCTGAACGCGGGCGCGGTGCCGCATGTCGGCTGGGCGCGCGGCACCGTGGAGATGGCGCGCGCGCTCGCGGCCCGCGGCGGCGCGTCCCTCAGGATCGACCTGCCGGGCCTCGGCCAGAGCGAGGCGCCGCCGGAAAAGAGGCTGTTCCTCTACGACATGCGGACGCGGGCCGACGTGGCGAGGGTGGTCGACTGGCTGGAGAGGGCGGGTTTCCGCCGCGTCTGCGCGACCGGGACCTGCTCCGGCGCCTTCCAGGCGTTCCATGCGGCGCGCAGCGACCCGCGCATCGACCGGCTGGCGATGGTCAATCCGCTGTGCTTCGCCTGGAACAGCTCCTATGCGCTCGATATGGGCGTGTGGAAGGCCTATGAAAGCTCCAGGGCGGCGCGCCGGAAAGCCGACGGCGGCGAGGCGGACGAGTTGCCAGGCGACGCACCGCCACGCGGGGGGATGGGCGGCGCGCCCGGCGGGATCATGGCGGCGGTGCGGGGCGCCGTCTCCTTCGGCGGCCGCCGCTCGGTTCGCCGCACCCTCGAACTGATCAAGTCGGGCCTCGCCGGCCTGTCGCCGGCCCGGCTCGCCGGCGGCCGTCCGGTGGAACGATGGATGTCGGACCTCGTCGCGCGCGGCACCCGGGTGCTGATGGTGACGTCCGAGGGCGACCTCAGCCACGAGGAGATCGCGCGCCATTTCGGCCCGGGCGGCGAGCGGCTGGCGCGTCTTCCGGCGGTGACGATGCGGGAACTGCCGGCGGCCGACCATACGCTCACCCCGCCGCATGCCCGCCGCCTGATGGCCGAGCACCTCGCCGCGTTCACCCGCCCGGAGCCGGCGCCCGTCGCCGCCGGCGCATCCGCCCCGGTTCGCCCGGCCGAGAAGCTCCTGCCGGTCGCGACGCGGGCGTAGCGTCGCCGGGCGACCCCGTTTCGCGCGTCAGTGAAGCAGGCGCGGCAGGAACAGCGTGATCGACGGGACGGCGACGAGAAGCGCGATCCGCAGGATCTCCGAGAAGAAGAACGGCATCACGCCCTTGAAGGTCTGGCGCATCGGCACGTCGGGCGACAGCGAGTTGATGATGAAGACGTTGAGGCCGACCGGCGGCGTGATCAGTCCAAGCTCGACGACGATCAGGATGATGATGCCGAACCAGATCTTGGTCTCCTCCGGGCCGAGGCCGAAATCGAGGCCGGCGACCACCGGCCAGAAGAACGGAATCGCCAGGATCACCATCGACAGGGAATCCATCAGGCAGCCGAAGATCAGGAATATGACGATGATCAGCGTCAGGATCCCGAGCGGCGGCAGGCCGGAATTCTGCAGGAAGTCGGCTGCCGCCTGCGGCACGCCGGCGCGGGCCATGAAGATCTTCAGCAGCTCCGCGCCGAGCAGGATGAGGAAGATCATGCCCGTGGTGCGGGCGGTCTCCAGCAGCGCCGAGAGCGCTGCCCGGATCGTCAGCCGGCGCGTGGGAAAGCCGTAGAGGCCGACCATGAAGACGCCGATGGCGGCGGCCGGCGTCGGATTGTAGATGCCGGCGTAGATGCCGCCGATGACGACTCCGAAGATGACCAGCACCGGAATGACGCCGAGCGTGGCGTTCATCATCTCGGCGCTGGTGACCCTCTGGCCCTCGGGGCCGGAACCGGGGACGACGCGAACGTAGATCGCGATCGTCACCATGAAGAAGATCATCGCGAGGATGCCGGGAACCAGGGCCGCGGCGAACATCTCGACGATGTTCGCCTCGACGATGATCGCGTAGACGATGAGCACGACCGAGGGCGGGATCAGGATGCCGAGCGTGCCGCCGGCGGCGATCGTGCCGGTCGCGAGAGCGGGCGAGAACCTGTAGCGGCGCAGCTCCGGCAGGGCCACCTGGCCCATGGTCGAGGCCGTCGCCGTCGAGGAGCCGCACAGGGCACCGAAGCCGGCGCAGGCGGCGACGGCGGCCATCGCCAGCCCGCCCCGGAAGCGGCCGAGCCAGGCGTTCGCGGCGCGGAAGAGGTCGCGCGACAGGCCGCAGCGCGCCGCCAGCCCGCCCATCAGGATGAACATCGGCAGGACCGAGAGGTCGTAGTTGGCGAACTGCGCGTAGGCGAGGTCCTTGAGCTGGTTGAGCAGGACCGCCGGGCCGGACTGCACGACGGTGCCGGCGATGCCGACGAGGATCATCGTGTAGGCGATCGGCACGCGGATGGCGATCAGTCCCAGCAGGCAGACGACGCCGATGAGGCCGAGGAACAGGTCGGTTGTCATGGTTTCCTATTCGCCGAGGCTGGTACGGGGGGCGTAGTTGGCCATCGGCAGGCCGCGGATGCCGCGCCAGGCGTCGACGGCCGTGACGATGGATGCCAGGAGCAGGAGCGCGAGCGAGAGGAGCATCGGAGGAAACGCGGTCCAGAGCGGCAGCTGGAGCACGGGGGTGACCTCCGGGTAGCGCATGTAGCTGAGCATTCCGAGCGTCATCTGGCGCAGGAGCAGGGCGGAGAAGGCGATGGCGAACAGCGAGGAGAAGCCGGCCATGGCGGCCTTCCTGCGCTCGCTCATGTGCTCGGTGAAGATGTCGACCGTCACGTTCGAGCCCGTCAGCTGGCAATAGGGCAGGAACATGAAGACGGCGACGCCGATGAAGTTCTTGACGAGCTCGTAGTCGGCCGAGAACGGCGCCCTGAACAGCACGTTCGACACCGCGCTCGCCGCCGTCAGCACGGCGAGCCCGGCAGTCGTCAGGCCGCCGAGCAGCGCCCACCCCCTGACGATCACCCCGATCGCGCGCTCGACCGCGCCCGGATGGTGGCGGGGAGGGCGCGCCGCGCCATCCCCGCTTGCCGGCTGGTTGCTCAAGACGCGTTCTTCTTGATGGCCGCGCGTGCCGCGTCGACGATCTCCTGAGCCTTGATCTTGCCCTTGTGGTCGTTCACCCACTTGTCGACCACGGGGCGCAGCGCCTTGTTGAAGGTCTCCATCTCGTCGGGCTTGAGAACGATGTAGGTGTTGCCGGCGTCGACGGCGACCTTGATGCCGTGGTCGTCGTCGTCGCGCCAGATGTGGCCGACCTCGACCAGCCAGTCGCGGTCCGAGTTCTTGTCGAAGACCTTCTTCAGGTCGTCGGGAAGCGAGTTCCACTTGTCCTTGTTCATGGACACCTGGAAGGTCGTCGTGCCGAAGCGCGCCTTGTCGGGGCCCTCGATCTGGTACTTGGTGACGTCCTGCAGCTTCAGCGCCGGTATGATCTCCCAGGGGATCAGGGCGCCGTCGACCGTATGGGTGGAGAGGGCCTGCGGCAGGTCCGGCACCGGCATGGTGACGGGAGTGGCGCCCATGGCCTTGACCACGTCGTTGCCCGTCGGCCCCGGGACGCGCAGCTTGGTGCCCTGCGTGTCCTTGACGGTGTGGACGGGCTTGTCGGCCATGTGGAGTGCCTGCCCGGCATGGACGTGGTTGAAGAGCACGTGGACGGCTGCGTATTCGGGCGCGAGATACTCGTCGAACATGTCGCGCATGGCGAGGTTGGTCGCCGGGATGTCGTTGACGAAGACCGTCGGCAGTTCGAAGGCTTCGGAGCGAGGAAACAGGCCCGGCGTGTAGCCGTTGACCGTCCAGACGATGTCGACGACGCCGTCGGCGACCTGGCGGAAGAGCTGGGGCGGAGAGCCGCCGAGCGTCATGGAGGGATAGATGTCGATCTGGATGCGGCCGTTCGAGTCCTTCTCGATCCGCTTCACCCAGGGTTCGAGCATCTTCACCTGGGCCGGCGATTTCGGCCCGAGGAAGTGGTGCAGCTTGAACTTGACCTCCGGACTGGCGGCATAGCCCTGCCGCACCAGCGCGGGCGCGGCCAGTACCCCGGCCGTCGTTGCCAGGAATTTCCTGCGACTGATCATTCGTTCTCCTCCTTGGTTGCCTCCGAAGCAGGGCCGGCGGCATGATTCACGGCTTTTTGGAACGGCCCGCTGCCTCCCCGGTCCCGCGCCGCGACACGCGTGGCACGGGACGTCCTTCCCTTAGGAAATCACAGTTTTCATCCGATTTCACCTGTGCCGAAAGGCGGCAGGGAAGGCCGCTCGGGCAAGCGGCGATGTGCCCGCGCGGAACCTTCGGCGCCCGGCGCCGGCGAAGCCGCCTCCCGGCCGGCTTCTTCGGGCAGTTCGAGAAAAAAAGGGGAGGGGCGGCATGCCGGCGGCGACCCCCGCGCCGGAAATCCGGCAACGCCTTTCGCACGCCGTCCTCACCGCCTGCCAGTTTCGACCGAAGCATGGCCGACACCTCCCATATCGGCTCCGCCCGCGGGCGGAGGTTTGGTCCCCTCCGGTTTAGGGAATCGTGCCCGTACCGGTATTACCCAAACTAGTTTGCAGCCAAACATCTTTCGGCGAAGAAGGCAAGTCCGCGCCGGTTGCGTCCTGGCACAATCTGCGGGTCCGAGGCCTTCCGGGGCCGAGGGTCGCACGCCCTGCGGGTGGAGGCTGGCCGCGGCCGCCGTCATTCGAGGTTTACGGCAATGTGGCGCAGGAGCGCGAGCAGTTCCTCCTTCCGGACGCCGACCAGCTCGTCGAGTTCCTCGTCGTGTCGCGCTGCATGATAGGCGAGACGGTCGAGCTTTTCCCGGCCCGCTTCCGTCAGCCGCAGGGCGTAGCTGCGCCTGTCGTGCGCCAGCGGCTCGCGCGAGATCAGCTGCGCCCGGATCAGGTCGCGCAGCACCGGCGTGATCGTGGACTTGTCGCGTCCGCTCGCCCGGGACAGGACCATCGGCGTTATCCCGGGGTTCGAGCCGATCAGGCTGAGGACCGCGAACCAGCCCGGCCTGAGATCGCTCTCACCCGTGTGGCGCTTGAATGACTTGAAGGAAGCGTTCTGGGCAAGCCGGAGATAGAAGCCGATGTAGTTGCCGAGCGGACCGAGGTCCACCGCTCCATCGGTCAGGGCAGCGTCCCCGTCTGGATCGAAGCCGGTCCCGCTTTCGCGTTCCTCGTTGGCCATCGAGAACTCCTCCTGGCGGGAAAAGTATATGGCGACCGCGGCGAGCAGGCAACTTTGTTTTGTCTCAAACTATCGCGGGCACCGGTCCCGCGCACGCCCCGAATCATCAAGCACATGCGCAGATGCTGAACCAGATCAGCCCGGCGATGCAAGCGCGCCGCCGCGCCGGCCAGGCCGCAGGCGCGAGAAGAGCCGCGAGGAGGCACGTCCGAGGCGGTCGAGCTCCAGGAAGATCACGGGCGTGATGTAGAGGGTCAGGAGCTGCGAGACGACGAGGCCGCCGACGACGGCGATGCCGAGCGGCTGTCGCAGCTCCGAGCTCGTCCCGGTGCCGATCGCGATCGGCAGCGCGCCGAGCATGGCGCAGAAGGTCGTCATCATGATCGGACGGAACCGCCTGACGCAGGCCTCGTGGATCGCCTCGGCCGCCCGGGCGTCGGGGTCGGCGGCGGGAGCGGCGGAGGCGTTGCCACGCAGCGTCGCCAGCGCCACGTCTATCATCATGATGGCGTTCTTCTTGACGATGCCGATCAGCATCAGGATGCCGATCAGGGCGATGACGGAGAGGTCGAAGCCGGTGATCTTCAGCGCAAGCAGCGCGCCGAACGCGGCGGCGGGCAGGCCGGAGAGGATCGTCAGGGGGTGGACGAAGCTCTCGTAGAGCACGCCGAGCACGACGTAGATGGTGAGGATGGCGGCGACGATCAGAAGACCCTCGCTCGACTGGGACTGCTGGAACACCCTTGCGGTGCCGCCATAGGCGGTGAAGACGTCGGAGGGCAGGCCGATCCGGCTTTCCAGGGCGCTGACCTGCTTCGTGGCGTCGCCGAGCGCGAAGCCCTTCGGCAGGTCGAAGGACAGCGTGATGGCGGCGAGCTGGCCGGTCTGGTTGACCGTGACCGGGCCGGTGGTGCGCGTCACGCGGGCGAAGCTCGCCAGCGGGACGAGCTTTCCGGAGGTGGTGGAGACGTGGATGTTCTGCAGCATCCCGTCCGTCCAGGGCAGGGAGGTGTCGTATTCCAGGATGACGTTGTAGCTGTCGCCGGTGGACTGGATCGTTGCCACGGTGTCGCCGCCGAAGCCGGCCTCCAGCGCGCTGCGCAGGGAGGCCGCGCTGACGCCGAGCATGGCGGCGCGGTCCCGGTCGACGACGACGTTCGCCTGCAGCGCGGAATTCTCCTGGTCGCTGGTGACGTCGATGAAGTGCGGGTCGGCGGCCATGGCCGCTTCCAGCTTGCCGGCCCAGACGGAGAGCTTGTTGCGGTCGAGCGACTGGACGACGAGCTGGTACTGGCTCTTGGAGGAGCGGCCGCCGAAGCGCAGGCTCTGGACCGGGGTGATGAAGGTCCGGATGCCGGCGACCCTGCCGAGCCGGCGACGCAGCCCGGACAGCGTCTCGTCGAGCGGCGGGCGGGCCGACTTGTCCTTCAGCTGCACGAACATGGTCCCGGAATTGACGGCCGAATGGAAGCCGCCGCCGACGATCGACGTGACGTGGTCGACGGCCGGGTCCCTGCGCACGATGCCGGCGACCTCCTGCTGGAGCGCGGACATCGCGGGGAAGGAGATGTCCTCGCGCGCCTCGGTCGAGATCATCAGCTGGCCGATGTCCTCGGTCGGGAAGAAGCTCGAGGACATCGTCGAGAACAGGTAGCCGGAGGCGGCGACCGTGGAGAGGAAGACGAGCATGACGACGGCGCGGTGGCGGATGCACCAGCCGACGCTGCCGCCGTATCCCTTGAGCGTGCGGTCGAAGGCCCGGCCGAACGCGGCCGCGACGGCGCCGGGTGCCTGCCCGTGGCGGGCCGGCAGGCGGGCGGCCATCATGGGCGTCACCGTCAGCGAGACGAAGACGGAGGCGACGATGGCGAGCGCGACCACCATGCCGAACTCGTTGAAAAGCTTGCCGACGACGCCGCCCATCAGCAGGATCGGGATGAAGACGGCGATCAGGGACACCGACATCGAGACGATCGTCCACGAGACCTCGCGGGCGCCGACGAGGGCGGCCTCGAACGGTTTCATGCCCTCCTCGACATGGCGGATGATGTTTTCCAGCATGACGATGGCGTCGTCGACGACGAGGCCGACGGAGAGCGTCAGCCCGAGCAGCGAGATGTTGTCGAGGCTGTAGCCGAGCACGTACATGGCGCCGAAGGTTGCGATCAGCGAAAGGGGGACGGCGAGGCCGGGAATGATCGTCGTCGACAGGCGGCCGAGGAACAGGAAGATGACCAGGACGACGAGGCAGATGGTGATCATCAGCGTCTGCTGTACGTCGTGGATCGAGGCGCGTATCGAGGCCGACCGGTCGTTCATGACGTCGACCCTGACCGATGCCGGGATCTCGGCGGCAAGCGAGGGCAAGCGCTGCCTGACGGCGTCGACGACGGCCACCGTGTTGGCGTCGGGCTGGCGCTGGAGGGCCAGCACGATCGCGCGCTTGCCGTCGTACCAGCTCGCCGTCTTGTCGTTCTCGACGCTGTCCTCGACATGGGCCACGTCCTCCAGGCGCACCGGGCTGGCGCCGGCGCCGGAGACGATCAGCGTGCGGAACTGGCTCGCGTCGGTGAGCTGGGTGTCCGCCTTTATGCTGAGCAGCTGGCTCTGGTTCTGGAGCGAGCCGACGGGCGTCTGGTCGTTCGCCGCGGAAATCGCCGCGGCGAGCTTGTCGAGCCCCATGTTCCGCGCGGCGAGCCGTGCGGGATCGACCTCGACGCGCACGGCATAGGCCTGGCTGCCGTAGACGGAGACCTGGGCGACGCCGCCGATGGTCGACAGGCTCGGGGAGATGATGTTCTCGGCGATGGAATCGAGCTGCGACAGGGGCATCGTGTCGCTCTGCACCGCGAGGAGCAGCACCGGGGCGTCGGCCGGGTTGACCTTGCGGTAGCTCGGCGGGGTCGTCATGTTGTCCGGCAGTTGCCGCTGGGTCCGGGTGATCGCGGCCTGAACGTCGGCGGCGGCGGCGTCGATGTCGCGGCCGAGGTCGAACTGCAACACGATCTGGCTGTTGCCGAGCGAGCTCGACGCGGTGATCGTGTCGATGCCGGGGATGGTCTCGAACTGCTTGATCAGCGGCGTGGCGACGGCGGTCGCCATCGTGTCGGGGGAGGCGCCTGCGAGCTGTGCGCTGACGCTGATGGTCGGATAGTCGACCTGCGGCAGGGCGGCGACCGGCAGCAGCCGGTATCCCGCGATGCCGGCCAGGACGAGGCCGATCGCCAGCAGGATCGTGGCGACCGGGCGGCGGATGCAGAATTCGGGGATCATCAGCCGCGCTCCGCCGGAGGGGCAGGCTTGGCGGCTTTCGCGGTGCGCGGCGGTCCGGCTCCCTCGACCTGCTCCCTGACCTTCATCCCGTTCGCCAGCTGCAGCTGGCCCTCCACGACCACGTGCTCGCCGGGCTTCAGGCCGGAGGCGATCGCCGCGACGGCGCCGGCGGTGCCGGCCAGTCGCACCTTGCGGACGTCGATCCTGCCTGCCGGGGTCACCGCGAAGACGATCGAACCCTGCGCGGCGGGCTGCACCGCGACGGTCGGGACGAGGACGACGTTCTCGTGCCTGCCGAGGGTGACGGTGAGGGTCACGGCCTCGCCCGGCCAGAGCGCGAGCCCGTCGTTGGCGACCGTCGCGCGGGCCGCGAAGGTGCCGGACGCCGGGTCGATCCGGTTGTCGATGAAGTCGATCCGCGCGCTGAGGGGCGCCTCGACGCCGTCGGCACGGATGTCGATCGAGCCGATGCCGTCGGCGACCGCCCTGCGCATCATCGGCAGGGCATCCTGGGGCAGGGTGAAGCCGACTTCCACCGGCGCCATCCTCGTCAGCCGGACGACGGTGGTGCCGGGCGAGACGAGCGCGCCGACGCTCTGCGCGAAAGCGCCGAGGCGCCCCGCATAGGGGGCGCGGATCTCGGTGTCGGCGATGGCGACCTCGTCGCCGCGCACGGTCGCCTTGTCCGCCTCGACGTTGGCCTCGGCGACCTTCTCGGCGGCCCGGGACTGGTCGTAGGCCTGCTGGCTGGCCGCACCCTTGGCCTGGAGTGCCCTGTTGCGCTGGAGATCGGACTGCGCCTCGGCCAGCGTGGCCTCGTCCTTGGCCAGCGTCGCCCGGTCCTTGTCGCGCGTGGCGGCGAGCGCCCGGTCGTCGAGCTTGACGAGAAGGTCGCCGGCCCCGACGTCGGCGCCGTCCGGCACGGCGATGCTCCTGACGATGCCCTGCTCGCGGCTGGTGAGGTCCGTGCTGTCTACCGCCTGGACCTTGCCGAAGGTGTGGCGCTGGATCGGCAGGTCGCCGGCTTTCGCGATTGCGGTCGAAACCGTCGGCGCGGGCCGCGCGGCGCGCGCCGGGCCAGCGGCCGCCGCCTTCTTCGAGGCGGGCCCGCTTCGGCCCGCGGCCGCCACGGCGGCGTCGGCGAGCCTCGCCACGTCGCCGCGCCAGACGTATGCCGCCGCCAGGCAGGCGCCCAGCACCAGGAGGAACGCCCATTTCAAGCGCATGGCCATCTGCTCCGGAAAGGCGAGGCACGAAAGCGGACGGTGGACTCCCGCCTCCTGTTCGCACATCGACAACGGGCTTCGATCTAGCCGGAATCCGGGCAAAAGCGATACACGTTTTCGTGCACGGATTTCGGGATTGTTGCCGAATGTTTCGTGCCGCGGCGAGAGGGTTTCGGTGCTTGTCCGCGGTGTTCAGGCCGGGTGCGGACGGAATGCGCCAAGCATATGGAAACGAAGCGGAAAAACCGGAAGCGCTGTGGCGCGGGATCCGCCGTGCGGGGGGCGGGGCCGGCTGGCGCGATTTACAAAAAGGCGGCCGCCCGGCCGGGGGCGCCGGCGCCCGGGTTCAGTTGGCGACCAGCTTCTTTTCGCCGGCGAACGGGCTCAGCCCCAGCCATCGCTGCATGCTGACCTGCAGCCCGTCGTCGCCGGTCAGCTTCATCGTGCCGGTCCCCGCGGCATCGGCGACGGTGGTCAGGCCCATCCAGATCGAGGTCATCGTGCGCAGGTCCGTAGCCACGTAGAGGTCGACGTCGAAGCCCGGATCGATGCGGCAGAGGTCGGTCTTGCCGGCGGGATCGACGACGAGCCACCAGTTGCGCTTGTTGCTCGACTGGTCCTGGTACACAAACTGTATCACCGAGCGCCGCGCCGGCAGCGGCGTCGGATCGAGGTTGCGCCGCATGTCCCACATGAGCAGCGACGGGTCGAGGTTCTTGAGCGAGCTCTGCGCCTCGATCCAGCGCTGGCCCCATATGCCGAGCCCGAAGACGATGTCCCTCAGGTCCTCGCCTGCGGGCGTCAGCCGGTACTCCATGGCGTCTTCCTCGCCGGAATAGACGCGGCGCAGGATTCCGGCCGTTTCCAGCTCCTTCAGGCGCTTGGACAGAAGGGTCGGCGAGATTCTCGGAAGCCCGCGGCGCAAGTCGTTGAAGCGCTTGCTGCCCGAGACCATCTCGCGCAGGATGAGCGGGGTCCAGCGCGTGCAGACGATCTCCGCCGCCATCGCGACCGGGCAGAATTGCCTGTAGCTTTCAGCGTTCTGCAAGATGTCACCTCCGTCGTCGATACGGTTTCCCGGCCCTGCCGCTGCGATGGCGCTGCCGGGTGATACAGATCCGGGAGTTGCCGATCCCCCCGTCGATGCGCTCCCATTATAGCCGGAAACCGGGCGCATGATCCGATTTTCGTCGATGCGGCACGAGGGACCAGAGGGATTTCGGGACAGGAGGAAACCCATGTCTGCCTTGATGGAAGCGACGGTCGCCGGGCTTGGCCCGGCGGATATGGAAGCATTGAGGGCCGGCCTGCGCGGCCCGGCCTGCCTCGACGGCGAGGACGGCTACGACGAGGCGCGCACGATCTGGAACGCGATGATCGACCGGCGGCCCGTCGTCGCGGTGCGCTGCGCCGGGGCGGCGGACGTCATGCAGGCGATCCGCTTCGCGAACCAGCGGGGCCTGCCGATCTCGGTGCGCGGCGGCGGCCACAACATCGCCGGCAGCGCGGTCGCCGACGGCGGCATGATGATCGACCTTTCGCCGATGAAGGCGGTGCGCGTCGATCCGGCGGCCCGGCGCGCCTGGGTCGGCCCGGGCGCGACGCTCGGGGACGTCGACCGCGAGACGCAGGCCTTCGGCCTCGCGGTGCCGACCGGCATCAACTCCACGACCGGCATCGCCGGGCTGACGCTCGGCGGCGGCTTCGGCTGGTTGACGCGGCCGCTGGGCATGACCGCCGACAACCTCGTCGCGGCCGATGTCGTGACGGCGAAGGGCGAGCTGGTGCATGCCAGCGCCGAGGAAAATGCGGACCTCTTCTGGGCGCTGCGCGGTGGCGGCGGCAATTTCGGTGTCGTGACCTCCTTCGAGTTCCGGCTCAGCAGCGTCGGGCCGGAGGTGTTCTCGGGCCTCGTCGTGCATCCCTTCGAGAAGGCGCGCGAGCTGCTGCGCGGCTATCGCGAGGTGGTCGCCGGCGCGCCGGACGAGCTGACGGTGTGGAGCGTGATGCGGAAGGCGCCGCCGCTGCCCTTCATCCCGGAGAACTGGCACGGCAGGGAGGTGCTGGTGTTCGCGGCCTGCTACGCCGGGTCGAACGAGGCGGGCGAGAAGGCGGTGGCACCGCTGCGCGCCCTCGGGGAGCCCATCGCCGACGTGCTCGGGCCGCATCCCTTCGTCGGCTGGCAGCAGGCCTTCGATCCGCTGCTGACGCCCGGTGCGCGCAACTACTGGAAGACGCACGACTTCACCGAGCTCTCCGACGGCGCGATCGAGACGATCGTCGAGGCGGTCTCGCACCTGCCGGGACCGGAATGCGAGGTCTTCGTCGCCCATGTCGGCGGAGCGATGGCGCGGGTGGCGCCCGAGGCGACGGCCTATCCGAACCGCAGCGCGCACTTCATCATGAACGTGCACACCCGCTGGCGCGAGAACGCGCAGGACGGCGAATGCGTCGGCTGGGCGCGCAAGCTCTTCACCGACATCGCGCCCTATGCGACCGGGAGCGCCTACGTCAACTTCATGCCGGGCGACGAGAGCGACCGCATCGAGAAGGTCTATGGCGGCAATTACGGCCGTCTCGCCGAGGTGAAGCGGAAATGGGACCCGGACAACCGCTTCCGCCTCAACCAGAACATCCGGCCGGCACCCTGACGCCCGCGCCGCGATGGGATCCGTCCCGCCGGTTCCGGCGGGGCGGCGTCAGCCACCGCCGTGCCGGGGCGCCGCGCGGAGGCTCCGGCGGAAATGGCTGCCGAAGGCGGTGCCGATCAGCAGCATGCAGAAGCCGAGCGCGAGCGGCGAATAGAAGGCCTCTTCCTGGAGCACCGCATTGGCGGATATCGAGACAATCGCGACGAAGCTGAAGAGGAAGTCGAGGTCGCGCGTCTTCATCAACAGGCGGCAGGCGGAGACCGCGAGGGCGCCGAGGAAGCCGAAGAAGGCGAGAGAGCCTATTCCCATCTGGTAGAGCATGACGCCGACGGCGCTTTCCATCGGCATGGAGGTGGCGCCGACGCGCTGGGCGTGTTCCCAGTCCACGTGCACCGTCGTGCTGGAGAGATTGCCGCCGATCCCGAGGCCCTGGCCGAAGGGGTTGTGCAGGAAGCCCTTGATGCCGGCGATCATGCCGAGCACGTGATAGTCGCCATGCGTGGAGCCGTAGGCGATGGCCGCCACGACCCAGGAAAGCGAGAGGGCCACGACGGACGCGACGGTGAGGCGCGGACCGAAGAGGGGCCACATGACGCGGGCCGTCAGCGCCACGAGCACCATGAACATCGCCCCCTTCGAGCCGATCACCACGAGCAGGGGCAGGGCGGCGAGGGCGAGAAGCCAGCGCCCGCGGAACAGGAGCCAGGTCGACAGCACGCCGAGCGCATAGGCGTAGCTGATGGGGTGGAAGTTCGGGCCGCCGATGCGGAAGACGTCCGGGAAGATCCCTGCGAGAAGCGGCGTGTTGAAGAATGTCGTCGTCAGCACGTCCTGCAGGCCGCGGATGACGAAGCCGGTCTCGTGCATCGTCTTTTCCCAGACGCCGGTCTCGATCTGCCGCCGGAGGTCGCGCTCGACGTAGAGGTCGCCGTGGAAAAGGCCGAGGAAGCCGAGCTTGAAGACGAGCTCGCAGTAGCCGTAGGCGATGGCGCCGGTGCCGAGCCACACGAGGCTCCTCCTCAGCTCGACCCGGTAGAGGCTGGCGGCGACGACGGCGATATGGAAGCAGGCGAGCGGCGTGATCGTGTTCCGGAAATAGATGATCGCGTCTTTCGGCGTGCCGTGGACGGCGCCGAGCGCCAGATAGAAGCAGATGACGCCGGAAAGGACGATGGAGAACACAAGCCACGGCCTGAGTTCGGCCAGCGTCCGCAGCCGCGCCTGGAAGGTGGCGGCGAAGAAGGCGCCGTAGGCCGTCATCAGCACGACGAAATTGGCCCCGCGCAGCGCGTCGAAGGCGTTGTTGTCGGGGATGAAGGGCGTGAACCAGGCGACGACGACGTTCTGGTAGAGAAACGCGCAGACGATGACGACCGGCATGCTGGCCGGCAGCACGACGGCGACCGCCAGCACGACGGCGAAGGTCGCGGCGATGCCGAATGGGATGCCGACGGCGAAGGAGGAGACGGAGACCACGACGACGAGGATCGCGGTCACCAGGTGGACGAGCGCCTCCTGCGTCGAACGCGCGAGAAGCGGACGGCGGGACGCGGCCGCCGGACCGTCCTCCGCATGGGCGGCCGCCATCGCTAGCGCCCCATCATGGCGTCGATCATTTCCATGTCGAAGCCGTCGCGTTTCGAGCGGCTCCGGATGAAGCCGAAGCCCTGGTCGAGTTCCCAGTAGATCCAGCCGGCGCCGTTCTCCTCGGCCGCCCTGCGCACGGCGCCGACCCAGTTCGCCCGGCTGCCGGGCGCGGCGCAGAAGCCGAGGGCGCCGAACTCGTCCAGGACGACGGGGCAGTCGTGGGTGCGCGACCAGCGGGCGAGCCTGGCGAAGTCGCCGGCGATCGCATCGCCCGTCCACGGGTGCCGGAGTTCCCGGTCGAGAAAGGCGAGCGCCTTCTCGTCGCCCTGCCGTTCCAGGCGTGCCCGCGCGGCCTCGACGGCCGGCGCGGTGCCCGTCGCGGGGAAGGGCAGGCGGGAGAGGCGCTCGAGCGGGGATTTCATCCAGTTCTCGCACTGGTGAGTGAAGGCCATCGGCGAATAGTAATGGACCGCGGCGATGGCGTTCGGATCGGCGAGCGGGGTCGTCGCGACGATCTCCCATATGCCCTGGTAGCGGGCGGGACCCCAGACGAGCGTGTGGCCGGGACAGCGCTTGCGGATCGTTTCGGCGAGCCGCCCGCGCAGCGCCAGCCAGTCCGCGTGCTCCATGGGCGGCTCGTTCAGGAGTTCGGCGAAGACCTTGCCGGCGGGAAGGTCCGCGACCACCGGGGCGAGGGCGGTCCATGCGGCCGTGGCGAGCCGGGCGCCTTCGACCGGGCGATGCCTCAGCGCATCCGAGAGGTTGCCCGAGGGGTGCAGGTCGACGATGACGGCGTAGCCGGCATCGACCAGCGTTGCGGCCGCCTTGCCGATGGCGGCGAGGGCCGCGCGCGCGCCGGCGCCGCCGCCGAGCAGCAGGTTTCCGTCGACGGGCAGGCGCACGGAGCGGAAGCCGAGAGCGTGCAGCTTCTCCAGAACCGGCCGGGAGGGCGCGGTGCCGTCGGTCCGGTCGACCCAGCCCGGGAGGTTGAAGCCGCGCGACGGCACGCCCGGGCGCTGCGGTCGCGCGGCGGAGCTCCCGGCGGCCGGAATGGCGGCTGCGAGCAGTGGGGCTGCGATCGCTGCGGCCGCCTGCCGGCGCGTCAGGAGCATCTGGGGCGCACGGGCGGGCATCTTCCTATCCCTCTGCCGAAGTCCCGCCCTTGCGCGACCGGGTGCCGTCGGCGACGAGGCGCGGGCGGAAGCCGTCCGACCCGGCGCTGTTTTCCGCCGCCGTGATGACGATCGTCGCCTTGCGGGAGGCGTCCCGGCCCTGGAAGCGCTCGCGGAGGAGCTCCGCGCCGCCCTCGGGATCGCTTTCCGACAGGGCGAAGACGGCAAGGTCGGCGCGCGCCTCCGTCGCGGTGCCGTAGTTCGGCTCCCCGAGGGGCCGGCCGAGGACCACGACGAAGTCGAAGGTTCCTTCGTTGCGGGCCAGCACCGCGTCGATGTCGGCCTCGTTGGCGACGACGACCGTCGGCAGCCGCGTCGCCGGGTCGGTGAAGATCGACGTGCCGCGGCGGGAGGAGACGGAGACGAGAGGTCCGGGCTCCTCGTCGCGGTCCGCCATCTCGACGATCAGGACGCGCTCGTCGAGCTGCTGCAGGCCGATGCCGATCATCGCCGCGGCGAGCTTGGGTTCGGCGCCCTTCTCGATCGACGAGACGAGCAGGACGAACGGCTCGTCGTGCTGGCTCAGGCGGCCGATGATCTGGCGCAGGAGCCGGAGAACGGAAAGAGACAGCGGCGACCTGCCGGCGTTCTGCATCTCGATGCGGATCGCCTTGACCATGCTTCGCAGGGACAGCCCGGGGTTCATGGGCAGGGCGTATGTTCCGAGGTGCGCCAGCGGGGCGGGCGCCTTCGGGCGAACCGTTTCCGTGCGCCTGGCGGGAACCGCGGCCGGCAAGGCCGGCGCGGTCTCCGTCTCCGGCCCGGCGGCCGCCGCAGGCGGCTCGGCGACCGGCGTCCTTGCCGCCGGCGCCGGGGCGGCCGGTGGCAGGGCGACCGTTGCCGGGGCGACGGCGTCTTCCGCTTCGGCCTCCCGGCGCGGCGCGGCGGCGCGGGGGCCGGCGAGCAGGGCGAGCGCGCAGCCGGCCATCAGGCCGAGAACGGCGGAGACCGGCAGCAGCAGCTTCGGCTTCGGCCAGGTCGCGGCGACCGGCGGCGCGGCGCGGCTGATGACGCGGACCTGGGAGATCTGCATGCCCTTGAGCTGCGAGGTCTCCTGCGAGCGCTTGAGGAAATCGTCGAGCACGGCGCGCGCGGCGTCGGCCTTCGCCTGGAGCTGGCGCAGCCTCACCTGCGCGAGGTCGGCCTTGTTGGAGCGCTGCCTGAGGTCGGCGAGCTTTGCCTGCAGCTTGCTGACGTTCTCGGCTGCGAGGTCGCGTTCGGCCTTGAGCTGCGAGGTTATGCGGTCGGCCTCCTGCACCATGAGGCCCCTGATCTTGGCCAGCTGGGCCTGCATGCGGCGTATCGCCGGATGGCGGGGGCCGTAGACCGTCTCGGCGTCGGCGAGCGACGCTGCCGTCTGGTTGTATTCCTGGCGCAGCTTGTCGGCCGTCGTGGAGGACAGGATGTCGGCGAGCCTGATCATGCCCTTCGGCGTGTCGCCGGCGTCGACGGCCTGCTGGTAGCGGCTCGACGCCTGGTCGGCCTTGTCCTGCGCGTCGCCGATCTGGGTGGAGAGCTGGTCGATCTGCGACTGCAGCGATCCGCCGGCCTGGGCGTCGTAGATCCTGTGCCTGAACTTGAAGTCCTGGACGTCCCGCTCGGCTTCGCCGACGCGCTCCTGCAGGCCGGAGATCTTGTCGGTCAGGAAAGTCGTGACCGTGTTGTTGGCGGATTCCTTCTCGCCCGCCAGGCTCTCCTTGTAGTCGCCGGCGACGGCGTTGGCGATGCGGGCGGCCTTGCCGGCGTCGTGCGAGGTGACGTTGACGTCGATGACGTAGGTCAGGCCCTCGCGGGATACCGAGACGTGGCGGCGGAAGTTCTCGAACCGGGCTTCGCGGGTGACCGGCGCCGGCGTGCGGACCTGCGCCATCAGGCCGCCGAGGAGGCCGCGGCTGGCGAATTCGGGATCGGCGGCAAGGTGCAGCTCGTCGAAGACCTTGCTCAGAAGGTCGCGCGATTGGATGACGGAGACCTGGCTGGCGATCGCGGCGCTGTCGCTGCCGAGGCCGGGCAGCACGCTGTTGAAGTTCGTCGCGCGGGAGTCCCTCGGGTCGACGAGGATGGATGCGCCGGCGGTGTAGACCGGCCGCGTCAGCGCCACGTAGGCGACGGCGAGGGCGACGACCGCGAGCGTCACCGCGGCGATCATGAAGAGGCGCTGCCACAGCGTCGAAAGCAGCGTGGCCACGTCCAGGAGCGGCGCGAGGCCGCGGTCGTTCTCGGTCGTCTCGTTCATCGTCCAATCCCCTGCGACAAGGCCCTGCCGCAGCCGAAAGCTAACAATTCGCCGGCCGCAATCAACGTTAGCCACATGTTAAGGTTACCATGCAAGCCGCCGCGCGCGGGCGGTAACCATGAAGGCCGATCGTGCTGGCACGGCGGGGCTGCGATGGGCTAAGGAAAGTCGGCCTCGAATACCGCACCGCGCCGTCGGGGCCGTCCCCTTTTGGATCGGCACGTTGAGCATCTCGTCTCGTGAACAGAACCGCTAGCCCAATTGCCAGCAACGAGGAAGAGGCCCTTTCGGGTTTCCGCCTGTCCATCCCGCGCCTTGCGCGCAGCGGTGCGGTGGCGGGGCTGATCAAGCTTTCGAGCGCCGGTCTGGCATTCCTCATGTTCGCGGTCATCGCGATGGTCACGGACGCGCGCCAGTTCGGGCTGTTCAGCACCACCTTCGCCGGCGCCAGCCTGGTCTCGTTCTTCGCGAGCGCGGGCCAGCAGAGCACCGTGCTGCGCTTCTGGCCGCAATATGCCGGCAACGGCGACCTTCGATCGGCAAACGGGCTGATGGCCCGCGCCATCGCCGTCGCGCTTGCCGGCCTCGCGGCGAGCAGCCTGCTCATCGTCGTCGTCGGGTTCCTGCCCTTCGTCGGGAGAGGGGTGGAGGACTGGCTTGCGCTGTGCCTGGGGGCCGCCGTGCTCGCCTTCGCCCTCGGATGGACGGAATTCCTCTCCGGCGCCTTCCGCTCGAAGAACGCCATCGTCTTCGGCCTGCTGCCGCGCGACGTCGTGTGGCGCGCGGCGACCATCGCCTATGTCGGGGCGAGCTATCTGGCGGGGCGCAGGATCGGCGCGGTCGAGATCACCTTCGCGACCGCAGCGATCCTCTTCGTCGTGGCCCTGCCGCAGGCCGTCATCCTCCTTTCCGGCACGCTTGCCGCGCAGAGGGGGCCCCTCACGGCGGAGCAGAAGCGCGAGTTCAATTCGGTGACGCTCGGGCTCTGGGGCGTGACCTCGCTGCCGCCGGCGCTGGGCCAGGTCAGCACGCTCATCGTCGCGGCGATGCTCGGGCCGGAGGTCGCCGGCGCGCTCTTCGTGGCGGAGCGCACGACGCGGCTCGTCGTGCTGACCCTGTCCGGCGTGAACCAGGCGCTGGCGCCGCAGATCTCGGCCGCCTTCTACAGTGGCGACCGCGACCACGTGCAGCGCATCACGCGGCTGGCGACTGCCGGAAGCCTCGCCACGGCACTCGTGATCCTCGCCGGCTTCTGGTTCGCGGGGCCGTTGATACTCTCGGTCTTCGACCGGTCCTACGCCACGCCGCAGATGCACCTCGTGCTGATGCTCTTCGGAATCGGGGCGACGGCGGTCACGGCGTGCGGCCCGATCGAGCTGCTCCTGCAGCTCACCGGGCTCCAGCACGCGCTGCTCAAGGTCCTCGTCGTCGTCAACGTTCTCGGCCTGATGGTCACGGCCGGAGCGACGGCCCTGTTCGGGCCGGTCGGGGCGGCCGGCGCGCTGGCGGCCACCGTGGTGACCTGGAACCTCATCGCGGTCTGGATCGCGCGGCGGGAAATCGGCATCAATCCGACGATCGTCGGCCTGGCGTCGGACCTTAGCGCCCGGCGCTTCGTCGCCGCGCGGCGGCGCGGCCGATGAAGATCCTGCAGGTCCAGACCCAGGCCGAGGCGGCCGGCGCGCAGCGCGTCTCGGACATGGTGGGCGAGGGGCTGCGGGCGCGCGGCCACGACGTGCGCACCGTCTTCATGTACCGCAAGACCGACGTCTACGACCGCGACCCGCATGCGGATTTCGTTCTCCGCCGCAAGCCGCGCGGCCTTCCGGACCAGGCGAGGGCGGTGGCCGGACTGATTGCCCACGTCCGCCGGGAGCGGCCTGACGCCGTCATCTCCTACCAGCATTACGGCAATATATTCGGGACCCTGGCGGCACGTCTTGCGAAAGTGAATCGGATCGTCGCGAACCAGAGCGGCGCGCCGCATTCGCGCGGGCTGATGGGCCTGCTCTCGCGCGTCGACATGGCCATGGGGACGCTCGGCGCCTACCAGGTCAACATCGTCAATTCCGCCTGGACCGAAGCGCAGTTCGCCGGCTATCCCGCCGCCTACCGCCGCCGCCTGAGGCGCATCGACCACGGGGTCGGCGGCCCCGAGCGCAGCTACGACCGGCAAGCCGCCCGCGCCGCCTTCGGCCTGCCGGCGGACGCGCTGATCGCCGTCAGCACCGGTCGCCAGACGCGCGACAAGAACCAGATCGCGCTGGTCGCGGCGCTGTGCCGGCTGCCGCACCTTCACGTCGCGCTGGCGGGCGTCGGCCCCGAGCAGGAGAGGCTCGTCGCTTTCGCCCGCGAGCACGGGGTCTGCGGCCGGCTGCATCTCGTCGGCGAACTTCCGCCCGCCCGCATCCACGAGTTCCTTTCCGCCGGGGACGTCTACGTCTTCGCCTCGCTCAGCGAGACGTTCGGGCTTTCCGTGGCGGAGGCGGCGATCGCGGGCCTGCCAGTCGTCTCCAGCGGCCTCGGCGTCCTGCGCGAGGTGCTGTCGACCGGGGACGGCGAGCCGGCGGCCTGCTTCGCGGAAACGAACGACGCCGACGGCATCGGCGCCGCGCTCGAGGCGCTGCTGGAGGAGCCGGCCCTTGCACGGCGGCTTTCGTCGGCGGGGCGGCGGCTGGCGGAGAAGTATTCGCCGGCGGCGATGTGCGCCGCCTACGAGCGCCTGCTGATCTCGCCCTGACAGCTAGTCCCGCGGGCTTGCCCCGCTATCTGGCCCCGATATCTGGCCCCGCTATCTGGCCCCGAGATCTGGCCCTACCTGCGCACGGCGACGATTCCATCGACGACTTCCAGCCGGCCCGCCCGGTTGAGGGTGTGGACCATCGGGTGGGGGAAGTCGCCATCGGTCGAGAGGGCCTTCGGTTCGCCGAGCCGGACCGCCTGTGCGTCGAGCCTGAGGATTTCCGCGAGCCCCAGTCCGCCGCCATAGCCGAGGGTGCCGTCCTGGAGCGGCAGCAGGAGGCGACCGCCGGCCTCGGCGACGGCGCCGCCCGGGCGCGCCGCGCGGCGGTCTATCGCCAGCGGGTTCATCGGATGGGGCGTCCACGGCCCCTTGAGCGCCTGCGCATGGTAGACGACCATGGTGTCCGAGGTGCTTCCGTAGCCGTCCCGCTCCGTCGCGAAGAGCCAGAGGCGGCCGTCATGCTCGAGCAGGGTGGCGTCGGAAATCTCGCGGCCTTCGACGAGGACGCAGTCCGCGGTCCATTCCCGCGGGAAGCCGGTGGCGCGGTAGAGCGTCAGCCGGCCGGAGGCGCTGCCCTCGGGGAGCATCCAGATCTCGCCGTCGCGCGCGAAGACCTGGGGATAGGAGAGGTGGTGGTCTTCCTCGAGGACGGGCGCCGGCACCGAGGGGCGCCCGGCGGCGTCGAAAGTCACCAGCGAGATCACCGCCTTGCCGGTGGCATGCGGAAAATCCTCGACGAAGACGTGATGGCGGCCCTGCCATTCGAAGGCGAAGGGATCGGCGTAGAAATGCGTCCCGTCGTCCGGGATGACCGACCAGCCGGTGCCGAGCCGCCCGGTCGCGGCGACGCCGGCGCCGTCGACGAAGCGGTAGCCGACGCGCCAGTGCGCCTGCCGGTAGCGCGCGCGGCGGGCGGCCTCGCGCGCGAGACGGGGCAGCGCGCGGCCGAGATAGGGCGCCGAAAAGCCCGACTTATTCGAAGGCGCGGGTGTTGCGGCGGTCGGGGCCGGGGGGAGGCCGCCCTGGGCGAAGCGGCGCGTCAGCGCCCGCAGCAGCGTGACGGCGCGCGCGAACACGTCGTCGGCGGCAAGGGCGACGGATTCGCGCCGGTCGATCATCGGCCGTGCCCGGCCGACCGGCTGCCCGTCCAGCGTGGCCTCGATTTCCGGGAGGCGTCCGCGCGCCAGCGCGGCGATGATCGCGGCGTCGCGACGGCTGCCGTCGAAGGCGAGTCGCAGGACGGGCGCGCCGGCGGGGGCGTTTTCGCCGGAGAGGTCTATGCGGAGCCCTGCCGCCCGGCCGCCGGCCGGGGTCTCGGGGATCGGCGCGAGGGGCGTGGCGAGGCCGGCGGCGGGGCGGCGGAGCAGCCTGCGCTCCAGTGCCAGCGCGGCGCGCATCGTCGCCGGCCAGCGGCGACCCTCGCGCCGGTGCCGCACCGCGACGTCGTGTCCGTCGGCGCGCAGCCGTTCGACCAGCAGCCCGTGCCAGCCGCGCGGTGCCTCTTTCGGAACGATGACCTCGATTGCCGACAAGGAATGCTCCCAGATCCTTCCGGCGTGCCGTCCTTGCCCGCCGCGGCCGACCGGCCGTCTGCTTGCATGCGTCTTCCCGGTTCAACCTGTTGAACCCAAAACCTTTCCCGAAGGTTTATGCGCAAGATTTCCCGCCCGGCGCAAACCGGCGCGGGGGCATGCGAACCGGGCGAACCGTTGCCCATGCGGGAGGATCGAGGGCTTTCCGGCCCGCTTGGCGGCGAAGGCAAGTCCTTCGGGGCCGGCGAGGCCCGTCTGCTTCGGCAATCCGCGGAAATGAGGTCCTTCATCCAGCCATCTTCCAGACCTGCGACAGGCAGTTTCACCGGCGGTGGCGAACGGATCGTTACCTGGCAAGAGGGTGGAACCTCGGACCCGGTTGCGCCCCCCGTGTTCCCCCCGGGCGATCCGCGGGTCGGGCTGAGCAGGGACCCGGTTCGGGGGTGGACGGCGCCTCGTTTACGATTTGTTGGGAAGCTTGCGGCATGAATGGCTTGGTCGCGATCTGGTATTGCGTTCGCGGCCGTTCTTTCCTGGACTGACGCGGCTTCTTACCGGTTTCCTGGTGCGTCCGCCATTTCGGGCCGCATGTTCGGGGGAACCGCCATCCGGGCCGGCGTGCGGCAAATTTCGGGCGGGGCGGGTCGCGTGTTCAGCATCGCAGTCGAGAACGGTTTCGACTTCCTTTCGAAGGAATATGCCGCCCTTTTCGCGGCGTCAGAGGCTTCGGCGTTCCAGCACCCCGCCTTCCTCGCCGGCATCTACGGCAAGCTCATGGAACCGAACGGGGCCGCGCCGCTGATCGTCGTGGCGCGGACGGAGGCCGACGGCCTGCCGGCCATGGTCCTGCCGCTCGTCCGCCGGCGCCTCGCTGGCCTGCGGGTGATCGAGTTCGCCGATCTCGGCGTCACGGACTATGCCTCGCCCGTCGCCGGGGCGCAGACGTTTCGCCGGATCCTGGCCGATGCGGGCGCGACCGAGCGGATCGGACGGGTGCTGCGGCCCTACGACCTGCTGCGGATCGGCAAGCTGCAGCCCGACGCGGTGGCGCTGGAGAGGCTCTTCGGCCTCGAACGCCGCGAGGCGATGGGCACCAACTGCTACGCGGCTCCTTTGGCCGCCACCTACGAAGAATGGCGCGCGCAACGGCTGGACAGGTCCTACGCCAGGGAACTGGACAAGAAGACCCGGCAGCTGAACCGCCGGGGCCGGGTGGATTTCGCCCGGGTGGTCGAGCCCGACGCGGTCCGCCGCACCTTCGAGGCGATGCGGGCCTACCGGCATGCGCGCTATGCCGGCGAGAGCCATGGCGACCTCATGCGCCGCGACGCCTACTACGACTTCTATCTCGGCGTCGCGCTGGCTGCGGCCGGTGAGGGCTTCGGGCGCACCTATGCGCTGCGGGTCGACGGGGAGCCCATCGCCTGCGCCTTCGCGCTCGTGCGCGACGGCCGGGTGCTCGTCATCCTGAACGGCTTCGACGAGGCGGGCTACAAGCGCCAGTCGGTGGGAAGCCTGATGTTCCAGGAGATCGCGCGCGACTGCATCGCCAGCGGCGACGGCACGCTCGATTTCACGATCGGCGACGAGCCGTACAAGCTGACCTTCGGCGGCGAGCCGAGGCCGATGTCGCGCTTCTCGCGCGCCGGAAGCCTGAGGGGCCGGGCGGCGAGCTTCGCCGTCGAAAGGTCGCCGCTGGTCAGGGAACTCGCCCGGCGCGTGCTGCGCAGGGGCTGAGGGCCGCGGCCGCGGCGGTGCTTCTCAGGCTCCCTGCGGGCGGAGCGCGCGGGCGCGGGCGACCAGCGCCGGGCTCAACCGCTCGACATGGTGGACGGCGCGTCGCCGGATGCGCTGCACCTGGCGGCGGGCGCGCCAGCCGAGGCCGGTCCCGATCGTCAGGCTGCGGCGGTAGTTCGCCAGTTCGATGGCGTGGGCGTCGACGGCCTTCTTCGCGGCGTCGTCGTAGAAGGCCGCGATCTTTTCGCGTCCCATGCCGGGCGTGGCGAACCATCCGGGCACGTGCACGGTGCAGAGCCGCTCGATGTCGCTGAGCAGCCGGCTCACGCCGGTGCCGGCGGCGGGACAGGAGGTCTGGAACGCATCGCCGACGAGGACGACGCCGTCCTGCCGGCAGTTCTGCGCCACCGCGATGTCCATCACCCAGCTGCGGACCGGTCCCGCCACATCGAAGGCGCCGAGGGCCCGGTCGAAACCGGGCAGGGTCTCGCGCAGGGTCTGAGCCGGCGCCTGCCTCAGGGCCTCCACCCAGGGGTCGCGGTGGTCGCGGAAGGTGAAGAGGTTGGCGCGGATGGCCGTGCCGATCGGGAAGAGAGCCAGATAGTCGATGCCGTCGGCCGGATCCTCGCCGTAGCAGGTCAGGGCCCCGTCCGGCAGGGGACGCCCGCCCTCCAGCGCGACGTCGAAGCCGAAGGTCAGCGACTGGCGGGCGTGCAGCACCCTGCGGCCGATGCCGAGATCGCGGCGCAGGCTGTCGCCCATGCCGGTGGCGAGCACCACCAGCCTCGCCGTCAGGGGTTCGCGGTCCCGCAGCGAGACCGTCTGCAGCCGGGGGCCGGTCGCGATGCCGGTCGCCCGGGCCGTGACGACCTGGACGGACGCCGGCAGGGCGGCGCGCGCGGCAGCGACGAGATCGGGATACAGGATGCCGAAGTGCGGGCTGCGGGTGCGGTCGACGAGACGCCCGCCGCGCATGTTCGCGACGGTGTCGAAGCGGGTGGCCGAACGGGCGACGAGGTCGAGGAGCCCGAGGCGTTCCAGCCTGCCGATCTGGTCGCCGCTGATCTTCTCGACGCGGAACTCCTGCGGGCGCCTGTCGTGGCGGTCGACCAGCGCCACGCGATGGCCGGCCCGTGCGAGCACGAGGGCCGCCAGCGTGCCGCTCAGCCCGCCGCCGACGACGGCGACGTCGAGCGGTGCGGGCCGGGGAGATTCGGGCGCGCCCATCACGAGGAGTGCCTTATGATGGCGTAGATGGCTTGCGGATTGGTCGTCAGGTAGCGCCAGAAGAGCCGGCGCGGCTCGACCAGGGCGCGCCACAGCCACTCGAAGCTCGCTTCCTGCATCCAGCGGGGGGCTCGCGGGTTCTTGCCCGAGAGGTGGTCGAAGAGCCCGCCCGAGGTCTTGATGACGCCGACGTGGCGGAGGCGGTGACCGAACGTGCGCACGAATTCCTGCTCGCGGGGAACGCCGAGGCCGAGCCAGAGGACGTCGGGGGCGAGCGCGTCGATCTCGTCCAGCTTCTCGAGCAGCTGCGAACCGCCGAGATAGCCGTGCGAGCGGCCGGCGATGGCGAGCCTCGGGTAGGCGGCCTGCACGGCGTCGGCGGCGCGGGCGTTCACCTCTTCGGTGGCGCCGAGGAGGTAGAAGGTCGTGCCGTCCTGCTCGGCGCGCCGGGCGACGTCGTGGAAGAGGTCGGTGGTGGCCACGCGCTCCGGCAGCGCATGGCTGCACAGCCAGCGGGACGCGAGGACGAGGGGCTGGCCGTCGGCGACGATCTGGTCGGCTTCCTCGAAGAGGCCGGCGAGCGCCGGGTTGCGGGCGGCGCGCGCGATCACCTCGCCGTTGGCGGAGGTGAAGTAGAGCGGCCGCACGCCACGGCGGTGTTCGCGCGCGGCCCGGACGATCAGGTCGGCCGCCGCCCCGTTGTCGATCACCGCGATCGGCAGGCCCCCGACCGTGACCACCGGCTGGTCCGAAAGCTGTTGCTCGAGAGATTTCATCGGTTTCTTCCGCTCCTTCTGCCCCGTATCGTTTGCGGCTAGTGCGCATTGCGCCGGCTGGCGGGCGAAAAGACCGTCAGCAGGATCGTCCAGACATCGAGGAAGACCGACCAGTTCTCGATGTAGTAGATGTCGTGGGCGACGCGGCCCTCGATCTGGTCCGGCCGGACCGTCTCGCCGCGGAAGCCGTTGACCTGTGCCCAGCCGGTGATGCCCGGCTTGATCCGCTGCCGGTGGGCGTATTGCGCCACCCGGGCGGCGAGCTCGTCGTCGTGGGAGACGGCGTGGGGGCGGGGGCCGACGAGACTCATCTGGCCCGTCAGCACGTTCACGAGCTGCGGCAGTTCGTCGATGCTGGTGCGGCGCATGAAGGCGCCGATCCGGGTGACGCGCGGGTCGTTCCTCGTCGCCTGGCGCATCTCGTGGCCGCTTTCGGTGACGCGCATCGAGCGGAACTTCCAGATCATGAAGGTCTCGCCGTTGAAGCCGCGGCGGGCCTGCCGGAAGATGACGGGACCGGGCGAATCCAGGCGGATCGCCAGCGCGATGCCCAGCAGAAGCGGCGACAGCACCGCGAGGCCGGCCAGGGATCCGGCGATGTCGCTCGCGCGCTTGAGCAGCACCGCCGCGTCGCTCATCGGCGTGCGCAGGAAGCGAAGCACGTTGTTCGGACCGATGGAGACGACGTCGATGAACTTGAGCGTGCGGTTGCGCGTGGCCGGCGCATAGAGCACGTTGACGGCGAAGCGCTTGAGCTGCGACACGATGCCGTCGAGCTCGTCGAGGTCCGAAAGGTTTCCCACGAAGACGATGTGGTCCGTCCCGGAGCGCAGGCCGGCCGCCGCGAACTTCGTGACGGCTTCGGTCCGCACGACCCCGTCCTCGTCGCGGATGTCCTCAAGGTAGAGCGTGCCGTTCAGGCGGTGGCCGTTGCGCCACAGCTCGCCGTGGATCAGGAAGTCGAGCACGTCGAGCCGGTTGCCGATCACGGAAATCGCCTCGAAATGGAGGTCGCCGCTGCGGATGCGCCGGCCGACGATGGCCTGTGTCCTGGTGCGCACGGTGACGAGGGCCGGCATGCCGAGCAGGTAGGCCGCCGTCAGGGAGACGCGCGACAGGTCGCCGATCTGGCCGAGCAGGAACGCCGTCAGCAGGGTCAGCGCGACGGCGGCCGTCCAGCCGTAGGCGGCGTCGCGCAGCCCGGCCTGCGTCATCTGGCGCCGGTCGAGGAAGCGGCTGTGCGCGAGACCGGCGAACGCGCCGTGGAGGACGCCCGCGACGAGCGCGTAGAAGGCATAGAAGCGGACAGCGAACTCGCCCGGCGGCACGCGCAGGAAGAAGAGGTGGTAGACGAAGGCGACGCCGAAGACGACGGCCATCGCGGCAAGCGCTTCGGCGGCCGCCATGGACGCGCAAAGGGAGGTGCGCCTGACGATCGGTTCGCGGCCGCGCCGCGACGAAGCAAGATGTCCTGGAAGCAGATTGTCGAGGTGCGACATGCCACGAATTTCCTTGGTTCGTGGATGTCTAATACAGTCGCGCGGAGGCCCGTTAGCGCATCTTTAATGTTCGGTTAACGATAGGATTTTACTAAAATTTCAGCTTTCACAAAGGAATTGCGCCGAACTGCGACAGAGGCCCGGAACAGGGGGTTTTCCGGTCCCGATACCGGTCACCGGTCCGCCCCCGCGCATGCCGGAGGAGCCGCCCGGAGGCCCGCTTGTGTCCCGAAACGGGACGGGCGGGCAGATTGTCGCATTAACCAGGCGCGGCTTTTCCCGGCTCCCGGCGGGCGGGCCGGCGCTGCGGGCGCCGGGCCGTTCGGCCGCCTGCCGAAGGCGGCGCGGGGCGTCAGGCCCTGGTCGCGAACTTCTTGAAGGCTTCGGCGTAGTCCGGGTGCCAGCGCGACAGCGGGGGGCGGTTCTCCACGATGTCGCCGGCGGCCCAGAGGATCCGGCGCTCGTCGAGCTCGCGCGAAACGTCCTCGTCCGGGCACAGGATGTAGAAATCGCCTGCTTCGAGACGTTCCAGCATGAAATCGACCGTCTGTTCCGGCGTCCAGGCGCCCGCCGGCTTTTCCGTCTCGCCGGGGCGCGTCAGGGGCGTGAAGACAAAGCCCGGGATCAGCAGCCGGGCCTCCACGAGGCAGTTCTCGCGGTTGCGCAGGTCGTGCTGCAGGGCCTCGGTGAAGGCCTTCACCCCGGCCTTGGCGACGTTGTAGGCTGGGTCGCCGGGCGGCGTGGTGATGCCCTGCTTGGAGCCGGTGTTTATTATGAGGCCGGGACGGCCGCGCTCGATCATCTGCGGGGCGAAGACCTGGGTGCCGTTGACGACGCCCCAGAGATTGACCGCGATGACGCGCTCCCAGTTCTCCCGCGGCCCCAGCACGTCGCTGCCGGGCTGGACCCCGGCATTGTTCATCAGCACGTCGGTGCCGCCGAAGCGTTCGGCCACGGCGGCCTGCAGGGCGCGCAGGTCCTCGACGCGGCTGACGTCGACTTCCTGCGACATCACGCCGGCCAGCCCGTCGGGATGCTCCGCCGCGACGGCGTCCGCCGCCTCCTGCAGGCGTTCCTCGCCCAGGTCGGCGATGCACACCCGCAGGCCGAGAGCCGCAAGGCGCCGGGCCGCCGCCAGCCCGATGCCCGAGGCGCCGCCGGTGACGACGGCGGCGGCACCCTGCTTGAGTACCGGATGAACCATGTCTGTCTCCTCGTTCGATGCCGCTCTTGCCGACAATGTGATGGATACACAAGGCGATACTGCAATTGTGGCAGCGCGTTCGCCTTTCAAGGTGCGTCCGTTCGATCACAAAACCGGGATTAACGGACCCGGGACCAAATGTTTTCGTGCCATTGGCCGTGCATTCCCTATATCATGTAGGAAGGGCGAATCGGAGAAGATGGACACGGCACGCTATGCTGCCCCCGTATGTGTCTCGGAATGCCTCGTGGACGGAGGTTACGTCCAAGAAAATGTTGCCTCGCGGCGCGGCCGCGGGCCGGGTCAGACTGAGTGACCTCATCCGCCTTTCCAGCATCGCCCCAGCCAGCTTCCCATTCCACACTCGTGTCGCGGGAGACCAATAGTATGCCATCGCATGATTCAGACGTCTTCAATCTGTTCGCGGAGATCTACAGCCGCGAAAAGCAGGAGGAAATGAGCCTCCAAGAGTATCTGCTGGCATGCCGCGACGAGCCTTCGATGTATGCCAGTGCGCCGGAGCGCATGATGGCTGCGATCGGCGAGCCGTCGCTGGTCGACACCAGCAGCGACGAGCGGCTCGGCCGCATCTTCGCCAACCGGACGATCAAGCTCTACCCGGCCTTCGCCGACTTCTACGGCATGGAGGAGACGGTCGAGCGGATCGTCTCGTATTTCCGCCATGCCGCGCAGGGTCTCGAGGAGCGCAAGCAGATCCTCTACCTGCTCGGGCCCGTCGGCGGCGGCAAGTCGTCGCTGGCCGAACGGCTCAAGCGCCTGATGGAGGAGCAGCCGATCTACACGCTGAAGATCGGCGGGGAGACCAGCCCGGTCTTCGAATCGCCGCTGGGGCTCTTCCATCCGCAGCGCATGGCCGACCTGCTGGAAGACAAGTACGGCATCGCCCGGCGCCGGCTCACGGGCCTCATCTCGCCATGGGCGACCAAGCGCCTCGACGAGGCGGGCGGCGACATCTCCAAGTTCTCCGTGGTCAAGATCATGCCGTCCCGGCTGCGCCAGATCGGCATCGCCAAGACGGAACCCGGCGACGAGAACAACCAGGACGTCTCCTCGCTCGTCGGCAAGGTGGACATCCGCCAGCTCGAGCACTTCAACCAGGCCGACCCGGACGCCTATTCCTACAGCGGCGGCCTGAACCGGACGACGCAGGGGCTTCTCGAGTTCGTCGAGATGTTCAAGGCGCCGATCAAGGTGCTGCATCCGCTGCTGACGGCGACGCAGGAGGGCAACTACAACGGCACCGAGAACTTCGGCGCCTTCCCCTACCAGGGCATAGTGCTCGCGCACTCCAACGAGTCCGAGTGGCTGCAGTTCCGCAACAACAAGAACAACGAGGCCTTCCTCGACCGCATCCTCGTCGTGAAGGTGCCGTATTGCCTTCGCGTCACCGAGGAGAAGCAGATCTACGAGAAGCTTCTCCGCGAGAGCGAACTGGCGAGCAATCCGTGCGCGCCGGAAGTGCTCGAGATCCTGAGCCGGTTCACCGTCTCGACGCGCCTGACGGAGCACGAGAACTCGCCGCTCTACACCAAGATGCGCGTCTATGACGGCGAGAACCTCAAGGACATCGATCCCAAGGCGAAATCGGTGCAGGAGTATCGCGACGCCGCCGGCGTCGACGAGGGCATGACCGGCGTCAGCACGCGCTTCGCCTTCAAGGTCCTGTCGGCCACCTTCAACTTCGACACCAAGCAGGTGGCGGCCGATCCCGTGCATCTGATGTACGTGCTCGAGCAGGCGATCAAGCGCGAGCAGTTCCCGCCGGAGACGGAGGCGAGGTATCTGGATTTCCTCAAGTCCGAGCTCGCGACGCGCTATGCGGAGTTCATCGGCTACGAGATCCAGAAGGCCTATCTGGAATCCTACAGCGAGTACGGGCAGAACCTCTTCGACCGCTACATCGCCTATGCCGACGCCTGGATCGAGGACCAGGACTACAAGGACCCCGACACCGGGCAGATCCTCAACCGCGAGATCCTCGACGCCGAGCTCTCGCAGATCGAAAAGCCTGCCGGCATCGCCAATCCGAAGGACTTCCGCAACGAGGTCGTCAAGTTCACGCTGAGGGCGCGCGCCAAGAACAATGGCCGCAATCCGGCATGGACCTCCTATGAGAAGCTGCGCGAGGTCATCGAAAAGCGTATGTTCGGCCAGGTGGAAGACCTGCTGCCCGTCATCAGCTTCGGCTCGAAGAAGGACAGCGCGACCGAAAAGCAGCATTCGGAATTCGTGCATCGAATGGTCGGACGCGGCTACACGGAACGGCAGGTCCGCCGGCTGGTCGACTGGTACATGCGGGTCAACAAGGCCGGCTGAGGCAAAGGGGGCGCGCGCAATGCGCGCCTTCCACCCGAAGTGCGTCGCGTGGAGGCTGATGCCTTATGCCGAACTATATCGACCGTCGCCTCAACCCGAAGGACAAGAGCCTCGGCAACCGCCAGCGTTTCCTCAGGCGTGCACGCGATGAGCTGAAGCGGACGATCAACGAGCAGATCAAGTCCGGCAAGATCGCCGACGCGGGGTCGGGGCAGTCCGTTCCCGTGCCGATCAAGGGTACCGCGGAGCCGAGCTTCCACCTCGACCGGGCGACCGGCCGGCGCGAGCACGTGCTGCCGGGAAACAAGGAGTTCCATGCCGGCGACAAACTGCCGAAGCCGCCGTCGGGCGGCGGGCAGGGGAGCGGCAAGGATCCTGCCTCCGGCGGCGATGCGGAGGACGACTTCCGCTTCGTGCTGTCGCGCGAGGAGGTGCTCGACCTCTTCTTCGAGGACCTGGAGCTTCCCCACCTGATCAAGCTCAACCTGAAGGAGGTGAAGACCTTCAAGCCACGCCGGGCGGGGTTCGCCATCACCGGCGCGCCGACCAACATCAATGTCGGCCAGACGATGCGCAACAGCTACGGGCGGCGCATCGCGCTCCGGCGGCCCAAGCGCGGGGAGATCGAGGAAAAGGAAGCCGAGATCGCCGCGCTCGAGGCGAAGGAGCCGGCGGACGCACCGACCCGCAAGAGGCTCGCCGGGCTGCGCGAGGAACTGGAGGTCCTGAAGCGGCGGCGCAAGGTCATTCCCTACGTCGATCCGATGGACATCCGCTTCAACCGCTTCGAGCCGCAGCCGCTGCCGAACGCGAACGCGGTGATGTTCTGCCTGATGGACGTCTCGGGTTCCATGGGCGAGCGCGAGAAGGACCTCGCGAAGCGCTTCTTCGTGCTGCTGCACATGTTCCTGTCGCGGCGCTACGAGCGCACCGACATCGTCTTCATCCGCCATACCCACGAGGCGCAGGAGGTCGACGAGGAGACCTTCTTCTACTCGACGAGAAGCGGCGGCACCGTCGTATCCACGGCGCTCGAGGAGATGCTGCGTATCATCGAGGAGCGCTATCCGAGCAACGAGTGGAACATCTACGCCGCGCAGGCCTCGGACGGCGACAACAGCCGAGACGATTCGGGGCGTTGCGTCGCGATGCTCGACCAGCAGATCATGAAGCTTTGCCAGTACTACGCCTATGTCGAGATCATCGACGAGCGGGAGAGCGACATCTTCCGGTCCACCGAGAACGGCACCGCGCTCTGGAAGGCCTACAAGCTGGTGAGCGAGCGCTGGGACAATTTCCAGGTGACGCGGATCGCGGAGCCGTCGGACATCTACCCGGTGTTCCACGAGCTGTTCGCGAAGCAGTCGAAAATCGCCAACGGCTGACGGGTGATTCCATTGAGCAACGTCAAGAAAAGCGCCGGCCTGCTCTTCGAGAGCTCCGACTGGAATTTCGACACGCTGTCGCGCACCTATGACGCGATCGAGGAGGTGGCGCTCGAGGACATGAAGCTCGACGTCTACCCGAACCAGATGGAAATCATCTCCTCCGAGCAGATGCTCGACGCCTATTCCTCGATCGGCCTGCCGCTGATGTACCGGCACTGGTCGTTCGGCAAGCACTTCGTGCACGAGGAGACAGCCTACAGGAAGGGCCGGAGGGGCCTCGCCTACGAACTCGTCATCAACTCCAATCCCTGCATCGTCTACCTGATGGAGGAGAACACGATGGCGATGCAGGCGCTGGTGACGGCCCATGCCGCCTTCGGCCACAACCACTTCTTCAAGAACAACTACCTGTTCCGGCAGTGGACGGACGCCAACGCCATCCTCTCCTACATGGAGTTCGCCAAGCGCTACATCGCGCGTTGCGAGGAGCGGCACGGGCTGGCAGCCGTGGAATCCATCCTCGATGCCGCCCATGCGATCATGGACCAGGGCGTGTTCCGCTATCGCCGGCCGCCGCGCCTGTCTTCGGAGCGCGAGCGGGAACGGCTGCGCGAGCGGCTGGAATACGAGGAGAAGACCTTCAACGACCTGTGGCGCACCCTGCCGCAGCGCAAGGAGGGCGAAGACCCGACCGAGGCGGAAAGCGAGGCGCAGGAGCGCAAGCGCGCGCTCAAGCTGCCGGAAGAGAACCTGCTCTATTTCCTCGAGAAGAACAGCCTGATCCTCGAGCCATGGCAGCGGGAGATCCTGAGGATCGTGCGCGTCGTGGCGCAGTACTTCTATCCCCAGCGCCAGACCAAGGTGATGAACGAGGGGTGCGCGACCTACAGCCACTACACCATCATGAACACGCTGTTCGACCGTGGCCGGGTCGGGGAAGGCACGATGCTGGAAATCCTCGCCAGCCACGCCAACGTGGTGTTCCAGCCGCATTTCGACGACCCGCGCTACTCGGCGATCAATCCCTACGCGCTGGGCTTCGCGATGATGCAGGACATCGAGCGCGTCTGCACGGAGCCGACCGGCGAGGACAGGGACTGGTTCCCCGACATCGCCGGCAACGGCGACCCGACAGGCACGCTGATCGACGCCTGGGCGAACCACCGCGACGAGTCGTTCGTGCGGCAGTTCCTGAGCCCGCACCTCATCCGCAAGCTGCGGCTCTTCGCACTGGGCGACAATGCCGCGCGCGACCATTACGAGGTTTCGGCGATCCACGACGAGCGCGGCTACGAGCGGGTGCGCGCGAGCCTCGCCGACAATCTCGACGTGAGCGCGAACCAGCCCGACATCCAGGTGGCCGACGTCGACCTGCTCGGGGACCGGCACCTGCGGCTGCACCACACCGCGAGGAACGGCGTTCTCCTGTCGGAACAGGGGCTGGATGCGACGCTCAGGCACATCAACCGGCTCTGGGGCTACCGGGTCAGCCTTGCGAGCATCGACGCGCAGACGGGGGAACTGATTTCCGAGACGGCAGTCGGGGCGGAGTGAGCCGCCATGCCCGGACGCGGGGTCCGGCAGGTTGCGCGGCGGCGGAGCCGGGCCCGCGGCACCGGCCGGGTTCAGCCGGCGCGGGGACTGCCCGGTTCGAGGCGGCTCAGGTCGATGCCCTGGCCGACGGGGAGCCGCACGGTGCTGACGCCCGGTTTCGTCCGGATGGCTTGCCCGTAGAGGCGCGCGCCCTCCGTTTCCGGCCAGATCATGTTGTCGGCGACGACGAGAGCGCCGGGGGCGAGCTTCGGGAAAAAGGCCTCGAGGCACGGGACGTAGAGGTCCTTCCACAGGTCCAGCAGGACGAAGTCGACGGTCTCCTGCAGGTCGCCGATCATCGCGACGGCGTCTCCCACCCGGAAGTCGACCACTTCGGCGAGCCCGGCCTCGGTCGCCATCGTGCGGGCGAAGTCGGCCTTGTAGGCGTCCCTTTCCATGGTGATCAGCCGGCCGCCGGAGGCCCTGGCGGCCTCGGCGAGCCAGATGCCCGAATAGCCGTAGGAGGTGCCGAGTTCCAGGATGACCGGCCGCTCGAGGCTGCGGGCGAGGATGTTGACGAGCCGGCCGACCTCGGGCCCGACCGGACGCAGGCTGCGGTCCTGTTCCCCTTCGGCGAAGCCGGGCAGGGGCGGTGCGAGGCCGTCGGCCTGTATCATCCGGTGGTAGCTGGAGAGCACCCCGGAGATCCTGTCGTCCATCGTCGCGTCGTGCATGGCCGTCCTGTCCTTTCCTCCCGGCGCCTGCCGTTCCCGGGCATCTGAACACGATACCGGGTCCAGCGAAAATCAATTCGCGCCGAAGGGACGTCGGCCGGCGGGACGAGGGCCAGGTCCCGCGGTCGCGGGCCGCGCGGGCCGGTGCCGCGGGGCGCTTGCAGTGCGTACCGCAAAACCCTTCATTTTCGCTTGTCGGGTTCTCCGTTCGCGGCTAGAGTCCGGCGCGGGAGGACGATCCGGAATGCCGAAGACGACGCTCGAGGACGTCGCCAGGGAGGCGGGCGTCAGCCTTGCCACGGTCGACCGGGTCGTGAACCGCAGGGCGGGCGTCCGCGCGCGCACGGTGGAACGCGTCGTGGCGACGATCGAGCGCCTCGGCTATTTCGCCGACCAGCATGCCTCGCGGCTGGCGCGCGGCCGCAACTACGATTTCCGCATCATGCTGCCGAGCGGCGGCAACGAGTTCATGGCGGCCCTGGCCCAGGAGTTCCGCGACATGGGCGAGCGCGCGGCCGGCGAGCGTGCCGGGCTGCAGGTGCACCAGGTCGATACGTTCGACGGCGAGGCGCTCGCGGCGGCGATCGAGGCACTGCCGCGCGATATCGACGGCCTCGCGGTCGTCGCCCTCGATCACCCGGCGGTGACGGAGGCGGTGAACGCCCTTGCCGATGCGGACGTGCCGGTCGTCACCCTCGTCTCGGACGTGCCGCGTTCGCGCCGCAGGCACTTCGTCGGAACGGACAATTTCGCTTCCGGGCGCACGGCCGCCTCGCTGATCGGGCGGTTCTCCTGCAAGCGCAGCGGCCCCGTCGGGCTGATCGTGGGCTCGCTTGCGCTGCGGGACCATTTCGAGCGGCGGTCGGGTTTCGAGCAGGTGCTCGCCAACGAGTATCCGGGTCTCGGCGTGCTGCCCGTGCGCGAGGCCCGCGACGACGCCGCCCTGGTACAGGCGGCGGCGCGCGAGCTGATCGCCGGGCATGGCGACCTGATCGCGATCTACAACACCGGCGGCGGGCAGGCGGGCGTCATCGCGGCGCTGCAGGAGGCGGGCAAGGCGCGGGACATCATCTACGTGGCCCACGAACTCGTCCCCTCGACGCGCCGCCACCTGATCCGCGGCACCGTCGACGCGGTGATCAGCCAGGACGTCGGCCACATGTCGCGCAGCACGTTCCGCATCCTGCTGGCGCTGCGCGAGGGGCGGCCGATCGTGCCGGGTCAGGAGCGGATCCGCATGGACATATACCTGCGGGACAACATGCCGTGAGCGATCATGTAATGAGGTGCGTACGCCAAAAGACGTAGACAGCTGAGATATTCGCAGGGCGTCCCGGACGTTCCGGATTGAAACCGACTGGAGAAGAACTCATGAAGACGATCAAGGGACCGGCCATCTTCCTGGCCCAGTTCGCCGGCGACGCGGCGCCGTTCAACTCGTTCGATTCCATCTGCGGATGGGCGGCCTCGCTCGGCTACAAGGGCGTGCAGATCCCGGCGTGGGACAAACGGCTGATCGACATCGAGAAGGCCTCGGACTCCAAGGACTACTGCGACGAGATCGTCGGCACGGCGAAGCAGCACGGGCTGGCCGTGACGGAGCTTTCGACGCACCTGCAGGGACAACTCGTCGCCGCCCATCCCGCCTATGACGAGATGCTGGACGGGTTCGCGCCGGCGAAGGTGCACGGCAATCCCAAGGCGCGCCAGGAATGGGCCGTCGACCAGCTGAAGCGCACGGCGCGCGCCTCCCGCCACATGGGTCTCTCGGGGATGCCGACCTTTTCGGGCGCGCTCGCGTGGCCGTTCCTCTACCCGTTCCCGCAGCGGCCGGCCGGCCTGATCGAGGCGGCGTTCGACGAGCTGGCGCTGCGCTGGAAGCCGATCCTCGACTATTGCGACGAGCAGGGCGTCGACGCCTGCTTCGAGATCCATCCGGGCGAGGACCTGCACGACGGCGTGTCCTACGAGATGTTCCTGGAGCGCGTCCACGGGCACCCGCGCGCGAACCTGCTCTACGATCCCTCGCACTTCGTGCTGCAGCAGCTCGACTACCTCGAGTACATCGAGATCTACCACGAGCGCATCCGCGCCTTCCACGTCAAGGACGCGGAGTTTGTCCCGAGCGGCCGGCAGGGCGTCTATGGAGGCTACCAGTCCTGGGTCGACCGGGCCGGGCGCTTCCGTTCCCTCGGCGACGGGCAGGTCGATTTCGGCCGCATCTTCTCGCAGCTCTCCGCGCACGACTTCGACGGGTGGGCTGTGCTCGAATGGGAATGCGCGCTGAAACATCCGGAGGACGGCGCGCGAGAGGGGGCGGAGTTCATCGCCGCGCACATCATCCGCGTCACGGAACATGCCTTCGACGATTTCGTCGGCTCCGGCACGGACCAGAGCGCCAACCGCCGCATCCTCGGCCTCGACTGATTTCACGGGAGTACAGCACCATGGCCATTAGCGGAAGCAGGGACACGGCGGTCGGCGGGCGCATACGCCTCGGCATGGTCGGCGGCGGGCAGGGCGCCTTCATCGGCGCCGTCCACCGCATCGCCGCGCGCATGGACGACCGCTTCGAGCTGGTCGCCGGCGCGCTTTCCTCCGACCCGGACCGGGCGAGCGCCTCGGCGAGGGAGCTCGGCATCGCGCCGGAGCGCAGCTACGCCAACTTCCTCGACATGGCGAAGGCGGAGGCGGCGCGCGAGGACGGCATCGAGGCGGTGTCGATCGTCACGCCGAACCACGTCCACGCGCCGGCCGCGCGGGCGTTCCTCCATGCCGGCATCCACGTCATATGCGACAAGCCGATGACGACCACGGTTTCGGAAGCGGAGGAACTCGTCGAGCTGGTGGCAAAGACCGGCAAGCTGTTCGTGCTCACGCACAACTACACCGGCTATCCGATGGTCCGGCAGGCCCGTGCGATGGTGCGCGACGGCGTGCTCGGCGAGATCCGGCTGGTGCAGGCGGAATACCCGCAGGACTGGCTGACCGAGAAGGCCGAGGAAACCGGCCTCAAGCAGGCGGAGTGGCGCACGGATCCGGCCCGCTCGGGCGCGGGCGGGGCGATCGGCGACATCGGCACCCACGCCTACAACCTCGGCTGCTTCGTCTCCGGGCTCAGGGCGAGGGAGCTCTGCGCGGAACTGACCACCTTCGTGCCCGGGCGGCGGCTCGACGACGACGTCCAGATCCTGATGCGCTACGAGGGCGGCGCCAAGGGCATGCTCTGGGCGAGCCAGGTCGCCCCGGGCAACGAGAACGGCCTGAAGCTCAGGGTGTTCGGGACGAGGGGCGGGCTGGAATGGGCGCAGGAAGACCCGAACTATCTCTGGCACACCCCCTTCGGCGAGCCGAAGCGCCTGATCACGCGTAACGGCGCGGGCGCGGGGGAGGAGGCGAACCGGATCAGCCGCGTGCCGCCGGGCCATCCGGAGGGCTACCTCGAAGGCTTCGCCAACATCTACAGCGAGGCCGCGCTGGCGATCATCGCGGCGCGCGCCGGCGACCCGGCGCCGGGCGGCGTGATCCACCCGACCGTCGGGGACGGGCTGGACGGCATGAAGTTCATCGCAGCGGCGGTGGAATCGTCGAAGAACGGCGGCGTGTGGACGGAGGTCTAGATGGAGGAGGCCCGCGATCCCGCTCATGCATCGAATCCGGTTCTCGAAGCCAGGGGCATCGCCAAGGCGTTCGGCCCGGTGGAGGTGCTGAGCGGGATCGACCTGACGCTTTCGGCCGGCGAGGTGCATGCGGTCGTCGGCGAGAACGGCGCCGGAAAGTCGACGCTGATGAAGCTGATGGCCGGGCACCTTCAGCCGACCCGCGGGACGATCGCGATCGACGGGGAGCCCGTTTCCTTTTCCGGCCCGGTCGACGCGGAGGGCCGCGGCATCGTGCTCGTCCACCAGGAGATCCTGCTCGCACCGCACCTGACGGTGGCGCAGAACATCTTCATGGGGCGCGAGCTGACGCGCGGCCTTACGGTCGACGACCGCGCGATGAACCGGAAGTCGGCCGAGGCGCTGCGTGAACTCGGCGCCGAGATCGACCCGAAGGCCGTGGCTTCGAGCCTGTCGATCGCCCGGCGGCAGCTCGTGCAGATCGCGCGGGCGCTGCAGGTGCCGCACCGCGTCGTCATCTTCGACGAGCCGACAGCCTCGCTGACGCCGTTCGAGACGAAGGCGCTGCTCGCCGTCATCCGCGACCTGAGGGCGCGGGGCAAGGCGATCCTCTACATCTCGCACCGGCTGCCGGAGGTCTCGGAGATCGCCGACCGGGTGACGGTGCTGCGCGACGGGCACCTCGTCGCGACGCGGCCGGCATCCGGGCTCCCGCCGGTCGAGATGGCGCGCCTGATGGTCGGCCGCGACATGTCGCAACTCTATCCCGACCGCAATGACACCGCCGGGGACGAGACCGTGCTCGAGGTCGCCGGCTTCTCGGTGCCGGGCTACGTGTCGGACGCGGGCTTCACGCTCCGCAAAGGCGAGATCCTGGGCTTCGCCGGGCTCGTCGGCGCCGGGCGCACCGAACTGATGGAAGGAATCGTCGGGCTGCGGCCCGGCAGCGGCGATGTCCGGGTCAGGGGGCGGCCGGTCCACTTCCGCTCCGCGCGGCAGTCGCTGGCGGCCGGCATCGCGTATCTGAGCGAGGACCGCAAGGGCAAGGGCCTGCTGCTTGCCAAGGACCTGCGGACCAACCTGACGCTCGCGACGCTCGCACGCTTCACCCGCGGGCCGATGATCGACCGCAGGAGGGAAGGCGAGGCGCTCGCCCACGCCGTCGAGGCGTTCGACATCCGGGCGCCGAGGCTCGATCTGCTGGCCGGGCAGCTTTCCGGCGGCAACCAGCAGAAGCTGCTGCTTGCCAAGATGATGCTGGCGGAGCCGGCGATCGTCGTCATCGACGAGCCGACGCGCGGCATCGACATCGGTACCAAGGGGCAGATCTACCGGTTCATCGGCGAGCTCGCGCGGTCGGGCAAGGCGGTGATCGTGGTCTCGTCCGAAATGCAGGAACTGATCGGCATCTGCCACCGCATCCTGGTGATGCGCGGCGGGCGGATCGTCGGAGAGGTGGAGGGTGACGCGATGACGGAAGCGGAGATCGTCGTCTATGCGACCGGGCTGAAGAGCCGCGAGGAACTTCCAGCGGAGGCATTGCCGGCATGAGCGAGGGAACACTGGAGCGGGAAGGCACGGCCGGGAGGCGCAGCTTCGGCACCCGCCTCGCCGAGATGGACCTTGCGGCGGTCGCGCCGTTCGTCGCGCTGGCGCTGCTGATGGTCCTCGGCTATTTCGTCAACCACAACTTTCTTTCCGTCAACAACGTGCTCAACGTGGCGACGCGCTGCTCGTTCATCGCGATCATCGCGGTGGGGGCGACATTCGTCATCTCGGCGGGCGGGCTCGACCTCTCGGTCGGCTCGATGACGGCCTTCGTGGCCGGCGTGATGATCCTGTTCCTCAACGGCGGCTACGTTGCGGAGGGATACGGGCTGATCGCCGCGGCCTTCGCGGCGGCGGTCGTCGTCGGCGCGCTCTGCGGGCTTCTCAACGGCGCGGTGACGACGCTCGGGCGGATAGAGCCGTTCATCGTGACGCTCGGCACGATGGCCATCTTCCGGTCGGTGACCGTCTGGATGGCCGACGGCGGGTCCATCGCGGTGAAGTCGCACGACATCCGCAACATGCTGCGGCCGGTCTACAACGGCGACATCCTCGGCGTCCCGGTGCCTGTGTGGATCATCGCCGCGGTCGGCCTCGCCGGGGCGTTCCTGCTCTACAGGACGACCTTCGGGCGCCACGTGCTCGCCGTCGGCTCGAACGAGGACGTGGCCCGCTATTCCGGCATCGGGGTGAGCCGCGTGCGCGCCCTGACCTACGTCATCCAGGGCGTCTGCGTCGCTATCGCCGTGATCTGCTACGTGCCGCGGCTCGGCGCCTCCACGACGACGACGGGCCTGCTGTGGGAACTGCAGGCGATCACCGCCGTCGTCATCGGCGGCACCGCGCTGAGGGGCGGGGTCGGGCGCATCTGGGGCTCGATCTGCGGTGCCTTCATGCTGGAGATCGTCGGCAACATCATGGTGCTGTCGAACTTCGTGTCGGAGTACCTGATCGGCGCCGTGCAGGGCGCCATCATCATCATCGCCATGCTCATGCAGCGCTCGCTGATGCGCAGGCGGTGAACGGACAGGCGTGCCGGCCGCGGGGAGAACGCGAAGCGGCCGGACGGTTGCGCGGAAGCAGTCGCTTCCGGACGGGAAGAGCGGGCCATCCTTTCAATCGGCCCGCAGCGAAGAGGGAGAGTCGAAATGCGAAGACTGTTGACTGCGGGCCTTGCCGCCCTGGCCATGGCGGTGGTGACGCCGCTCTTGCCGGCGCAGGCCAAGGACTTCACCATCGGCGTCTCGGTGCCGACCGCCGACCACGGCTGGACCGGCGGCGTCGTCTGGCACGCGCAGCGCGAGGCCAAGCTTCTCGAGAAGAAGTATCCGGGGCTGAAGGTGATCGTGAAGACCTCGCCGAACGGGGCCGACCAGGCCAACGCGCTCGAGGACCTGACGACCCAGGGCATCGACGCGCTGGTGACGCTGCCGCACAATTCCGACGAGCTGACGGACCCGATCCGGCAGGTGAAGGGCCATGGCATCTTCATCACGGTGGTCGACCGGGCGCTGTCCGACAACTCGGTCTCCGACCTCTACGTGGCGGGCAACAACTACGGCCTCGGCCACGTTGCCGGCGAGTACATGAAGAAGGAACTCGGCAAGGCGGACATCGTCGTCATCCGCGGCCTGCCCATCGTCATCGACGAAGAGCGCCAGAAGGGCTTCAACGACGCGATCAAGGGCAGCGGCATCAACGTCCTCGACCGCCAGTACGGAAACTGGTCGCGCGACGACGCCTTCAAGGTGATGCAGGACTTCCTGACCAAGTACCAGAAGATCGACGCCGTCTGGTGCCAGGACGACGACATGGCGGTCGGCGTGCTGGAGGCGATCAAGCAGGCCAACCGCAGCGACATCAAGATGGTCGTCGGCGGCGCCGGCATGAAGGACATGATCAAGCGGGTCGCCGACGGCGACAAGATGGTGCCCGTCGACGTGCTCTATCCGCCGTCGATGATCGCCACGGCGATGGACCTGACCGCGGCGCATTTCTACGACCAGGCGCCGGTGCGCGGCAAGTTCATCCTCGACGCCACGCTGGTCACCAAGGACAATGCGATGGACTACTACTTCAAGGACTCGCCGTTCTGAGCGGCTGATCCCTTCCATCCGCGCAAGACAGCGGCCCCGCCCCGGCGGGGCCGCATTTGCGAGAGCCCGCGCCGGCTGTGCCCGGCTGCCTATTTGCGCGGCGGTCCCCGGCGTTCGGCCGAAGCCGCCCACAGGTTGATGTCGGCCTCGCGGGCGTAGCTGTCGATCTCGGCGAGTTCCTCATCGGTGAATTCCGGATTTTCGAGGGCCCGGACGCAGTCCTCGACCTGTTCCGGGCGGCTGGCACCGATCAGCGCCGTCGTCACGTGGCCGCCGCGCAGCACCCAGGCGAGGGCCATCTGCGCCAGCGTCTGGCCGCGGCGCCCGGCGATGGCGTTGAGGTTGCGGATGTTCGCGATGTTGCGGTCGGTGAGGAAACCGGACTGCAGCGACTTGTTCTGTGCCGCGCGGCTGTCGTCGGGGATGCCGTCGAGGTACTTGTCGGTCAGCATGCCCTGGGCGAGCGGCGAGAAGACGATCGAGCCGACGCCGAGGTCCTCCAGGGTCGCCAGGAGGCCGTCCTCCTCCACCCAGCGGTTGATCATCGAATAGCTCGGCTGGTGGATGAGGCAGGGCGTGCCGAGATCCTTCAGGATCGCGACGGCCTCCCGCGTGCGCTCGGAGTTGTAGGACGAGATGCCGGCGTAGAGCGCCCTGCCGGAGCGCACGATATGGTCGAGCGCCCGCATCGTCTCCTCGAGCGGCGTGTCGGGATCGAAGCGGTGGGAATAGAAGATGTCCACATAGTCCAGGCCCAGCCGCTTCAGGCTCTGGTCGCAGCTCGCGATCATGTATTTGCGGCTGCCCCATTCGCCGTAGGGGCCGGGCCACATGCCGTAGCCGGCCTTGGACGAGACGACGATCTCGTCGCGCAAGCCGGCGAAATCCGTCCTCAGGATCTCGCCGAAGGCTTCCTCGGCCGAACCCGGCGGCGGCCCGTAGTTGTTGGCGAGGTCGAAATGGGTGATGCCGAGGTCGAATGCGGTCCGGCAGATGGCGCGCTTGCGGTCGTGCGCGGTGTCGCCGCCGAAATTGTGCCAGAGCCCCAGCGAGATGGCCGGCAGCTTCAGGCCGCTGCGGCCGCAGCGGTTGTACCTCATTCTTTCGTAGCGGTCTTCGGCTGGATGCCAGGGCATCGGTGTCCTCCTGTGCGTGTCAGTTCCTCAGCAGTGCGCGGGCTTCCTCGACGCCGAGCGCGGCGGGGCGCGTGCAGGTGGTCGAGAGCTCGACGAAGCAGTGCCCCGCGCCGGACTTCAGGATCGACGTCATGACGTCGATCCCGTGCAGGGCGCGGTCCAGCGAGCAGCGCGGGTCGCGGCCCTCGACGATCGCCAGCGCCATGTCCGCCAGCCCGGCTGTGCGGTAGTTGGCCATCATGCCCTGCTTGTGCTGCTGGTTGGGGATGCCGAGCGGGTGTTCCCATTCCTCGAGCGGGGCGATCGCCCCGTCGTGCTGGCCGACCTCGACCTTGCCGCCGAAGAAGTTCGGATCGGGCAGGAAGATCGAGCCTTCCGTGCCGTAGAGTTCCATCGGCGCGTGGCGGTGGGCCCAGACGTCCCAGCTCGCCGAGAGCGTGATGGTCGCACCCTGCTCGAACTCCAGCAGCGCGTGGATGTTGGTCGGCGTCTCGACGGTGATCGTCTCGCCGGCGCGCGGCTGCGAGGTGATGGTGCGGGTCGGGCTCGCCATCGACGCGAGGGCGGCCACCCGCTTCACCGGCCCGATGAGGTTGATCAGGTTGGCCACGTAGTACGGCCCGATGTCGAGGACGGGACCGGCGCCCGGCTTGAAGAAGAAGTCCGGGTTCGGATGCCAGTGCTCCATGCCGTGGCTCATGACATGGCAGGTGCCGGCGACGATGCGCCCGACCATGCCCTCGTCGATCGCCGCGCGGGCGTGCTGGTGGGCGCCGCCCAGGAAGGTGTCGGGGGCGCTGCCGATGGCGAGGCCCTTTTCCCGGGCGAGGGCCCGGAGCGTCTCGCCTTCCTCCAGGGTAAGCACGAGGGGCTTTTCGGAATAGACGTGCTTGCCGGCTTCCAGCGCCGCCTTCGTTACCCGGAAGTGCGCGTCCGGGATCGTCAGGTTGATGACGAGGTCGATCGCCGGGTCGCCCAGCAGTTCATCGACGCCCGCTGCCGTAACGCCGAACTCGGCGGCGCGCGCCCCGGCCGCGGCCGGATCGATGTCGGCGCATGCGACGACGCGGATTCCCCTGAAGAGCGGCGCATAGTTGAAATAGGTGGCCGAGATGTTGCCGCAGCCGACGATCCCGACGCCGAGTTCCCTGGTCATGTGTGTCCTCAGTATCTTCTTGCAGCTTCGATCGAGCGGGTGGCGAAGCGCCCGTCGTCGCTCGGCTTGTCGTGCTCCATGATGAAATGGCGGGCGCTCGTCTGGCGCAGGCGTTCCATCAGGTCCTTCCAGGGGAGTGTGCCATGGCCGACATCGGCCCAGCCGTCCTCCCCGGCGTTCTCGCCGGGCGCCGCGATGTCCTTGACGTGGACCGCGGTGATGCGGCTGGCGTAGTTGTCTATCCACGCGAACGGGTCGGCGCCGCCGCGCGCGACCCACGCGATGTCGGCTTCCCATTCGAGGTTCGGGCCGCCGCCGAAGAGGTGCTCGATCGGCATGGATCCGTCGGAGAGCCTCGCGAACTCGAAGTCGTGATTGTGCCAGCCGAAGGCGATGCCGGCATCGAGGATCGGCTCGCTCGCCTTGTTGAGGCGCCTGCCGAAGGCGGCCCAGCCTCCGGCGTCCGACGGCCGGTCGTCGGGCATGAGGAAGGGGCAGTAGATCGTCCTGATGCCGAGGGCGTTGGCGATCGCGATGGTCCGGGCGGGTTCGCCCTCGATCATGTCGAGCCCGAAATGGGCGGTGGGCATCGTCAGTTCGTTGGTCTCCAGGTCGGTGCGGAACTGGCTGAGCCCGCTCTCGTCGAGGCCGGCATAGAGCGCGCCGTAGCCCTCGACGCCGGCATAGCCGGCCTTCGCGAGCATCTTGAGCGTCTCGGAAACCGGTCCGTGGTTGCGGGAACTGTAGAGCTGGTAGTTGAAGTCGGTCATCGGACGCGGGCCTCCTCTAGAGCCATTTGTCGTAGTCGGAAACGAGGAGATGAAGGGGGTCTGTATCCTCGCTGATGGTGGAAAAGCGGCCGATGGGCTCGCGGAAGATGTTGTCGGTCAGGTCGTCGTTGACGGTGGAAACCTCGCCGATCAGCACGTCGGCGCCTTCGCCCCAGAAGGCGTGCCAGATGCCGGGCAGCAGCGTGACGCTCTCGCCGGGCGCGAGCTTGAGGCGGCCGCCGGCGCCCATCCTGCGCAGCACGCCGTCGGTCGGCACCGTCACCGGCGCGGCCTCGTCGGGAGAACCGTCCGGGGCGGAATCGAAGAGTTCGAGGACGAGCGTGCCGCCGCCGCGGTTGATGATGTCCTCCGCCTTGACGACGTGTCGGTGCATGGGGGAGATCTGGTCCTTGCGCGAGATCATGATCTTCTCGGCGTAGAGCATGCCGCTGCCGTTCTTCAGGTCCTCCTGCCGGCCGTTGCGCACGGTGAAGAGGAACAGGCCGAGATCGGCGAAGCGGCCCTCGCCGTAGTCGGTGATGTCCCAGCCGAGGCGGGCGTCGCGGATCGCGGCGGCGTCGTCGCCGGTGCGCTTCCTCATCTCCTCGGGCGACCAGTAGGCGAAGGGCGGCATGACGTATCCGAAGGAGCGGATGAAGCGGTCGCTCTCACGGATGATTTCGTTGATATCGGATCGGTTCATGGCTTGCTGTCTCCTCTGGCCGGGATGGCCGAGCTGGCCTGGAGGTCGTAGGCGCGCAGGTCGTCCGGCGCGCCGCCGCCTCCACGGGACGGGGTGAAGCGGAGCGTGACCGGCGAATCCGGCAGCACGTCGACCGCGTTGTCGGAAAAGCGGCCTTCCGCCCTGGTCTCCAGCATGACGTGGAGCGCCGGGCTGGCGGCGCTGATGGTGACGCTCGCCGAACCGTCGGGGCCGCTCTCCGTCTCGATCTTCAGCGCGGCGGGTTTCAGGTCAAGGGCCTTGTAGGTGCCGGGGACGAGATGCTCGCCGCCCTCCATCCCGTTCGACGCCCGCCAGCGGTAGAGCAGGATCCATCCCGGCGGCACGGCCGATGCGGGAACCTCCGCCATGGTCGCGGCGTGGTCGGTGCCGCACTCGCGGTGGCCCGAGTAGATCTCCTCGCTCCGGCCGCCGGGATCGAGCGCGAAGACCTTGAGGTCGATGCCGACGGGGCCTGCCGTGTCGTTGACGGCGGAGAACTGGAAGGTCCGACCGTCGGCGGCGGGGACGGCCACGACGTTGACCGGCCGGAAGAACCGCCGGGCCATGTAGTGCAGCGCCTTCCAGCGGCCGCCATGGTCGAGGCTCGCCCAGGAGGCCACCGGCCACGTATCGTTCAGCTGCCAGTAGAGCGTGCCCATGCAATGGGGCTTCAGCGAGCGCCAGTAGTCGACCGCCGTGCGGATCGCCAGCCCCTGCTGGATCTGGCTCAGGTAGACGAAGTTGTCGAAGCCTTCGGGATAGCGGAAATAGCGGAACATCGTCTCGGCGATGCGGGCGTTGCCGCCGGCGTTCTTCTGGTGCTGCTCCATCACGGGGGAGGAGATGTTCATGTCGCCTTCGCCTGCGAATGTGTCGATCACCGGCCGCGAGGTGAAGGACTGGAAGCCGAATTCGGAGCAGAAGCGGGGCTTCACCGTGCGATAGTGGTCGAACGACTTTCCCTCGTGCCAGACCGACCAGAAGTGCATGTCGCCGGAGGAATCCTCGTGCCAGGCGTCGCCGAAGTCGAGAACTCCGGAGGCGGGGCTCGACGGCCACCATTGCGCCTGCGGAACGGCGCGCTTCAGCGCCTGTTCGATCGTCCGGTTGAGCCGGTCGTAGCTGACGAGATACCGGTCGCGATCCTTCCGGGACTCCTCGAACCAGCCGAGGGCGCCGACGAGCTCGTTGTCGCCGCACCAGAGCGCGATGCAGGGATGGGTGGAAAGCCGTCGCGCCTGGTAATCCGCCTCGGCCTCCACTTCCGCAAGAAATTCAGGCGTCGAGGGGTAGAGGTTGCAGGCGAACATGAAGTCCTGCCAGACCATGAGACCGAGCCGGTCGCAGATGTCGTAGAACCAGTCGGCCTCGTAGAAGCCGCCGCCCCAGACCCGGATCATGTTCATGTGGGCATCGACGGCGGACTGCAGCAGCGCTTCGGTCTTCTCCGTGCCGGTGCGCGAGAACAGGGCGTCGGCGGGGATCCAGTTGGCGCCCCTGCAGAAGACCTCGCGGCCGTTGACCTCGAAGGCGAAGCGGCGGCCGGCGTCGTCCCGCTCGTCGATCAGTCGGATGTCGCGGAAGCCGATCCTGCGTTCGCAATGTTCGAAGGGGGTGTCGATCGACAGCGTGTGGAGCGGCTGGCCGCCGGAGCCGGCCGGCCACCAGAGCTCCGGGTTCTCGATCGTCAGCGTCTCGGAGGCGGTCGTGTCGCCGGCCGCCAGCACGCAGTCGACGTCGCGCACGACGCCGGCGATTTCCAGCCTGACCGGCACGGTGGCCGCGCCTTTCGCGTGGAAGCCGACGCTCACCACGAGCTCGACCTTGCCGTCGCAATGGCGCTGCGACGTGGTGACGTGCTCGATGCGGCAGGTGTCGAGGCGCTTCAGCGCGACAGAGCCGTAAAGCCCGAGCGGCGCGATCGCGATGTTCCAGTCCCAGCCGAAATGGCATTGCGGCTTGCGCAGCATGTTGCCGTTCGGCAGCGGCGAATTGTCCTTGCTCCAGGGCACGCGGAAGGGCTGCGCCGCCTGCCTCGCGGCGGCGGCCTGCAGGCTCGACCGGATGAGGATCTCGATGCGGTTCTCCCCGGCCTTCAGCAGGTCGCCGACGTCCGGCCGGTAGCGGCGGAACGCGTTCTGCGCCTCCAGCACGACATGGCCGTTGACGGCGACCGTGGCGACGGTGTCGAGGCCCTCGATGTCCAGATACCAGTCGGGCGAGGCCGCATCCTCTTCGCTCAGGACGAGGGTCCTCGTCAGGCGCCAGTCCCGGTCGGCGACCCAGCGGACGTCGTACTCGTTGCGGCCGGCATAGGGATCGGGAATGAGGCCGGCGGCCTGCAATGCGCTGTGAACGTCGCCGGGAAGCGTCATCGCCGCCCGGTGTTCGCCGGCGGTGTCTTCCAGCTGCCATTCGCCTGCGAGTTCGTGGACGCCCGTGGCGGCGTGGGTCTTCATGCTGTCCTGCCAGTTTCCTTGGGCCGGACCGGCAGAGCGGCCGGCCTGCGCCCGGTGGCGCCAGAGCATTTCCGGTGAAAACAGAATCGCCTTCGATGCTCTATCTCGTTGTTCCTGCGCAATTCCGGACGCAAAACCGTTTCACACTTTTGCTGGAATTGCTCTCGTTGCTTTTTGCGCAATCGCCGGAATTGCTTCAGATGCGGTTCTCGCTCCCGGCGTCGAAGAGGGATGCGATGGTCATGTCGAAGGCGAGCGGGACCCTGTCTCCGGGCCGGTACCGCTTGCCGGAGAAGCAGCGCACGGAGACCGAGCGGTCGCCCAGCTTCAGCCAGACGAGGCTGTCGGCCCCCATCGGTTCCTCCAGCTCGACGACGCCCTCGATGCGGCCGGCGTGGCCAGCGGCGGCCTCGTCGAACCTGATGTGCTCGGGCCTGACGCCGAGCACCACCTTGCGGCCGGCCGCAAGGTCTTCGCCGCTTGCATAGTCCCGCAGGGAAACATCGATGCCCTCGCCGGAAAAGGCAATGCCGTCCTTTCCATCGACGAGGCTGCCGGCGAAGAAGTTCATCGCCGGCGAGCCGATGAAGCCGGCGACGAAGAGGTTCCGCGGCCTGTTGTAGATCGTCAGCGGATCGTCGAGCTGCTGGATGACGCCGCCCTTCATCACGGCGATGCGGTCGGCGAGCGTCAGGGCCTCGATCTGGTCGTGGGTGACGTAGACCATGGTGTTTCCGAGCCGCTGGTGGAGGCGCTTGATCTCGACGCGCAGGTCGACGCGCAGCTTGGCGTCGAGGTTCGACAGCGGCTCGTCGAAGAGGAAGACGTCCACGTCCCGCACGAGCGCCCGGCCGATCGCCACGCGCTGGCGCTGGCCGCCGGAAAGGTGCGCCGGCCTGCGCTTCAGAAGCGGCTCGATCTGGAGGATCTCCGCCGCCCGCCTCACGCGCTCCTCGATATCCGCCTTGGGATGGCGGGCGACGCGGAGGCTGAAGCTCAGGTTGCGTTCCACCGACATCTGCGGATAGAGCGCATAGGACTGGAAGACCATGCCGATGCCGCGGTCCTTCGGCTCCTCCCACGTCACGTTCTTTCCGGAAATCCAGATCTCGCCGTCGGAAATGTCGACGAGGCCCGCGATCGCGTTCAGGAGCGTCGACTTCCCGCAGCCCGACGGGCCGAGGAGCACGAGGAACTCGCCGGGCCGGATGTCGAGGTTCAGGCCCCTGATGACCTCGACGGCGCCGAAGCGGATGTCGAGTTCGCGGACGCTGACGGAGTGGTCCCTGGCTTGCAAGCCGTGTTCCATCGCGCTCATCCTTTCACGGCGCCGGCCGCGATGCCGCGCACGAACCAGCGGCCGGAGACGAAATAGACGACCAGTGGAACAAGCGCGGTGAGGATCGTTGCAGCCATGTTGACGTTGTAGGCCCTCGTGCCGGTGGTGGTGTTGACGACGTTGTTGAGCTCGACGGTCATCGGCAGGTTCTCGCGCCCGGCGAAGATCAGGCCGAAGAGGAAGTCGTTCCAGATGCCGGTGACCTGCAGGATCGTGGCGACGACGAGGATCGGGCCGGACATCGGCACGATCAGGCGGAGGAAGATCGTCCAGAAGCCGCCGCCGTCGATGCGCGCGGCCTTGAAGAGGTCGATCGGCATGGCGATGTAGTAATTCCGGAAGAGCAGGGTCATCACCGGCAGGCCGAAGATCGTGTGGACGATGATGATGCCGGGCAGGGTGTTGTAGAGGGCGACCTGCGAGAGCATGCGCACCAGCGGGTAGAGGAACACCTGGTACGGGATGAAGGCGCCGAGCAGCAGGATCGCGAAGACGACGTTGCCGGCTTTCGGGCGCCAGAAGGAGAGGGCGTAGCCGTTGATCGCGCCGAGGCCGATGGACACGACGACGCTCGGGACCATGATCCGGAAGGAATTCACCAGCCCGACGTGGATGCCCTGGCAGTTGACGCCGGTGCAGGCCTTCGACCAGGCCACGATCCACGGCTCGATCGTCGCCGTCGACGGCCAGGCGAAGATGTCGCCCTGCTGGATCTCCGGCATCGTCTTCAGCGAGGTGACGATCATCACGTAGAAGGGCAGCAGGAAGAACAGCGCCGAGACGACGAGGAAGGCGTAGATGCCGATGCGGGCGGCGGTGAGGCCCTTCGGCTTCGGCCCCCGCGGGGTGGTTCCGGTCCCGCTCATGCCGTCCCTGCCTTGCTGCCGCGGAAATACTGGTTGTAGAGCCAGGGGCCGAGGACGACGACGACGGCGACGAACATCACCGTCGCGGCGGCGGTGGCGAGCGCGATGTTCTGCCGGTTGAACAGGTAGTCGATCACGAATTTCGCCGGCACCTCGGTCGAGATGCCGGGACCGCCGCCGGTCATCGCGACGACGAGGTCGTAGACCTTCACCACGGCGATGCCGAGGAGCACGATGGCGGTGACGAACATGCTCGAGAGCATCGGGATGACGACGCTGAGGTAGATGCGCCAGGCGGGTATGCCGTCGACCCTTGCGGCCTTCCAGAGATCCTCGTCGATGCCGCGCAGGCCCGCGAGCAGGATCGCCATGACGAGGCCGGCGGACTGCCAGATGCCGGCGAAGCCGACGAGGTAGATCGCCCGGTCGCCGCGCGCCAGCCAGTCGAAGCTGAAGCTCGTCCAGCCCCAGGTGTGGAAGGTCTTCTGCAGGCCGAGGGTCGGGTTGAGGATCCACTGCCAGACGAGGCCGGTGACGATGAAGGACATGGCGTAGGGATAGAGGAAGATCGTGCGGAAGAAGCCTTCGCCCCGGATCCTCTGGTCGAGGAAGACGGCGAGCAGGAAGCCGAGGACGAGGCAGCCGACGATGAAGATGACGCCGAAGATCGCCAGGTTCTCGACGGAGATCGTCCAGCGATGGGTATGGAAGAGGCGGTCGTACTGCTTCAAGCCCACCCAGTCGTAGTGGGGGAAGATGTGCGAGTTGGTGAAGGAGATGCGGATCGTCCAGACGATCGTTCCGACATAGGCGAAAATGACGATCAGCCACGAGGGAACGAGCGCGACCTGCGCTGCGACGTTGCGCAATCGACGGCGTTTCACGGACGACCTCCCCATCGGACTGTTCACCTGCCCGCCGCCGGTCCGGGACCGCCGGCGGGACCCGGCGGGCGCGTCCGAAAACGCCGCCCGCCGGGTCCCCGGGCCGTCACTTGGCCATCGTGCTCACGAAGTTCTGCACGAACTGGTCGGGCGTCTCGTCCTTGTTGGTGAAGAACGAGGAGACGAGGTCCGTCAGCGACCCCGTGAGGTCCGGCGAGATCAGGATGTCGGAGCTCGGCACGTAGTCGCCCTTCTTCAGGAGCGCGATGCCCCGCTGGGCGCAGGAGTCCATCGAACCGGTCGAGACGTCGGAGCGCACCGGCACGGAGCCCTTCTTGTCGTTGAAGGCGACCTGCACCTTCGGCTCAAGCATCACCTTGGCGAGCAGGTCCTGCGCCTTCTTGTCCTTGGCGGCCTTCGGGAAGACGAAGACGTCGCCGCCGACCCAGTAGACGTGGTGGCCGAGGCCGGCGATGCAGCCGACGTCCTTGCCGGGCACCTTGCCGTCGTTGGTGATCTCGCCCTTGGCCCAGTCGCCCATGAAGTTGAAGCCCGCCTTGCCCTGGATGACCAGCGCGATCGCCTGGTTCCACTGGCGGCCCTGCATGCCGTTGTCGACGTAGTTGCGGAGCTTGCCGAAGGTCTCGGCGACCTTCTTGAACTCGGGCGACTTCATCGCGCCGGCGTCGCGGTCCTTGACGATCTTCATGTAGAGGTCCTTGCCGCCCTCGCCGATCAGGACGTTGAAGAACGTCAGCACCTGGGTCCAGGCGTCGCCGGACTGGGCGAGGGGGATGATGCCGGCCTTCTTCAGCGCGTCGGCGTCCTTGAAGAAGTCGTCCCAGTTCCTGGGCGGCTCGACGCCGGCCTTCTTGAGGGCGTCGCTGGAATACCAGAGCCAGGTGTTGGAGTGGATGTTTACCGGGACGCCGTACATGTGGCCGTCTTTCGATCACCGCCTTGAGGACGACCGGGTTGATGACCTTCTTCCAGCCGTACTTCTCGGCGAGCGGGTCGAGGTTGCGCAGCAGGCCGTTCTGCACGAGTTCGTCGAACTGCTTGCCGGTGTTGAACTGCATGGCGTCGGGCGGATTGCCGCCGACGATCCTGTTGATGCCGTCGGTGCGCGCCGCGTCGCCGCCGCCGCCGGCGACGGCCGCGTCGACCCACTTGCCGCCCTGGGCGTCGAACGCCTTCTCGAACTGCATCACGGCGGCGTGCTCGCCGCCGGAGGTCCACCAGTGGATGACCTCGGCCTTCTCTGCCGCTGCCGCCTGCCCGGCGAGCATGGCGAGGGCGGTGCCGGCCAGGGCCAGCTTAATGATGGAACGCATCTCAAGTCCTCCCAACTGAAACGTTACTGCTGGACCGTAAGGGAAACGATTTCCGGATGCAACGGTGTCCGCCCGAAAAATTTCCGGGCCGCGCCAGGAGGCGGAAAGACGCGCGGACATGGCGATTCCGCGTCCGGGAAAGGCCATCGCACCAGCAGCGAAAAGATCCGACTAATTATTTGTTTTTGTTAATTAATATTCTTTCTTGCCGGTACAGAGTCGCGCCGGGGTGGCGCCGAGGCGACAGACGCAGCGCGCCGGCGCCCGGGGCGCTCCCGCCCGACGGGCGCGGGGCGGCTGGATCTTTAAAAACTGTATCGTTACAGTAAATAGGAGTAGGGTGGCACTCCCGGTCGCTGCGCGGGTGCGGGTTTTTCCGGTGGCCCTCGTATCGGGGACAAGGTAGTTAGGATCATGGCTGATCTGGGGAGCAAGGGCGGAGCGAGCGGCGGGCGAGGCCAGCCCGGGCGGCCGACGCTGAAGACGATCGCCTACATGACGGGCCTCGGGATCACGACGATCTCGCGGGCGCTCAAGGACGCGCCGGACATCGGCGCGGATACGAAAGAGCGCGTGCGGATGGTCGCCAAGCAGATCGGCTACCGGCCGAACCGCGCGGGCGTGCGCCTGCGGACCGGCAAGACCAACGTCATCAGCCTGATCCTCAACACCGAGGAGGAGGTGATGGGGCTGACGAGCGAGATCATCTGCGGCATCTCGGAGGTGCTGGCCCCGACGCAGTACCACCTGATCGTGACGCCCTACCGCAGCGGGCAGGACGCGATGGAACCGGTGCGCTACGTCATCGAGACCGCGTCGGCCGACGGCATCATCATCTCGCGCACCGAGCCGGACGATCCGCGCGTGCGCTACATGCTCGAGCACGACTTTCCGTTCGCCACCCACGGGCGGACGATCCACAACGGCCCGCATCCCTACCACGACTTCGACAACTACGCCTTCGCCTCCGAGGCCGTCAGGCGGCTCGTGGCGCGCGGGCGCAAGCGCCTGGCGCTGATCGGCCCGCCCAAGCACCTGACCTACTACCGCCACATGCAGGCGGGCTTCTCCGACGCCGTCGCCGAGGCCGGCGTCGAGGAGGTCGTGCTTTCGGGGGTGACGATCGACAACACGCTGGCGGAGATCAAGGACTACGTCGCCTCCGTCATGTCCCGGCCGAACCGGCCGGACGGGCTCGTCAGCGGATCCGGCGCCGGGCCGATCGGCATTGTCCCGGGCCTGGAGAGCGTCGGACTGAGGCTCGGTCGCGACGTCGACCTGGCGTCCAAGCAGTCGACGCAGATCCTGCAATGGTTCCGCCCGGAGATCATCGTGACGTTCGAGGACTTCCGGCTTGCCGGCCGCGAGCTCGCGCACGCCGTGCTCTCGCGCATCGAGAACAGGCCGGTGGAGGAATTGCAGTCGCTCTGCCGTCCGGCCTGACGCGCGACGGCCGCCGGACGTTTCGCGGGCGCTGCGGACTTGCCGTGGCAAACGCGCCGGCGACGCGCTGAAGCATTTCGGGTGAAAACATAATCGCCCTCGATGCTCTATTTCGTTGTTTTTACGCAATTCCGGGTGAAAAACCGTTTCACACTCTTGCTGGAATTGCGCTAGAGGGGCGGGGCCTCTCAACGCCCGGTTTCGCCCATGCTATCGACCCTGACGACGGTCATCCCGATCTTCGCCCTGATACTCGCCGGGTGGCTGGTGCGGCGCGCCGGGGTTCTCGGCCCCCACTCGGTGTCGGAACTCAACCGTTTCGTCGTCTACCTGGCCCTGCCGGCGCTGCTCTTCGACATCGTCGCCCACACGCACTGGACCGAGGTGTGGCGGCCCGGCTTCATCCTTTCCTTCGGCATCGGCAGCCTCGCCGTCTTCGGCGTCACGATCCTGGTGCGGATCCGCCGCATGCCGCTTGCCGACGCGGCGATCGACGGGCTCAACGCCGGCTATGCCAATGCGGGCTTCATGGGTTTCCCGCTGGCGCTGGTGGCGCTCGGCAAGGAGACGCTGCCGCTGACGACCATCGCGGCGATCATCACGGTCTGCATCGTCTTCGGCGTGGCGATCCTTCTGATCGAGATCGGCCTGCAGGAGGAGCGCCGCCCGGCGAAGGTGGTCGGGAAGGTGGGGCTCTCGCTCGTTCGCAACCCGCTTCTTCTCGCGCCGGCGCTCGGGGCGGCCGTGCCGCTGCTCGGGCTCGAGGTGCCGCAGGTCGCCGAGACCTTCCTGAAGCTGCTCGGCGCCGCCGCCTCGCCCTCGGCGCTCGTCGTCATCGGGCTCTTCATCGCCGAAAGGGGCAGGGCGCCGTCGGGGAGGTCGGGCCTCGCGGGCGGACCGACGCTGCCGCTCGTCGCCGCCAAGCTGGTGGCGCAGCCGCTGGCCACGTGGGTGCTTGCGGCGCTCGTCTTTCGCCTGCCGGCGCTCCAGGTGCATACGGCGGTCCTGCTCGCGGCGCTTCCCACGGGCACGGGACCCTTTATGCTGGCGGAGTTCTACCGCCGCGAGGCGACGGTCACCTCCAACGCGATCCTCGTGTCGACGGTGCTCTCGGTGCTCACCGTCTCGGCCTACCTGTCCCTCGCCGGCTGACCGGTTGCCGCGCCGTGTCTCGTGTACCGGCGCGCGATCAGCCAGAAGAGGCACACCCACAGCGAGCCGAAGCACCAGCCGGCCAGCACGTCCGTGGGATAGTGCACGCCGAGATAGACGCGGCTCGTGCCGATCATCAGGGCCATCAGAAGGCCGGTGCAGAAGACGAAGATCCGCAGGCGCGCCTCTGACTGGGCGCGTGCGAGAAGCGTTCCGAGCGTCAGGTAGGTGATGGTCGACAGCATCGCGTGGCCGCTCGGGAAGCTCAGCGAGTGGACGGTCACGAGATGCGGGACGATGTCCGGGCGGGCCCTGTCGAAGGCGAACTTGAGCGCCTTCTCGAAGATGTCTCCGCCGAGGATCGCGAGGCCGGTCACCAGCGCCAGCCTGTAGCGGCGCGCGACGGCGAGATAGGACACGGCGACGACGGTCAGGATCGTCAGGGCCGTCGGGCTGCCGAGCGCGGTGACGTCCTTTACCGATGCTTCCAGCCAGGCCGGGCCGATGGGCCGCGACAGGTCGCCCGAGGTGCGCAGCGCCAGCAGGATCGTGCGATCGAACGCACCGCTCTCGTGCTGCACGACATCCTCGATGATCGCGCCGAGCGCCAGCAGGAGGCCGGCGACCACGGCGAGCGCCAGCAGCACGCCGGGCTCGACCGGAAGGCCGTCCAGGAGGCGCCGGATCCTATTGCGCATGGGATCTGCGCCCGCCGGCCAGCAGCGCGTGCTGGAAGGCTGCGAAAAGCCTGCGCATGGCGGGCTTCTTGTAGGGGAAGATCTCTTCGGAATCCATGTCGTGCACGATCATCGCGACGTCCGCCTCGAAAACGAGCAGCCGGCCGTCCGGCGTCTCGGCGCAGTCGATGCCGAAATAGTCAAGCCCGATCGCCTCGTTCAGCGCGGCGAAGGCCGTGGCGTGCCGGACCGCGAAACCGGTGTCGAAATGCTCCATCCAGTCCTGTTCCTCGCGGCGGCGTTGGGGGTTCGTCAGCATGCCCGCGCTCAGATAGTGCACGATCCAGTGTTCGGACACCGCCATGTGGCTGGCGAAGGGCCGGCCCTCGATGAATACGATCCGCTGCTTGCGGAACAGGCCGTCGGGACCGCTGTAGTCGACGAAGGGCGAGACGAAGAAGTCTCCCGGCCCGGCTGCGGCGAGATGGCCGGCCAGCTCGGCCGGCCCGCCGATCAGCGCCATGCCTTCTCCGGCATGGGTTCCGGCGGGACGCACGACGAGCGGAAACCCGCAGCCGGGAAGCAGTTCCCCGACCGGCCTGCCGGGGGAGGAGAGCTCCGCCAGCGCGGCGGGGCTCGCGCGCACGGTGGCCGGCGCCAGCAGCGAGGGCTCTCCCGCCAGCATCGCGGCGACGCCGTCGCGCGTCAGGGCGTCGATCCGGTCCGGCGTGCCGTTCATGACCGGCGGGCCGCTCCAGTCCGCAAGCAGCCGCGCGACGTTCGCCAGGACGGCGTGGTTTTCGCTCGACTGCCCGATCGCGAGGAAGGCGGCGTCGGCGTCCGGGACGTCGGGAATGCGTTCGGTCGCGGCGTCCAGGTAGACGTAGAAGAGCGTTGCGTCGGATCCTTCGAGCAGGAAATCGACCGGGGTGTTGGCCATCATGTCGCCGGCGGTCATGAAGACGACGATGCGGGGGCCGCGGCCGGTGCCGAAGATGCGATGGCAGACGGGCTGGAGCGTGATCGCCGCCGACTGGATCTGCAGGGCCTGTTCGCGCTTGCCGGTGGCCTGCATCAGGACGGCGATGTCCATCCACGCGGACGCGTCGGCCGGGTCCGCCCGGGTGCGCGCGAGAAGCGCGTTCCAGAGCTGTGTCGGATCGCCGTTCTCGTAGATGAGGCGCATCAGCGGGCTGATGCCGATCACCGGACGGGGCGGGCCGCCCTGGCTCGCGTCCTGCGTCATGAGGGGACCGGCCCCGATGGCGCGAAGGGCAACGACAGTCTCCGGATCCTGGCGTGCTTCATGTGACTGGCGGCGTCCTTCCGGGAATCACTTCGCCAGAGGTTGCGTCCTGCCGGGCGGGTGTGCAAGCGCATCCATTGTCGCGCCCACAAGGGAGCGGCGGCGTTGACACCCCGCCGGGCTTTCCATACGAAACCTCCGGTACCTCGACAGCCGACGCCCGTCGGCGCGGGGACGCCATCGCGCCGGCGCCTGTTTGCCGGCCTGCTCGCGCCTGCCGGGCGGCGGGCTGCCTGCCTTCTTCCGAAGGCAAGCGCATTCAACAAGCTGGGAGGATATTCAATGAAACTGATTCATCCTGTTCGTGCGTCGCTCGCGGGCGCTGCCGTCCTCGGCCTGGCCGCTGCCGCCGCGCAGCCGGCGGCGGCCGCCGACAATCTGGTGGTCGGGCTCCTGCTGCCTTTCACGGGACAGTACGCCTGGGTCGGCGCGAACGTGCAGCCGGTGGCGCAGATGATCGCCGACCAGGTGAACAAGTCCGGCGGCATCGGCGGCAAGAAGATCTCGTTCGTGCAGGGAGACACCGAAGGTGTCGTCGATGCCGGCACGACCGCCGCGCAGAAGCTCATCAACGTCGACAATGCGCTGGCGCTCATCGGGCCGACCTCGCTGTCGTTCAGCGGCTCCAAGCAGCTCATCATCGACAATGGCGTGCCGATGGTGACGCCGACCGCAGGCACGACGGCGCTCGACCACGCCTGCAAGACGGTCTGCTTCCGCACCGTGCCATCCGATTCGCTCGGCGGGCGCGCGATCGCCCGCGCGGCGACGGACAGCAAGTATCTCGGCGGCGCGAAGGCGTGGACGAAGCCTGCCCTCATGGTCGGCAAGTCGCCGGCCATGGTTTCCTTCGAGGCGCCGGTGCAGAATTCCTTCGGGAAGTACGGCGCGAAGATCGGCAAGACGGTCGAGTACAGCCCCGACAAGCCTTCCTATCGCAGCGAGGTGCAGGACGTTACGGGCACCCGGCCGGACGGCATCGTGCTGGTCGGGACGCCGCAGGATTCGGCGCGCATCATGACCAACGCCTTCCAGTCGGGCTACCAGGGCGGCTGGTTCGTGACGCAGGACCAGACGAACGACGACTTCATCAAGCTCGCCGGACCGCAGCTGGTCGAGGGGATCTTCGGGCTGGAGGAAGTGGCTTCGGAAGACAGCCAGCAGCGCAACCGCGACTTCGAGAAGACCTACAAGTCCTACAGCGGCAACGAGGTGAAGATCTTCGGGACCAACACCTACGATGCGATGAACGTCGTCGCGCTCGCCATGCTTCGCGCCCAGATGAAGGACGGCAAGGTGACGCGGCAGACGATCGCCGAGAACATCCGCAAGGTCGCCAATCCCGGCGACGGCAAGGTCGTCGTCACGGACTACGCCACGGGCAAGAAGGCGCTCGAGGCCGGCAAGGAGATCAACTACAACGGTCTCGTCGGCCCGGTCGACTTCGACGAGTACGGCAACATCACCGCCCCGTTCGGCATCCGCCAGGTGAAGAACGGCAAGTGGACGACGGTCGCGACGGTGCCGGCCTCCGCCCTGAAATAGGCGTGGCCGCGCCGCTCGAGGCGAGCCAGTGACCGCCGCGCCGGGCGTAAGACCGCCCGGCGCTTTCCTCCCCGGCCCCTGCCGGCTTCCGCCACGGCCTTCGGCGGGCGGACGGCTTCGTGTCCGGCCGGCGTTTCGGAGCAGAGCTTGCAGACCTTCGTCCAGACCCTGATCTTCGGCCTCGCGCTCGGTGGCGTGATCGCCATCTGCGCGGTGGGCCTCACGCTCTCCTACGGGGTCACGCGCTTCATCAACTTCGCCTATGGCGAGTTCCTGACGCTCGGCGCCTATTTCACGCTCGCCATCATGTCGGCGGGCCTCGGGCTGCTGCCGTCCGTCGCCGTGTCGGTGGTGCTTGTGGGCATTGCCGGCGTCGTGCTGGCGCGCGTCTTCTACGACCCGCTGATGCGCCGCGGCCTGCTGCCGCTGCTCGTCACCAGCGTCGGGCTCGCCTTCGTCCTCAACAATCTCGTGCAGATGACCGCCGGCTCGAACCCGGAGCGCTTCCCGGTCCCGCTGATGCGGCCGTGGCTGTTCGGGCGCATCTTCGTTCCCCGCGAACAGGTGATCACGCTGGCGGTGGCGCTGCTGGCGATGCTGGCCGTCCATCTCGTCCTGCGCTACACGATGATCGGCAAGAAGATGCGCGCCGTCGCCGACGATCCGGACCTGGCGCGTGCGGCGGGCGTGCGCGCCGCGCGCGTGCTCTCCGCGACCTGGTTCGTCAGCGCCGCGATCGGCGCCCTCGGCGGGGTGCTGCTGGCGGTCACGCAGGTGACGATCGAGCCCGAGATGGGCTGGCACTTCCTGCTCGTGGTCTTCGCTGCGGTGCTGCTCGGCGGTATCGGCAGCCCCTACGGCGCGATGATCGGCGGGCTCGTCATCGGGCTCGCTGTCGAGCTCGGGGCGACCTACGTCGCCGCCGACTACGCCTATTCCTTCGCATTCGTCGTTCTCATCCTCGTGCTGATCTTCAGGCCGCGCGGGCTTCTCGGAGGGGCGCGCTGATGGATCTGACCGCCTTCTTCGTCGGGCTCGGGACGCTGACGCTCATCTACGGTCTGCTGGCCGTCGGGCTCAACATGCAGTTCGGCTTCGCCGGCGTCATCAATTTCGGCTATGTCGCCTTCTTTGCCGTCGGCGCCTTCGCCAGTGCCATCGTCACGCTGCCGCCGCCGGGGAGCGCTGCCTATGTGGCGGCCTCGGCGAAATACGGCGTAGGGTTCGGGCAGCCGTTCCTGTTCGGCCTCGTCGCCGCCGCGGTCGCCGGCGCGCTCCTGGCGCTCTTCATCGGCGCGGTCAGCGTACGGCTCGCGACGCACTACCTGGCCGTGGCCACCTTCGCGATGGCGGAGGTGGTGCGGGCGGTCCTCACCAACGAGGACTGGCTCACGCGCGGCGAGTTCGGGATCGCCAGCGTCCCGCGGCCCGCCGAGGGGTGGATCGGTGCCGGGCCGGTCTACGAGGAAGCCTATCTGGTGCTCGTCCTCGTCATCGTCGCGGTGCTGTTCGCGCTGGTCTACCGGCTCGGCGAGCAGCCCTTCGGGCGGCTGCTCAGGGCGATCCGCGACGACGAGCTCGCCGCGCGCGCCCTCGGCAAGGCCACCGGCCGGGCAAAGCTGAAGGCGCTGATGCTGGGCGGGGCGCTCGGCGGCGCGGCCGGCAGCCTCTGGACGCATTCCCTCGGCGTTGTCCATGTCGGGCAGTTCGTGCCGATCATCACCTTCCAGATCTGGCTCGCCATGCTGCTCGGCGGGTCGGGAAACCACTGGGGCGCGCTTGCCGGCGCCCTGATGCTGATCGTCATTCGCGAGGGCACCCGCTTCGTCGGCGACATTCCGGGCCTGCAGGAACTGACGGTGCACAATCCCGGATTCCTGCCGTCGCTGCGCTTCGTGCTGATCGGCCTGCTGCTCATCGCCGTCGTGCGATTCTTTCCGGGGGGCATCGTGCCGGAAAGGCTGCGACGCGCGCCCCCGCCGCCGTCCGGGGCGCCGGACGGTCCGGCCCCGGTCGTGGCCGCCATGCCGGCGGCAGAAGGCGGCGCCGGCCGGACCATCCTGGAGGTCAGGGACGTGTCGCGGCATTTCGGCGGGCTGTCGGCCGTCGACGGTGCCGGCTTCGCGGTGCGCCGCGGCACGATCACGGGCCTGATCGGCCCGAACGGGGCGGGCAAGTCGACGATGATGGACATGATCTGCGGTGTGCAGTCCGTGAGCTCGGGCGAGATCGCGTTCGAGGGCGAGAGGATTTCAGGGCTCGCCCCGGAGGCCATCGCGCATCGCGGGCTGCTGCGGAGCTTCCAGACGCCGAGGCTCTTCGCCCGCATGACGGTCTGGGAGAACCTGCTCGTGGCCGGTGCCGGCGCCGGGGTCGAGACGGTTTCGGCCGGTTTCCTCGGCGGCGCGCGGGCACGCGCGGCGGAGACGGCGACGGCGGAGCGGGCCGAGCAGGTGCTCGCCTACCTGGAACTGACCGGCAAGCGCGACACGCCGGCGGGATCGCTTTCCGGCGGGCAGCGCAAGCTCGTCTCGCTCGGGCGGCTCCTGATGCAGTCGCCCGGCATGATGCTGCTCGACGAGCCGGCGGCCGGCGTCAATCCGCGCCTGGCGCGCGACCTGTTCGAGCGGATCGCCGACCTCAACCGGCAGGGCATGACCTTCCTGATCGTCGAGCACGAGATGGAACTGATCATGCACTATTGCGACCACGTGATCGTCATGCACCAGGGGCGCGTGCTGGCGGAAGGCCCTCCCGAGGTCGTCCGCGCCGATCCCCGGGTGATCGAGGCCTATCTGGGGGGTGCGACATGAGCGGGCCGGTTCTCGAGATATCCGCGCTCGAGGCGGGCTACGGCGCGCTGCAGATCCTGTTCGGCATCGACCTCGCGGTGGCCCCGCGCGAGCATGTGCTGGTGTTCGGCCCGAACGGGGCCGGCAAGAGCACCTTCGTCAAGTCGCTCGTCGGGCTCGTGCGTCCGAGCGCCGGGTCGATCCGGCTGGAGGGGCGCGAGGTTGCGGGCAGGGCGCCGGAGGATCTTGTCGCCTCGGGTCTCGCCTATGTCCCGCAGGTCGGCAACGTGTTCGCGTCGCTGAGCGTCCGGGAAAACCTGGAGATCGGCAGCGCCGTGCTGCCGGCCAGACGGAGGGCAGGGCGGATCGCGGCGATGTACGATCTCTTTCCGATCCTGCGCGAACGGCGGCTGCAGGCGGCGGGTTCCCTTTCCGGCGGCGAGAGGCAGATGCTCGCGGTCGCCCGCGCGCTCATTCCCGGCCCGTCGCTGGTCATCCTCGACGAACCGTCGGCGGGGGTCGCGCCGCGGCTGGTGGAGGAGATATTCCGGATGATCGCCGGGCTGCGCGAGACGGGGACGGCGGTGCTCATGGTGGAGCAGAACGCAAGGCGGGCGCTTGCCCATGTCGATCGGGGCATCGTCCTGGAGGGCGGCCGGGTGCGCTTCGCCGACACCGCGGCGGCGCTGCTCGCCAGCGACGAGATCGACGCGCTCTATTTCGGTTCGAAGCGCGACGGGGGCTGAGGCCGCGCCAGCATGCCGCAGGGGCCGGCGCGGAACCCGCTCAGCCCCCCGGGCGTTGCGAACCGGGAAGTCCAACCCGAACCTGACGACGAAGGGGAGTCCGCCGCCATGGCCACAGACCAGTACCACGAACCACCCGAAGAGCTGAGCCAGGAGACCCGCACGCTGGCGCGCATGCTGACCTCGCTGATCGAGGAGGCGGAAGCGATCAACTGGTACCAGCAGCGGATCTCGGTCGAGCAGGACAAGGCGGCCCGGGCAATCATGCGGAACGCGCAGAACGAGGAGTTCAAGCATTTCGGCATGGACCTGGAGTTCCTGCTGCGTCGCATGCCCACGTGGCGGGCGGAACTGAAGGACATCCTCTTCACCGAGGGCGACATCGTCGAGCGCGGCGAAGAGGCCGAGGACGAGGCCGACTGAGCAGGCGCGGGACGCGCCTTGCGCCATGCCGCCGGGGCGATGCCTTCGCGCCGGCATGGCGGCTTGTGCTTTGCGGCCGTCTCGGCTATATCGACGCCATGCACAGCGTGGCGAAACACCGTTCCAAGCGTTTCCCGTCCGGTTCCGACGACCGGCGCGCGGGCATGCGCGCGCTGACCTCGCTTCTTCTTCTCGGGCTTACTCGCGGTTGCCGGGTCCTTTGAGAGGAGCGTCCGGCGGCCGACAAGCCCGCCGGCAAGAGCTCCTCGCAAATCTTTGACAATCCCATTTGAATGACCGAAGAGGTCGACCGGACCGTCGGGCGCGCGCAGCCGCCGATCGGCCGGGAGAAGACGAGGACCGAGGATGACCGTCCAGCGAACCGCAGAGAAATCCGCCGAAGCCCGATCCGGGAAGCGCCACATGCCTTCCGCGGCGACGAAGTACCAGCATTATCCGCGCGTCGACCTGCCCGACCGCACATGGCCGGGAAAGCAGATCGAGAAGGCGCCGGTCTGGTGCTCCGTCGACCTGCGCGACGGCAACCAGGCGCTGGTCGACCCGATGGGGCACGACCGCAAGGCCCGCATGTTCCAGCTGCTCCTCGACATGGGCTTCAAGGAAATCGAGATCGGCTTCCCGTCCGCCTCGCAGACGGATTTCGACTTCGCCCGGTGGTGCATCGAGGAAGGCAACGTTCCCGAAGACGTTTCGCTGCAGGTGCTCGTCCAGTGCCGGCCGGAGCTGATCAGGCGAACCTTCGAGGCGCTCGAGGGCGCGCGCCGGCCGATCGTCCATTTCTACAATTCCACCTCGGAACTCCAGCGCCGCGTCGTCTTCGGCAAGGACGTCGCGGGCATCCGGCAGATCGCCGTCGACGCTGCCAGGATGATCACCGACATGGCGGCTGCTTCGGCGGCCGGCAAGGACGGCTACCGGTTCGAGTATTCGCCCGAGAGCTTCACCGGCACCGAGCTGGAAGTGGCGCTGGACATCTGCAACGCCGTCACCGAGGAAGTCCGGCCGACGCCTGACAACAAGCTGATCCTGAACCTGCCGGCGACCGTCGAGATGTCGACGCCGAACATCTATGCCGACCAGATCGAGTGGATGCACCGCCACCTCGACAGGCGCGACTCGATCATCCTGTCGCTGCACCCGCACAACGACCGCGGCACCGGCATCGCGGCGACGGAACTCGGCCTCCTGGCCGGCGCCGACCGCGTGGAGGGAACGCTCTTCGGAAACGGCGAGCGGACCGGCAATGTCGACATCGTCACGCTGGCGCTCAACATGTTCACGCAAGGGGTGGATCCGGAACTGGACTGTTCGGACGTCGAGCGCATCAAGGCGGTCTACGAATATTCCAACCAGATGACCATTCCCGAGCGTCATCCCTATGTCGGCGAGCTCGTCTACACGGCGTTCTCGGGCTCGCACCAGGATGCGATCAACAAGGGCATGAAGGCGATAAAGGTCGCCAACAAGCCGCTCTGGGAGGTGCCCTACCTGCCGATCGACCCGCGCGACGTCGGTCGAACCTACGAGGCGATCATCCGCATCAACTCCCAGTCGGGGAAGGGCGGCATCGCCTACATCCTGCAGGAGGACTACGGGCTCAACCTGCCGCGCAACCTGCAGATCGAGTTCCGCGAGATCGTCCAGAAAATCACCGACGAGGAGGGGAAAGAGCTTCCCTCGAAACGGATTTACGACACGTTCATGGACATTTACGTCCATCAGCGGGAAGGTCGAATCAAGTTCGTCGAGCACCATTCCTATCCGGATTCCGCGCAGAAAGGCGCGCGCGTCGTGGAAGCGAAGATCCTCGACAACGGCGTCGAGACGACGATCGAGGGACGGGGCACCGGCCCGATCGACGCTTTCGTCGACGCGCTCTCGAAGCATATCGGCGTCGAGATGAGCGTGGCGGACTACTCCGAGCACTCGATGCATCGCGGCTCGAACGCCGCGGCGATCTGCTACATGGAGATGGAGCATCCCGGCGGAAGAATATTCGGCGCGGGCGTCAACACGAACATCTCCGCCGCTTCGCTCGAAGCGGTCGTCTCGGCGGCAAACAGGCTCATCGCGGGCGGGTGAGCGGCGGCCCGCAGGCCGTCCGGACGGGTCGTGGCCGGACCGGGGGGCAAGCCTCCGGCCCGGATTTCCTCGCCATGCTGCGTCGCACATGTTAACGTTTCGTTCACCATGGTCGACCCGGGAATGGATATGGCCGACAAGAGTACACCGGCAAACGGTGAACGGCGTCTCGCCGACATAATTCGCAAGGTGAAGATCGCGGCGGCGGAGCGCGAGGACGTCGTCGTCGACATCCGCGAGGCCGACCGCGTTCGCCTGGAACTGCTTGCCGACGAATTGCGCCCCGTCATCGACGACGTCCCGCGCGACGTCGACCTGTTCGATTTCGCCATCTCCTCGGGCCTCCAGCCGCGATTCTGGATCGATGCGGTGGCGCATGTCCACATGGCCCGGGACAGGCGCACGTACCGCTTCGTGCGCGACGGCCGTCTCGGGCGGGTGCTCCTGGCGGAGGCGAGCGACATCGCGCCCGTGGCAGATGCCGTTTCGACCTATATCGGGCAACGGCTCGTCGACCGGGAGCGGTTCCTGTCGGGCGACATCGAGGACGTGCGGGGCGGCGATGCCCGCCGGCCGCCGGAGGATCCGGACCGGGAGGAGACGGCGCCGCCCGGAGAAAATCTCCCCGGCATGAACCTGCCGCCGCCGCGCCAGCGGCCGGGAAGCGTCTTCATCGTCGGGCTGCTGTGGTTCATCCTCGGCTGCGTGGCGGGCGCCGGCATTCTCGCCGCCGCCTTCCGGAACGGGATCGACGTCTTCCTCAGGTAGCGCCTGCCTTCGCGAGGCCGCCGGCAGCGGACAGCTCGTCGGTGGCCTTGAGCACGAGTTCGGACATATCCTCTTTGAACCGGTAGCTTTCCCGCACGCAGGTCCACGAGCCGGGCTCGCCGGAAATGATGAAGAGGTTGTGCCCGGCCGGCGGCCGGCGTCCTCCGGCTCCCTGGCTTGCGGACGGAATGCCGACGACGGGGACCGCGCCGTCGCGCGTCTTCAGCCAGTGCAGGGTGTCCTCGTGGGTGTGGCCGTGCAGGACGAGGTCGGCGCCGCCCGTGCTGACCGCGGCGGCGAAGCGGCGGATGCCGATCATGCGCTTGTGCCATCCGGTGGCCTCGTGCAGCGGCGGATGGTGGATCATCACGACACGGAAGAGGCCGAGTTCGCGCGCCCGGCGCAGGAGGTTGACCGTACGCCGCGCCTGGCCGCGTCCGAAATAGCCGCCGGCGAGGAAGGGAGGTGTCGCGTTCGCGGTCGAGATGCCGATCAGGGCGACCGGCCCGCGCACGCGCATGTAGGGGAACATCTGGTCTCCCCGCCCGCTCACATGCGCCTCGTCGCCGCACATCCAGGGCTTCCAGGCCCTGCAGATCTTCTCGTAGGCGCCGGGGACGTATGCGTCGTGGTTGCCGGGAATGATCGAGACGTCGTAAGGATCGCCGGTGGCTTCGAGCCAGGCCCGCGTGGCGGCGATCTCGGCCTTCGTCGACAGGTTCATCAGGTCGCCGGTGATGGCCAGGTGGTCCGGGCTGCGGTTCTCGATGTCCTCGAGCAGCATCTCCAGCACGTTGCCGACGAGGCGCTTGCGGCGGTGGCGATGCCAGTTGACATAGCCGGTGATGCGCTTCGAGGCGAGTTCGCGCAGCGAGAGCGTGGGGAGCGGACCCAGATGGATGTCGGAAATATGCGCAAGACGGAACATTCTTCCAGACCTAGCGGTGTTGACAAGAGGCCGCAAGACGAAGATGCCGGCCGGCCGCCGGAACTGCGCTCGCTGCGCTCACGGATCCTGACCCGGCTGATGCACGGCTACTTCCTCGCCACCCGCGCGATGACGCTCGGCGTGCGGGCCGCCGCCTTCGACGAGGACGGCCGCATCTTCCTGGTCCGGCACTCCTACGTGCCCGGCTGGCACATGCCGGGCGGCGGCGTCGAGCGTTTCGAGACGACGCGGCAGGCGCTGGAAAAGGAATTGCGGGAGGAGGGCAACCTGCTGCTCGCCGCGGAGCCGCAGATATTCGCCATCTACTTCAACAGGAGAACGAGCCGCCGCGACCACGTCGTCTTCTATCGCTGCGGCACCGTGCGGCAGACGGCCCCCAAGCGGGCGGACGCGGAAATCCTGGAGGGACGCTTCTTCGCGCTCGACGCGCTGCCGCCGGGGGTGACGCCGGCCACCCGGCGGCGGCTTGCCGAACTGGCCGGAGAGCGCGAGGTCTCGGCCTACTGGTAGCGCGGCGCTCTTCGCCGGGGTCTCGTCGAGGGCCGCGATCATGCGGCGGCCGACGCGATCTTGTCGCGGCCGTGCGGCGCGGAAAGGTTCATTTCCGGGCCGAGCGGCACGATGCCGGTCGGGTTCACCTGCCTGTGGCTCATGTAGTAGTGGCGCTTGATGTGGAGGAAGTTCACCGTCTCCGCGATGCCCGGGAACTGGTAGAGCTCGCGCACGAAGCCCCACAGGTTCGGATAGTCCACGAGACGCCGCAGGTTGCACTTGAAATGCCCGTAATAGACCGGGTCGAAGCGGATCAGGGTGGTGAAGAGCCGCCAGTCCGCCTCGGTGATGCGGTCGCCGGCGAGATAGCGCTGCCCGGCGAGGCGCTCCTCCAGCATGTCGAGCGTCTCGAACAGGGCGACGAAGTTTTCCTCGTAGGCGTCCTGGGCGGTTGCGAAGCCGCACTTGTACACCCCGTTGTTGACGGTGTGATAGACCGTGTCGTTGATCCCGTCGATCTCCTCGCGCAGGTCTTCCGGATAGTAGTCCGTCCGGTCGCCGGTGATGTCGTCGAAGGCGGAATTGAACATCCGGATGATCTCGGCGGATTCGTTCGAGACGATGGTGTTCCGCTTCATGTCCCACAGGACGGGTACCGTAACGCGGCCGGTGTAGAGGGGATCGGCCTTGACATAGACCTGCCAGAGCTTCCCGGCGTGGTTGACGCGATCCTCGGTGCCCCCGTCGCGCCCGCGGAATTCCCAGCCGTTCTCGCCCATCAGATAGTCGACGACGGACACTCCGATCAGGTCTTCCAGCTTCTTCAGCCTGCGAAAGATCAGCGTGCGGTGCGCCCAGGGGCAGGCGAAAGACACGTAGAGATGATAGCGCCCGGGCTCGGCGGCGAAGCCGGCCTTTCCGCCCGGGCCGGCGCTGCCGTCCTTCGTCACCCAGTTGCGGAAACTGGAATCCTCGCGCCGGAAGCGGCCCCCGGTCTTTTCGGTCTCGTACCAGACGTCCTTCCAGATGCCGTCGATGAGCTTGCCCATGTTTCTCTCCTTGCCTCTCAACCAAGATAAGGTTGCAAGGTTCCGAAACGAGACCCGTGGCGGTGAACGGTGCGTTTTGGCGTGGACGCGGCGGCGGCGGCATGCTAACGGCTTGCGACCCTGGAGGCAGTCGAACATGGCAATTGCGGGAAACCGGCGACGAAGCTGAGGACGCGCCACGCGGTGCCCGTCCTGCCGTTTCCTTCGTTTTCCGGGTCATGCCATGCCGATTTCCGACTATGTCTTCCTGACAGAAGACCCCAGCCACGACTGCATCATCGAGACGATCAACGACGAGGCCTTCGGCCCCGGCCGCTTCGTGCGCGCGGCCGAGCGCGTGCGCGAACAGGGGCCGCACGAGCGCTCGCTGTCCTTCGTGGCGAGCGACGCCGGCGATGTAGTCGGTTCCGTGCGCATGACGCCGGTCCTTGCCGGATCGGCGAAAGGCCATCTCCTCGGGCCCCTGGCCGTGCGGCCGAACCACAAGAACCTCGGCATCGGGCGGGAACTCGTGCGCATCGCGGTCGATGCGGCGAGGCGGGCGGGCAGCGAGGCCGTCATCCTGGTCGGCGATCCGCCATACTACCGGCCGCTCGGTTTCGAGCCGGTGCCGCCGGGCACGCTGGTCCTGCCGGGGCCGGTCGATCCGCGCCGGGTGCTCGCCGCGGTCTTCGACGAGGCGACGATGTCGCGGATGGCCGGCGAACTCCGGCACAGGCGGCTCGGCTGAACCGGGATCAGCGGCCTTCCCTGTACCACGTCGAGCCGAGGGCCAGGAGCAGGAGGGCAAGGCCGAGGAAGCCGGCAAAGAGCGGAATGCGCGTCACGCCCTTCAGGATGAACTCGCTGGTTTCCTGAAGCGCCATGCGGCTGCCGTCGCTGGAACGCACCGAGCCGCTGACGGGAACGATCTGCGGGACGTCGACGGCGCCGTTGCTGCCTGCGATCCGGGTATCGATCCCGTGCGTCGCGTCGGTGAGGTGCTTCAACCGGTCCGGCGTCGAGACCGTCGCGCGGAACTCGGGCGCGTCGACCGCGCCGACATGGGCGAGCGCGGAGAGCTTGCCGTCGGCGACCTTGAAGAGCCCGGTCTGGCCGGTTGCCAGTTCCGCCCGCCAGAGGCCCGGCTCCGACTTCTTCAGCGGCACGGTGCGGGTCTTGCCGGAGGGCAGGGTGACGGTCGCAGCCGGGGCGCTGTCGGCCATCGTCTGGCGCTCGATCGTCAGGGTCCGCCCCTTGGCGCTCGCGCGCAGCGCCTCCTCGTCGAGGGCCGGCTCCTTCATCAGCCAGTGCGCGATCCTGCGGTAGAGATCGACATAGGGGCCTCCGCCCTCGAAGTCGCGCGCCCAGAGCCAGCCGTCATCGGAAAGCAGCATCGCCACGCGTCCCTTGTCGACGCGGTTCAGCACCAGCAGCGGGCGGCCGTCTGCGCCGGTCATGACCGTTTCCCCGTCGGGCCTGGCGACATCGATGGTGCGGAACCAGCGGCCCCAGGCAGGCGGGTCCTGCGTCGCTCCCGGCAGGTTGCGGGTCACGGGATGCTTGCGCCCCTCGTCCGACAGGCGCGGGTAGAAGCCCTTCGTGTCGATCTTGCCGGTGGGCATCGCCGGCAGCACCGGCGCGAGCGGGGTGGAGGATATCGAATCCTCGCCGGCATATTCCGGACCCGCGGCGATCAGCAGGGCGCCGCCGTTCTCCACGTAGCGGGCGATGTTGTCGTAGTAGAGCACGGGCAGCACGCCGCGGCGCTGGTAGCGGTCGAGGACGATCAGGTCGAACTGGCTGATCTTCTGCACGAAGAGCTCGCGCGTCGGGAAGGCGATCAGCGAGAGTTCGTTGATCGGCGTTCCGTCCTGCTTCTCCGGGGGGCGCAGGATGGTGAAGTGCACGAGATCGACCGACGGGTCGGACTTCAGGAGGTTGCGCCAGGCGCGCTCGCCCGAATGCGGCTCTCCCGAGACGAGCAGCACGCGCAGGTTCTGGCGGATGCCGTCCAGCAGGGCCACGGTCTGGTTGTTCTCGGTGGTGATTTCGCCGTCGACCGGGTCGGTCGAGAATTCCAGGATGTTCTGGCCGCCGCGCGGCACCTTGAACCCGAACGGGACCTGCTGACCCACGGGCACGCTCCGGCGGTCGACCTGCTGGCCGTTCAGCCGGATCGTGACGTTGGCCGTCCCGCCGGCGGGCGCTCCGTCGTCGGTCACCCGGAAGTAGACGGTCTGCTGCTCGCCGACGATGCCGAAGCGCGGCGCGCGCACCACCTCGATGCGCCGGTCGGTCTCTCCCGAATGGCCGGTGATGAGCGCATGCAGGGGCGCCTTGAAGCCGAGCGCGTCGGCATTTGCCGGAATGTCGTGGACCTGGCCGTCGGTGATCATGATCGCTCCGGCGACGCGGGCCGTCGGAACGTCCTGGAGGGCGGAGGAGAGCGAGGCGAAGAGCTGCGTCGAGGGCGAATCGCTGTTGGGGTCGTTCTTCGATTCGACGACGCGAACCTCGAACTGCGGGTAGCGCGACAGCTTCTTCCTGACGTCGGCAAGGGCGGCGTCAGTCTCGGCCTTCCGCTCGGGCGACATCTGGCTTTCGCTGCGGTCGACGACGACGGCCACCACGCTCTTCAGCGGTTCGCGCTGCTCGCGGTAGAGCACGGGATTGGAAAGGGCGAGGACGAGCGCGGCGAGCGCGAGCGCACGAACCGGCATGCCGCGAACCCGGCGCAGGAGGCCGACGGCGACGAGGACGGCGGCGAGGGCGGCGAAGGCCGCCACGAGCCAGACCGGGAGCAGGGGCGAGAAGTCGAGAGACATCGCTATTGCCCCAGCCGTTCAAGCAGCGCGGGAATGTGCACCTGGTCGGCCTTGTAGTTGCCGGTCAGCATGTACATGACGAGATTGACGCCGACGCGGAAGGCGTATTCCCGCTGCTCCGGGTCGGGGGGCACGGTCGGATAGAGCGGCGCGCCGCCGTCGTCGACGGCCCACGCGCCGGCGAGGTCGTTGCCGGTGATGATGATCGGCGAGACGCCGTCGCCGGCCCGCACCGGGCGGCCCGTGTCCTTCTTGTCCGGCGGGGCGGCCTGTACCCACATCTGCCCGCCGGTGTAGCGGCCGGGGAAGGATTTCAGCAGGTAGAAGGCCTTCGTCAGCACGTGGTCCGGCGGCACGGGCTCCAGCGGCGGAATGTCGAGATTGGCGAGGATGGCGCGCAGCCGCTGCGTCTGTGGCGTCACGTTGCCGTCGCCGAGGTTGTCGAGCTGGTCGCGCGTGTCGAAGAGGACGGTGCCGCCGTTCTTCATGTATGTGTCGATGCGGCTGATGGCGGCGTCCGAGGGCATCGGCGCGGTGACGCTGATCGGCCAGTAGATCAGCGGGTAGAAGGCGAGCGGGTCCTTCGAGATGTCCAGCCCGACCGGCGGGCCGGGCTCGAGGGCCGTGTGGTAGGTGAGGAATTCGGACAGGCCGGTCAGTCCCCGCTTGCTGACATAGTCGACCTGGTCGTCGCCGGTGACGACATAGCCGAGATGGGTGACGTCGATCTTGTCGAGGATGGCCGCATCGCCGGGTTTCTCGTCCGCCGCCCGGGCGACGCCCGTCGCCTGCGGCAAAAGTGCCGCCAGCGCGAGCGCGAAGAGGAGCAGCGCCGCGGGGCGGCGTGCGGCGGCGCCGGGGATGCCCAGCGCGCCACCCATTGCGAGCACGATCACGCTGTCGACGAGAAGCAGCACCATCGCCGCGCCCAACAGCCACGGCTTCAGTGCCCGCGCCCGGGAGGGCGTCAGGGTGGCGCGTGCGACGGGCACGGCCGTGCGGGGGAAGGCGAGCGGCTTCAGCCCGTCGCCCTTCTGCATCAGGTTGAGGGCGAGGAAGCCGTCCTTGGTGCCGTAGAGTCCGGGCGGATTGTCGAGCGAAGTCCTCGGCGGCGTGCTGCCCCCGACCTCGAGCGGTCGCGCGTCGCCGGAGGGCTGCACGAGTATGCCGTCGGCATCGAGCAGCCGGTAGGGCGGCAGGGTCTGCCGGCCGGCGGAGTTCGTCTTAGCCGCGGGCGAGGCGTGCGAAAGCTGCACCGTGCGTCTCAGCATCTCGACGAAGGAGCCGGAAATCGGAAGGTTCGACCATGTCGGCGCGGCCGTGACGTGGAAGAGCACGATGCGGCCGCGGCCGCTTGACCTGGCGGTCACGAGCGGCGTGCCGTCCGCCAGGCTCGCCCAGGTCCGGTTCTGGAGGTCCGGCGAGGGTTCGGCGAGCACCTGGCGGCTCACCGTCACATCCTCGGGGCGCTTCATGCCGGCGAAGGGGCTTCCGGCGGGGAAGTCGGCGAGCTTCTGGGGCTGGCTCCACGACATCGTGCCGCCGAGGGCCCGCTCGCCGGCGCGCAGCTTCACGGGGATCAGCGGATCGGTGCCGGTCGTTCCGGCCAGTCGGGGGCCGGCGAAGCGGATCAGCGTGCCGCCGCCGTCTATCCATTGCCTGAGCGGCGCGTAGAGCTCGTCGGGCAGGGTGCCGATGTCGGCCATCACCAGCACCGACGGGTGCTGCTTCAGCAGTTCGGGGACGGCCTTCGCGACGTCGCTGTCCCTCGGCTCGACGAGATCGGCATAGGGCTGGAGCGCGCGCCTGATGTAGTAGAGCGGCGAGAGAAGCTGCTGGGCCGTATCGCTGGATTCTCCCGAGAGCAACGCGACGCGGCGGCGCCGGAAGCTGTCGTCGAGCAGGTAGGTCGCGCCGGCCGTCGGCAGGCCCGCGAGCGAAAGCCGGGCAAAGTCGTTGCGCAGTTCGAACGGGACGTCGATCGTGCCGGAGCCGGCGGCGCTGCCCTTGTCGAAATGAACCTTGCCGGTGGCGATCGAGCGGCCGCGGGAGTCCAGCGCACTCACCTCGACGTCCCGTGCGCCGGCGGTGTCGAGCCGGGTCGCCGACACGGAGAAGCGATCGGCGCCGTTCTCCGCGTTGGTGAGCGCGACGGCGCTGGCGCCGCTGCCCTCGATCAGCTGCACGCCGGCAGGGCCGGTCGCCAGGAAGCGCGCGAGGGCGGTACTGCCGGACGGCGTCTCGATGCCGTCCGAAATGAAGGCGAGCGTGCCGGGATGTGTCTTGCCCATCGCCGCCTCGAAGGCGTCGGCGGCCGCCGCGCGATCGGGGCGGTCGGGCCTCGGCCTTGCGGCCTGGAGGCGGTTTCGCGCCTTCGCCGCGGTCGTCGGCGTCGGGTCGTTGTCGCGGTTGGCGGTGAACGTGAGGGAGACCGGCAGGTCGGCCTTCTCGGCGTCGTCGATCAGCCGCGAGGCGGCCTGCACGCGCGCCTTCCAGTCGGGCGCCGTCGACCAGCCGTTGTCGATCACCAGCGCGAGCGGACCGTCGCTCGACAGTTGCCCGTGGCGCGGGTTCAGGACCGGGTCGGCCAGTGCCAGGATCACCAGAGCGGCCATGACGAGGCGCAGCAGCGTCAGCCACCAGGGGCTCCTGGCGGGCGTCTCCTCGCGCTTCAGCACGCGGGCCAGTATGCGCAGCGGCGGAAAAACCTCGCTGCGCGGGCGCGGCGGCGTCATGCGCAGGAGCCACCAGATGACCGGCAGGGCGATGAGCCCGATAAGGGCGGCCGGCGCTCCGAAGGCGAGGGGAAGCGAAAGCATCAGCCTGGCCTCCTGCCGTCGCCGGGCTGGCCGGAAAGGTACATGTGCACGGTGACGAGGGCCTCGGAGGCAGGCCGGTCCGTGCGGTGGGTGATGAACGTCCAGCCGAGATGGCGCAACTGGTCGGCGAGGCTGTCGCGGCGGGCGAGATAGGCGCGCCGGTAGTCGTCGCCCACCGCCTCGGCGCGCCCCGCGGTGAGGCGCGCGCCTGTTTCAGGGTCGCGGAACTCGGTGCGCCCGGCATAGGGGAACACCTCCTCCACCGGGTCGGCGATCTCGATCACGTGGCCCCGGATGCCGCGCCGCGCGATCGGCGCGATCCGTTCGATCACCTGTTCCGCCGGGTCGAGGAAATCGCTGATCAGCACGATCTCGCTGTTCCGGCCGATGCCGGTGAAATCCGGAAACCCTTCGGGTTGCGGCTGGAGCGCGATCGCCGTCGCGAGCCGCTCGGCTGCGTTGCGGGTCGCCACGGGCTGCAGGAGGCCGGGGGAGGCTATGCGTTCGCCGGAGCGGGCGAGGACTTCCGCGAGCGCCAGTTCGAGGACCAGGGCGCGCGCTTCCTTGGAGGTGACGGCGAGGTTCGACCTGAACAGCATCGACGCCGACGGGTCGGCCCAGAGCCAGAGCGTGTGCGCGGCTTCCCACTCGCGGTCGCGCAGGTAGGTATGGTCGTCGCGGGCCGAACGCCGCCAGTCGATCTTGGCGACGCTCTCGCCGGGGACGTAGGGGCGGAACTGCCAGAAATTCTCGCCGATGCCGCGCTTGCGGCGGCCGTGCCAGCCGGCGATGACCGTGTTGGCGACGCGCTGCGCCTCGACGAGGCAGTCCGGCACCAGCACGGCGCGCTGGCGCGCGCGCACCAGAGCCTCGCGACCGGCAATCGGTTCGACGGACTGGCCGAGCGGCGCCATCGACCGTCAGTCGCCGCGCGCGGTCGCGACGAGGCCGCCGATCACGTCCCGCACGCTCACGCCTTCGGCGCGGGCGGCGAATGTCAGCGCCATGCGGTGCTGGAGAACCGGTTCGGCCAGCGCATGGACGTCGTCGACCGACGGGGCGAGGCGGCCTTCGTAGAGCGCGCGGGCCCGGGCCGCCAGCATGAGGGCCTGGCCGGCGCGCGGCCCCGGGCCCCAGGCGATGCGCTTGTCGGCCTCGGCGCTGCCGTTGCCCGGCCGGGCGGAACGGACGAGCGAGAGGATCGCGTCGACCACCTTCTCGCCGACCGGCATCTGGCGGATGAGCTGCTGGATCTCGAGCAGCCGCCCCGCGGTCAGAACCGAGGCTGCCTGCGCCTCGTCGATGCCGGTCGTCTCGAGCAGGATGCGGCGCTCGGAGGCGAGTTCCGGGTAGAGGACGTCGATCTGCATCAGGAACCGGTCGAGCTGGGCTTCGGGAAGCGGATAGGTGCCTTCCTGCTCGAGCGGGTTCTGCGTGGCGAGAACGTGGAACGGCCGCGGCAGGTCGTTGCGCGCCCCGGCGACCGTGACGTGGTATTCCTGCATCGCCTGCAGCAAGGCCGACTGCGTGCGCGGGGAAGCCCGGTTGATCTCGTCGGCCATGAGCAGCTGCGTGAAGATCGGGCCCGGCACGAAGCGGAAGGAGCGGCGCCCGGTGTCGTCCTGGTCCATCACCTCCGCGCCGAGGATGTCGGAGGGCATGAGGTCGGGCGTGAACTGGACCCGGCCGGAATCGAGGCCGAGCACGGTGCCGAGCGTGGCCACGAGCTTCGTCTTGGCGAGGCCGGGGACGCCGACGAGCAGGGCGTGGCCGCCGGAAAGCACTGCGAGAAGCGTGCGTTCGACGACGGTCTCCTGGCCGAAGATCACGGCGCCGATCGCCTCCCGGACGCGGGCGATGTCGGCCAGTGCGGCTTCGGCGGCGGCGACCATCGCCTTCTCGCTCAGCGGGCCTTCGGTCGTCTCCATGACACCCATGTCTCTCGATCTCCGTGAAGGAAGCCGCGTCGCGCGGCGCCGTTGCGTCATCATGCACTGCGGCAGCGGCCGGTTCCAGCAGCTTATTCGGCACTACATGGCTGACAAGCCGCATCCAATTCACTATTTCCGGAGTTAGGAGAAATCATGGTCGGGACAATGGCCGAGGGCGAGCTGAAAAAGACCAGGGATGCCGCGGGACTGGAGGCGCTGATCGCGCGTGCGGCCGCTGGGGCCGGACGGCCGGGGCGCGGCCTGCCGCCGGTGGAGAAGTGGAACCCGCCCTTCTGCGGCGACCTCGACATGGAGATTCGCGCCGACGGCACCTGGTTCTACATGGGCACGCCGATCGGCCGGGCGCCGCTCGTCAGGCTGTTCTCGACTGTGCTGCGCAAGGACGAAGACGGCCGCACCTATCTCGTGACGCCCGTGGAGAAGGTTGCGATCCGGGTCGAGGACGCGCCGTTCGTCGCGGTCGAGATGAACGCCTCGGGCGAGGGCACCGCCCGTCGGCTGACCTTCCGCACCAATGTCGGAGACGTGGTCGAGGCCGGGCCCGACCACCCGATTCGGTTCGCGATCGAGAGCGGAGAAGACGAGCTCAAACCGTACCTTCACGTGCGCGGACGCCTCGAAGCGCTCGTCTCGCGGCCGGTGATGTACGATCTGGTCGAGTGCGGCGAGGAGATCGCGATCGACGGCCGGGCGATGTTCGCCCTGCGCTCGGGCGGTGCCGTCTTCCCGGTCATGCCGATGTCGGAACTGGAGTCGCTTGCGCGATGAGTTTGCCGGCGGACACGTTCACGGCGGAGGATTTCCGGCGTCGCGTGAAGGACATGGCGGAGCTGGAAGAGGGCGCGTTCGCCCGCTACGGCGACCATCGGCTCAACCCCTCGATGCTCGCGGAACTCGAGCGGGCAAGCCTGCGCGACGCGGCGGTGCTGGTGCCCGTCGTCGACACCGGGGGGCAGGCGCGGGTCATCCTGACGCGGCGCGCCAGCAGGCTTCGCAAGCATTCCGGACAGATCGCATTCCCGGGCGGCGCCGTGGACGCGGACGACCCCTCGGTGGAGGCTGCCGCGCTGCGCGAGGCGGAGGAGGAGATCGGTCTCGATCCCGCGCTGGTCGAGACCGTCGGCAAGCTTCCGCAGTACCTCACCGTGACGGGCTTCCGCATCACCCCGGTGCTGTCGATCGTGCGCCCGGGCTTCTCCGCCGAGGTGAACCCGGACGAGGTCGACGCCGTCTTCGAAGTGCCACTGTCGTTCCTTATGTCGGAGGCCAACCACCGGCGCGAGAGCCGCGAGTGGGAGGGCCGCGAGCGGCACTACTACACGATGCCGTACGGCGAATGGTTCATCTGGGGCGTCACGGCGGGAATCATCCGAACTCTCTACGAAAGACTGTACCAGCCATGAGGACGACGAGAACCTCCGTCGAAAAGGATGAGTGGTTTCGAGATGTCGGGCTGCAGCGCGTCATGACGCTGCTCAACCGGGATCACGGCGAGGCGCGCGTCGTCGGCGGGGCGGTGCGCAACGCGCTGATGGACATGCCGGTGAGCGACATCGACATCGCGACGACGCTGCCGCCCGACGAGGTGGTCGACCGCGCCACTTCGGCGGGCATCAAGAGCGTGCCGACGGGCATCGACCACGGCACCGTGACGCTGGTGATCGCCGGGCGGCCATACGAGGTGACGACGCTGCGCGCCGACGTCGAGACGGACGGGCGACGCGCGAAGGTCGCCTTCGGCACGGACTGGCAGGTCGACGCCGAGCGCAGGGACCTGACGATCAACGCGCTCTATGCGCGCGCCGACGGCAGGATCGTGGACCTGGTCGGCGGCATCGCGGACATCGAGAACGGAATCGTCCGGTTCATCGGCGAACCGGCCGAGCGCATCGCGGAGGACTACCTGCGGATCCTGCGCTTCTTCCGCTTCTTCGCATGGTACGGGTCGGGACGGCCGGAGGCGGAAGGGCTCAAGGCATGCGCGGCGGCGAAGGAGAAGCTCTCGGGCCTGTCCGCCGAGCGCATCTGGATGGAGCTGAAGAAGCTGCTGGCCGCACCAGATCCCGGGCGCGCGCTCCTGTGGATGCGGCAGACCGGCGTGCTGACGCAGGTGCTGCCGGAATCGGAGAAATGGGGCATCGACGCAGTGCCGGCCATCGTGCAGACGGAACGGGTCTTCCGCTGGACGCCGGACCCGCTGCTCAGGCTCGCCGGCATGATCCCGCCAGACGGCGAGCGGATCGCGGGGCTTGCCGCGCGCCTCAGGCTGTCCCGGTCGGAGGCGGCGCGCCTCGACGCCTGGGCCGGTGCGCCGGCCGTCGCCTACGACGTCAAGGACACAGCCTTCGAGAGGCTGCTGTACGACAGCGACGTCGCGGGCGTCACGGACAGGCTGAAGCTGCAGCTGGCCTCCGCACGGGCACGGGCAATCACGGACTCGAGGGCGATGGTGGAGGCGGCGGGCTACTCGCGGCTGATCGAGCACGCCGGCAGGTGGCAGAGGCCGGCATTCCCGCTCAGCGGCGCCGACATGATCGCGGCCGGCATACCCGAGGGGCCGGAAATCGGCGAAGCCCGGCGGCGCCTCGAAAAGGAGTGGGTCGAAAGCAATTTCCGCCTCGACCGCGAGACGCTCCTCGCACGGCTGGCGAGCGGCGGGGATTAGGAGCCGCCGCCGGCAATGCGGCAGCGGCGCGGGCGGCCTCAGGCCGCCTTCGACTTGTCGTCGCGGATGCGCTGCTTGATGTTGTCCACCATCGACTCGCGCATGGTGGTCTCGCCATGCGCCTCGCGCATGTGCTCGACCGCCCGGCGGACCACCTCCGCCTCCTCGCCGGCACGGGTGTGCCATTCGCAGCCGGGGACGAGGGAACCGCATTCGAATACTTTCATGATGCCAGTCTCCTTCCTCATGAGTCAGACTTTCAGTCTACCATGAAAAAGCGGCGCGACGGGGGCCGGTTCCCGGAAGTGATCGCGCGGCGCGCGCCGCGAAGTTGAGACCTGGAATCTCATTGTCTACGCAAATGCCTGATTCATAAAGGAATCAGGGCCAGCGGACCATCGGGGGCATGGACGAGAGGATCGACTCCACGTTGCCGCCTGTCTTGAGCCCGAAGATCGTGCCGCGGTCGTAGAGCAGGTTGAACTCGACATAGCGGCCGCGGCGCTCGAGCTGCTCCTCCCGGTCCGCATCGGTCCAGGGGCGGTCGAAATTGGCCCTCACGATCTTCGGATAGACCACCGCGAAGGCGCGGCCTACGTCCTGCGTGAAGGCATAGTCGGCCTCCCAGCCGCCTGCGTCCTCGCCGGAATGCAGGTAGTCGTAGAATATGCCGCCGATGCCGCGCGGCTCGTCCCGGTGCTTGAGGTGGAAGTAGTCGTCGCACCACTTCTTGTAGCGGGGGTAGTCCGCGACGGCATGACGCTCGCAGGCTATCTGCATGGCGCGGTGGAAGAGCTTGGCGTCCGGGTCGCTCTGCAGCCGCCGGCGATCGAGCACCGGCGTCAGGTCGGCGCCGCCGCCGAACCACTGGCGCGCCGTCACCACCATGCGCGTGTTCATGTGGACCGCCGGCACGTGGGGATTGAACGGATGGGCGATCAGCGAGATGCCGGAGGCCCAGAAGGCGGGGTCCTCGTCCGCGCCCGGTATCTGGCCGCGGAATTCCGGCGAGAACTCGCCATGGACCGTCGAGGTGTGCACGCCGACCTTCTCGAAGACGCGGCCGTGCATCATCGACATCACGCCGCCGCCGCCCGAGCCCGCCCTATGCCATTCGTTGCGCTCGAACCGCCCCGGCTCGCGGTCGGCGAGCGGTCCCGCCAGTTCGTCCTCGAGCGTTTCGAAGGTCTCGCAAATGGCGTCCCTCAGCGCCTCGAACCAGGCCCGCGCCGTCGCCTTCTTGTCCTCGATCGCTTCCGGCAGCCCTTCCGGAAGTTCCGGACGTTCCATGTTCCTGTCCTCTTTGACCAGCGGACCCTTCATTAACAGCCGTCGCCAGCGGGGGCCAGTGCCGCAAAAGGTTGCAGCCGGGTACCGATGGTTGCAACTGCGCGAATATCAACTCGCATTGCCGATCCTGTCACGCTAGATTTGGGGTGAAGAGGTGCGGATCATGTCGAGATTGCCTTCTCCTCCGCCGATGACCGGCCTGCGCCGGCAGATCGAGAAGGGGCGCAAGAACCGGCGCCGGTCGGGCTTCGTGCGCGAGACTTTCCGGCTGCCGCGCGAGGACGCGCGCGCCAAGGCCCGCGAGTGGTTCGACACCTGGCCGAAAGCGGCATACTGGACCGAGGTGGAAAGCTGGCGTCTGCTGCCCGACGACAATGTCGAGTTCACCATGCGGCGGCTTCCGACGGCCGACTGATCCGGCCCGTTCCAGCGGTCCCTTGTTCCCGCAGCGACGGCAGCAGCTTTCGTCATGCCGTCGTCATCCCGTCTGGCGCAGGGCCTCGCCGAGGATCATCGCGGCGGAGATGGCGACATTGAGCGAGCGGCGGCCCGACACCATCGGGATCAGGACCCGGCAGTCGGCGCGCTCGTGGACCGCGTCGGGCACCCCGGCGCTTTCGCGGCCGAAGAGCAGCACGTCGTCCGGCCGGAAGCTTTCGTCGGTGTAGGGGCGGGCCGACTTCGTCGTCGCCAGAACGAGGCGGCGTCCGGCGTGCGCGCGCCAGTCCTCGAAGGCATCCCAGTGCAAGTGGCGGGTGAGGGCGGCGCTCGACAGGTAGTCCATGCCGGCGCGCCTGAGGGCCCGGTCGGAAAGATCGAAGCCGGCGGGCTCTATCACGTCGACGGCCGCGCCGAGGCAGGCGGCCATGCGCAGGATGGTGCCGGTGTTGCCCGGGATGTCCGGCTGGTAGAGGGCGATGCGAAGGCCGGTCATGGGTTCGCGGAACCGGGGTTCCCGCAAGTCCGGCGGGCGCCGGGGACGCAGGCTGCAGGAGACGCGAGCCGCCCGGGCGGGTGGCCGGGGGTGGCGGAATGCCGCGGGATCGTGTATGCACGATTTCCCTCGAGGCACGACAGGAGGAGGCGTTCATGACGGTTCATGTGCAAGTTCTCCCGCCGCCGACGGCCGCTGCCGCCCATTTCCCGGCGCGCGTGCTTCGCCGGTCCTGATCCTGCCGACAAGGCTCCATACACGCACCGACCGCGACTGACCATCGTCCTGCAGGTTCGTGCCATGTCCGCTCCCGTGTTCCCGCCGGCTTTTCCCGGCCTGCGTTCCGGGAGTCAATTCAATCTCATGCGGCCGCTGCTTCAGGCCGCGCCGCATGTGCGGGCCGTCGCCCGGCCCGTTCCGGAGTTCACCGATGTTCGCGTGGTTTGAAAAGCGCCTCGATCCCTTTCCGGCGGACAGGCCGGACCAGCCGCCGGAGGGTTTCTTCGCCTTCTGCTGGCACTATTCGCGGGATGCCGCTCCGTGGCTGGCGATCATGGCCGTGCTGACGGGGATGATCTCGGTCGGCGAGGTGATGCTCTTCGGCTTCCTCGGGCGCATCGTCGACTGGCTGTCGCATTCCGATCCGCACGGTTTCCTCGTGCGCGAGGGCTGGCGGCTCGCCGGCATGGGCGGGCTCGTCCTCGTCGGCCTGCCGCTGCTCGTGCTGCTGCAGTCGCTGCTGATCCACCAGACGCTGCTGCCGAACTTCCCGATGATCGCGCGCTGGCAGATGCACCGCTACCTGCTCCGGCAGAGCCTCTCGTTCTTCGCCAACGAGTTCGCCGGACGCGTCGCGACGAAGGTGATGCAGACGTCGCTCGCGATCCGCGAATCGATCATGAAGCTGCTCGACGTCTTCGTCTACGTCGCCGTCTATTTCGTCGCCATGATCACCATGGTGGCGAGCGCCGACTGGCGGCTGGCGCTGCCGCTTCTCGCCTGGCTCGTCATCTATGTGGGGCTCATCCGGTATTTCGTGCCCCGCATGAGCGCGGTCACGGAACGCCAGGCCGATGCGCGCTCCACGATGACCGGGCGGATCGTCGACAGCTACACCAACATCGCCACGGTCAAGCTGTTCTCGCATGCGGGCCGGGAGGAAGGATACGCGCGCGACAGCATGGATGCCTTCCTCGACACGGTCTACCAGCAGATGCGGCTCGTCACGGGCTTCCAGGTGTCGATCTACGCCAACAACGCGCTCCTCGTCTTCGCCGTTTCGGCGCTGTCGATCGGCTTCTGGCTTTCCGGCGCCGTCTCGGTCGGCGCGATCGCCGTCGTCATCGGGCTGGCGCTCAGGATGAACGGCATGTCGCAATGGATCATGTGGGAGGTCTCGGCGCTGTTCGAGAACCTCGGCGTCGTGCACGACGGGCGGGCGATGCTGTCCAGGCCGCAGGACGTGGTGGACGCAGCGGGCAGCGCCGCCATCGGGCGGCGGGAGGGCGCCATAGCCTTCGAGCGGGTGCGCTTCCACTACGGCAAGGCGCGTGGGGTGATCGAGGATCTTTCGCTGGCGATCGCGCCGGGCGAGAAGATCGGCCTGGTCGGGCGGTCCGGGGCGGGAAAGACGACGCTCGTCAACCTGCTGCTGCGCTTCTACAACCTGGAGGCCGGCCGTATCCTGGTCGACGGCCAGGACATCTCGACCGTCACGCAGGACAGCCTGCGCGCGCAGATCGGCGTCGTCACGCAGGATACCTCGCTGCTTCACCGCTCGATCCGCGAGAATGTCGCCTATGGCAGGCCGGATGCGAGCGACGCGGAAATCGTCGAGGCCCTGAAGCGGGCGAACGCGCTGGAGTTCATCGACGACCTCGTCGACCAGAACGGCCGGCGCGGGCTCGACGCGCATGTGGGCGAGCGCGGCGTCAAGCTTTCGGGCGGGCAGCGCCAGCGCATCGCCATAGCGCGCGTCTTCCTGAAGGATGCGCCCGTTCTCGTGCTTGACGAGGCCACGTCGGCGCTGGATTCGGAGGTGGAGGCGGCGATCCAGGAAAACCTCTTCGCCCTGATGGAGGGCAAGACGGTGATCGCCATTGCCCACCGGCTTTCGACGATCGCGGAGATGGACCGCCTGGTCGTGCTCGACCACGGGCGGATCGCCGAGACGGGGCGGCACGACGAACTCGTCGCCCGCGGCGGACTTTATGCAGACCTTTGGTCTCGCCAGTCGGGCGGTTTCATCGCCGACCGCGGCGCGGACGACCTGGCCGCGGCGGAATGATCCGCCGCGGCAACGGGACGCCGTTCTCGCCCGCGAGCCACATCTTTGGCCGCGAGGCGTTTCCGGCCGGCGGCAACGCGCTTATATCCGGCTCATGATCCTGCGCACCCTGCTAAGACCCTTCGAGACCTGGGTGGACCCCTTCGCCCGCAAGGGCGACCTGAGGCCGCCTTCGAATGCGCTGGCCTTCCTCTGGTACTATGTCTCGCAGGCGAGGCTGCCCTTCCTCCTGATGCTGGGGATCGGCGGGCTGGTCGCGCTGCTCGAAGCTGCGCTCTTCTATTTCGTCGGGCGGCTGGTCGACGTGCTCGATACGGCGAACCGAGCCGAGGGATGGCACGGGCTCCTCGCCATGCACGGTGCCGAACTGGCCTTCATGCTCTTCGTCGTGCTCGTCGGCCGTTTCGTCGTGACGGCGGCGGCGGCGCTCGTGGAGGAGCAGACGATCGTGCCCGGGTTCTACAACCTCGTGCGCTGGCAGGCCTACGCGCATGTCGCGAGGCAGAACCTCGCCTTCTTCCAGAACGACCTGGCGGGGCGCATCGTCTCCAAGGTCTGGCAGGCGGGGCAGGCGACCGGCGACTTCATGGTGTCGCTTCTCCAGGTCGCCTGGTTCATCGTCATCTACGCGATCACGACCATGGCGCTGATCGCCCGGCTCGACTGGCGGCTGGCGGCCATCGTGGCGATATGGATCGCCGGCTTCGCGCTCGTCGCCCGGTATTTCGTGCCCCGGATCAGGCGCTTCGCGAAGGCTTCGGCGGAAGCGTCATCGATGCTCAACGGGCGGCTGGTCGACAGCTATTCCAACGCCCAGACGCTGAAGCTCTACGGTCGCGAAGAGGACAACGACGCCTACATCCGCAACGGCTTCGCGCGATTCGTCGGCGCGATCCAGCCCTTCACGCGCAACATCACCGGCGTCCGGTCGAGCCTCGCCTTCCTGTCGGGGATCATGATGTCGGCCATCGGCATCTTTTCCGTCAACCTGTGGCTGCAGGGCGCGATCAGCTCGGGCGAGGTGGCCTTCACCATGGCGCTCGTGCTCCGCCTGAACATGCTGTTCGGCAGGATGATGGCGCAGCTCAACGGCCTGATGCGCAATTTCGGCACCATCCAGAACTCGATGGACCTGATCGCCCGGCCGATCGGCCTGGTCGACCGGCCCGGCGCCGGGGACCTGCGGGTCGACCGGGCGTCGATCCGGTTCGAGGCCATCCGTTTCCACTACGGCCGCGGCAGCGGCGTGATCGACGACCTTTCGCTCGCCATCGAAGCGGGCGAGAAGGTCGGGATCGTCGGCCGTTCGGGTGCGGGCAAGTCGACGCTCGTCAATCTTCTCCTGCGCTTCCACGACCTGGAAGGCGGGCGCATCCTGATCGACGGCACCGATATCGCGTCGGTGCGGCAGGAGTCCCTGCGCGCGCAGATCGGGATGGTGACGCAGGACACGGCGCTGCTGCACCGCTCGATCCGCGAGAACCTTCGCTTCGGCCGGCCCGAGGCGGACGACGCGCAGCTGGTCGAGGCCGCCCGCAGGGCCGAGGCATGGTCCTTCATCGAGAACGTGCGCGACCAGAAGGGCCGCGTCGGTCTCGACGCGCATGTCGGCGAGCGCGGCGTCAAGCTTTCCGGCGGGCAGCGCCAGCGCATCGCGATTGCCCGCGTCATGCTCAAGGACGCACCGATCCTGGTGCTCGACGAGGCCACGTCGGCGCTCGATTCAGAGATCGAGGCGGCGATACAGGAGAACCTCGACCGGCTCATGCAGGGCAAGACCGTGATAGCCATCGCCCACCGGCTTTCGACCATCGCCTCGCTGGACCGTCTCGTCGTGATGGACGAAGGCCGGATCGTGGAGGCGGGAACCCACAGGCAGCTCCTGGAAAGGGGCGGGATCTATGCGGGCCTGTGGCAGCGGCAGTCCGGGGGCTTCATCGCCAGCGACGTGGCCGCGGAATAGGCGCCCGGCCTTTAGGCCACGGGCGGACGCAATCGGCGCCCGCAATGAAAAATCCTGCGACAATGTGGCCGCAAGGCATTGCACTGACTGGACATAATTTCGTATCGAGAATAGAAACCGGCGCGGTACGGGAGACTCGAAGGCCGATTCCGGGGCGGCCGAGGTACCACAGGGGCACATTCGGCGATCCAGGGCCGGGGGAACCGGCGTTTGAGTGTGAGAGGATGGTTTGAGACGTGAGCGAACAAGAAACGACGCCTGAAGCTTTTCACGAGCCGACGCGGCGCGACTTCCTGTATCTCGCGACCGGCATGGCCGGCGTCGTGGGGGCGGGCGCGCTGGCATGGCCCTTCATCGACCAGATGCGGCCGGACGCCTCGACGCTCGCCGCAGCTTCGATCGAGGTGGACATATCCAGCCTCAAGAAGGGCTCGACCCTGCAGGTGAAGTGGCGCGGCAAGCCGGTCACGATCCGCAACCGCACGGACGAGGAAGTCGCTTCGGCGAAGAAGGTTCCCCTCAGCGAGCTCAAGGACCCGATCGCGCGCAACGACAACCTGGCGGCGGACGCCAAGGCGACCGACGACAACCGGTCGGCCGGCAAGGGGCGGGAAAACTGGTTCGTGATGATCCAGGTCTGTACCCACCTCGGCTGCATTCCGCTGGGCGAGCAGGGCGACTACGGCGGCTGGTTCTGCCCCTGCCACGGCTCGCAGTACGACACCGCCGGGCGGATCCGCAAGGGGCCGGCCCCCTACAACATGGAAATACCGCCGTACGAGCTGACGCCGGGCAAGACTGTCAAGATCGGGTGAGGGGAGAGCGACAATGAGTGGGGAGCATTCGACCTATGTGCCGACGTCCGGCCTGGGCAAGTGGATCGATGCGCGCATGCCGTTGCCGCGCCTGGTGCACGACAGTTTCGTAACCTATCCGGTTCCGCGGAACCTGAACTACGCCTATACGTTCGGCGGCATTCTGTCCGTCATGCTGGTGGTGCAGATCCTGACCGGCATCGTGCTGGCCATGCACTACGCGGCCGACACGAACCTGGCGTTCAATTCCGTCGAGTTCATCATGCGCGACGTGAACCACGGCTGGCTGCTGCGCTACATGCACGCCAACGGCGCGTCGTTCTTCTTCCTGGCCGTCTACCTGCACATCGCGCGCGGGCTCTACTACGGCTCCTACAAGCAGCCGCGCGAACTGCTCTGGATCCTCGGCGTCATCATCCTCTTCCTGATGATGGCGACGGCCTTCATGGGATACGTCCTTCCCTGGGGGCAGATGTCGTTCTGGGGCGCTACGGTGATCACCGGGTTCTTCTCGGCCTTCCCCTATTTCGGCGACTGGCTGCAGCGGCTGCTGATCGGCGGCTTCTCGGTCGGCGATCCGACGCTCAACCGCTTCTATTCGCTGCACTACCTGCTGCCCTTCATGATCGCCGGCGTCGTCATCCTGCACGTCTGGGCGCTGCACGTGACGGGGCAGACCAACCCGACGGGCGTCGACGTCAAGACGAAGACCGATACGTTGCCCTTCACTCCCTACGCGACCATCAAGGACGCGTTCGGAATGTCGGTGTTCCTGCTGATCTTCGCCTATTTCGTCTTCTTCATGCCGAACTATCTCGGCCATGCCGACAACTACATTCCGGCGGACTCCCTGAAGACGCCGTCGGAGATCGTGCCCGAATGGTACTTCCTGCCGTTCTACGCGATGCTGAGGGCGATCACCTTCAACATCGGGCCGATCAACTCCAAGCTCGGCGGCGTGCTGACGATGTTCGCCTCGATCCTGATCCTGTTCGTGGTGCCGTGGCTCGACACGTCGAAGGTTCGTTCCGCGGTCTACCGGCCCTGGTACAAGCTCTTCTTCTGGCTGTTCGTCGCCGACGCGGTTGTGCTCGGCTGGTGCGGGTCACAGCCGCCGCAGGGTTCGGTGGTCTTCATGGCCCAGATCGGAACGCTCTACTACTTCGCCTTCTTCCTCATCGTGATGCCGGTGCTCGGCCTCATCGAGACGCCTAGGCGCGTGCCGAACTCGATTACCGAGGCGGTGCTGTCGAAGCAGCCGTCCGACGGTGGCGGCGGCAAGCCGGCCGCCGCCGCGGCGGCTCCCGAGAAGCGCTAGTGCGGGCGACAAGAAGGACGATGAAGAACATGAAGAAACTAGTTGCAGGGCTCCTGTCGCTCGGGTTTGCCGCCGCCATCTTCGCCAGCCCGGCTTCGGCGGCGGACATTCCGCACTTTCCGCTGAAGGACCCGCCGCGGCTGTCGTGGTCGTTCGCCGGTCCGTTCGGCACCTGGGACAAGGCGCAGCTTCAGCGCGGCCTCAAGGTCTACACGGAAGTCTGCTCCAACTGCCATTCGCTGAACCTCGTCGCGTTCCGCAACCTTGCGGCGCTCGGCTACAGCGATGCCCAGGTCAAGTCGTTCGCGGCCCAGCACCAGGTGGAGGACGGGCCGAACAGCCAGGGCGAGATGTTCAAGCGGCCGGGCAAGCCCAACGACTACTTCCCCGCGCCCTTCGCCAACGACCAGGCGGCAGCCTACGCCAATGGCGGCGCGGCGCCGCCCGACTTCTCGACGATCGCCAAGGCGCGCGCCGTCGAAAGCGGGTTCCCGGGCTTCATCTTCGACATCTTCACGATGTACACCACGAAGGGTCCGGACTACGTGCATGCCCTGCTGACGGGCTACGGGCAGAAGCCGCCGAAGGGCGTGACCGTCCCGGACGGCATGTACTACAATCCCTACTTCCACAGCGCCGTAGCGCTGCGCATGCCGCCGCCGCTCAGCGACGGGATCGTCAAGTACACCGACGGCACGCCCGAGACGGTCGACCAGTATTCCAAGGATATCGCGGCGTTCCAGATGTGGGCGGCCGAGCCGCACATGATCCAGCGCAAGCAAACCGGCTTCGTGGTCATCGTCTTCATGCTGATCTTCGCGGCGCTGATCTACATGACCAAGAAGGCGATCTATTCGCGCATCGAGCACTAGGGCATTTCCGGCGAAGACAGGATCGCCTTCAATGCTCCATCTCGTTGTTTTTACGCAGTTCCGGATGCAAGACCGTTTCACGTTCCTGCCGGAAATGCTTTAGCGGGATCCGGCCGGGCGGGCCGGGAGGGCCGTCATGCCCGGTCACCCCGGGGGCCTGCGGGCCGGACGACAGACGGGCGCCGCGGGCGCCCGTTTTCGCGCGGGAGACCTGCGGAGGCGCCACGATGCCGGATCAGCCGCGCGGGTGTCGCCGCCGGCGCAATACAGGGAACCGCAAATGTCCGACCTGACCGACGAACTGCTGAATTCGATCCGGACCATTCCCGACTATCCCAAGCCGGGTATCCTCTTTCGCGACATCACGACACTGCTCGGCAACCCGCGGGCGTTCCGCCGGGCCGTCGACGAGCTTGTGCATCCCTATGCCGGCATGCGCGTCGCGAAGGTCGCGGGCATCGAGGCGCGTGGCTTCATCCTCGGTGGCGCGATCGCGCACCAGCTCTCGGCTGGCTTCGTGCCGATCCGCAAGAAGGGGAAGCTTCCGCACGAGACGGTGCGCGTCGCCTACAGCCTGGAATACGGGATCGACGAAATGGAGATCCACCGGGACGCGGTGGCGCCGGGGGAGACGGTCATCCTGGTCGACGACCTGATCGCCACCGGCGGGACGGCGGAAGGCGCCGTCAAGCTGCTCAGGCAGATGGGCGCCGACATCGTGGCCGCCTGCTTCGTGATCGACCTGCCGGATCTTGGCGGGCGCAAGAAGCTGGAGGCGCTCGACGTGCCGGTCCGCACGCTGGTGACTTTCTCGGGCGACTGACCGTGGCCGAACGGGCAAGGTGGTTCGCGATAAAGACGGAGGTCCGCGATCTGGCGGCGGCGTCCTATTCGTTCACGGCGCAGAAGACGATGTATGGCGGCAAGCGCATCGCTGCCGGCGACCCGATTTTCATCTTTGCCAGCGAGAATACGGGGGGTGCGGGGCTGTTCGCCCGCGGCGTCGTCTCCTGGGCCGAAGCCGTCCCGCGGACGGCAGCGCTTCGCCAGACACCCCGGGTGTCGATCCGGATCACGCGGGACGGAACGGCCAGGCGGCCGCTGGGCCGCACCGAGGTCCGCGGGTTCAGGGGGAGCGGAGGCGGCGGTCCCGAAGAAGAGGTGGATTTCAAGCTGTACCGGCAAGCGACCGACAAGATCGTCGGCTTGACCGACCCGACCGGTGCGTTCCTGGACGAGTTTTTCTAGACCAGCCGCGTCCGCCGCGGCGGGCTATCCCTCCTGTTCTTCCGGTGCCTGCAGGCGGAACATCACCGCCGATTCGAAGCGCATGACAGGCTTGCCGTCCGGGGTTTCGGCCTCTCCGATATTTTCCAGCAGGTGCCATCCGGGCCGGCTCGCGAGCTGTCTCTCGGACACCGCCGTCGAGAAGAAGACGATTTCCTCGCCGGCATAGACGGGTTTCAGCCAGCGCAGGTTGCGAACGCCGGGCGAGGGGCCGAAGACCAGCGGCTCGACGCCGTCGGTCTGCCAGCGCCGCTTCATTGCCCCGATGTGCTCGAGGTTCTTCTTCATCCAGACGGCGGTCGTATGCCAGCCGGAGGCGCAGAGGCCGCCGAAGATCGAGGCGCGCGCCTGCTCGGCATCGACATGGAAGCGCTGCGGGTCGAACTTGCGGGCGAATGCGACGATGCCCCCGGCCGTGAAGACGTGGCTGCCGAGGTTCTCGCGAGCGCCGCCACGGAAATGCGTCTCCATCAGGCTCATGACACGGCCTCCGCGTCGCGCAACCGCATCATGCCCGTGTGGCTGCTCGTCATGACGAGTTCGCCGCGCTGGTTGAAGAGGTCGTGGCGCATCGCGACGAGGCCGACGCCCGGCCGGGACGAGGACAGGCGGCGCGAAAGCACGGTGCTGGTGCCGCCGAAGGAGTCGCCGGCCAGGAGAGGGCGCTTCCACTGCAGGACGTCGACGCCCGGCGCGCCCTCGGAGGTGGAATCGAGGACGTAGCTTTCCGTCATCATCCTCATCATGAGTGCTGCGAGATGCCAGCCCGAAGCGGCGAGGCCGCCGAGGATCGACGCCTTGCCCGCCGCCTCGTCGAGGTGCATCGGCTGCGCGTCGAACTCGCGCGCGAACTCGACGATTTCCCCGGCGGTGACGACGACGGGGCCGAGTTCGAACACCCGGCCTTCGTGGAAATCCTCATAGGCATAGGTCGGCGTCGGCTTGTCGGCCATGTGGGCGCGTCCGTAATTGATGCAGGGTCGAGCGGGATCCGTCCGGTCGCAGCATTCCAGATAGGACGTCGGCGCGGCGGGGAAAAGGCTCGCAGGCGCTTCCGGGCCGGCAACGCGGCCTCGATCCACAGAAACGTGCACTTCGCCCCGCCGCCCGGTGCTTCCGCCCGGCCTGCGGCGTGATGCCTTCGATCCGGTCGACCGAAGCTCCCGGTTCAGTGGTCTATGTCGTGCGTATGCGTGGCGGCATGGCGGTGCCTGCGATCTTCCAGGTAGGTCGTGAGCGCCAGGGTGATCCAGGCGCCGTGGAACAGGACGCCGCACAGCACGACGACCTCGCCGGGAATGAAGCCGATGGCGGCACGGCTGAAGACCTGCGAGATGTCGGTCATGGCATAGGGGTGGATCGCGAGCTTTCCGTAGTAGCAGACCGCCTGGACGAGGAGCAGCCAGCCATAGTTGCTGCGCAGCCTGCGTCCCACCGCCGTGCGGAAGGAGATGGCGAAACGCGGGCGCAGGTAGTCCTCCGCCAGCGCACGGCACCATTCCTCGCGCCGTGTCGGCCCGTCATGGGTCAGCACGGATGCGAAGAGCTTCGTCTCCAGCACGCGGGCGCGAATGCGCCAGACGTAGAAATAGCGGTAGCGCCGCGCTTCCAGCAGCAGGAAGCCGGTGACGAGCAGTCCGACAAGGACCATCGGCAGGGGCGATGCCTCGCGCGAGGAGAAGGTGGCCGAAAGCGCGATGCCCGTCGTCACCACCGCCCAGTTGGTGGTGTTGTCCAGGCGGGTTCGCCAGACGGTGGAGCGGTAGACCTCGCCGCGATAGAGATGGGCGAGAATGCCCATCTGGCCTGGATCGAATTCGCTGCCTGCGGTGAGGTCTAAGGTCTTGGCGTCCATCATCGGCGAGCCCTCCGGGAAATGCCGCCGCATGGGCGACATTCAACCAGCGTTGCAGGCCTTTGGCAATCTGCAGGTCCGGGCTGCCGGTTCGGGCCGCAGGTTCGGGCCGCGGGTTCGGGGCGTCAGGTGTTGAACTTGAAGAGCATCACGTCGCCGTCGTGGACGACGTATTCCTTGCCTTCGTCGCGGGCCTTTCCCGCCTCCTTGGCCGCGACCTCGCCGCCAAGGCCGACATAGTCGTCATAGGCGATGGTCTGGGCGCGGATGAAACCGCGTTCGAAATCGGTGTGGATCACGCCGGCGGCCTGCGGCGCCCTGGAGCCGTGGCGCACTGTCCATGCGCGCGTTTCCTTCGGGCCTGCGGTGAAGAAGGTGATGAGGTCCAGCAGCCGGTAGCCGGCGCGGATCAGCTTGTCGAGGCCGGGTTCGCCGAGGCCCATGGACGCCAAGAACTCCGCCGCCTCGTCGTCCGGCAGCTGCGCGACCTCGGCCTCTATCGCCGCCGAGATCACGACCGCTTCCGCCCCTTGGCCGGCGGCCATCCGCGCAACGGCCTCGGTATGCGCGTTGCCGCCCGCGGCGTCGGCTTCGGCGACGTTGCAGACATAGAGCACAGGCTTCGACGTCAGAAGGTTCAGGCCCTTGAGCAGCTTCACGTCCTCGGGGGCCATGTCCGGCAGCATCGTGCGAACCGGCTTGCCGTCCTGCAGCAGCGCCAGTGCTGCCTCCATCACCGGGAGGACGAGGACCGCCTCCTTGTCCTTGCCGGTCGCGCGCTTGCGCGTCTGGTCGGTACGCCGCTCGAGGCTTTCCAGGTCGGCGATCATCAGCTCCGTCTCGATCGTCTCGGCGTCGGCGACCGGGTCGATGCGACCCTCGACATGCGTGACGTCGTCGTCCTCGAAGCATCGAAGTACGTGCACGATCGCATCCACCTCGCGGATGTTGGCGAGGAACTGGTTGCCGAGGCCTTCGCCCTTGGAGGCGCCGCGCACCAGCCCGGCGATGTCGACGAAGGAGATGCGCGTGGGGATGATCTCCCGGGACCCCGCGATGCCGGCGATCGCCTTCAGCCGCTCGTCGGGCACGGCCACCTCGCCGGTGTTCGGCTCGATCGTGCAGAACGGATAGTTCGCCGCCTGCGCGGCGGCCGTCCGTGTCAGCGCGTTGAAGAGCGTGGACTTGCCGACGTTCGGCAGGCCGACGATGCCGCATTTGAAGCCCATGAGCCTTACGTGCCTGTTCGTTCAGGAGAGATTTGCCGGAGGCTATGGAAGAAAGTCCGGCCGAGGTCAAGGCGCCGGGGCGCTTGCGGCGCGCGGAAACCATGTCTCAAGCATTGCGGCCTATCCTGCGGCGGCCTCGCCTGGAGGGAGCGCCATGCATACGCCCGTCGCCACCTGGCACTTTCTGGTCGCCGCCGTGCTTTTCGCGGTGCTGGGCGTGGCGTGGCATGTGTGCCGGGCCGTCTTCAATCTCCTTCCCGACCGTCTATCCGACAACGACGTCATGGATATGCTCATCAGCGACGGCTACAACCTGCAAGACTATCTCTTCGGCACCGAGTACGACGACGCCGGCTACTACCGGCTCGACAGCATCAAGAACCTCAGGATCGCCGTGACGGGCACCGTCGTCTCGGGCATGCTCGTCATGATCTTCGCGCCGGGCGCGGATGTCGTGATCGCCGGGCTCGAGGAGGCCGGGTTCTCCGCCTTCGGAGAGCTGTTCATGGAGCGGATAAGGAACCTCAGCTGGTTCTGAGGTCGGCCCTCAGTCGTCGCCCGTGCCGAAGAGCTTCTTCAGCATGTCGGCCATGGGGCCCTTTTCGGGCAGCTCCCTCTGCTTGCGGTCGCGGGCCTGGTGGACGTGCGACCTGCCGGTCTTCCTTGCCGGGGCCGGCTTTTCCGCGGGCAGGACCGGGGCGTTCTCGAGCGCCTTGACGAGGCTGTTGAGGAAGCGGTCGTTGCGTCCCTCGACCAGCAGCCCGGCATTGTCGCCGATGGCTTCGAGCAGCGGGTCCAGCCATTCGGCATCCGCCTTCGAGAAGTCGCCGAGGACGTGCCCGTTGACCATTTCCTTCGGGCCGGGATGGCCGATGCCGAGGCGCACCCTGCGGTATTCCTTGCCGCAATGGGCGTCGATCGACTTCAGTCCGTTGTGGCCGCCATGGCCGCCGCCGGTCTTGACGCGGACGCGGCCGGCGCCGAGGTCGAGCTCGTCGTGGAGGACGATCAGGTCCGAGGGGGAGAGCTTGTAGAAGCGCATCGCCTCGCCGACGGCTTCGCCGGAGAGGTTCATGAAGGTCATCGGCTTCAGCAGAAGCACCTTCTCGCCGGCGATCGTGCCGTCGGCGATCTCCGCCTTGAACTTGCGGGACCAGGGGGAAAACGAATGGCGGCGGGCAATCGCGTCCGCCGCCATGAAGCCGATATTGTGCCTGTTGCCGGCGTGGCGGGGACCGGGATTTCCAAGACCTGCAATGAGCAACATGGCAACCGGTCCCAGCCTCTCGCAAGAAAGGGGTGCGGGAGCTTACTCCTCGCCCTCTTCGCCCTCTGCCTCTTCTTCCGCCTCTTCGGCCGCAGTTTCGGTCTCGACGCCTTCCTCGGCCTCGTCCTCCTCGCTGCGCAGCGCCGCCGGCGTCGCGATCGTCGCGATGGTGAAGTCGCGGTCCGTGATCGTCGGCACGACGCCCTCGGGAAGGGCGATGTTCGAGATGTGGATGCCGTCGTTGATGTCGAGGCCGGTGAGGTCGGCCATGAAGAAGTCCGGGATCGCGTCGGCCGGGCAGTGGACCTCGACATAGTGGCGAACGACGTTGAGCACGCCGCCGCGCCGGATGCCGGGCGAATCGTCCTCGTTCTCGAAGTGCACCGGAACCTCGACGACGACCTTGGTATCCTTCGAGATGCGAAGGAAGTCGACATGCATGGTGAAGTCGCGCACCGGGTCGAGCTGGTAGTCCTTCGGAAGCACGCGGACCTTCTTGCCGTCGACGTCGATCGTCGCGATCGTCGTCATGAAGCCGCCGTCGTGGATCTTCCGCGTCACTTCCTTGTAGGGAAGGGCGATGGTCATGGGGGGCTGCTTGTCGCCGTAGATGACGGCGGGAATGTAACCGTTGCGGCGAAGTTCACGGGCGGACCCCTTACCGACCCGTTCGCGCGCCTCGGCCTTGAGCTCGTATGTTTCGCTCATGGCATTTCCTTTCGAGGTCTGATCTGGAGTATCCGTCACGCATCGGCACCGGCGGATGCCGGGATCGCCGAGGCCGGACGGACAGCGGGCGAAAACGCCCGATCCGCGTTGCCTCCAAGGGTGTCTACACGGACGCGCGGTCTATAGCGGAGGGCAGGCGCGAGCGCAAGGCGGCAATGCCGCCGGCGCTCAGGCCTCGGGCGGGACGGGGCTCGGCTTGCCGGTCTCGTCGAGGGCGACCATGACGAAGACCGCGTCGGTGACCTTGTCCATCTGCTCGGAAAGGTAGCGCTGGGCCCATGCCTCGACCTTGAGTGTCATCGAGGTGCGGCCCACCCGTTCGACATGGGTGTAGATGCACAGCGTGTCGCCGATCTTCACGGGCATGGCGAAGGCCATCTCGTTTACGGCGGCCGTCACCACCCGGCCGCGTGCGCGCTCGGCGGCGCGGATGCCGCAGGCGAGGTCCATCTGCGCCATCACCCAGCCCCCGAAGATGTCGCCGGCGGCATTGAGGTCGCCGGGCATGGCAAGCGTGCGCAGCGTAAGTTCGCCCGTCGGGGTGTCGTGGTCGCTCATTTCTGCTGCCTCGGTGCTTCGGAGTGCCGTCATTAAAAAAAGTTATAGTGGGCAACCATCCGCCGCGAAACCCTGCAAAACGAGGATTCCGCCGATCTGCCGGATGGGCCCGACGCAGCGGTTCCCGGGCTGCAAGGGTTGACCCAATCACAAAGGATATTAGTTTGAGATAACTAAACATCAGGTCGCGATCGCTGGCAATCGAGCGGTTACTGGCCTGTTTTCGCGCGTTATCTCGTGTACCAGCAGAAGGATCCTCATGTCGGAGAAGCTGACAGTCAGGAACGTCTACAAGATTTTCGGGCAGGATACCGAAGCTGCCCTGCAGCGCCTCGAAAAAGGCGAGAGCAAGGAGCGGATCTTCGCCGAGACCGGCCTGACCGTCGGCGTGCAGGACGCGAACTTTACCGTGAACGAGGGCGAGATCTTCGTCATCATGGGGCTGTCCGGCTCGGGCAAGTCGACGCTGGTGCGCATGCTCAACGGGCTGATCCGCCCGTCGAGCGGCGAGATCGTCGTAGATGGCGAGGACGTGGCGAGCGCGGAGGGCGACAAGCTGCGCCAGATCCGGCGCACGAAGCTCGCGATGGTGTTCCAGCACTTCGCGCTGTTTCCGCACAAGACGGTCGCCGACAACGTCGCCTACGGGCTGAAGGTCAAGGGCGTGGGCAGGGCGGAGCGCCGCAACCGGGCGCTCGTCGCGCTGGAGCAGGTCGGGCTGAAGGCCCATGCCGACACCTATACGGACGAGCTGTCCGGCGGCATGCAGCAGCGTGTGGGGCTTGCCCGCGGCCTTGCGACCGATTCCGACATCCTCCTGATGGACGAGCCGTTCAGCGCGCTTGACCCCCTGATCCGGCGCGACATGCAGGGGGAGTTGCTGGAACTCCAGAGGTCGCTGAAGAAGACCATCGTCTTCATCACGCACGACCTCGACGAGGCGTTGATCCTCGGCGACCGCATCGCCATCATGAAGGACGGCGAGATCGTCCAGATCGGCACCGCCCGCGAGATCGTCGACGAACCGGCGAACGACTATGTGAGCGCCTTCACGCAGGACATCGATCGTGCCCGGGTGCTGACGGCCGAGACCGCGGCGGTCGATCCGGAGGCGATGGTCCTCGGCGAGAGCACCGTGGAGGAGGCGATCCGGCGCATGGAGGCGCTGGATCGCGACGCACTCTACGTCGTGAAGGGCCGGAAGCCCGTCGGTGTCGTCGCGTACCGCGACCTGACCGCCTCGGGCCACGCGCCGGACGCCAGGCTGAGGGACGACCAGATCATCTCCGACTTCCCGACCGTTCCGCGGGCCACCCCGCTCAGGGAACTCTATGCGCATGCGAGTTCCGGCCTGCCGATCGGCATCGTCGACGAGAAGGGCAACCTGACGAAGGTGATCGAGACGCGCGCCCTTTTCGAGCAGCTGGCGAACGTCCCTGAGACGACGGAAGACATCGCCGCCGACGCCGAGCCGAGAGCGGCCGCGACCTGAGCCTCGCCGAGGCGCTCCCAATTCCATTCGAGGACACGAACCATGTTTCGCCCATCCGATATCGTCACGATCCCGTTCGACGACTGGGTCGACTCTTTCGTCAAAGGCTTCCTGGTGCCGAATTTCCGCGGCTTTTTCCATGCCGTGGAGGTGCCGGTCGACGGCGTCATGTTCTGGCTCAACTCGTTTTTCGCCTGGATACCGATGATCGTCTTCGCGCTGATCCTGGCGGCGATCGCGTGGCGCTGCGCGGGACGGGGCAATGCCGTCTTCGCCTTTTTCGCGCTCTGCTTCATCGACATGATCGGCCTGTGGAGCGACACCATGACGACGCTCGCGATGATCGTCACGGCGGTCGTCTTCTGCGTCGTCATCGGTATTCCGCTCGGCATCCTGGCGGCCGGAAGCGACAGGTTCCTGCGGGTGCTGAGGCCGGTCCTCGACATCATGCAGACGATCCCGTCCTTCGTGTATCTGGTGCCGATCGTCATGCTGTTCGGCGTCGGTTCTGTCCCGGGCGTGATCGCGACGATCATCTTCGCGCTGCCGCCGATCATCCGCCTCACCAATCTCGGCATAAGGGGCGTGCCGGCAGACCTCGTCGAGGCGGCCGATTCCTTCGGATCGACGCGCTGGCAGAAGCTGATCGAGGTGCAGTTGCCGCTGGCGATGCGCACCATCATGGCGGGCCTGAACCAGACGCTGATGCTCGCCCTTTCGATGACGGTCATCGCCGCGCTGATCGGCGCCGGCGGCCTCGGCCTCGTCGTCAATACCGGCCTCGGGCGGCTGGATGTCGGAATGGCCACCGCCGGCGGCGTCGGCATCGTGATCCTGGCGATCGTGCTCGACCGGATCACCCAGGGGCTGGCCGAGCAGCGCTCGGTGCACACCGTCTCGCTCTGGCAGACGCTTCGCAACCTCTTCCAGCCCTCCGCCTCGGCAAGGTCCGAGGGCGGGCTGACGGAAAAGGCGGGGTGATCCCCGCAAGGCCGCGGGTCCGCCGCGGCCGGCCGTCCGCGCGGGCCCGCCTGCGCGCACGGAAACGACAAGCCAATACAGGGAGACTTCAATGAAGAAGGGATTTGCCCTCAGATCGCTCACCATTGCGGCTGCCGCTTCCATGGCGCTGGCCCTGCCCATGCAGGCGGCTTCCGCGCAGGACATGCCCGGCAAAGGCAAGACGATCCGGATGGCGCGCGCCACCTGGGACACGGGCTGGTGGCAGGCCGATATCTACAAGCAGCTTCTCGAGAAGCTCGGATACAATATCGGCACCGTCACCACGCTGAAAAACCCCGCCTTCTACCAGGCAGTCGGGCAGGGTGACGTCGACATGTGGGTCAACGGCTGGTTCCCCACCCACAATACCTACAAGAAGGCGTTCCAGCCAGGCGCCAAGGAAATCGGCTACGTCGCCAAGGGCGGCGCGCTCCAGGGCTACCTGATCGACAAGAAGACGGCGGAAAAGTACAACATCAAGTACCTGTCCGACATGAAGAAGCCGAAGATCCGCAAGCTGTTCGACACGAACGGCGACGGCAAGGCCAACATGGTCGCCTGCCCTCCGGGCTGGGGCTGCGAGAAGGTCATCTCCTACCAGATGAAGGCCTACGGGCTGAAGAAGGACATCGACCTGATCAAGGCCGGTTATTCGGCCGCCATGGCCGATGCGCTCGGCCGCTACAAGAACGACAAGCCGATCTTCTTCTATACGTGGACGCCGAACTGGACCGTCGGCCTGCTTCACCCGGGCAAGGACGTCGTCTGGCTCCAGGTCAAGAAGACCAAGCTCCCGCCGGACCAGAAGAAGCTGACTTCGGCGGCGACGGTGAAGGACGTCACGGGCTGCGCGGACAATCCGTGCAAGATGGGCATGCCCGCCAACGACATCCGGCCGGTCGCCAACGTCAAGTTCCTGAAGGAGAATCCGGCCGCGGCAACGCTGCTCAAGCAGGTCCGGATACCGCTGAAGGACATCTTTGCGCAGAACGCGAAGATGAACGACGGCGCGGACAAGCCGAAGGATCTCCAGAAGCAGGCCGAGAACTGGATCAAGAAGCACCAGGACCAGGTCGACAAGTGGCTCGACGCGGCACGCAAGGCCGCAAGCTGATCGCCTGACTCCGCGACAGGTACCGGAAGGGCGGCCCTCGGGCCGCCCTTTTTCGTGTGCCTCAGACCGGCGACGGGTGGGCGCCGAGGCCGATGCCGCCGACCGGCTCGATCGGGATGCGGCTTTCGAAGCCGTAGATCAGCGGCTTCGCCTCTTCGATGGCGGCCTTGATCGCCGGCGATTCGAGCGAGGCCCGGTGGCTTTCCTCGCTTTCCCAGACCTCGGTGATCCAGATGACGTCGCGGTCGGCGGGGTCGCGGGAGACGATGTAGGCCAGACATCCCGGCAGGTGCCCGGTGCTCCGCACCAGGATGTCCGCCAGCCGGTCGCGTTCGTCCGTCCGTGCCCGCAGCTTACCGATCATACCGAACATTGCCATTTTCCTTCAGGTGTCCGCTGGTGTGTCGATTGGGCACTTTTTCGCCTGCCGCGTAAAGTCGGAAAAGTGACGGAGGGCGAGCGGCCGGTGCGGTGACGGTTGATTAACGGCATTCGACTTAAATTGTCGCCGACAAAGCGTTGACGGATGTGTCTCATGTGTTCCGGTCGCCCATCAAGCAGTCCCGGCCAGCGCTTGCGCCGGCAGTTGCCCTGCCTTCTCGGCACCGTTTTCCTGCTGCCGGTCGCCGGATGCTCGATCGACACCGCGCTGACGCCGCCGGCCTATGTCGGAAGCGTCGGTTCGATCACGCCGTCCTATGGCGATGCGCCGGCCGTGCAGGCCGCGCCCGCGTCGTTCGAACCGGCAAGCGATGAATTTCCTCTGGCGGCGCCCGCCGTGTCATCCGGTCCGTCGCCGCAACCTCTGGCCATGCCCCAATCCGGCGAAGTCGCCGCGACGGCCGCTCCGTCGGCTCCGGGGAGTGCAGGCGTCTCGGCGGAACCGGTATCCGGCGGGGAGGGCGACCGGGTCGTCGAAGTAGATACGCGCGATCCCGTGGTGGCCGGCGTCGGAACGGCCGCGCCCCGGCTCGTCGCGGGCACGGGCCTTGGAAATCCGGATGCGCGGCAGGCGAAGCCGCTGTTGCCGCAGACCGCGCGGCGGCCGGCGGCGCCCGCCGCAGGCGAGAACGTCCAGGTTGCCTTCAACCTGCGGCCGGCGGATCCCCGGGCCATGGGGCGAAGCAGCGCGCCGCAGCCGGATGCGACGGCTCCGCGGGATCTGATGCCGGCCTCGGAGATGGCCTGCCGGCGCGAGCTGCGGCGGCTCGGCGTTCGGTTTGCCGACCTGCCGCGGATATCGGACGGGCCGTCCTGCGGCATCGCCTATCCCGTCAAGGTGACGGGACTCTCCGGCGGCATCCGCATCAAGCCGGCGGCGACCCTCAACTGCCATGTCACCGCGGAATTCGCCAAATGGGTGAAGAGCGACGTGGCGCCGGCGGCGCGCATGCGGTACCTCTCGGGGATCAAAAGCATCACCCAGCTTTCATCCTATTCCTGCAGGACGATGAATTCCCAGCCGGGCGCGCCCATGTCGGAGCACGCCCATGGAAATGCGATCGACGTCGGCAGCATCACGCTGAATTCGGGACGCAAGATCGACGTGCGCAAACCGGGATGGTTCGCCTTCCGCCAGCGCGGTTTCCTGAACACCATACGCGCCGAGAGCTGCAGCCATTTCGATACCGTGCTCGGGCCCGGCACCAACAAGTACCACTGGAACCACTTCCACTTCGACCTGAGGCAGCGCAAGAGCGGACGCAGCTACTGCGAGTAGGCCGCGGGAGAGCGGGCGCCCGGTCCGGCCAGGCGGAACCTCCGCCGGTTACTGGATCAGGCGGACGGACTTCTGGCCGACGATCTCGACCTTCGGGCATTCGATGATGACGCGGATGTCGTTGTAGTCCTGGTCCGTCCAGCCGGCTCCCGGCGGGCGGTCCTCCCAGCCGTAGTACATGAACTTCCCGGGAGCGCAGGCCTTGTCCGTGGACTCGGGCGTGCGGTAGGCGCCTTCGGGTATGATGCCGCCCTGGCTTTCGGGCTTGCATTGTTCGTAGGTGTCGCAGAGCACCGTCTCCAGCATCGGGTAGCCGAGGTGATAGGTTTCGCGGTCGCCCTTGATGACGGTGTCGGTAAAGTAGTCGTACTTCGTCGACTTCTTGCTCTCCCACGCCTTCGGATCCGTCCGGGCGTTGCGCACGTTGTAGAGATGATAGCTCATGTATTCGCCGACGCCGCAGTTCGGCATCGTGTACTTGTACTTCGTGCCGGCGTTGTCGGCGATCGTGGTCATCTGCGTGCGGCCATGCGTCTTCGGATCGTTCGCCTTCTCCGGGTCAAAGCAGTAGACGTAGAGCCGGTTGTAGTCGGCGGCGCTCGGATCGAGCTCGCTCACGCGCGGCGGGTCGTACTGGTAGACCGGGTCGCCGACCTCCGCCGTCGCGCTGGCGCCGATCGGGATTTCGTTCGGAAAGCCCGGAACCGCGGCAAGAATCGTGGTCGGGATCTTCCCTCTTATCGTGACCTTGTAGTCCTTCGCGGAGGTCCACGTGCCGTCGACGGTGACGTTCATCGTCCAGAGTGCGTAGCCGAAGGCCTGCTCGGCGGTGGACTTGGCATAGCTCAGGTAGTTCGTCGGATCGCCCGTCGTTCCTCCGCGCACGGCGCTGAGTGCGGTCTGGTCCGCGAGGTTCTGGAAGAAGGATTTCGCGGTCGCGGCCCGCGTGTAGTCGAGCGCGACACCGGCAGCTCCGAAAATCGGCACCGTCGCCAAAGCCAGCAGCAGTGCGAAATTGCCACTCCGGTCCGAAAGAAACTGTTTCAATGGTGTGCTCCCGAGAATTACCCTTCCCTTGAATACAGGATATTTCTCAAGAATTATCTGATGCGCAGTACTATTGTTTAAGAAACGCCTTAACCAATGCTTAGCCGAACGGCATCAGGCGAGGTCGGGCTTCAGTCGAAGCTGAAGTCGGGCAGGCTGTCGAAAGCGGCCCGCAGGGCATCCGACCAGCCGTCGGAGATCGCCTTGAAATAGGGATCGTCGGCGGTCAGACGACGCTCGAAGCCGCGGTGCAGCGTGTCGTTCTCGTAGACCTGCATGTCCAGCGGGAGGCCGACGGAGACGTTCGACTTGAGGGTCGAATCGAAGGACACGAGAAGCAGCTTTGCCGCTTTCTCGAAGGACATTCCGGGGTCGTAGGCGCGAACGAGGATGGGCTTGCCGTACTTGTGCTCGCCGATCTGGAAGAAGGGGTTGTCGTCGGTCGCCTCGATGAAGTTTCCCTCGGGATAGATCAGGTACAGGCGCGTCCGGCCCCCCTCGATCTGGCCGCCGAGGATGAAGGTCGCGGCGAAGGTCGCCTCGCTCTGCGGCCCGCCCTCGGATGAGTCGCGAATGACGTTGCGGACAGTCTCGCCGACGAGGCGCGCCGTCTGGAACATGGATTCCGTCGTCAGGATGCCGGGGCTTCGCTCGGACGCCGGCTTCTCGTGCTCCTCGAGGAGCCCGAAGACGGCCTGCGTCGTCGCCAGGTTGCCGGCAGAAAGCAGGGTGATCAGCCGTTCGCCCGGACGCTCCCAGGTGCGGATCTTCCTGTAGCTCGAAATGTTGTCCACGCCGGCATTGGTCCGGGTATCGGACATGAAGATCAGGCCTCGGTCGAGGCGCAGGCCGACGCAATATGTCATGCGATTCTTCGAATCGAAAAGGTTGACGCGAGAGACTACTACTGCTCGACAAAAACGGAGACGGCAAGTGCCTCCGTGCTTTCGCCCATGCGAATTCCCGAGACCGGTGCGGCGTCGCGATAGTCGAGGCCGGTGGCGACGCGCACGTAGCGGGCGTCCGGCGAAATGCCGTTCGCCGGGTCGAAGCCGACCCAGCCGAGTCCCTCGACATGCGCTTCCGCCCAGGCATGGCTCTCCGCCTCGCCGCCGCTCCCGTCGAGCTTCATGTAGCCGGATACGTAGCGGGCGGGGACGTCCATCGTCCGCGCGGCGGCCACGAAGACGTGCGCGTGATCCTGGCAGACGCCGGATCCCGTCTCCATGGCCTCCTCGGCGGCCGTGCTCGCATGGGTGCTGCCGGGGATGTAGGCAATGGCTTCGTGCACCGCCCGGGCGAGCGCGTGGAGGCGGTCGAGCGGTTCCGCCGCCGTCGTCGAGCGGGCGAGCTCGCGCACGCGCCGGCCGGGTTTCGTCAGCGCCGTCTCGCGCATGAAGAGCCAGAGCGGTGCAAAGCCGGCATGGGGCCCGACCACACCGTTGACGTCGCTGGTCGCGACGGTGCCCTCGGCGACGATGCGGATCGCCGTGGTCGCCGGCGTTGCGCTGACGAGTTCGACGCGGTTTCCGAAATGGTCGACATAGTCGGCCTCGATCGTGGCGCCCTCGACACGGGTGTTCCAGTCGAGGATCTCCTGTCCCTGACAGCTGCCGGGAGTGAGGCGCAGCCGCTGCAGCGCATAGATCACCGGCTGTCCGTAGGTGTAGTCGGTGGTGTGGAGGATCTTCAGGTCCATGTCGGGCTCATCTCAGTAGAAGCGATAGGCTTCGGCGATCTCCATGCCGAGCCTGTTGGTCCGGGCGATGAAGTCGACAAGGAACTCGTGGAGGCCGAGATCGGTGATCTCGCGGATGTCCCTGTTGCTGAGGAGCGCAAGCATCGCCCGGGACGTCTCGTGCGCCCTGTTGCGTTCGCCGTATTCTGCGGCGAGGTAGCCGAGATTGGCGTCGATCTTCTCCTGGCAATAGGCGAGGGACCGAGGCATCCGGCCGTTCAGGATCAGGAAATCGGCGATGTTCACCGGCCTGTACTCCGAATCGTACACCCAGGTGTAGGAGCGATGGGCGGACACGGATCGCAGGATCGATTCCCATTGGACATTGTCGATGGACGAGCCGACATGGGCAACCGAGGGCAGGAGCACGTAGTACTTGACGTCGAGGATCCGGGCGGTGTTGTCGGCCCGCTCGATGAAGGTGCCGAGGCGGGCGAAATTGTATATCTCGTTTCTCAGCATCGTGCCGTGGAAGGCGCCGCGTATGAGGCCGGTCGACTGCTTGATGACGTCGATGATCTCGGGCAGCTCCGCGTCGCGTGCCCGGCGGGAGAGGCGGGTCTTCAGGTCTATCCAGCACTGGTTGATGGCTTCCCAAGCCTCGCGGGTCAGGGCGGTGCGGACCATGCGGCCGTTGTTGCGGGCCGCCTCGACGGCCGACATGATGCTCGACGGGTTGTTGCGGTCGCGCAGGAGGAAGTTGACGGCGTCGGCGGCGGTAACCGCCTCGTGGCCGCCCATGTAGGCGGCGCGCGCGCCGGCGCTGTTGAGCACCGAGCCCCATTCGTCATCGTCGCCTTCCGCCTTGGTCAGCGACATGCGCAGGCCCGCGTCGATGAGGCGGGCGGTGTTCTCGGCGCGCTCGATGTAGCGGAACATCCAGAAGACGCCGTTTGCCGTTCTGCCTAGCACGTCGTCAGTCCTCCAGCACCCAGGTGTCCTTGGTCCCGCCGCCCTGGCTGGAATTGACCACCAGCGAACCCGCCTTGAGGGCGACCCGCGTCAGCCCGCCGGGAATGATCTGGACCCGGTCGGAGACGAGGGCGAACGGGCGCAGGTCGACGTGGCGCGGCGCGATCCCCTTCTTGACGAGGATCGGGACGGTCGACAGCGAGAGGGTCGGCTGCGCGATGTAGTTGCCGGGCCGGGCGCTCAGCTTCCTCACGAAGGCCGCCCGTTCCTTCTTCGTCGAGGTGGGGCCGACCAGCATGCCGTAGCCGCCCGAGCCGTGCACCTCCTTGACCACCAGTTCGTGCAGGTGCTCCAGCACGTATTTCAGGCTGTCGGGCTCGGAGCAGCGCCAGGTCGGGACGTTCTCCAGCAACGCTTTCCTGCCGGTGTAGAACTCCACGATCTCCGGCATGTAGGAATAGATCGCCTTGTCGTCGGCGATCCCCGTTCCGGGCGCATTGGCGATGGTGACGTTGCCTGCTCGGTAAACGTCCAGGAGGCCGGCGACGCCGAGGGCGGAGTCCGGACGGAAGCTCATGGGATCGAGGAAATCGTCGTCGACGCGGCGATAGATCACGTCGACCGGCTTGTAGCCGCGGGTCGTGCGCATCGCGACCCTGCCGCCGACGACACGCAGGTCCGAACCCTCGACCAGCTCGGTTCCCATCTGGTCGGCAAGATACGCGTGCTCGTAGAAGGCGGAGTTGTGGATCCCCGGCGTCAGGACGACGACGCACGGCCGGCCCTCGCAATTGCGCGGCGCCAGCGCGGCGAGGCTCTGGCGCAGCAGAGAGGGATAGTTCTCGACCGGCCGCACGCGCGTGCGGGTGAACAGCTCGGGAAACATCTGCATCATCGTTTCCCGGTTCTCCAGCATGTAGGAGACGCCGGAGGGCGTGCGGGCGTTGTCCTCCAGGACGTAGAACTGGTTCTCGCCGGTGCGCACGATGTCGGTGCCGATGATGTGGGTATAGACGCCGCCGGGCGGGCGGAAGCCGATCATCTGCGGAAGAAAGGCTTCGTTCCTTTCGATCAGCTCGCGCGGCAGCCGGCCGGCCCTGATGATCTCCTGCTTGTGGTAGATGTCGTCGAGGAAGGCGTTGAGCGCCGAGACCCGCTGCTCGATGCCTTGCGCCAGGCGCCGCCATTCGTGGCCGGCGATGATGCGCGGCACGATGTCGAAGGGAATGAGACGCTCCGAGGCTTCCTCCTTTCCGTAGACGGCGAAGGTGATGCCCGTCTTGCGGAAGATCGCCTCGGCGTCGCGCGACCGCGTCACGAGGTGCGCCGGGTCCTGGCTGGCGTACCACTCGAAGTAGCGTCGATAGGGCGGCCGCGGATTCTCGTCCGCGTCGAGCATCTCGTCAAAAGCCAAGCCTGTGTTCCCCATTTTTCAAGCATTTGAGACCATCGGCGCCATCAAGGCAAGGGCTGACGCGGGTCAGCGCAACCCATGCTCGCGAAGAGGCCGAAATTTCGTGCCTATGAAATATGCCATGGACATTTTTGTCCATAATTTAGGCATGAAAATTCCTCCGGTGCCTTCTGCAAAGCAGGCCGCGGATCCCGCGCCCGGCAACCGCCCGCCGGCCAAGCTTTGCCAAGTCTCTGAAAGAAAGTCATTTTTCAAAAACAGCGGAAGCGGCTCCGGTTCTGGCACGGCCGTTGCGTGTTGTTCGCACGTGCAACAATTCCAACCGGAGACCACCATGAGGGGAATAACTCGACGCCATTTCGTCCAGCTGGCCGCCGGCGCGGCCGCGGGTGCAAGCGCGCTCCTGTCGTCGCGGACGGCGTTTGCGGCCGACGACACGATCAAGGTCGGCATCCTTCACTCGCTTTCGGGCACGATGGCCATATCGGAGACGACGCTCAAGGATGTCATGCTGATGCTCATCGACGAGCAGAACAAGAAGGGCGGCCTGCTCGGCAAGAAACTCGAGGCGGTCGTCGTCGACCCGGCCTCCAACTGGCCGCTCTTCGCCGAGAAGGCGCGGGAGCTGATCAGCCAGGACAAGGTGGCCGCCGTCTTCGGCTGCTGGACCTCCGTGTCCCGCAAGTCGGTGCTGCCGGTCTTCAAGGAGCTCGAACTCGATCCTGTTCTACCCGGTGCAGTTCGAGGGCGAGGAGTCCGAGCGCAACGTCTTCTATACGGGCGCGGCTCCGAACCAGCAGGCGATTCCTGCAGTCGACTACCTGATGGGCGAAGGCGTCGAGCGCTGGGTGCTGGAGGGAACCGACTACGTCTATCCGCGCACGACCAACAAGATCCTCGAGGCCTACCTGAAGGCCAGGGGCGTCAAGGACGAGGACATCAAGATCAACTATACGCCGTTCGGCTTCTCCGACTGGCAGACCGAGGTCTCGGCGATCAAGAACTTCGGCACGGCGGGCAAGAAGACCGCCGTCGTCTCGACCGTCAACGGCGACGCCAACGTTCCGTTCTACAAGGAACTCGGCAACCAGGGCATCAAGGCGGAGGACATTCCGGTCGTCGCCTTCTCGGTCGGCGAGGAAGAGCTCTCGGGCATGGATACCGGCCCGCTGGTCGGCCATCTGGCGGCCTGGAACTACTTCGAGAGCGTCGACACGCCGGCGAACCACACGTTCATCGCCGACTGGCACAAGTTCATCAAGAACGACAAGCGCACGACCAACGACCCGATGGAAGCCCACTTCATCGGCTTCAACATGTGGGTGAAAGCGGTCGAGAAGGCGGGCACGACCGACAACGACAAGGTCATCGACGCGCTGATCGGCGTCACCGTGCCCAACCTTTCGGGCGGCTACGCGACGATGATGCCGAACCACTACATCACGAAGCCCGTGCTGATCGGCGAGATCCAGGACGACGGGCAGTTCGACATCGTCTCGCAGACGGCGGAGGTTCCGGGCGATTCCTGGTCCGACTACCTGCCGGGCTCGAAGGACCTGATCGCCGACTGGCGGGCGCCGATGTCGTGCGGCAACTTCAACGTCAAGACCGGCAAGTGCGGCGGAGCCGGCGAGATGAAGAAGGCTTCGGCGGACTGACCCCCGCGATGCAATCCGGGACGCGGGCCGGCATCTTCGCCGTCCCGCGTCCCGCCCCGACCAACGCGGCCCCGTGGATCATGATCCGACAGTCACTTCATCGCCCCTCCCTTCTCATCGCCGTCCTGCTGCTGTTCTTCTGCGCGATGCCCGCGCTTGCGCAGTCGACGGCCGACCTCATCCAGGCCTTTGGGCAGACCCGCAGCTTCTCCGACGTCGAGAAACTTGTCGACAGGCTGGCGGGCTCGGGCGATCCGGCCGTGGCGCCCGCCCTCAGGGCGCTGTCCGAGGGCGACCTCTATGCCCGGCAAGGCGACCACAGGGTCTTCATCGCGCATTTCCGAGGCAGCGGCTACGAACTCTACGACCCGGTCACCGGCAAGAAGGCCGGGGAGGCGCCGGACGGGACGATCAGGAAGATCAAGGTCAAGAATTCCATCCGCGTCGCCGTGCGGGACGCGCTCGGGACGCTGACGCTGCGGGCGAAGGACCCGGCGAAGCGCCTCGCCGCCGCCGACACGCTCTTCCACAGCGCGGAGCCGAAGCAGATTCCGGCGCTCGACAGGGCGATCGCCGCCGAGACCGTGGCGCAGGTGAAGGCGCGGTTCGAGCAGGCCCGGGCGGCGGCGGTGCTTCGCTCGGAGCGCCCGGCCGCGGAGAAGACGAAGGCAATCGGCATCATCGCCGCGCGCGGCGACCGCGACGCGCGGGGGCTGCTCGCAAACTTCGCCGGCTCCGCAAAGGACCCCGCACTGAAGGCGGCCGCCGAAAGCGGCGTCGCCGCCATCGACCGGACGATCCGGCTCTGGGGCTATGCGCAGAACGTCTGGTACGGGTTATCGCTCGGCTCGGTGCTCCTGCTGGCGGCAATCGGCCTTGCCATCACCTTCGGCGTCATGGGCGTCATCAACATGGCCCATGGCGAGATGGTGATGCTCGGCGCCTACACGACCTTCGTCGTGCAGCAGGCGATAAGGAGCTACGCGCCTGATCTCTTCGCATGGTCGCTGGCGATCGCCTTGCCGCTCGCCTTCCTCGTGTCGGCGTGCGTCGGTCTCGTGGTGGAGCGCGGCATCATCCGCTTCCTCTACGGCCGGCCGCTCGAGACGCTGCTCGCCACCTTCGGCGTCTCGCTGGTCCTTCAGCAGGCGGTGCGCACGATCTTCGGCCCGACCAACAAGCAGGTCGGAAACCCCGACTGGATGTCGGGCGCCTTCAATGTCGGCATGATGCAGGTGACGTGGAACCGGCTCTGGATCATATGCTTCGCGCTGGTGGTCTTTTCCGGCCTGCTCTTCGCGCTCAACCGGACGTCGCTCGGCCTGCGCATCCGGGCCGTCACGCAGAACCGCCGCATGGCGGCGGCGATGGGCATCCGCACGCCGTGGATCGACGCGATGACGTTCGCGCTCGGCTCGGGCATCGCCGGCATCGCCGGCGTGGCGCTCAGCCAGGTCGACAACGTGTCTCCCGACCTCGGGCAGGGCTACATCATCGACAGCTTCATGGTCGTCGTGTTCGGCGGCGTCGGCAACCTGTGGGGAACGCTCGTCGGTGCGATGACGCTCGGTGTCGTCAACAAGTTCCTCGAACCCTACGCCGGCGCGGTGCTCGGCAAGATCGTCGTGCTCGTGCTGATCATCCTCTTCATCCAGAAGCGGCCGCGGGGCCTCTTCGCCCAGAAGGGAAGGGCGGTGGAAGCATGATCGCCGCACGCCTTCTCGGGCCGCGCGCCTGGATCCTCGCTTTCGCCATCCTCGCCGCCGCCGTGCTGGTGCCGGTCGCGAACCTCGCGCTTCCGGCCGGCAGCGCGATGCATGTCCCGAACTACATGGTGCCGCTCGTCGGCAAATATGTCTGCTACGCGCTGCTCGCCCTCGCGCTCGACCTCGTCTGGGGCTATGTGGGCATCCTGTCCCTCGGCCACGGCGCGTTCTTCGCGCTCGGCGGCTACGCGATGGGCATGTACCTCATGCGCCAGATCGGATCCCGCGGCGTCTACGGCAATCCGGTCCTGCCGGACTTCATGGTCTTCCTGAACTGGAAGCAGTTGCCCTGGTACTGGTACGGCTTCGACCATTTCTGGTTCGCCGCCGCCATGGTGCTGCTCGCGCCCGGCCTGCTCGCCTTCGTCTTCGGCTGGTTCGCCTTCCGGTCACGCGTGACCGGCGTCTATCTCTCGATCATCACCCAGGCGATGACCTATGCCCTGCTTCTCGCCTTCTTCCGCAACAACATGGGCTTCGGCGGCAACAACGGGCTGACGGACTTCAAGGACATTCTCGGCTACGACATCCAGGCCGCCGGCACCCGTGCCGCGCTCTTCGCGTCGAGCTGCGTCGCCCTGGCGGCCGGGGTGCTGGTGGTCGCGCTCGTCACCCGCTCGAAGCTCGGCAAGCTGATGATCGCGGTGCGGGACGCGGAAAGCCGCACGCGCTTCCTCGGTTGGCGCGCCGAGCACGTCAAGCTCTTCGCCTTCGTCCTCTCGGCGCTGATGGCAGGGGTCGCCGGCGCGCTCTACGTGCCGCAGGTCGGCATAATCAACCCAAGCGAATTCGCGCCCGTGAACTCCATCGAGGTGGTGGTCTGGGCGGCGGTCGGCGGTCGCGGGACGCTGGTCGGACCGGTTGTCGGGGCGTTGCTCGTCAATGCGGCGAAGAGTTTCTTCACGGCGGTCGCGCCGGAAATCTGGCTCTTCATCCTCGGCGGTCTCTTCGTGGTCGTGGTCCTGCTCCTGCCGCGCGGCATCGTGGGCACGATCGATCACGGCTGGAGCGCGCTGAAGGCCCGCCGGGCGGCATCGGATGCGGAGAAGGGCGAGGCCGTCGACGGCGACGCCGTCGCGGAGGCAGCGGAATAGGCCATGGCGGAACTTTCTCCGGACACGCTGCTCTACCTCAACGGCGTCAACAAGAGCTTCGACGGCTTCAAGGCGATCAACAACCTCTCTCTGGTGATCGCCAGCAACGAAATGCGCGCCATCATCGGCCCGAACGGCGCCGGCAAGACGACGATGATGGACATCATCACCGGCAAGACGCGGCCGGACAGCGGCCAGGTCTTCTTCAAGGGCGACGTCGATCTCACCCGTCACGACGAGGCCGACATCGCCTCGATGGGGATCGGGAGGAAGTTCCAGAAGCCGACCGTGTTCGAGAGCCATACGGTCGACGACAACCTGCTGCTCGCGATGGCCGGAAGCCGCTCGATCTTCCGCGCCCTCGGGCATCGCGCGAGCGGCGAGGAGCGCGACACGATCGAACACATCCTCGAGACGACGCGGCTTGCGGACAGGCGGTCGAAGCGTGCCGAGGATCTTTCGCACGGCCAGAAGCAGTGGCTGGAGATCGGCATGCTGCTCGCACAGGATCCCGAGCTTCTGCTCGTCGACGAGCCGGTCGCGGGCATGACGGATGCCGAGACGGAGGAGACCGCACGGCTGCTCCGCGAGATCGCCGCCACGCGCTCGGTGGTGGTCGTTGAGCACGACATGCACTTCGTCCGCCAGCTGGCCGTCAAGGTTACCTGCCTTCACGAGGGGTCGGTGCTTTCGGAAGGGTCGCTCGACCATGTGTCGAACGACCGGCGCGTCATCGAAGTCTACCTGGGGCGGTGAGGATGCTGGACGTTCGCAATGTCTATCTCTCCTACGGCGCGGCGCAGGCGCTGCGCAACGTCTCGCTCGAGGCCGGAAATGCGCAGATCACCTGCGTGCTCGGACGCAACGGCGTCGGCAAGACGAGCCTGCTTCGCGCGATCGTCGGCCAGCAGCCGATCCGCCGCGGCGAGATCCTGCTCGAAGGCGCACCCTTCGGGCGCTCCGCACCCTACCAGCGTGCGCGCCGGGGAGTGGGCTTCGTGCCGCAGGGACGGGAGATCTTCCCGCTCCTGACGGTCAGGGAGAACCTCCAGACGGGCTTTGCGCCTCTCGCCGCCCGCGAGCGGACGATCCCGGACTACGTGTTCGAGCTGTTTCCGGTGCTGAAGGAAATGCTCGGGCGTCGCGGCGGCGATCTCTCCGGCGGCCAGCAGCAGCAACTCGCGATCGCACGCGCCCTCGTCACCCGGCCCCGGCTGCTCGTACTCGACGAACCGACGGAGGGGATCCAGCCGTCGATCATCAAGGATATCGGCCGGGCCATCCGGTACCTGCGCGACGAGCAGGGGATCGCCGTCCTTCTCGTCGAGCAGTATCTCGATTTCTGCCGCGAGCTCGCGGACCGCATCTACATCATGGATCGCGGCGAGATCGTGCATTCGGGGGCGGCCTCCGATCTCGACGATCCCGAGGTGCGGCGGCACCTGATGGTATAGGTCGCGCGGCCGGCGTTCTCGCGCCGGCGCTGGCGTCGGGCGGGCGGGTGCGCTAGGACTCCGGGCCTGTCCGCAACGACCGGGAGCATTGGGAACATGTCGGGAAACGACCTCGTGCGCATCGCAGAAACCTTTTCGACGCGTCTGGAGACGCTGCTGCACCTGATCGGCAAGGGTGAGGCGGCATGGCGCGAGAGGGGCGCCGATCCCGCCGGCCTGCTCGCCGGGCGGCTTGCGGAGGACATGTTCCCGCTGCCCCACCAGATCGTCTTCGCCTGCAACCAGGCGAACGACCTTGCAGCGTGGCTCGAAGGCGGCGAGCGGGTGCGGCTTTCGCCGGGCGAGATGTCGCTCGGGCAGCTGCGCGGCCACGTGGAAGCGACGATCGATCGCCAGCGGCAAAGCGTGGCGGTCGCCGACGAAGGGCTCCTCGACCGTGTGAAGCGGGTCGATCTCACCTCCGGCATGCATGTCGACCTGCCGGGCCGGGAGTATGTCGACGACTGGCTGCTGCCGAATTTCTATTTTCACATGGTCACGGCCTACGACATCCTGCGGCACCTGGGCGTCGGCATCGGCAAGGCCGATTTCCTGTCCCACCTGGCCGGTCGCGTGCAACGTGACTGACGGCCCGCGGCGGGCCGGCGGAAGCGGGGGAGCGGCCTTGCCCGGGAGACCGTGCCGGACGTGCCGATGACCGTGACCGCGGCCGCACGCGAGGCCCGGGAGCGCGCCGCCGCGCCACGGATGCAGCGGGCGGAAGGCGCCGGGCGGCTTTCCGTCAAGTATCTCGAAGGCCGCACCCGCATCGACCGGCTCTACCAGCAGGGTTGCGCCAAGATCCGCCTGCCGCGCGTTTTTTCCGGCGATGCGCTGGAAGCGGTGCTGATCAATTCGTCCGGCGGACTGACGGGCGGCGACCGGCTCGACTGGGAGCTTGCGGGCGGCCCCGGCACGGCTACGGTCGCCACGACGCAGGCCTGCGAGAAGGTCTACCGGTCCTCCGGCGGCCAGGCGGAGGTGGCGACGCGGATTTCGGTGGCCGCCGGCGCGCGCTTCGCGTGGCTGCCGCAGGAGACGATCCTGTTCGAGAGGGCTTCGCTTTCGCGTCGCCTCGACGTCGACATCGCCGAAGGAGGCGAAGCGCTTATCGTGGAACCGGTGGCCTTCGGCCGCCTGGCGATGGGCGAGCGGCCGGCGAGCGGATGCTTCACGGATCGCTGGACGGTTCGCCATGCGGGGCGGCTCGTTCATGCGGAGTGCCAGCGCTTCGGTCCGGACATCGGCCGGGAAATCGCGCGTCCCGCCGTGCTCGGCGGCCGGCACGCCATGGCGACGCTGCTGTGGATCCATCCAGATGCCGAGGAGCATGTCGGGAAGGTGCGTGCCGTTGCGGGTCCGGAGGCCGGCGTCAGCGGCTGGAGAACCGGCGACCGCAGGACTGGCAAGATTCTTGCGAGGATCGTCGCCGAAGACAGCTATCAGTTGCGAAAGCGGCTTGTCCCGGTCATCGAACTGCTGAATGGTCGGGCGGGACTGCCCAAAGTCTGGTCAATTTGAGGAAGTGGCGAAGGCATGAATCTCACTCCGAGGGAAAAGGACAAGCTGCTGGTCGCCATGGCGGCGATCGTGGCGCGGCGGCGCCTCGAACGTGGCGTGAAGCTCAACCACCCCGAAGCGATCGCCCTCATCACGGACTTCGTCGTCGAGGGTGCGCGCGACGGGCGCCCTGTCGCCGAACTCATGGAGGCGGGCGCGCATGTGATCACGCGCGCGCAGGTCATGGAGGGCGTCGCGGAAATGATCCACGACGTGCAGGTCGAGGCGACGTTCCCCGACGGCACCAAGCTCGTTACCGTGCACGAGCCGATACGCTGAGGAAGCGACGATGAAAGTCGACGCCAGGATGATCGCCGAAGCGGTGGAGTTCGCCGCGGACGCGCACGCGTTGCAATGCCGGGGCGACGGGAAGACGCCGTATTTCAACCACCTTGCCGAGGTCGCGAGCTCCTGCGCAAGGCACGATCCGTTCGATCCGGTGCTCGTGGCGGCCTGCTACCTGCACGATACGATCGAGGACACCGGCGTCGACGCGGCCATCCTGAAGGAGCGGTTCGGCGCCGAGGTCGCGCAGCTCGTCGTCGATGTCAGCGATCCGCCGGAGCTGAAGGGCAGGGAGCGGCGCCAGCGTCAGGTGGACCACACGGCCCGGGCCTCCGACCGCGTCAAGCTGCTCAAGATCGCCGACAAGACCAGCAACGCCGCCGAGCGGGCCGGGCTGGAGCCGCAGTTCCAGTCGCTGAAGAGCATGCAGCGCTACCTCGACTGGGCGCGGGCGGTGGTCGACGTGGCGCGCGGCGTCGACGAGGACATGGAAGCCGCATTCGACGCGCAGGCCGCGCGGCTCGAAGCGGCGATCGCCGCGCGGCTGAAAGCCGGGAAGAAGAAGGGATGAGGCCATGATACCGGGAGAAGTGATCACCGCCGAGGGCGACATCGAGCTGAACGCCGGCGCGAAGACCGTGACGATCAAGGTCGAGAACACCGGCGACCGGCCGATCCAGGTCGGCAGCCATTATCATTTCCACGAGACGAACGAAGGACTGCGCTTCGACCGCGAGGCCGCGCGCGGCATGCGTCTCGACATCGCCGCCGGAACGGCGGTGCGCTTCGAACCCGGGCAGGCGCGCGACGTGACGCTGGTGCCGCTCTCGGGCTCCCGGACAGTCTACGGCTTCCGGCAGAAGGTGATGGGCAAGCTTTGACGGGCCGGGGCGATCCGGCCGCCGGACGGGATCCGGCGACCGGAGACGTGTACCGGAAAGGATGGAGGATCCACCTATGGCCAGAAGGACATATGAAGGCGGCTGCCAGTGCGGCGCGGTGCGTTTCCGGGTCGATACCGACCTCGATGCCACCTTTGCCTGCAACTGCTCGCGCTGCGGCCGACTGGGCAGCATTCTTTCGTTCACCGGCGTCGACGACTTCGACCTCCTGAGCGGGGCGGATGCACTCAGCGAATATCGCTTCAACCAGCACCGGATCGCGCATCTTTTCTGCTCGACCTGCGGCATCGAGTCCTTTGCCCGGGGTGCCCGGCCGGACGGCACCGAGATGGTCGCGGTCAACGCACGCTGCCTCGATGGCGTCGACCCGCAGGCCCTGACACCGAAATTCATCGACGGGCGCAGCTTCTGACCGCCCCGTCCCGAACCGAGGATCTGCCATGCCCGCAAGGATATCCCGCGCCGCCTATGCCGACATGTTCGGCCCGACGACCGGCGACAAGGTGCGTCTCGCCGATACCCAGCTCTTCATCGAGGTCGAGCAGGACAGGACCGTCTACGGCGAGGAGGTGAAGTTCGGCGGCGGCAAGGTCATTCGCGACGGCATGGGGCAGAGCCAGACGTCCCGCGCGCGCGGCGCGGTGGATACCGTGATCACCAATGCCCTCGTCGTCGACGTCACCGGGATCTACAAGGCCGATATCGGGCTGAGGGACGGGCTGATCCATGCGATCGGCAAGGCCGGAAACCCGGACACGCAGCCGGAAGTGAACGTCATAGTCGGGCCGGGCACGGAGGCCATCGCGGGAGAGGGGAAGATCCTGACCGCCGGCGGCTTCGACAGCCACATCCACTTCATCTGCCCGCAGCAGATCGAGGAGGCTCTGATGTCGGGGCTGACGACGATGCTTGGCGGTGGCACCGGCCCGGCGACCGGCACGATGGCCACGACCTGCACGCCCGGCTCCTGGCACATAGGCCGGATGATACAATCCTTCGACGCCTTCCCGATGAATATCGGCCTTGCCGGGAAGGGGAACGCCTCGCTGCCCGATCCGCTGACCGAGATGGTGCTCGCCGGTGCCTGCTCGCTGAAACTGCACGAGGACTGGGGCACCACGCCGGCGGCCATCGACAATTGCCTCTCCGTCGCCGATGCGATGGACGTGCAGGTGATGATCCATACCGACACGCTGAACGAGAGCGGCTTCGTCGAGAACACGGTCGACGCCTTCAAGGGCCGCACGATCCATGCCTTCCACACCGAAGGCGCGGGCGGAGGGCATGCGCCCGACATCATCAAGGTCTGCGGCCTGGCGAACGTGCTTCCCTCCTCGACCAACCCGACGCGGCCCTACACGAGGAACACCATCGCCGAGCATCTCGACATGCTGATGGTCTGCCATCACCTGTCGCCCTCGATCCCCGAGGACGTCGCCTTTGCCGAGAGCCGCATACGCAAGGAAACCATCGCCGCCGAGGACATCCTCCACGACATCGGCGCCTTCTCGATCATCGCCTCCGACAGCCAGGCGATGGGCCGTGTCGGCGAGGTGATCATCCGGACGTGGCAGACGGCGGACAAGATGAAGCGCCAGCGCGGGCGACTTCCCGAGGAGACCGGCGACAACGACAATTTCCGGGTGCGCCGCTACATCGCCAAGTACACGATCAACCCCGCCATCGCCCAGGGCGTGTCCAAGCACATCGGCTCGATCGAGATTGGCAAGCGCGCCGACCTCGTGCTCTGGAATCCCGCCTTCTTCGGCGTGAAGCCGGATGCGGTCCTGCTCGGCGGCTCGATAGCGGCCGCCCCGATGGGCGATCCGAACGCCTCGATCCCCACCCCGCAGCCGGTGCATTACCGGCCGATGTTCGGTGCCTACGGCAAGGCGATCCCGAATTCGTCGGTCACGTTCGTCAGCAGGGCGGCGCTCGACGCCGGCCTGGGGACCACGCTCGGGGTGGAGAAGGGCATGGTTGCGGTCGAGAACGTGCGCGGCGGCATCTCGAAGGCCTCGATGGTGCTGAACGACGCGACGCCGCATATCGAGGTGGACCCGGAGACCTACGAGGTGCGCGCCGACGGCGAACTGCTGACATGCGAGCCCGCGGACGTGTTGCCCATGGCGCAGCGCTACTTCCTATTCTGACCGGCTGGTCGCCGGAAGATCGTAGCGGGGCAGGTCGAAGTCGTCGCGCACGCTCGAGCCGATGAGCAGGTCGGCGATCTTCGGCAGCTTCATCGCCCGCGTCGCCATGTTCCTGTACCAGACGCCGAGCGCCGTCTTCGGCACGAAGGAGGAAGCGAAGGCTTCCGCCGATTTCTGCTTGCCTTGGATGAAGGGGCGGAGCCGGGCTTCATAAGCCGCGAAGGCCGCGCGATGGTCGCCGCCGGCCCGGGCAAGCTCGCCGGCGAGCACATAGGCTTCCGTCAGCGCCAGACCGGTGCCTTCGCCCGCGAGCAGCGACACGGCGCCCGCGGCGTCGCCGATCAGGATCGTCCGGCCCTTCGACCACGCGGGCATGCGGATCTGGCTGACCCGGTCGAAATAGAGTTCGTCCGCCGCGTCCAGCGCCTCGAGAATCGCCGCGCTCTCCCAGCCGATGCCGCCGAAGACGGAATGCAGGACGGCACGGCGTTCCCGCGGCGTCGAGGGCTCGCTGCCGTTCGCCAGTTCCGCGCGGAAGACCAGGAGGAAGGTCGTTTGGTCGTCGCGCAGCGCGATGCGGGCCAGTTGCCGCCCGGGAACGGCGCGGGCGACATAGGCCAGTTCGTCGCGCGGGCGGTAGCCCTCGGTCCTGAAGGAGGCGACACGGTAGCCGAGGTCCTTCTCGAAGTCTGCCGTGGGGCCGAAGACGCATTCGCGAACGCGCGAGTGGAGGCCGTCGGCACCGATCAGCAGATCGAACCGGCGCGCCTTGCGATGCTCGAAGGCGAGTTCTACGGCATCGCCTGTTTCGCGAACCTCCGTGATGCTGTCGCCGAAAACCGTTTCGACATCGTTCTTAACGGCGTCGTAGACGATGGCGGCGAGGTCGCCGCGCGGCAGGCTGGTGAACCGGTCGCCGGTCATGCGGCGGAAGACTTCGGTCGACATGCCGCCCACCTTGCGGCCGTCGCGGCCGACGAGGCGCAGTTCCCGGAACCTGTAGCCAGCGTCCCGGATCGCCGGGAGCAGGCCCATGCGTTCGGCGACGGTGTATCCGACGCCCCAGAAATCGATGACGTAGCCGCCTGCGCGGAACTGCGGCGCCTTCTCGATCAGCGTGACCTCATGTCCCGAGCGGGCGAGCCAGAAGGCCAGGGCCGGCCCGGCGATGCCCGCGCCGCTGATTGCAATTCTCATCGGTCCGACCTCCTTTGCCGGTGCGCCGCAAAGGACGGACCGGAATTATGAACTCAATGTGTGTACCAGTGGTACAGAGACTGGTATGTACTCCCCTTGCCTGATAGGTTCAAGCCATGACCCGACGCCGCTTCGAAAATCTGGATCCCGAACGCCAGGAGCGCCTGTTCGAGAGCGCGGCGCAGGAGTTCGGGGAAAAGGGCTACAGTGCCGCCTCGCTCAACCGCATCATCGAGCGGTCGGGGATGAGCAAGAGCTCGCTCTACTATTACTTCGACGACAAGGCGGATCTGTTCAGCACGCTTCTGGAGCGCGCAATCACCTTCGTCATCCGGCAGATCGGCCGCTTCGACCTAGAGGCGATGACGGCGGAGAGCTACTGGCACGACCTCGAGGCGCTCTATGTCCGATCCTTCGAGGTCATCGAGAAGAACTCATGGCTCACCGGGTTCGGCAAGGCCTTCTACAGCCTGCGCGGGACGGGTGGCGAGACGCGGGCGCGCGGGCGCGTCTTCGAGGCTGCGCGCGGATGGGTCGGAAAGGTCATCGCCCGCGGCCAGGCGCTCGGCGTGGTGCGCGCCGACATGCCCGAACCCTTGCTGATCGACTGCACCATGGGCCTTCTCGAGGCGCTCGACCGCTGGGGCGTCGCCCACTGGCAGGAGATCGACCGCGCGGAATGGCCGGGGACCGCGCGGCTGCACGTCGATCTTCTCCGTCGCCTGCTCGAGCCTGGCCCGGGGGGCGCTTCGTCGCCGCCGTGATCCGGGGCCGGGGCCGCGACGTATCACTTCAGCAACGCCGATGAAGGCAAGGCTGGAGCGGGCATTTGAAATATCTGTACGTCTACCTGATCGCCGCCGTCCTTTTCCTCGCGATCGACTCCGTCTGGCTCGGCCTCGTCGCGCGCGGATTTTACCAGTCGCAGATCGGCTCTCTGCTGCTCGACCGTCCGCGTTTCGGCGTCGCCGCCGTGTTCTATGCCATCTACGTCGTAGGGCTTCTCTATTTCGCGATCGTCCCGGGGCTCGATGCGGGGAGCTTCGCGCAGGCCCTGCTGCGCTCGCTGCTGTTCGGCTTCTTCTGCTACCTGACCTACGATGCCAGCAATCTCGCGACGCTGAAGGGCTACACGGAAACCGTGGCGGTCGCCGACGTGATCTGGGGAGCGGTGCTGACGGGCGTCGTCGGCGCCGCCACCTTCCTGGTCGTGCAGGCGCTGTCCATCTGGCAGGCCTGATGCCTCTTTCCCGGGCAGCCGCGCGCCGGGGAGGAAGGTTGCGAAGACCCGATTGCGGGTGCCGCCGGGCTGCGCCATAGTCTGGCACGGGGAATGCTTGAATTCCCTGAAGCCGTCGGAATCGAGCAGGACAGCCATGAAGCGCGCCATCGCCAGCAGGGGAGCGGACCCGGACGACGCATCGGTGCCGGACCGCATCCTCGAGCTGCCGCACGAAGAGAGGCACCTGCGCCGCAAGCGGCTCGATCTCGCGGACGGCGGGAGCGTCCTCGTCGACCTGCCGGAGGCGGTGGCGCTCGGCGACGGCAGCGTGCTCGTCTGCGACGACGGCTCCGAAATCCTGGTCAGAGGCGGCGGCCGAGCCGCTTCATGCGGTGACCGGGCGCGACAGGCCGCACCTGACGGAACTCGCCTGGCACCTCGGCAACCGGCACCTTGCCGCGCAGATCGAGACCGACCGGATCCTCATTCTCCGCGACCATGTCATCAAGGCGATGGTCGAGGGGCTGGGCGGCACGGTCGTCGATGTCGTCGAGCCGTTTGCACCGGTGCGCGGCGCCTATCATCGCGCACATGACGGCCCCGGGCATGACCACGGCCATGCCGGCGCCCACGCGCATCGCCATGGATGAAGCCTCGGCCCAGTGGCTCGTCCGGCTGATGGCGCTGCTTTCGCCGGCATTCCCGGTCGGGGCCTTCTCCTACAGTCACGGCCTCGAGCGGGCCGTCCATGACGGGCTGGTCCGCGGCAGGGCGGATCTCGGCGAATGGCTGGCGGACCTCCTGACGCTCGGCTCCGGCTGGAACGATGCCCTTTTGCTCGCCGCGGCGTGGCGGGCGGACGAGCGTGAGCTCGAACACCTTGCTGAATTCTCCGAGGCCCTGGCGGGATCGGCAGAGCGGCACCTCGAGACGACCGCGCAAGGGGTGGCCTTCGCCAGGGCCGCGCGCGCATGGCCTGAAGCGGTGCCGGCGGTCCTGGCAGGCGGCGGTCCGTACCCCGTGGTCGTCGGCGCCGTCGCGCGGCGGCTCGGACTGCCGCTCGGCGCGACCTTGCCGGCATGGCTCCATGCCTTCGTCTCAAACCTCGTCCAGGCGGCCGTGCGGCTGGTGCCGCTCGGCCAGAGCGACGGGGTGGCCGCGATCGCCGGGCTGGAGCCGACCGTGCTTTCCGTGGCGAGGAGGGCGGCCGCCGCCTCGCTGGAGGACCTCGGCTCCGCAGCCGTCATCTCCGATCTCGTTTCGATGACCCACGAAACCCAGAGGACAAGGCTCTTTCGCTCATGAACCCTTCGAACGGACCCTTGCGCGTCGGCATCGGCGGCCCCGTCGGCTCCGGCAAGACGACGCTGACGGAAAAGCTCTGCAAGGCGATGCGCCGCGATTATTCCCTCGCCGTCGTCACCAACGACATCTACACAAGGGAAGACGCGCTGATGCTGGCGCGCCTGCAGGCCCTGCCGGAGGACCGGATCGTGGGCGTCGAGACCGGCGGGTGTCCGCACACCGCCATACGCGAGGACGCCTCGATAAACCTGCAGGCAATCGCGGAGCTGACGCGGCGCCATCCCGATCTCGACATCGTCTTCATCGAATCCGGCGGCGACAACCTTGCGGCGACCTTCTCGCCGGACCTCGCCGACCTGACGCTTTATGTCATTTCCGTCTGCCAGGGCGAGGAAATCCCGCGCAAGGGCGGGCCGGGCATCACGCGTTCCGACATGCTCGTCATCAACAAGGCCGACCTCGCGCCGCATGTGGAGGTCGATCTCGACGTGATGGACGGCGATGCGGCACGCATGCGCGCCGGCAAGCCCCATGTCTTCACCGACCTGAAACGCGGCAGAGGCATCGAGGAGATCGTCGCCTTCCTCGAACACGCGGGTGGGCTCGAACGACGCGCCGCGGCCGAGTAGGAAGGGCGGCGGGCCGGAGCGCCGGCGATCAGTAACCGGGGGGCGGCACGAAACCTCCGAGCTCGCGCTCGACCAGCTCGGCAAGCCTCAGAGGCGTGCGGTCCTCGAGCCATGGTCCGACGATCTGGACACCGATCGGAAGGCCCTCGCCGGACATGCCGACCGGAACGACCGTTGCCGGCAGGCCCGGCAGGGTCGCGACGCCGGACCACATGAGCTGGCTGCCGTAGGGATAGGCCTTGCCGTCGATCGATATCTCGCGCGCGGAGATATCGCGGGAGTGGTCGTGCGGGAAGGCGGTCACGGGCGAGACCGGGCAGATCAAGGCGTCGAACTGCTCGAAGAAGGCGCGCCACTGCATGCGCATCCGGTTGCGGCCGTTGTCGGCGATGACCCAGTCACGATGGCTGAGGACGGCGCTGCGCGCGTATTGCGCGGCGATGCTCGTGTCGTCCGCAGGGAGGCTGGCGGCCAGCTTCCCGAGCCTTCCATAGACTTCCGGAGGCCAGAAGGCGCCCATGAAGGAGACCAGCAATTTCATGTAGAGGCCTGCGGCTTCCGCAAGGTCGGGCAGGTGTTCGCTCGTACGTTCGATCCGTGCGCCGGCGGCTGCGAGACGTCCGGCGAGTGTCTCCATCGCCCCCCTGATGCCGGCTTCCGTCGGGACGAGCGGATGGGTGTCGAGGACGAGGACGCGCCAGCCCGGCAACTCGTCGTGGCGGGCGGGCGGCAGGTCGAGCCGGTAGGCGATGCCCGTGTCGATCTCGTCGGGGCCGGCCATGATGTCGAAGAGCGTCCGCAGGTCGGCGGCGGAGCGTGCCATCGGGCCGACGACCGCGAGATCGCCCTTGTCGGGAAGGGGCGGGGCGGGCGGCGGGGTGTGGCCGCGACCGGGGACGACGCCGAGGCTCGGCTTGTGGGCGCAGACGCCGCAGAAATGAGCCGGTACCCGCAGCGAGCCGCCGATGTCCGAGCCGAGCGCGAGCGGTGCGTAGCCGGCCGCAAGGGCGGCCGACGAGCCGCCCGACGAACCGCCCGGCGAACGCGCGACGTCGAACGGATTGCAGGTCGTTCCGTAGATGTCGTTGTAGGTCTGCCAGTCGCCGAGGCCGAGGGGGATGTTGGTCTTGCCGAGGACGATGCCGCCGGCGGCCCTGACCCGGGCGACGGGCAGGGAGTCTTCAGTCGGGACGAAGTCCCTGTACTCGGGGAAGCCCCAGGTCGTCGGCAAGCCGGCGATGTTGAAGGAGTCCTTGACCAGGAGCGGGATTCCGAGGAGAGGCTTTCGCTCGCCTTTCGCAATTGCACGGTCGGCTGCCCGTGCGGCGTCCAGCGCCCGGTCGAAGTCGCGCACGCAGACGGCGTTGAGCTGCGGCTCGAAACGTTCGATGCGGGCAATGGCGTCTTCGGCGAGTTCCTGCGCCGATATCTTCCCTGCCGCAAGCGCGGCTGTCAGTTCCCCGACGGACTTGTAGCTCCATTCTGACGGCGTCATGGTGGCTCCCTGCGACCATTGAAAAGTTTTTTCCTGCCCGTCGCGGGTGGCGAGGGGCGGCTTCTGCGAGGCTTGCACCTTAGCGCCGGCGGATGCGTTTCGGAAAGGCTGCCGGGGACGAATCCGAAGACGGCAGGGAAAGGACTCGCAATTGGAACAAAAGCAGAACATAATGGCTTTTCGACCAATGGAAGCCATGACGAAACCATCATGAACACCGCTTCGGAACTTGACCGCCTGAGAGAGGAGGTCGCCCGCATCGAAGGGCGGACAAGGCGATTCAATTCTCTGGCCGAATCGCCTGGGAAGGCTTGGACTTTCGGTCTTTCCGCGCTCGACGGAAACCTGCCGGAGGAGAGGCTGGAGATTGCCGGCCTGCATGATTTTTATCCGGAACAGAAAGCGAATATCGCGGCTGTTTCCGCCTTTCTCCTGCGCCTCGTCCTGCGCCTGCCGCGTGCCGGGCCCGTGGTCTGGTGCCAGGCGCCGTTCGAGAGGCGCGAGCACGGCCGGCTCCACGCTCCGGGACTCCTCGGCACCGGTCTCGGCCCGGAGCGGGTCGTCACCGTCGCGCTGCCGCATCAGCGCCACATGGGCTTCGCGCTCGAGGAGGCGCTCGGGCTGGCGCCGGTCGCAGCCGTCGTCGGGGAAGGGCCGCCGCTCGATTTCACCGAGACGCGCCGCCTGTCGCTGGTCGCCGCCCGGAGCGGCGTGCCTTGTCTCTATCTCAGCACGGATGCGGTCGCCGAGGCGTCCGTGGCGCTGACGCGCTGGCGCGTGCGGCCGCTGCCGAGCGCGCCCGACCCGAGCGATCCGCGGGCGCCGGGGCCGCCGGCCTGGGGGGCGGAACTGGTGCGCGTGCGCGGTGGCCGGCCCGGGGCCTGGGAGATTACATGGGATGACCAGACGCATTCTTTCCGTTCACTTTCCGATGCTTGCGATCGATCGTTTCCAGAGGCTGGAGATGGCGCGCCGCCGCTACTTGCCGAACCCGGACGGCGCCGCGCCGGCTGACCGGCCGCTGGTCCTGGTCGAGCACGGCGCCAAGGGCACCCGCATCGCCGCTGCCAACGATGCCGCCTTCCGGGCGGGTGCCGCGGTCGGCCAGCCGCTGGCCGATGCGCGGGCGGCCTGTCCGGCCCTGCGCGTCGAACAGGCGGACGGGCAGGCCGATGCCGATCTCCTGGAGGCGCTGGCGAGCTGGGCGATGCGCTATTCGCCGGTGGTCGCCGTCGACGGGCCGGACGGACTGATGATCGATACGACCGGCTGCGACCATCTCTTCGGCGGCGAGGCGGGGCTCGTCGCCGACTGCCTCGAACGGCTCGGTGCCGCGGGTTTCTCCGTCTCGGCCGGGCTTGCCTGCACGCCGGGGCTCGCCTTCGCGCTCGCCCGGCATGGCCGCGGGGGCGAGATCGCCGGCGCAGATGCGGCCCGCCGGATGGCCGCGCTGCCGGTCGAGGCGTTGCGCCTGTCGGAGGAGAGGCTCCTGCTTCTCGGCCGCCTCGGCCTGAAGACGGTGGGTGCCGTCGCGGCGATCCCGCGGGCGGCGCTCGAGCGGCGCTTCCGCTCGCGCGAGGCGGCGCAATCGGTACAGCTGCGCCTCGACCAGATGACCGGCGCGGTGCGCGAGCCGTTGAGGCCGCTTCGCCCGCCGGAGCCATGCCGGGCATTCATGGCCATGAACGAGCCGGTGATCGACGTCAGCGGGGTGAAGTTCGCGCTCGATGAACTTCTCGTGCGGCTGTCGCATCGGCTTGAAAAGGGCGGCCAGGGGGCACGCACCTTCCGGCTGACGGCGTTCCGTGCCGATGGCGGGTCGAGTTCCGTCAGCGTGCGGCTGTCGCGGCCGGGGCGGGCGATCCAGCCGGTCGCCCGGCTTCTTTCCGAACGGCTGGAGGCGATCGACTGCGGCTTCGGCATCGACGGATTCCTGCTTTCCGCCGGCGAGACCGAACGCCTCGCGGTGGAGCAGCAGGCGATGGTCGAAGGGCGCGGGAGCGGTCCGGAGGCGGACGATCCCCGCATCTTCTGCGATGCGATCGCGCCGCTCGTCGACACGCTCGCCAACCGGCTCGGCGAGGTGGCCGTCCATCAGTGGGCGCCGGAGGAGACGCACGTTCCCGAGCGCGCCGCGCGCCGGGTTGCCGTCGGCGGGGCGCTCGCCTGGGCGGAATGGGAGGAAAGTGCGCGCCACGCGCCCCGGCCGTTCCGTCTTTTCGACCGGCCGGAGCCGGTGGAGGTAACGGCGGAAGTGCCGGACGGGCCGCCGGTACAGTTCACATGGCGTCGGGTTCGCCGGGTCGTAACGCGGGTGCGCGGCCCCGAGCGCATCGCCCCGGAATGGTGGCGGGCCGACAGCCGCGGGCTTGCCGTGCGGGACTATTTCGCCGTCGAGGACCGTGCGGGGCGGCAATACTGGCTCTATCGCGAGGGCTGCTACGCGGGGGAAGGGGAAGGGGAAGGGGAAGGGGAAGGGGAAAAGTTTCCCGCGCTGGTACGTGCACGGGCTCTTCACATGAGCCGGGTGCGGGAAAATCCGCCGATCCCGTTCAGGCGGCCGGCCGGCCAGCCGCCGGGCCTGCCGGTTGCCGTGCCGCGGTCGGCCTATGCGGAACTCGGCTGCACGACGAATTTTTCCTTCCTGCGCGGCGCCTCGCATCCGGGCGAAATGGTGCTCCAGGCGAAGGCGCTCGGACATTTCGCGATCGGCATCGCCGACCGCAACACCCTTGCCGGCGTGGTGCGCGCCCATGCCAGCGCCCGGGAGGAGGGGATACGGCTTCTCGTCGGCGCGAGGCTCGACACGACGGACGGGTTCTCGTGCCTGTGCTACCCGACCGACCGGGCGGCCTACGGGCGGCTCTGCCGGCTCCTGACAAAGGGCAAGACCGCCGCCGGGAAGGGCGATTGCCGCTTCACTTTCGCCGACATGCTGGAGCATGTCGCGGGGCAGGTCCTGATCGCCCTGCCTCCGGAAGAGCCGGGGGACGGCCTGGCGGCAGGCGCGGCATTCGAGGCGCGGGTCGCGGAATTGCGCGCACGGGTGCCGGACGGTCTCTGGCTGGCGATCCACCATCTCTATCGCGGCGACGACCGACGGCGCTGTCTTGCAGTCGCGGCGCTCGCCAAGCGTCTCGGCGTTCCGCTGGCGGCGACCAACGACGTGCACTACCACCATCCCGACCGGCGGCCGCTGCAGGACGTCGTCACCTGCATCCGTGAAAAATGCACGCTGGAAACGGCCGGTTTCCGGCTGATGGCCAATGCCGAGCGGCACCTGAAGCCGCCGGAGGAGATGGCGCGGCTGTTCGCGGCATGGCCGGAGGCGATCGCCGCCATCGGCGACATTGTCCGGCGCGTGTCCTTCAGCCTCGACGAGCTCGCCTACAACTATCCGAACGAGCCGGTGCCGCCCGGCGCCACGGCGCAGGCGCATCTGGAAAGGCTCACATGGGAAGGCGCCCGGGCGTTCTATCGCGGCAGGATACCGGACAAGGTCTCCGCTACGCTGGCCCGGGAACTCGGCCTCATAGCCGATCTCGGCTACGCGCAATATTTCCTCACCGTCCACGACATCGTCGCCCATGCACGCTCGAAGGGCATCCTCTGCCAGGGGCGGGGCTCGGCGGCGAATTCCGCCGTCTGCTTCTGCCTCGGCGTGACGGCGGTCGACCCGGCCAAGCATGCGCTGCTCTTCGACCGGTTCCTGTCGCGGGAACGAAAGGAGCCGCCGGACATCGACATCGATTTCGAGCACGAGCGGCGCGAGGAGGTGATCCAGTACATCTACGGGCGCTACGGACGCCATCGGGCCGCACTTGCGGCAACCGTCATCACCTACCGGCCGAGGAGCGCGGTGCGCGAAGTGGGCAAGGTGATGGGCCTCAGCGAGGACGTGACGGCCGCGCTTGCCTCGACCGTCTGGGGCTCGTGGGGGAAGGACATTCCCGAGGCGCAGATCAGGGAGGCGGGGCTCGATCTCTCGGACCCGCACCTGAAGCGCACGATCGACCTGACGGAAGAGCTGCTCGGCTTTCCGCGGCATCTCTCGCAGCATGTCGGCGGCTTCGTGCTTACCGAGGACCCGCTGGAGACGCTGGTGCCGATCGGCAACGCGGCGATGGCCGACCGTACCTTCATCGAGTGGGACAAGGACGACATCGACGAACTCGGCATACTCAAGGTCGACGTGCTGGCGCTCGGCATGCTCACCTGCATCGCCAAGTGCCTTGCCATGCTGAAGGCGCATTACGGGCTCGGCTACACGCTGGCCACGTTGCCGCGGGAAGACCCGGAGACCTACGGGATGCTGCGCCGGGCCGATGCGGTCGGCGTCTTCCAGGTGGAAAGCCGGGCCCAGCTCAACATGCTGCCGAGGCTGAAGCCGCGCACCTTCTACGATCTCGTCATCGAGGTGGCGATCGTGCGTCCCGGGCCGATCCAGGGAGACATGGTTCACCCTTATCTCAGGCGCCGCGACGGGCTGGAGGAGGTGGACTACCCGTCGCCGGCGCCCGAGCACGGGGACAGGGACGAACTGAAGCGGGTGCTCGGCCGCACGCTCGGCGTGCCGCTCTTCCAGGAGCAGGCGATGCAGATCGCCATCGACGCGGCGAAATTCTCCGGCGACGAGGCGAACCAGCTGAGGAAGGCGATGGCGACTTTCCGGCGTGTCGGCACGATCCACACGCTGCAGGACAAGATGGTGAGCCGCATGGTCGAGCGCGGCTACGAGCCGGATTTCGCCAGGCGCTGCTTCGACCAGATCAAGGGCTTCGGCGAATACGGTTTCCCCGAAAGCCACGCGGCGAGCTTCGCGCTGCTCGTCTATGCCTCGGCCTGGCTCAAGTGTCACCATCCGGACGTGTTCTGCGCCGCGCTTCTGAATTCGCAGCCGATGGGCTTCTATGCGCCGGCGCAGATCGTGCGCGATGCGCGCGAGCATGCCATCGAGGTCAGGCCGGTCGACATCTGCGAGAGCCATTGGGACAACACGCTCGAGGAGAACTTCGACGGCACGCATGCCGTGCGCCTCGGCTTCCGGCAGGTCGACGGCATGAGCGAGGAGGTGATGAAGACCTTCACGCGCCGGCGGGACGGGGGGCCGCGGCTCGCTTCCCTGGACGAGGCGCACCGTCGCGGCGGCCTGACGCTCGCCGTGCTCGAACGCCTGGCGGCGGCGGATGCGCTCGGATCGATCGGGCTGGACCGCCGGCAGGGGCTGTGGGCCGTCAGGGGGCTGATGAGCGACCGGCAGTTGCCGCTCTTCGACGCGGCGGAAGCCGATGCCGCCGGGCCCGACCTGCCGGTCGAGCTGCCCGCCATGCGCCAGTCGGAGCATGTCGTCGCCGACTACCAGACGCACCGGCTGTCGCTGAAGGCGCATCCCATGAGCTTCCTCAGGGAGCGCTATCGCGGCCGGCGCATCCTGGCCGCGGCCGATCTCGGCGGCATGCGTCACGACCAGCGGGTCGAGATCGCCGGCGTCGTGCTGGTGCGCCAGCAGCCGGGCACGGCCAAGGGCGTTGTCTTCATGACCATCGAGGACGAGACGGGCTCGGCCAACATCATCGTCTGGCGCAAGGTATTCCAGACCTTCCGCAAGGCGGTGATGCGGGCTCGGCTGGTGCTCGTCAGGGGCGTGGTCCAGCGCACCGCCGACATCATCCATGTGGTGGCGCACGAACTGGTCGACCTTTCCGGCGACCTTGCGCTGCTATCGGACGACCGGATGCCGGAAACGCTGTCGCGCGCCGACGAGGCGCGGCACCAGCAGCGCGAGGATCCCCGCGGCAGCCCGGGACGCGGCGATCTTCGCCGGGCCGAAGAGCAGGCCGCAAGAGCACGCCATCCGCGCGACGTGCGCATCATCCCGAAGAGCCGGGACTTTCACTGACCACGTCGCGACAGGAAGAAGCCGACGGGGGCGGTCGCAAGCGCCGTCGAAACGTCCGCGAGGTCGCCGCCCGTCATTTCCTCGCCGGTCAGCACGTTCACGAAGGTCCGCCGGGAGAGGTCGCCGTCGAGGCCGAGGCGGGTGCCGCTCCAGGTTTCGGGCGGAATTCCGCTCCAACCGTCGACCAGGGCGAGCACGAGACGGGGGAAGACGACGAGTGCTTCCATGCCAGCGTGACTGCGCCGGAAGGCGACGACGTGCTCCGCCCTGCCGCCGGTGACGGGGACCGCCCGGTAGCTCCCCTCGGCGAAAAGCTCGCCGGACCCGCGCCGGGCATTCAGGGCGGAGGCGACAAGGTGCTGCTTCGCCTTGCCACCGACCAGATCCTCGATCCTGAGAGGCCAGGGCACGGTCTGCTCGATCGCCAGCGCCAGCGCGTCGAAATCGACGGGGCGGCGGTTGTCCGGGTCGACGAAGCTCAGATCCCAGGATTCCGTGCCGTTGTAGATATCGGGGACGCCGGGCGCCGTCAGCTTCACGAGCACCTGCGCGAGGCTGTTGATCGCGCCGGCGGCGACGAACGGTGCGGCGACCCGGCGGAAATCGGCGAGGAAGTCTCCGTTGGCGGGATCTACGAGCCGCGCTGCATAGGCACGGACAGCTTCCTCGTAGGGCTCGTTCACCGCGGTCCAGCGCGTGCGGCGCTTGTCCTCGCGCATCGCTTTCTCGACGAAGGCGAGAAAACGGTTGCGGAAATCCGCCAGCCATCCGGTTCCTTCGTCCTGCACGGGCCATGCGCCGAGCAGGGCCTGGTAGAGCATCCATTCCGTCTCCGCATCCGGGGCCGGGCCGTCGCCGAGACGCCTGACCAGGCCGGAATGGAGGTCTCGCCAGCGTTCCACCGCCGCGCTCCACTCCTCGGGCGCCTCGCTGATCGTGTAAAGCCGGGCGCGGGAGTCCTCGCCGCGCTTGGTGTCGTGCGTGGCCGTTGCGGAAAGGCCGCGCGGCTGCGTTCCGGCACGCTCTTCCATCGCCGCGTGGAAGGTGGCGGCTCCGGTCCCCGTCGCCAGCGGGTCGCCGCCGACCTCGTTCAGCGCGAGCAGGCGGCTGAAGCGGTAGAACAGCGTATCCTCGATTGCCTTCGCCATGACGGGCCCGGTCGTCTGCTGGAAGCGCGCCACGAATTCGAGGGCCGCCTCGCGTGACCGTTCCGGAACATCCAGGCGCAGCAGCCGGAAGATGAAGCCCTGCCGCTCGTGGAGCCGTCCGGCCCTTGCCGATCGGTCGATCCCGGCTTCTATCTCTCTCAGGCGCTCGGTGTCCGTGGCGCCCGGACCGGCGGCGTTGACGTAGGTGCGGTAGACGGGGAAGCCCGCCGTGACCTCGACCAGCGCCTCGCGGAGCTCTGCGCGACCGGCGAGGTCCGGCGCGAGCGTCCGCGCCAGCGCATCGGCCTTGCCGGCAAGCAGGCCAAGCTCGCCCTCGAGGTTCCAGGTGATGATCTCGCGCTTGGCCGCGTAGCAGGCGGCGGCATAGTCCGGGGCTGCGCCGAGCGTCCCAGCATAGGCGGCGTCGAGGTCGGGAAGGCCGTCGCCGTCGATGAGGGTTCGGGCAAGCGTGGCGATGAATTCGTAGCCCGTGGTCCCCTCGACTGGCCAGTCCGGCACCAGCTGCTCGTCGCCCTCGAGGATCTTTTCGACATGGATCGGCAGGTCCGCCCCGACGGCTTCGCGCAGGCGCTGCAGATAGCCGGTGGGATCGGCCAGCCCGTCGACGTGATCGATGCGAAGGCCGTCGATGCGGCCTGCGGCTATCTGCTCCAGCACGGTGCGGTGCACGTCGCGGAAGACCTCTTCCTGCTCGACGCGCACTCCGACGAGACCCGTGATCTCGAAGAAGCGCCTGTAGGTGAGATGCTTGCGCCCCTCGTGCCAGTCGTAGAGGCGCCAGAACTGCGCTTCGTGCAGCCGGCGAACGAGATCGGGGTCCCGGGCATGGGCCTCGATGCGCGCCGCGACGTCGGATTGCCGGAGAGCGTCGCGGATCATGCCATGGAGGCGCCCGGCAACCGCGGGCGTGGCACGGGCGGCGGCCGCGGAGATTTCGACGAGCGGGCCGGCCTGAAGCCGGTCGAGGAGCAGGCCGTAGCTGGACGGAGCCAAGGGCCAGCGGTTCTCGTAGTATTTCAGGACGATGCGGCCGTCTGCTTCCACGGCGATCGAAAATTCGCCCCTGCGCAGACATTCCTCGAACGTCGCGCCGAGGAAGGGCAGCGTGACGTAGCCTGCCTGCCAGTCGATGTCGAAGTGGCTTGCGAACGGGCTCGCTTCGCCCCACTCGAGCACGCTGGCCCACCAGGGGTTCTCGGTCGAGGCCGCCATGTGGTTCGGCACGATGTCGAGCACGAGGCCCATCCCGCGCGAGCGCAGGGCGTCCGAAAGGCGAAGGAATCCGGCTTCGCCGCCGAGCGCCGGATCGAAGCTGTTGTAGTCGGTGACGTCGTAGCCGTGGGTCGAGCCGCTCGTGGCGGCGAAGACGGGCGAGGCGTAGAGATGGCTGACGCCGAGCCGGTCGAGATATGGCACGAGCGCTGCGGCCCGGTCGAAGGTCATGCCGTTCCGGAACTGCAGGCGGTAGGTGGCGTCGAGCCGCATCATCCCTCCTTCGGCCTTTCCTCGCGCATGGCCTTCGTGACGGACCTGAAGAGCCCCGTGGCGGAAAGGGTCTCCAGATCAACGCCGAGCCGCCGTCGCCAGTTCGGAAACTCGAGTACGGTTCCCGGCAGGTTGACGGGCTGGCGCTCGCCGGCGAGGTCCTCGATGCGCACGGCGGCGAGCCGCGAGGCGGTGCTGGCGAGATGGCGGTGAACGGCGGCGACGAAGCCTTCGGGCAGGGGGGCGGCGGCGTGCGTGTCCATCGACAGCACGGCGCCGGCGCCGGCCTCGTCCAACCGGCCATGGCGGACGAGATCACCGACGAGCTGGTGACGTTCGTGGTGGCGCGCCTCGCGCTGGTCGTGCGCGGAGCCCTCGTCGATGAGGCCATAGTCGAGGCGGAGGTCGATGTCGGCGCCGCGCCACCAGCCCTCGATCGTTGGCAGGTCATGGGTCGACAGGCAGGCGAGCGCGTCCCTGGGATATTCGTGCGGCTGGCGAAAGCCGCTGTCGTGCCGCTCGAAATAGAGGATCCGGTAGGACTGCAGGCCGGCCGCGTACATGACATCGCGGAAACCCTCCGGCACGTTGCCCAGGTCCTCGCCGATGACGATGGTCCGGAATTCGTTCGATTCGGCTTCGATCGCCGAAAGCATGTCCTCGATCGGAAATCGGACATAGGTGCCCTCGGCGGCCGGGCGTCCGATCGGAATGAAGAAGAGTTGCCAGACGCCCATCGCATGGTCGATGCGGATTGCGCCGGCATGGCGCATGACGGCCGCCATGAGCTCGCGGTACGGCCGGAAGGACCGCTCGGCGAGGGCGGTCGGAGAGAGGCCGGCGAGGCCCCAGTTCTGGCCGTCGCGCGTGAAATAGTCCGGCGGCGCGCCGATCTCGGCCCCGGTGACGACGAGATGCGGATCCGCCCAGGTGGCCGAGCCGTCGGGCGCCTCGCCGACTGCAAGGTCGAGATAGAGGCCGACCCGCATTCCGGCTTCGCGGCAGGCCGCGGCGGCTGCCCCGAGCTGGCGGTCGGCGGCGAACTGCAGCCATTCGTGGAACTCCACGTCGCCGCCGTGCTGGCGGGCGAAGGCCTCCACGGTGGGGCTGTCCGGACGCCGGTATTCCTCGGGCCAGGCGTGCCAGCCGGTGGCTCCGGCCTCCAGGTCGCCGGCAAGCGCCAGGGACAGGGCGTCGTGAAGCGCGTGGAGGCGCAGCGGCTCGCCCTGTTCGGCCCGCCAGTGCGCGAAGGCTTCGCGGGACCACTCCTCGGGAAGGTCGCGGGTTTCGTACCAGGTGGTCCACACCTTGCGGAGGACCCGGTACTTGATGTCGGAGACCGCTTCGTAGTCGACCATGTCGCCCGAGCGCGCGCTCTCGAGCCGGTCGGGATCGACCATGCCCGCGTCGAAGCCCGGAAGCCGGTCCACGGCGATGTAGAGCGCGCTCAGGAAGCGCCGGTTCGAAGGGAAGAACGGGCTGGCGCGTTCGGGCTCGGCGGGAAACAGCGCATGGAGGGGGTTCGTGCCGACGAAGTCCGCCCCGGCCGCAGCCGCCATCCGCACGAAGTCCGCGAGATCGGCGAGGTCCCCGATGCCCCAGTTGCGGGCCGAGCGCAACTGGTAGACCTGCAGAGCGATGCCCCAGGTCCTGCGCCCGGAGAGATCTGCCGGCATGAAGCAGCTTCGTCCCTCGGGCGCCCGCATCGCGATGTGGCGCGGTTGCGGAGCGTCCGCCAGGCTCCGCTCGACCTCCTCGTCGGTGGCGGCGGCGACACCGAAGGCGCCGAGCAGGGCGCGCTTGGTCTCGTCGGAAACACCGTGCCAGGTGCCGTCGATCTCGTGGAAGAAAAGGGATATGCCGTGACGTTCGGCGAGCGTGTCGAGCTGTGCGGTCATCGGTCGGCCATTCCTTCCTCGTCGAGCCGGAAGACGACGGAGCATGGCGGGAGCGCGTCCTCACGCGCGTCCCCGGGAAGGGCATGGAGCACGCGTCCGCCGGCGGTATCCATGAGTGAGTTCTTCCTGTCCCAGGTTGGCGCGCAACCGGAGCGTGGCTCCGGCGAGCTGCCAGTCTATCGCGATCGCGCCTTCGTCGAACGAAATCATCCGGCCGCAATCCGCCGTCGTGCCGGCAAGGCGCGGGACGATCTCGTCGCGCCTGAGGGAGAGCAGCTGGCGATAGAAGGCAAGCCAGTCGCGGCCGCTGTCGTTTCCGGCACGTTGCCAGTCGATCTTCGATGCCTCGAAGGTTCCGGGCGCGTTCGGGTCCGGGATCGCGGCACGGCGCCCGGGATCGTGGAAGGCGGCGAATTTCGCGAATTCCTTCCGCCGTCCCTTGCGGACCGCTTCGGCGAGGTCGCCGTGGAAATCGGTGAAGAAGGCGAAGGGATTGGTCTCGCCCCATTCTTCGCCCATGAAGACCAGGGGAATGTGCGGCGACAGAAGCAGGATCGCGGCCAGTGCGCGCACAAGCCGCTCGTCGGCGAGATCAAGCAGCCGTTCGCCGAATGCGCGATTGCCGACCTGATCGTGGTTCTGCAGGAAATCGACGAAGGCCGCCGGCGGCAGATGGCCGCTGGGGCTGCCGCGAAGCTCGCCGGAGAGCGTCTCTTCTCCCTGGAACGCGAAGCCCTCGGCGAGCGCGCGGGCGAATTTCTTCCAGTGATCGCGGGCGAAGTCGGCATAGTAGGCGTCAGTCTCGCCGGTCGCCACGACATGGGCCGCATTGTGGAAGTCGTCGTTCCATTCGCCCGTGTAGAGCGGCACCGCGCCGTCGCTCCGGCGCTCGTGGAGGCGCGTGATGTTGCGGTTGTCCTCGGTCGTCAGGTGGATCGGCCGGTCGGTGATTTCGGAGCGTATGCGGCGAGCCATCTCGACGAGCAGTTCCTCGTCCGAGTCCTCGTCGCGGATGTTGTCGATCGCGTCGAGACGCAGTCCGTCGAACCGGAATTCGCGGAGCCAGTAGAGGGCGTTGCCGATCATGAAGTCGCGCACGGGCGGCTTCTCGTAGGCGATCGCGGCACCCCATGGAGTGTGGCGTTCGGGATGGAAGAACTCGGGGGCGTAGGCGCCGAGATAATTGCCCTCCGGTCCGAAGTGGTTGTAGACGACGTCGAGAAACACCATCAGCTCCCTGGCGTGGGCCGCGTCGACGAGGGCCTTGAGGTCGTCCGGCGTGCCGTAGGCGTTGTGCGGGGCATAGAGGTAGACCCCGTCGTATCCCCAGCCGCGGTCGCCGGCGAACTGGGCGACGGGCATGAGCTCGATCGCCGTCACGCCAAGGTCCGCGAGATGGTCGAGCCGGTCGATGGCGGAGCGGAAGGTCCCCTCCGGCGTGAAGGTGCCGACATGGAGCTCGTAGATGACCGCCTCTTCCCAGGGGCGGCCCCTCCATTGCGTCGCCTGCCAGCGATAGGCGTCCGGGTCGGCGAGCAGCGAGGGACCGTGGACGTCGCCGGCCTGCGCCCGCGAAGCGGGATCCGGCACGGCCATGCCGTCCGGCCGCACGAACATGTATTCCATGCCCGCACGGGCGTCCTCGACCTCGAGCGTCCACCAGCCGCCGGCCCGCGGTTCCATGCGGTGGTCGCGGCCGGCGAAGCGCAGGGACATGTGATCCTGGCCGGGCGCCCAGATGCCGAAGGCGGCCTTGCCGCCGGCAATGGCGTGGCCGCCCCAGAAGCCGGTGGCGTATCGTTGCATCAGCCTCTCCCTTCCAGTGCAAGCAGCGTGCGCGGTGCGACGGCGATCCTCTCGCCGGCATCCAGCCGCTCGACGTCCGGCTCGATCTCGCCGCTGCCGGTGTCGACCAGTATCCGCCAGCGCGGGCTGGTCTTGGCGGAGGGCAGCACGAACTCGATCGGTTCGTAGTGGGCGTTGAAGAAGATCAGCGCGCGCTCGACCTCGTCGTTGAGGAGGAGGGCCACGGCGCGCGTCTCCGGGTCCTGCCAGTCGCCCTCCGCCATGCCGGAGCCGTCCGGCCTGAGCCAGGCGACGTCGTGGAGCCCGTTGCCGTCGAGCTTCCTGCCATGCAGGAAATGGTACTGGCGAAAGAGCGGGTGCGTCTTGCGCACCATGATCAGCTTGCGCACGAACTCGCAGAAGGCCTCGTCGCGGTCGTCGAGATCCTGCCACTGCAGCCAGTTCATCTCGTTGTCCTGGCAATAGGTGTTGTTGTTGCCGTCCTGGGAGCGGCCGATCTCGTCGCCCATCAGGATCATCGGCGTTCCCTGCGAGAGAAGCACCGTGGCGATCATGTTGCGGCGCATCCGGTCGCGCAGGTCGAGGATCTCCGGGTCGGCCGTCTCGCCTTCCGCGCCGCAATTCCAGCTTCGGTTGTCGTCGTGGCCATCGCGGTTGTCCTCCTGGTTCGCCTCGTTGTGCTTGTCGTTGTAGGAGACGACGTCCTTGAGGGTGAAGCCGTCATGGGCAGTGACGAAATTCACGCTCGCCCACGGCCGGCGGCCGCGGCGCTCGAAGAGGTGCGAGGAGCCGAGCAGGCCTCCCGCGAGGCCCGGCAGCGAATCGGCGTCGCCCTTCCAGAAGGAGCGGACCGTGTCCCGGTACTGGCCGTTCCATTCCGCCCAGCCCGGCGGGAAGTTGCCGAGCTGGTAGCCGTTCGGGCCGGTGTCCCAGGGTTCGGCGATCAGCTTGACGCCGGCGAGGACCGGGTCCTGGTGGACGGCATCCAGGAAGATGGCGTTCGAATTGAACTGGTCGCGCTCGCGCCCGAGCGAACTCGCGAGGTCGAAGCGGAAGCCGTCGACGTGGCATTCCTCCACCCAGTAGCGCAGCGAATCCATGACCATCTGGAGCACCCGCTGGTGCCCGAGGCGCACAGTGTTGCCGCAACCGGTGGTGTCGAAATAATAGCGCGGGTCGTCGGCGAGAATGTAGTAGCTGGCGTTGTCGATGCCGCGGAAGGAGAGCGTCGGGCCCATCTGGTTGCCTTCGGCCGTGTGGTTGTAGACGACGTCGAGGATGACCTCGATGCCGGCCTCGTGAAGGCGGCGGACCATCAGCTTGAATTCGTGGATGTCGCTCCGGTGCGAGAGATAGCGTGTCGCCGGAGAGAAGAAGCCCACGGTGTTGTAGCCCCAGTAGTTCGTCAGGCCCTTCTCGGTGAGATAGCGGTCGTCGAAGAAGGACTGGATGGGCATCAGTTCCACCGCCGTCACGCCGAGCCTGACCAGGTGTTCGATGGCGCGCGGATCGGCGAGGCCGCCGAAGGTGCCGCGCAGTTGCGTCGGCAGATCGGTATGGAGCGCCGTCATACCCTTGACGTGCGCCTCGTAGACGATGGTGTCCGACCAGGGCGTTTGCGGAGAGAAGTCGGCGCCCCATGTCACGGCCGGGTCGATGACGACGCATTTCGGCATGACGAAGGCGGAATCGCGCCGGTCGAACGACAGGTCGCCGCGGCTCGAACCCACGCGGTAGCCGAAGAGGGCGTCGTGCCAGCGGATCTCGCCGTGAAGGGCGCGGGCATAGGGGTCGAGGACGAGCTTGTTGGCATTGAAGCGATGCCCGTTCTGCGGATCGTAGGGGCCGTGCACGCGGTAGCCGTAGAGCTGGCCGGGCCGCACTTCCGGCAGATAGCCGTGCCAGATCTCGTGGGTGTATTCGGGCAGCGGGATCCGCTTGATCTCGCGCCGGCCGTTGCTGTCGAAGAGGCAAAGCTCGACCTTTTCGGCATTGGCGCTGAAGAGGGCGAAGTTGGTGCCCGATCCGTCCCATGTGGCGCCGAGCGGGAAAGAAGAGCCGGGGTGGACCTTGTAGTCGTTGCTGGCCATTTGGGGTCAGATCCTTGCTGGGAGAGGCGGCGCGGACGCGCCTGCGAAAGCGTCGGTAAACTCGGGCCCCGCGCCGTTTGTTCCTCCGTGGCGCGCACCTTCGGGGGCGTCTGCGGGCGCATTCGGCGGAGATGGATCAGCTCGCGGCGTCATCGGCCAGGAGGGCGATCGCCCCGTCCAGCGGTATTCCGATCCAGTTCGGCCTGTTCGCCAGCTCGTAGCCGATCTCGTAGACGGCCTTCTGCATCACGAAGAACTCGATGAGGTCGCGGGCGACGGCCTCGTCGTCCGGCAGGATGCCCGAGCCAGCGATTCCGGTCGTGTAGGCGGAAAGAAACGCGGAGTTCGTCGCCTCCAGCCAGTCGTCGGCGCGCGAGACGGCCGCTTCGCCGAGGCTGCCGTGGTTTTCCGCGTGGCGGGCGAGTGCCGTCGCGGAGGCATAGCCGAAGGAGCGGAGCATGCCGGCGACGTCGCGCAGCGGCGAGGTCTTCTCCCGGCGCTCGGCCAGGCTGCGCCGCGGCTCTCCCTCGAAGTCGATGATCATCACGTCGTTCCGGGCGACAAGGACCTGGCCGAGGTGGTAGTCGCCGTGGATCCGCGTCCGCAGGCCCGCCGCAGCGATCTTCCGCCAGCTGGCGAAGCGGGACGCCAGGACCGGCTCGAGCTCGAGGAGCCGCCCGGCCTTCTCGCCTGCCTCGGCGTCGAGGGATCCGCGGTTCGCCCTGAGCCGTTCGAGCTGGTTCTTCGCCTCGTCCTCGGCGGCGTCGACCCAGGCCTGCATGTGCTGCGCCTCGATCGGCTCGGCAGCGAAGGCGTCGTCGTCGGTGTCGGCGGCGAAGGCGCGATGCAGTTCGGCGGTGCGCCGGCCGAGCAACTCGCCGATGTTGAGCGGGAAACGGAAGCCGTCGCCGGGCATCTTCTCGTCGGTATCGTCGATGCCGATCGACACTTCGTCGAGGTCGCGCTGGAGCGCGTCGACGACCGCGCTCCATGCGTCGCCCTGGTTCGGAACGAAATCGAAGGCGGCGGCGAGCGCCGTTTCGCCGCCGTCCGTCGCGCGATAGTCGACGGATCCGAGATATTGCGGCGTGTTGGCGAATTTCGCCGTCTCCGTCAGGAACCGCGCGACCTCGACATCCGGCTGCTCGCCTTCACGCAAGCGGCGGTAGAGCTTGAGAATGACCTTGTCGCCGAACACGATCGAGACGTTCGACTGTTCGCCGCCGAGCGGCCGGGGCTCGCCGAATTCCGACATCTCCCTCAGTCTCTCGTTGCCATGGCAATGCACTTCGCCTCCTTCGCTCTCGATGAGGCTCTCCGCCCGCATGGCCTCGAGCAGCGCCTTCGAGAAGCTCTCGTCGAAGGCGCCGTCGACCAGCGCGCCGAGGCGCGAGGTCCGGCGGATCTTGGCGAGCGTGTAGGACAGCTTCGGGGCGCCGGGCTGGATGTTTTCCTCGCCCCAGCGCACCGACAGGGGCAGGAAATAGCGCTGCCTCTCGCCGTCTGCGTCGACGTCGCAGGCGACCAGCGCGTGATCGCCCGGAAGCTCGCCGAGCGGAATGAGCGTGGCGCCGGAAATGGCACTGTCCTTGGCGCCGAACCAGCGCTGCAGCGGAAGGAACCGCGGCAGGACCTCGGCCTCCAGCTGGCGGCGCTCGCGGCCGGAGAGAGCGGTGTGGATGCGCCCGTCCGGCGCCGTCAGGGTGATGAACTCGGGAAGTATCTCCGGCATGGCCTCGTGCCACGAGGGAGCCATTTCCTCGTCGGCAAGGATGAACCAGAAGAAGCCGTAGGCCGGCAGCGTCAGGAGATAGGGAAGGTCGCCGACCGGCGGGAACGCGGAGCGGCCGGTGAGCTCGACGGGCACGGATCCGCGGAAGCGGGCGAGGTCGAGTTCGACCGCCTGCGCGGAGCGAGACAGGTTCGCCACGCACAGCACCTTCTCGTCCTCGTACTCGCGCACATAGGCGAGAATCTTGCGGTTGCGCGGGTAGAGCAGGGTCATCTCTCCCCGCCCGAAGACCGAGAGCTGCTGGCGCACGGCGATCATGCGGCGCATCCAGTTGAGAAGCGAGGAGGGATCGGCGGCCTGCGTCTCCACGTTGATCGCCTGGAACCCGTAGACCGGGTCCATGATCGCCGGCAGGTAGAGCTGCTGCGGATTGGCGCGGGAGAAGCCGGCGTTGCGGTCGGCCGACCATTGCATCGGCGTGCGCACGCCGTCCCGGTCGCCGAGATAGTAGTTGTCGCCCATGCCGATCTCGTCGCCATAGTAGACGATCGGCGTGCCCGGCATCGAGAGAAGCAGGGAATTGAGCAGCTCGATCTTGCGCCGGTCGTTCTTCATGAGAGGCGCGAGGCGGCGGCGGATGCCGAGATTGATGCGCGCGCGGGTGTCCTCGGCATAGGTCTGCCAGAGATAGTCGCGCTCCCGGTCCGTCACCATCTCGAGCGTCAGCTCGTCGTGGTTCCGCAGGAATATCGCCCACTGGCAGGCATCGGGGATCTGCGGGGTCTGGCGGATGATGTCGGTGATCGGGTGCCGGTCTTCCTGCGCGAGCGACATGTACATGCGCGGCATCAGGGGAAAGTGGAAGCCCATGTGGCACTCGTCGCCCTCTCCGAAATAGGGGCGGGTATCCTCCGGCCACTGGTTGGCCTCGGCGAGCAGCATGCGGTCGGGATAGTGGGCGTCCAGTTCGGCCCGGATCTTCTTCAGTATGTCGTGGGTCTCGGGCAGGTTCTCGTTGTTGGTGCCCTCGCGCTCCACGAGATAGGGGATCGCGTCCAGCCTGAGGCCGTCTACCCCCATGTCGAGCCACATGCGCATCACCTTCAGGACCTCGGCGAGCACGCGGGGATTGTCGAAGTTGAGGTCCGGCTGGTGATGGTAGAAGCGATGCCAGTAATAGGCCTCGGCGACCGGGTCCCAGGTCCAGTTCGACTGCTCGGTGTCGAGGAAGATGATGCGCGTCTCGGGAAACTTCTCGTCCGTGTCGCTCCAGACGTAGAAGTCGCGGGCGGCCGATCCCGGCTTCGAGCGCCGCGCCTTCTGGAACCAGGGGTGCTGGTCGGAGGTATGGTTGATGACGAGTTCGGTGATGACGCGCAGGCCGCGGCGGTGGGCTTCCGTGACGAAAGCCTTGAAATCCCGCATCTTTCCGTAGCTCGGATTGATCGAGCGGTAGTCGGCGATGTCGTAGCCGTCGTCGCGCAGCGGCGAGGGGTAGAAAGGCAGCATCCAGATGGCGGTGACGCCGAGGTCCTGGATATGGTCGAGGCGCTGCATGAGGCCGGCGAAGTCGCCGATGCCGTCGTTGTCGGAATCCTGGAAGGCCTTGACGTGGAGCTGGTAGACGATGGCGTCCTTGTACCAGTCGCTGTTCGACCGGTCGATCGTTCCGTCCCTTGCCGACCTGCGCACGGCGACTGTGCCGGGGTCGTGCCTGGCGGTGACGTTCGCGTCCGTCATGCGTGTCCTCCCGTTCATGGCCTGATCAGACGCCAGGCGAAGTAGGGCCGCTGGTGCGGGTCGATCCAGATGTGCTGGACCTTGCCGTGCCAGACGAAGCGGTGGCCGGTGACGAGGTCCTCCACCTCGATCGAGGCATCGTCCGGCAGGCCGAATTCCCAGAGCGGAAGCTCGAAGTGGGCGCCCTGGGCGGTGTGGGGATCGAGGCAGACGTGGAACAGCAGGAAGCTGGAAAGGTCCCCGGTCCGCTTGCCATAGTAGAGGATGTTGTCGTTCCAGCAGTTGTAGAAGGCGAGGTTGGCGAATTCCTGCAGCGCGGCGTGCTCGCGGCGCAGCTGGTTCATCAGCCAGATGTCGTGGCGGATGTTGCCGGGTTTGTCGAAGTCCCAGGCGCGGATCTCGTATTTCTCGGAATCGAGATATTCCTCCTTGCCCGGAACGGGCGCGGCCTCGCAGATCTCGTAGCCGTTGTAGACGCCGTAGTTGCCGGCGAGCGTGGCGGCCAGCACGAGGCGGGACTGGAAGCCGGGACGGCCGCTCGTCTGCAGGAAGGTCGGATTGATGTCGGGCGTGTTGACGAAGAAGTTGGGGCGCATGTACCAGCGGCATTCCTCCTGCGTCAGCTCGGTCAGGTATTCCTCGAGCTCCCACTTCTCGTTTCTCCAGGTGAAATAGGAATATGACTGCGAGAAGCCGACCTTCGCCAGGCGCTTCATCACCTTGGGACGGGTGAAGGCCTCGGCAAGGAAGATCGTCTCGGGGTGCTTCGCGTGCACCTCCGAGATCATCCACTCCCAGAAGGGGAACGGCTTGGTGTGGGGGTTGTCGACGCGGAAGATGGTGACGCCCTGCTCGATCCAGAAGAGGACGATGTCGCGCAGCTCGAACCAGAGGTCGGGTATGGCTCCGCGGTAGAAATGGACGTTGACGATGTCCTCGTATTTCTTCGGAGGGTTCTCCGCGAACTTGATGGTGCCGTTCGGACGCCAGTCGAACCATTCCGGGTGCTGCCGGATCCACGGGTGGTCCGGCGAGCACTGGATGGCGAAGTCGAGGGCGATCTCGAGATCGTGCTTCTTCGCCGCGGCGACGAGACGGCGGAAGTCGTCGAAGTCGCCGAGCTCGGGGTGGATGGCCTCGTGGCCGCCTTCCTCGGAGCCGATGGCATAGGGGCTTCCCGGATCGCCCGGCTCGGGATGCAGCGAGTTGTTGCGGCCCTTGCGGTTGGTCCTGCCGATCGGGTGGATCGGCGTGAAGTAGAGCACGTCGAAGCCGAGATCCCGCACGTAGGGAAGTCGCTTGACGACGTCGTCGAAGGTTCCGTGGCGACCGGCGTCGCCGGACTGCGAGCGCGGCATCATCTCGTACCAGGCGGAGAAGGCTGCCGCCCGGCGCTCGACGAAGACTTCGAGCGACGGCTCGTACTGCGTCAGGTTCGTGCGGATGCCGGCGCGGGCCATCAGCGCCTCGGCGTCGTCGTTGGCGAAGGCGGCGAAGCGGTCGGTGTTCTCCTTCAGGGCGTCGAAGTTTTCGAGCAGCGCCCGGAGAGCGGTCCTGTCGTCGCGCGAGACACGATCGGATTCCTTCAGCGTCTTCTCCACGAGGTCGCGGCCCTCCTGGAGTTCCAGCGAGATGTCGAGCCCAGCCCCGAACTTCTTGGTGACCTCGCTGCGCCACGCGGCGAAGAGGTCGCGCCAGGCGAGGATCGTGTATTCGTGCAGCCTGTTCTCCGGAAAGCGGGCTTCGCCGCGCCAGCGGTCGTTCTCGACGAGAACCATCGGTGTCTCGTGCCATGCGGAAGCGCCCTTCGGCCGCCAGGCTAGGGCGGCAGCGATCACGTCGTGGCCGTCGCAGAATATGTCCGCCTCGACCTCGAAGGTCTCGCCGACCACCGACCTGACGGGGAAACGGCCTCCGTCGATCTGCGGTTCGATCGCCTCGATCGCGACGCGGCTCCCGGCCAGATGCTTCAGGCGCGCCTCGCTCTCGGTGGTGCGTTCGTGGCGCGGTTCCGGCGCCCTGCTTCCTGCCGCGCGGCTCCTGCCGCGACTCCCGCCGGCCTTTCCGCCGGTCGGAGACTTCCTCTTTTGCGCCGTCTTTTCCATTGCCTGAACGGTCTCCCCGGTTGGGTTCGCCCCGACCCCCTGCACGTGGAATGACCGGGCGACCGATTGGTTGCAGTTCGAGCCGAAGGTCGCAGCCTCGGCCCAAGCTGACAGGAATCCCCGCCATCCCGCAAGCCCAAAGCCGAACCCGCACTGTCGCCTCCGGCCGTGGCCCGGGGTCGCGGCCGGCCCATGGAGCCTGCCGGCGGCGGGGCGGGCCGGCCCGCCGCGGCGAGCCTTGCCGGCTTCGATGCGCTTCGTCCGCCGGTTGCGGACGAAACAATATTAGTCGTCTTTTTGCCATGATCAGGCTTGCCCCGGCCCGGATATCCCTGTTCAATCAAGCAGGAACAGCTCGCCTGCGATCCAACCGGCCGATCCTCGGCCGGCGCCGGCGCCAAAACGAACAGGGGAGAGAGCCGCCATGAAATTCTTCAAGCGCAACGGTCAGCCCATGCCGGATCACATCAGCGGCCTCGCCGAAGAGGCGCGGGCCGGCCGCATGAACCGGCGCGAGTTCATTTCGCTCGCCAGCATCTTCGGCGCTTCGGCGGCCACGGCCTATGCGATGGCGGGCCTGGAGCTGCCGGCCGTGGCGCGCGCGGCAGAGACACCGCAGAAGGGCGGCGTCATCAAGGCCGCGATGCTCGTCAAGGAACTGAAGGACCCCCGGACCTTCGACTGGTCCGAGATGGGCAATCTCGCCCGCCAGTTCCTGGAGCCCATGGTGAAGTACACGAAGCACTTCACCTTCGAGGGCAAGCTCGTCGAGAGCTGGGACATCAACGACGACGCGACAGAATACACGCTGCACGTGCGAAAGAACGCGGTCTGGAACAACGGCGACAAGTTCACCGCCGACGACATCATCTTCAACCTGAACCGGTGGTGCGACAAGAAGGCCGAGGGCAATTCCATGGCCTCGCGCCTCGCGACGATCATCGACGACAAGACCGGCAAGGCGATGGACGGAGCGATCGTCAAGGTCGACGACTACACCGTGAAGCTGAAGCTGCCGAAGTCGGACATCACGATCATTGCCGGCATCACCGACTATCCGGGGCTCGTCGTCCATCCGTCCTACGAGAAGACGGGGGACCTGGCGAAGAACCCGATCGGGACCGGCCCGTTCGAGATGACCTTCTATGCGACCGGCGACCGCGCGAAATACGAGAAGCGCAAGGACGGCAAGTGGTGGGGCGGCGAGGTCTATCTCGACGGCGTGGAGTTCATCGACTACGGCACGGACCAGTCGTCGATGGTGTCCGCCTTCGAGTCGGGCGAGGTCCAGACGAACTACGAAACCACCGCGGACTACGTCGCGATCCTGGACGGCATCGGCATGGTCAAGTCGGAAGTCACGACGGCGGCGACGGTCTGCGTGCGGACCAACGTCACGCACAAGCCATACGACGACCAGAAGGTTCGCCAGGCCCTTCAGTACGCGGTCGACAACGCGGCCGTCCTGCAGCTCGGCTATGGCGGGCTCGGGGACAAGGCGGACAACTTCCACGTCTGCCCGATCCATCCGGAATTCGTCGACATCGGCGCCTGGAAGCCCGATCCGAAGAAGGCCAAGGACTTGATGAGCCAGGCAGGCCAGGCCGACTTCGAGCACGAGCTGATCTCGTCGGACGAGAACTGGCTGAAGAACACCTGCGATTCCGTCGCGGGGCAGTTGCGCGGCGCCGGCATCAAGGTCAAGCGCACCGTCCTGCCCGGGTCGACCTTCTGGAACGACTGGACGAAATATCCCTATTCGGCGACGAACTGGAACATGCGTCCGCTCGGCGTGCAGGTCCTCGCGCTCGCCTACCGCACCGGCCAGGCGTGGAACGAGACGGCATGGTCGAACCCGGAGTTCGACAAGGCGCTCGACGAGGCCCTGACCGTGCCGGATGCCGACAAGCGCAAGAAGCTCATGGGCAAGATCGAGACGCTGCTGCGCGACTCCGGCATCATCGTTCAGCCCTACTGGCGCAAGCTCTACAACCACTCCGCCCCGAACGTGCACGACAACGAGGTCCATCCCACGCAGGAGATGAACTTCGAGAAGACGTGGCTGTCGAAGACGTGAGCCCCCTGCGGGCGAGGGCCTGCGGGCCCTTGCCCCATCCGCCGGGGCCGGCTGCTGTTCAACCGGGGGCGCGCGAAAATTGCTGATGTTCATCTTCCGTCGTCTCGGCGTGATGCTCCTGACGATGATCTGCCTGACGCTGGTCGTGTTCTTTCTCGTCAACCTGAACCCGAACCTGCGCAAGCTGTCGATCAGCCAGACGAACATGCGCGCCAGCAACGAGCAGATCGAGAGCTGGCTCGTGCGCAACGGCTACCGGCGTCCGTTTTTCGAGCGCTATGCAGAGTGGCTGGGCATCTGGCCGAAACAGCCGGCGGTCGATGCGAAAGGCAACCCGACCTCGCGCTTCCCGTTCTGCAACGAACCCAAGGTGCCGGGCTTCCACGGCGTGCTGGAGGGGGATTTCGGCTGCTCGACGAAATTCCGGACCAAGGTCTCGAAGAAGCTCTTCCCGGCGCTGGGGGCGACCGCCATCCTGATGTTCTGGGTGATGGTGACGATGGTGCCGGCGGCGCTCGTGATCGGGGTCGTCGCCGGGATGCGCGAAGGCTCGAAGACGGACCGAAGTCTTTCCGCCTTCTCGATCGCGACGGCGGCGACGCCGGAATATGTCTCCGGCGTCATCTTCACGGTCATCTTCGCCACGTGGCTGCACTGGCTCAACGGATCGGCGGCGACGGCGACCTTCCAGGGGGTCACCTTCTACAATTTCACGCTGCCCGTCATGACGATGGCGATATACGGCATCGGCTATCTGGCGCGCATGACGCGCGCCTCGATGGTGGAGGTGATGACGGCGCAGTACATCCGGACCGCCCGCCTCAAGGGCCTGAGCTTTCCGCGCGTCGTGATGAAGCACGCGCTGCGCAACGCGCTGATCGCCCCCTTCACGGTGATCATGCTCTATTTCCCGTGGCTGCTGACGGGCGTGGTCATCGTCGAATCCATGTTCCGCTACCAGGGCTTCGGCCTGACGCTGGTCGATGCCGCCGGCAACAACGACATCGACCTGCTGCTCGGCTGCTCGCTGATCTCGGTGGTGGTGGTGCTCGCCACGCAGCTGATCTCCGACATCGGCTATGTCTATCTGAACCCGCGCATCCGCGTGAAATAGGGGGCGCGGACCATGCTTCACTATCTCGGTGCCTTCCAGGTCGTGCTGCAGACTCTCTGGCGCTTCTGGCCGGTCTGGCTCGCCCTGGCGCTCGTCATGGGCACGAGCGCCGCATGGCGGGCGCGGCTCGGCCTCTACGGCCAGCTCTACGACACGATGCTCGGATGGATCGGCATCGCGATCGTGCTCTTCTGGGCCTTCACGGCAATCTTCGCTCCGGTGATCGCTCCCTTCAATCCTTTGCAGCAGGTTCCGGTGATGCGCAATGCGATGCCCGGCGCGATCGACCCGAAGACCGGGATGGCCTTCCTGTTCGGCGGAGACATCCTCGCGCGGGACGTCTTCAGCCGCATGGTCTTCGGCAGCCGGATCGTACTCGTCATCGCGCCGGCGGCGACGGCCTTTGCCGTCATGGTCGGGATCACGCTCGGGCTGCCGGCCGGCTACTACGGCCGGCGGATCGACACGGTGCTGTCGTTCCTCGCGAACCTCGTGCTCGCCTTCCCGGTGATCCTGCTGTTCTACCTCCTGGTGACACCCGGCATCACCGACACGCCGGTGCCCTACGCCATCGCGGGCGTCTTCTTCCTCTTTCCCATCATCTTCTTCGTCACGCTGTTCTACACCGGCTACCGCCGCCGTCCCGGCAAGCTCGTGGCGCTGCTTGCGGCGACCGTCGTCATCGGGGCGTGGATCTATGCCGGGCTGGTGTTCAACGCCGACCCGCTCGGTATCATCTCGATCCGGCCGAACGAGCTCAACATCTTCGTCGCGGTGGTGTTCGCCTCGAGCCCGGGAGTCTTCCGGATCGTGCGCGGCCTCGTCATGGACATCAAGACCCGAGACTACGTGGCGGCGGCGCAGACGCGCGGCGAGAGCCCGTGGTACATCATGCTGTGGGAGATCCTGCCGAACGCCCGCGGGCCGCTGATCGTCGACGCCTGTCTCAGGATCGGCGTGACGACCATCCTGCTCGGGACGCTCGGCTATTTCGGGCTCGGCATGCCCTCGGAGAGCCCGGACTGGGGAACGGCAATCAAGGACGCGAGCCGTCTTCTCATGCTCTACGTGCATCCGGCGCTGCCTCCGGCGCTGGCGCTGATGACCTTCGTGCTCGGCCTCAACCTGCTGGCCGACGCCCTGCGCGAGCAATCGCTGCGTGACTGAGGCCGGCCGCGTCCGGCACGCGGCACCGGGAATGGAACCCTTTTGCGGGGCGCTGGCAGCCTGGCCCGGTGCCGGCAGCCGCCCCGCCAGGCGGAGGAGACGGACATGACCGAGCCGATCCTTGAAATCGAGAACCTCTACATCTCGTTCTTCACCCGGGTGGCGGAGATCCCGGCGGTGATGGACTTTTCCTGCAAGGTGATGCCCGGCGAGGCGATGGGTCTCGTCGGCGAATCCGGCTGCGGCAAGTCGACCGTCGCGCTCGGCATCATGCGCGACCTCTCGAACATCGGAAAGATCACCGGCGGGACGATCAGGTTCAAGGGCCGCGACATGGGGGAGATGTCGGATGCCGAGCTGCGCTCGCTTCGCGGCTCCAAGATATCGATGATCTACCAGGAGCCCATGGCCAGCCTCAACCCTGCGATGAAGGTCGGCAAGCAGCTCATGGAAGTGCCGATGATCCACGAGAAAGTGGGCAAGGCCGAGGCCTACAGCCGCTCGCTGGAGATGCTGAAGTCGGTGCGGCTGCCCGATCCGGAAAGGATGATGGACAGCTTTCCGCACCAGCTTTCCGGCGGGCAGCAGCAGCGCATCGTCATCGCCATGGCGCTGCTCTCGCAGCCGGACCTGCTTCTCCTCGACGAGCCGACGACGGCGCTCGACGTGACGGTCGAGGCGGGGATCGTCGAGCTGGTCAAGGATCTCGGCCGCAAGTTCGGCACGTCGATGCTGTTCATCTCGCACAATCTCGGCCTCATTCTCGAGACGTGCGACCGCATCACTGTCATGTATTCGGGCGAGGCGGTGGAAACCGGCAAGGTGCGGGATGTCTTCGACCGCATGCGCCATCCCTACACCCAGGGGCTCTTCCGCTCGATCCCGCTGCCGGGGGCCAACAAGAACACGCGGCCGCTGATCGCCATTCCGGGCCAGCTGCCGCTGCCGCACCAGCGGCCGAAGGGATGCAACTTCGGGCCGCGCTGCGACCACTTCGTCGACGGAACCTGCAATGCGCATGAGGTTCCGATGTATCCGGTCGAGGGTCACGAGAACCACCGGACGCGCTGCGAGCGCTTCAGGGAGATCGACTGGACGGCGGAGCCGGAGGGCATCACGCAGAACGACGCCATCGAACCGGGCAAGCCCGTGCTGCAGATCTCAGAGCTGAAGAAATACTACCAGGTGGCGGCGAACGACATCTTCGGCGGCGGCGAGGAGCGCACCGTGAAGGCCAACGAGACGATCAGCTTCGAGGCCCGAGAATCGGAGACCGTGGCGATCGTCGGCGAGTCCGGCTGCGGGAAGTCGACCCTCGCCAAGGTGCTGCTCGGGCTGGAGACGGCGACCTCCGGAACGGTGAAGCTCGCCGGCCAGGAGATCGAGGCCATCGAGATCGAGAGCCGGGGCGCGGATCTCGTCTCCGCCATCCAGATGGTCTTCCAGAACCCGTTCGACACGCTCAACCCGAGCCACAGCGTCGGCTCGCAGATCATCCGCACGCTGGAGCAGTTCCACATCGGCAATTCCCAGGAGGAGCGGCGCAACCGGATGCTGGAGCTGCTCGACCTCGTCAAGCTGCCGCGCGCCTTCGAGAAGCGCATGCCGCGCCAGCTCTCCGGCGGGCAGAAGCAGCGCATCGGCGTGGCGCGCGCCTTTGCCGGGCGGCCGAAGGTGGTTGTCGCGGACGAACCGGTCTCCGCACTCGACGTGTCGGTGCAGGCCGCGGTGACGGAGCTGCTGATGGACATCCAGCGGGAAGCGAAGACGACGATGCTCTTCATCTCGCACGACCTGTCGGTGGTGCGCTACATCGCGGACCGCGTCGTCGTCATGTATCTCGGGCACATCGTCGAGCAGGGGACGACGGACCAGATATTCGCGCCGCCCTATCATCCCTATACCGAGGCGTTGCTGTCGGCGATTCCCATCGCCGACACGCGGGTGGAAAAGAAGCACATACTGCTCGAGGGCGACATTCCCTCGGCGATGGACCCGCCGAGCGGTTGCCCCTTCCAGACGCGCTGCCCGCACAAGAAAGACGTGCCCGGCAATCTCTGCGAGATCGAGGTGCCGCCGGTGCGCCAGATGGGTGAGGGCCACGGCATCAAGTGCCACCTCTCCGACGAGCAGTTCTCCAGGATGGAGCCGGTCATCAAGCTGCAAGCCGAGGCAGGGCCGGAAGTCGCCGGGGCAGCCCCCTAGCAGGCCGGGAAGCGTCGCTACCTCGAACGCAGGCCGCTCGGGCTGGTTCCGAATGCCTTCCGGAATGCGCGGGAAAACGATGCGGCCGAAGAGAAGCCGGTGCGTGCGGCGATATCGGCGAGGGGGGTGCCGGAATCCCTCACGAGCCGCCGGGCGGCATTGAGGCGCAGGCGCAGGAAGTAGGCGCCCGGGGATTCCCCGATCGTCTTCATGAACAGCATTTCCAGCGTACGGGTGGTGACGCCGTTGCGCCTTGCGATCGCCGCGACTGTCATCGGCGCGTCGATGCTCGCTTCCATCATGCGCACGGCGGAGGCGAGCCTCGGGTCGTGCCCGTCGAGCCGGCCGAGCGACACCAGCGGCTGTGCGTCGGCACCCGCATGGGCCTGTTCGTAGATGAAGACGCTGGCGACGTCGAGCGCGGTCGCCATGCCGTGGCGCAGGCGGATCAGCTGCAGCATGAAGTCGAAGGTCGGCGATGCGCCGCCGGTGGTGAACATGCGCCCGTCCACGACATAGCGGTCCGGCACCGTCTCGATCTCAGGGAAGGCGGCGGCGAAGTCCTCGAAATCCTCCCAGTGCGTCGTCGCGCGGGATTGTTGCAGCAGGCCGGCGCGCGCGAGCAGCCATGAGCCCAACTCTATCCCGCCGGTGACGGCCGCGGCCGCCGAGGCGCGCCGGATGTGCGAAAGGAGCATTCGCCCCTCGAGGGCCGCGGCGCCGAAGCCGGCTACGACGGCAAAGATGTCGCTGCGGCGGCCGGGATCGAGCCGCTCTCCCGATATCTCCATTCCGCAGGACGTCGCGACCGGTGCGCCGTCGGGCGTAGCGATCCGCCAGCGGAAGATCTCGCGCTCCTCGATGCGGTTGGCGGCGCGCAGCGGATCGACGGCGGACGCGACCGACATGAGCGACGAGCCCGGAAGGACGAGGAAAGTCACCTCAAGGCAGTTGCGGGCTGTGCTGAAGACGGCTTCGGCTTCGCAATATGTCATCTGCATTTCGTAATTCGTGCAGCATCCGGCTGCAAGTGGAACATGATCTCGGGAGCGTTTTTCGACCAGAGGAGATGCGTCATGAGCCTGACGCCAAACCGCGACGTCTTCATCACCTGCGCGGTGACGGGGGCTGGCGACACGACCGGCCGTTCCGGCAAGGTGCCGGTGACGCCGCGCCAGATCGCCGATGCCTGCGTCGAGGCGGCGAATGCCGGGGCGGCGATCGTGCATATCCACGTCCGAGACCCGGAGACGGGCAAGCCGGCCCGGGACCCCGCCCTCTACGAGGAGGTGGTCGGGCACGTGGCCGCCTCCGGCGTCGACATGGTCGTCAACCTCACGGCTGGCATGGGGGGCGACCTGACCCTCGGTTCGGTCGAGAAGCCGCTGCCACCCCTGGAGGAGGGCACCGACATGATCGGAGCGACGGAGCGCCTGGAGCATGTCGCGCGCATCCGGCCGGAGATCTGCACGCTCGATTGCGGCACGATGAACTTCGGAGAGGGCGACTACGTGATGACCAATACGCCGGCGATGCTGAAGGCGATGGCCGGCAGGATCCGGCAGCTCGGCGTGCGTCCCGAGGTCGAGATCTTCGACACGGGCCACCTGGTGCTTGCCAGATGGCTTGCCGATGCCGGTCTCCTTGACGATCCGGTCATGGTGCAGCTCTGCATGGGCATCCCGTGGGGCGCGCCGGACGACATCGGCACGCTGATGTCGCTCGTGAACAACCTGCCGGAAAGCTGGACGTTCTCGGCCTTTTCGATCGGCCGCAATCAGCTTCCCTATGCCGCCATGGCCATTCTCGCGGGCGGCAACGTCCGGGTCGGGCTGGAGGACAACATCTGGCTGAGCAAGGGCGTTCTGGCCTCGAACGGCGACCTCGTCGCACAGGCCGCCAGGACGGCAGAGGGCATGGGGTGCCGCATTCTTGGCCCGGCGGACGTGCGCGCAAGGCTGAAGCTCGAGAAGAGGTGGTGAGGCAATGACCGCGATCGGCAAGGCTGCCTGCATCGGCGGCGGCGTCATCGGGGCGGGCTGGATCGCCAGGCTCGCCTACAACGGCATCGACGTCGCGGTGTTCGACCCGTCGCCCGATGCCCGTGGCCGGATCGACGCCGTCGTCGCGAATGCCGCGCGAGCCTACGACAAGCTGACGATGGCGCCGAAACCGAAGGCGGGGCGCATCGTCCATGCCGCAAGCGTCGCTGCGGCGGTCGAGGGCGCGGGGTGGATCGTCGAGGCTGTGCCCGAACGGCTCGACCTCAAGCAGAGCGTCTACGCGGCGATCGAGGAGGCCGCTTCGCCCGAGGCCGTCGTCGCGTCCTCGACCTCCGGCATCCTGCCGAGCGAACTGCAGGCGGGGATGGCGCATCCGGGGCGGCTGCTCGTCGCGCATCCGTTCAACCCGGTCTATCTCCTGCCGCTGGTCGAGCTCGTCGGGGGTGAAAAGACCTCCGGGGCCACGATCGAACGGGCGAAGGCCTTCCTTTCCAGCCTCGGCATGAAGCCGCTCCACGTCCGCAAGGAGATCGAGGCGTTCATTGCCGACCGGCTGCTGGAGGCCGTCTGGCGCGAATCGCTGTGGCTGGTCAAGGACGGGGTCGCAACGACGGAAGAGATCGACGACGCCATCCGGTTCGGCTTCGGCCTGCGCTGGGCGCAGATGGGGCTTTTCGAGACCTACCGGATTGCGGGTGGCGAAGCCGGCATGCGGCATTTCCTGGCGCAGTTCGGGCCGTGTCTCTCCTGGCCCTGGACGAAGCTGACCGACGTGCCCGAGTTCGACGACGAACTGGTCGACCTGATCGCGGGCCAGTCGGACGCGCAGTCCGGGCACCATTCGATCCGAGAACTCGAGCGGATCCGCGACGACAATCTCGTCGGCATCATGCAGGCGCTGAAGGTGAACGGATGGGGCGCCGGCGCGGTTCTCGCGGCCTACGAGCAGAAGCTCTTCGATGCCGGTGCTGCAAGCGCGGAGGCGCCGGATACGGGCCGGCCCGTGCGCACGCTCGAGCGGCGCGTGCCGCCGGACTGGACCGACTACAACAACCACATGAACGAGGCGCGCTATCTCCAGTGCTTCGCCGACGCGAGCGACGCCTTCCTGAGGATGATCGGCGTCGACGCGGACTACGTTGCCTCCGGACGCTCCTATTTCACGGCGGAAACCCATATCCGGCACCTCAGGGAGGTCGCCGCGCTCGAGCCCGTTTGCGCGCAAACACAGGTGCTGGAGGCCAAGGGCAAGAAGCTCAGGCTCTTTCACTGGCTGTTCCACGGCGACGGGACGCTGCTTGCGACCGGGGAACACATGCTGCTGCATGTCGATCTGCGGACGCGGGCGACGAGCGAGCCGGCACCGGAGGTGGCGGAGAGGGCGGCGCGGTTTGCCGCCGCGCATGCGGACCTGCCGGTGCCGGAAGGCGCGGGGCGGGCGGTCGGGCAGCCGAAGGGCTGAAGGAGGCGGCATGGACTTCGCCCTGTCGGACGAGCAGCGGCTGATCGTCGAGACGACGCGTGCATTCGTCGAGAAGGAACTCTATCCGCACGAGGCGGAGGTGGAGCGGACTGGCGTTGTGCGGCCCGAACTGGTGCGCGAACTGAAGGCCAGGGCGATCGAGGCCGGCCTCTACGCCGCAAACATGCCTGAAGATGCCGGCGGCGCGGGCCTCGATACGCTGACCTGGCTTCTGTATGAAAAGGAACTCGGACGCGCCAGCTACGCTCTCCACTGGACCTGCGTGGCGCGGCCCTCGAACATCCTGCTTGCCGGGACGGAGGCCCAGAAGGAGAAGTACCTCCTTCCCTGCGTGCGCGGCGAAAAGAGCGACTGCCTGGCGATGACCGAGCCGGAGGCGGGATCCGACCTTCGCGGCATGAAGACGCGCGCGACGCGCGACGGCGACGGATGGGTCCTCAACGGCACCAAGCACTTCATCAGCCATGCAACGGAAGCCGATTTCGCCATAGTGTTCGCCGCCAGCGGCGAGGAAAAGGGGCCGCGCGGTCCGCGCAAGCTGATCACCGCCTTCTTCGTCGACAAGGGGCATCCGGGCTTCACGGTCCGGCCCGGCTATCGCAACGTCTCCCACCGGGGCTATCCGAACGCGATCCTCCAGTTCGACGACTGCCGGCTGCCGGGCGACGCCGTGCTCGGCGAGGTGCACAAGGGGTTCGACGTGGCGAACTCCTGGCTGGGAGCGACGCGCCTCCAGGTGGCGGCAACCTGTCTCGGCCGGGCGGAACGGGCGATGGGGCATGCCGTCGAATGGGCGGCGACGCGCAGGCAGTTCAACCAGCCGGTCGGCAAGTTCCAGGGCGTGTCCTTCCAGCTCGCCGACATGGCGGTGGAGATGAGGGCGGCGGAACTCATGGTGCTCGAGGCCGGGTGGAAATACGACCGGGGCACGGCCAGCGACGCCGACATGGCGATGGCCAAGCTCAAGGCGACCGAGATGCTGGCGATGGTCGCGGACGCCGCGATCCAGATACATGGCGGAATGGGGCTGATGGACGAACTGCCGCTGGAACGCATCTGGCGCGACGCCCGCGTCGAACGCATCTGGGAAGGCACCAGCGAGATCCAGCGGCACATCATCTCGCGGGCGCTTCTCCGGCCGCTGGGAGGCTGAGGCGATGGGGAGGCTCGACCGTCTCCTCAGGCCGCGTTCGATCGCCGTCTTCGGCGGCGCGCAGGCCGCCGCCGTCGTCGAACAGTCCCTGCGGATGGGTTTCTCAGGCGAGATCTGGCCCGTCCATCCGACGCGGGAACATGTGGCGGGCCTGAGGGCCTGCCGGAGCATCGACCAGTTGCCCGGCGTGCCGGACGCGGCCTTCGTGGGCGTCAACCGGCGGCTCAGCGTCGGGATCGTCCGCGAGCTCTCGGCGCTCGGCGCCGGCGGCGCGGTCTGCTTCGCCGCCGGCTTCCTCGAGGCGGAGGCGGCGGACGGCGAGGCGGCGGACTTGCAGCGGGCGCTCGTCGCGGCCGCGGGCGACATGCCGCTCATCGGGCCCAATTGCTACGGCCTGATCAACTATTGCGAGGGCTCGCTGCTCTGGCCCGACCAGCACGGCGGGGTGCGCCTTCCCGATGGCGAACGGGGCGTGGCCATCGTCACGCAGTCCTCGAACATCGCGATCAACCTGACGATGCAGCGGCGCGGCCTTCCGGTTGCCTATCTGTTGACAGCTGGCAACCAGGCGCAGACCGGGCTGTCTGAGCTGGCGCTCGGGCTTGTCGAGGATGGAAGGGTCTCGGCCCTCGGCATGCATGTCGAGGGTTTCGACAGCATCGCCGGCTTCGAGCGGCTGGCCGCGCGCGCCCGCGAGCTCGGCAAGCCGGTGGTGGCGATCAAGAGCGGCCGGTCGCAGCTTGCCCGCACTGCTGCGCTGACCCACACGGCATCCCTCTCGGGCAGCGATGCGGCGGCAGGGGCCTTCCTGAGGCGTCTCGGCATCGCCCGCGTCCATTCGCTCCCGGCATTCGTCGAGACGCTCAAGCTGCTCCATGCGGGCGGGCCGCTCGCCGGGCTCTCGATTTCGTCGCTGAGCTGCTCGGGCGGCGAGGCGGGGCTGATGGCGGATGCCGCCTTCGGCCGGAAGCCGCACTTCACCGCGCTTTCGCCGGATCGCCGGCTCCGGGTTGAGGACGCCCTCGGGCCGATGGTCACGGTCTCCAACCCGCTCGACTACAACACCTTCATCTGGAACGATCCGGAGGCACTGAAGGCTGCCTTCACGGCCTTCGTCTCCGATGAATTCGACCTCAACCTGCTCGTGCTCGACTTTCCGCGTGCCGATCGCTGCCTGGACGCCGACTGGCTGCCGGCGGCCGAAGCCTTCGCCTTTGCGCTGAAGGCCGGCGGGGCAAGGGGCGCGGTCGTCGCCAGCCTCGGCGAGAACATGCCGGAGGGCCATGCGCAGCGTCTGGTGGCGGCGGGCATCGCGCCGCTGCAGGGAATAGACGAGGCCATGGACGCCATCGAGGCGGCAGCGGCGATCGGCAGCGCCTGGAAAGGACCTCCGCCGGCACCGGTCGCGCCTGTCCGGCGGGAGGGGCGGGATCGCATCCTGCTCGGCGAGGATGCCGCGAAGGCGAGGCTTGCAGCGAAGGGGCTGCCGGTGCCCCGGGGGCGCCGGGCGGAGGATGCGGAAGCGGCGGTCGCGGCGGCGGAGGCGCTGGGCTTTCCGGTCGCGCTGAAGGCACTCGGCATCGCCCACAAGAGCGAGAAGGGCGCCGTCCGGCTCGCACTCGCAGACGCGGCGGCGGTTCGAAAGGCGGCGGTGGAACTCCTGCCGCTCGGCGACGGGGTGCTCGTCGAGCGCATGGTCGGGGACTGCGTCGGCGAACTGATCGCCGGCATCGCCTGCGATGTACAATTCGGGCCGGTCCTGACGCTCGGCAGCGGCGGCGTCAACGTCGAACTGCTGCGCGACAGCCGCACGCTGCTTTTGCCCGCAAGCCCGCAAGAGATCGGGGAGGCGCTGCGGTCGCTCGTGCTGTTTCCGCTTCTCGACGGCTATCGCGGGCGACCGAAGGCCGACGTCGCGGCCGCGGTTCTCGTCGTCGCGAGGCTCGCGGAGCTCGCCGTGGAGCCGAGCGACGCAACGATCGAACTGGAAATCAACCCGCTGATCGTCTGCGAGAAGGGCAAGGGAGCCTGGATCGCCGACGTACTCATGACGACGGAAAGGGAGCACGAAGATGAGTGACGTGGTGCGCACCCGCGCAGCCGACGGGATATTCGAGGTGACCCTCGACCGGCCGAAGGCCAATGCCATCGACCTTGCGACCTCGCGTCTCATGGGAGAGACGTTCCGGCGGTTTCGCGACGATCCCGGGCTGCGCGTGGCGATCCTGCGGACCGCAGGCAGCAAGTTCTTTTCGGCTGGCTGGGACCTGAAGGCCGCCGCCTCCGGCGACGCGGTCGACGGCGACTATGGCGTGGGCGGGTTCGGCGGGCTGCAGGAACTCATGGACATGAACAAGCCGGTAATCGCGCAAGTCGACGGAATGGCGGTCGGCGGCGGCTTCGAGCTGGCGCTTTCCTGCGATCTCGTATACGCCTCCGGCCACTCGCGATTTGCCTTGCCGGAAATTCGCGCCGGGACGCTCGCGGACGCTGCGAGCCTCAGGCTTCCGAAACGAATTCCCTACCACGTGGCGATGGAGATGCTGCTCACGGGGCGCTGGATGGACGCGTCCGAGGCCCATCGCTGGGGCCTCGTCAACGAAGTGCTGCCGGCGCAGGATCTCGAGGCGAGGGTACGGGAGGTGGCGCGTGCCCTTGCGAACGGCCCGCCGCTGGTTTTCGCGGCGATCAAGGAAGTCGTGCGCGAGGCGGAGGGAATGCGGTTTCAGGACGCCATGAACCGGATCACCAAGCGCAAGTTCCGGACGGTCGACGCGCTCTACGCCTCCGAGGACAACATGGAAGGCTTTCGCGCGTTCGCGGAGAAGCGCGACCCCGTGTGGAAGGGCCGCTGAAGCCGGTGCGACGCCTCACAGGCGGCCGTCGATGAAGGCCGGCAGTTCGGCTACGCTCGACAGGCAGACGTCGGCCATTCCGGCAAGCGTTCCTCGCGTGCCGGTGCCGCTCAGAACCGCGACCGCGAGGCCGGCACCGGCGTTGCGTGCCATCTGCATGTCGTGGGCATTGTCGCCGACCATGGCGACGGAGGCAGCGGGAGCGCCGATCGCCGCGCAGAAGGCGGCGAACATCCCCGGCCCGGGCTTGACGCCATGGCCGCTGTCGTAGCCGGCGACGAAGTCGACCAGCCGCTCGATCCCCAGAACCCGGACCGTTGCCCGTATCGAGGCCTCGTTGTCGCTGCTGGCGATGCCGATGCCGAGCCCGCGCGCCTTGAGGTCGGCGAAAAGCGCCGGCGTGTCGACCAGGGGAACCGCGCGTGCCGAGGCCTCGACGAACATGGCGTCCAGGTCGGCGACCAGTTGCGCGCGCGGCAAGGGAGCGCCCGCCGCAACGAAGGCGTCGACGATTTCCGAAGTGTTGGCGGCGGCGAACAGGCTGTCGGCGCGGGTCGCGCCGGTTCGCATGTCCATGCCGCCCAGTTCGAGCAGTTCGTCGGTGAGTGCCGGGTCATGGGCTGCCGCGTGGGCGGTCGCGCCGCGGATGATCGGTCCCCAGGTCGCGTGGAAATCGACCAGCGTGCCGTCCTTGTCGAAGAGGACGCCCCTCAGGGGGGACGGGTGCTTGCGCGCCTCGCTCGCGTCTTCTTTCTGGAAGGTCGATATCGCGCCCGCCATTCGTCAGTTGCCGGCGCTCTGCATGCGGCGGCCCTGGATTGCCTCTTCGAGCCAGCCGACCTTCATTTCCGGCACCGATGAAAGCAGGAGGTCCGTATAGTCGTCGAAGGGTGGCGCCAGCACCTGCGATTTCGGGCCGTAGCGCACCACCTCGCCGCGGTACATGACCGCGATCGCGTCGGCTATCGCCTTCACGGTCGCCAGGTCGTGGGTAATGAAGAGATAGGCCACGTCCTCGATCTTCTGCAGGTTGAGCAGAAGCTTGAGGATGCCGTCGGCGACAAGCGGGTCGAGGGCGCTCGTGACCTCGTCGCAGATGATGAGCTTCGGTTTCGCCGCGAGCGCGCGGGCGATGCACACGCGCTGCTTCTGGCCGCCGGAGAGCTCGGCGGGGTAGCGGTCCAGGAAGCCCTTGCCCATCTCGATCTCCTCGAGCAGTTCGGCGACGCGCCGGTCCCGTTCGCCGCCTCTCATGCCGAAGTAGAACTCGAGCGGCCGGCCGACGATCTTGCCGACGGTGTGGCGGGGATTCATCGCGACATCCGCCATCTGGTAGATCATCTGCAACTCGCGCAGGTCGTCGCGGGTGCGCTGGCCGAGCCGGGGAGGGAGCGTGCGGCCGTCGAAGTCGATGGTGCCCTGGGCCGGCGGGAGCAGGCCGGTGATGACCCGGGCGAGCGTCGACTTGCCTGAACCGGATTCGCCGACGACGGCGAGCGTCTGCCCGGCGCAGATGTCGACCGACACGTCCTTCAGCACCGGGACGGCCGCGGCTCCGTGGCCGTAGGCCGCCGTGATCCCCTTCACCGACAGTATCGGCGTGTCGCAGGGCGTCTTTTCCTCGTGCTCGATCGAGCGGACCGACACCAGCGCCCGCGTGTACTTCTCCCGCGGCGCGTCGACGATCTGGCGGACGTCGCCGTGCTCGACGAGCCTGCCGTGGCGCAGAACCATGATCTCGTCGGAAACCTGGGCGACGACGGCAAGGTCGTGCGTGATGTAGAGGGCGGCGACGCCGGTGTCGCGAATGGCGTCCTTGATCGCCGCGAGGACGTCGATCTGGGTGGTCACGTCGAGCGCCGTCGTCGGCTCGTCGAAGATGATCAGGTCCGGTTCGGGGCAGAGCGCCATGGCGGTCATCGCGCGCTGGAGCTGGCCGCCGGACACCTGGTGCGGATAGCGGCTGCCGAAATTGTCCGGATCGGGAAGGCCGAGTTTCCGGAAGAGCGCCTTCGCACGCCGCTCGGCTTCGGCGCGGCCCGCGACCCCGTGCTTCACCGAGGACTCGACGACCTGGTCCATCAGCCTGTGCGCGGGATTGAAGGCGGCGGCGGCCGACTGCGCGACATAGCAAACTTCCTTGCCGCGCAGCCGCCTCAGCCCCCTCTTGCCGCCTTTCAGAATGTCCCGGCCGTTGACGAAAACCTCTCCGCCGGTGATGCGCACGCCGCCGCGCCCGTAGCCCATGGGCGAAAGGCCGATGGTCGACTTGCCGGCGCCCGACTCGCCGATCAGGCCGAGGACGCGGCCTTTTTCGAGCGTCAGCGAGACGTCGTTGACGATGACGATGTCCTGCGACGGCTCGCCGGGCGGATGCACGGTCGCCTCGATGCGCAGGTGACGGATGTCGAGCAGGGGGGCATCAGCCATTGCCGCGGCCTCCTTTGAGATCCGTGGTGCGGTTCAGGACCCAGTCGGCGACGAGGTTGACCGAAATCGCGAGCACCGCGATGGCGGCGGCCGGCAGCAGCGCGGCCGGGATGCCGAAGACGATGCCGTCCTTGTTTTCCTTCACCATGCCGCCCCAGTCAGATTGCGGCGGCTGGACGCCCAGCCCGAGGAAGGAGAGGGCGGAAAGGAACAGGATCGCGAAGATGAAGCGCAGGCCCAGTTCGGCGACCAGCGGCGAGAGGGCGTTCGGGAGGATCTCGTGGAAGATGATCCAGAGCTTGCCTTCGCCCCGGAGCTTCGCGGCCTCGACGAAGTCCATGACGTTGATGTCCACGGCCACGGCACGGGCGATCCGGTAGACGCGCGTGGAGTCGAGGACGCCCATGACGACGATCAGCGTCACCGTGTCGGAGGGCAGCACCGACAGCACGACGAGGGCGAAGATCAGCGTCGGGATCGACATGATCAGGTCGACGAAACGCGACAGCACCTCGTCGAACCAGCCGCCGATCACGGCTGCGGTGAACCCGAGGCTGGAGCCGAGGGCGAAGGAGAGCGCGGTCGCCAGCGCGGCGATGAAGAGCGTGATCCTGGCTCCGTACAGCAGGCGGGTCAGGAGATCGCGGCCGAGGTTGTCCGTGCCGAGCCAGTGCGCGGCGGACATCGGCTCCCAGACGTCGCCGACGATGGCCGTATCCGGATAGGGCGAGATCAACGGTGCGAAGATCGCCGCCAGCACGAAGACGAGCGTTATCAGGATGCCGGCGAGGGCGGTGAGCGGTATGCGGCTGAGCTTGATCATCGCGTTCGCCTCACTTCGGGTGCCTGAGGCGCGGGTTCGACAGGATCGAGAAGATGTCGGCCAGCATGTTCAGGGCGATGTAGACGGCGGCGAAGATCAGGCCGCAGTCCTGCACGACCGGCACGTCCCGCTTGGCGACGTGGTCGACGAGGTACTGGCCCATGCCGGGATAGACGAAGATCACCTCGATCACCACGACGCCGACGACGAGGTAGGCGAGGGACAGCATGATGACGTTGACGATCGGCGCGATGGCGTTCGGGAAGGCGTGCCTCCATATGATCTCGAAGCGGGAAAGGCCCTTCAGTTCCGCCGTCTCGACATAGGCGGACTGCATGACGTTGAGGATCGCCGCGCGGGTCATGCGCATCATCTGGGCGAGAACGACGAGCGTCAGCGTCGTCGCCGGCAGGGCGATCGCCTCCATGCGCTTCAGGAACGACATGCCCGGAAAGACCGTCGAGACGCTCGTGAACCAGCCGAGCTTCACGGCGATGAAATAGATCAGGATGTAGCCGATGAAGAATTCGGGGAGGGAAATCGCCGCGAGCGTCGATGCCGAGATGAGGTTGTCTATGAAGCCGTTCTTGTGGCGCACCGCGACCAGTCCGAGGATGATCGACAGCGGAATTGAAACGGCGGCTGCCCAGAAGGCGAGAAAAAGAGTGTTTCCCAGACGTTCGGCGATGGCCGGGCCGATCGGCTGTCCGTTCGACAGGGCGGTTCCGAGGTCTCCGTGGAGAAGGCCCCAGAGCCAGTGGAAATACCGCACGTAGGCCGGATCGTTGAGGCCGAGCTCGGCGCGCAGGTTGGCGACCGCCTGCGGCGTCGCCGTCTGCCCGAGAATGGACTGGGCCACGTCGCCCGGCAGGATCTGCGTGCCGGCGAAGATAAGGATCGAAACCGCGACGAGGAGGATGATGCCCAGCGCAAGGCGCTGGGCAACGAGCTTCAGAATGCCGGACCCCATGCCGATGGTCCGCTTACTGCTTGACCCAGCAACGGATCATCGCCGAGAGGTTGGAGAATTCCTGGTTGGGATCGTCCACCCAGCCGCCGACGCGCTTGCCGGTCGCGGAGATGAAGTCGTTGAACATCGGCACGATCAGGCCGCCATTGTCGCGGATGATCATCGCGGCGTCGTGATAGAGCTGCTTGCGCTTGCCCTCGTCGAGTTCGCCGCGCGCCTGGACGATGGTCTGGTCGAACTTCTTGTTGAAGAAGCGCGTGTCGTTCCAGTCGGCGGAGGAGATGTATCCGACCGAATACATCTGGTCCTGGGTCGGGCGGCCGCCCCAGTAGGACGTCGAGAACGGCTTCTTGTTCCAGACTTCCGACCAGTAGCCGTCGCCGGGCATGCGCATGACCTTGAGGTCGATGCCGGCCTTGGCGCAGGACTGCTGGTAGAGCTGGGCGGCGTCGACCGCGCCGGGGAAGGCGACGTCCGAGGTCCGCAGCACGATCGGTCCGTCGTGGCCGGACTTCTTGTAGAAGTGCTTTGCCTGGTCAGGGTCGAACTTGCGCTGCGGAATGTCGTCGGGAAAGAGGTTGTAGGCCTTGTCGATCGGGAAGTCGTTGCCGACGGAGCCGTAGCCGCGGAGGATCGTCTTCAGCATCTCCTCGCGGTTCATGGCGAGCTTCAGCGCCATGCGGACGTTGTTGTCGTCGAACGGCTTGGCATTGCAGAACATGTTGAAGGGGTAGTAGCCCTTGCCGGCCACCGTATGCAGCGTGACGCCGGGCAGCCGCTTGACGAGGTGCACGACCTTCGGCTCGACGCGGTTTATCAGGTCGACCTGTCCGCTTTGCAGGGCCGACATGCGGGCCGTCGGATCGTTGATCGCCAGGATGATCACCGTGTCGGCGTGGCCGACCTTGCCGTCGTCCCAGTAGTTGTCGTAGCGCTTGCCGACGTCGCGCACGCCCGGCTCATGGCTGGCGACCGTGTAGGGTCCGGTGCCGATGCCGGCGTCCGGCTTGTCCTTGCCGCCGTTCGGCTGGATGACGAGGTGATAGTCCTCGAGGAGGAAGGGCAGGTCGGCATTCGCGGTCTTCAGCTCGAAGACGACGTTGTCGCCGTCCTTCGTGATGGACTTGATGCCCTGCATGATGCCGAGGGCGCCCGAATGCGACTGCTTGTCGGAATGGCGCTCCATCGTCGCGACGACGTCGTCGGGCGTCAGCGTCTTGCCGTTGTGGAAGGTGACGTCCTTGCGGATCTTGAACGTCCACTTCGTTGCGTCCTTGTTGGAATCCCAGGATTCCGCCAGCTTCGGCGCGGCCTTGCCGCCCGGGGTAAGTGCGACGAGCTGCTCGCCCCAGCAGCGGCCGAAGAACTGCGGCATCTGGTTCGTCCAGGTCGCGGGGTCGAGGCTGTCGCTCGATTCGCCCGTCTGGACGCCGGCGGTCAGCGTCCCGCCCTTGACGGGCGTCGCGGCCATGGCGGCCGATGCGAGGAGCGAATTGGCGAAGGGTGCCGCCACACCGAGGGCGGCCGCACGGCCGAGAAAGTCGCGCCGGCTCATGGCTCCGCTCGCGACGCGACGGCTAAGGTGCTCGAGTTCTCTGCTCATTGAAAGGTTCTCCCAATTGTCAGCGACCAGCAAGGATCGTCAGGTTGCCATGACGGGAACCGGTCGTCTTCGCGAATTCACCGGCGGCGATCGCCGCCGGCTGGCTGCCTGGCATTCGGTGCATCCCCGGTTGGCCGACACGGGGTTCGATCCCGCAGCGGCAGCCACGCTGTTCCCTTTTCCATTGTCCGGGGCGGACACATGATTGCAGGCCGTTCGGCCATTGCTTGACCTAAAGCGAAAGCTCCTTTGCAACTTGCGAAACAGGACTTGCGTCCGAACGGTCTTGCGCGTCAATTGCTCAGACGAGAGCATATGTTCAGAGACAATCCGGATCAACTGTTTTATTGAACTGGTGTTCAAGAACGGGTCGCCGCGTCCCGCGCGCAGATTGCGGTCGTTGACAAGCCGGCGAAATTGCAAAACAAAGCCACGGACAATTGCGGCATCGCGAAGCCCCGGCCGGACCGCCGGTTCGCGTCTCGCGATCGTTCCGGCCGCAGGGACAGAGACTTCGGGGGAGGATACCATGGTCTCCACGACACGCAGACAGTTCGTAGCTCTCGCTGCCGGCGGCGTCGCCGCTGCGGGCACGCTCGGCGCAGGCCGGGTCCGCGCGGCCACCAAGGAGAAGATCCGCATCGGCATCCTGGCGCTCACCTCGCATTCGCCGAGCATCATCGCCGAAGGCAAGGGCTATTTCGGCGAACAGGAACTGGATGTCGAGTTCGTACAGTTCCAGGCGGCGCAGCCGATGGCCGTCGGCATCGCGTCCGGCGACATCGACTTCGGCATGACCGCCATATCGGGAGGCCTCGTCAGTCTCGCGACGAAGGGGGCGGTGAAGGTGATCGGCGGCGCGCTTCAGGAGACGCCCGGCGTCGAGGGCCAGAAGATCCTCGCCTCGAAGAAGGCGTTCGACGGCGGAATGTCGTCGCCCGAGAAGATCGAGGGGCATTCATACGGCGTGACGACGGCGGGTTCGTCCTTCCATTACATGGCCCACAAGATCGCCGACAAGTGCGGCTTCCCGCGCGCCTCGATCCGCATCGTGCCCCTGCAGAAGGTCCCGGCGGTGATCGCATCGCTGAAGTCCGGACAGATCGACGCCTGGTCGATCGTGCCGAACATCGCCGACGCGCTGAGCCGCGGCGACGCGGTGGTCGAGATCGGCAAGATCCAGGACTACATTCCGGGCTACCAGGTGACGACGGTCTTCACCTCGGACGGGAACGTCAAGTCGAAGCCCGATCTGGTCAAGCGCTTCCTGGCCGGCCTGTCGAAGGGCATCGAGGACTACAATGCTGCGCTCGTCGACAAGACGATGGGCGAGAACGAGACGGCGGAAATCGTCGGAATGATCCACAAGTACGTCTATTCGAGCATGCCGCCGGAAAAGGCAGGTCCGCGCATCCGTGCCGGCGCCATGCGGATAAACCCGAACGCGGCGATGAACGTCGCGAGCATCAGGGACCAGCTCGACTGGTTCAAGTCCGAGAAGCTCGTTCCCGCGGACGCGTCCATGGACGATCTCGTGACGACGCAGTTCGTCAAGACCCTCTGAGGCCGCGGCGCGCTGGCGCGGCGGGGCAGGTGAGCGGAACATGCGGCTTATCCTTGAGGGCGTCGGCCACGCCTATGGCGAGACGGAAGTCCTGAGCGACATCGGGTTCGACGTCGCCGATGGCGAGTTCGTCTGCATCATCGGGCCTTCGGGCTGCGGGAAGTCGACGCTCCTGCGCTTCCTGGGCGGCCTCGAGAGGCCCGACCGGGGGCGGGTCCTCGTTTCCGGCGAAGCGCCCGCCGGCAGCCTCAACCCGCTCACCTACATCTTCCAGGACTTCGCCCTGCTGCCCTGGCGAACGGTGGAGGGGAACGTCAGCCTGGTGCTCGAGGACCACCCGATTCCGCCCTCGGACGCACGGCAGATCGTGGCGGACGTGCTGGCGCGTACCAAGCTCTCGGATTTCGCGAAGGCATGGCCGCGACAACTGTCGGGAGGCATGAAGCAGCGCGTGGCGATCGCGCGGGCGCTTGCGGTGCGCCCGGCCGTGATGCTCATGGACGAGCCGCTTTCGGCACTCGACAGCCAGACCCGGGAACTCCTCATGGACGATCTCGTGGAGCTTTGGCTGCGGGAGCGGTTCTCGGCCTGCTACGTCACCCACAATCTTGCCGAGGCGGTCCGGCTCGGCCACAAGATCGTGGTGCTCAGCCGCCGGCCCGGCAGGATCCGCGAGGTCGTCTCCATCGACTTGCCGCTGAACGAGCGCGTCGACCACCTGGCCGAACTGGAGACGACGCAGCGCCAGCTCTGGGAGATGATGCGCGAAGAGGCGCGGGCGGCAGACATGGAACTCGCCGATGCGTGACGACGCGATCACCGGCCCGGCCCATCTGGTCGAGGAGCAACCCGTGCCGGCCGGCGACGCGCGGCCCGTGCCCTTCCGAGGCGGCGGCTTCCGCCATCGCCACATACGCTTCCTGTCGCCGATCGTCTTCGTAGCACTCCTGCTCCTGTGGCAGGCGGGCTCGCAGACCGGCTTCATCAGCAACATCGCGCTGCCGGCCCCGGCGGACGTCGTGAAGGCGCTCGCGGACCTCGTTCTCACCGGGATGCTCTGGAAGCATCTGTCCGTCAGCCTCTACCGGCTCGTTGTCGGCTGGACGCTCGGCTCGCTGCTCGGCGTCGCATTCGGCCTGGCGATCGGCCTTTTCTCGGTGGCCCGGGTCGGCCTCCTGCCTCTGGTCTCGGCGCTGTTCCCGATCCCGAAGATCGCGCTGCTGCCGCTCTTCATCATCTGGTTCGGCATCGGCGAGGGGTCGAAGGTTGCGACGATCCTGTTCGGCACGTTCTTCCCGACGGTCATCTCGACCTATAGCGGCGTCGACAACGTCGACCGCAACCTCATCCGCATGGGGCAGTCGTTCGGGCTGTCGTGGCTGTCGATCGTGCGCAAGATCATCGTACCGGGCGCCATGCCGTCGATCCTTTCCGGCTTCCGCATTTCCGCTTCGATCGCGATCGTGCTGCTCGTCGCGGCGGAGATGATCGGCGCGCAGTACGGCATCGGCGCCTATATCCTGATGGCGGGCTCGCTGTTCGATCTCGGGCAACTGGTCGCCGGCGTCGCCATCCTGTCGGTCATCGGCCTGGTCGTCGGCTGGCTGATCGGCAGGCTGGAGCGGCGGATGCTGGCCTGGCGGACCTGACCGGCCGCCGGCGCAGCCTGCCCCTTCGCCTTCCTGCCGGGCCGCTTCACATGATCCGGATTGCCGGTATGCGTCGGCGTCCACGACGGAGGGTCGCTGGCGGGAAAGGATTCCTCGCCCGCCTCTTCGACGAGGTCATGCTCCTCGGGCGCCTCTTCCTTGCGATCGCCTCTGGACTTGCGGCCGTTCATCTGCGTACCCGATCCGGCTGTCTGTCGGCGCGTTGCCAGGTCCCTCTCGGGGATGGCAGGACGCCCCGCGAGTGTACTCTCCGGACGCTCGGCAGTCACCCTGTCGAAGACGACCGTGACGATACTTGCGGGAAGGCCGGCAAAGACCGATATTGAAAGCAGTGCATCGCGGTTCGGCGATGCGATTTCCCTGGGTATCGCGGTTTTCCGGAGATGTGGAGCTTCGGCGCCCGGCATACCGCAACTGGAGAATGCAGGTCCATGGCAGGAGATCCCTACAAGGTTCTCGGAGTCAGCGCTACCGCCTCGCAGGAGGAGATCCAGAAGGCCTTTCGCAAGCAGGCGAAAGTGCTGCATCCTGATCTCAATCCGGGCGACGCGAAGGCCGAGCAGCAGTTCAAGGACATATCCGCGGCCTACGAGATCATCGGCGACAAGGACAAGCGCGCACGCTACGATCGCGGCGAAATCGGCCCGGACGGCAGCGAGCAGCAGCAGCGCCAGTACTATCGCGAATATGCCGGGGCGGGTGCGGAGAACCCCTACCATTCCGCCGGCGGCTTTTCCGATTTCGGGGAGGGCGAGGACATCTTTTCGCAGTTCTTTTCCCGGCGTGGCGGTGGCGGAGGCAGGCAACACCGGATGCGGGGGCAGGATGCGCAATATTCGATGAACGTGGAGTTCCTCGATGCCATCAACGGCACGCAGACGCAGATCCGGCTGCCGAACGGACCGGCGCTCGACGTCAAGATCCCTGCCGGCACGCGCGACGGCCAGACGCTCAGGCTGAAGGGAAAGGGCCATCCCGGCATGGGCGGCGGCCAGCCCGGCGACGCGCTGATCGAGGTGCACGTTCGTCCGCATGCCTTCTTCAAACGCGACGGCGACGACATCCGGCTCGACCTGCCGGTCACGCTGGCCGAAGCGGTGAACGGCGGCAAGGTCAACGTGCCGACCCCCAAGGGTCCGGTGACCATGTCGGTTCCGGCGAATTCCTCCAGCGGCAAGGTGCTGCGGCTGAAGGGCAGGGGCGTGCCGACGCGCCATGGCGGCCACGGCGACCTCTACGTCACCCTCGCCATCGTCCTGCCCGAGCAGCCGGACGAGAAGCTCAGGGCCTTCGTCGAGGAATGGGACAAGGGCAGGAAACAGAATCCGCGTTCGAAAATGGGAGTTTGAGCGGTGGATGTTCGGGAGTTCTGTGCCGTGCTCAGCATCGAGGAGACGGTGTGCGAGGCCTGGGTCGAGAGGCAATGGCTCATGCCGGCGACCGGCAGCGGCGGAGGGCGGCATTTTCGCCAGGTGGACGTCGCCCGAGGCAGGCTGCTGCTCGACCTCGAGCGCGCCATGGGCGTCAACGAGGAGGGAATCGACATCATCGTGCACCTCGTCGACCGGTACTACGGCTTGCGCCTGACCTTCGCAGACCTCGTTACGGCGATCAACGCGCAGCCCGAGTCGGTCCGCCGCCGCATTCTCGCCGACCCCGGGCCGGGGGAAGACGAGGACATTGCGGCCGCGCCCGACCTGCGCAGGTCGGGACGCGGCGGCTGAGGCCGGCTTGGACGGCCCCGGCCGGCATCATCGCACCGAAATCGGGAACAGGGTCTCTGCGCGAAGGCGACGAATTGCGAGCGTCCCTCGGGGGCGGCAGCGACGTTTCCCGAGCCTGTGCGATTGTCCTCTTGTTCATCGGCCGCGCCTTGCCGCATAACGGGTCCTTCCGATCCAGAACGACGCACGGGTCGCGCGGGAAAGGCACAGTCGAATGATGTTCAGTCCTTTGGGAACCGGACGCCGCCTTGCCGGCTGCGCGTGCGCGGCGGCCGTGGTTCTCTTCTGCGCGGCCGCGCCTTCGTTCGCGCGGACATTCAGCGAGCCCGCCTACCGGGACGACCGTTCGACGCCGACGGCGGTGATCGAGTCTCTGTATAACGCGATCAACAGGCACGAGCTCTCGCGTGCCTATTCCTATTGGAAGGGCAGCCCCAACGTCCCGCCCTTCGACGATTTCGCCAGGGGCTACGCCGGCACGCTGCGAACCCACCTCTACACCGGACAGGTGACCTCGGACGGCGCGGCAGGCAGTGTGTACTACCGCGTTCCCGTTGCCGTCCGCACGGTGAACAGGGACGGAAGCACCGTCGTCTTCGCAGGATGCTATACGCTGAGGCTCGCCGATCCGAAGATACAGGCCGAGCCGCCGTTTCATCCGATGCACATCGTGTCCGGGAAGCTTCTGCGCGCCAAGGGACGGACCTCGCAAGCCGTTCCCAACGGCTGTCCCGACTGACTGCCTGTGCCCGCGGCGGCGGCCTGCCGAAACGGCCGCTGGCCAACGAGCCTAAGCGGCGCGCCGCGGCTCTTCCTTCGCAGCGTCCTTCTCCACCAGGCCGCGGTGCATGGCGACGACGGCCTTCTCGAAATCCGCCTCGTCGACGATCACCTGAAGGTCGACCTTGCGCATCAGGTCGTGCAGCCCGAGCGGCTCGATGCCGGCCTCGGCGAGCATCTCGATGGTGCGCGCGGTGGTGCGGGTCCCGCGCAGGTCGCGGCCGATCGCTGAGACGAGGGCGACCTTGCGCGTGAGGATCTCGGCGGCGGGATATTTCTCCGCCAGGTCGGCGCTCGCGCGGCGCAGCGACTTCATCGAGCCCTTGAGAAAGTGGGTGATCGCGTTGGCGTTGGACGTCTTGCAGATGATCCAGAGGCCGTGGCGCTTCAGCGCTTCGAGGATGTCGGCGTCGTATCCCTTCACGCCCACCATGTCCTGCTCGAAGAACTCGAAGGCGAAGACGTCGGTCAGGCCCGTGACGATCTCGACGCCGGGCTCCCGCGCCTCTAGGTCGGAGCGGATGAGCGTGCCGGGGTGGTCCGGCTCGAAGGTGTTCTTGACCCGGAGCGGGATTTCGGCCTGGCGGAGGCTCTTCGCCGCGCGGGGATGGATCGCCTCCATGCCCATGTTGGAGAGCTGGTCGGCGACGTCGTAGTTCGTCTCTCCGATCACGCGCACCGCGTCCTTGCCGACGACCTTGGGGTCGGCGGAGGAGAGGTGGAACTCCTTGTGGATGATGGCTTCGCGCGCCCCGGTGACCACCGCGATGCGCGAGAGCGTCACTTCGGAATAGCCGCGGTCGTAGGTCGCCATGAGAGCCGGCTGGCACTGCGTGTAGCCGGTGACGATCGGCAGTTCCTTCGACACGTCGATGTCGGCGAAGGCGCGGCGGATGTGTTCGTCGAGGTCGTGCTGGCTTTCGTCGCGCCAGCCGGTGAGGTCGACGTAGCGGGCATTGACCCCGCGCTCGCGCAGCAGGAGCGCGGTATTGTAGGCCGAATGGGCTTCGCCCAGGGCGGCGAGCATCTCGCGCACGGTAAGTAGATGGTGCTCGAGCTGGAAATGGCCGTAGGAGCACAGCCTGTTGAGGTCGATCAGGCAGGACCGGACCCCCTCGATGCGCTCCTTGATGAAGGTGTCGGCATTGCCACGGGACATCGGGTCGTCGAAGACCTCGGCGTTCTTGGCGATCATCGCCGCGGACACCTCGGTCAGCGCGTCACCCCAGCTCCAGCCGTTCTCGGAGCTTGAGAAGAGCCCGTAGACGCCCGGCTCGCCGGACTTCTTGTGCTCCAGGAGACGGTCCGTCATTCCGCCATAGGCGGAGACGACGAGGATGCGGTCATAGAGGTCGGAACCCTCGCGATTGCCGATGATGACGTTGTTGAGAAGCGCGTCGGTGCGCGACATGGACGTGCCACCGATTTTCTCGACGGAATGGCTGGACATGGAAACTCCGTGGTCGCACCCCCTTTCCCGGGGGCGCAGTCTGGCTGTCGGGTGAAGTGTTCGCGGCGATGCTCAGGCGAGGTTGCCGCGCTCGATCCTGATCGGCTGCTCGGGGTCTCGCGCACCGAGGAATTCCGGGCGCGGCTTCGCAGCCGCATAGGGCTGGCGGGCGCGGTTCGACCACGCGTTGAAGACGAAGAACGCGTTCGAACGCGGGAAGGGCGTGATGTTCCCGTTCGAGCCATGAAGGGTGTTGCAGTCGAACAGGATCACGGTGCCGGCCTTGCCGGCGGCATAGTCGATGCCGTGCCTGCCGGCCATGTGCGTCAGCGTCTCGTGCGAGGGGACACCGATTTCCTGCTTCTTGAGCGAGCTCTTGTGGTTGTCGTCCGGCGTCTCGCCCGCGCAGCTGACGAAGGTCTTGTGCGACCCCGGAACCAGCATCAGCGGCCCGTTCATGGCGTCGTTGTCGGTGAGCAGGATCGAGGCCGAGATCGCGCGCATGCGCGGCATTCCGTCCTCGGCGTGCCACGTCTCGAAGTCGGAGTGCCAGTAGAACTCCTTGCCGGTGAAGCCCGGCTTGTAGTTGAGACGCGACTGGTGGATGTAGAGGTCGTCGGCCAGCAGGAAGCGGATGACACCGGCAATGCGCGAATCGCGCGAGAGGCGGTCGAAGACATCGCTCTGCCGCTCGAGCTGGAAGACGGTACGAATCTCGTCGGAGCCGGGTTCCGTGATCAGGCTCTCGGGATCGAGGACCCTGTCCCCGCGGCGGATGCTCTGGAGCTCCTGCTTCAGCAGCGCGACCTCGCCGGGCGTGAAGAGGTTTTCGAGGACGAGGAAACCCTTGCGGTCGAACTCGTCCGTCTGGGCGCGCGTCAGCGGCGCCTCGGGCGTCCAGTTCGACCAGACTACCGGATCGAGCCGGTCGTTCCAGGTCTCCCCGTCGGGACTTCGGGTGGGATAGCTGTCTTCGTAGGCCTGTCTCATTGCCTGCGTCATCATTTCACCTTCCAGGACTGCTGGTTTCGGGTCGGGCGAAAGGTTCCGGCCGTCAGACGGCCGCCTTCGCCGGTGCGTAGGACCCGTCTTCGCGGTGCACTTCCTGGCCCGTCACGGGCGGGTTGAAGCAGCAGGCCATGACCATCTCCTGGCCCGGCTTGGTGCGCAGCGTATGCCTGTCGTGCTTGTTCAGGGCATACATCGTGCCCGGACGGATCTCGTGCACCTCGCCCGTCGCATGGTCCTCGATCGAGCCTTCCCCCGAGACGCAGTAGACGCTCTCGAAATGGTGCTTGTACTCGAAAGTGTTCACGCTGTCGGCGAAGATGCGGGTTATGTGGAACGAGAAGCCCATCTCGTCGCCGGCGAGGAGGAGCCGCGTCGAATCCCAGCCCTCGGACTTCACCAGCCGGTCGCCGTTGCGGGCGTCTTCCAGGTTGCGGACTATCATATGGCGTTACCTCTTATTCTGCAGCAATCAGGCCGTTCTGGTCGAAGACCTCGTCGAAGGCCGCTTCCATGACGTCGATGCCGGCGTCGAGCTGGGCCTTGTCGATGACCAGGGGGCAAAGCACCTTGACGATCTCGTCTTCGGAGCCCGATGTCTCGATGATCAGGTTGTGGCGGAAGCATGCGGCGCAGACGGCGGCCGCCCGCTCGCCGGAACCGGCGTCGATGCCGCGCATCATCCCGCGGCCGCGGGTCGAAAGGCCGTGGCGTTCCGCGATGGCATGCAGCCGGCGCTCCAGATGGCGACCCTTCTCCTGGACCTCGTTCTGGAACGTTTCGTCCTTCCAGAATTTCTCGAGGGCTACCCGCGCCGTTACGAAGGCGTGGTTGTTGCCGCGGAACGTGCCGTTGTGCTCGGCCGGGGACCAGATGTCGTGCTCCGGCTTCATCAGCGTCACGGCGAAGGGCAGGCCCATGCCGGAAAGCGACTTCGCCATGGTGACGATGTCGGGCGAAAGGCCCATCTCCTCGAACGAGAAGAAGGTTCCCGTACGGCCGCAGCCTGCCTGGATGTCGTCGACGATGAAGAGGGCGCCGTGCTTGCGGGCGACCTGCTCGATCTTGCGCAGCCAGTCTGGGGATGCGGCGTTCAGGCCTCCTTCGCCCTGGACGGTCTCGACGATGAAGGCGGCCGGAGCGTCGACGCCGCTGCCGGGATCCGAAAGCTCGCGGTCGAGCAGCTCGGCCGTGTCGATGCCTTCTCCGTAGTAGCCATCGAAGGCCGCGCGGTGGACGTTGCCGAGGGGAACGCCGGCGCCGCCTCGATGGCCGCCGTTGCCGGTGGCCGCAAGCGCGCCGAGCGTGACGCCGTGGAAGCCGTTGGTGAAGGCCACGACGTTCTGGCGCCCGGTGACCTTGCGGGCCAGCTTCAGCGCCGCCTCGACCGTGTTCGCCCCTGTCGGGCCAGGGAACTGGACGCGATAGTCCATGCCGCGCGGCTTGAGGATGATTTCCTCGAAGGCCTCGAGGAAGCGCTGCTTGGCGATCGTGAACATGTCCAGCCCGTGCGCGATGCCGTCGGCGCCGACATAGTCGACGAGCGCCCGCTTCATGTCGGGATCGTTGTGGCCGTAGTTCAGCGTCGAGCAGCCGGCGAGGAAGTCCGTGTAGGACCTGCCGTCGCTGCCGTAGATGGTCGAGCCGATGGCCTTGCTGAACAGCCGCGGAAAGCTGCGCGAGTAGCTGCGCACCTGGCTCTCGACGCGGTCGAATACCTGCGTGTCTTCAGTTTTCGTCTTGTCGGTCATTCCGATGAATTCTCTCTTCTGGTTGGAAGATGCGAATGCGATCCGGGATCCCCCCCGGAGCTGCGGTCAGGCCGCCGACCTCAGGGCGCGGCGAAGCGGCGTGAACGGTCCGATCGACACGAGATGCTCGGTTGCGTGATGACCATCGAAATGCGTGTCTTCCTCGAAATGTTCCGTTCTGTCGAGATCGGCGTCGAGCGACTTCGCCAGCTTTCCGAAGAGCGACCAGGAAGCGGCATTGTCGTCGGTGATGGTCGTGTTGACGTGCGTCACGCCACGGCACACCTTGCGGGCGAGAATGTCGTGGATGAGGCGCTTGCCGAGGCCCTTGCCGCGGGCGTCCTCCCGCACGCAGACCTGCCAGACGAAAAGGCACTCCGGATTTTCCGGAGGGATGTAGCCCGAGACCCAGCCGACCGCCTCGCCGTCGCGTTCCGCCAGCGCGCAGGTCGAGGAGAAGTGCGTGCACTGCAGGAGGTTGCAGTACATCGAGTTCTCGTCGAGCGAGCCGGCCGCCTTCACGAGGTGCCAGATTTCCGCGCCGTCGCTCTCGGTCGGTTCGCGGATGACAATGTCGTCGCCGGTCCGGCCGGCGTTCGGGGAAACGAGATGCATATCAAACTCCGTCGCTTTGATGACGTGAAAGTTAGATAATGCAAACTAAATGTCAACAGCCGTCGTCCGGTTCCATCGGCGCCGAATTCGCCCCCGCGTAGTGCTTTTCAACGGTTTCCCGGAGCTTGAAAATATTTTTGCCACACTTACATCATGGTTTGATGGATAACTTTGTTTTACAAAAGCATCATATGCGCCAAGGGTCGTCGAAGCCTGTGAAGCTGGACTTTGAAGGCCTCGCGGGGCAAAAAGGTGCAGCGGAACGGGAAGAGGCGGCAAAGAGCTTGGATGATCGAACGAAAACAATCCTGACGGCGATGCGAAAGATCCTCCGCGTGACGGAGGCGAACAGCAAGGCGCTGATTCGGGAGACCGGTCTCACCCCGTCCCAGCTCATCTTCCTGCAGATGCTGGACGACGGACGTCCGAAGACGGCCGGGGAGATCGCCGGGCGTATGGGCATAACCCAGGCCACGACGACGGCGCTCATCCACAAGCTCGAGGCGAGGGGGCTCGTCGTGCGACGGAAGGGCGAGGTCGACCGGCGCCAGGTCTGGCTGACCCTGAGCGAGCGCGGCCGGGAAATACTGACGATCGCGCCCGACGGCGTCCACGCCCGGTTTCATCAGCGTTTCGTCAAGCTCAAGGATTGGGAGCAGGCGATGATGATCGCCTCGCTCGAGCGCGTGGCCGACATGCTCGGTCCGGAGGACCTGAACGCCGAGGCGCTGGTCGAAGCCGTGCCGCTGGAAGCGCCGGATCTGGACACGGTCTGAGCGGTGCCGCCGGTCGGCCGGCGGCTTCCGCGTTCCGTCGCGCGACATGGGTTCCCGAGCGGATGCGTTTGGTGTTGCGATCCCGAGGCGGGTATCGTCTGCTCGGGTCAGGCCACTAGGATATTTCTGGTGAAAACAAAATCGCCCTTGATGCTCTATCTCGTTGTTTTACCCATTTCCGGATGCAAGACCGTTTCGCGCTCCTGCTGGAATTGACCTAGCCGTCCAGCGCATCGAGTACGTTGCAGAGCCGAATGAGCAGCCGGCAGCTTTCGTCGAGGACGGCCTGCCTGTCACTTTCGATCTGCGGAAGTCCCTTTTCCCTGCTTGCGTCGTCGAACCGGAAAAAGAGATCGGATTCCCTTTCCCTGATTTCGCCGCAGGCATGTTCCAGCCTTGCCATCTGGAAAAGAAGGCGATCTTCGATCTGCCTGGATTGTTCTTCGACTTCCTTCCGGGATCCTGCCGGGTCTTTTTTCCAGCCTTTGTAGGTTTCGGCGAATTCCTTCACCGACGCGTTTTCAGTCGACTGGGTTTTCAATGCCGCAAGCGCATTTCTCCCGGTACGGGCGATGTCCGACTGGTCCTTCCTTCTGCTCGGGGGCGTTCCGAGATATGAAGGAAGGGTGATCTTGTCCGCGGCATAGGCGCGGCTTCTCCGGGGCGGCGGGCTGCCGACGACCTGCCGGACCGGCACGCTGCCGGTCGTTGGCGGGCTGCCCGCCTGTCGCTGCCGAGCAGACAGGAGCGAGGCCCCGCCGTTCCGCGCATCGGTGTCGTTCGTTCGCGAGGAGCCGGCGGCGGTCGGCGAGGCGGAAATCCAGTTCGAAGTCGCTCTTGGCGTGATTGGCGGACTGCCCATCCTTGATATCCTTTCGTTTCCAGGAGATTGACGGACCAGATCTCGGTGGTCGAAATCCGGTTCCGCCCAAATCCGGGTTGTCCCGTTCGTTGAAGGTGTTTCGGGAGAATGTCGGTTTGTTGCAACCGTCAATCGTCCTTGTCGAGGTCTCCAGATGGAAGAAGCTCTCCAAAGTACAAAGATTCAACTCCAAGCTTTTCAAGGGTCGGAACAAACAGACTCTGTGCATATCTCTCGTTTAATTTTTGCTTTTCTATGGTATCTACGATAGACTTTATTTGGGCATTTACTGCATCAGACGTTTTCTTCATTTGTATTTCTGTTTTATTTAGTTCGAAAGTCTCCTCAATGATATCAAGGCTATTTAAAAATGGTTTTAGTTTCTCATCTACTGCGTGCCTATCAAATTCCGAAATTTGTTCAATTTTAAACGCCTTTTTATAAATCTCCGCTCTACGTTTGAACTCACGTCTTTTATCTAATCCATCGTAATATCTATTTAAAATCTTCTCATCCATTTTCTTTGCAATTTGCGCTTTCTCTAAATCCTTCCATAGATCCTCCAAAATCTCCTTAGCCCTAAAGGCCTTTAGACCCTCGGGATCCTCTGATCTGTACTCGTATGTTGAACACCATTGCTCAGCCATCATATCCTCATTAATTTTTCGATTTGCATCTATCTCGCTTTCATCTAATTTTTGACTCTATTGTCCTTATACAGAGGCGAAACTACGTCCATATGGCTTCTTTGGGCGTTCTTCATCGTGTTTTCGATGAGGTCTCCAAATTTTAACGCTGCAGCACTGGTGTTTTTGTCGGGAACGCTTGTAGCCCTAGAATCTTCAGTTGCTTCTGTGGGAACGCTTGTAGCCCATGAAACATGCCAATCACTATCGTCCAAAGTCTCGATAGATTCCTCAGTTGCTTTCGAGTTCTTCGTTAAAAAGCGGATTTTCTTCTTGTCGGAATCTTCATTTTTATCATCAGTGTCCACTGTCTTGAATTCTTTTGACGGATCCTTCAGAATTGACGGTCTGTTCTGTTTTAAAGTTTCACGAATGTATTTTTCGAACGCGATTTTCCGGGAATCATCGAAAACGTCAGAAATTTCATTATCCTTTATGCTATTGATATATAAATGGTCGCATTCGCATTCCTCGCCTTCGAAAACTGTAACGTCTTTTATGCTTCTTTTATATAATTTATCGTAGCCGAGTTCACATAGATCCTTGTAGGCATCCATATCTTCAATTTTCTGTTCAGTACGTTCCAGCTCTCTTCCTATTTTCTTCGCCGTAAGTATGAATGTTCTTTGGTGTTTTTGCGCAATCTTACTGAGACTGGTTTCATCAGAGCTATTTTTCTGTTTGGGTGTTTTTTGCAACTTCGCTGGTGGCTTACCCATCCCAAGAAGCTTGATATTATGCTTTGAAGTATCCCGAGCGCTATCGTCCAAAGTCTCAATATGATCGTTTTTCTTAGCATTCTCTAAAAATGGCACTTTTTTAGTGTCGGAATTTTTATTTTTATCGGAATAGTTTTCGCTGGATTCGCTGGATTCGCTGGATTCGCTGGATTCGCTGATGTCAATTTTCTGTTCGGGTGTTCTTTGCGCCTTCGCTGGTGGCTTACTCATCCCAAGAAGCTTGATATTATGCTTCGTAGTACCGAAATATACATCCCGGCCCGTGCGTTCGGTGTCTTTCTTGCTGACGTGCAGAAGGCCGACATTGTGATATTGATTTTTGTCGAATATAGGCATCAGAAATTTTCTCTTCCTTAAATACCTGTGCCGCCGGGCGGGTCTGGGGGCGGATGGCTCAGGCCAAGTGGTTTGATTTTCGCTCTGCTGGCTACGGCCGGGAGCTAATCTTTCGCGATTTTCCGAATGGCTCTCACGTTTACAAGGTATAAATCCAGACGAGCGTCTACGTAATTCTTGACAGACGAATTGTTCTTGGAGTGGATGTGCATTTCTGTCATCTTCTTTTTGCGCAAATCTTCTTCTATGATGCCTCCTTCGAAATTGGCATCCGCGTTATCGTTATCGAAGATAGTTGCACCCCGCGTTTTCCTTTTGGACTTTAGATCGCTGTCGCTCTTCTCTTCTTCAAATTCGATGGATTGGTCGGAGCCATCGCTGATCCCCTCCGCCAACTCGATGTCCAGGTCGTCGTTGTCAAGACACGTCGTCGCCCGACGACCACTGAAGTCTGGAAGTTCCATTGTCGGCACTCTCGACGAACGCGCTCGTCTCGTCTGAGGCATGGCAGGCATCTGCTGCACTGAATGCATGTCCGCTCCTGAAGGCGTGGTTTGTACGCGCGATCCCAGCGTGAAGCCGCTTTTGTTCGCGATAGTACTGCTGGTGGTTGTCTGGTTCCTTTTACCATCGGAGTTCCGCGCGGCCGGAATCCAGTTCTGTGCTCCACGCGGTTTCAGTGAGTCACCCATTTAGCATTCCTTTCCAAAATTTATTTTTGCATCGATACTCATTATGTTAACCGATAAAAGATTCGTCTGTAGTCTCGTTTGTTACATACTGGAATTGTCTTTCAGAGCGGCTTCGCCCTCTGCGGCGGCGGCGATCCGACAGGAACGTGAGCGGAAGGTGGCGGATCGGGGCCGGTCATTGCCCTCTTCCTGCAGCGGCAGACGTGTCTTGGCCGCATGCCCTCCGGACCGCCCGCTGCTTCCGCGGGGCGCAGCGATCCCGGATTTGGCTTCCCGGCATCCGCCGATATAGTTTGTTGCGGATGCGTGCGGCGAGAGCGTGCGCGAGGAGGGATCGGAAAGCATGGCAAAGAAGGACAATTCTCCCGTCGTCGACAGCGAGCGGCTGCGTCGCCTGTTCGACGGCGTCAATGGCTTCGGGCAGCTCGGCGAGGGCGGCGGGTTCGACCGGCGGGCGTTTTCGGACGCCGACCTGGAGGCGCGCCGGTGGTTCGCCGCGCAGATGGAGGAAGCAGGGCTTTCGGTACGCTGGGACGGGGCCGGCAATGTCTGCGGGCGCTTCGGCGAAGGCGACGGGCCGGCCGTGATGGCGGGCTCCCATCTCGATACCGCGGCGGCCGGCGGCGCCTTCGGCGGCACGCTCGGCGCCTGCGTGGCCCTCGAGAGCGTGCGCGCGCTGCAGGATGCCGGCGTCAACCCGTCGTGCCCGATCGAGGTCGTCGCCACCAGCGACGCGGAGGGAAGGTTCGGCGGCACGCTCGGCACCCTGGCGATCACCGGGCAGGCCTCCGAGGACTGGATCGCAAGGGCGGTCGACGGCGACGGCGTCACGCTCTGCGATGCCATGACGGAACAGCACCTGCATCCCGCCGCGATCGGCGATGCCGCCCGGGATCCCGGTTCGGTCAAGTCGTTCCTCGAACTATATGTCGAGCAGGGCCCGGTGCTCGAGGCCGCGGGGGAGGCCGCGGGAGTGGTCGAGGCGGTGTCGGGCCTTTGCGAGTGGCGGATCACGCTTGACGGCACGGCGAACCACGCCGGGACGACGCCGATGGATCGGCGCGCCGATGCCTTCGCCGGTCTCGCGGAGGTCGCGGCCACCATCCCGGCGATCATCCGCATCGTCGGAGGGGAGGACACCCGCGTCACGGTGGGCAAGGTGGACATCCATCCGAACGAACCGCACACGGTACCGGGCAGGGCGGCTTTCAGCCTGGATATCCGCGATACAGACGAGAGGGCGATGCGGGCCATCACCGCCGCCCTGCGTGCGCTCGTCGATCGGGTCGCCGGGGCGCGCGGACTCGCAGCGTCGATCCAGGAAAGGACGTGGCTGCCGCCGGCGGGGCTCGATCCGGAACTGGCGGCGATCGTCGAGGAGGAGGCGGCCGGCCTCGGCCTCGGCTGCCGGCGGATGACTTCGGGCGCCGGTCGCGACGCCCGCACGATGCAGGCGTTCTGTCCCGCCGCGCTCATCCTCGTTCCCAGCCGCGACGGCGTCGGCCACGCGCCGGAGGAACAGACGGAATGGGCCGCCGTGGAGAAGGGAGCTGCGCTCTACCTGAGGACATTGCTGCGCCTCTGCGACCTGCCCGCACGGGAGACACCCGGCGAGCCGGTGGCCGTCGCGGCAACTGCCGCAGCCCCCGCGGGCCTGGCAGCGGAGACCGGCGAGGAGGGGGCCGTCTCTCAGCCGGACGATGCGACGAGCCGGAAGGCGGCCAAGGCCGACGAAGCCTCCGGGGAGGGGGATATCGACTTCGATTTCGACCTGGACGACATCGCCGTCGGCGAGGACGACTAGGGCCGAGCCGGGCGGCACCGTGCCCGCGACGGACGCGGCTGTCAGCAGGTGTCAAGAATGAACGCTCATTCACTATTGACGAATGAACGTTCGTTCATTATGTGCTGGCCATCGGCGATCCGGTATCGCCCGGGAATGGTCGGCGGATGAACAAGATCGAACGCAATGTATCCTCGAGCCGCAGCGGCGAGATCCTCGACCGGATCAAGCTGGTGTTCGCGCGGAAGGGTTTCGAGGGCGCCTCCATGCAGGAGCTGGCGCAGGCCGCGCAGATGAGCGTCGGCAATTTCTACCGGTATTTCCCCTCGAAGGACGCGATCGTGACGGCGCTCGTCGAGCGCGATCTCGCGCAGATCCAGTCGGACTTCTCGGCGGCCAGGGAGGCCGAAGACAAGGCGGCGGCCTATCTGGCGCTTGCCGGGGCGCATATGAAGTGCACGACGAGCGACGAGGCGGCACTGTGGTCGGAGATCGACGCCGCCGCCTATCGCAACCCGGAAATCGCCGCCCTCCGGGCGCGTCTCGAGACGGCGGTTCGCGAGAATATCATGGCAGCGATGCGCAGCGTGGAACGTTGCGAACGTCCCCTGGGCGAGGACGAGATGAGGACGCGTGCGGAGCTGGTCATGATCCTTGTGAAGGGGCTGGCCAAGAAGCGCGGTTTCGCCGAGGCCACGGGCCGGGGCGACGAGTGCCGCGACGTGGCGGAATACGCATTGCAGATCATCAGTGAGCTGATCTTCAGCGGCAATCACTGAACACTGACGTTTTTCGGGCGGACTTCCGCCAATGAGGGTCGAAATGTCATTATCAACGCGCATGGCGGCGCTGGCCGCCGCTTTCGTGCTTCTTGCCGGCGTGTCCGCGTCGGCGGCCGCGGAGACCGGGCAGCCGGCGTCGCCGCAGCCGCCTTCGATCTATGTCGTCACGGCGAAGAAGCAGCCGATCACCGACACCGTGCTCGCCTCGGGTTACATCCGGCCGGTCGAGGAGGTCTATGTCCAGCCGCAGGTCGAGGGACTGGCGGTCGACAGCACCGACATCGAGGTCGGCGACAGCGTCACGAAAGGCCAGGTCATGGCCGTGCTGGCCGACGATTCGCTGAAGCTGCAGCTGAGCCAGCTGAAGGCGACGCGCGCCAAGGCCGAGGCTTCCCTCGCGCAGGGCAAGGCCCAGCTTGCCGAGGCCCAGGCAAACGCCGACGAGGCGGTGCGGGTGCGCGACCGCTACAGGACGCTGCAGTCGAGCGGCACGATGTCGAGCGCGAACCTCGACCAGGCCTTGGCCAACGCCGACGCAGCGCAGGCGCGGGTCAGCGCGGCCACGCAGTCGATCGCAGCGGCCAGGGCCGACGTCGAGGTGGCGGATGCGCAGATAGAAGACGTCAGGCTCCGGCTTTCCCGGACGAGGGTCAAGGCTCCCGTTTCGGGCGTCGTGTCGGCGAAGAACATCAAGGTCGGCGCCATCGCGAGCTCGTCCGGCAACCCGCTCTTCACCATCATCAAGGGCGACCGGCTCGAGTTGCGCGGCGATGTCTCGGAAGAAGACCTCCTCAAGGTCCGGCCGGGTCAGAAGGTCGAGGTGACGCGGGCCGGCCAGACACGGCCCCTGGCCGCGAAGGTGCGGCTCGTCGACCCGACCGTCAATCTCGATTCTCGGCTCGGCACGGTGCGCATCTCCTTCGACAATCCGGACCGGATCCGCGCGGGGATGTTCGCGAATGCGAGGATCGTCGTGGAGACGAAGGACGCCGTCGTCGTTCCGGTCACCGCGGTCAGCATGTCGAGCGACGCCTCGACCGTCCTCAAGGTGAAGGACGGACGCGTGAAAATGACGCCCGTCACGACGGGGATCATCGCCGGCGACCGGGTCGAGATCGTGAGCGGCCTCGAGGCGGGCGACCAGGTGGTCGCCAAGGCCGGTGCCTTCGTGCGCGACGGGGACCGGGTCCATCCGGTGCCCCTCGGCGCCCGCGGGACCGCCGGCGGCGCGGCCTTCGCTGCAGCCGTCGGCGACTAGGAGAGGGCGAGCCGTCATGAACTTTTCTGCATGGTCCATCCGCAATCCCATTGCGCCGCTTCTTCTGTTCGCGATGCTGGTGGTGCTCGGCATCCAGTCGTTCTATTCGCTGCCGATCACGCGCTTCCCGAACATCGACGTGCCGATCGTCTCGGTGACGGTGACCCAGCCGGGAGCAGCTCCGGCGGAGCTCGAGAAGCAGGTCACGAAGAAGATAGAGGACGCGGTCGCCGGCATAACCGGCGTCAAGCACATCACCTCGACCGTTACCGACAGCACGTCGACGACGGCGGTCGAGTTCCGCATGGAAGTGCCGACCGAGCAGGCCGTGCAGAACGTCAAGGACGAGATCGACAAGATCCGCTCCGACCTGCCGGCGACTGCCAACGATCCCGTCGTCCAGAAGATCGACGTCGAAGGCCAGGCTATCGAGACCTATGCCGTCGCCTCGCCGAACATGACGCTCGAGCAGTTGTCGTGGTTTGTCGACGATGTCGTCCAGCGCCAGCTGCAGGGCCAGAAGGGCATCGGACGCGTCGACCGCTTCGGCGGCGCCGACCGCGAGATCCGCGTCGAGCTCGATCCCGCGAAGCTGGAATCATTCGGCATCACCGCCGCGGAGGTCAACCAGCAGCTCAAGGCGATCAATTCGGATCTCGGCTCCGGACGCGGCGAGGTCGCGGGGCGGGAGCAGACGATCCGCACGCTCGGCGACGCGGAGTTGGCGGCGAAGCTTTCGGGCACGACGATCTCCCTGCCGAACGGACGCTTCGTCAAGCTCGGCAAGCTGGGTCGCGTGGTCGATACCTACCAGGAACTGAGGTCGTTCTCGCGATACGACGGCAAGCAGGTCGTCACCTTCGCCGTGTTCCGGGCGAAGGGCGCAAGCGAGGTCACCGTCGACCAGACGGTCAAGGCGACGCTGGAGAAGATCAGGGCCTCGCATCCGGACGTGGCGATCACGCGGGTCGACGACACGGTCTCCTACACCTACGGCAACTACGAAGCGGCGATGCATACGCTGATGGAGGGCGCCGCGCTCGCCGTGCTCGTCGTGCTCCTGTTCCTGAGGAACTGGCGCGCGACGCTGATCTCGGCGCTCGCCCTGCCGCTCTCGGCGATACCGACCTTCTGGGTGATGGAGATGCTGGGGTTCTCGCTGAACCTCGTCAGCTTCCTCGCGATCACGCTCGCCACCGGTATCCTGGTCGACGACGCGATCGTCGAGATCGAGAACATCTCCCGGCACATCAGGATGGGTAAGTCGCCCTATCGGGCGGCGATCGAGGCTGCGGACGAGATCGGCCTCGCCGTCATCGCGACGACGTTCACCATCATCGCGGTCTTCGTCCCGGTATCCTTCATGGGCGGAATTCCGGGGCAGTATTTCAGCCAGTTCGGACTGACCGTCGCCGTGGCGGTGTTCTTCTCGCTGATGGTCGCGCGCCTGATCACGCCGCTGATCGCCGCCTACTTCATGCGCCCGCACGACGCAGAGGCGGAGCACGCCGGCGACGGCATCCTCATGCGCCGCTACGCGGCATTCATCCGCCATACGCTCAAGTGGCGCTACACGACGCTGCTCGCGGCGATCGGCGTGCTTGTCGTCTCGGTCTACTTCATGGTGCAGATCCCGGGCAGCTTCATGCCGCCCGAGGACGTGTCGCGTATCTCGGTCAGCCTCGAGCTGCCACCGGGTGCAAAGCTCGCGGATACCGAAACCGCGACGGAAGAGGTCCGCAAGATCGCGGCGAAGATGCCGGACGTCGAGCACGTGTTCGTGCTTGGCGGATCCTCGCCCAAGGGCGAGCTCGACATCCGCCGTGCCTCCGTGACGGTTCTCCTTGCGAAGAAGGACGAGTCCTTCCTGCGTTCATTCGTCAACGGGCTTGTCGGCAACATTCCCTTCCTGCACGATTTCGTGCCCGAGATTCCTGCGAACGGGCGGACGAAGCCGCAGTGGGAAATCGAATCCGAGCTCTTCGCAAAGCTGGCGAAGATACCGGATCTTCGCGCCTACAAGCTCAATGACCGCGGCGACCGGGACATCTCGTTCAACCTCCTGTCCTCCAACGAGAAGGATCTCAACGCGTCGGCCGCCCGGCTGGAAGCGGCGCTGCGCGGCGATCCCCTGCTGGCCGACGTATCCTCCGAGGGCGCCCTGCCGCGGCCGGAGATCCAGATCACGCCGCGCATGGCGGAAGCGGCGAGGCTCGGCGTCACGACGCAGCAGATCTCGCAGACGGTGCGCGTGGCGACCATCGGCGACGTCGACACGTCGCTCGCCAAGGTCTCGATCGGCGATCGCCTTATTCCGGTGCGGGTCCAGATCCGCAAGAACTTCCGCGAGAACCTGCAGAAGCTGGAGAACATCCGCGTGCCGACCGCCGGCGGCCGGACCGTGCCGCTGCGCACGGTCGCGGACGTGCGCATCGGGCAGGGCCCGAGCGCCATCGATCGCTACGACCGTGAACGGCGCGTGACCATCGGCGCGACGCTGCCGGCAGGGGTCGCGCTGAACACGGCGACCGCCCGCTTCAAGAAGATCGCTGCGGAGGCCGGCCTGCCGTCCGACGTGCGGTTTGCGGAGTTGGGCGACGCGGAGGTGCAGAACGAACTCATGCAGAGCTTCGGCAAGGCGATGCTCCTTGGCCTCATGCTCGTGCTGACCGTGCTGATCCTGCTGTTCAAGGACGTCATCCAGCCCTTCACCATCCTCCTCTCGCTTCCGCTGGCGATCGGCGGAGTCGCGGCGGCGCTGATCGTGACCGGCAATCCCGTGTCGATGCCCGTGCTGATCGGCATCCTCATGCTGATGGGCATCGTCACGAAAAACGCCATCCTGCTCGTCGACTTCGCCATCGAGATGAAGCACCGGGGCATGGACCGGCTCCAGGCGGTGATGGAGGCCTGCCACAAGCGTGCGCGGCCGATCATCATGACGTCCATAGCGATGTCGGCCGGCATGCTGCCGTCCGCCATGGGGCTCGGCGACGGTGGCGCCTTCCGCGCACCGATGGCGATCGCCGTGATCGGCGGGATCATCGTCTCGACAGCCCTCAGCCTGATCGTCGTCCCGTCGTTCTTCCTGATCATGGACGATCTTTCGCGGCTGCTGGCGCGGGTCTTCGGCCGGTTCGTCGGCGAGAAGGACGAGGCGCCTGCGGAGGCCGATGCCCTGGCCCTCGAGGTCGATGCGGGCCGGAGGGCCCTTGCGGCAATGGAGCGGAGGCTGGCCGACGTCGAACGCCGGCAGGTCTATACCGGGCCCACCATCGTCACCCGACCTGATGCGGCGGAATAATCTTCCCGCGGCGGACGTCAAGAACGACAAAAGCCCGCCGCGGGAGGAGGTGCGGCGGGCTCTTGATCATGACCGACGACTGGGAGGAGGAGAGGTCGTCGATCCTGTCAGCCAGCTGGGAGGAGGAGTGCTGGCGTGACATCCGATAGATAGGTATTCGGCGGCGCTTCGGAACCCTTCCTGTTGCATTGCAGCATTGCAGTGAGCGCACGGCCGCCTCGACGTTCAACGCCCGGAGCGCAGCAGCCACCAGAGGCCGAGGCCAATCAGCCCCGCCGCGGCGAGGCCGGCGGTGGAAACGGTGCCCGGGTTCTCGCGCGCCAGTTCCGCCAGGTGGCGTCCCTCGTGGCGCGCGTAGCGATCAGCCCTTCGCAGGCCCCAGGAGGCGCCGTCATAAAGGTCGTGGGAGAGCCCGCGGGCGCGGGAGCCCAGATCCGATGCATCCTTTGCTGTACGGCGCGACAGGTCCGCTGTCAGGCGGGACGCCTCGTGCCTGAGGTCGTCCATCTGCTTTTCGAGCGCTGAGAGCGCCTTGTCGATCTCGGGATATTGTTTCATAGGGAACCTCATTTGCCAGTTGACCTAACGACAATGGCAGATGTTTGTTCCCGGCCGTCAGCCGACGGCTTCCTCCTGTTCGAGCTGGTGGTAGCAGGCGGCCATGTGGCTGCCGCTGCCGGTCTCGGGAGGGAAGGACTGGCGGCAGTCCGCCTCGGCTTTCCAGCAGCGCGGATTGAAAGGGCATCCCGGAGGGGGATTGAGCGGCGAGGGCAGCTCGCCGACCAGCGGAATGCGCTTCTTCTCGCGGCCGGGGTCCGCCACGGGCGTGGCCGAGAGGAGGGCGGCGGTGTAGGGGTGGCGCGGCCGCGCGAAGACGTCCTTCGCCGAGCCGTGCTCGACGACCCGGCCGAGATACATGATCAGGATGTCGTCCGCGATGTGGCGAACCACCGAAAGATCGTGGCTGATGAAGATGTAGGCCAGACCGAATTCCTGCTGCAGGTCGTTCAGGATGTTCAGGACCTGCGCCTGGATCGAGACGTCCAGGGCGGAAACCGGTTCGTCGAGAACGAGGATCTTGGGCTGCAGCATGAGGGCACGGGCGATGGCGATGCGCTGGCGCTGGCCGCCGGAGAACATGTGCGGATACCGTTCGTAGTGCTCCGGCCTGAGGCCTACGCGATCGAGCATCGCCAGCGCCTTTCGCTTGCGCGTCGCCGAGTTCTCGCGCGTGTTGAGCTTCAGCGGCTCCTCCAGGATGGTGCCGATCTTCTGGCGGGGATTGAGAGAGCCGAACGGGTTCTGGAAGACGATCTGGATGGCGCGGCGCAGTTCGGCGCTGCCCTTGGCCACGGGCTTGCCGTCGATCAGCAGTTCTCCGCTCGTCGGCGGCTCGATCATCGTCAGCACGCGGGCGAGAGTCGACTTGCCGCAGCCGGATTCCCCGACGACCGCCAGCGTCTTTCCCGCCTGCAGCGAGAAGCTGGCGCCGTCGAGCGCGCGCACGGTCGCCGGTTCGGAGAAGGCTCCGCGCGAAACCTTGTAGTGTCGCGTCACGTCGCGGGCTTCGAGCACGATTTCGGTCATTGGTCCCCATCCATGGCGGCTTCCGGTTCGTGGGCCTTGCCCGTCGGGCGTCCGTCGATCAGCGGGTAGTTGCAGAGGGCGTTGCCGAACTCGGGGCCCTGGCGCTTCACGGAGCGCCGGCAGAGATCGTCGGCGAACTTGCAGCGGGGCGAGAAGAGACAGCCTTCCGGCCTGTCGTACTGGCCGGGGACGACGCCGGGAATCGCCGGGAGGCGCTTGTCGGTGGCCCGCTCGGGCAACGCGGCGAGCAAGGCCGCGGTATAGGGATGATGCGGATCGGCAAACAGGCTCCTGACGTCCTGCTCCTCGACCTTCTCTCCGGCGTATTGCACCTGAACGCGTTCGGCGGTCTCGGCGACGACGCCCATGTCGTGCGTGATCAGGATCAGGGCCATGCCCTTCTCCCTCTGCAGTTCGACGAGCAGTTCGAGGATCTGCGCCTGGATCGTGACGTCCAGGGCCGTCGTCGGTTCGTCGGCGATCAGCAGTTTGGGATTGCACGACAGCGCCATGGCGATCATCACGCGCTGGCTCATGCCGCCGGATAGCTGGTGCGGGAAGACCGACATGCGCTCCTCGGGAGCCGGGATGCCGACCAGCTTGAGAAGCTCGATCGAACGTTCGCGGCGTGCCCTGCGGCCGAGGCCGAGATGCTGGCGAAGCAACTCGCCGAGCTGGAAGCCGACGGTGAAGCAGGGATTGAGGCTCGACATCGGCTCCTGGAAGATCATGGCGATGTCCTTGCCGATGATCTTGCGCCTGCCACGCGCGCTCATGTTGAGGAGGTCCTGGCCGGCAAAGGAGATCCGGTCGGCCTCCACCCTGGCGGTCCAGGGCAGCAGCCCCATGAGCGCAAGCATGGCCACCGACTTGCCCGACCCGGATTCGCCGACGATCGAGAGGATCTCGCCCTGGTCGCACGTCAGCGACACGTTGTTCACCGCGCGGAACAGTCCCCCGGCGGTGCGGAAGCTGACGGACAGGTTCTGGATTTCGAGCAGCGCCATTACGACCTCTTCAGCTTCGGATCGAGCGCGTCGCGCAGGCCATCGCCCATCAGGTTGATGGCGAGCACCGTTACCAGGATTGCGAGGCCCGGGAAGGTCACGACCCACCAGGCCTTGAGGATGAACTCGCGCGCCTCGGCGAGCATGGTGCCCCATTCCGGCGTCGGCGGCTGCGCGCCCATGCCGAGGAAGCCCAGCGCGGCGGCGTCGAGAATTGCGTTGGAAAAGGAAAGCGCCGCCTGGACGATCACCGGGCCGAGGCAGTTCGGCAGGATGGTGCGTGTCATCAGGTAGAGCGGCGATGCGCCCGCGACCCGTGCCGAGATCACGTATTCCCGGTTGGCCTCGCCGATGACGGCGGCCCTGACGAGGCGAACGAAATGCGGCTGCAGGACGATCGCGATGGCGATCATGGCGTTCAGCAGGCCGGGGCCGAGGACGGCGACGAGGACGAGCGCCAGCAGCAGCGACGGAAATGCGAGTATGATGTCCATCAGCCGCATGATGAAGGTGTCGAGCCAGCCGCGGACATAGCCGGAGATCAGGCCGACCGTCACCCCGCCGACGAGGGCGACGGTCACGACGACGACGCCGATGAAGAGCGAGAAGCGGGAACCGAAAATGAGGCGCGAGAGAATGTCCCGCCCGACGGCGTCTGTGCCGAGCACATAGGTCCACGAGCCGCCCGAGGTCCATGCGGGCGGCGTCAGCAGGTTGTTCGGGTCCTGCAGGTTCGGATCGTGCGGCGCCAGGAGCGGCGCGAGGAAGGCGACGAGGACGAGGAGGACGAAGACGACGAGTCCGGCCACCGCGCCCTTGTTCTCGGAGAAGTAGAACCAGAACTCGGCGAGGCCGGAGCGGCGCGCCGGAGCGCTGCCGCCTGCGACGGTTTCGGCTTCCTGTTCGACGATTGATTCTTCGAGGGCCATCTTAGTGGTGCCTGATGCGCGGGTTGATGAGGCCGTAGAGGACGTCGACGATCAGGTTCACCAGCATGATGATGATGGCGATGATCAGAAGCCCGCCCTGGATGACGGTGTAGTCGCGGCGGAAGACGGAATCGACCATCCACTTTCCGATGCCGGGCCAGGAGAAGATCGTCTCCGTCAGGATCGCGCCTGCCATCAGCACGCCGACCTGCAGGCCGATGGTGGTGATGACCGGGATCATGGCGTTTCTCAGCGCATGAATCCCGATGACGCGCCTTGGCGGCATGCCCTTGGCGCGGGCGGTGCGCACGTAGTCCTCGCCGAGGACCTCCAGCATCGCGGAGCGCGTCTGGCGGGCGATCACCGCCAGGGGAATGGTTCCGAGCACGATCGACGGCAGGATCAGGTGCGAGACGGCCGACTGGAAAGCGCCCGGCTGGCCTGAGAGCAGGCTGTCGATCAGCATGAAGCCGGTCACGGACGGGAAGTAGTAGAGCAGCGAGATGCGTCCGGACACCGGCGTCCAGCCGAGAACGCCGGCGAAGAGGATGATCAGCAGCGGGCCCCACCAGAAGATCGGCATGGAATAGCCGACGAGGGCGGTACCCATGACGCCCTGGTCGAAGACCGATCCGCGCTTGATCGCGGCGAACATTCCCGCCGGAATGCCGATGAACACCGCCAGGATCATCGCGCAGATGGACAGTTCCAGCGTCGCGGGGAACCGGCTGAAGAACTCCTCGAGCACCGGCCGCTTGGTGACGACGGACTTGCCGAAGTCGCCGGTCACGATGCCCCCCAGGTAGTCGAGGTACTGGATCGGCAAGGGCTTGTCGAAGCCGAAGGCGTGCATCGCCGCGGCGTGCTGGGCCGGGGACATACCGTGTTCGCCAGCCATCAGCAGGACGGGATCGCCCGGCAGCAGCCGGATAAAGGAGAAGGCGATCAGTGATACGCCGATGAATGTCGGCACGAGGACCGCGATGCGCCGAAGAAGAAACTGTAACATGCCCGGTTTTCGCCTCGATCAACCTGAGCGGCGTCTGGGCATCCGGCGATGCCTGCTGCCTGCTGCGGGATCGGAAAGGTTCGCCGGGACGTCTTCCTGAGTATCGTTCCTGCCCGGCGGGAGAGAATGCGCCCGCCTTGTGCGGGCGCATTCGTGTCGTCGCAGATCAGTCGGCGAGGTCGACGCCGTCGAAACGGTGGTAGCCGAGCGGATCCTGGTGGAAGTTCTCCACCTTCTTGCTCATCGGCATCACAACCGTAGAGTGGTCGATCGTCAGCCACGGAGCCTGGTCCTTGAACACTTCCTGGGCCTGCTGGTAAAGCTTGGAGCGTTGCGTCTGGTCCTGGGTCTGCGCAGCCTTCGTGGTCAGCTCGTCGAACTTCTTGTTGCACCATTCGGCGACGTTGTTCGATGTGCCGACGCCGTCGCAGCCGAGCAGGGTCGCGAGGAAGTTGTCCGGATCGCCGTTGTCGCCGGTCCAGCCGAGCATGATCGCGCCGTCATGGTTCTTGTCGGCGGCGCGCTTCAGGTACTCGCCCCACTCGTAGGTGACGATCTGCGCCTTGACGCCGATCTTGGCCCAGTCCGCCTGGATGATCTCTGCGGCGCGGCGCGCGTTCAGCATGTAGGGACGCGAGACGGGCATCGCCCAGATCTTCATCTGCAGGTTCTTGACGCCCGCGTCGGCGAGCATCTTCTTCGCCTTTGCCGGATCGTACGGCTCGTTCTTGATCGAGTGGTCGTAGCTCCACATCGTCGGCGGGATCGGATTGGAGGCAACCTGCGCCATGCCCTGGAACACCGCCTTTATGATCGCCTTGCGGTCGACGGCCATGTTGAGGGCCTTGCGAACGTTGACGTTGTCGAAGGGCTTCTGCGTCGTGTTGTAGGCGAGGTAGGCGACGTTGAGGCCGGCCTGTTCCAGCACCTTCAGATTCGGATCCGACTTGAGGCCGGAAACGTCGGCCGCGTTCGGATAGGGCATGATCTGGCACTCGCCCGACTTCAGCTTCTGGGCGCGCACGGCGGCGTCCGGCGTGATGGCGAAGACGAGGTTGTCGAGCTTCTGCTTGCCGCCCCAGTAGTCCGGGTTCGCCTTGTAGCGGATGACGGCGTCAGGCTGGTAGGCCACGAACTCGAACGGTCCGGTTCCGACGGGCTTCTGGTTGAGGTCCTGCATGTTGCCGGACTTCTTGAGCTGGTCGGCGTATTCCTTCGACATGATCGAGGAGAAGTCCATCCCGAGGTCGGCGAGGAAGGGCGCGCTCGGATGGCTCAGGGTGAACTTGACCGTATAGTCGTCGACCTTCTCGACCGACTTGACGAGCTTGTCGAAGCCCATCGCCTGGAAGTACTCGTAGACGGCGCCGTTCACATAGGCGTGCCACGGGCTCTTCGGATCGAGCTGGCGCTCGAACGAGAAGACGACGTCATCGGCGTTCATGTCGCGCGTCGGCTTGAAGTAGTCCGTCGCGCCGAACTTGACGCCCTTGCGCAGGTGGAAGGTGTAGACGGTGCCGTCGTCCGACACGTCATAGCTTTCCGCCAGGCCCGGCTCGAGCTCGGTGCTGCCGTGCTTGAATTCGAGAAGGCGGTTGTACATCGTGCGCGAGGAGGCGTCGAAGGTCGTGCCGGCGGTATAGAGAGCCGGGTCGAAGCCCTGCGGCGAGCCCTCCGAGCAGTAGACCAGCGTCTTTGCCTGCACCGCGGAGGCCATGAGCGTCGCAAGGAGCGAGGCCGCCAGCACTTTGGTGATTCTTTTCATGATGTTCTCCCAGATTCTTGGAGCGCTTTGATGCGAGGACTTGTCCCCGGCGGATCAAAGGTCAATTCGGACCCGAATGCAACACGATCCGCCGGATAAACTCGCAGCGCTGGGGCGGCCTATAGCCGCTGTCATAAGCCGCCGCAATGGCCTGCGGCGATAAGCAACTTCGTTTCGCTGAACACCGGTTCAAAAGCAAGAGGATGTCCGGAGAGGTCGGCGGCGCGACCGAATTGTAGGCGTTCGCGGTGCGAAGATCGACCTGCATGGCCGCGCATTCGCCCTGGATCGTCGTCCTCGCGGAAGCTGCGGGCGAGCCACTAGACCAGCGAGTCGCCCCATTTCCTCGACCAGGTCGGCAGCACGTCGCCGGGTGCGGGGGCAGCGTTGTAGACGGCACGGGCGACGGCGCGGGCCAGGCAATGCGCTGCGGCATAGCCGAGCAGCACGGCATCGACTGCGGGGTCGGAGAGCGGCTTTTCGTTGGTGGAGAGCGCGAAAACGAGATCCCCGTCATAGGGCGTGTGGGCGGGAACGATGGCACGTGCCAGCCCGTCATGGGCGACGACGGCCAGGCGCTTGCATCCGGCCTTGGAAAGGCTGGCATCGGTCGCGACGATTGCGATTGTCGTGTTCGCCTGCGTCTTCAGGGCATCTGTCTTCTCGCTTCTCGGGATGGCGAGCGGGTCGGGATGCGGACAGGGGCCCCTGCCGCCGAACTCTCCGTCGACTTCGAACGGCGCGGCCCAGAAATGCGGCGTGTCGCCGACCGTGACGCCGCCGACGGCGTTGGCGACCACAAGGGCGCCGACGGTGTGCCCGGACGGGAGGACGAGCGAAGCCGAACCGAGTCCGCCTTTCAGGGTTCCGGTCGTGGCGCCGGTGCCTGCTCCGGACGTCCCCAGCGGGAAATCGGGGCCGGCATTTGCCAGCGCGTCGCGGCCGAGCGCGCGATAGGGGTTTTCGCCCCAGTCCTTCTCGCCGCCGTTCATCAGGTCGAAGACGATCGCTGCCGGGACGATCGGCACGTTGAATGGGCCGACGGCGAAGCCGCGGCCGGCGGCGCGCAGGCCATCCGTGACGCCCGAGGCGGCGTCGAGCCCGAAGGCCGAGCCGCCGGAAAGCACGAGGGCGTCCACCGCCTCGACGGTCTTGTCCGGCTCGAGCAGGTCGGTGTCGCGGCTTCCCGGCGCTCCGCCCATGACGAAGCAGGACGCCACGAAGGGTTGCTTCGCGGTCAGTACCGTCGTGCCCGACTTGAGGGCGTGGTCCTGCGCGTTGCCGACCAGGAGGCCGGCGATGTCGGTGATGAGATTGCGCTTGCCGGGCCTCATGGTCGTTCCCCGTTCAGATGCAGCGGCCGCCGTCGACTTCCATGGCGACGCCGGTGATCATGGAGGCTTCGTCGGAACAAAGAAAGGCGGCGGCGTTGCCCATGTCTTCCGGCGTCGAGAACCGTCCGATCGGGATCGTCGACAGGAACCTGGCGCGGACTTCCGGAGTGTCCTCGCCCATGAAGGACTTCAGCAGCGGCGTCTCGCCGGCCACGGGATTGATCGCGTTGACGCGAACCCCGGCCGGTGCCAGTTCGACGGCCATCGACTTCGTGGCGGTGATCATCCAGCCCTTCGACGCATTGTACCAGGACAGGCGCGGTCGCGGGCTGACGCCTGCCGTCGAGGCGACGTTCAGGATCGCTCCCTTGCCGCGCGCCTTCATGCGCGGCACGAAGTGCCGGGCCGTCAGGTAGACCGACTTGACGTTGACGGCGAGAACGCGGTCGAAATCCTCCTCGCCGATCTCGTCGAGCGGCGCCGGAAGGTGCGTCACGCCGGCGTTGTTGACCAGTATGTCGATGTCGCCGAGCGCGGAGAATGCCGCTTCCGCGAGCGCCGCGACGCTGTCGTTCTTCGAGACGTCGACGGCATGGGCGAGGCTGCCGATATCGGCCGCCATCTCCTTCGCCGCCTCGCCGTTGATGTCCGCGATCAGGACGCGGGCGCCCTCGGCGACGAATTTCCTGACGATGCCCGCGCCGAAGCCCGATGCGCCACCGGTTACGACGGCTGTCTTGTCTTTCAATCTCAAGGGTTTGTCCCTCCCGTTTTGCCGGTTTGATTCAAGCTGCGGAGAAATGCGTTCAGCCGTGATGCGCGGCCACGGTCTTCAGCACCGAAAAGCCGTAGAGCGCCTCGAAGCCCTTTTCGCGGCCATGGCCCGATTTTCCGACGCCGCCGAAGGGGAGTTCGACGCCTCCGCCGGCACCGTAGTTGTTGATGAAGACCTGGCCCGAGCGGATCGCTTTGGCAAGCCGCATCTGGCGTGCCCCGTCGCGGGTCCAGACGCCGGCAACGAGGCCGTAATCCGTTCCGTTGGCGATCGCCACGGCGTCCTCCTCAGTGTCGAAGGGGATTACCACCTGCACCGGGCCGAAGATCTCGTCCCGAGCCAGGCTGTGGGCGGGGTCGACGCCGGCGATCAGCGCCGGGGCGACGAAGTGGCCGCCCGTGGGCGCATCCTCGTCGATCACGCCGCGGGCGACAATGTCGAGACCGTCGGCGGCGGCGAGGTCGAGGAAGCCGGAAACGATGTCCTTCTGGCGGGACGAGATCAGCGGGCCGACATTGCGGTCGGAAAGTGCGGGACCGACCCTCAGCGCTGCGTATCTCTCCTTCATCAGGCCGAGCAGCCTGTCGTGGATTCCGCGCTGGACGAGAATCCGCGAGGACGCCGAGCAGGTCTGGCCGGCGTTCTGTATGCCGGCGTTGACGAGGAAGGGAAGCGCCTTTTCGAGATCGGCGTCGTCGAAGACGAGTTGCGGCGACTTGCCGCCGAGTTCCAGAGTCACCGGGACCACGTTCCGTGCCGCGGCCGCCTGGATCAGCGATCCGACGTTCACCGAGCCGGTAAACGAGATGTGGTTGATGCCCGGATGGCAGGAGAGCGCGGCACCTGCTTCCTCGCCAAGGCCGGGAACCGTGTTCAGCGCGCCGGCCGGCAAGCCCGCCTCGCGGGCGATTTCCGTAAAGGCGAGGGCGGTCAGGCAGGCTTCCTCGGCAGGTTTCAGCACCGCGGCGTTGCCCATGGCGAGTGCGGCGCCGACGGAGCGGCCGATGATCTGCATCGGATAGTTCCAGGGCACGATATGGCCTGTTACGCCATGCGGCTCGCGCAGGGTGTAGACGGTGTATCCGTCGAGATAGGGGATGGTTTCGCCGTGGATCTTGTCGGCTGCGCCGCCGTAGAATTCCATGTAGCGGGCGAGGGCGAGAGCGTCGTTCCGCGCCTGGGTCAGGGGCTTGCCGACGTCCCGTGCCTCGAGTTCGGCCAGCATGTCCGCACGCTCGAGGACGAGCCGGCCGACGGCGGCGAGGATCCGGCCGCGCTCCACCGCCGGTGTGCGGCCCCATTCTCCCTTCATCGCACTGCGCGCGGCGTCCACGGCAAGGTCGACGTCGGCCGCGTTGCCTCTCGCGATCTCGCCGACGGTCCTGCCGGTGGAAGGGTCCTCGACCGGCAGGCGGTCGCCGGAACGGGAGGGCATCCACTCGCCGCCCACGAAGACATGGCGGGTGTCGAAGCCGAGTTCGCTGGGGGTTGGCATGGTCGCTTCCTTCTTCTTCATGCAGCCTGCTCGCGAGCTCTCAGGGCCCGCTCGAGATCGGGCGTCGCTGCAATCAGGCTCCTGGTATAGTCGTGCTGCGGATTGGCGAAGACCTCTTCCGTCGGTCCCTCTTCGACGATCCGTCCCGCCTTCATGACGAGTACACGGTCGGTGATGGCGCGCACCACCGACAGGTCGTGCGAAATAAAGAGATACGAGATCGAAAGCCGGTCGGAAAGTCCGGCGAGCAGATCGAGAATCTGCGCGCGGATCGACACGTCGAGCGCCGAGACGGCCTCGTCGAGGATGATCAGGTCCGGCTCGATTATAAGCGCTCGCGCGATTGCGATGCGCTGGCGCTGGCCGCCGGAGAATTCGTGGATGAACCTGTCGGCGTCGGCCGGGCGAAGGCCGACGGCTTCGAGTACGGCCTCGACCCGCCGGCGGCGGCCGGCGCGCCCCGGTGCGTTCTCGTCGAGGTGGAAGGGCTCTGCCACAAGCCGCTCGACCCTGTGGCGCGGGTCGAAGGAGGAATAGGGATCCTGGAAGACGACCTGGACCTTGCGACGAAGAGTCGGATCCGTCTTCGAACCGATTGAATGAAATGGCTTTCCGTCGATCGAGACGCTGCCGCCCTGGAGCGGGTCCAGCGCCAGGATCGCGCGTGTCAGGGTCGACTTCCCGCAGCCCGATTCGCCGACGAGACCGACATTCTCGCCGGGCCGGACGAGCAGGGAAACGTGATCCACCGCGCGGAAGGTGCCGGGCGGGGAAAAGAGGGACCGACGGGGCAGGGGATAGTCGCGAACGCTCTCCGAAACCTCGAGCACCGGCGTCGGTCCGGTCGCCCTGCGCGTGCCCCGCTCGGGACTGTGCGAGGAAGCCTCGAAGAGCGCCCGGGTATAGGGGTGATGCATGGCGCGGAACAGGCCGACGGTCTCGCCGGCCTCCACGATCTCGCCGCCGCGCATGATGACGATGCGGTTCGCCATCTCGGCGACGACGGCGAGATCGTGGGTGATGAGGATGAGGCCCATGCCGTCCTCGGCGACGAGCTTCCTCAGGAGCTGGAGAATCTGCGCCTGCGTCGTGACGTCGAGCGCGGTCGTCGGTTCGTCGGCGATCAGCAGTCTCGGCTTCAGCGCGATGGCCATGGCGATGACCACGCGCTGCCTCTGGCCGCCGGACAGGTCGTGCGGATAGCGGTCAAGCGGGAAGCGGTCTTCCGGCAGGCCGACGCGGTTCAGCGTCTCGCGAGCGACCGCGCGGGCGTCGGCGGCGCTCCTGCCCGTGTGGATGCGGATCGTCTCGGCAACCTGGTCGCCAATCTTCTGGACCGGGTTCAGGGCGGTCATCGGTTCCTGGAAGACCATGCCTATGTCGCGGCCGCGCACCGCGCACATCGCCCTCTCGTCCTTCACGTCGAGCCGCTCGCCGGCGAGGCTGATGGCGCCACTGCACTCGGCACTTTCGGGAAGAAGCCGCATGATCGCGCTTGCCGTCATGCTCTTTCCGGAGCCCGAACTCGCCGACGATGCCGAGCACCTCGCCGGCACGCACGTCGAGTCCGACATTCTTCAGGATCGGCACGCCCCGGATCGACAGGTCGAGGTTCTCGACGGCCAGGAGGGGAGGCGCGCTCATCGAGAGCGCCTCAGCCGCGGATCGAGGACATCTCGCAGACCGTCGCCCATGAGGTTTAGCCCGAGAACGGTCAGCACGATCGCGACACCGGGAAAGACGGCGGTCCACGGCGCGAAGGAGATCAGCGTCTGCAACTCCGCGAGCATACGGCCCCAGCTCGGCATCGGCGGCTGGGTGCCGAGGCCGACATAGGAGAGGCTGGCCTCGGCGAGGATGCCAAGGGAGAACTGGATCGTCCCCTGTACGATCAGCAGGTTCAGGATGTTGGGCAGGATGTGCTCGGCCGAGATGCGCGCCGCATTCTTGCCGGCGACGCGGGCGGCGAGCACGTAGTCGCGCTTCCACAGCGACAGCGCTGCCCCGCGGGAGAGGCGCGCGAACACCGGGATATTGAAGATGCCGATGGCGACGATCGCGTTGACCGCGCCCGGGCCGAAGACGGCGGTGATCATGATCGCCATGAGGAGGGCAGGGAAGGCGAAGACGAGATCGTTGGTCCGCATGATGATCTCGTCCATGAGAGAGCCGCGCCGGCTCGCCGCGCAGAGTCCCAGCGGTACGCCGACCGCAAGCCCGATGCCGACTGCGACGATGGCAACGGCTATGGAGGCCCGGGCGCCGACCATGACCATCGAAAGCACGTCGCGCCCGTACTGGTCGGTACCGAACCAGTGCTGCATCGACGGTGCCTTGAGCTTGTCCGCGATGTCCATCTGGGTGACGTCATAGGGGGACCATGCGAAGGACAGCAGAGCGGCTGCGAAGAAGACCAGCGTCAGCGCCAGGCCGGCGACGAAGCTCGGCGAATGCAGTGCGGACGCGAGAACGCCTCTCTGCGGTGAAGCGGTCGCGTCGGTCATGCGTGCCGGCTCCTCAGCCGCGGGTCGGCGATGGCATAGGCGATGTCCGTGAGGAAGGTGACGCCGATGACGGCGAAGACGAGGAGGATGATGACGCTCTGGACGACGATCAGGTCCCGCTGCGTGATGGCCTGGAAGACGAGGCGGCCGAGGCCAGGCAGGTAGAAGACGTTCTCGATGATGATCGCGCCTGCAAGCAGGAAGGAAAACTGCAGGCCGATGATCGTCAGCACCGGTATCAGGGCGTTGCGCAGGGCATGGCGCCAGAGCGCCTGCCGGCGGTTCAGCCCCTTTGCCCGGGCGGTCCGGACAAAGTCCTCGCCGAGCGTGTCGAGCAGCGACGAACGCATCACGCGGGCAAGGATCGACGCCTGGGGCAGGGCGAGCGCAACGGCCGGCAGGGTGAGCGCCTTCATCGCGGGGAGGAAGCCCGCGCCCCAGCCGGGAAATCCGCCGGAGGAGAACCAGCGCAGCGTGATCGAGAACAGGAGCACGAGCAGCATGGCGAACCAGAAGTTCGGCACGGCGACGCCGAGCTGGGTTACGCCCATGATCGACACGTCCGTCGGGGAATTGCGTCTGGATGCCGAGAGGATTCCGGCCGGAAAGGCGATCAGCGTCGAGAGGACGAGCGCATAGACCGCTAGCGGCAGGGAGACCCAGAGCCGCGCCGATATCAGTTCGCCGACCGGGACCTTGTAGGTGTAGCTGGTACCGAAATCGCCGAGGAGCAGGCCGCCGAGCCAGTGGAAGTAGCGCACCAGGGCCGGTTGATCGAGGCCCATCTGTCTGTGGAGAGCCGCCACGGCGGAAGGCTGGGCATCGAGGCCGAGCATGTACTGCGCCGGGTCGCCGGGAACGATGTTCGTCACGATGAAGATGACCACACTGGCGGCGAGCAGCGTCAGTGCCAGAGAGACGAAGCGTTTGAGGACGAAAGGCAGCATGAAGGACTTGATGCACCCCGGATGCGGGGCAGCCGGGCGAACGCAGGTCCGCCCGGCCGCCGGAATGTCACGACGCTACTTTTTCCAGTGGACCGCGGTCATGTCGTTGGCCTGAGTGGGCGCGTTCTTCCACAGCCCCATCAGGTCCGCGCGCGCGACGCCGAGCTTCGGATACTCGAACAGGAAAGCGTTGACGTAGTCCTTTGCGATGCGCTTCTGCGCTTCCTGCAGAAGCTCCTTGCGCCTGTTCGGATCGGTCGTGTTCTGAAGGTCGTCCATGATCTTCTTGAAAGCGTCCGAATGATAGTTGAAGTAATAGTCGTCGCGGGCGTAGATGCCGATGTCCATCGGTTCGGTGTGCGAGACGATCGTAAGGTCGTAGTCCTTGTTCTTGAAGACGCTCTGCAGCCACTGGGCCCATTCCACGTTGACGATCTTCGCGTCGATGCCGACCTTGCGGAGCTCGGCGGCGACGATCTCCCCGCCGCGCCGGGCATAGGACGGCGGCGGAAGCTTCAGCGTCGTCTTGAAGCCGTCGGGATAGCCGGCCTCCTTCAGAAGCTTCTTCGACAGGGCGGGATCGTATTTCGACAGACCCGTCAGGTCGACATAGGCGGGCTGCTGGGGGGCGAAGTGCGAGCCGATCGGCGTGCCGTAGCCGTACATCGCACCGTCGATGACGGCCTTCCGGTCGATCGCATGGGCGACGGCCTCGCGCACCTTGATGTCGTTGAACGGCTTCTTGCCGTTGTTCATGGCGACGATGGTCTCGCCCTCGGTCGAGCCGACGACGACCTTGAAGCGCGGATCGGCCTTGAACTGGTCGAGGTTTTCCGGCGCGGGGAAGTTCGGGAAGCAGTCGAGGTCACCGGACATCATGGCGGCGAAGGCGGCGGTCGGGTCGGAGATGAACTTGAACGTCACCTTGTCGATCTTGGGCTTTTTGCCCCAGTAGCCGGGATAGCTGACGAGCGTGACATGGTCTCCCTTCACCCATTCCTTGAACATGAAGGGGCCGGTGCCGACCGGATGCGTCGCGTTGTCCCTGGCGCTTTTCGGCGAGACGATCTCCGCGTCTCCCCAGGCCATGTCGAAGAGGAACGAGCCGTTCGGCTTCTTCAGCGTCACCTTGACGGTCGCCGGATCGACGACGGCAACGTCCTTGATGTCGGCGAAGAGCGCCTTCTGGGCGTTGGTCGAGTCCGGCGCCATCGCCCGGTCAAGCGAGAACTTGACGTCGTCGGCTGTCATCTTCGTGCCGTCCTGGAACGTCACGCCGGCATGCAGATGGAAGGTATAGGTGAGGCCGTCCTTCGAGATGTCCCAGGATTTTGCGAGGTCGGGCAGGATGGAGCCGTCCTCGGCGAACCGCGTCAGGCCCTCGAAGACGTTGGCGTAGGTGACCTCGTCGATCGCCGCGGCGGCACCGTCGGTGGGGTCGAGGTTCGGCGGCTCGAGCTGCATGCCGACATTGACCGAATTGTCCTGAGGCCCGGCCAGGGCCGGCGTCGCGAGACCGGCAGAGGCGCCCAGCAGCGCAAGTGCCAGAATTTTCGTGATGTTCGTCACTTGGTTCTCCCCGAATGCATGACCGGCACGTCTATAGCCTCATGCAGGCGCGCTTGAAAGGTCGAATAGCGCGAGCGCCATGACCTTGGCCGCATCGATCATGTCGTCGATGCCCACATATTCGTCCGGCTGGTGGGCCAGGTCGAGAATGCCCGGTCCGTAGGCGATGCAGTCCTTCAGCCGGCCGATGCGGTCGATGTGCTTCTGGTCGTAGGTGCCGGGCGAAACGACATAGTCCGGCTGTTTCCGCAGGACGGTCTCGATCGCCTTCGACACGGAACGCACGACGGGCGCCTCGCGGTCCGTCATCGTCGGGCTGACGTGCCACAGTTCCCTCAGGTCGTAGGTGAAGGTGGCTCGGCCGGCCTTCACCCTTTCCAGAAGCTCGACGACCTCGGCACGCACGCCCTCGGCCGTCTCCTCGATCAGGTAGCGACGGTCGACGATCATGCGGGCGGAATCCGGCACGCAGGCGGAAGGGAAGCCCGTGTAGCCTGTCTCGGGCTCCGCCTGGCCGCCGTGGAAGGAATTGATGTTCATGGTCGACTGGCGCGCGCCGTCGGGGACGACCGGCATGGCCGTGCGGCGGCTGGCAAGCGCGGGATAGAGGCTCTTCTCCATTTCCGTCATGACGGCGCCCATGTGCCTCACCGCGCAGTCCCCGAGAAACGGCATGGAGCCGTGGGCGATGCGGCCGTGGGTCTCGATCTCCGCCCACCACACGCCGCGGTGACCGAGGCAGACGCGGTCCTTGTTGAGCGGCTCGGGGATGATGACGTGCTGGACGCGATCCGGATTGAACAAGCCTTTTTCGGCCAGATAGGCGACGCCGCCGTAGCCGCCGGTCTCCTCGTCCGCCGTGCCGGATATCTCGATCGCGCCGGAGAAGTCCGGGCAGGTCTCGATGAAGGCTTCGGCGGCGATGATGGAGGCGGCAAGCCCGCCTTTCATGTCGCAAGCCCCGCGGCCGTAGACCCTGCCATCGGCAACCGTGCCGGCAAAGGGATCGAAGGTCCAGCCGTGGCCGACCTCGACGACGTCGGTGTGGGAATTGAAGTGGACGCAGGGTCCCCGGCGCGCGCCCTCCCTGCGGGCGACGACGTTCCATCGCGGGTATCTGTCGCTGTCTCCCGGCGTGCCCTCGGCGCGCACGAGCCGGATCTCGAAGCCGTGCGCCTCGAGTCTCCGCCCGATGAATTCGCAGATCTCGAGATAACAGTCGCCGGGCGGGTTGAGCGTGGGGATGCGGATGAGATCCTGCGTCAGTACGACGAGGTCGTCGCGCGCGGCGTCGATGTGTTCGGCGAGCCTGCGGGCGGGGGCGGCGGCCTGTTCCATCTGTCGCATATCTCCCTGTCGTTCCCGGCACTTGCAGTCTCCGCCGGGACGACGCACTATCGCAATCCTGTGGAACTACGGTCCGTAAAACTACGGGATGGAATGGACGTATCGGCAATGACGGCCGGCGAAAATGAGGCCGACCTCGAGACGATGGCTTTCGAATTCGCGCCTGTCGGGATCGTCCTGACGGAAGATCGCGTCATCCGGGCCTGCAACAGGAGCTTCGCGTCGCTGTTCGGCTACGAGAAGCAGGAATTGCTGGGCCGGTCGTTCCGCATGCTCTACGCCAGCCTCCAGGACTTCGAGCAGATCCGCGACGTCGGATTCGAGGCGCTGAAGGCCGGGCGTGCCTATTCGGGCGAACGGGTGATGCCGCGCCGCGACGGGTCGCTGTTCTGGTGCCGCTGCCGGGCGTTCGCCTTCCATCCGGAGGCGCCGCTGGAGCGGGCGATACTGACCTATGCCGACCTCTCCGACGTCCGGCCGGTGATCTCGCTCACCGCGCGGGAGCGTCAGATCGTTCAGCATCTCGCGAAGGGGCTGACCAGCAAGGAAATCGGGCGTCAGCTCTCGATTTCCCCGCGCACCGTCGAGGAGCACCGGGCACGGCTTCTCGCCAAGTTCGACGTGCGAAACGCCGCCGAACTCCTGGCGAGGTTCGGCGGGGTCGGGGCGTGAACCAGGCCGGCTTCAGTCGATCAGTTCGAAGCGGTCGACGTCGACCAGGCCGCGGTCGCTGATCTTCAGGTGCGGGATCACCGGCAGCGGCAGGAAGGCGAGCTGCAGGAACGGTTCCTCCAGCGTCACGCCGAGCGAACGCGCTGCCGTGCGCAACTCTGCGAGCGACCTGCGCACGGTGTCGTAGTCTTCGAGGCTCATGAGGCCGGCGATCGGCAGCGCGATCTCGGCGAGCACCTTCCCGTTCTCTACCACGACGAAGCCGCCCTGGAGTTCGCCGAGGCGGTTGACCGCGAAGGCCATGTCCTCGCCCGAGATTCCGATGACGCCGATGTTGTGGCTGTCGTGGCCGACCGTGCAGGCGATGGCGCCGCGCTTTAGGCCGAAGCCCTGAACGAAGCCGTTGCCGATGTTGCCGTTCTTGCCGTGGCGTTCGACAACGGCGACGCGGACGATGTCGTCGTCGAGGTCCGGCACCGTGTGGCCATCCTCGACGGGCAGGGCGGCATTGCGATGCTCGGTGATGATCTTGCCGGGAAGGATGCCGATCACGGACGTTTCGTTGCCCTTGACCCCGGTCCTGAATGCGGCTGCCGTCACCGGTCGCGCCTTCACGCTCGACAGGCCGACGGGCTCGACCGGCCGGCGCGTGGCGAACAGGTCGTCGTCGACCTCGCGGCCGGCCGAGAATACCATCTCCGCGTGGCACCCTTCGAGGCTGTCGAGGACGACGAGATCGGCACGCCAGCCGGGGGCGACGAGGCCGCGATCGGCGAGGCCGAAGGCACGTGCGCCGGAGATCGAGGCGGCGCGGTAGATCGCCAGCGGATCGACGCCGTTCCCGATCGCGTGGCGGATCATGTAGTCGAGGTGGCCGTGCTCGCCGATGTCGAGCGGATTGCGGTCGTCGGTGCACAGCGCCAGGAAGGGCGAGTAGCGCTCGGTGATGACCGGAAGGAGGGCGTCCAGGTCCTTGGAGACGGATCCTTCCCGTACGAGAATGTGGCAGCCCTTCTTCAGCTTCTCGACGGCTTCCTCCGCGGTGGTCGTCTCGTGGTCCGTACGGATGCCGGCGGCGAGATAGCCGTTGAGCGGGAGGCCGCGCAGCAGCGGCGCATGGCCGTCGATGTGGCCGCCCTGGAACGCCTCCAGTTTCGCCATGCAGGTCGGGTCCTTCGCGAGGACGCCGGGGAAGTTCATGAACTCCGCGAGGCCGATCACCTTCTCGTGGTCGCGGAAGGGAAGCAGGTCGCCGATCTTCAGTTCCGCCCCGGAGGTCTCCAGATGCGTCGCGGGCACGCAACTCGAGAGCTGCACGCGTATGTCCATGATCGTCTCGCGGGCGGAGTCGAGGAAATAGCGGATGCCCTCGGCACCGAGCACGTTTGCGATCTCGTGCGGATCGCAGATTGCCGTGGTGACGCCGCGCGGGAGAACGCAGCGGTCGAATTCATGAGGCGTGACGAGCGAGGACTCGATGTGCAGGTGCGTGTCGATGAAGCCGGGCACGATCGTTCGTCCGGACACGTCGATCTCACGCCTGCCGGAATAGGAGCCGAGCGTGCCGACGATGCGGTCCTCGCAGATCGCGACATCTGTCTCGATCAGCTCGCCCGAGACGAGGTCGAAGACGCGGCCTCCCCGGAGAACGATGTCGGCCGGTTCGTTCCCGGCGCCCTGATCGATCATGCGTTCCAGCCGGCTGGTCATCGGTCTTTCCCCGTCATGTGTCTCGATGCGAATCTGGCCGGCATTGCTGCCGGCCAGAGAACAGGCGGTCAAGGGGGCGGCCGGGGGCCGGCCGCTCCCTGAGTCGTTGTCAGAGCTTCGGCATATCCTTGATTTCGTCCGTGACCTTGTGGGTCCAGGCGTCCTTCGGCTCCTTCGTGATGGCGGCGTTCTCGGCGCCCTTGGCCGAGGAGAGCAGCGTGGCGACGGTCTCCTTGTAGTCCTGCGGGTCGAGCACGCCGTTGGAATCCTTCAGGAGCTTGTCGACTTCCTTCATCATGTACTGCTGGTGTTCCAGCGTCTGGGCGCCGGAGGAATCGTTGTCGATGACGATCTGGGCTGCCTCGTCCGGATGGTCCTCGGCATAGGCCCAGCCCTTCATCGACGCCTTGACGAAACGGGCCATCTTGTCGACGAACTTCTGGTCCTTGAGTTTGTCCTGCAGCACGTAGAGGCCGTCCTCCAGCATGCCGACGCCTTCATCGCGGTAGTTGAAGACGACGAGATCGCTCGGCTTGAAACCGGCGTCGAGGATCTGGCCGTACTCGTTGTACGTCATGGCCGAGATGCAGGCGGCCTGCTTCTGGACGAGCGGATCGACGTTGAAGCCCTGCTTCAGGACCTTGACGCCATCCTTGCCGCCGTTGGTCGGAATGCCGAGCTTGGCCATCCATGCGAAGAAGGGATATTCGTTGCCGTAGAACCAGACGCCGAGCGTATGGCCCTTGAAGTCGGCCGGCGACTTGATGCCCGAATCCTTGCGGCAGACGAGCAGGAGGCCCGAGTGCTTGAAGGGCTGGGCGATGTTGACGAGCGCGACGCCGCGCTCGCGCGCGGCCAGCGCTGCCGCCATCCAGTCGACGATGACGTCGGCGCCGCCACCGGCGATCACCTGTTCGGGCGCGGTGTCCGGGCCGCCGGGCTTGATCGTGACGTCGAGGCCGGCGTCCTTGTAGTAGCCCTTGTCCTTGGCGACAAAATAGCCGGCGAACTGCGCCTGCGTGACCCATTTGAGCTGAAGCGTGACGGCATCGGCCGCGCTGGCGGCCCCTGCTGTCAGGCTCATTGCAAGCCCCAGCGACATTGCGAGCAGTTTTTTCATTCCTGTTCTCCTCTGGTTAAGGGCTCCGACTCTCGTTCGTCCGGTCAACTCCGGTAGGACGGATGCCAAAAGGTGACGGTGCGCTCGACGAGGGCGATCAGCCCGTAGAAGAGCGACCCGGCGAGGGCGGCGACGAAGATCTCCGCCCAGACGGTCGAGATGTTCATGCGCCCGACCTCGGCCGAGATGCGGAAGCCCATCCCGACGATGGGCGTGCCGAAGAACTCGGCCACGATCGCGCCAATCAGCGCCAGCGTCGAGTTGATCTTCAGGGCATTGAAGATGAACGGCATCGCGGCCGGCAGGCGCAGCTTGACGAGTGTCTGCCAGTAGCTCGACGCGTAGGTCTGCATCAGGTCTCGCTCCATGTGTCCAGTGGCGGCGAGGCCGGCGACCGTGTTCACCAGCATGGGGAAGAAGGTCATTATGACGACGACGGCGGCCTTGGACTGCCAGTCGAAGCCGAACCACATGACCATGATCGGCGCGACGCCGACGATCGGAAGGGCCGCGGCGAGATTGCCGATCGGCAACAGCCCGCGCCGCAGGAACGGCACGCGATCGGCGATGACGGCGACGACGAAGCCGGAACCGCAGCCGAGCACGAAGCCGGCAAGCACGGCCTTGAGGAAGGTCTGCTTGAAATCGGCCCAGAGCATGGCCGTCGAGCCGACAATGCGCAGCCAGATGTCCGACGGAGCGGGCAGCAGGACCGGGGGAACGTTCAGGCCACGCGTGAAACCCTGCCAGAGCGCGAGCAGGGCCGCGCCAAAGAGCACGGGAACGGCAAGATCGATCGCCCGGGCCGCGGTACCGGATTTGGGCCGGATCTTCAGCAGCCAGACATTCAGCGCCCAGGCGGCGAGCCAGAAGACCAGGGCGGCTGCGAGGATGCCCGCCTTCATGGTTGGACTCCCATGCGCCGGGTCACCAGCTTCCCGACGATGTCGATGACGAAGACGAGGAGCGCCGCGCAGGCGGATGCCATGATGAGCGCCGACCAGATCTGGACGGTTTGCCCGTAGTAGGAGCCGGCGAGAAGCCGGGCGCCGAGACCGGCGACGGCGCCGGTCGGCAGTTCCGCCACGATGGCGCCGACGAGCGAGATGGCCACGGCGACCTTCATGGATGTGAAGAGGAAAGGAACCGCGGACGGCCACCGCAGCTTCCAGAAGACCTGCGCGCGGGAGGCGTTGTAGGTCCGCATCAGGTCCATGTGCATGACCTCGGGCGACCGCAGGCCCTTCACCATGCCGACGGCGATGGGGAAGAAGGCGAGATACATGGAAATGAACGCCTTCGGCAGCAGACCCGTGATGTTGATGGAGTTCAGCACCACGATCACCATCGGCGCGATGGCGATGATCGGGATCGTCTGCGATGTGATGATCCACGGCATCAGCGACTTGTCCAGCGCCTTGGAGTGCACGATGCCGATCGCAAGGAGGATGCCGAGCGCCGTTCCCATGAGGAAGCCGAGCAGCGTCGAGGAGAGCGTGATGCCAGCGTGGTAGACGAGGCTGCGCTTGGAGGTGACATTCTGGTCGACGGTCGTCTTCCAGAGTTCCGCCGCCACCTGGTGCGGCGCCGGCAGTACGGGGCGCCGGGCCGTCATCGTCGCCTCGATCATCCCGGTGAAGCCGAGGGGATGCCCGACCCGCTGCGCCCTGTCGAGCTCGACCGGCGCATTGAGGATCACGGTGAAGAGATACCAGAGCACGAGGATCGCAATCAGCACCGTCGTGACCGGGAGCACGGAGGCAAACCGGCCGGAGCCGAACAGGCTCCCTCGCTTTTGAACGATGCCGCTGCCCGCGGCGGTCATGCTCGTCATGGGTGCTTCTCCGCTACGGGCCAGAGGACAAGGATCATGGCGACGATGCCGAGCGCCAGTCCGGCCAGTTGCAGGTGACCGGGCCGCTCGCCGAAAACCGTCATCGCGACCACGTTGACGAGAACGAGCTGGCCGATCGCCGAAACCGAAATTGCGATGCCCATGCCGCTCTCGCGCATGAGCTTCAGCATCATCAGGTTGCCGACGGTGTAGAGCCCGAGAGCCAGAAGCAGCATCGGCCCGGCCGGATGCGACACGTAGCTGCGCGAGGCCGATGCCGCGGCGAGAAAGACGCCCATCGCGCCGAAGAGCCAAAGCGTCAGCGCCGGCCGCATCGGTGGTCTCCTGCAAGGGGAAGGGGCCCTGCCGCCGGCGCGTCGCTTGGCGCGCGTCGCTTTTCGCCCTGCGGTTCGGTCCGGCCTGCACAGGCTGCCGGGGCGCACTTCACGGGCGGCGGGATCGCGCTCGGCTCATTCCTCATAGGAATGCCCCGCCCGCAGGCCCTCGCGCACACGATGGGCGATTTCGAGGAATTTCTCCGTCTCCCGGATGTCGAGCGGCCTGTCCGGCCCGAGGTCGCAGTCGATGATCTCGTGGACGCGGCCCGGCCGCGGGCTCATGACGACGATCTTCGTCGACAGGAACACGGCCTCCGGGATCGAATGGGTCACGAAGACGACCGTCTTCTTCGTCTTTGCCCAGAGCTTGAGGAGTTGCTCGTTCAAATGGTCGCGGACGATCTCGTCGAGTGCGCCGAACGGCTCGTCCATCAGGAGCATGTCCGGATCGAAGGAAAGTGCGCGGGCGATCGAGGCACGCTGCTGCATGCCGCCGGAAAGCTGCCAGGGGAATTTCTTCTCGAACCCGGTCAGGTTGACGAGATCGAGATTGCGCGCGATGCGTTCGCGGCGGTCCGATCTCGATATGCCCATGACTTCCAGCGGCAGTGCGACGTTGTCGGCGATGTTGCGCCACGGAAAGAGGGCGGAGGCCTGGAAGACGTAGCCGTAGGCGCGGGCGAGCCGGGCTTCCTCGGGCGTGACGCCGTTGATCGTGATCGAGCCGCCGGTCGGGTGCTCCAGATCGGCGATGACGCGCAGCAGGGTCGTCTTTCCGCAGCCTGACGGGCCGATGAAGGAGACGAACTCGCCGCGCTCGATCGACAGATCGATGTCGGCAAGCGCGTGAACGGGGCCGTCGCTGGTCTGGAAGGTGAGATCGAGACCCTTCGTCTCGATGACCGTCTCGCCCGGCGCCGGGCTTGGGGCGGCAGGTGCCGCCGCGGCATGGTCGGTCAATTTGCGTGCCTCGCTGCTCACTGCGGTCATGCGGTATCTCCGGCTTGCCGGAAGGCCGCAAACGCGCTTTGATCGCGATCATACAGGAGTTCGATCGATGAGCGCATCAGCATCTCCGGACTGTCGGCTCGTGCATGCCGGCGGCACCTACGACGGCAAGCAGGGTTTCAGCTATTTCCACGGGATCTCCTCCGAGTCCGTCGGCGCGAGCGGCCTCTGCATGCACCTGCTGACAATTCCGCCCGGCAAGCGGGCGAAGGCGCACATGCACGCCGCGCACGAGACCGCGATCTACGTTCTCTCCGGCGAAGCGCACACCTGGTACGGCGATCGGCTGGAGCACCATGTCGTCACGAAGAGCGGCGACATGTTCTACATTCCGGCCGGCATGCCGCACGTGGCGGCGAACCTGTCCGATGCGCCATGTACCGCGGTCATCGCGCGCACCGATCCGAACGAGCAGGAGAGCGTCGTGCTCCTGCCGGAACTGGACGGGCTCGTCGCTTAGCAGCTTGCCACGCGGGTCGTCCGCCCGGCCGTCCTCCCGTGCGCGGCGGCGGTTCTCCACCGGCTCCGCCTTTCCCGGCCGAAGGTCGTCCATCAGACCCCGCTTGCCGGAATGCCGGAGCGCTCGACCTTGCGCGGCGAGGTGAGTTCCTTCCAGGTCGACAGTGCCTTGTTGACGGCGGTGAACGGTTCGCGGGCGACGAACCGGCCATGACCCTGCTCGGGCTTCATCGTGCCGTCCTCGACGGCGACGCGGCCGCGCGTCAGCGTGTAGCGCGGCAGGCCCTTGACCTTCATGCCCTCGAAGACGTTGTAGTCGATCGCCGACTGCTGGGTCTTCGCCGAGATCGTCTTTTCCTTGTTCGGATCCCAGACGACGAGGTCCGCATCGGCGCCGACGAGCACGGCACCCTTCTTCGGATAGACGTTCAGGATCTTGGCGATGTTGGTCGAGGTCACCGCGACGAACTCGTTCATCGTCAGCCGGCCGGTGGTCACGCCGTTGGTCCACAGCAGCGGCAGGCGATCCTCGACGCCGCCCGTACCGTTCGGGATCTTGGTGAAATCGCCGACGCCGGTGCGCTTCTGCTCCGTCGTGAAGGCGCAATGGTCGGTCGCGACCACCTGCAGCGAGCCCGCCTGCAGGCCGGCCCAGAGAGAGTCCTGATGCTGCCTGTTGCGGAAGGGCGGGCTCATGACCCGCCGGGCGGAGTGGTCCCAGTCCTTGTCGAAATATTCGCTCTCGTCGAGCAGCAGGTGCTGGATGAGCGGCTCGCCGTAGACGCGCATGCCCTTCTGGCGGGCCCGGCGGATCGCCTCGTGGCTCTGCTCGCAGGAAGTGTGGACGACATAGAGCGGGACGCCGGCCATGTCGGCAATCATGATCGCGCGGTTGGTCGCCTCGCCCTCGACTTCCGGCGGGCGCGAATAGGCGTGGCCCTCGGGTCCGTCGTTGCCCTCGGCCAGAAGCCGGGCCTGCAGCTGCGCGACGACGTCGCCGTTCTCGGCGTGGACGAGGGGCATCGCCCCCAGTTCGGCGCAGCGCTGGAACGAGGCGTACATCTCGTCGTCGTCGACCATCAGCGCGCCCTTGTAGGCCATGAAGTGCTTGAAGGTATTGATGCCCTTCTCGCGCACGACAGTCTCCATCTCGTCGAACACCTGCTCGCTCCACCAGGTGATCGCCATGTGATAGGAGTAGTCGCAGTGGGCCATGGTGGACTTGTTGTGCCACATCTGCAGCGCCTCGAGGAGCGACTGGCCGGGAGAGGGGAGGGCGAAGTCGACGAGCATTGTCGTGCCTCCGGCAAGGGCTGCCCGCGTGCCGGAATCGAAGTTGTCCGACGAGTAGGTGCCCATGAAGGGCATCTCGAGGTGCGTGTGCGGGTCGATGCCGCCCGGCATGACGTAGCAGCCGCTCGCGTCGAGCGTCGTGTCGCCGGAGAGGGCGGGGCCGATCTCGGTGATCGTGCCGTTCTCGATCCGGACGTCCGACTTGTAGGTCAGGTCGGCGGTGACGATCGTGCCGTTCTTGATGACCGTGCTTGCCATGTCTTCATTCCCCTTCTGGTCAGGTTTGGCGTCCGGGCGCGGTTGTTGTCGTTCTGTGGCCCGGCCGTTACTAGTTGGCGTAGGTAGGATCCTCCCGGTCGAGGATCCGCTTCATCTCCTCGAAATGGGCCAGCGGCTGGTCGCGGTCCGCATCCCATTCAGCCGCGGTCATCTCGGCGGTCTCGTCGTCGAGCACGGCGAGCGGGCGACCCGTCGAATAGGCGAGCACCATCGTGCGTGCGGCGCGTTCCAGGTAGTACATCGCGTCGTATGCTTCGGCGACGGTCGGTGCGACGGTGGTGACGCCGTGGTTGCCCATCATCACAGCGGAATGATTGCCGATGGTCGCCGCGATGCGTTCGCCCTCGGCCTCGCCGCTCGCAATCCCGCCGTAGGAAAGGTCGATCGCCAGCCGGCGGAAGAAGCGGGCGGTCACCTGGTCGATCGGATAGATCGCCGGGTCCTTGAGCGCGGCGAGCGCCGTCGCGTAGGGCGGATGCAGGTGCAGCGCCACCCGCGCGTGGGGCACCTTGCGATGGATGGCCGAATGGATGAACCAGGCAGACGGGTCGGGCGCGTCGCTGCGTTCCATGGTGGTCGCGTCGCCGGCATCGAGCAGAAGCAGGTCGCTGGCACTTATCGCGGAGAAATGCTTCCAGCGCGGATTGACGAGGAAGCGCCTGCCGTCGGGCGACACGGCGGCGCTGAAGTGGTTGGCGACGCCCTCGTGCCAGCCGGCGCGTGCCGCAAGCCGGAACGCGGCGGCGAGGTCCGTCCTCAACTGCCGTTCCTCGGTCTTCGCCAGCGCGACGATGTTCTGGCCGCTCATGGCCTACTCCACGATCCCGGCGGTCTCGACCACCGCATGGAATAGCACGTCCGCCCCGGCGGTGGCCCATTCCTTCGAGATTTCCTCGGCCTCGTTGTGCGAGAGGCCGTCGACGCACGGACACATGACCATGGCCGCCGGCGCAACGCGCGAGATCCAGCAGGCGTCGTGACCGGCGCCTGAAACGAGGTTGCGATGGGAATAGCCGAGCCGATCGGCCGCCTCGCGCACAGCCTTGACGCACGTCTCGTCGAAGGTGACGGGGTCGAAGCCGCCGACCTTCTCGAGTTCGATCCCGAGGTGCATCTCGTCGCAGATCTTCCTGGCGCCTTCGGCGAGACGCTGTTCCATGTCCCGGATGACGGCGAGGTCCGGCGAGCGGAAGTCGACGGTGAAGACTGCCTTGCCGGGGATGACGTTGCGCGAATTCGGGTAGATGTCGATATGCCCGGCGGCACCCACGGCGTGCGGCTTGTGCGACCACGCGATCTCGTCGACGAGTTCCAGGATGCGCGCCATGCCGAGGCCCGCGTTCCTGCGCATCGGCATCGGGGTCGAGCCGGTGTGGCTCTCCTTCCCCGTCACGGTGACCTGCGTCCAGGAGAGGCCCTGGCCGTGCGTGACGACGCCGATCTCCTTGTCTTCCGCCTCGAGGATCGGACCCTGTTCGATATGCAGTTCGAAGAACGCATGCATCTTGCGGTCGCCGACCTTCTCGTCGCCCTTCCAGCCGATGCGCTCCAGTTCGTCGCCGAAGCGCTTGCCGTGGGCGTCGACGCGGTCGTAGGCCCAGTCGCGCTCGTGGACCCCGGCGAAGACGCCGGAAGCGAGCATCGCGGGAGCGAAGCGGGTGCCTTCCTCGTTCGTCCAGTTGGTGACGACGATCGGATGCTTCGTCCTGATGTCGAGATCGTTCAGAGTGCGGACCAGTTCGAGGCCGCCGAGGACGCCGAGCACGCCGTCATACTTGCCGCCGGTCGGCTGGGTGTCGAGGTGCGAGCCGACGTAGACGGGCAGGGCGTCCGGATCCGTGCCCTCGCGCCGGGCGAACATGTTGCCCATCTCGTCGACGCCGGTCGTGAGGCCGGCTTCGTCGCACCACTTCCTGAAGAGATGACGGCCCTCGCCGTCCTCGTCGGTGAGCGTCTGGCGATTGTTGCCGCCGGCGATGCCGGGGCCGATCTTCGCCATCTCCATGATGGAGTCCCAGAGACGGTCGCCGTTTATCCTCAGGTTCGCTGCCGGTGCTGCCATGGGTGGTTCCCCTTGTCTTGGTCTGGCGGCCCGCGGGATCAGGACGGGAAGGTGAAGACTGCCCCTTCCTTGATGCCCTTGGGCCAGCGGCTGGTGATGGTCTTGAGCCGCGTGTAGAAATGGACGCCCTCCGGGCCGTAGATGGAATGGTCGCCGAAGAGCGAGCGCTTCCAGCCGCCGAAGGAGTGATAGGCGACGGGCACCGGGATCGGTACGTTGATGCCGACCATGCCGACCTCGATGTCGTCGGAGAAAGCGCGCGCGGCGTCGCCGTCGCGCGTGAAGATCGCAGTGCCGTTGCCGTATTCGTGCCTGTTGATCATCTCGACGGCATCACCGTAGTCGCGCGCCCGCACGACCGAAAGCACGGGTCCGAAGATCTCCTCGCGGTAGATCGACATGTCGGTCCGGACGCGGTCGAACAGCGTGCCGCCAACGAAGTAGCCGTCCTCGTAGCCCTGCAGCGAGAAGCCCCGGCCGTCGACGACGAGTTCGGCGCCTTCGCGCACGCCGGCGTCGATGTAGCCGAGGACCTTGTCGCGGTGCTGCCGGGTGATGACCGGACCCATCTCGGCGTCGGCGTCCGTCGCCGGGCCGATCTTCAGCTTCTCGACCCGCGGCCTCAGCTTCTCGACAAGTGCGTCGGCGGTGCGGTCGCCGACGGGCACGGCGACCGAGATCGCCATGCAGCGCTCGCCGGCCGAGCCATAGCCGGCGCCCATCAGGGCATCGGCGGCCTGGTCGAGATCGGCGTCGGGCATGACCACCATGTGGTTCTTGGCGCCGCCGAGCGCCTGGACGCGCTTTCCGGCGGCCGTGCCGCGCGAGTAGACGTATTCGGCGATCGGCGTCGACCCGACGAAGCTGACGGCCTTGATGTCGGGATGGTCGAGGATAGCGTCGACCGCGCTCTTGTCGCCATGGACGACGTTGAGCACGCCCTCCGGGAAGCCGGCTTCCGTGAAGAGGTCCCAGGCCAGCATCGGCGCGGAGGGATCCCGCTCGGACGGTTTCAGGACAAATGTGTTCCCGCAGGCGATGGCGATCGGGTACATCCACATCGGAACCATGGCCGGGAAGTTGAACGGCGTGATGCCGGCGACGACGCCGAGCGGCTGGCGGTCGGCGATCGTGTCGATGGCCGGGCCGACATTGCGGCTGAAATCGCCCTTGAGAAGATGCGGGATGCCGCAGGCGAACTCGACGACCTCGATTCCGCGCGCGACTTCGCCGAGCGCGTCGTCATGCGTCTTGCCGTGCTCGCGGGAAATCTCGCGCGCCAGCGCGTCGGCGTTGCGGTCGAGAAGGTCCTTGAACCTGAACATGTAGCGCGCACGTTTCAGCGGAGGCATCCGGCCCCATTCGACCTGGGCTTCCTTCGCCGAGGCAATGGCCGCCGCGATTTCGTCGGACGTCGAAAGCGGAAGCTCCGCTATCTGCTCGCCCGTCGCCGGGTTGAAGACGGGCGACCGGCGGTCCGAAGCCGAGGTGACGCGCTTGCCGGCGACGGCGTTCTCGATGACCTGCATGTCACTCGACCTCGTTCAGGACTTCGCGGATGGTGCCCATCAGCTCGTCTATTTGGTGCTTCTCGATGATCAGCGGCGGGGAGAGCGCGATGATGTCGCCGGTCGTGCGGATCAGGCAGCCCTTTTCGTAAGCCCTGACGAACGCGGAGAAGGCCCGTTTCGTCGGTTCTCCCTTGATGGGCTCCAGCTCGATCGCGCCGATCAGGCCGATGTTGCGGATGTCGATGACGTTGCGCACGTCCTTCAGGTCGTGCAGGGCGTCCTCCCAGTACTGCGCGAGTTCGGCGCCCCTGGTGAGCAACCCTTCCTCGCGGTAGGTTTCGAGCGTTGCAAGTCCCGCTGCCGCGGCGATCGGATTGCCTGAATAGGTGTATCCGTGGAAGAACTCGATCATGTGCTCGGGGCCGTTCATGAAGGCGTCGTGGATCTCGTCGGTGACGAAGACCGCGCCCATCGGGATGACGCCGTTTGTGAGGCCCTTGGCCGTGGTGATGATGTCCGGCCTGACGTCGAAGTAGTCGGCCGCGAAGGGTGTTCCGAGGCGCCCGAACCCGGTGATCACCTCGTCGAAGATCAGCAGGATGCCGTGTTGCGTACAGATCTCGCGCAGCTTCTTCAGGTAGCCCTTCGGCGGAATCAGCACGCCGGTGGAGCCGGCGACCGGCTCGACGATGACCGCGGCGATGGTCGAGGGATCGTGCAGGGCGACGATACGCTGCAATTCGCTGGCGATGTCTCCGCCGTGCTCAGGCTCGCCGCGCGTGAACGCGTTCCGCTCCGGCATGTGGGTGTGCGGCATGTGGTCGACACCGGTGAGCAGGGTGCCGAACATCTTGCGGTTGGCGACGATGCCGCCGACCGAGATGCCGCCGAAATTGACGCCGTGATAGCCGCGCTCGCGCCCGATCAGGCGGAAGCGCGAGCCGTCGCCCTTCACGCGGTGATAGGCAAGGGCGACCTTGAGCGCGGTCTCGACCGATTCCGATCCGGAATTCGTGTAGAGGACATGGCCGAAACCGTCGGGAGCCAGGTCGACGAGCCGGTTTGCCAGCTCGAAGGCCTTGGGGTGGCCCATCTGGAACGCCGGCGCGTAGTCGAGTTCCCCGGCCTGTTCGCGGATCGCCTCGGTGATCTTCGGCCGGCAGTGGCCGGCGTTGCAGCACCACAGGCCGGCAGTGCCGTCCAGGACCTTGCGGCCCTCCGCCGTCACGTAGTGCATGTCCCTGGCGCCGACGAACATGCGCGGCTGCTTCTTGAACTGGCGGTTGGCCGTGAAGGGCATCCAGAAGGCGCGCAAGTCATTCGGCGTGGTGTTCAGACGGTTCGACATGACCGCATCTCCCGATTTGTCTTTCCCCTCGGACGGCATCGTCCGATACCAGCCAAGAGTGCTTTTCGTTATCGAGGTGTGCTTGCAAATTCTTGACTGTTTGATCAAACTCTATCAGCACAATGTGGCCGGTCAAGGCCAATTCGAGTATGTCGCAGGTGTATTGTTCGCCAAGGGGAGAGCGGATGCAAGCTCGCACGGCAACTGGCCCGGTTGGTTTCGATGGGTGCCCCCGGCGACCGGCGGAAACTTTGCACGGGGAAAGGTGCTGATGGTGACGGCAGGACCCACCCAGCGCGAGACGCGCATCCAGCGGGAAAACCGCGAACGAATCCTGGACGCGGCCCTCGAGGTGTTTTCCCGGCATGGCTTCCGCGGTTCGACGATCGACCAGATCGCGTCCGAGGCCGGCATGTCGAAGCCGAACCTGCTCTACTATTTCCGGCGCAAGCAGGACATCTACGAGGCGGTGCTGGCGGAATTGCTGGACACCTGGCTCGATCCGCTCCGGAAGTTGAATCCGGACGGAGACCCGCTCTCGGAAATCCAGGGGTACATCCGTCGCAAGCTGGAGATGTCCCGCGACTTTCCCCGGGAAAGCCGGCTGTTCGCCAACGAGATCCTGCAGGGCGCTCCGCGAATCCGCAAGATGCTCGAGGGAGAACTCAAGCAGTTGGTCGACGAGAAGGCTGCGGTGCTGCAGGAATGGATGCGCGAGGGAAAGCTCGCCCGGGTCGATCCCTGGCACCTTATCTTCTCGATCTGGGCCACCACTCAGCACTATGCCGACTTCGACGTTCAGGTGCGCGCGGTGCTGGGGCCGGAGCGCGATGGTGAGGGCCGCTTCCACGACGCCGCGCAGTTCCTGGCGACGCTCTATGCCGAGGGTCTTCGGCCGCGCGGCTGACCTGCGACCAATTGGCGGTTGTGCATTCCCCTGCGTGGCAGCATCTTCTCTGCCGCCACGCAAACGGGAGGAACCGATGGCAAGACTGATCGCTCTTTACAGGCACCCCGCGAATCCGGCGGCTTTCGACGAGTATTACGCGAAGAGCCACATTCCGCTCGCAAAGACCATTCCCGGATTGAGGAAGTACGAGATCAGCCGGGGGCCGGTGGGCGGACCCGAAGGGGCCTCCCCTTATCATCTCGTGGCAACGCTCCATTTCGACAGCCTTGCCGACATCCATGCCGGACTGGAATCCCGGGAAGGCAAGGCAACTGCCGCCGATCTCGGCAATTTCGCGGATGGCGGCGTAGAACTCTGCTTCTTCGATACCGAAGAGGTCTGACACCCTCCGGCCGGCAGCCTGTCGTCAGGCGGGCGCGTCGAGTTCGGGGTAGTGCCGGAAGACGCCATTCTCGTTGAACGGCAAGCGACGGTCGCTTTCAAGGTAGGCCGCGATGTTCGCGCGTGCGGCGACCCTTTCCCGCAACTCCCGGATCCCCGGATAGCGGGGCAGGAGGCTTGCCGAGCATTCCGGGAAGGCATGGGCGACACCCTCGACGACCTGGAAGAGCGAAAGGTCGGCGTAGGTCGTTCCGTCGCCGACGAGATGCCCCGATCTTTCCGGGTTGCGCGCAAGGACGGTCTCGAACCAGTCGAGGAACTTCGGCAGCCGGTTCTGCCGAAACTCCTCCGCACGACGTCTCGCTTCGCTCTTCTGCTCCTCGTAGTAGCGGCCCGAACCGATCGGATGGTGCACGTCGTGAGCCTCGTCGACGAGGTCGGCGACGGTCAACTGGATCTGGTGGGTCCAGAGCTTCAGCCTGCCTGCTTCGGGGGCAAGGCCGAGTTCCTCGCCGAGGTAGAGGAGGACAGCCGCCGTCTGGCCGACGAGGACCTCGCCGTCCTTCAGGAAGGGCGGGGCGAAGGACGGGGTGACGGCCCTTTCCATCAGCTGGACCGCCGCGCCGTCTCCCTTCTCCCTGTTGACGTCGCGGTAGGCGGCTCCTGCGTCCTCGAGCGCAAGCCGGACGAACTCGCCGCGGCCCTGAATGCCGCTCCAGTAGTAAAGCTCATAGGTCATGCGGCGGAAATGTCTGGCCCGCCGGTTCGTTCCGGATCCTATGTTATAGACAGGCTTTCATAATCTCCGATAGGTCAGTTCACTCGAGGGAGTCTCCCGAGGGCCAGCGACGCCGGTCAAGGAGCGATCCTTCTCCGGAACGATCCGACATCGTCAAGACAAGGGGCCCGAAATCTTGGAACAATCGAACGACGTCTGGCTGACGGACAGGCTGCATGCCGAGCAGGGCGCCGGCGATCCCTTCGCCGCGGCCGTCCGTGCCACCCGAATGCCGATGCTCATCACCGATCCGCGGCAGGAGGACAATCCGATCGTGTTCGTCAACGACGCATTCTGCCAGCTGACGGGCTATTCCAGGGAGGAGAGCATCGGTCGCAACTGCCGCTTCCTTCAGGGCCCGCAGACCGACCGCGCTGCCGTCGCCGAAATTCGCGCCGCGGTCGAGGAGGAACGTGATCTTTCGATCGAGCTCCTCAACTACCGGCGGGACGGGAGTACCTTCTGGAACGCGCTCTACCTCAGCCCGGTTTCGAAGGCCGACGGGGAACTGCAGTTCTTCTTCGCCTCGCAACTCGACGTGAGCGAGGCGCGCGAGCGCGAATTGAGGGCGATCGAGGAGAAAGGCTATTTCGAGGAGGCCGTCCACAACCGGACAAGCGAACTGGAGCGGGCTCTCGAGCAGAAGACGCTGCTGCTCCACGAAGTGGACCATCGCGTCAAGAACAATCTCCAGATGATCTCGGCGATGATCCGGAACCAGATCCGGGTCCTGACCAACCCTGCCGCGCGCAGTGCGCTCGAATCGACCCTTTCGCGCGTGGAAACCCTTGGCGTCGTTCACCGGCGTCTCTACGAGTCCATGGATCTCGCCCGCTTCAGCGTCGCCGATTTCATCCGGGAAACGGCCGGCGATCTGGTCCGCGCCGCCGACCGGAATGAAATCGGGCTCGAACTCGACCTCGAGGACTTCTCCGTTCCGGCGAATGCAGCTTCGCCGCTTTCGCTCCTGGTCAACGAACTGATCACGAACGCCCTGAAGCATGCCTTTCCCGGAAAGGGCCGGTCCGGGCGAATACTCGTTAGGACGCGAGCGCACGGAGACTCCGCTTTCTTGACGATAGAGGACGACGGAGTGGGCTTCGATCCTTCCGCGCCGAGGGAACAAACCTTCGGCCGGCGACTTATGGATTCGCTGGTGACTCAGGTCGGTGGGTCGCTTGAGTGGAGCGACGCAAGCCCCGGTAGCCGCGCCACGGTAACCTTTCCCACCCGGCCCATGGAGCCCGCGTAATGCCTGAGTTGCGGCCGCTGAATGTCCTGATCGTCGAAGACGAAGGCCTCGTGGCGATGGACATAGAAGACGTCGTCAGGGACATGGGCCATTCGGTGACGGGATGGGCGGCTTCAGCCGAGGACGCCATCGATACGTACGGTCGCACGCGGCCCGATCTCATCCTCCTCGACGTCGAGCTCCTCAACGGGACGTCGGGGTTGGACGTCGCCCGGCACCTTCAGTCGCTCGGCGGTGTCCACTACGTCTTCCTTACGGCCAATCCCAACAAGCTCAACGATGACTTCTGCGGCGCAATCGGGGTGTTGCCGAAACCCTTCACCACGTCGATGCTCGTCGCGAGCCTTCAATACCTGCACGAGGGAGTCCTCGACCCGCCGCCCTCCTGCCAGTTGCCGAACGGCATGCGGCTTGGCCCGGACTACCTGTCCACCTGGAACTGAAGAGCAGCCCTGCGACCTTCCGTGCGGCGATGGCCGCAAGGGACTCCATCGAGGCGAAGCCGGCAGTATCCGGGCCAATTCCCGTCCACCACAGCTTCTCCAGCAAGGCCGGAACCGAGCGGGCCCCGGAATTTCCCCGGACGATTGCCGGAACTATTCCGCGGCCTGCCGTGCGGCGGGATTGTTCGGATGCGTCGTCCAGTTGGCGTATCCGGTCTCGATCGGCCGGCCCGTCCGCGGATCCGTGCCCTCGGTCATCGGCACCATGGTGATGCAATCCTCGACAGGGCACACATTGACGCAGAGGTTGCAGCCGACGCACTCGTCGTCCTTGACCTCGAAGTGCCGTGCCCCGTCGAGCGTCGAGGTGATGGCCTGATGCGAAGTGTCCTCGCAGGCGATGTGGCAGCGCCCGCACTTGATGCAGAGGTCCTGGTCGATGCGCGCCTTGGTCACGTAGTTGAGGTTGAGATGCTGCCAGTCCGTGACGTTCGGCACGGCCATCCCCTGGAAGTCGGCGATGGTGGCGTGGCCCTTCTCGTCCATCCAGTTCGACAGGCCGGAAATCATCTCCTGGACGATCTTGAAGCCGTAGGTCATGGCCGCGGTGCAGACCTGAACGGTACCGGACCCGAGCGCGATGAACTCGGCGGCGTCGCGCCATGTGGTGATGCCGCCGATGCCCGAGATCGGCAGGCCGCGCGTTTCGGGGTCGCGGGCGATCTCGGAAACCATCGAGAGTGCGATCGGTTTCACAGCCGGCCCGCAATAGCCGCCGTGCGATCCCTTGCCGTCGATGGACGGCTCCGGCGAGAAGGTGTCCAGGTTGACGCTGGTGATCGAGTTGATGGTGTTGATCAGCGAAACGGCATCGGCGCCGCCGGCCCGCGCCGCGCGGGCGGGATGGCGTATGTCCGTGATGTTCGGGGTGAGCTTCACGATCACCGGCAGGCGGGTGTAGGTCTTGCACCATTCGGCGACCATCCGGATATACTCCGGAACCTGTCCGACGGCCGAGCCCATGCCGCGTTCGCTCATTCCGTGCGGACAGCCGAAATTGAGCTCGATTCCATCGGAGCCGGTATCCTCGACGCGCGGCAGGATCTCCTTCCAGGCGCGCTCCTCGCAGGGGACCATGATCGAGGCGATCAGTGCGCGGTCGGGCCAGCGCTTCTTCACCTCGGTCATCTCGCGCAGGTTCACCTCGAGGTCGCGGTCGGTGATCAGTTCGATGTTGTTGAGGCCGAGGAGACGGCGGTCGGCGCCCCAGATTGCGCCGTAGCGTGGCCCGTTGACGTTGACGATCGGCGGGCCGGCTTCGCCGAGCGTCTTCCAGACGACGCCGCCCCAGCCGGCCTCGAACGCGCGCTCGACATTGTAGGCCTTGTCGGTCGGAGGCGCGGAGGCGAGCCAGAAGGGGTTGGGGGAGGCGATGCCGCAAAAATTCGTCGTAAGGTCTGCCATCTGTTCCTCCAGTCCTAGCTCATGAGTGCCGCGTGGATGGATTCGGCGGCGATCTTGCCGTCCTCGACGGCCACCACCGTCAGGTCGTCGCCGTCCGAGATGCAGTCGCCGCCCGCCCAGATCCTGGGATTTGCGGTGCGCCTGTCCGGCCCGACCCTGATGCGGCTGCGCACGATCTCCAGGTTCGCCCCGGACAGCGGGTCGGGATCGCCGGTCTGGCCGATCGCCTTGAAGACCTGGTCGGCGGCCAGCACGATGGTCTCGCCGGTGCCCGAAAGGGTGCCGTCGCTCTGGCGGGTGTATTCGAGCTCGATTCCGGAAACGGCGCCTCCGGCTTCGCGCCTCAGAGCCTTCGGCCGGAGCCAGTGCCGGATGGTCACACCCCGCGTCTGGGCAAGTTCCTGCTCGTAGGCGCTGGCGTTCATCGCTTCCTTGCCCCGCCGGTAGCAGATCGTGACTTCCTCCGCGCCGAGCAGCCTGGTCTGTACCGCGATGTCGATGGCGGTCATTCCGCCGCCGATGACGACGATGCGGCGGCCGACCGGCAACTTCGAGAGGTCGTCGCTCTGGCGCAGCTTCGCGATGTAGTCGACCGCGTCGATGCAGCCTTCCGCGTCCTCGCCCTCGAGACCGAGATCGTTGGCGCCGGGCAGTCCGATGCCGAGAAAGACGGCGTCGTGGCTCTCGGCAAGCTCGGCAAGCCGGAGGTCGCGTCCGAGCATCTTGCCGTGCTCGATGGCGATGCCGCCGATGCCCATGATGAAGTCGAGCTCGCTCTGGGCGAAACCGTCGGGAGCCTTGTAGGCGGCGATGCCGTATTCATTGAGGCCGCCGCCCTTGGGGCGGGCCTCGAAGATCGTGACGTCATGGCCGTGCATGGCGAGCCGGTGAGCGCAGGAGATGCCTGCCGGGCCGGCACCGACGACGGCGATGCGTTTGCCTGTAGACGGAGCGCGGGCGAACGGGTGCCGGTCGGCGGTCTCCATCAGGTGGTCCGTGGCATGGCGTTGCAGCAGGCCGATGCGGACAGGCTTGCCTTCCGCGATTTCGCGAACGCAGACTTCCTCGCAAAGCGTCTCCGTGGGGCAGACGCGGGCGCACATGCCGCCCATGATGTTCTGCGAGAGGATCGTCCTCGCCGCGCCGTTCGGGTTGCCGGCGGCGATCTCGCGGATGAAGAGCGGGATGTCGATCGACGTCGGGCAGGCGTTCATGCACGGTGCGTCGTAGCAGAAATAGCAGCGATCCGCTTCGACCAGCGCCTCGTGTGCCGTCAGCGGCGGGTGCAGGTCGCCAAAATTGGCAGCATATTCATCGGCCGCCATCCGGCCGGCCTTTACGTCGGGGGACACTTCGGTCGTCATGCTCATCCTCCATGGACGGTCACGTCCTTCGTTGCCGGCCTGTTCCCTCGTTTCAGTTTGTCGGCGGCCGGTCGATTTCACCGAGCATGAATTGATTTTATCAAAAGGTCAAATTTATTGTGGACGCTTGCCGGGCCGGAAGGTGCTTTTTCCGCCCGCGCTTCGGACATATCCTCGCAACCGCATCCCGGGATCCAGACCACGAGAGCCAGCCAGATGATTTCCCCCTATCCGATCGCAGACTACGACGATGCATACGCCAACGGCGCCCACGTTCCGAACTCCGAGGACTATCCCTTTCTGTGGGCCAGCCGGGCGAAAGCGTTCCGCAACGAACTGGCGGCCGGGGGCCGAGCCCGCCTCGACATCCCCTACGGGCCCGGCGAACGCCACCGTCTCGATCTCTTCTCGCCAGCCGAAGGGCCGCGCGGGCTCTTCGTGTTCGTGCACGGAGGCTACTGGAAGGCATTCGACAAGTCGTGCTGGTCGCATCTGGCCGCCGGGGCCCTTGCGCGTGGATTTGCGGTGGCGATGCCCTCGTACACGCTCGCGCCGGACGCGCGGATCCGGGCCATTGGTCTCGAGATCGCGCAAGCGGTCGGGCGCGCCGCCGAGCTCGTTCCCGGTCCCGTCGTGCTTGCCGGACACTCGGCGGGCGGCCACCTGGTGTCCCGGCTGGTTTCGAAGCCGTCGCCGCTGGAGGCGGGAGTGCTGGAACGCGTGCGCCACGTCGTCACCATCTCGGGCGTACACGATCTCCGGCCGATGCTCCGCCTCGCGTTCAACGAGACCCTGCGGATCGACCCGGCGGAAGCGCAGGCGGAGAGCCCCGCTTTGCTGGAGCCGGAAGAGGGCAGGCGCGTCACCTGCTGGGTCGGCGCGGACGAGCGGCCGGAATTCCTGCGGCAGAACCGCATCCTGCACGAGATGTGGCTCGGCTTCGGCGTGCGGATTGCACGCGTCGAGGAAGAGGGGCGTCATCACTACAACGTCATCGAGGGTTTAGCCGATCCGCGGCACGAACTCGTGAGCACGCTCGTCGAAGCGTGATTTCCCCCGTGAAGTCCCGCCGGAAAAATGCGGAGAAGGGATTTCAGTTTTCTTTGGAATTGTTCTAAGTTAAAGCCGTGCAGGTACTCGAACGTCAGGCGGACCGATGCGGCTCACGAAGCAGACCAACTATGCCATCCGGATGATGATGTACTGTGCCGTCAGCCGTGACGGCCAGCTCAGTCGCGTCCAGGACGTCGCCAGGGCCTACGGGGTGTCCGAGCTGTTTCTGTTCAAGATCCTCCAGCCGCTGGTCGAAGCCGGCCTCATGGAGAGCGTGCGCGGGCGCAAGGGCGGGGTTCGTCTCGCCAAGCCGGCCCGCGACATCACCCTTTATGACGTCGTCCGCGTCACGGAGGAGAACTTCGCGATGGCGGAGTGCTTCGAGGGCAACGACATCGACTGCCCGCTCGTGGACAGCTGCGCGCTCAACGGCGCTCTCTACAAGGCGCTCAATGCCTTCTTCCAGGTCTTGCAGGGCTATACGATCGAGGATCTCGTGCTGTCGCGCCCGCACATGCGTTCGCTGCTCGGGATGATGGACGGCGAACCACTTGCGGCGGGGACGGCCTGACCGCCACTGCTAGCTCGCCGGTCGACGGAAGGCCGAGAGTGTCCTGAAGAAGTCCGAGCGGAAGAGGCGTGCGTCGGTCTCGAGAAGGGCGATCTGTGCGCGCCGCTGCTGCCAGAAAGGGTCGCGGACCCGGCGACCGGCCGGCAGGAAATGCGTCTGGCCAATTCCCGGCCCATCTGTCGACACGGCAAGCGCCCCGGTTTTCTGCATGTAGATGCCGGGCATCGTCAGCCAGGCAAGCGCCATGACGTCGTGGGGAACGCAGCCGTCGAGGCCGACATGGTTGCGGTAGAAGCGGGTGTAGAACGCCGCCATTCGGGCGAGGAGCCCGCCGGCGACGGGCTCGATCTCGGCGAGCTCGGCGAAGAAGTCGTTTCCGAGCACGACCGGCTGCGTGGCGTCCAGCGGGGCGAGTATGACGGGCCAATCGGCACCCAGAACGGTGTCGGCGGCGTGCGGATCGTTCCAGAAGTTCGCCTCGGCCGCCGGGGAAACGTTGCCGGGTACGTGAAGCGCACCGCCCATCACCACGACCTGACGCACGCGCCGGACGATCGTGGGATCCCGCTCGAGCGCGCGTGCGAGGTTCGTCAGGGGTCCGACGGCACAGATCGTGACTTCACCGGGATGTTCCCGCGTCCTCTCGACGAGGTAGTCGGCGGCCGAAAGCGCGAGCGGCGCGCGCGTCGGCGCGGGCATTTCCACGCCGCCAAGGCCGTTGTGGCCATGGACCGCGTAGCTCGGCGGGTTCGCGGCGATGGCGACGGGACCGCTCTCGCCTGCGGCCACCTCTGCCGACGAGCCGAGATATTCGAGCAACTGCAGGGCGTTGCGCGTTGCCTCGTCGACGTTCACGTTGCCGAAGATCGTGGTCAGGGCAAGCAGGTCTATGTCCGGATGGGCGACCGCATAGGCGATGGCCATCGCGTCGTCGATGCCCGGGTCCGTATCGAGTATGACCTTGTGCTTCATCGGCTCCATCTTCGGCTTGCCCTTCCGTTCCCGGAGCCGCTCTACACGACCTCGCGCCGGTCCGGAAACCGCCGGGCACAAAAAAAACCCGACCGAGCGTTCGGGCGGGTTTTTGTTCGTCGCAACGGTCCGGGCTGCCGCCAGGGAGCCGGCGGCACGCGGGTGATCAGGCGGCCGAACGCGCCGGCATCTGGCTGGCACGCTGGCAGAAGATGCCGTCCAGCGTCTTCAGCATCTGAATGACGTCCTCGGAAGCGATCGAATAGTAGATGGTCTGGGCGTCGCGCCGCGTCTTGACCAGGCGCCGGGCCCTCAGCTTGGCGAGGTGCTGCGACAACGCCGACTGACTCAAACCGACCTCTTCAGCCAGCGCGCCGACAGCCATTTCTCCCGGCACGAGATTGCAGAGAATCAGCAGACGCTTCGAATTCGACATGGCCGACAAAAGGTTCGACGCATCATCTGCCTTGTCGACGAGTTCGGTTGTATCCAACATGGTCATACTCGCTTTTGCTACACACCCCCGTGTGCCCTCTCTGTGCCAGATCCGTAGGCGTTCTTCCCGCGCGATCCGACACCGCGAATCTCACCCATCCTAATATAATTGTATATTGCTAAAATCAGCGTGCCCGTTCGTATAGTTTCACGAGGAAGGGCCGGATTTCGGCAGCATTCTCCAGCTCGCGATCGAACTCGATGCGAACCAGCCTGTCTCCGGCTTGCAGGTCAAATCCGGCAGCATCAAGGCCGCACATCGTCCAGGAAGAGCCGGGCAGGCCTGCGAAATGCCTTGCATAGGCCGCAAGAGCGTCGGGATGATCGGCGTTCATGTGGCTGATCGCGTCTTCCTCGGCGGTAGCGATCTCGTCGGCCGCAGGCGAACGAATCGCGAGATCCGCGGCGGTAAGCCGGTATGCCTTGCCGAAGCCGCCGTTCAGGCTGGCACCCGCCGGGACGAGCCGGAAGAAGGCGAAATCTCCGAAATCGACGTACAGCGCCGCCTTTTTGTGCCGGCGGATGAAGCGCTGCCTGATCCGCGCGTGTGCCGGGTCCTCGCGATCCACGCGCTCGGCCTCGCACTGCACGGTGAGGCGGGGATGGGCCAGCGGATCGCCCTTGCCGGGCTCTCCGACGAGGAGAGAGGCCCGTCCGTTTCCGGCCAGACCCGCCGTGTGGGTCGACAGGGCCGAGACCAGCGTCACCGGAGTGCCATCGATGTCGATGCCGACGAGGACACGGCTCGCGAAGGGGGCGCCCGTCTCGGGCTCCAGGACCGCCAGCGCGCCGAAGCGTGCGCCGCGCAAGAGGACCCTGGCGAGGTGCCTCGCCTCTGCGTCGGTCTCCCGCAGGACGCCAGATTTCTCCGCCATCGCGACCCCGGCCTGCGGCCGTCCCCTATTTCGGTGCCATCCTGATCGCACCGTCGAGCCGGATCGTCTCGCCGTTCAGCATCACGTTCGAGAGGATGTGCATCACGAGGGCGGCGTATTCCTCCGGCTTGCCGAGGCGGGAAGGGTAGGGGACGGAGGCCGCCAGGCTGTCCTGGACCTCCTGCGGCATGCCGAGAAGCATCGGCGTTCCGAAGATGCCGGGCGCGATCGTCATGGCGCGGATACCGAACCGGGCGAGTTCCCGGGCGACCGGCAGCGTCATCGAGTGGATGCCGCCCTTCGACGCCGAATAGGCGGCCTGGCCGATCTGCCCGTCGAACGCGGCGACCGAGGCGGTCGAGATGATGACGGCCCGCTCGTCGTCGGGAAGGGGATCGAGCCGCGATGCGCGATCGGCCACGAGACGCAGCATGTTGAAGGAGCCGATGAGGTTGACCTCGATGACCTTGCGGAAGAGGTCGAGATCGTGCGGGCCCTCGCGGCCAACGACGCGGCCCGCGTCGGCTATGCCGGCGCAGTTGACGAGGATTCGGGCATCGCCGTGGGCGTCGGCGGCTTTCGCGACGGCATCTTCGGCGGCGGCGGCGTCGCAGACGTTGCAGCCGATCGCCAGCCCGCCGATTTCTTCGGCGATGCCGGCGGCGCGCTCCCGCGCGATGTCGAGCAGCGCGACCCTGGCGCCGGCGGCCGCCAGCGCGCGCGCGGTCGCAGCGCCAAGTCCGGAACCGGCGCCGGTGACGATCGCAGCATTACCCTTCGCATCCATCAGTCAGTTCTCCTCGGGTACTTCGGTGCGGAAGGGTTATGCATCGCGGCGATGGCGGGTCAAGCCTGCCACGACGTCCTGGGCGCTGATCGTGCCGACGATCGAGCCGCGCTCGACGACGCCGATCTGGCCCGGGCGGCGCGACAGGGCGTCGAGGATCTCGATGAGCGGGGTATCCGGCTTGGCGGTGGCCGACAGCGCGGGATCGCCCGCGGCCTTGTCGACGGAGCCGGGTCGCATGATGTCCGAGGCCTTCAGCATGCTGATCGGGTTCATGTGGGCGACGAAGTCCTGGACGTAGTCGCTGGCCGGGTTCTGGACGATGTCCTGCGGAGTGCCGCACTGGACGATCCGCCCGCCTTCCATGATGGCGATGCGGTTGCCGATGCGGAAGGCCTCGTCGAGGTCATGGCTGACGAATATGATGGTCTTCTTCAGGCGTTCCTGGAAGTCGAGGAGGTCGCCCTGCAGACGGGTGCGAATCAGAGGGTCGAGCGCGGAGAACGGCTCGTCCATGAGCAGGATCGGCGCTCCCGTGGCGAATGCGCGGGCAAGGCCGACGCGTTGCTGCATGCCGCCGGACAGCTCGTTGACCCGCCGGTCGGCCCACTGGGCGAGGCCGACGAGTTCGAGCTGCTCGTCGACGCGCCGCTTCTTTTCGGCCTCCTTCACGCCGGCCAGTTCAAGGCCGAAGCCCACATTCGAGGCAACGGTGCGCCACGGCAGGAGGCCGAACTGCTGGAACACCATCGACACGTGGTCCGCCCGTAACTGGCGGAGCGTCCTTCGCGAGCAGGCGTAGGGCTCTATGACCTCGCCGCCGCAATTGACGGTCACCTTGCCCCGGGCGACCGGCGCCAGGCCGTTGACGGCGCGCAGCAGCGTCGACTTGCCCGAGCCGGAAAGACCCATGAGCACGAGGATCTCGCCTTCCTCGACGTCGAGGGTGGCGCCGGCGACGCCGAGGACCTGGCGGGTCCGCTTGCCGATCTCGTCGCGCGACAGGCCCTCGTCGATCAGCGGGATGGCAAGCTCGGGTCTGTCGCCGAAGACGATGTCGACCTTCTCGAAGCGGACGGAGGTCATGAGCGGCCCTCCTCCGAAACGCGGAAGAACCGGTCGAGGATGATCGCGAGGACGACGATGCACAGGCCCGAACTCGAAACCTTTCGCGACATTCATCGACGACAGCGCCCTGAGCACCGGCACGCCCAGCCCGTCGGCGCCGACGAGGGCGGCGATGACCACCATCGAGAGGGAGAGCATGATGGTCTGGGTCAGGCCGGCCATGATCTGGGGGAGGGCGTAGGGAAGCTCGATCTTGGTCAGCACCTGCCAGGGCGTCGCACCGAAGGCCTCGGCCGCCTCGATAAGGGAATTGGGCGTGGAGACGATGCCAAGCCTCGTCAGCCGCACGGGTGCCGGCACGGCGAAGACGACCGTTGCCACCAGTCCTGGGACCATGCCGAGACCGAACAGGATGAGGGCAGGGATCAGGTAGACGAAGGTCGGAATGGTCTGCATGAGGTCGAGGATCGGCCGGACGATCGCATAGATCCATCTGCGGCGTGCGGCTGCGATGCCGATGGGAATTCCGATGACCATGCAGACGAGCGTGGCTGCGACGACCAGCGAAAGGGTCTCCGTCGTCTCCTTCCAGTAGCCGAGATTGACGATCAGCAGCAGGCCGAGCACGGTGAACAAAGTGATCGCGACCGAGCGGCGAACGAGAAAGGAGAGGATGCCGATCACCGCAATCACGACGAAGGGATGCGGTGTCTGCAGGATCCAGAGCATTCCGTTGATGATCGCGGAGAGCACATGCGACAGCCAGTCGAAGAACCAGCTGAAATTGTTGGTCAGCCAGTCGACTGCGCCGCTTGCTCCTTCTCCGATCGGGAGCGGGTGAGAGGTCAACCATTCCACGGCAGGGTTCCCGGTTTCCTTGGCACGTCAGGCACGATGTCTCATGGACGAAGGGCGGCCTTGCCGGACCGCCCTTCGCCGGTTTGGCTCTCGGCCGTTCGGCTCAGAGGCCGAGGGCCTTCCTGACGGCCGGCGCACCGGGCTTGCCGTCGACCGTCGTGACGCCCTTCAGCCAGCCGTCGAGGGCCGAAGGGTTGGCCTTCAGCCATTTCTGGGCGGCCTTCGGCGGATCCATGTTGTCGTCGAGGATGTAGCCCATGATCTGGTTCTCCATCTTCAGCGAGAAATCCAGGTTCTGCAGGAACTGCCCGACGTTCGGGCACTGCTTGACGTAGCCGCCGCGCACGTTGGTGTAGACCGTCGCTCCGCCATAGTCGGGGCCGAAGACGTCGTCGCCGCCCGACAGGTAGGTCAGGTCGAAATTGGTGTTCATCGGGTGGGGTTCCCAGCCGAGGAATACGATCGGCTTCTTCGCCTTGTCGGCGCGCTTGACCTGGGCCAGCATGCCCTGCTCGGACGATTCCACGAGATTGAAGCCCTTCAGGCCGAACTGGTCCTTCTTGATCATCCCGAGGATCAGGCGGTTGCCGTCGTTGCCCGGCTCGATGCCGTAGATCTTGCCGTCGAGCGCGTCCTTGTGCTTGGCGATGTCGCCGAAGCTCTTGATGCCGATCTTGGCGCCGTACTGGTTGGTGGCGAGCGTGTACTTGGCGCCTTTCAGGTTGGCGCGGACGACATCCACGGTGCCGTTCTTCTTGAACGGGGCGATGTTCGATTCCATGGTGGGCATCCAGTTGCCCAGGAAAACGTCGATGTCCTTGTTCTTCAGGGACTCGTAGGTCACGGGAACCGACAGGATCTTGATGTCGGTGTCGTAGCCGAGATCCTTGAGAATGGACGTGGCGGTCGCCGTGGTGGCGGTGATGTCCGTCCAGCCCACGTCCGAGAAACGGACCGTCTTGCAGGAGTCCGGCACGGCTGCGGACGCCGACTGCAGGCCGAGTGCTACGAGAGCCGTGACGGCATATGCCATCAGTCTTTTCATGCTAGTCTCCCCAAATATTCCTGAGAGCCCCCATGGCGCCACAAACGGGCCCTCTTTGCAAGAGTTTTATTGAATGGCTGTTCAAAAACCCGTTTTTCTGGTTCAGTTGTAGCATGCCGAAGCTCGGGATGGAGCCCATACGCCGCCGATCGCTGGTCCAGGCGACGATTTCAGCGATCCACCATCGTGGATCGGCCGACGTGACCATGCGCGAGATCGCCACGCGCGCCGGCGTTTCGCTCGGTCTCGCGCATCATTATTTCGAGAACAAGAACGACCTGATGATGACGGCCATGCGCTTCATCATGAGCGAGTACAGCGTCCAGGTGCGACAGGCGCTGGCAAGCGCATCGACTCCGCGCGAGCGTGTGTCGGCGATCATTCGCGCGAGCCTCGCGCACGAGCAGTTCAGCCCGGAGACCGTATCGGCGTGGCTGGTGTTCTACGCCCATGCGCAAGGCTCCGGCCAGGCGCGCCGCATGCTGTCGATTTACACCCGACGGCTGAAGTCGAATCTTTGTCATGCACTGAGGCCGCTGGTCGGCGAAAGGGCTCCCGACCTTGCCGCGGGGATCGGCGCCATGATCGACGGGCTCTACGTTCGGGAAGGTCTCGGCACGGCGCGTCCGAGCAACGTCGACGGCTATCGCCTTCTCGATACCTACGTGTCCTTGCACGTCGCCGCCTTCGGGCATGGCGACGGCTCGCACGAGCCTGCGTGACGCGGTCTCGGGGAGGGGAGATTGAAGGTCCGGAATTTCAGATCGGATTCGGCGGGTCTGGGTACGTTGCTCGACAGGATCGAGCACCTCGCCGGCCAAGGGAAGAATGCGGCCGATAGCCGCTCGGGGCTGGCGGCGATGTACCGCGAGTGGGCGGATCTTCGCTCCGAGCTCGACCAGGCCGAGCGGCTCGTGCGGCAGTTCCTCGCGCGCCTTGCGGACATGCTCGGCGAACTGGACGAGGTCACCGATGCCAGTGAGAAGGTCGTGCGTTCCTTCGGTGCCGGGACAGGCAGGAGATCACCCGGAGCCTTCGCACGGCACGACGGGCGGGAGCGCGCCCGGGCGGAAGGTCGGGCGGAGCGGGAACGGCTCGGGGAACTCCTTGCGGTATCGGACGAGCTGCTGGCGGTGCATCACCGCGCCAGCGAACTCTTCAGGCGCAAATCCCTGGGCCTGGAGGCCGTCGCCGACGATCTTTCCGGACAGCTGCGCCATGCGCTGTCGGCCATTGCCGAGACCGAGAACGAGCTCGACCGGCTTGAGGAGTTGCTGCGCGGCGCCGGGGAAACGCCGGCGGACGGGGCGGCGGCCCAAGGGGGCAAGCGCGTGCTCATGGCCGCGAAGGCGAAAACGCTGCGCGACCAGGTCAGGTGGCTCGAAGGGCGCGCGGACGTCGTCGGCGGGTTGCTCGCAACCCTGCAGCGCGCCGGGCCGCTCCTGCGGGCGCTCGGCGAGCGGCTGCTTGCCGGGTCCGGCCGCCGTGTCGTGCTTCGCGCGGCCGTCGACGACATGCTGGAGCGTGACTTCGGCGAACCGCCGCCGGCGGATGTGGGCGCGCCGCAGGCGGACGGCGTGGCCGCGCTCGCGTCGCTGCACGCACGCGGCGCCCTCGTGACGTCCGAAACCGAGGACCGGCGACGCCGGGCGACAGAGGAGGCCGACCGGCTCCTCCGCGAATTCAGAAGCGTCCCGTCGGCTGAGGGCGGCTCCTCTTCCGGCCGCTAGCTTATGAGGCGCAGCCTCAGCGCCTTGGCCACGAGCTGTGTGCGGTTGACACAGTCCATCTTGCGCATCGCGCTGTTGAGATAGGAGTTCACCGTATGGTCGGAGAGGGACAGGATGGTTGCGATTTCGACCGAGGTCTTGCCGTTCGCCGCCCAGCCGAGGACCTGGATCTCCCTGTCCGAGAGTTTCGCCATCGGCGGCTGCGGTTCCTGCCGCAGCTGGCAGAGCGCATCGTAGGCGACGACGGTACTGAGCGTCAGGGCGGCAAACTCGGCGTCGGGGAGCGGCTCGCGGCCTCCGGCATAGATCGCGGTCGCGCGAATTCCCTCCGGCGTGTGCAGGGGGACGACGACGCCGCTCGTGAGCAGCTGCAGGGAAAACAGCTGGTCGGCCTCGGGCGCGCCGTCGGTCGGACGGGTCGCCGCGTCATCGAGGCGCCACGCGAAGGGGGCCGTCGAGGTCCGCAGCCGTGCGAACATCGGCGCGGTCCTGAACGGCCGGAACATCTCGTACTTGCGGATGAAGTCGGGCTGGAAGCTGCTGGCGAGCAGGTTGTCGTCGATGCGCTCGTGGTTCGAGGCCGGCAGCGTCATCAGAGCGAAGCAGTCGAAGCCATATCCGGCGGCAAGGTCTTCGAGATGCTGAAAGACACGGTTGTCGCTCGTCAGGTGGTCGGGAAGTACGCCTTGCGGGCTCCCCGGTTCATGTCGCGAATCACCTTCCATCATAAATGGCGTACATGGTCTTCACGCATTACGAATCTCCGGCAACCCAGCAATGCACATTGTTAACGGCTGGCAGTACCTCCAGTCCATTCAGATCGGAAGATATCCAGTGCTTTTTACTTCCTCCATGACTGCGTAGGTATGGGTTTCGCGCACCCCCGGCAGCGGCAGGATGACGTCGGCGAGAAAAGTGCGGTATGCCTCCATGCCGGAAACGCGGGCCTTCACGAGATAGTCGAAGCCGCCGGCAACCATGTGACATTCCATCACGTCCTCGCTCTTGCGCACCGCGCTGGCAAAGGAGGAGAAGACGTCGGACGTTGTCCTGTCGAGCTTGACCTCGACGAACACGAGCAGCAGCCTTCCAAGCTTCTCGGGCGAAAGCCGTGCGGAATAGCCTTCGATGTAGCCGTCCCGCGTCAGTCGCTTCACCCGTTCGGCCGTCGCCGTCGGCGAAAGGCTGATCCGGTCGGCGAGCTCGATGTTGGTCAGCCTGCCGTCGAACTGCAAGGCCCGCAGGATCTTCCGGTCGACACGATCAATCGGCTTCATTTATCTCCACCTTTTTCGCGGTTTCTGGATGAATACACTATTCCAGCATCGACAAACAGTGTGAAATAGCGATCAGATCCGCCTAGATTGGTGCATCTCAAAGGAGGTTCAGCATGACCCGACCCGCGGCCGCCGACATCGCTGCTTTCGATGCGCCCTTCGGCGAGGACGACGACCGGATCCTCGCCCGCTTCAACAGGTCTCTCGCGTTCTCGCGCCGCCAGGACGAGGAGATCGACCGGCGGACGCGCAAGTTCGTCGCGGCGATAAGGGAAGGTGTCGGGTCGGTGGGCGGCGTGGAGGACTTCCTGCGCGAATACGGGCTTTCGACGCGGGAGGGCCTCGCGCTCATGGTGCTGGCCGAGGCGCTCCTGCGCGTTCCCGATGCGGCGACCCAGGACAAGCTGATCGAGGACAAGCTGAAGGAGGGCGGATGGAGCGAGCACGAGGCGCATGGCGACACCTGGTTCGTCAACGCTTCGGCATGGGCCGTCGGCATGTCGGCCCGCGTCATCCGGCCGGGCGAGACGCCCGAGGGCGTCCTGCGGGGACTGGCGCGCCGGCTCGGCATGCCGACGGTGCGCTCGGCGACGCGGCAGGCCATGCGTTTCCTGGGCGGCCACTTCGTCCTCGGCGAGACGATCAAGGATGCGCTGCAGCGCGCGATGAAGAACGAATCCCGGGGCTACCGGCATTCCTTCGACATGCTGGGCGAGGGCGCGCGCACGAAGGCGGACGCCAGGCGCTACTGGCAATCCTATGCGGATGCGATCGAGGCGATCGGCAAGGCCGCCGACAAGGCGGCCGGGAACAAGGCGCTGCCGGACAGGATGGGCATCTCGGTCAAGCTGTCGGCACTGCATCCGCGCTATCTGGCGACGCATCGCGAGCAGGTCCTCGAAGAGCTGGTGCCGGACCTGCTGGAGCTTGCCCGGAAGGCCAAGGCGCACGATCTCAACTTCACGGTGGATGCGGAGGAGGCGGACCGGCTGGAACTGTCGCTCGACGTCATCGACGCGACCTTCGCCGATCCCTCGCTCTCGGGCTGGGATGGTTTCGGGCTGGCCATCCAGGCCTACCAGAAGCGGGCTCCCGCCGTGATCGACCACATCGACGAGCTCTGCAGGGCCCACGACCGGCGCATGATGGTTCGCCTCGTCAAGGGCGCCTACTGGGACACGGAGGTCAAGCGGGCGCAGGAGCGCGGGCTGCCGGACTACCCAGTCTTCACGCGCAAGGCGGCGACGGACCTGAGCTACCTTTTCTGCGCAAAGAGGATGCTCGACAGGCGCGAGCGCATCTTTCCGCAGTTCGCGACCCACAACGCGCTGACCGTGGCGACGATCTTCGAACTGGCGGGCGGAGACCGGACCGGCTTCGAATTCCAGCGTCTCCACGGCATGGGCGAGGCGCTCTACCAGGACCTGATGAAGGACAACGACCGGATGCCGTGCCGCATCTACGCGCCGGTGGGCGGCTATCGTGACCTGCTCGCATACCTCGTGCGCCGCCTGCTCGAAAACGGTGCGAATTCGTCCTTCGTGGCCGTCGCCGGCGACAAGGACGTGCCCGTCGAGGAGCTCCTGGCGAGGCCTGCGGAGAAGCTCGGCCTCGCTGATGGCGAGAGCGGACGGCACCCGCGCATCCCGCTGCCGGCGGCGATCTACGGCGAGCGCAGGAACAGCGCCGGGCTCGAGTTCGGCCATCGCCGGGAGCTGACGTCGCTGACCGAGGGCATGGCGGCGGCGGAGCTTTCCGTCGAGGCGGTTCCACTCTTTCCGGGGGCGAAGACCGGCGGCAAGGCCACGCCGGTGATGTCGCCGGCCGACCACGAACGCGAAGTCGGAACGGTGCGGTTTGCCGAGGAGGGCGACGTCGCATTCGCCGTCGACGCTGCGGGCAAGGGGTTCAAGCGCTGGTCGCGCTTGCCGGCCGGTGAGCGGGCGGCGGCTCTCGAGCGCGCCGGCGACCTGCTCGAGGCCAACCGCGACCGCCTCATGGCGCTGCTTGCCCACGAGGCCGGCAAGACGCTCGACGACGGGCTTGCGGAGATACGCGAGGCGGTGGATTTCTGCCGCTACTATGCGCTCCAGGCGCGCACGCAATTCGCCGACTTCCGGATGATGCCGGGGCCGACGGGCGAGGACAACCGATACGGCTGGCGCGGTCGCGGCGTCTTCGCCTGCATCTCGCCGTGGAACTTCCCGCTGGCGATCTTCACCGGACAGGTCGCCGCGGCGCTGGTCGCCGGAAACGCGGTCATCGCGAAGCCGGCCGAACAGACCCCGCTCGTCGCCTGCGAAGCGGTCCGGCTGATGCACGAGGCGGGCGTACCGAAGGATGTGCTGATCTACCTGCCGGGTGCAGGGGACGTCGGGGCGGCACTGACGGCGCACCCGGCGATCGCCGGCGTCGCCTTCACCGGTTCGACGGAAACGGCGCGGGCGATCAACCGGACGCTTGCCGCCAAGGACGGGCCGATCGTGCCGCTGATCGCCGAGACGGGAGGGCTGAATGCCATGGTGGTCGATGCGACCGCTCTGCCCGAACAGGTGACCGACGACGTCGTCATGTCCGCCTTCCGCTCGGCCGGCCAGCGCTGCTCGGCGTTGCGCCTTCTCTTCGTGCAGGACGACGTGGCCGACCACATGATCAGGATGATCGAGGGCGGGGCGCGCGAGCTGGTGCTCGGCGATCCCTCCGAGCCGTCGACCGATGTCGGCCCGGTCATCGACCGGGGACAGCTGGACATGCTGGCCGCGCACGTCGCCGAGATGGAAAGAACACAGAAGGTCCGGTATGCAGGCGAGGCGCCGGAGGGCGGGACGTTCTTCGCGCCCCACATCGTCGAACTCGACAGTGCGGAAGCGCTTACAAAGGAGGTGTTCGGGCCGATCCTGCATGTCGTGCGCTGGAAATCGAAGGACTTCGCAAAGGTGCTCGACGCGATCGACGCGACCGGCTACGGGCTGACACTCGGCGTCCACAGCCGCATCGAGGCGACCGCCAAGGCAATCGTCGAGCGGCTCGACACCGGGAACGTCTACGTCAATCGCAACACGATCGGCGCCGTCGTCGGCACACAGCCCTTCGGCGGGTCGGGCCTTTCGGGGACCGGCTTCAAGGCGGGCGGACCGCACTACCTGACGCGTTTCGCGCAGGAACAGGTGATCTCCATCAACACGGCCGCCGCCGGCGGCAACGCCAGCCTGATCGCCATGGGCGAAGGCTGAGCCGTCAGCCTGTGGCGGCCAGCGGCCCGGAGGCCTGTTCCTTGCCGACGCGTGACAGGTCGAACGGTGTCGTCTGGTAGATTTCGTTGATCCAGTTCGAGAAGAGCAGGTGGGCGTGGCTGCGCCACCGGTTCTGCAGGGTGCTCGCCGGATCGTCGCCGGTAAAATAGTCGTGCGGCAGGGGGGTGTCCGCGTCGAGCGCGGCGTCGCGGGAATATTCGTCGGCGAGCGACGAGGTGTCGTATTCGAAATGGTTGAAGACATGCAGCGCGCGGTGCCGGGGGTCGTCCACCAGGCAGACCCCGGTGTCTCCTTCGGCAAGCACGACGAGGCCGCCGCCGGCGGAAATGTCGGCGCGCCGGACCTCGGTCCAGCGGGAGATCGGCACCGAGAAGCTGTCCGAGAAGCCGCGAAGATAGGGAGAGGTCGGCTCCAGTACGCGCTGCCGGTAAATCCCGAAGAGCTTGCGATCAAGCGCGTGTTTCGGCACCCCGTGAAAATGCTGCAGCGCCGCCTGCGCCGCCCAGCAGATGGTGAAGCTGCGATGGACGTGGGTCTGCGTCCAGTCGAAGATCCGCCGCAGTTCCCGCCAGTAGGTCACCGATTCGAACGGCAGTCTCTCCACCGGTGCGCCGGTGACGACGAAGCCGTCGAAACGCTGGTCGCAGACCGCGCTCCACGGCTGGTAGAAGGATTCCATGTGGCTCGCCGGCGTATTGCGCGCGACATGATCGCCGACGCGCAGCAGGCTCAGCTCGATCTGAAGCGGGGTCGCGCCGAGGAGGCGGGCAATCTGCGTCTCCGTCACGATCTTGTTCGGCATGAGGTTGAGCAGGCCGATGCGCAGGGGGCGGATGTCCTGGCGAACCGCGTCCGCCTCGCCCATCACCATGACGCCTTCGGCCTCGAGCGCGCGGCGGGCGGGGAGATTGTCGGGAATCTTTATCGGCATGCCGTTGTCTGTCCTTTCGGGCGGGACAGACGCGCGTGGCTTGATCCGCTGGATTGCCGGTTCGGCCACATCCTCTCCTCGGAGAGCACCACCTTGCCCGGATCGGCAGGTTGGCGTTGGGCGTCGCCCCAACTCTTGATGTGGGAAGACTTTTACTTCCGTGGCGGCGCGGAAGCAAGAGGGCGCTGTTCGCAACCGGAGGCGGAAGAACCGGGCTTGACCGGACGCGATCCGGAACATAACATGAACATCTATGATGGAGACGCCCATGCGCACGACCGGAAAGATCGACTACATCGAGTTTCCCTCTGCGGGAGGTTCGCTCGACGGAATGAAGAACTTCTATGCCGGGGTGTTCGGCTGGAGTTTCACCGACTACGGGCCGACATACTCGGCGTTCGACGAGGGCCTGGAGGGCGGGTTTCAGGCGGACGCCCGGGAGGCATCCGCGGCGCCGCTGCCGGTCCTCTATTCGCAGGACATCGAGGCGACGTTCGAGGCGGTGAAATCGGCAGGCGCCGAGATCCGGCGCGAGATTTTTGCCTTCCCCGGCGGGCACCGGTTCCATTTCGTCGACCCGGCCGGCAACGAGGTCGCGGTCTGGAGCGACCGCGGCGGCTGACGCGAGTCGCCTTGTGGGCGCACCCGTTCGGTTGTACCTCTTTTCGGTTCGCTCTGGTCGGGGGCGTGTTCGGGGAGGAGACAATGGCCGAGACGAGGTCTGATATCGAGATCGCGCGGTCGGTGAGGCCGAAGCCGATCCAGGAGATCGGGGAGCGGCTAGGCATCCCGGCCGGAAAGCTCAGGCCGTACGGAGCGGACAAGGCCAAGGTCGCGCCGGACTTCACGGCTTCGCTCGGCGGCCGTCCCGACGGCAAGCTCATCCTCGTGACCGCGGTCAACCCGACACCTGCCGGAGAAGGCAAGACCACGACGACGGTCGGTCTCGGCGACGGGCTGAACCGGATCGGGCGGAAGGCGGCCATCTGCATAAGGGAACCGTCGCTCGGTCCGTGCTTCGGCATGAAGGGGGGAGCGGCCGGCGGAGGGCGCGCGCAGGTGATCCCGATGGAGGACATCAATCTTCACTTCACGGGCGATTTCCACGCCATAACATCGGCACACAACCTTCTGTCGGCGCTGATCGACAACCACATCTACTGGGGCAACGAACTCGGCATCGACGCGCGGCGGGTGACGTGGCGCCGGGTCATGGACATGAACGACCGTGCCCTCAGGCAGGTCGTCTCGTCGCTCGGAGGCGTGGCAAACGGCTTCCCGCGGGAATCGGGGTTCGACATCACTGTTGCGTCGGAGGTGATGGCGATTCTCTGTCTCGCCGCCGATCTCGCCGATCTCGAACGCCGTCTCGGCGCGATCATCGTCGGCTACACGCACGACAGGAGCCCGGTCTTCGCCCGCGATCTCAAGGCCGAGGGCGCGATGGCCGTGCTCCTCAAGGATGCGCTCCAGCCGAACCTCGTCCAGACGCTCGAGGGGAACCCGGCCTTCGTCCACGGTGGTCCCTTCGCGAACATCGCCCATGGCTGCAACTCGGTGACGGCGACGAAGACGGCCCTGAAGCTCGCCGACTACGTGGTGACCGAGGCCGGCTTCGGGGCCGACCTCGGCGCGGAGAAATTCTTCGACATCAAATGCCGCAAGGCGGGTCTGGAGCCGGCGGCCGCCGTCGTCGTCGTCACCGTCCGCGCCATGAAGATGAACGGCGGTGTCGCGAAGGAGAGCCTCGGCGCGGAAAATGTCGAGGCGGTCAGGCAGGGCTGCGGCAATCTCGGTCGGCATGTCGAGAATGTCCGGCGTTTCGGCGTACCCCTGGTGGTCGCGGTGAACCACTTCGTTTCCGACACCGATGCCGAGATCGAGGCAATCCGGAATTTCACCCAGGGGCTCGGCGTCGAGGCGGTCCTGTGCCGGCACTGGGCCAAGGGGTCCGCAGGCATCGAGGAACTTGCGGAGAAGATTGTCGCGCTGGCGGACTCGGACGCGGCGCGGTTCCGCCCGCTCTATCCCGACCGGATGCCGCTCTTCGACAAGATCGAGACGATCGCCCTGCGCATCTACGGTGCCGGCGAGGTGTCGGCGCCGAAGGCTGTGCGGGACCAGCTGAGCGACTGGGAGGCGCGGGGCTACGGCGATCTGCCGGTCTGTATGGCCAAGACGCCGTATTCGTTCTCCGCCGACCCGGCACTCCGCGGCGCGCCGAGCGGACATGTGCTTCCCGTGCGGGAGGTGCGCCTGTCGGCGGGCGCGGGGTTCGTCGTCGCGATCTGCGGCGACATCATGACAATGCCCGGCCTGCCGAGGAGACCGTCGGCGGAGCGGATAAGGCTCACGCCCGAGGGCCTCGTGGAGGGCCTGTTCTGAGGCCTGGCGAGGGGGCCAGCTACTGGCAGAGACGGAAGCCATGGCTCCGGGCGTCGATGTCCAGGTGCAGGTTGTCCTGGTGGAAGGCGTCAGCGCGGGGGCCCAGCACGGTGGTGAAATAGAGGCAGGCTCCGCCGATGACCGCGCGCTGGAAGCCCTCGTCGATCCTCCCGGTGCGCTCGCGCGGCGCGATGGAGAGCGGCTCGTGACCGTCGAAGCGGAATGTCACGATGTCGACGGCGTTGCCGAAGGCGTGCTGGCTGATCTTACGTTCGGGATCGCCGTCGCGGTGGCGGCAGACATAGGCGGAGCCCTGTGACAGGCCGGTCAGGCGGACGCCCTTGCCGAGGGCCTCGGCGGACGGGACGACGACGCGCTTCGTCCATTTCGCCAGAGCGAGCGCCGTCTCGCAACGCATAGTGCCGTCCGGCTCCAGGCTCACGCCGGGCAGGATGCCGCTGACGGTTACCGGCGCCTCGATGCCGCAACGGCCGGCGTCGTTGATCGTGCCCTTCTTGGCATAGGCGACGCCGAGGCTGTCGAGTGCCTTGTAGCAGGCGGCGAGTTCCTCGCCGTCCTCGGCCACACCCGGAACCGGCACGGACTCCGGCTCCTGCTCCTGCTCCCGCTCTTGGTTTTCGCTTCCTGCCGGCGCTTCTTTCCGCTTTGCGCCGCCTCCGGCTTCCGGGGCCTTCTCCGGCGCCGGTGACTTCTCGCGCGAAGATGGTTCCGGACGCTTTTCAGGGACCGGCGGAGCAGCCACGCCGGGCGTCGCTTCCGGGGATACGCCGGCTGCCGGCGGCGGGGCCGAATGCGTGGGCCCGGCCGGGACATGCGGCTTGGAGGCCGGCACCGGCGGACGGGACGGAGGCGTCCGGGCGGCGAAGGCGGCGGGCACCGACAATCCGCCTGCCAGTGCAAGGATGAAAGCCAGCCTTCCGCCGGTGGACAGAAATTCTCGTCGCATCCGCGCGATTCCCACAAGTGTCTTGCGCTTGCTGTCGTCTCACGCTAACAGAATCGCATGAACGACGTGCGCAACATTGCAAATTGGTGGTGGGTCCGCTAGAGGCGGCCGCTACCAGTCACGTCCATGGACAACCGACAAGCCGCCCAGGAGTTTCCAGGCGGCTTTTTCGTTTCTGCCGCCGGAGCCTCCCGGACGACTGAAAGAGGCGAGACACGGAGACCGGGCTGATGGCAAGCGAAGAGTTCAAGCCAGAGACTTTCGAGACGCGAGGCGGCGTCGCGATCACGCGCCGGCGCCGCCCGATCGACTACGGCGACGCCATCGAAGGCGCGACGGCTGCGCTCGATTCGCACCGCGGCGCCGTGTTCTCCTCAAACTACGAATATCCGGGGCGCTACACGCGCTGGGATACGGCCATCGTCGACCCGCCGCTCGGAATATCCTCGAAGGGGCGCGGCATGCGCCTCGAAGCCTATAACGGCCGGGGCGAGGTCCTGCTGTCGCTGATCGCCGATCGCCTTGCGGGCGAGGCGGAGATCGATCTCGGCGCACGCACCGTGAACCGCCTGGAACTGACCGTGCGGAAGCCGGGTGGCCCGATTGCCGAGGAAGATCGCTCGCGCGTGCCGACCGTCTTCACGGCGCTGAGGGCGATCACCGATCTGTTCCACAGTGCCGCCGACGGCAATCTCGGCCTCTACGGTGCTTTCGGCTACGATCTCGCCTTCCAGTTCGACGCGGTGGAACAGAAGCTGGAGCGCCCGGAAAGCCAGCGCGATCTGGTGCTCTACCTTCCCGACGAGATCATCGTCGTCGACCACTATTCCGCCGCCGCCTGGATCGACCGTTACGAGTTCGCCCGCGACGGACTGACGACCGAAGGCAAGGCGCGCGACCTCGGGGCCGAACCTTTCGTGCCGTCGGATCGGATCCCGCCTCGTTCGGACCACAAGCCGGGCGAGTATGCGGAACTCGTCAGGCGAGCGAAGGAAAGCTTTCGGCGCGGGGACCTCTTCGAGGTGGTGCCGGGGCAGATGTTCTTCGAGCGGTGCGAAAGCAACCCGTCGGACATCGCCCGCCGGCTGAAGGTCATAAACCCGTCGCCCTATTCCTTCTTCATCAACCTGGGTGACGGCGAATATCTCGTCGGGGCGTCGCCGGAGATGTTCGTGCGGGTGAACGGCAGGCGGGTCGAGACATGCCCCATCTCGGGCACGATCAAGCGCGGCGACGATGCCATCTCGGATTCCGAGCAGATCCTGAAGTTGCTCAACTCCAAGAAGGACGAGTCCGAGCTGACGATGTGCTCCGACGTCGACCGGAACGACAAGAGCCGCGTTTGCGAGCCGGGCTCCGTGAAGGTGATCGGCCGGCGGCAGATCGAGATGTATTCCCGGTTGATCCATACCGTGGACCACATCGAGGGACGGTTGCGCGACGGCATGGATGCCTTCGACGCATTCCTCAGCCACGCATGGGCCGTGACGGTGACGGGTGCGCCGAAGCTCTGGGCAATGCGTTTCATCGAGAACAACGAGAAGAGCCCGCGGGCCTGGTACGGCGGCGCGATTGGCATGATCAATTTCAACGGCGACATGAACACCGGGCTGACGCTCAGGACGATCCGCATCAAGGACGGGATCGCCGAGGTGCGCGCCGGGGCGACCCTTCTCTACGATTCCATCCCTGAGGAGGAAGAAGCCGAGACGGAACTCAAGGCATCCGCGATGCTCGCCGCGATCCGTGACGCGCGCCTCGGGAATGCCACGGGAATGCTGCGCGACACGGCGCGCGTCGGCGAGGGTGTTTCCATCCTGCTCGTCGATCACGAGGATTCCTTCGTGCACACGCTCGCCAACTATTTCCGGCAGACCGGTGCGAAGGTGACGACGGTTCGCAGCCCCGTGGACGACCGGACCTTCGACGGCATCGCTCCGGATCTCGTGGTGCTGTCTCCGGGGCCGGGGAGCCCGAAGGATTTCGACTGCAAGTCGACGATCAGGCGGGCGCGGGTCCGCGGCCTGCCGATCTTCGGGGTGTGTCTCGGCCTGCAGGCGATCGCCGAGGCCTATGGCGGGGAGTTGCGCCATCTCGCGATGCCGATGCACGGCAAGCCCTCCCGCATCCGGGTGATGGAACCGGGCCGTGTATTCTCCGGCCTGCCGAAGGAGGTGACGGTGGGGCGCTACCATTCGATCTTCGCCGATCCGGCGACCCTGCCGAGGGAGTTCCGCGTCACGGCCGAGAGCGAGGACGGCACGATCATGGGCATAGAACACACCTCGGAGCCGGTGGCGGCGGTCCAGTTCCATCCCGAGTCGATCATGACGCTCGGGGGCGATGCGGGCATGCGGATGATCGAGAACGTCGTCGCGCATCTGCGAAGGCGCGCCGACGAAAAGGCTGCCTGAAGCCGCAACGGGTTCCGGAAGGGCAGTCGATATGAGCGATCCTGCGAACGCCCGCCCGAACGGCGACGGCCCGCGCCACTCCGGGGTCGTCGAGCGATTGGCCTTCTATTCGATCCCGGTCGCGATCCTTGTGCTCGCGCTGAAGGTGCTGGCCTGGCGGCTGACCGGCTCCGTCGCGCTCCTGTCCGACGCCACGGAGACGATCGTCAACGTCTTTGCCGCCGCGGCGGCGCTCGCCGCAGTCCACTACAGCCGGAAGCCCGCCGACGAGAACCATCATTTCGGGCACTACAAGGCCGAGTATTTCTCCGCGGTTCTAGAGGGCGTGCTGATCGTTCTCGCCGCGCTGCTGATCGCCTACGAGGCGTTCGGGCACATCCTCGCCCCGGTCCTGCCGCAGCAGCCCCTGCCGGGCCTGGCCATCAACGCGCTGGGCGGGCTCGTCAACGCGGTCTGGGCCCAGATCCTCGTCCGCGCGGGCAGGCGGCACCGCTCTCCCGCTCTCGTCGCGGACGGAATCCACATCTACACCGACGTCGTCACTTCTGTCGGCGTGATCGTGGGCCTCGGGCTGGCACTCGCCACGGGGTGGGCCATCCTCGATCCGTTGCTCGCGCTGGCGGTCGCCGCAAACATCGTGCGGGAAGGCTGGAAGGTGATTTCGGAGTTGGTCAACGGCCTGATGGACCGGGCCGCCAGCCCGGAGGACATCGAGCGGATCAAGGCCATCATCGGCGAGAATGCCGAAGGGTCGCTCGGCGTGCACGATCTCAAGACGCGGGTGGCAGGACCGGCCACCTTCATCGATTTCCACATGGTGGTCCCGCGCTCGATGACCGTCGAGGACGCGCACGTCATTTGCGATCGCCTGGAGGAGGCGATCAAGGAATTCGTGCCGGGTGCCGCGATCGCCATCCATGTCGAGCCGAGGGGGGAGGAGGCGCACGGCATAAAAGTGCAGCTGTGAAACGCCAGATTACGCGGCCGGCCGCCGGGCGGCTTCGGGAAAAAAAAGGCCGGCCTTGCGGCCGGCCCAATGTCGGAGCCTTAGCGGGGTAGGGGCGTTTTGAGAGGCTCCGAACTCGTCTGCGCATGGACAACGGTCAGCTATTCGACCGTCGCCGGCGCAAAAAATTTTTCCGTTTGATAACTCGCCTCGGGTCGCCGCTTTGCGATCCTTTTGTCTTGTCTTTCTTGATATCACGAAAAGATAACAGATACGAATCATTTCGTGATTCGAGGGGTCATCCATTTGGTGACTTTTTCGTGACGAGAGTCGAAGCTTGCCGCCGATCATGGAACTTGTCGAGATTGCAGCCGCATTCGCTGCTGCCGGCGCGGTTGCCGGATTCCTTGCCGGCCTTTTCGGCATCGGTGGCGGCGCTGTGCTCGTTCCCGCGTTCTATCAGGCATTTGCGGTCATGGGGGTCAACGACGCGGTACGCATGCATCTGTGTGTCGGCACCTCCCTCGCGGTGATCGTGCCGACCTCGATCCGGTCCTTCCTTGCGCATCGCGGCCACGGCGCCGTGGACACGAGGCTCCTGAAAGGCTGGATCCTGCCGGTGCCGGCGGGCGTGCTCCTGGCCTCCGCCGTCGCGGCCTTCGCGTCGAGTGCGGTGCTTCGCGGAATTTTCGCTGCGATCGCGGCTCTCGTCGGCGCCAGGATGCTTTTCGCCCGCCAGAAGTGGCGGCTGGGAACGGAGTTGCCCGGACAGCCGGCGCGAGCGGTGGTCGGCACGGTGATCGGGCTGCTGTCGGGGCTGATGGGGATCGGTGGCGGGGTGATGAACAGCACATTCATGACGCTGTTCGACCGTCCAGTGCACCAGGCGGTCGCCACCTCTTCGGGAGTCGGCGTCCTTGTCTCGGTTCCCGGCCTGGTCGGCTACGTGGTGGCGGGCTGGGGCGAGAAGGGCCTGCCGCCGTTTTCCACCGGATTCGTCAACTGGATCGCCGTGGCGTTGATCATGCCGATCACCCTTCTCGTGGCTCCCTATGGCGTTCGCGTCGCCCATGCGCTCGGCAAGCGGCAATTGCAGGTTCTGCTCGGCTGCTTCCTGCTGCTGGTCTCGGCGCGGTTCTTCTACAGCCTCGCCGGCTGAGCGGCCCTGGTCAGTTTTGAAGGACGAGCATGTCGCGGCTCATCTGGAACGATGTCAGCGTCTCGAGAAAGTCCATGCCGAGCAGGCTCTGGTCGAGCATTCCGGGGGCCGAGACGCTGGCGCGCACGTGCTTGCGCTCGATCGGCCCGAGCCTGATCCTGGCGAGTTCGACCGAGGCGGCCCTCGCCTTGCCATTCGCCGTCAGGACGGTCTGGGTGAAGGACAGCTTCTTCGGATCCAGCCCGATGTCGTAGGCATCGCGGTAGGAAAGGACCACGGTGCTGGCACCCGTGTCTATGAGGAAGTTGACGCGGTGCCCGTCGACCCAGGCGGTGGCCTCGAAATGGCCGCTCTTGGTCTTCTGGAGTATGACCTCGGTCGCCCCGTTCAGGCCGGTGCGGGTGATCGGCAGGCCGGGGATCAGGCCGGCGGTCAGCCGTGCGCCCGCTTCCTGCAGATCGTAGCGATAGATGTAGAGTGCGGAAAGGGCCAGGAGCGCCACCACCCAGATCATCATGTTCCGGACGATTTCGCGGATCCGGCCGGAGGAGAGCACGCCCGCGGCGAGCACCGCGGCCCACGCCGACAACGCGGCGGCCGAGGCGAAGGTGTCCTCGGGCATGCCGAAGACGAGCCCGTTGCGCCTGTTGAAGAGCAGAAGCACGAGGGCCACGCCGAGCACGCCCAGGACGAGGGGAAAGACGTAGCGGCGATGCATCGGTCTCATCTTCCCTCCTGTCGTTCGCGCGCCATGCGGGCGCGGCGGGTCTCGCGCCGGGGCTTCCGCTCGACGGTGGCAAGGCGGGCCGGCAAGGCCTGCAGCACGTTGCGGCGTGCATCGTCCGGCATCGTCATCCACCCCGCGATCTCGTCGCGCGTGCGCCCGCAGCCGAAGCAATATCCCGTCTTCATGTCGATCGAGCAAACGAGGATGCAGGGCGATTCGACCGTATTCATTTCTGGCGACCGTGTTCCTGGCGGCAAGTCGGGATGCTCGTTCTGCATGGCTTCATATGATCAGGACCAGCGCTACGAGGCCGGCCATCTCGGCGAGTTGCTGGGCCGTGCCGATCGTGTCGCCGGTATGCCCGCCGAGCCGGTTGCCGGCATGCAGGGTGAAGAGGGCCGTCGCCGCGCCGACGGCGGCAAGCGAGCCCGCGCCGGCGAGCGCGCCGCATGTCGGCACGAGGCAGATCACCAGCAGCCCGACGCCGAGGACGATCGCCCAGTTCACCGCCGTCTCCTCCGGTCGTCCCGCCCGGTCGGCGACACCTTCTGGGCGGGCCGAGGGCAATGCCTGCCAGTGCCATACCATGGCCGCGCGGCTGGCCGCGGCAATGCCGAGGAAGGCGAACATGGCAGCCAGCGGCGACAGCACGGCCGACAGCGTCCCGACGGAGGCCACGCGCAGGCCGATCGACAGGACGAGGCCGATGGACCCGTAGGTGCCGATCCGGCTGTCCTTCATGATCGAAAGGGCGCGTTCGGCGTCGGCTCCGGCGCCGAAGCCGTCGAGCGTGTCGGCCAGGCCGTCCTCGTGCAGGGCGCCGGTGACGGCGACCTGCAGCGCCACGACGAGGCAGCCGGCCAGAAGATATGGCGCGTCGGCTGCCGAAAGGAGGGCAAGCAACAGGGCGGCGGGCAGCGAGACGACGATGCCTGCCAGCGGAAAACTTCGGACGGCGCCGCTGAGCGGGGACGACCCGCCGGAGAAGAACCGGTGCGGCACGGGCAGGCGGCTGAGGAAGCCGACGGCGCGTGCGGTCTCGCCGAGAAGTTCGGCCGGGAGTGCGAGCTGGTCTTTGAATTCCGTTTTCATGGTTGCGACCTTAAACGGCGCGGAGCGAGTTGTGGGTGCCTAGAAGTCACTCTAAGGAAGAATTTGAACTTTCTGTGCGACCAGCTGTGACAAGGATGACACCATGGCGACGACGGGGCTGCCGTTCGACGATTTCCGCGAGCTTCTGCGCAATCTGCCCGGGCCGGACGAGACGGCAGGGGCGACCGCGCGTGACCGCGATTCGCATCTGACCAAGCCGCCGGGAGCGCTCGCTCGCCTCGAGGAGATTGCGTTCTGGCTGGCATCTTGGACCGGCCGGCAGCCGGCGGTGACGCGACCGCTCGTCGCGGTCTTCGCCGGCAACCACGGCGTTACGCGCAAGGGCGTGTCGCCTTTTCCGGCCGACGTGACACAGCAGATGGTGGCGAACTTCGCCGCCGGCGGAGCCGCGATCAACCAGATATGCGTGGTCCATGATCTCGGCCTGAAGGTCTTCGACCTGGCGCTCGAGGTGCCGACGGGCGATATCACCGAGGAAGCGGCGCTGAGCGAGCGCGACTGCGCAGCCACGATGGCTTTCGGCATGGAATCCATAGCCGGCGGGACCGATCTCCTGTGCGTCGGAGAAATGGGAATCGGAAACACCACGGTCGCCGCGGCCATCTGCCACGGACTCTTCGGCGGCGAGGCGGCGGACTGGGTCGGACCGGGCACCGGCGCGGCCGGCGAGGGCATGCAGCGCAAGATAGCCGCCGTAGAGGCCGCGGTCTCCCTGCACAAGCCGCATCTGAAGGATCCCCTCGAACTGTTGAGGCGCCTGGGCGGACGGGAGATCGCCGCAATGGCGGGGGCCATTCTCGCCGCGCGGATGGAACGCATCCCGGTCATACTCGACGGCTACGTCACCGGGGCGGCCGCCGCGGTCCTGTTCGCCGCCAATCCGTCGGCGCTCGACCATTGCATCGCCGGACACGTCTCGGCCGAACCGGGTCACCGGCGCCTCCTCGAGAAGCTCGGCAAGAAGCCGCTGCTCGATCTCGGCATGCGGCTCGGGGAGGGGACGGGCGCAGCGCTGGCCGCCGGCATCGTCAAGTCGGCGGCGCTCTGTCATTCCGGCATGGCGACGTTCGAGGAAGCCGGCGTCAGCGGCAAGGGCTGAATGGGGCGGAAGGCCGGCGGCGCGAACGGCGCCCGCGATGTCGGAATCGCGTTTGACCGGCCTCGGCCCTTTCGCCTAGATTGCGCCCCACTGTGCGACGGCGCCTGAAGCGAGCAGGCTGAGAGAAATTCCGGTGAGCCCGACCCATGCCGGGGGGCGATTCCGGGGCTGTCCAGATCGGTTTCGGCCCTGCGGTGCAGGTTGCCGTTCGGCGTTTCGTGCAGCGATCGACAATGCGGAGCGGGCCGAAAAGGGACGGGCACGGTGGAAAATCAGTCGAAGACGGGAGCGGAGAAGCTCGGAATCATGGTCTGCGGCCACGGAAGCCGCAACATGAACGCAGCGCGCGAATTCTCGAAGGTCGCCGAGGGGCTGCGCGGCCGCCGGTCCGACATGCCGGTCGAATACGGCTATCTCGAATTCTGCAATCCGGTGATCTCGCAGGGCCTCGACCGGCTGCGCGAACAGGGCGTGACCCGCGTCCTCGCGGTCCCGGGCATGCTGTTCGCCGCCGGCCATGCCAAGAACGACATCCCGTCCGTTCTCAACACTTATCAGTCGCAGAATCCCGGGATGGTGATCCACTACGGGCGCGAACTCGGCATCGACCTGAAGATGATACGGGCTGCCGGGGCGCGCATCGAAGAGGCACTTGCCGCCGCCGATGCGGCGAACGGGCCGGTCGACCGGCACGATACGCTGCTCATGGTCGTCGGGCGCGGCGCCTCCGATCCGGACGCGAACTCGAACGTCGCCAAGGTCATGCGCATGCTCTGGGAAGGCATGGGCTTCGGCTGGGGCGAGACCTGCTATTCCGGCGTGACGTTCCCGCTCGTCGAGCCCGGCCTGGAACATGCCGTGCGCCTCGGCTACAGGCGCATCGTCGTCTTCCCCTATTTTCTTTTCACCGGGGTGCTGGTGAAGCGGATCTATTCCTATGCCGATGTGGTCGCGGCGCGGCATCCGGAGATCGAGTTCGTCAAGGCAGGCTACCTCAACGACCATCCGCTCGTGCTCGACACCTTCGAGGACCGGGTGCGGGAGATTCTCGACGGGCAGGCGCTGATGAACTGCCAGATGTGCAAGTACCGCGAGCAGGTGCTCGGCTTCGAGGCGGAGGTCGGGCTGGCGCAGGAAAGCCACCATCACCATGTCGAGGGTATCGGGGGCGGGATGGAGAACTGCCCCTGCGGCGGCGATTGCGACGCGTCCTGCCGGGACGAGGACTTCTGCCGCGAGCATGGGCTGCCGTTCACCCCGGTCCATTCCCACGCCGAGCCAAACTCGCTCGAACCCGTCTTTCAACATTCGCCCTCGGTGTCGCTCGGCGGACGATATGCCGAATTCGCCGACGCGGCGATCGCGACGGACCCGGCCGATTCGATCCTGCGCAGGCAGTCCGACCGGGAGCGCAGCCGGCATCATGATCACGATCACGATCACGGGCACGATCACGGGCACGCCCACGGACACGCCCACGGGCACGACCAAGGTCAGATCATCCTCACCACCATCATCCCTATCCGCATGCCGATCATCCGCTCGGGCCGCGCTCGATGGCGAAGAAGTAGGTCGACGGGATGAATGCCGCCGACTATATCCGCGACCCGGCCGAGATCTATCGGCGATCCTTTGCGACGATCAGGCGCGAAGCGGATTTGTCGCGGTTTCCCGGCATGATGGAAGCGGTGGCTGTGAGGTTGATTCATGCCTGCGGCATGATCGATCTGGCGGGTGACATCGCGTTTTCTCCCGGGGCGGCGGAAGCGGGTTCCGACGCCCTCGGGCAAGGCGCCGCGATCGTCTGCGATGCGGAGATGGTGCGCCACGGCGTCATCCGTTCGCGACTTCCGGCTTGCAACGAGGTGGTCTGCCTTCTCGCCGACGGGCGGGTTCCGGAGAAGGCGAAGGCTCTGGCAACGACGCGCAGTGCCGCCCAGGTCGATCTGTGGGACGATCGGCTGGAGGGCGCCGTCGTGGCGATCGGCAACGCGCCGACCGCTCTCTTCCGCCTGATGGAGCGGCTGGAGGACGGTGCGCCGCGGCCGGCGCTGATCCTCGGCTTTCCCGTGGGCTTCGTGGGGGCGTCGGAGTCCAAGGCGATGCTCGCCTCGAGGCCGCACGGCATTCCTTTCGTCACCGTCCGAGGGCGCCGCGGCGGCAGCGCCATGGCTTCGGCCGCGGTAAACGCGCTGGCGGCGAAAGAGCAATGAGCGAACCCTGGCTGCATGTCGTTGGAATCGGCGAGGACGGCTTCTCGGGTCTTGCGCCGGCGGCGCGGGCGCTCGTCGAGGCGGCGGAGGTCATCATCGGTGGCGACCGGCACCAGTCGCTGGCCGCGGGGGTGACGGCCGAACGCGTGGCGTGGCCGTCTCCCTTCGACGCGATGATCGACCGGATCCGGTCGTTCAAGGGGCGGCGCGTCGTGGTACTGGTGACGGGAGACCCGCTCTGGTACTCGGTCGGGGCGCGCATCGTCAGGGCTATCCCTGCCGCGGAGATCCGCTTCCATCCTCAGCTTTCCGCCTTCCAGTTTGCCGCCTGCCGGATGGGGTGGTCGCTTGCGGACGTCGAGACGCTGACGATCCACGGCCGACCTGCCGAACAGATCCTGCCGTATTTCCAGCCCGGTGCGCGCCTCATCGTGCTGACCAGGGACCGGACCTCCCCGGCGACGGTCGCGAGGCTGCTCGCCGAGCGGGGTTACGGCCCCTCGCGGATGACGGTGCTCGCCGCCCTGGGGGGACCCCGGGAGGAGCGTTTCGACGGTTCCGCCGGAACCTGGGACATTGAGGTCCCCGACTTCCACACGCTGGCCATCGAGTGCGTTGCGGGAGAGGGAGCCGCCGTCCTGCCGCGCACCGGTCTGCCGGATGCGTCCTTCCGCCATGACGGCAAGATGACCAAGCAGGCCGTTCGCGCGCTCGTGCTGGCGAAGCTCGTGCCGGTTCGCGGCGGCATGCTCTGGGACATCGGGGCCGGCTGCGGTTCGGTGGCGATCGAATGGATGCGCGCGGCGCCCGAGGCCCGTGCTGTCGGGATCGAGCCGCGTTCCGACCGTCGTGTCATGGCAGCCGAAAACGCGCTCGCGCTCGGCGCGCCGGCGCTGAAGCTCGTCGAAGGGACTGCTCCGGAAGCGTTGCAGGGCCTGCCGCCCCCGGATGCCGTCTTCATCGGGGGCGGGCTTTCGGATGCGGTGATCGAGCAGGCGGTGCGGGCGCTCAAGCCATTCGGACGGCTCGTTGCGAACGCCGTGACGCTGGAGAGCGAGGCGATCCTGCTCGCTGCCTTCGCAAATCGCGGAGGCGATCTCGCCCGGATCGCCACCCATGGGGCGAAGCCGGTCGGTTCCTATCATGGCTGGAAGCCGGCGATGCCCGTGACGACGTGGTCGTGGCAGAAGGGGGCAGCATGGTGACGGGCACTCTCTTCGGCCTCGGGCTCGGGCCCGGCGATCCGGAACTGCTGACGCTCAAGGCCCATCGCCTGCTGACCGCCGCGCCCGTAGTCGCCTACCCGGCGCCGGAAAGCGGCGACAGCTTCGCCCGGAGGATCGCCGCCCCCTATCTCCGGCGCGAGCAGATCGAGGTGCCGATCATCGTACCGATGCGGGTCGAGCGGTTTCCCGCCAGGGATGTCTACGACAAGGCGGCCGAGACGATCGGCCTTCATCTCGACGAGGGGCGCGACGTGGCGGCGCTTTGCGAGGGCGATCCGTTCTTCTACGGATCCTTCATGTACCTCTTCGAGCGGCTGGCCGGGCGCTACGCCTGCGAGATCGTCCCCGGCGTATCCTCGATCATGGCGGGCGCCGCCGCGGTGAAGCGTCCGATGGCGGCGCGCAACGATGTCCTAACGGTGGTGCCGGGTCCGCTTCCGGACGACGAGCTCGAACGGCGGCTGGCGGCTGCGGACGCTTCGGTCATCATCAAGATCGGGCGTCATTTCAGCCGGATACGGACTTTGCTTGAGAAGATGAATCTCGATGCCGGCGCAGCCTATCTGGAGCGCGTTAGCCTGCCCGAGGAGCGTCTGCTGCCGCTCGCCGCCGTCGGCAGCGACAGCGCGCCGTATTTTTCGATGATCCTCGTCTATCGCGGCGCGGAGGAATGGATTTCGCGGCTGCCGCTCGGCGCCGCAAGCAAGGAACGGACAGATGCTTGAGGTGACGGTGCCTGTTGTCGTGGCGCTGACCGAGGCGGCGCTTCCGCGAGGCCGGGAAATCGCGCGAGGGCTCGGCGGGGAACTGCATGGATCCGCGCGGGTTCCCGACGGCGCCGCCGACGTCGCCTTTTGCGATCCCGGAGCGCATCTCGCCGAGCTGTTTCGCAGCGGGCGGCCCATCATCGGGCTGATGGCCGCCGGCGCACTGGTGCGCCTTCTCGCCCCCCATCTTCGCGACAAGTGGAGCGAGCCGCCGGTGCTTGCGGTCTCGGAGGATGGCGCCAGCGTCGTTCCCCTGCTCGGAGGGCATCACGGCGCGAACGATCTTGCGCGCAGGATCGCGGACATCACGGGCGGGCATGCCGCGGTGACGACGGCCGGCGACCTGCGCTTCGGGGTGGCGCTGGATGCGCCGCCTGCCGGCTACGTGCTCGCGAATCCGGAAAGCGCGAAGGCCGTGATGGCGGAAATCGTCGCCGGCGCCTCGGTCCGGCGCGAAGGCAGCGCGGCATGGCTCGAGGAAAGCAACCTGCCGTTCGACGGAGCGGGCGCGGTTTCGCTCGTGGTCAGCGAGAAGGCGCTTCCGGAGGATGCGCTGCAGCTCGTCTACCGCCCCAAGACGCTGGCGCTCGGCGTGGGAGCCGCGCGAGGCGCCGATCCTCTCGAGGCGATCGAACTGGCCGAAAGCGTGCTGGCGGAGAGCGGTCTTTCGCGCGAGAGCCTTTCGGTGGTGGTCTCCGTCGACCTGAAGGCGGACGAGGCGGCGGTTCATGCCGTCGCCGCTTATTTCGGGGTTCCTGCACGGTTCTTCACGGCGCAGCGGCTGGAGGCGGAAGCCGGCCGTCTCGCCAGTCCGTCGGAGGTGGTCTTCGCCGAGGTCGGTTGCCACGGCGTTGCCGAGGGCGCGGCCCTTGCCGCGGCGGGTGCCGATGGCGTCCTGGTCGTGCCGAAGACGAAGCGCTCCGGCGCGACCGCGGCGCTGGCGCGGGCGATGCAGCCGATCGACGCCGGTGCGACCGGCCGCGCGAGAGGCGGGCTCTTCGTCGTCGGCATCGGGCCCGGCTCCGAGGGCTGGCGTTCGCCGGAAGCCTCGCGCATGTTGGCGCAGGCGAGCGACCTCGTCGGCTATTCGCTCTATCTCGATCTGCTCGGTCCGCTCGCCGCCGGAAAGAGGCGTCACGACTTCGACCTCGGCAGGGAGGAGGCGCGCGTGCGGCACGCGATGGAGCTCGCCGGCGAGGGGAGGACCGTCGCTCTCGTCTGCTCGGGAGACGCCGGCATCTACGCCATGGCGACGCTGGTTTTCGAACTGCTCGATACCGGCGGAGGGAACGACGACCTTTCCGATGCGGCACGCCGCATCGAGATTGCCGTCGCGCCGGGCATCTCGGCGCTGCAGGCGGCTGCCGCACGTGTCGGTGCGCCGCTCGGGCACGACTTCTGCACCATATCGCTGTCGGACCTTCTGACGCCGTGGGAGGACATCGAGCGGCGCGTCGAGGCCGCCGCCGTCGGTGATTTCGTCATCGCCTTCTACAACCCGGTTTCGCGGCGCCGGCGTACCCAGCTTGCCCATGCCCGCGACAGATTGCTCGCTGCAAGGCCGGCCGACACCCCGGTGGTTCTCGCCACCAGTCTCGGACGCGAGGGAGAGGCAGTGCGGGTCGTCCCGCTTGGCGAGCTCGCCGTCGACGACGTCGACATGCTCACCGTGGTGGTCGTGGGCTCTTCGCAGAGCAGGACGGTCAGCACCGGCGACGGCCGCACATGGGTCTACACGCCGCGCGGATATGCCGGGAAGGCCGGCAGTGCGATGAAGACCAGCCAGACGAAGGATGCTGCCGAATGACCGTTCATTTCATCGGTGCGGGGCCGGGTGCGCCGGACCTGATCACCGTGCGCGGGTTGAGGCTCATCGAGCGGTGCCCGGTCTGCCTCTATGCCGGCTCGCTGGTGCCGCGCGAGATCGTCGAGGCGGCTCCGGAAGGGGCGCTCGTGCGCGACACGGCGTCGATGAACCTCGACGAGATCCTCGCGGAGATCGAGAGTGCCGAGCGCCGCGGAGAGGACGTGGCGCGGGTGCATTCCGGCGATCCGTCGCTCTACGGTGCGATAGCCGAGCAGATGCGGCGGCTCGACGAACTCGGCATCGCATACGAGGTGGTTCCCGGGGTTCCGGCCTTCGCCGGCGCGGCCGCGCGCCTGAAGACCGAGCTGACCCTTCCGGAAATCGCGCAGACCGTGATCGTCACGCGCACCGGCATGAAGGCATCGGCGATGCCGGAGGGGGAGCAGCTGGAAATCCTCGGCAGGTCGGGGGCGACGCTCGCGATCCACCTGTCCATACGCAACCTGCCGTACGTTCGAGAGGCGCTCGCGCCGCATTATGGTGACGACTGCCCCGTGGTGATAGCCTATCGGGCGACGTGGCCCGACGAGCTCTACATCCGCACGACGCTCGCTGGCATGAGGGACGAGGTCCGGAAGGCCAAGATCACGCGCACGGCCCTGATCTTCGTCGGCCGGGTCTTCGGCGAGCACGACTTTCGGGATTCTGCCTTGTACGATGCCGGTTATGCGCATGTGCTGCGAAATCGGGGGAAGAAAAAGGTTCAGGCCTGATCGATGGCGGCAACCAGATCATCCAGGTCGGAGAAGATGCGGCCCTCTGGCGGCGGCGGACGGCGGATCATCAAGACGGCCAGGCAGAGCTCGCGAGCTGCGACCAGCTTCGCGCGGGCGCCGCTGCCGCCCGAGTTCCGGCAGACGACGTGGGTGATCGCGTATCGGCGCAGCAGCCCGGCTTCCGCTTCGCTGGTGATGCCGGGGCGGCCGACGACAAGCTCGTGCGGGCCGAGCGGCAGAGGTTCCGCCGGAGCGTCGATCATCCGCACGAGGAAGAAGCAGTCCGGGCGCTTGCCGAAGGGGGCGATATGCTGCCTGCCGAGCGCCAGCAGCACGCGGGCGCCGGTGGGAAGTGCCTGCCGGGCCGCTTCGACGTTCCCGACCGCCTCCCACCGGTCGCCCGGTTCCGGGCTCCACTCCGGTCGAACGAGGACCATGCGCGGCGTTGCCGTGCGCGCGGCCGCAGCAGCGGCGTTATCCGAGATCGCTGGTGCGAAGGGATGTGTCGCGTCGACGAGCAGGTCGATGCGTTCATCCACGATGTACCGGGCAAGCCCGTCCGCACCGCCGAAGCCGCCGATGCGCACTGCGCCGCGGACCGGCGCCGGACTGGACGTGCGACCGGCGAGCGAGGTTACGATCTCGAGGTCGCCGCGACCTGCCAGCCGGCCGGCGAGAATGGCGGCCTCCCTTGTGCCGCCGAGAACGAGAATGCGCCTAGCGGACATGGGAAAGGATTTCACCGCTGCGATCCGTGACGACGACATCGACTTCGACCGGTGCGTCGCGGAGGGTACGCAGGGCCGTGCGGCGTGCGCCTTCGGCCACCGCGGCGGCGAGGTCGATGCCGTGGGCGCGAGTCAGTTCAAGGACTTCGAGCGCGGTGTTGGCATCGAGAATCCGCGGCCGGAGGGAGGTGTCGGAAGTCAGTTGCTCGACGAGATCGGCGAGGAACTTCGTGTCGACCTGGCTGCGGGAGGAGTGGAGGTCGAGCGCTCCCTGCGCCAGCTTGGCCATCTTGGCGAAGCCGCCGGCGATCGTCAGGCGGTCGATCGGATGCTCGCGCAGGTACTTGAGCAAGCCTCCCGCGAAGTCGCCCATGTCGAGGAGCGCCCCGTCCGGCAGTCCGTGAAGTGCCTGCGCCGCCTTTTCGGATGTCGAGCCGGTGGCGCCGAGGACGTGGCCAAGCCCCTCGGCGCGCGCGACGTCGATGCCGCGATGGATCGAATGGATCCAGGCCGCGCAGGAAAACGGGTGGACGATGCCGGTCGTCCCGAGAACGGACAGGCCGCCGACAATGCCGAGCCGCGGGTTCCAGGTCCGGCCAGCGATCTCGCCGCCGCCGGGAATGGAGATTCGTATTTCAATATCGGCATTTACGCCATGTTCCCGGCATACCGATTCAACGACGTCGCACATCATCTCGCGCGGGATCGGGTTGATTGCCGGTTCGCCGGGGCCGATGGGCAGGCCCGGCTTCGTGACCGTGCCGACGCCTTCGCCGGCGGAAAAGCGGACACCGCTGCCGGGCGGGAGAGGGCGGACGGTGGAGATCACCGTCACGCCGTTGGTGACGTCCGGATCGTCGCCGGCGTCCTTGACCACCCCGGCGCTGGCATAGCCGTCGCCTTGCGCCTCGAAAGCGAGCGGGAAGCTCGGCTCCTCTCCCTTGGGCAGGCGTATCGTTACCGGGTCGGGAAACTCTCCGGCGAGCAAGGCGGTCAGCGCTGCCTTTGTCGCGGCGGTCGCGCAGGCGCCTGTCGTCCAGCCTCGGCGCAGTTCTCCGCCGGGTTTCCTGGCAGTGCCGGGGTTGCTTTCGGAATTGCCGGTCATCAGCCGCTTATAGGGCGCCGCGGTCTCTGGCGGAAGGGTGGCACGAGGCATCGGCCGCCGGTTGCGGTCGATTGGATCGAAGGGGGCGCACATGGCCGATCCGTTTGATGGCCTGCCGGAGATGAAGCCGGGGACAGTATGGCTGGTGGGAGCCGGACCGGGAGACCCGGGCCTGCTGACCCTGCACGCCGCGCACGCGCTGCGGCAGGCGGATTTCATCGTCTACGATGCGCTGGTCGACGGCGGTTGCCTGAAGCTCGCGCGGCCGGGCGCCGTGCTCGAATATGCGGGAAAGCGCGGCGGCAAGCCCTCGGCGAGGCAGAGGGACATCTCGCTCCGGCTCGTCGAACTGGCCCGCGCCGGCCATCGCGTGCTGCGTCTCAAGGGTGGCGATCCGCTCGTCTTCGGGCGTGGCGGCGAGGAGGCGCTTATGCTGGTCGCCCATGGGGTACCGTTCCGCATCGTCCCGGGCATCACGGCGGGCATCGGCGGGCTCGCCTATGCCGGCATTCCCGCGACGCACCGCGAGACGAACCATTCCGTCACCTTCCTCACCGGTCATGACTCGTCCGGCATCGTGCCCGACCGGATCGACTGGCAGGCGATCGCGCGAGGCTCGCCGGTGATCGTGATGTACATGGCCATGAAGCATATCGGGGTGATCGCGGAACGGCTGATGGCGGCCGGGCGGGCCTCCGACGAGGCCGTGGCCTTCGTCTGCAACGCCGCGACGGATCGCCAGCAGGTGCTGGAAACCACGCTCGGCCGTGCTGCGGCGGACGTCGCCGCGTCCGGCCTGCAGCCGCCGGCCGTCGTCGTCGTCGGCGAGGTCGTGCGCCTGCGGGCTGGGCTCGACTGGCTGGGTGCCGAGTTGGGGCGCCTGCTCGATCCCGATCCGCTGCCCGGCAGGGCGCCTGCAGGCAGGAGCAAGGCATGAGCGGACTGCTGATCGCGGCACCGGCGTCGGGCTCCGGAAAGACGACCTTCACGCTTGGCCTCCTGCGGGCGCTGAGGAAACGCGGCATTTCGCTCGCGCCGGGCAAGGCGGGCCCGGACTACATAGACCCCGCCTTTCATGCGGCGGCGAGCGGGGTGGCGTGCCTGAACTACGATCCCTGGGCGATGCGCCCCGATCTCATCGGTGCGAACGCGGCGCTGGCTCGGTTCGACGGCGGGCGGATGCTGGTCATCGAGGCGATGATGGGCCTGTTCGACGGAGCCCCGGACGGCAGCGGCTCGGCGGCCGACCTTGCCGCCCTTCTGTCGCTGCCGGTCGTTCTCGTGATCGACTGCTCGCGCCAGTCCCATTCGGTCGCGGCGCTTGCATCCGGTTTCCGTTCGTATCGTGACGACGTCTTCGTCGCCGGCGTCGTGCTCAACCGCGTCGGCAGCGCGCGGCACGAAGCGATGCTTCGGGGCGCGCTCGACCGGATCGGAACGCCGGTCCTCGGTGTGCTGCCACGCGACGACCGCCTGTCGCTGCCCGAGCGCCACCTGGGGCTGGTGCAAGCCGGCGAGCACCCGGCGCTCGATGAATTCATCTCCCATGCCGCGACATGCGTCGAGCATTCCGTCGACGTCGATCGCCTGCTCGGCATCGCCGGCTCCCTGAAGCCGCCGGTTTCCTACGCCAACATATCGCGGCTTCCGCCGCTCGGGCAGCGCGTTTCGATCGCGCGAGATGCCGCCTTCGCCTTCATCTACGAGCACCTGCTCCTCGACTGGCGCCGGCGCGGCGCCACGCTCGGTTTTTTCTCGCCTCTCGCCGACGAGGCGCCGGCAGCAGACTGCGATGCCGTCTTTCTGCCCGGCGGTTACCCGGAGTTGCACGCGGGACGAATAGCGGGTGCCGACGCCTTCCGCCGCGGCATCGGCGAGGCGATCGCGCGCGGCGCCTGCGTCTATGGCGAATGCGGGGGCTACATGGCGCTCGGCGAGGCTCTGATCGACGAAGACGGCAACTCGCACCGGATGCTGGAAGCGCTTCCGCTCGTGACCAGCTTCCGCGAGCGCAGACGGATCCTCGGCTATCGGCGACTGGTTCCCTGCGGCGAGTTCGTCTGGGACCGGCCGCTCACCGCCCACGAATTCCACCAGTCCTCCATCCTATCGGAAGGAGAGGGCGAGCGTCTCTTCCGGGCGACCGACGCGACCGGCGCCCTGATCGGAGACGTCGGCCTTCGCCGCGGCCGGGTGGCGGGATCGTTCATGCATGTCATAGACGTGGCGGATGGCGATGCCTGAGCCGGCGATAAGGCATGGCGGCGGGATCGGCGAGGCTGCCCGGCGCTACGGAGGCGACCCGTCAGGCTGGCTCGATCTCTCGACCGGCATCAATCCCGTGCCCGCATCGCTGCCGGACATTCCAGCGGCCGCATGGCACCGGTTGCCGGAGCAGTATCAGGTCGACGCCGCGCGCGAGGCTGCTGCGGTCTTCTACCGGACGGCCGGCGCGCGGCCGCTCCCGGTTCCCGGCATCCAGGCAGTGATCCAGCGCCTGCCGCTTCTCGTGCAGGCAGGAGCGCGGGCGGCGGTGCTGGCGCCGACCTATGGGGAATACGGCCTGGTTCTGCGGCAGGCCGGAATTGGAACGGACGAGGTCCGGGCCCTCGCGGAGGTCGGTCCGGAACACGGTCTCGTCATAATCGTCAATCCGAACAATCCCGACGGGCGAAAGACGCCGCGAAGCGAATTGCTGTCACTGGCCCGCGAGCTTGGCGGCCGGGGCGGCCACCTCGTGGTCGACGAGGCGTTCGCCGATGCCGATCCGGGCGAGAGCGTGGCCGGCGATGCGGGCCGTTGCGAGGGACTGATCGTCCTGCGCTCCTTCGGCAAGTTCTTCGGTCTCGCCGGCATGCGGCTCGGTTTCGTGCTGGGACCCGGCGAAATCCTGGAAAGGCTCGAGAGGGCGTTCGGCCCCTGGCCCGTCTCCGGTCCGGCGCTGGCGGTTTCACGGGCGCTGATGGGCGACGTCGAGGTGCTGGCGGGCCTGCGCTCGTCGATCGCCGAGCGGCACGCCGCGATGCGGGAAGTCCTTGGCCGCGCGGACCTCGTCATTCGCGGCGAAACCTCGTTGTTCTTTCTGGTCGACCACGCCCGTGCCCGCGACCTGCACGACTCGCTCTGCCGCCGGCATGTTCTCGTGCGGACATTCGACTATGCGCCGAACTGGCTGCGCATCGGGCTGGCCCCCGACGCGGCGGCGGAGGCGCGTTTCCTGCGCGCTCTCGCCGCGGAACCGTGCTGAATCCCAGGACGATGCAGTGACCCAGCATTTTCTGATCCTCTTCGTGGCACTCCTTCTCGACCGCTGGCTCGGCGACCCGGACTGGCTCTGGCGACGCCTGCCTCATCCGGTCGCGGGCTTCGGGGCGGCGATCTCCATGCTCGACGGCATCTTCAACCGGCCCGAGGAGGCTGCGGCCGGCCGCCGGCGGAACGGATGGCTGGTCATAGTGCTCCTGCTTCTGGCGGCTCTCGTCGCCGGCGTCGCGCTCGAGCGCGTGCTGCGTCTTGCCGGGCCGGCAGGTCCGTTGATCGAGATTGTCCTCGTTGCGGTCTTCCTCGCGCAGAAGAGCCTTGCCGACCATGTCGCGGGGGTGGCGGAGGCGTTGCGTACCGGCGGCCTGGTGGCCGGACGTCGCGCGGTCTCCATGATCGTCGGCCGCGACCCGCAGAAGCTCGATGCCTCGGGCATCTGCAGGGCGGCGATCGAGAGCCTCGCGGAGAATTTCGCCGACGGCGTCGTGGCACCCGCACTGTGGTATGCCGTACTGGGGCTGCCGGGCCTCATCGCCTACAAGATGCTCAACACCGCCGACTCGATGATCGGACACAAGAGCCCGCGCTACCTGGAGTTCGGTCGGGGTGCTGCCCTGCTCGACGATGCGGTGAACTGGCCCGCGGCGCGGCTCTCCGCCCTGCTGATCGGCCTGGCGGCCGCCGTCTCCGCGGGACGTCCGGCAGGACGGCGGGCAATCGAGACCGCGCTCAGGGATGCCGGCCTGCACCGGTCCCCAAACGCCGGATGGCCCGAGGCGGCGATGGGCGGTGCGCTCGATCTCGCGCTTGGCGGTCCGCGCAGCTATGGTGGCGTCGCGGTGCAAGAGCCGGTACTGAATGCCGCCGGCCGCCGGTCCGCGGGCACAGGCGACGTCGCCGCCGCGCTGGCCTTGTTCCGGCATGCCGCCAGCGGGCTCGCGCTGCTGGTCCTCGTCTGCGCGGGTCTGGCGGCAATTTAAGTTATGTTTTACTAATTCATCTTCTGTTTGCATTCCTTCGCTTCTGCACGTAGATTGCGGTGAAATGCGGTGTGACCGGCTTCCTGTTTCAAGTACCGGGGGACATCGAAGTGCAGAAATTGCTGTTTTGTTTCGCGGCGGCCGCCGTTTGTCTCGGGCTCTCGTGTCCGGGCGCATGGGCCGGTTCGCTCGTCGCTCGCGTCGACCTTTCGGCGCAGACCATGACCGTCAGCCAGGATGGCGTGGTCGAATATCGATGGCGCGTTTCCACGGCCCGTCGTGGTTATCACACGCCTGTCGGCCGCTACCGGGCCAAATGGCTTTCGCGTTATCACCGCTCGAAGAAATACGACGACGCTCCAATGCCTTACGCGATCTTCTTCAAAGGTGGCTACGCCGTGCACGGCACCGATGCGATCCGCCGCCTGGGGCGGCCGGCCTCGCACGGGTGCATAAGGCTCCATCCTGCGAATGCGGCGATCCTGTTCGAGATGGTGCGCGAGGAGGGCCTGCGCAACTCGGAAATCGTCGTCATACCCTGAACGGCTGCGGCGGCCGCAAGGTTCAGAGCGAGTGCCGGATGCGCCAGCGGTCGTGAAACCATTGCCACTGGCCGGGACGTTCGCGCACCCAGGCCTCGACCTTGTCGTTGAGAAGCTGCGCGGTCGCGGGTACGTCTATGCTGCCGTCGCCGGTCCTCGGTAACTCGATCGCCGGCTCGATGACGAGGCGGAACCGGTTGTCCGGCAGCCGGATCGAGCGCGCGGGAAAGACCTCGCATTCATATTGTCGCACGAGCTTGGCGAGCAGCGGGTTGGTCTGCACCTCCTGCCCGAAGAAGGTGGTCTTCGGACCCTTGCCGAACTTCTGGTCGACCAGCATGCCGACGCCGGCGCCCCGGTCGAGCGCCCGGGCGAGGTTCCAGGCGGCACCGGCATGCGAGGGCACGAGCGCGCCGGAACGAGTGTGCCGCTCAGAAAAGAGCCGTCTGGCGATGTAGGGATTGTTCGGGGGACGGAAGAGGGCCGTGACATCCAGGCCGAATGTGGCGGCCGCGATGGGGAGCAGCTCGAAATTGCCTGTGTGCGCGGTGAAGACGATGAAGGGACGGGGGTTCTCCAGGAGATCGGTGAAGATCGGGATCCCCTCGACCTCTATGCGATCCTTGCCGTTGCGCTCCGGATCGAAGTCGAAGATCTGGTCCAGGAAGATGTATTCGGCCGCGAGACGGGCCATGCTGACCCACATTTCCAGGGCGATCGCCTCGCGTTCCTCGTCGCTCTTCTCCGGGAAGGCGTTTTTCAGGTTGGCGAGCGCCAGCTTGTGGCGGGAGGACAGCGGTCCCAGCCGCACGGCCAGAGCGTCGACTACCCCGATCGCCTTGTCGAAGGGCAGGCGGGAGAGAACGGCAAGAACACCGAAAAGCAGCTGTGCTACGATCCAGTCCCGGAGACGCCGCAGCCCCAGGACGAGCCGCGTGACGAAAAGTTTCATTCGCGCGCGCTCAGTCGATCTTCAGGATGATCTTGCCGAACACCTTCCGGCTTTCCATGCGCTCAAGGGCCATCTCGATGCCGTCAAAGCCGATTTCCGTGTCGATGACCGGGTGCACGAGGCCGCGCGCCATTTTCTGCATGGCGTCCGCCATGTTCTCCATCCGGCACCCGAACGAGCCGAATAGCTTCAGCTGCTGCTGGAAGAGCTGCATGAGGTTGATCTGCGTCGAGACCCCCGATGTCGAACCGCAGGTCACGAGCCTGCCGCCGCGTTTCAGGCAAAGCATCGAGCCGGCCCAGGTGTCGGCCCCGACGTGCTCGAAGACGACGTCGACACCCTTCTTCCCGGTCAGCTTCCGGGTGACGCCCTCGAAGCGGTCCTCGCGATAGTTGATGACGTGGTCGGCGCCGAGGGCCCGTGCCTTGTCCATCTTCTCGTCGGACCCGACCGTGGTGATGACGGTGCAGCCCATCTTTTTCGCGAGCTGGATGGCGGCGGAACCTATGCCCGAACCGCCGGCGTGGACGAGGATGGTTTCGCCCGGCTCCAGCCTCGCGTTGTCGAAGAGCATGTGCTCGACCGTGCCGAAGGTGACCGGGGCGAGGGCGGCCGCGATGGCGTCGACGCCGGGAGGGGCGGGAACGAGGAGGCGGGCCGGCAGGTTGACCTCCTCGCAGGCGAAGCCGTCGAGATGAAACCCGTGGACCCCGCCGACGTTCTCGCAGAGGTTGTCGCGTCCCTCGCGGCAGGCACGGCACAGGCCGCAGGTGCGCGCGCCGTAGATCGAGACGATCTGGCCGGGCAGGAGGTCAGAGACGCCGTGGCCGACGGCATGGACCTCGCCGGCGGCCTCCGCGCCGACGACAAGCGGCATCTTCCGCTTGGCGAACGCCATGCCGCGCCAGCCCCAGACATCGATATGGTTCAGCGCCACGGCCTTGATGCGCACTGTCACCTCGCCGATCCCGGGGGCTCCGGGCGGCGACACCTCGACGATCTCGAGTTTGCGGTCTTCGACGAGTTGCAATGCGCGCATGAGAGTGTCCTTCGCCGCGGCGCGGCGCTTCCTTGCTGGCGTTCGAATTGCGTCGACCGCTTAAGCGGGTTCGGCCGTCATGACAAGGCAGGCGTTCTGTCCGCCGAAGCCGAAGGAGTTCGACAGCACGCTCGTCACTTGCCGGTCGCGCTTGACGTTGGGCACGACGTCGAGCTCGATCGCGGGGTCGGGATTGTCGTAGTTGATCGTCGGCGGCAGTGTTCCCGTGTGCATGGTCATCAGCGAGAAGACCGCCTCGATGGCGCCCGCGGCCGTAAGGGTATGGCCGATCATCGACTTGTTCGAAGAGACCGGAATGTTCTTCAGTTCCTCCCCGAAGACGGTCGAGAGGGTCAGGTATTCCATCTTGTCGTTTTCAGGCGTCGAGGTGCCATGGGCGTTGACGTAGCCGATGCCGCCTTCGCCGAGCCCGGCATCGGCGAGCGCCTCGCGCACGCACGCGATCGCAGGGGCGCCGTCCGGCGAGGAACGGGTGCGGTGGAAGTGATCCGCCTTCTCGCCGCAGCCCTTCATGATGCCGAGTATCCTCGCACCGCGCGCCTCGGCCGCTTCGAGCGATTCCAGCACCAGCGTGGCTGCTCCTTCGGCGATGACGAAGCCGTCGCGGTTCCTGGTGAAGGGACGAGAGGCCTTTTCGGGGGGGTCGTTCTGGGTCGACAGGGCGGAGAGCAGCGAGAACCGGATCAGCGCCTCGGCGTTGACGGAGCCGTCGGTCGCCACCGTGAGGGCCCGGTCCGCTCGGCCCTGGCGGATTGCTTCCACGCCGAGCTGTATGGCGGTAGCGCCCGATGCGCATGCGGTCGACAATGTAACCGGCAGCCCGCGCGTGCCGAACCTGTCGGCGAGGCGCTCCGATATGGCGCCGAACAGTACCGATTCATGGAACACTGGGTCGGGCTCCCTGCGCATCGCCTCCAGGAAGCGGGCGTAGACGTCGCCCGGCTCCTTCGACGGCGGCGAGCGCCTGGCGATCTGGAAGCGCTGGCTCCATTCCGGCTCGACGGGAGGGGCCGCAAGGAAAAGCGGGCCGCCGAACTCACCGGACATGCCGGCTTGCGCAAGCGCCTCCTGGGTCGTCTCGATTGCCATGGCGGAGGAACGCTCGACGGCATTTTGAGCCGGCAGATCGAGGAAATCCACGGTTCCCGAAATACGGGTGGCGAGCCTGTCCGTCGGAAAGCGCCGGATTTCGTGAATGCCGGAGACGCCGCCGGTCAGGGCTTTCCAGTTGTCCTGCAGCCCGCGGCCGAGCGAGGAAACGACCCCCATCCCCGTGATGGCGACGAGAGGACGGCCAAGATGATCGGTATAGCGCGATGCGCTCATGGCGGGCATCCCTATCGGCCTTCGGCCGCGAGCACGGCGATGCCTTCGCCGCGCACATGGCCGAGGGTTGTGACGATGGCCGAGGACGCGGGGGCGTCCATGGCCGCTTCGCCGGCGGGGTCGAAGGGTGGCACCTTCGCGCCGGACTTGAGGGCCAGCGCAGCCAGCGCCACGCCAAGCGGGAAGGCCGGTTCGATCAGGTGCCCGGTAACGCCCGCAAATCCCCGGACGGGCGCGGAGGGAAACAGCTCAGCGAGCAGGCGGTGTTCCTCGGCCGTGATGTGCCTGAGGCCCGAGGCTCCGCTGAAGACGACCGGGCGGTCTGCCGAAGTCGCGCCCGTGGCATCCGCCAGATGGCGCAACCGGCGCTCCAGCCTTCCGTCGTCCCGCGGGCCGCGATCTCCTTCGACCGAGGCGAGCGTGGCATAGATCGACGCGCCGCGCGCTTCTGCATTCGCCCGCGATTCCAGAACGAGGAACACCGCGCCGGAACCGAGAACGATACCGCCGCCGTGTTCGGCGTCGCGTGACCAGAGCGGCTGCCATTCGCCCGTGGAGCTGCCTCCGATCGCCTCTACCAGCAGAAGCATGTCGCGGCGTTCGGCATTCATCGCGCCGCCGACGAGCGCGTGAGTCGACTGTCCGGCGCGGATGCGACGGTAGGCGATCTCGATGGCAGAGATCCCGGCGGCTTCCTCGCCCATCAGGGTGCGGGACGAACCGGTCACCTTGTGAACGATGGAGATGTTTCCGGCGAGCAGGTTCGACAGCTGGGCGAGGAACAGGGTCGGACGCAGCTCGGTCGTCAGCTTTTCGTTGAGCAGCACCTCCGGATCGTCACGGTTCGCGGCTTCCTCGACGATCATCGAATCGACGGCCTGATCGCGCTCGCCGCCGGCGGCGGCAACGACCATGTCCATCGTGGAGCAGGTCTCGGCGTCGTCCTTCAGGCCGGCGTCGTCGAGCGCCAGGCCCGCGGCGAATACGCCGAGCCTCTGCCAGTTCTCCATCTGCCGCTGGTCGCCGCGACGTGGAATCTGCTCGGACCAGTCGATCTCGGGCATGGGATGGACCGGGTAGGGGGCGAAGCGTTCGGTATCGACCCGCGGGAAGGAGGCGGCGCCGGAGAGCAGGGCCTCGTGCGCCGCACGGCCGACGCCGGCGCTGGTGACGAGGCCTATCCCCGTGATCACGACGTCGTTGGGTGCTTTCGTCATCAGGGCTTTCCAGTCTCTTGCGGACGGGCCGCCAGTGCCGCCGTCAGCCCGACCTGTTCGGCGCGTGTCCTGACGATATCGCCAAGCGGGAGATCCGAAAAGGGCAGCAGCCTCAGCTTGAGCTGGGCGTCGCAGATCTTCTTGCCGGCACTGGAGATGCGCGCCCTCGTGACGGCGTAGCCCGAGCCCTCGTGTTCCAGCGAGGCCTCGATCTCCAGCTTGGTCGACGGCTCCACGAAAGTTCGAAGCTTGGCGCTGTCGACCGAGATGAGGAACGGCATGGAAGCGAAGTCGGTGCGCGCGAGCAACAGGAAGCCGGACGCCTGGGCCATCGTCTCCACCAGAAGGACACCGGGCACCAGGGGCATGCCCGGGAAATGTCCCTCGAAGACCGGGCTCTTTTCCGGCGTGGTTGAACTCGCGCTCAGCCGGCCATGGGCGAGGTCGACGGAATCGACCCGATCGATCATCTGAAAATATTCGAGAAGCATCGGGTCCGACCGGCCGGGGCGCGGATCACGCCTTCGCCGCCCTCAATTCGTCGATCTTGGCGCAGAGGTTCTTCAAAACGAAATATTCTTCCGTCGAAACCTTGCCGTCGTTGACTTCCTGAGTCCACTTCTCGAGCGGAATCTTGATGCCGAATTCCTTGTCGATCGCGAACACGATGTCGAGGAAGTCCAGGCTGTCTATGCCGAGATCGTCGATCGTGTGGCTTTCGGGCGTGATGGTGTCGCGGTCGATCTCGCTGGTGTCGGCGATGATGTCAGCCACTTTGTCGAAGGTAGCGGTCACGCTGCAGTCCCCGTTGAAAATGTTGCCGGCGGGCAGCTATAGAAAACTATGCCGCGAATGCCAATGGTCACATTGACCGCCGCTGTGCGCCATCGCCCCGGCAAATTCAAGAGCGAAAGGCGTTTATGCCCCGACCCGGGGCCGTTCAATGAGGCCACATGGGACCAGCTAGCGAAGATTTCAACTGGCGCATCGAGGAGGCATGCGTCAATGCCTGGCCGTCGGAGACCAATCTCCTTCGCGACGGCTGGCTGGTGCGTCGATCCGGCGGGCCGGTCAGGCGGAGCAATTCGGTCAATCCGCTGCGTGGCCCCCGCGGACCGTCCGTGGATGTCGTCGCCTTCGCGGAACGGTTCTACGCGGAGCAGGGGCAGGACGCGATCTTTCGCGTCCCGGACATTGCCCCGGATCTCGACGACGTCCTGACGGGGCGGGGCTACGGCGTCGAAGACCGGACGCTGACCCTGGTCGCCGATCTCTCGGGCCGGCCGGTTGCCGGCGGTAGCGAGGCGGGCGTCCATCTCGCTGCTTCACCGTCACGAAGCTGGCTTGCGGCGCGCTCGCGGCTTGCCGGCGCGGATGCGGCCGGTCGTGACATCTACGAGAAGATGACCCGGCTGATCCGGCTGCCGGCCCGTTTCGCCGGCATCGACGTCGACGGCGAGACGGTCGCCCAGGCCTATGCCGTCATCCACCGCCGGGTCGCCGTCGTCAATTCGGTCGCCACCGACCCGGATCATCGCCGGAGGGGGCTCGGACGGCGCGCCGTCGGAGGGCTCATCGACTGGGCTTGTGCGGCCGGCGCGGATACGGCGGCCCTGCAGGTCGTCGCCGACAACGCGCCGGCACTTGCGCTCTATCGTTCGCTCGGCTTCGACCGCCTCGCCTACGGCTATCACTATCGCGTGCGGCGCTAAATCCTGCTGCCATGCTTCTTCCTTGCCCTTCGCAGGGTCGGGTGCCAAATAGACGGTTTCGAGGAAACGACGAGGAACACCATGTCTGAAGCTGAGATCGGCCTCATCGGCCTTGGCGTGATGGGCGCCAACCTTGCGCTCAACATCGCGGAGAAGGGCAACACGATTGCCGTGTTCAACCGCACCACTTCGAAGACACGGGAGTTCCACGAGAGCGCCGGCGAACTGAAATCGCGGATCGTTCCCTGCGAGACCCTGGAGGAATTCGTCGCCGCGATCCGGCCGCCGCGGCCGGTGATCATCATGGTCAAGGCCGGCGATCCGGTCGACGAGCAGATCGAGCACCTGAAGCCGCTCCTGGAGAAGAACGACATCCTGATCGATGCCGGCAACGCCAACTTCCACGATACGATGCGGCGTTTCGATGCCCTGGAGGACAGCGGCCTCACCTTCATCGGGATGGGCGTTTCCGGAGGAGAGGAAGGGGCGCGGCACGGCCCCTCGATCATGGTCGGCGGCACGGAAGCCTCCTACCGGCGGGTCGAGAAGGTGCTGACGTCGATCTCGGCGAAGTTCGAAGGCGAGCCTTGCTGCGCCTGGCTCGGCGAGAACGGGGCCGGGCACTTCGTCAAGACGATCCACAACGGCATCGAATATGCCGACATGCAGATGATCGCCGAGGTCTACGGCATCCTGCGGGACGGGCTCGGCATGGAGGCCGGCGCGATCGGCACCGTGTTCGAGACCTGGAACACCGGCCGGCTCGATTCGTACCTCATCGAGATCACCGGCAACGTACTTGCAGCGAGCGATCCGAAGACCGGCAGCCCCATGGTCGACATGATCCTCGATTCGGCCGGCCAGAAGGGAACCGGCCGCTGGGCGGTCATCGAGAGCCAGATGATGGGGATTCCGGCGACGGCGATCGAGGCGGCGGTGGCGGCGCGCAGCCTGTCGTCGATGAAGAAGGAGCGGGAGGCGGCGGAGGAAATCTTCGGCCTGCCGGATGCGTCGAGCCTTGCCGCGATGGATGCGGAAAAGGTGATCGACGCGCTGGAACTGGCGCTGCTCGCCGGCAAGGTCGGAGCCTATGCGCAGGGATTCGCGGTGATGGCCGGCGCCTCGCGGGAGTTCGGCTGGAACCTGCCGATGCCGACCATCGCCAAGATCTGGCGGGCCGGATGCATCATCCGCTCCGCCTTTCTCGACGAGATCGCCAAGGCCTTCGATGAAACTCCCGACGCGGCCAACCTCGCCGTGACGCCGAAATTCTCCGCCATGCTCGAAGAGTGCGATGCGGCGCTGCGCTTCGTCGTGTCGTCGGCGGTGAACGCCGGACTGCCGGTTCCGGCACTCGCCAGCGCGCTCTCCTATTTCGACAGCTACCGGCGCGGCCGGGGCACTGCCAATCTCGTCCAGGCCCAGCGCGACTTCTTCGGTGCTCACGGGTTCCGGCGCATCGACGAACCGGCAGACGGGCAGCACGGCCCCTGGGGAAGCGGCACCGCCTGACCGGATGAATTCACGGCTGCCGGGGAAGCAGGACCGCAAGCTTCAGGCCCTTCTGCGCCGCAACGTCGAAAGTCACCTGATCGTAGACCAGCAATCCTGCGTGCGGATGGTCGAAGGTGCGCTCGCCGCCTTCGCGTCCCAGGACGGAGTGTTCTTCCCACAGACGTGCGAAGAGAGGGCTCCTGTCGCGCAGTTCGTCGACGAGCGCCCGTATCGGCGCGTCGTCGATCCGGGCGCTCACGTCGGCGCGGAACTCCGACACGACGCGCCGCGTGCGGACCTCGTGGTCGCGAATGAGCCGCCGCGCCGCTTCGCTGAGGAAGATGAAGCGCAGGAGATTGGGACGCGGATCGACGTCGAGCCACCCGCTGAAGAGATGTTCGGCGTGGCGGTTCCAGGCCCGCACGTTCCAGGCCCGGTCGAGCACATAGGCCGGCGCCCCGATCACGGCTACGCAAGCGTCGAGCATGGCGGGCAGGGCGGCCGGACCGGAGACTTCCCGATCGGGGTCCCGCCGTGCGGCGAGTTCGAAGAGATAGGTCCGCTCTGCCCTCGTCAACTGCAGTGCCGCGGCGAGGCGGGACAGCGCGCTCGCCGAAACGGAAATGTCGCGACCCTGTTCGAGCCAGGTGTACCAGGTCAGGCTGAGGCCGCTCAGTTGCGCCACTTCCTCGCGACGGAGGCCCGGGGTGCGGCGGCGCGCGCCGGCGGGCAGGCCGATCGCGGCCGGCGTCATCCTTTCCCGGCAGGCGCGCACGAAGTCGCCCAGTTCCTTGCGCTGCGCGGCGTCCGGCACGTCGATCATGGTGCAATTCATACCAGTATAAGTGGGGACCTTAAACCAGTTTACGCGAGGCGGTATGCTCGGTCCATCGCAGCATAGAAGGAGAGCGTCCATGGCGCAGGAAGACAGTCACGAGAGCGTGGTCGGCGGCCAGTTCGGAGCGCGGGCCGGCGCCTATCTGAAGAGCGCCGTTCACGCCGGCGGGGAGGACCTTCAGGCGCTCGTCTCGCTGGTCGCCGATCATCCGGGCGGTCGGGTGCTCGATCTCGGCTGCGGCGGCGGGCACGTCACGTTCAACGTCGCCCGGCATGCAAGCGAGGTCATGGCGTACGACCTGTCGCAGGAGATGCTCGACGTCGTCGCCGGTGAAGCAATGAAGCGGGGCCTTTCCAACGTGCGTACCCGCAAGGGCGTCGCTGAGAAGCTGCCGTTCGACGATGCCAGTTTCGACATGGTGCTGAGCAGGTTCAGCGCGCATCACTGGCAGGATCTGGAACTTGCGCTGCGCGAGGTCTCGCGCGTCCTCAAGCCGGGAGGCGTGGCGGGCTTCGCCAATTCGATCTCGCCCGGCCGGCCGCTGCTCGACACCTACTACCAGACCGTCGAGATGTTGAGGGATTGCTCCCACGTGCGAAACTATACCCGTGCCGAATGGGAGACTGCCATGGCGCGCGCCGGCCTGGTGTCGCTTTCGCACCACCGTTTCCGGCTGCGTCTCGAGTTTTCGTCGTGGGTCGAACGGATGCAAACGCCGCAGGTTCAGGTCGATGTGATCCGGGCCCTGCAGAAGTCGGTTTCGAGGGCCGCGAGCGGCTATTTCGAGACCGAGCCGGACGGGAGCTTCACGTTCGACATAGGGTTCTTCCGCGCGAAGAAATGCGCTCTCGCCGGACGCTGAATGCCGGGGATCGCCGCCGGCCCGACGGCGGCGATCCGGCAGGGCCGTGCGGCCTCAGGCGAAGACGACCGTCTTGTGGCCGTTCATCATCACGCGCCATTCGAGGTGTTGCTTGACGGCGCGGGCCAGAACGCGCGCCTCGATGTCGCGGCCGACCGCCACGAAGTCCTCGGCGGACATGGCATGCGTCACGCGCTCGGTCTCCTGCTCGATGATCGGACCCTCGTCGAGGTCGGCGGTGACGTAGTGGGCAGTCGCGCCGATCAGCTTGACGCCGCGCTCATGCGCCTGGTGGTAGGGCTTGGCGCCCTTGAAGGACGGCAGGAACGAGTGGTGGATGTTGATCACCTTGCCGTAGAGGCGCTTGGAGAGATTGTCGGAAAGCACCTGCATGTACCGGGCCAGCACGACGAGGTCGGCGCCGGTCTGCTTGGCGAGGTCGAGGAGCTTCTGCTCCTGCTCCGTCTTGTTGTCCCTGTTGACCGGCCAGTAGTGGAAGGGAATGCCTTCCCATTCGGCGGTCTTCCGGCTGTCCTCGTGGTTCGAGACGATGGCAACGACCTCCGCATCCAGCCAGCCCACCCGGATCTGGTAGAGCAGGTGCAGGAGGGCGTGATCGAACTTCGAAACCATGATGATCATTCGCGGGCGGCGCGACCGGTCGGCGATCGAGGTCTTGATGGAGAAGCGCTCGACTGCCGGCTTCAGAGCCCGCTCGACGTCGTCCTTGGCGGTGCCCTCCGGAGCCTCGAAGGCAATCCTCATGAAGAACCGGTTCGTCTGGTGGTCCCAGAACTGGCTGCTCTCGGCGATGTTGGCGCCAAGGGCGGCCAGTTCCGTGGTGATCGCTGCGACGATGCCCGGCGTGTCGACGCAAGTGAGCGTCAGGACGAAGTTAGATGACTGCATGGTGTTGGGTCCGTTGTTGTGTTGACCAGCGCGTGCGAGGCAATGCGGGATATCGGCCGGCCGCGACGATTTTCACCTTCCGCCGTGCCCTGCTGTCGTCTCCGGGCCTGAACCTCCCGAAACCGCTTCCGTTCTAACGCCGGATCTTGCCGGGGGGCATTTTCATTTGCGACATGGCGTCCGCGCAAAACGCTATGGCGCGCACATGCCGGCGGATTCGGGCCGTTCGCACAGCCGGCCGAGGCATCCGGAGGATACGCCAGCGGGGGCCCGGGCAACATGCATTAACACTTTGTGAAGGTTGCATTTTTGCAACTTCAACCGGAATCGCCGTCGCGTTTCGGCCGAATGAGGAACCATTGCCACAATTAGGCTTTTTCCGTGTGTCACGTCGCTCCGTGAGGGGGACGATACGTCTTTCACGCAAGTATCAGGAGTCCTGAAATGAAAAAGTTTTTGACCGGCGCGGCATTGGCCGTAGTCCTCTCGTCTCCGGCATTCGCGGCCGACATGGTCCAGAGCCCGGAACCCGCTCCGGCGCCCATGGCCACCCCGGCTCCGTCGTTCGACTGGACGGGTTTCTACGTCGGCGGCCAACTCGGCTACAACTGGGCAACCAGCGTCAGCCCCGGCGGCAACGACAGCTCGTTGGACAGCGGCCTGAACGCCGGCTACAACTATGACCTCGGCAACTGGGTCGTCGGCGTCGAAGGTTCGTACGACTGGACCAACGACAATTTCGGCACCGGTACCGGCATCGACGGCATCGCGCAGGGCAAGATCAAGGTCGGCGCAGACCTCGGCCGCACGCTTCTCTACGGTACGGGCGGTGTCGCCTATGCCCGTGGCGACAGCAGCGGCAACAAGGTCGGATACGTCGTCGGCGCGGGTGTCGACTTTGCGGCGACCGATCACATCATCGTCGGTGCCGAGTACGACTTCAACAGCTTCACCGGCATCGATCCTGTCGGGACGGATGCCAACGTGCACCAGTTCACGGCACGCATCGGCTACAAGTTCTGAGCTGCCTGAGAACAGATGCCTGGCGGTCCTCGACCGGAAGCGCCAGGCGATCAGGAACCCCGCCGAGATACTCGGCGGGGTTTTTTTGTCTGGCGAAGGCCGGGGGTGCGGCGTTTCCGGGCAGGCAGGGAAGGGGGAGGCGGGCAGGCTGCCCGCCCGGGGCGCTGGCGGCCCCCGTCTTTTAATCCGGGTTGCCGGGAAGCGCGTAGGCGACGACCTGGTCGCTGACCTTGGGGGCCAGGATCGAGTTGCCGCCGACGGCAAATACGACGTATTGCTTGCCCTTGTAGGTGTAGACGGCCGGCATCGCGACCGCGGGCGCGTCCACCAGCGACCGCCACAGAACCTTTCCGGTTTTCAGGTCGAGCGCGCGCACGCGCGAATCCATCGAGGCGCCGATGAAGATCAGGCCGGACTTCGTGATCACCGGAGCGCCGATCGTGACCGAGCCCCAGGACTTCGGCATGTAAAAGCCCCATTTCTGGACCTGGCCGAACGGCTTGTTCCACAACCGCTTGCCGGTGTTCATGTCGTAGGCCGCGATGTAGCCGTAGGGTGGCTTCCAGCAGGGCATGCCGGCCCAGTTGAGGAACGTGGTCAGCTTGAAGCCGTAAGGCGCCCCTTTCTGGGCGTAGTAGCCGGAAGCTTCGCCGTTCTGGCTCTTCTGCTTATATTCCGAGCGCTTGATCAGCTTGTAGATCTGCACGACGCTGTTGGAGTTGACGACGTAGATGCCGTTGCGCGGATCCACGGCGCCTCCGCCCCACTCGGTCCCGCCGGTCGTCGGCGGATACGTGAGCGAGCCCTGCAGGCTCGGCGGCGTGAACCTGCCGTCGTAGCGCAGTTTCTTCGCCTCGCGGGAACAATATCCGAAGCTGACCCAGTCGGCGATGGTCGAGACACCCGGCCATTTGGCGGGAATGACCGGAGCCGGCTTCTCGACAAACGGCTGCGTCGGTGAAGCTTCTTCGCCCGGGACGTCCGATTTCGGCACCTTGTGTTCCGTCATCGGGAAGATCGGCTTGCCGGTCCGCCGGTTCAGGACATACAGGAAGCCCTGCTTGGAGGACTGCACGAGCGCCGGCACCTTCTTGCCGTCGATCTTGAGGTCGACGAGCGTCGGCGGCGAGTCCGTGTCGACGTCCCAGATGTCGTGATGGACGAGCTGGCGGCTCCAGACGACCTTGCCGGTGTCCGCATCGAGCGCGGTGACCGAGGTCGCCATTGGCAGCTTTTCCTTGCGGTTTCCGCCATAGAAATTGGGGCTTGGCGAACTGACCGGGATGTAGAGCATACCGGTTTCCGGGTCGATCGACATCGACGCCCAGACGTTGGACGTGCCCGTCTTCGAGATGACGTCCTTCGGCAATGCGTTGAACGTCCACTTGAGCTTGCCTGTCCGCGCGTCGATGGCGAAGACAGTGCCGGGCGGGGCTGCGGAATCAGTCCAGTCCTTTCCGGCCCACCCGAGATAGAGCGTGTCGTGGTAGACGGTGGGGGGCTGAAGCAACGACAGCGGCCATTTGTCGTTGGTGGTGTTCCACTGGTTTACGTCGAGCATGCCGTCCTTGCCGAAGCCCTGGCAGGGCTTGCCGGTGTCGGCGTCGACCGCGTAGAGCTTGGCGTCCATCGTTCCGATGTAGACGATTTTCTGGCACGCTTTCGACGAGTTCGGGGTTCTCCGCCTGCCAGTAGGCCACGCCGCGGTTCTTCAGATCCGGCTGGGTGAGCGCCTTCAGGACCGCGTGCGGGTTGAACTGCCACTTCTGCTTGCCGGTTGCCGGGTCGAGCGCGATTATGCGGTAGAAGGGCGTGCCGAGGTAGACGGTGTCGTTGACGAAGAGCGGTGTTGCCGACCAGACGGACATCGGCTTGTCGCCGCTCCCGTCGGAGACGTCGCCCGTGTGAAACTCCCACGCCTTTTCGAGCTTGCCGACGTTGCGAGGCGTAATCTGGTCTTCCGGCGCGAATTTCTGGGCCTCAAGGTCGCCGTTGAACGTGTACCAGTCGGAGCGCTTCATCCACTTGTCCGGTCCGGCACCGGCCGTTTGCGAAACCGGCTGCGATCCGGCGCCCTTGCCCTGGGCCGCGGGGCCCTGCGACTGATCCTTGCCTTGCGACTGGCCCGCGTCCTGCTGCCTTGGCTGTGCCTTTGCGGAATCCTGCCGCGACGACGAGCCGTTGACATCGTTCTGCGCGGCCTGCCGGCCGTCCGGCAAAGCGGTCTGCGGCTCTGCTCCATTCGATGCGGCGAGCGCGGCCGGGGCAGAAGCACTGAGCAGGGCTGCGCCGATGATCGGAAGAAGAAGACGGCGGCTCATGACAGCACCTCCCTGCGAATCGCCTCGTTGGCGATCTGCTCGTCGCTCGGGTCGAAGAAGGCCCGGATGCACCAGCCGATCAGCGCGGCGACCATGGCTCCCAGCAGCCAGTTGGCGTCCAGGAAATAGGCGGCGAGGCCGGTCCCGAGAATATCGAGAAACATCGCGACGTAGAGGAAGCCGAGCAGCCAGAGCGGTTTGTCGTGGTCGAGGAGCATTACCAGCGCACCGGCGAACAGCAGCGCCGTCGAGACCAGAACGAGCGCGGCGCCCGGGGAGTAGGCGACGCCCGTCATCGGGGCCATGTAATAGTAGAGTGCACTCGCGAGCCCGAACATCGAGGCTGCCACCAGCAGCCATCCGCCATAGCTGGTCGATCGGAAATTTTCAGAAGTCATGTATTGATCCGTCCCTCGCTTCCCGTTGCGCGCCGGCGTCGCTGGTCGGACAGCTTCTCCGGCATCACTCTTTCAAACGACGGGTTACGTTCTTTGTTCCGTTCGCGTGTGTCGCGCGCGAGGCCGGTACGCCCCCTCGCAGGCCGTCTTTCTGCCCCGCATCTATCGGGTCCGGCCGATTTGTCATGGAACATCGGCCGGACCCGCCGCGTTGCCCGGAAGGGCCAGAGCGGCCTTGCCGCGACATGCGACCTTGCCGGAGAGGGCAGGGAAAATCAGGAAGAGGGGATATAGATGTCCGCATTTCAGAGCTATCTGAAGACCCACACCAATCCGCCGGTCTTCGTCGTCTCTGCCATTATCATCGTCGGTCTCGTGATCGTCGGTGCCGTGGCGCCGTCGGCGCTCGGAGCGGTGGCCGGCGACGTCATGGGCTGGATCGCCCGCATCTTCGGATGGTGGTACGTGTTCGTCGTCAGCGCGTTTCTCGTCTTCGCCGTCTACATCATGTTCAGCCGCTACGGCGCCATAAAGCTCGGCAAGGACGACGAAGAACCGTACTGGAGCCGCTGGTCCTGGTTTTCCATGCTTTTCACCGCCGGCATGGGCATCGGCCTCGTCTACTACGGCGTGGCTGAGCCCATCTCGCACTTCGCCAAGCCGCCCGTAGGCGCGGGTGACACGCCAGCGGCGGCCATGGAGGCGATGAACCTCACATACTATCACTGGGCGCTGCATCCATGGGCGATCTACATCGTGATGGGCCTTTCGGTCGGCTATTTCTGTTTCCGCCACGATCTGCCGATTCGCCCGGCTTCGGCCTTCTACCCCCTGATCGGTCGCGAGGGCGTCAACGGCTGGATCGGGAACCTCGTCGACATCCTGGCGGTCTTCGGCACGCTGTTCGGGCTGGCAACGTCGCTCGGCCTCGGTGCCGGCCAGATCAACACGGGGCTGCACAGCCTCTTCGGGCTTCCCGAAGGCCCGATCGAGCAGGTCGCCATCGTTGCCGCCGTGACGTCGGTCGCGGTTACCTCGGTGATGCTCGGTGTCGACAGCGGTATCCGGCGGCTCTCGGTGATCAACATGTACCTGGCGATCGCTCTGGCGGTCATCGTGTTCGCCGTCGGCCCGACGCTCTTCATCCTCAATTTCACGGTGGGAACCACCGGCTACTATCTGCAGCATCTCGTCGGCACGTCGCTGCGCATGTTTACGCTGAACTCCGGCGGTTCGGACTGGATGCAGTCCTGGACGCTGTTCTACTGGGGCTGGTGGATCGCATGGTCGCCCTTTGTCGGCATGTTCATCGCGCGGGTGTCGCGCGGGCGCACGATCCGCGAGTTCATCGCCGGGTGCCTGCTGGCGCCGACAGGTGCGTCCATCGTCTGGTTCACGATCTTCGGCGGGAGCGCGCTGCACTATCTTCTGGCCGGCGCGCCCGGAGCTGACGCACTGTCGAACGCGGACACGACCAGCGCGATGTTCGTTCTCCTGAACATGCTGCCCCTGCCGGCATCGATCTCCTGGCTCCTGTCCCTGCTGGCGGTCGTGGTCGTCGCGATCTTCTTTGCGACCTCGTCGGACTCGGGCTCGCTCGTGGTCGACATGCTGACCAATGGTGGCGATCCGAACCCTGTCTGGCAGCAGCGTCTGTTCTGGGCGCTGCTCGAGGGGGTGGTTGCGGCCGTCCTCCTCCTGGCAGGCGCTGCATCAGGGGGCGACGCACTGACGGCGCTGCAGACCGCCTCCATCGTGACCGGGCTGCCGTTCTCGATCGTGCTGGTCTTCATGGCCGTGGGCCTCATGGTCCAGCTCAGGAAGGAGCCGCTGCCCTGGAGGCAGTCCGGCAAGAAGGCAGGCGCCGAGGACCGCAAGGAGAGGGGTGGATCCGGATCGAGGGCCGCGGCCGTCGCCGACAAGCCCTGACGTCCGCACCGCGGCGGCAGCCTTCCGCCAATCCGCATTTCGCGCACCGCCGGTTTGAACCGGCGGTGCCGATGTCTCTATAGTCGACAGAGCCACGACGAAGAACAGGAAGAACCATGTGCGGCATTTGCGGTGAACTTCGACGCGACGGAGCACCGGCCTCGGCCGGCGCCGTAGCAGCGATGACGGATGCGCTCGAACGTCGCGGCCCGGACGGCACGGGCATCGTCATGCACGGCCCGATCGGCTTCGGCCACCGCCGGCTCAAGATCATCGATCTCTCCGACAGTGCCGAGCAGCCCATGGTCGACTCGGCGCTCGGTCTGACCATCGCGTTCAACGGTTGCATATACAACTACCCCGAGTTGCGTTCCGAACTCGAGGCTCTCGGCTACCGCTTCTTCTCGCACGGCGACACGGAAGTCATCCTGAAGGCCTGGCACGCGTGGGGACGGGATGCGGTGAGCCGCTTCAACGGCATGTTCGCATTCGTCCTCTACGAGCGCGACACGGGGCGCGTCGTCATGGCGCGCGACCGATTCGGAATCAAGCCGCTCTATATTGCCGAGAAGGACAGGGTGATCCGTTTCGCTTCGTCCCTTCCGGCTCTGCTCAAGGCGGGCGGGATCGACACCTCGATCGACCGCATCGCGTTCAACCTCTACATGACGTTCCATGCGGTCGTGCCGCCGCCGCGCACGATCCTGAACGGCGTCAGGAAGCTGCCGCCGGCGACGCTCCGCTTCATCGAGGCCGACGGCACGCAACATGACGAGCTCTACTGGAACCCGCCGTTCGACCGGCATCCGGACGAAAGCGCGCTGACATCCGAAGAATGGCGCGACCGCGTCCTCGTCGCGCTGAAACAGGCGGTGGCGCGGCGCATGGTCGCCGACGTGCCGGTCGGTGTCCTTCTGTCGGGCGGAGTGGATTCCTCGGTCATCGTCGGGCTTCTCGCCGAAGCGGGGCAAAAGGACCTCATGACGTTTTCCGTCGGCTTCGAGGAGGCCAACGGCGAGAAGGGCGACGAATTCAAGTATTCCGACCTGATTGCCGAGCGGTTCGCCACCCGCCACCACCAGATATTCGTTCCGTCGAGCAAGCTGATGGAGGCGCTGCCAGAGACGATTGCAGCGATGTCGGAGCCGATGGTCTCGTACGACAATGTCGGTTTCTACCTGCTCTCCAAAGAGGTCTCCAGGTACATCAAGGTCGTGCAGTCGGGCCAGGGCGCGGACGAGGTTTTCGGAGGGTATCACTGGTATCCGCCGCTGAACGGTTCGAACGACGCCGTCGGCGACTATGCCCGGGTCTTCTTCGACCGCAGCCACGAAAAGCTGAAGGCGCAGGCGGGCGAGGGCTGGTGCGCCGACCGGGACGAGGCGCGCGCTTTCGTCGCCGAGCATTTCGCCAGGCCGGGAGCCGGCTCGCCGGTCGACAAGGCGCTTCGGCTCGAATTCAACCGTCATGCTGGTCGACGACCCGGTGAAGCGCGTCGACAACATGACGATGGCATGGGGGCTGGAGGCACGCGTGCCTTTCCTCGACCACGAACTGGTGGAACTGGCCGCGCGCATACCGCCCGAGGAAAAGCTCAAGGAGAACGGCAAGGGCATCCTCAAGGACGTCGCCCGGCGGGTCGTCCCGGACGAGGTGATCGACCGGAAGAAAGGCTACTTCCCGGTGCCGCAGCTCAAGTACATTTCCGGGCCATACCTCGATCTGGTGCGCGACGCGCTGACGTCGCAGCCGGCGCGCGAGCGCGGGCTGTTCCGGAAGGACTATCTCGAACAGCTCTTCGAGGCGCCGTCGGAGCACATCACGCCGCTGCGGGGTTCCGAACTCTGGCAGGCCGGTCTTCTGGAGTTGTGGCTGCAGCAGAACCGCATATGATTCGGCGCCGGAGGGATCGGCGATGACCAAGGACGACAACCGCAAGGCCTCGCGGCCGCGCGACGACGGCTACCGGTTGAAGCGCATGCGCGCCGAGACGATGAAACCGATGGGGCGGAAGGGCGAGGGGGACACCAGCGGCATGCGCCAGAATTTCGTGCTGGAGTGCGGCTGGGGTCGCTTGCTCTTCGGCCAGACGTTCACCTCGAATGAACTGTTGCTCCAGGCCCTGCGGGACGAGGCGCCCGACCGGCGCGACATCGCCTTCTACATCCGGGATCCGCATGTGTTGCTTTCGCTGGCGCCGCAGGAACTCTTCCTCGACCCGTCGCACACGTTCCGCCTCGACCTCGCCTCCTATCGCATGTCGCGCCGGCGCAACCGCGGATTCCTGATCCGGCGTCTCGCGTCCGAGCGCGACGCGGTCGAGGTCAACACGATCTATGCGTCGCGCGGCATGGTTCCGGTCCAGCCGTCCTTCTTCTGGTCGAACCGCGACAGCCGGTCCATCACCTATTTCGTCGCCGAGGACGAAGCTACCGGTGCCATCGTCGGAACGGTGACGGGAGTCGACCACGCCCGTGCCTTCGACGATCCGGAACGGGGCTCGTCGCTCTGGTGCCTCGCCGTCGATCCCCAGGCGCGAGCGCCCGGAATCGGCGAGGCGCTGGTGCACCACCTGGCCGATCATTTCAGTGCACGGGGCGCCACCTACATGGATCTCTCCGTGATGCACGACAACGAGCAGGCGATCGCGCTCTACGAGAAGATCGGCTTCCACCGGGTGCCTGTCTTCGCCCTCAAGCGGAAGAACCCGATCAACGAGAAGCTTTTCGCCTCTCCCCTGGAGGCCTACGACAGGCTCAACCCCTATGCGCGCATCATCGTCGATGAGGCTCGCCGGCGTGGCATCCATGCCGAGGTGACGGATGCGGAAGGCGGGTTCTTCCGGCTGACGTTCGGCGGACGAGGCATCCACTGCCGGGAAAGCCTTTCGGAGATGACCTCCGGCGTCGCTGTCTCGATCTGCGACGACAAGGCGGTGACCCGTCGCGTGGTGGGCCGCTCGGGTCTCAGCGTGCCCGAGCAGATCGAGGCCGGCGAGGGGGACGGCGCGATCGCCGCCTTCCTCGAGAAACACGGCAGTGTCGTCGTCAAGCCGGCCCGCGGCGAACAGGGGCGCGGCGTCTCGGTGGACCTGCGCTCGGTCGAGCACATAGAGGCCGCCGTGGCGGCTGCGCGCCAGCAATGCGACCGGGTCCTGATCGAATCCTGCTTCACGGGGGAGGACCTGCGCCTGATCGTCATCGACTACAAGCTCGTGGCGGCGGCCGTCCGCCGGCCGCCCCGTGTCGTGGGAGACGGCGAGAGCTCGCTGCGTAAACTGATCGAGCGGCAATCGCGACGCCGCGCGGCGGCGACGGGCGGGGAGAGTTCGATTCCCATCGACGCCGAAACACGACGGTGCCTCTCAGGCGAGGGATATGCGCCGGACGACATTCCCGAAGCCGGCAAGGAGATCACCGTCCGCAAGACTGCCAATCTGCACACCGGCGGCTCGATCCACGACGTGACGGGAATCGTGCACCCGCGGCTTGTCGACGCCGCCTGCCGCATCTCGCGCGCGATCGACATCCCCGTGGTCGGCATCGACCTCATGGTGAAATCGCCGAGCGAGCCGGACTACGTCTTCATAGAGGCGAACGAGAGGCCAGGGCTCGCAAACCACGAGCCGCAGCCGACGGCGGAGCGGTTCGTCGACCTCCTGTTTCCCTTGTCTCGACCTGAATCAGTCAGTAAGGCGTTCAGGAAGCAAGCGGTTGGATCGACGGCAAGGGGGCAAAGGTGAGCGTTCTGAACATCGATGTCGATTATCTCCTGGGCCAGCTGAAGGCACTGCTCGATATACCGAGCCCGACGGGCTACACGGACACGATCGTCCGCTACTGCTCCGAAGAGCTCAAGCGCCTCGGCATGACGCCGGAACTGACGCGCCGCGGCGCCATCAGGGTGATCCGCCAGGGATCCCGTCGTGCCGGTGCGCGCGCTCTCGTCGCCCATCTCGACACGCTCGGCGCACAGGTGAAGGCTGTCAAGGACAACGGGCGCCTGGAACTCGTTTCCGTGGGTCACTGGTCGGCGCGGTTTGCGGAGGGCGCGCGGGCCACGGTGTTCTCGCACTCCGGCTCCTATCACGGCACGATCCTGCCGCTGAAGGCCTCGGGGCACACCTACAACGAGGAAGTCGACACGATGCCGGTCGGCTGGCAGTTCGTCGAGCTGCGCATCGATGCGGTGACGCAGAGCAAGTCGGAGACACTGGCACTCGGGATCGACATAGGCGACATGGTGGGCGTCGACCCCTGGCCCTCCTTCATGGAGAACGGCTTCATCGCCTCGCGCCACCTCGACGACAAGGCGGGGGTGGCAGTCATGCTGGCAGCGCTGCACGCGCTGGAGCGCGAGAAGGCGGCGACTCCCGTCGACATCCACTGGCTGTTCACGATCGCCGAGGAAGTGGGCGTGGGGGCGACCTCGATACTGACACCCGAGGTGGCCTCGATGGTGGCGATCGACAACGGCACGACCGCGCCGGGCCAGAATTCCTCCGAGTTCGGCGTGACCATCGCGATGGCCGACCAGACGGGACCTTTCGACTGGCACCTGACGAAGAAGCTGGTCGACCTGTGCAGGGAAAACGAACTCCCCTACCAGAAGGACGTCTTCCGGTACTACCGGTCCGATTCGGCGTCCGCCATCGAGGCCGGGCATGACGTGCGCACGGCGCTCGCCTGCTTCGGCATCGACGGCTCGCACGGCTACGAGAGAATCCACGTGCATGCACTGAAGACCCTCGCGCAGCTCGTGGCAGTCTACGTGACGAGCCCGCTCGAGATAGAGCGGGACACGCTGGAGATGTCCGACCTCGGTGGCTTCCCCGACCAGCCGACCGAGGCGGCGGAGCAGCCGAGCGTCATCGATCTGCCGGAGGGGTCCGACTAGTCGAAGTGCTCGGGTCCGCGAGCATCGAGCCGCGGACCGCGACGGCAGGGATCACGGTGCGGAGGCTTCTGCCCTGCGACCCGTCGGGGCCCGCGCTGTCGGTGGCAGAGAGGGCGAATGTTCAGGCGAACGACTTTGCCCGGCGCCTTTTCTTCGGTTCGTTCGTCTCCATGGCGGCAAGCCCCTGGAGCACGCGCCGGGCCGGCAGGATGGCGATCGTCTCCGTGCCCTCGCGCAGCTTGGACTTCAGGATGAGTTCCCCGTCGTGCTGGTCGAGCACGGCCTGCACGATCGGCAGGCCGAGGCCGGTACCCTGCTCGGCGCTCTTGATTGCGATGGCTCCCTGGCCGAAGGCCGACAGGACGACCGGAATCTCCTCTTCCGGAATGCCCGGTCCGTTATCCTTGATGGATATGTATTGCCCGCCGCCGGCCGTCCAGCCGACCTTGACCTCGACCTTTCCGCCCTGGGGCGTGAACTTGACCGCGTTGGAGAGGAGGTTGAGCGCGACCTGCCTGAGGGCCCGCTCGTCGCCCCATACGGCCGGCAGGTCCTTTTCGAAACGGCTGGTGATGGAGATGTTCTTGCTGCGGGCCTTGAGCTGCACCATGCCGATGCAGTCCTCGGCGATGTCCGTCAGCGCGACAGCCTCTTCCTGAAGCTCGTAGCGTCCCGCCTCGATGCGCGACAGGTCGAGGATCTCGTTGATCAGGTTCAGGAGGTGCTGGCCCGACCGGTGGATGTCACCGACGTATTCCTTGTAGGTCTTGTTCTCGAGCGGCCCGAGAACCTCGCTGTCCATCACCTCGGAGAAGCCGAGTATGGCATTGAGCGGCGTGCGCAACTCGTGGCTCATGGAGGCCAGGAAGCGCGACTTGGCGAGGTTGGCCGCCTCGGCCCGCCGGCGCGCCTCGTCCGAGACGGATTTCGCCACTTCGAGCTCGGCGATCAGGCTGTCCTTCTCGGACTGGAAGGAAAGAAGCTTGACGTTCGAATCGTGAAGCCGTCCCGATACGAATACGAAGAAGCCGAGGGCGCTTGCGATCACCGCCATGAGGCCGAAATCGTAGGGATTGCGCGAGATCGCCGCGGCGGCCAGCAACGCGACGAGCGGGGGGAGGAATGCCAGCTGGATCGCCCCGGGGATCGTGAACGTGGACATCGCCGTCATCGCAAGGGCGACGAGCAGCATGAGTCCCTTGAAGATCACGAATGAGGGGCCCGCACATGCCGTGCAACCGCAGAAAGCGAAACCGCTCCAGCAGAGCCCGATGGCGAAATGGCCGACGAGGAAGCGTTTGCGCCATTGCGCTGTCGCCGCCGTCGTGAGGTCGTAAGGCGTCCTGCGGGCAAGCAGGGTCAGGCCGGCATAGGCCACCAGGGTGACGAATACCCACAGCAGGAGACTGATGTCGTGCCTGAAGTAGACGCTGAGCGCACCCGTAAGTATGACGAGCAGCGGCGGGGCGGCGGCTCCCTGCAGGACCGCGTTGGCGTGGAGAAGCATCATCTCGCGGCGAAACTGGGGTCCGCCGGGACGTCCGCCCGTCTGGAGCCTTTCGCGCGTCGCACGCAACGCCTGCGCGAGCGGTTCGTTGCGTCGCGCGCGCGAACGGTCCACGATGTTCTTGTCCGCCGATTTCGGCGTGCCGGGAGTCATGAATTGCCGTACAGATGAACAAATGCTTTCTGCACGTTATGACCAAATGATTAAGAAGATGCTTCCGGCGGCCGAAGCAGCGGCCGCCCTGTTCAATCAAGGCGCGCCTCGCCGTCGAGCCGGGCGCCGCGAAACGATCCTGGAGAGGAGGAGGGCATGAAACTCTACGATGGCGGCAAGGCGCCGAGCCCGCGCAGGGTGCGGATCTATCTGGCCGAGAAGGGCATAGACGTGCCGAAGGTGCCGGTCGACATGGAACGGCTGGGCCACAGGTCGAGGGAGATCACGGAGCTGAACGCCCTGCAGAGGCTTCCGATCCTGGAACTCGACGACGGCACCGTGCTGACCGAGACCATGGCGATCTGCCGGTATTTCGAGGCGCTCCACCCCGAGCCCGCGCTCATGGGCACGACGCCGCTCGAAATCGCCGTGATCGAGATGTGGAACCGGCGCCTCGAGCTCAACTTCTATTCCGCCGTGGCCGCCGCGTTCCGCCATACCCATCCGGCGATGAAGGAATGGGAGGTGCCGCAGATTCCGGAATGGGGTGAGGCGAACAGGCCGAAGGCGCTGGAGTTTCTCGAACTGCTCGACGCGCGCCTCGCCGACAACGAATTCGTCGCGGGACCGGGCTACAGCGTCGCCGACATCACCGGCGTCGTCAGCATGGACTTCATGAAACCGGCCCGCATCGCCAAGCCCGAACACCTGAAGAACGTCATGCGCTGGTACGAGCAGATCAAGGCGCGGCCGGGCACGTCTGCTTGACGTGACTTCGCTCGACGCGCTCATCAAGGGGATCCGGGCCTGCCGGGTCTGCCGGGACGAACCGGCGAGGGGGCGGGCGCCCCTGCCGCACGAGCCGCGGCCGGTATGCGTGCCTTCCGAGACGGCACGGATCCTGATCGCGGGGCAGGCGCCGGGAACCCGGGTGCACGCGAGCGGCGTGCCCTTCACCGATCCGTCGGGAGACCGGCTGAGAAGCTGGCTGGGGGTCGACGAGTCGATCTTCTACGATCCGGGCCGCATCGCAATCGTGCCGATGGGCTTCTGCTTTCCCGGGCTGGACGACAGGGGAAGCGACCTGCCGCCGCGGCGCGAATGCGCTGCTCACTGGCACGACCGGCTGATGAAAGCGATGCCGCAGGTCGAACTCGTCCTTGCGATCGGCCAGTACGCGCAAAGCTATCATCTCGGATCCTCGAGGCGGCGTTCGCTGACGGAGACGGTGGCGGCGTGGCGGGAAATGCCCGATGGCACCGGTGGCCGGAGGGTCCTTCCCCTGCCGCATCCGTCGTGGCGCAATTCCGGATGGCTGAAAAAGAATCCGTGGTTCGAGCAGGAACTGCTGCCCTTCCTGCGAGCGGAAGTCGCGAGGCTGGTCTAGGTCACGGACCGCTTCATTGGAAATCGATGCCTCTCCGGCGCCTGGCGGAGGAACGATTTTCTTTGCTGCATTTTCGGTGGGGGGCTAGAAGGTAATCCGTCCCAATTCGCGAGGCGCTTCATGGATCGTCTGGATCGAAAGATACTGCGGCTCCTGCAGGAAAACTCGACGCTCGCCGTCGCCGACATCGCAAAGAAGGTGGGGTTGTCCACGACGCCTTGCTGGCGGCGCATCCAGAAGCTCGAGGAAGACGGGGTCATCCGCCGGCGGGTGGCATTGCTCGACCCGGTGAAGGTGAACGCCCGGGTCACGGTTTTCGTGGCGATCCGCACCAACGTCCACAGCCACGAGTGGCTGCGGCGGTTTGCCGAGGTGATCGCAGAATTCCCGGAGGTCGTGGAGTTCTACCGCATGAGCGGTGAAGTCGACTACCTTCTCAGGGTGGTGGTGCCCGATATCGCCGCCTACGACGCGTTCTACAAGCGCCTGATCCAGAAGATCGAGATCAGGGACGTGTCGTCTTCCTTCGCCATGGAGCAGATCAAGTACACGACGGAATTGCCGCTCGACTACATGGTCGTGGAGCCGAGCCGCGGCGGCGACGGCTGAGAGCCTCGCCCTTCAGGCGGACCCGGCAAGGCGGTTCCACAGCCGTTCCGCGCGTCCGTCTATGCACAGCAGTCCGAGCGCGATGAGAGCCGTCGCAGCCACTTCCGCCGGGCCGAGGCGCTCGCCCAGGAAGACGGCGCCGAGCACGATGGCGCTCGGCGGGACCAGCAACGTCACGAGCGAGGCGTTGGTCGCTCCCGCGACCTGCAGGATCCTGAAATAGAGGATGTAGGCGAAGGCGGTCGAGAGCCATGCGAGCGCGAGGATCGCCAGCACGACGTCGCCGGAGGGAAGCGGCAGTTGCCAGGGCCTGTCGACCGCCAGCGACGCCGGCAGCATCATGAGGCTGGAGGCGGTGAGCTGGCCGGTCGCGGTCGTCGTCGCAGGCAGGCCGGCGAAGCGCCTGCCGAAGATCGCCGCGAAGGCATAGGACACGGCGCCTCCCACGACCGCAAGCTGTGCCCAAACCGGCGCGCCGAGGGCATCGAATGCATCGGGTCCTATGAGGAGGACGGTGCCTGCGAGGCCGAGCGCGCAGCCGACGATCTTCGAGGTCCTGAGCTTCTCGTCGGCGGTTGCGGCATGGGCGACAATTACCGTCCAGAGCGGGGTCGTCGCGTTGAGGATGGACGCGAGCCCGGCGCCGATCTCCGTCTCGCCGGCGAATATCAGGGTGTGGGGGATGGCGTTGTTGATCAGGCCCATGACGAGGAAGGCGCGCCAGTTCGACGCCAGTTGCCGGTAAAGTCCGTCGCGACCGCGCAGGTACAAATGGAGCGCCATGGCGGCAAGGGCGAGCCGGAGCAGGACGAGCGTCATCGGCGGAACCTGCTGGACCGCAACGCGGGCGAAGAAGAAGGAGCCGCCCCAAAGGAAGCCCAGCAACAGGAGGAGGGCCCATGTCGTTGCGGACATCGAGCGAACGGGAAACGGCATGACCTTGGGCATTTCGGAAGCATCCGGTTTTCGGCGGGGCGGCGAGACTGTCGTGCCGGACTGCTCATACGACCGGGCGGTGGCCGCCTCCACCCGAATCTTGCGCTCCACGCCCTTTACCGCCGATCACCGCCTGCTAGGCTCGGTCGCGGACAAGGAGGCCCCACATGCAGCGATTCTCCACCGGAACCGAAGCGGCGCTTGCCCTGAGACCGGACGCGCCGCTCTATTGCTTCCGGCCATCGGTGCTCAGGGCGGACGCCAGGCGCTTCATGGCGCTGTTTCCGGGGGAGACCGCCTATGCCGTCAAGACGAACGGCGAGCCCATGGTGCTCTCGACGCTCGTCGAGGCCGGCGTCAGGACGTTCGACGTCGCCTCGCCCGGCGAGTTCGAGGCCGTGCGGGCGGCATCGGGAGACGCCGAAATGCTCTACATGCATCCCGTCAAGGCACAATCGGACATCCGGCTGGCGCTCGAAACCTACGGGATACGCGTTCTCGCGCTCGACCATGAGGACGAGATCGCCAAGGTGCTGCGGATCGTGCGGGCCCTCGACCTCGATCCTGCCTCGATGAAGATCTTCGTCCGGTTGCAGACCAAGGGCCACGCCCTTTACGAGCTGTCGCGGAAGTTCGGTGCGGCGCCCGGCCATGCTGTCGAACTGGTCCAGCGCCTCCACCGGATAGGCTTCAAGGTGGGGCTCTGCTTTCATGTCGGCAGCCAGGTTGAAGAGACGGAATCCTACGAGAGGGCGCTTGCCTCGGCGGACTGGGTGCGCAACCGGGCCGGGGTGCCGCTGGCGGGTCTGGACGTCGGCGGCGGCTTCCCCGCCGAGTACGGCCACAATCCCAACCAGAAGCGCCCGACCGTGCCCGACCTCGATGCGCTGATGGCCACGCTCAGGCAGAATATTTCCGAGTGGGGCTTCGGCGACATGCCCCTTGTGGCGGAGCCCGGCCGGGTCGTCGTCGCCCGGGCGTTCTCGCTGGTCGTGCGGGTGCTTCTGCGGAAGGGACGCCGCCTCTACATCAACGACGGTATCTGGGCATCGCTCTCGGACAGCTGGACCGGCAAGATCACACTGCCGGCGCGCTTCATCCCCGATCCGGCACGCAAGTCGCGGAACGGGGATCCGGCGTCGATCGTCCCCTTCAAGGTGTGCGGTGCGACCTGCGATTCCGTCGACATACTTTCACGTCCCTTCTGGCTGCCGGAGACCGTCGACACCGGCGACTGGATCGAGATCGGCCACATCGGTGCCTATTCCCTGTCGCTCAGGACCCGCTTCAACGGCTTCTATCCCGACGACTTCGCCGAGGTGGCGACGGCATTCGCCGACAACGGAGCGCCGGACGGCTATGCCAGCCTCGAGACGATGGCGTCCTGAGGGTCAGCGCAGGCGGTCGAGCAGTTCGGCCGTCGGCCAGCCATCGGCCGGAAGGCCGAGCTTCGACTGTTCCTCCCGGACGGCCGCCCGGGTGCCGCTCCCGAGAATTCCGTCTATTTCGCCAACGTCATAGCCCTTCTTCTGCAGAATTCTCTGGAGGCGTTCCATCTGGCTGTTCGAAAGGCCGCCGCCTGGATTGCCGTGGTCGTAGGGAGGCGCTCCAGCAAGCCGTGTCGCGAAATAGGCCGCGGTCGTGGTGTAGATGAACGACTTGTTCCACTTCAGATAGACGTTGAAGTTGGGATAGGCGAGGAATGTGGGTCCGTGCCGGCCCTGCGGCATGATGAGCGCGGCGGCGAGGCTCGCTGACGGAAGGCTTCCCGTTCGGGCGCGCACGCCGGCAGCCTTCCAGTCGCCGACGGTCATGCCCGGCTGAAGGCCGGTCTTGGCCCAGGGCAGGCTGTCGGGGATCTCGACTTCCTGCAGCCAGGGCTCGTTCCGGCGCCAGCCCAGCGCGTTGATGAAGTTGGCTGCCGTCATGATCACGTCGGCGTCGTCCTTCTTCAGGCGGACATGGCCGTCGCCGTCCCCGTCGACGCCGTAGCGGACGATGTCCTGCGGCAGCATCTGGACCTGGCCGATCTCTCCGGCCCACGCACCCGTTGTTCGCCGGGGCTCGAGATCTCCCTCCTGCACCATCTTGATTGCGGCCATGAGCTGCGGCCGGAAGAGCTCGGGGCGCCGGCAGTCGTGGGACATGGTGACCAGTGCGTCGATCGTGTTGAAGTCGCCCTGCACGGCGCCGTAGTCCGTCTCGAGGCCCCAGAATGCGGTGATGACCGCCGCCGGGACGCCGTATTTTGCCTCGGCGCGCTTGAAGACCGCTGCATCCCGGGACATCTTCTCCTTTCCCTTGCGCAGCCGGTAGCCATTGACCGAGCGCTTGGAGAATTCGAGGAACGTCTGCTTGAACACCGCCTGCCCACGGTCCATCGACAGGACCTTGTGGTCGATGCTGGCGTGCGCCAGCGCCTCGTCCGCGGCCGCAGCGGTCACGCCCTCCGACATCGCCTGCTTCTTCACGCCCTGAAGGAAGGTGACGAGGTCGCCTCCGCACTGCTGTTGTGCGAGGGCCGCACCCGCAGGCGAAAGGAAGGCAGTCGAGAGCATCAATGCGGCAAGGAATCTGGGCATGGGACGGAGCGTCTCCTCTTGAGGTCTTGAATCCGGTCTGGGAGCCAATGCCTTGGGAAGGCGATTGTTTCCTTATCTTGCGACTGTCGAAAGCCAGGTCTTCCAGGCGTTGGAGTTGCCGGAGAAGACGCTGATATCCGCCTGGCCCGGAACGCCGGGCACGATGCCCGTTCCCGTATATTGCCAGAAGGTCCAGTCGCGCCCGTCATAGACCTTGTCGGGATTGTCCGCCACCGAGCGAAGCCAGAAGTCGTAGCCGGCGAAGTGGCCCTCGAGGTTCTTCCGGTGGAAGTCGACGGTCGTATAGATGATCGGCCTCCTGCCGTAGTGGGCCTGGATGATGCCGGCGAAGCGAGCGAGGTCGCTGCGCACGACGGCCGGCGCAGGCCGGGTCCGGCAGGTCGGAGAGTGTGGATTCCACTCCATATCGATGACCGGCGGCATGACGACGGCGGCCCTGGGCACGTTGTGGATGAACCAGGCGGCCTGGTCTTCGGGCGAGGTACAGAAATAATAGAAGTGATAGGGGGCGACGGGCAGGCCAGCACGGCGGGCGCCGCGCCAGTAGTCGTCGAAGCGCGGGTCGACCCGGTCGCCGCCCTCGGTGGCCTTGATGAAGGCGAAGGAAACGCCGTGGTCGCGCGCCTTCTTCCAGTCGACGTCGCCCTGGTACCTGGAAACGTCGACGCCGTGGACCGGGTAGTCGCTCGGGGAGACGGAGCCGAAGTCCTGCGGATCGCTGTCGGCGAACTTCGTCGTGATCGACGCCGTGTCCATCAGGTCGTAGCCCGACATCGTGCAGGATGCCAGAAACAGAAGCAACGGCAGTGCGGCAGCCTTGATGCGAAACATAAACGCCCCGATCTGCTTTCCCTCGGGAGAGTTCTACCCGCAATCCACCGTTCAGGCGAGACTGCATTCGCCTCGCTCGTCGCGAAACCGGACGCCATTTTCCACGCTGACGCGAGACTGGCAGCTATGGACGGACGCAGAACATGCCTGGCGTCCGGTCTCAGTGGTAAAATTAGACCATTCGAGTTTCCAAGACCTTAACCATAAAGTCCAGAATCGGGGGCGCCGGTTCGGGCTTCGCTGCGGCTCCGGTTGGTGACCGTTACAAGCTGGGCGTAGCCGCGCGAGAGGGACTCGATCGAGCAGCGCATGTCGAGGCGCGCAGCTATCCGCGCCGCGACCGCATCCAGCTCCTGGCGTGGCGTGACGTCGAATCGGGCAAGCCACGCACGCAGGCCGGTGCGGAACCAGGCAGGCATGCGCTCCTGGTCGCCGAAATCGACGATGTGCAGGCTGCCGCCGTCGGTAAGGCTGACCGCGGCGGCGGCCAGCGTTTCCCGCCACGGCGGTATCATCGACAGGGCGTAGGATATCACGATGCGCTCGAAGCCGTCCTCGCCGAACTGGCGTCTGGCGTCGAGGGTGCTCGCGTCCGCCTGGATCAGCGTAGCCGTCGCAGTACCGCGTTCGGCCATGCGGCGCCGGGCGCTTATCAGCATCTCTTCGGAAATGTCGAGGCCGAATAGGCGGCAGTCCGGATACCTCCGGCGTACGAGTTCCAGGTTGCGACCCGTTCCGCAGCCCAGTTCCAGCACGCGGCCGCCAGCGGGTACGTCGAGATCGCCGACGAGCCTGTCCCGGCCCAGCAGGTAAAATTTTCGCGTCAGGTCATAGATGTGACGCTGATGGCGGTAGATGCGGTCCATCCGGGCCGCGTGGCCGACCGCACTGCGGTCCGTCTGACCGGCGGCGGTCATGCGTTCCGCTCGTAGAGATGAAAGCCCCCGTAGATCGCCGACCGGTCGCGTCGGGCGAAGTCGCGGGAGGGTTCGGCGTGGTATGTCCACTTCGAGAGGATGGCGGCCGAGACGCGGCCTTCGAGGATGCTCTCGGCCCCGGCGGTGCGGAAAATGACGCGCGCTCCGATGCTCGACGTCCTGTCGATCTCGGTCCACAGCGCGTTGAGTTGCGCGTCCGTCATCCAGTCCTGCGCATCGAGCAGAACGTAGCGATCCACGGAGCCGGCCGGCTTGCGGGCAAGCAGCTCGGTGAAGCTGGCGTGATGGATGCGCACGGCGTCGAGGCCCCCTCGGATCGCCTCGTAGTTCTCGGCGCACAGATAGGGGGGCAGGCGGCCTTCGAGGGAAGAGGGATAGCGGCGCCCGAACGCTTGCCATGCGAAGTAGTTGTCTTCCAGCGGGAAGTGGCAGGCCAGTTTCTCGAGTCGCTGGCGCAGCGTGGCGGCGAGGGTGCCGGGGTTTCCCTCCGACAGTCCGTCGTATTGGGCAGGCGGGATGCCGAGACCGTAGAGCGAGGCCTTGCGACGGGTGAGGAAGCGGATCAGCGGGCGGTCGAACAAGGGCGCGAGCTCGCGCTCGAAGTACTGCCGCTGTTCGCGAAGGCAGCGGGCCCGGGTCAGTTCCGACGGGTCGACGCCGTGCAGCCGGGCGACAGCGTGGGCGGCTGCGATGAAGCGCCCGAGCAGCCCGGTGCGACAGAAATTGCGATTGAAGACGGTGATGCGGCGTCGGCCGCGCCAGTCGCGGCTGTCCCAGTAGCGGCGCGTCGCCGGGTCGAGATGCGGCGCGACGAAACGGTCGTATGCCTGGGTATTGTGCCGGATCCCCTCGCTCCCGAAGAAGCGGAGGAAGTCGCCGTGGGACGGCAGGTGCCGCATGGCGGTGGTCTTGAGGCGGTTCAGGGCGACATGCGCCGGGTTGAGGTCGACCGCGTCGAGCGCGGCCGGACGAGCCGAGAGGTAGGAGAGCAGGTTGCAGCCGCCGGAGGCGATCGTCACGACCCGATGTCCCTCGCCAAGCGCCATCGCCTCCATGTCCACGTCAGGATCCTCCCAGATCTGCGGATAGACGAGGCCGGAGAACATGAGCCCGAACAACCGCTCGGACAGTCCGTCGGCGGTCCACATCCTGTGGCGGCAGATCGCCTTTCGAAGGCGCTTGTTCTTCGCAAGTCCTGCGACGGAAGCCAGTGCAGCCATGAGAATCACCCTCTCTCTTCAGCGTCGAGAGGGGGTTAAGGCCGTCGCACTACGGTTTGATGACGGGTGCCTCGGGGTGTCCCGGCGGGCGGGTGCGATCACGCAACCGCGAAGGACCAGAACGAAAAGTTACATGGCCCGGCCATCTGGTCTGAACTTTCCGCGACGTGACACATTTATGAAGATGATACGATGTATTTATTAATTCTGCGTGACAGCGCGGATGACTTCGGTTCGGAGATGCAGTTGGCTTCCTTTCCGGATTTGGTCGGCCTGGGGCCGGGAAACGGGTTGTCGCGGCAATCGCGGATCGCGAGATTTGCGACGGACGTGGTGGCAACTGTCCTGCTTGCCGCATTGTTTGTATTCCTGGTGGAGGCCGTGTCGCGCGGGTCGGCTGCTGCCGCCCTGGGTTTCCTGTTCTCGACGGATACCGCCGGTTGGGCGACCGTACTCTTCATCGCGGTCATCCTGCTCGCGCTCGATGCCATCGTCGGGCGAACGTACCTGGCGCTTTGCGCGCTCGGCCCGCTGTTCCTGATCCTGCCTTTCATCAATCTTGAGAAGCAGCACTACCTGAGCGATCCGCTGTTTCCGACCGATTTCCTCTTTGCACGGCAGGTCTTCGACATCGCGCCGCTGATCGTGGACCAGAGGCCGCTCATGGCCGTCGCAGCCGCTGCGGGGGTGCTCCTCGCCGTGGGGCTGCTCGTTGCCGGGATCGTCTTCGGATTCAGGCGCTTCCCCCGGACCGGCATGTGGTCTCGTGCACTGCGGCTCGCCATCGCGGTGCCAGCGCTGCTGTTCTTCTATTCTATCTCCGACTATTCGACCTACTCGTGGGCGCGCGACCGGCTCGACATCATTCCGATGATGTGGGACCAGAAGGCCAATTACGATCACAACGGCTTCATCATGGCCTTTGCGCTGAACGTGCCGATGTCGGACGTCGCGGCCCCCGCGGGGTATGGCGCGGCACGCATGAAGGGGATGCAGCCGCACGTTGCTCTTTCGGGCGGCACCGAGAAGCCGGACGTCATCGTGGTCATGAACGAGTCGTTCTGGGATCCGACGAGACTTCCGGGCGTGAAGATCACTCCGGATCCGATGCCGACGATCCGCGGGATGCAGTCCGGCTACATGTTCTCGCCCGAGTTCGGAGGCATGACGGCAGACATCGAGTTCGAGGCTCTGACCGGTTTCTCGAATGCGTTCCTGCCCTATGGCAGCATTCCCTACCAGCAGGACATCCATCGTCCGATGCCGTCGCTTGCCCGCTTCTTCAAGGGGCAGGGCTACGAAACGCGCGGCATACATCCCTACCAGGCCTGGTTCTGGAACCGCGGCAGCGTCTACAGGGACTTCGGCTTCGATGTGTTCATGTCGGAAGAGAAGCTTCCGCCGATCAGGAAGCGGGGCGACCTGGCGTCCGACGAGGCCCTGACCGACGAGGTGATCAGGGAGGCGAACAGCATGACGAAGCCATTCTTCTACTACGTCGTCACGCTGCAGAACCACGGACCCTACGAGCCGCACCGGTACCGGAACACGCATGTGAAGGTCGCTGCCCCAGGCATGAGCGAGGACAGCCGGCAGTCGCTGCTGTCCTATGCGGAAGGCGTTCATGATGCGGATGCCGCTTTCGCCAAGCTGGTCGACTGGGCGAAGAAGCGGTCCAGGCCGACGATCCTCGTCTTCTTCGGCGACCACCTGCCGCCGCTCAGCGCCGTTTATGTCGAGAGCGGCTTTCTCAAGAACAACACGCCGCCGCGCAAGGCGCCGATCGCGGATATGCTCAGCGCGCACCGGACGCCCCTCGTCATCTGGTCGAACAGGACGGGCAGCGTCGATACCGGGACGATCAGCCCGTCGCTCATCCCGCAACAGATCCTCAAGCTCGCCGGCATGACCCACCCGTACTACACCGGCTTCCTCGGCGAGGTGCGGGACAGGTACCGCGTGATCGACCGGCAGTTGCTATTGAACCCGGACGGCAGGACCGGCAACCAGAACTGGGTCGAGAAGAAGCGGGCCGGACCGGTCGTGGACGAGTTCCGGCTGCTGCAATACGACATGATGTTCGGCAAGCAGTATTCGCGGGACGCCTTCTTCCCGACGATGGAAGGCGGCAAGTCCCGGAACGGGCCGAAATTGGTCAAAACGCCTTCGGAGCCGCCGGTCTCGCCCTCCTGATCGGGCGCGTCAGCAGGCGGTGCCGCTGCGAAGCGCCTTCAGCATCGGACCGTCGCCGCTCCAGACAGGGTCGACCTCGGGAAGGGCGACCCCGGCAATCCGATCCAGCGTCGCCCTGTCGTAGCCGTCCTCTGCCTTGACGACAGAATAGTCTTCCTGGCCCGGCGGATAGGCCCCGCAGATCCGGAAATCCTCCAGCATCGACAGTTGCCTGTGGCCAAAGCCCGGCGGGAGCAGCATCACGTCTCCGGCGGCAACCTCGACCTCGATGCCCTGCGGTCCGCCGAGGGCGAGCCTGGCGCCGCCGCTTGCGACCGCGAGGACCTCGAAGGCGTCGGGGTGAAAGTGATGGAAGTCGAAGACGCGCCACGTCCACGAACCGCCCCATCCGTTCCGTTCCAGCAAATGGCGGACCGCGTCGTCCGCATTGGCTCCGCCAAGCGCGGCGGGGGCAAGGATCGCCGGAAACCGGTCGTTGTTCGGAATGCCGTTTGCGCCGGGGAAGGAGAGGGTCCGGATTTCGATACTCTCCGCCGGCCGCGGTGTCAGTTCCCGGTGTGCCATGACAGTTCCTTCCTCGGGGTCGCGCTTCGTGGACAATGGAAGCGGCGGCGAGACGGTTCCATTGTCGAGGTCCGACCCGCTATCGCCGGCCCGCTCCGCCAGAGGTGGGCGTCGTGACCATCACGGCTTCTCCGGGCTCGAGTATCGTCTGGTCGCAGGCGTCAAGTTCCTCGACGGTCCCGTCCAGCCGGCGCACCTCGGTCCTGCCGCATTCGCCGTCGCCGCCGCCCCTGATGCCGGCCGGCGGGCGCTTCCGGTGCGAGGAGAGAATCGCGCAGTCCATCCTTTCGAGAAAGCGGATCGTGCGGCGGGTGCCGTCGCCGGCGCTGAAAGCGCCCTGTCCGCCGGATCCCTGCCTGATGCGGAAGTCCTCGAGCAGCACGGGAAACCGCATCTCGAGGATCTCGGGATCGGTCAGGCGGGAATTCGTCATGTGGACATGGACCCCGGACGTGCCGTCGAAACCGCGCCCGTCGTTCATGTAGCCGGGCGGGGAGCCGGAGCATATGGTCTCGTAATACTGATAGCGGTCGTTGCCGAAGGTGAGATTGTTCATCGTTCCCTGGCTGTTGGCCATGGCGCCGAGTGCTGCGAAGATCGCGTTGGTGACGTGCTGCGACGTTTCGACGTTTCCGGCGACGACGGCGGCCGGATAGGCCGGCTTCAGCATGGACCCTTCGGGGACGATGATCCGGATCGGCCTCAGGCAGCCTGCGTTCATGGGAATGGATCCCTCGACCATGACGCGGAAACAGTAGAGGACGGCAGCACGGGTTACGGGCTCCGGTGCGTTGAAGTTGTTCTTTTCGGCCGGAGAGGTTCCCGTGAAGTCGACGGTCGCCTCCCGCCGCTCCCGATCGACCGAGATCTTCACCCGGATCACCTGGCCGGTGTCGGTGGGATATTCGCATTCGCAGTCGGAGAGGGCGCTGATGACGCGCGCAACGCTCTCTGCGGCATTGTCCTGGACGTGTCCCATGTAGGCCTCGACGACGTCGAGGCCGAAAGTGGCGACCATCTTCCTCAGGTCGGCGACGCCCTTTTCGTTGGCGGCGATCTGCGCCTTCAGGTCGGCGATGTTCTGCTGGACGTTGCGGACCGGGTAGGGGTGGTCGGTCAGGAGTTCCGAAAGCTCCCGTTCGCGGAACCGGCCGCTCTCGACGAGAAGGAAGTTGTCGATGAGGACGCCTTCCTCGTCGACGGTCGTCGCGAGCGGCGTCATCGAGCCGGGTGCGGTGCCGCCGACGTCGGCGTGATGGCCGCGCGAGGCGACGTAGAAAAGTATCCGCTGCTTCGCGTCGTCGAAGACGGGCGTGACGACGGTGATGTCGGGCAGGTGGGTACCGCCGTTATAGGGAGCGTTGAGCGCGAAGACGTCGCCGGGGCGGATCCTGCCTTCGTTCAGGCGGATCACGGTTTCCACGGAACGATCCATCGAACCGAGATGGACCGGCATATGCGGCGCGTTCGCGACAAGGCGGCCTTCCCGGTCGAAGACGGCGCAGGAGAAATCCAGCCTTTCCTTGATGTTGACGGAATAGGCGGTGTTCTGCAGCGTCACGCCCATCTGCTCGGCGATCGCCATGAACAGGTTGTTGAAGACCTCCAGCATTATCGGATCGGCCTCGCGCGTGCCGATCGGCCGGCTCCGCTCCTTCCTCTCGTGGCGGCGCAGGAGGACGTGGTCGCGCTCGTTTATTTCCACCCGCCAGCCCGGCTCGACGACGATCGTCTGGTTGGGTTCGATCAGCAGGGCCGGACCGGTTATCCGGTTGCCGGGCGAGAGCGACTCGCGCCGGAAGATGCGGGCGTCGTGCCATCTGCCTCCGGAGAACAGCGGCCGCGTAACTCCGCTTTCCGCCTCGATCTCCTGCAGTTCGCAAACCGGTTCCGGCGCCCCGGCGGGTCGTGCATCGAAGGCTTCGACGGCGACTGCTTCGACGACGACCGGCTTGTCGTCGTAGACGAAACCGAACTGGGCCTTGTGGGCGCGCTCGAACGCAGAGCGGGCGGAGGCGAAGTCACCATTCTCGAACGGCACGGGTATGGCCGTGTCCGTGCCGTCGTAGCGCAGATGCAGGAGGGATCTCCAGTCGATCTCGCCGGCGGGGACGTGCTGCGCGCGCAGTTCGTCGACGACCTCGTCCCGCAGGCGGGAGATCGTTTCCGCGACGGCGTTGCCGGCCCGGTCGTCGAGCGTCCTGACCAGCGCCTGCTGGCGGGAGGCGAACAGCGTCGCAAGCCCGATGCCGTAGGCCGAAAGGAGGCCGGAAAACGGATGGATGAGGATCGATTCCATGCCGAGCGCGTCGGCGACGAGGCAGGCGTGCTGGCCGCCGGCTCCGCCGAAGCAGTTCAGCAGGTAGCGCGTGACGTCGTATCCCCGCTGCACCGAAATCTTCTTGATGGCGTTCGCCATGTTTTCCACGGCGATGGTCACGAATCCCTCGGCGAGTTCCTCGGGGCTCCTGGGGTCGTCGCTTTCGCGGGCGAGGCGTTCGAACTCGGCGCGTACGCGCTCGACGTCGAGGGGTTCGTCCTGTCCGGGACCGAAGATCGCCGGAAAGAAATCGGGCTGGAGCTTGCCGAGCATGACGTTCGCGTCGGTGACCGCGAGCGGGCCGCCGCGGCGATAGCAGGCGGGGCCGGGATTGGCGCCGGCGGAGTCCGGTCCGACGCGAAAGCGCCCGGGCTCGGCGTGCAGGATCGATCCGCCTCCGGCGGCGACCGTATGTATCCGCATCATCGGCGCCCGGATGCGCACTCCCGCGACCTCGGTATCGAATGCGCGCTCATAGTCGCCGTCGGAATGCGCGACGTCGGTGGACGTGCCGCCCATGTCGAAGCCGATGACCTTTTCGAAGCCGGCGAGGCGTGCGGTCTCCACCATGCCGACCACGCCGCCGGCCGGTCCCGAGAGGATCGCATCCTTGCCCTGGAACATCTCGGCTGCCGTCAGACCGCCCGAGGACATCATGAACTGCAGCGAGGGGCCGGCCCGCTCCCCGAGACGCGTTCCGAGTTCCGCGGCCACGTGGCGGACGTAGCGACGAAGGATCGGCGAGAGATAGGCGTCGACCACAGTCGTGTCGCCGCGGCCGACGAGCTTGGCGAGCGGGGAAACCTCATGGCTCGCGGAGACCTGGCCGAAGCCAAGTTCGCGGGCAAGCGCCGCTGCCTTCCGCTCATGCTCCGGGCTTTTCCATGCGTGCATGAAGACGATCGCGACGGCGTCGATGCCGGCCTCCTTCGCCGCCAGCAGTTCCGGTCGCAGGGCCTCGGGATCGAAAGCGCATTCCACGGTGCCGTCGGCGCGGACGCGCTCGTCCGCTTCGACGACCCGCTCATAGAGCTGTTCGGGCAGGACGATCTCCTTGGCGAAGATGTCGGGCCGGGCCTGATAGGCGATGCGAAGCGCGTCACGGAAGCCGCGTGTGACGACGAGCAGGGTGCGCTCGCCCTTGCGCTCGAGCAGGGCGTTCGTCGCGACGGTGGTGCCCATCTTCACCTCGCCTATGCGTGCGGGCGGTATGGCTTGCGAGGGCGCCAGCCCGAGGAGATCGCGAATGCCCTGTATTGCCGCATCCTCGTAGGCTTCCGGATTTTCCGAGAGCAGCTTGCGTTGCTGCAGGCCGCCATCGGGGGCACGGCCGACGATATCGGTGAACGTGCCGCCGCGATCGATCCAGAAGTCCCACTTGTCCGTCATGCCCGATCCTTCCTTGCTGCCGGTCGGCTGTGCCCTCGCCGGCGGGCGGAGCCAAACGCCGGGCCCAGGCGGAAAGCGCGATGCCGCCGCGGCGCTCCCGGCAATGTTTCCTCGCGATACAGCACGTGTTCCAGATATTCCAAATTCCGTCACATGTAACCCCGAACATGTTTCCAAGGCTGGGTAAATGCATCTTAGGAGAAGGTCATGTATCGAGCCCTGCTAGTCTCACTTTCGGCCGCGTTCCTGCTCGGTCTTGCCGCCTGCAGCGACAATGGCGGCGGTGGAGGCGGCGCCTCCAACGGAACCGGAAGCTCGGGCACCCAGGAGCCGGCAACGCCTCCCAAGCAGTAGGGGCGGCGTCCGGGTCGCCCGTCGCCTGCACGGTGGCGGACCGCGGCCGGGTCGACGGCATGTCGTGCCCCGGGAATCCGTTCTCGATTTCGGGTGCGAAATCGCTTAAACGGCTGTGATGGCGATCTGGTCGAAAATACTGGACTATGTCGGCGAGACCGCGGGCGCGCTGTCCTCCGTGATAGAGGCGGTGCGGACGCGGCTTTCGGGCGACCCGGAAACGCGCCGGAAGGTGGCGTTCTCGATCGCGATGATCGCGTTGTCGGCCAAGATGGCGAAGGCCGACGGCGTGGTCACGCGCGACGAGGTGCAGGCCTTCCGCGAGATCTTCGAGATTCCGGCGAGCGAGGCGAACAACGTCGCACGGCTCTACAATCTCGCAAAGCGGGACATCGCCGGGTATCGCGCCTATGCCGGCCGGCTGGCCACTCTCTGCGCCGCCGGGGAGCCGGGCTGTTCGATACTCGAGGACATCATCGACGGACTGTTCCACATAGCCAAGGCCGACGGCGTCCTGCACGACAAGGAAATGGCGTTCCTGGCCGACATAGCGGACATATTCGGCATCGACGGGGAACGCTTCGAGCAGATCGCCGCGCGCCATGTCCGTCGCGAGGACGTCGATCCCTACAGGGTGCTCGGGATAGACCGTGGCGCCGATCTCGACGAGGTGAAGCGCCGCTATCGCCGCCTTGTCGCCGAAAATCATCCGGATCGCATGGTCGCGCGCGGCGTGCCGCAGGAATTCATGGCGATCGCCAACGACCGGATGGCGGCGCTCAATGCCGCCTACGAGGCGATCGAGCGCGAACGGCGCGCTGCATGACGCTTCGCAAGCCGGATTTCGCCGGCGCACTCGTAACGCCATCGGCCAACCACGGGCCGCGCAACGGCCTGCAGAGACCGGACATGCTTCTCCTGCACTACACCGGCATGGGCACGGGGACCGGCGCGCTCGAATGGCTCTGCAGCCCGGAAAGCCAGGTCTCCGCGCACTATTTCGTCTTCGAGGACGGAGTTGTCCACCAGCTCGTGCCCGAGAGCCTTCGTGCATGGCACGCGGGAAAAAGCTTCTGGCACGGCGAAAGAGACATCAATTCCCGCTCGATCGGGATCGAGATCGTCAACCCGGGCCACGACGGAGGCTATCCGGACTTTCCCGAGGCGCAGATTGCCGCCGTGACCGAACTCTGCCGCGACTGTATCGGCCGCTGGAGCATCCCGGCCGAACGCGTCCTTGCGCACAGCGACGTCGCGCCCCGCCGGAAGGCCGACCCCGGCGAGAAATTTCCCTGGGCGACGCTGCATGCCGCCGGGGTCGGCCACTGGGTGCCTCCAGGCGAAATTCGCTCCGGGCGCTACTTTCAGCAGGGCGAGAGCGGCCAGCCCATCGAGGCGCTTCAGTCACTCCTCGCTCTCTATGGCTATGACGTCGATATAACTGGATTGTTCGACGATGCGACCGCCGCCGCGGTGCGGGCGTTCCAGCGGCATTTCCGGCCCGCCCGGGTCGACGGCATCGCCGACGCGTCGACCATCGAGACGCTGCACCGGCTGCTTTCCGCACTGCCGGAATACCGCTGACATGCCGGCGGCGCACGCCGTCTTTTCCGGCCGAGCTTACGCTCTGTAAGGTTTTGTTATTGCGCCGCCACATTTGGGCCAGTTCCGGCCCTATACCTCCCGCCATCGCGGATCACGCGGCGCTGCGAGGGACGGCTCTCGCCGCGCGCGGATCGACAAAAGAGGGTCGGGGGCCGGAGCAAGCCATCGAGCAGCGGGTCCTCGAACAGGCGGAGTAGACCCGTATGCGGAAAGTTGGTGCTGCCATCTTGGCGGCAGGGATAACTGTTGCGTTCATCAACCTGCAGGACCGCGCGTTCGCGCACGGCGTCCTGAGCCCGAGGGAAGTCGCGACGGCCAGTGTGGACAACATGACGACCGGTTCCATTCCCGACGAGGGCGGGCTGGACAGCGGGATCAAGGGTCCCTACGCGGCGCTGATCACGCGCTATGCAGAGAAGTTCGACGTCTCTCCGGAACTGGCAGATGCTGTCGTACGCATCGAGAGCAGGTACGATCCGAAGGCGCGCGGCAAGGCAGGGGAAATCGGGCTTATGCAGATCAAGCCGGCGACGGCGCGCCTGATGGGGTATCGAGGCTCGGTCCGCGGGCTCTACAGGCCGGAAACCAACATCCTGTACGGAATGAAGTATCTTGCCGCTGCGCAGGAACTCGGCGACGGAACGACGTGCAGTACCATCCTGAAATACAACGCCGGCCACGGCGCAAAGCGCATGAACCCGGTTTCGAAGCGGTATTGCGAGCGTGTCCTGAGCTACATCGACTGACCGTAGCGGCGAAGCAATCGTGCGGAACTACGTCCATGTGAGGGGTTTCGCCAGGACTGAGGCAGCAGGGCCGGGTCACGTTCGCGTGCCCGGCCCGACTATTGCCGGATGGCGGGTTCGCGGCCAGGTGCTTTGTGCTGGAAATGCGCTCTCGGCTCCTGTATGCGAAAGCCCGCCAGTCGGCCGGGCAGCCGCGCCGCGCAATCGCCGAAAGGCAGCGCGGTGAGGAAAGTCCGGGCTCCATGGAAACACGGTGCCGGATAACGTCCGGCGGGGGGAACCCCAGGGAAAGTGCCACAGAAAGCAAACCGCCCCTTAGGGGGCAAGGGTGAAAGGGTGGGGTAAGAGCCCACCGCGTCTCCGGCAACGGCGACGGCATGGCAAACCCCACCGGGAGCAAGACCGAATAGGAACGACATGGGGCGCCGAAAGGCGTCCCGGCCTGTTTCCGGGCTCGTCGTTCGGGTAGGTTGCAGGAGGCGGCGCGCGAGCGTCGTCCCAGATGAATGGCTGCCACGTTTCCGCTGCTTCGGCACGGAAGCCATACAGAACCCGGCTTACAGGCCGACTGGCTTTTCGTCGGCCCACCGCGCAACCGGGCCGTCATGGCGCGGACGCGGAAATCTCTGATTTTCCGACGCGAATCCGCCGATCCTAACCAAACATTAAGCTTAACCGGTCATGAATGGGTGGCTTGTGATCGACTGCCGGAATCCGCCCTGTCCCATTGACGCCCAAGAATTCCCATGTTATCCCAAAACCATCAGATCCAGAGGCAAAGCGCCGCCTTTCCAGAAGGAAAATCCGGGCGGTCTGGCGAGTGGCACCGAAGCGCGCCTTCCGGGCGTGCCGGCTGGCCGTGCGCATCTGGTTCGCGTGTTGCCGGGGGTGGCGTGAGATGTTGCTGCGGGGCGAGGGCGGCGGAGACAGGATTTGAACCGGTTTCTGTCGAACGCGACGAACAGGATCGACGCCAAGGGGCGGGTGTCCGTACCCGCGGCGTTCCGGACGGTGCTGTCGCGTCTCGACATCCGCGAGCTCTACTGCCTGCAGGATTTCGTGTTTCCGGCCATCAGCGTCGGCGGACCGGACCTGCTGGAGCACTACGAGCGGCAGATCGAGGCGCTGGATCCGTTTTCGGAGGAGGCCAGCCGGCTGTCGCTGCTGGTGCATGGCGGCGGTGTGTTCGCGAAGCTGGACGGCGAGGGGCGCCTGATGGTCACGGACTTCATGCGCTCCTTCACGGGGATCGATGCGGAAGTCGCCTTCGTCGGACGGGGGCGCTACTTCCAGCTCTGGGATCCGAAGACGTTCGAGGAAGCGGCTTCGGTGGCACGACGGGAAAGGGCGGTCGGCGGGGTTCCGTCCGCCTAGAACGGAGAAGCGGGATGATGGCGGACCCTGGCGGTGGAGCATCTGGCGCCAGTGGCGGACCGGTTCGTCACATTCCGGTTCTTCTCCCGGAGGTTCTTGCCTCGCTCGAGCCGGCGCCCGGAAAGATCATCCTCGACGGAACGTTCGGGGCCGGCGGCTATGCGCGGGCCATCCTGGATGCCGGCGCCAAGGTCATTGCGCTCGACCGCGATCCCGACGCGATCTCGGCGGCCGGCGAGATGGTGGCTGCCAGCGGCGGGCGCCTGCAGCTCGTCCATGACCGCTTCTCCAACATTGCCAAACATGCGCCGGCGGACGGGCTCGACGGGGTCGTGCTCGATATCGGCGTTTCCTCGATGCAGATCGACGAGGCCGGGCGTGGCTTCTCGTTCCGGGGCGACGGCCCGCTCGACATGCGCATGGAGCGTGCCGGGCCGTCCGCCGCCGACGTCGTCAACACGCTGAAGGCAGGCGATCTCGCCCGGATCTTCGGCTTCCTGGGCGAGGAAAAGCGGGCCGGCCGCATAGCGCGGGCCATAGAGAGCCAGCGATCGAGGGCGCCGTTCCGTACGACCCGCGAACTCGCCGGCCTGATCGAGACGGTCACGCCGCGGCGCGCCACGGACAAGATCCACCCCGCGACGCGTGTCTTCCAGGCGTTGCGCATCTACGTCAACGACGAGCTGGGAGAGCTGGCGAGGGCGCTTCTCGCCGCCGAACAGGTCCTGAGGCCGGGAGGCCGGCTCGTGGTGGTCACCTTCCATTCGCTCGAGGACCGCATCGTCAAGCGTTTCCTGCAGGACCGCTCCGGCAAGGCCGGCGGCTCGCGCCACATGCCGCAGGTCATGCCTCGCGCCGCGACCTTCGTCCAGGCCGGCAAGCCCATGATCGCCGCCGGAGAGGACGAGGCTGCGGCCAATCCGCGGGCCCGTTCGGCAAAGCTCAGGGCGGCCGTCAGGACCGAGGCGCCGGCAGAGGGGTCCGGCGGCATGTCGATATTCGGGCTTCCCGATCTCGTGCCACTTTCCAATCTCGGAGGCTGAACCGTCATGCTGCGCACCCTCGATGTGGCTCTCATCGGCGTGATGGTCGCGGCCGCCGCCTTCACCTACCAGGTCAAGCAGCGTGCCGAGAGGCAGGTGGAGGAGATCCACCAGCTCGAGGCCCGGATACGGCTGCAGGAAGGGACGATCGACCTGCTGAAGGCCGACTGGAGCGTGCTCACGCAGCCCTCGCGGCTTCAGAAGCTGATCACCGCCTACCAGTCGCAGCTTGGCCTCGAGACCATCCAGCCGACACAGGTGGCGACGCTCAACGACCTGCCGAGCTATCCCAAGCCGGCCGACCCGCCCGTGCCTTCGCTGTCGCCGAATGCGCCGCCCGCAGTCGCCAGGGCTGTCCCTCCCGTCGATACGACGGCAACCGGATCGGTGCGCTGATGTCCTTCCTTTCCCGCGTCGTCGCCCTCAACCGCAAGGCGGTCGTCCGAATGCGGACCGAGCGGTGGGGTGCCACCTCCGACTCCGGCCGGATTTCGGTCGAGGGCGTGCGCAAGCTCAACGGCGTGCAGACCAGGAACCGCATCCTCGTCCTGATGTTCGGGTTCCTGGCGCTCTACGGCGTCGTCGGCGGACGAATGATGCAGCTCGGCCTGCAGCGCGAACAGACGACGGCGAGCATCCCGCCGCCCAACCGGCTGCTCGCCTCGCGGCCCGATATCGTCGACCGCAACGGACGCGTGCTGGCAACCGACATCCGGACCGTCTCGCTCTACGCCGAACCGCGCAAGATCGTCGATGTCGACGATGCCGTCGAGAAGCTGTCGACCGTCCTGCCGGACCTCGACCGCAAGGAGGTCTACCGCAGGCTCACCTCCGATTCGGCCTTCCAGTGGCTCCGGCGCCAGCTGACGCCGAAGCAGCAGAGCCAGATCCTGGCGCTCGGCATTCCCGGCATCGGCTTCCGGCCCGAGACGCGGCGCTTCTACCCGAGCGGCACCACCGCCTCGCATGTCGTCGGCTTCGTCAACATCGACAACAAGGGCATTGCCGGGATGGAGCAATACATCGACAGCCAGGGGCTGTCCGCCCTTGCCGATGCCGGCATGACCGTCAGCCAGAAGCTCCAGCCATTCCGGCTGTCGCTCGACCTGAGGGTCCAGCATATCGTGCGTGACGTCCTGGAAGCCGGCATGGAGCGCTACCAGTCCGTCGGTGCGGCCGCGGTCGTCCTCAACGCCAACACGGGAGAGGTCGTCGCCCTCGCATCGGTGCCGGACTTCGATCCGAACGATCCCGTCGACGCACTGAAGAAGGATCGGCTGAATCGCATGACGGCCGGCACCTACGAGATGGGTTCGACCTTCAAGACATTCACCTCGGCCATGGCGCTCGACACCGGTACGTCCAACATGAACAGCGTGTTCGACGTTTCTCACCCGTTCCGCATCGACGGGTTCACCATCCATGACTTCGACCGTGAGCCGGGACACCTGACCGTCCCGCAGGTCTTCATATACTCCTCCAACATCGGCTCGGCCCAGGAGGCCTTGCGCGTGGGGGTCGAGGGCCATGAGGCGTTCCTGAAGAAGCTCGGCCTGCTGACGCGGCTCCACACCGAACTGCCGGAGGTAGCGGCGCCGATCGTCCCCAAGAACTGGAAGCGGATCACGTCGGTCACCGTCGCCTTCGGGCACGGCGTCTCGGTCACCCCGCTTCAGGAAGCGGCCGCGGCCGCCTCGGTCCTCAACGGCGGCTACTACATGAATCCGACATTCCTGCCACGCACGGAAGCCGAGGCGCACGCCACGGCAAAACGCGTGATCAAGGCGAAGACGTCCGACGAGATGCGCTACCTCTATCGGCTCAACGTCCTTCACGGCTCCGGCGGCAACGCGGACGTCCAGGGGTATCGGGTCGGAGGCAAGACAGGCACGGCGGACAAGGTGGAGAACGGCCGCTATTCCAAGAAGAAGAACTTCACCGACTTCATGGCGGCCTTTCCGATGGACGACCCGAAATACGTGGTGCTCGTCTGCGTCGACGAGCCGAAGCCGACCAAGACGAAATACGGCTTTACCGCCGGCATGAACGCCGCGCCGATGGCCGGCGAGATCATCCGCCGTGCTGCGCCGGCGCTCGGCGTGGCGCCGAAATTCGGCGACAACAGCGCCGCGGCACTGCTCGAACAGGGGAAAGGTAATGGGGACGGCGCCTCGCGCGTGACGTTTTGATCGGTCAACAGGTACAATCCTGCGATTCGCGACGGCGCGGATCGCTGAGAGAGAGATGACTTGAGCCGCATGACCCTGGATGAGCTTGCAAGCGACCTGCCCGGCGCGACGCCGCAGTCGATGGCGCCGGCAATCGGCGCGATCGCCGTATCCGGCATCTGCGCCGACAGCCGGGAGGTCGGCGCCGGCAGTCTCTTCGTGGCGGTGCGCGGCAACAAGGCCGACGGCGCCACCTATGCGCGGGACGCGGTGGCGCGCGGCGCCGTCGCCGTCGTCGTCGAAGCGGGCTCGAAGCCGGACGTCGACGTTCCGGTCCTCGAGGTGGGCGATACGAGGCGATTCCTCGCCCTGGCGGCCGCACGCTTCTACCGCCGCCAGCCGGAGACGACGGTCGCCGTTACCGGCACCGCCGGAAAAACGTCCGTCGCGTCCTTCACCCGTCAGATCTGGGAGCACTGGGGCAAGGCGGCGGCGATGATCGGGACGACAGGGCTGGTCGCTCCCGGACGGGCCGAATACGGCTCCCTGACGACGCCGGACCCGGTGCATCTCCACAAACTGCTGCGCGAACTGGCGGAAGACGGAGTGACGCATGCGTCGATGGAGGCCTCGAGCCACGGTATCGACCAGCATCGCCTCGACGGCGTGCGGCTGTCCGCGGCGGCGTTTACGAATCTCGGCCGCGACCACATGGACTACCATCCGACGGTCGAGGACTATTTCGCGACCAAGATGCATCTCTTCGACCGCCTGCTGCCGAAGGGTTCGCCGGCCGTCATATTCGCCGACGATCCGCATTCCGGACCCGCGATCGAGGTTGCACGCAAGGCCGGGCACGAGGTTCTGACCGTCGGGCGCGGCGGCAACTTCCTCGCATTGAAGCGCGTCGAGCACCAGCGCCACAGGCAAACCGTGGAGATACATCACGGTGCGACGATCTTCGAACTCGAAATTCCGCTGGCCGGCGACTTCCAGGTCTCCAACGCCCTCGTTGCCGCCGGGCTCGCCATCGCCACGGGCACGCCGGCCGATATTGCCACGGCCGCGCTGGAGCGGCTGGTGGGCGCCCCCGGCCGCCTCGAGCTCGTCGGGGCGACGCCCGACGGCGCGCCTGCCTATGTCGACTATGCACACAAGCCCGAGGCCCTCGAGAACGTGCTGGCTTCGGTGCGGCCGTTCACCACCGGCCGCGTCGTCGTTGTCTTCGGCTGCGGCGGCGACAGGGACCGCGGGAAGCGGCCGATTATGGGCGAGATCGCGACCCGGCTGGCGGATGTCGTGATCGTAACCGACGACAACCCGCGCTCGGAGGAGGCTGCCGCGATCCGCGCGGAGATCCTGGCTGCCGCGCCCGGCGCGATCGAGGTGGGAGACCGCGGCGAAGCGATCGCGGAGGCGGTGTTCATGCTGAAGAAGGGCGACACGCTGATCGTGGCCGGCAAGGGTCACGAACCCGGCCAGACGGTCGGCGAGACGGTGCTGCCGTTTTCCGACCACGACGAGATCCGCAGGGCGCTGGAGGTTCGGGCGAAATGAACTGGCTCTGGACCGCTAAGGAGATGGCGGAGGCCATGGGCGGCCGACCGCTCGGTACACTGCCCGACGGCGTCACCGGCATTTCCATCGACACGCGCACGCTGGCCCCGGGCGAGGCCTTTTTCGCAATACGGGGCGAGCGCTTCGACGGGCACGAGTTCGCCAGCGCGGCAATTGCTGCCGGCGCGGGGCTGCTGGTCGTTTCGGAAGCCCGGCTCCCGGCGCTCGGCGGTTTGACCGTTCCCTTCATCGTCGTCGACGACGTTCTGGAGGCCTTGTGCCGGCTGGCGGTTGCCGCCCGGGCGCGCAGCGACGCCGAAATCATTGCGGTGACCGGCTCGGTCGGCAAGACGACGACCAAGGCCATGCTTGCCCGTGCGCTGGCTCCCTCCGGCACGGTCCATGCGGCGGTGGCCTCGTTCAACAACCATTGGGGCGTGCCGCTGACGCTTGCCCGCATGCCGGCGGACACGCGCTTCGGCGTCTTCGAGATCGGCATGAACCACGCGGGCGAGATCCGGCCGCTGGTGAAAATGGTCCGGCCGCATGTCGCGATCGTGACGACCATCGCAGCGGCACATCTCGGCCACTTCCGGAACCTCGACGAGATCGCTGCCGCGAAGGCCGAGATATTCGAGGGCGTCGAGCCGGGCGGTGCGGCCGTGCTCAACCGCGACAACGAGAAGTTCGAGACGCTGGCGAAGGTCGCTGCCGGCTGCGGGGTGCGGCGCATCTACGGCTTCGGCGAACATGCGGAATCGGATTTCCGTCTGCTGGGGTCTACGCTCCATGCGGACCGGACCGAAGGCCGGATCGGCATCGGGGGCAGGGAAATCGACGTGACGGTGGGCGCGCCGGGGCGCCACATCCTTCTCAACGCGCTGGCGGCTCTCGGCGCGGTTTCGCTGATGGGGGCGGACCTCGACCAGGCGGCTGCGGCGCTCGCGGCGATCTCCGCCGCGAAGGGGCGGGGCGAGCGCCACAGGCTTCGCTGCGGCGACGGGGAGTTCCTGCTGATCGACGAAAGCTACAACGCGAATCCGGCCTCCATGCGCGCTGCGCTCGATCTGCTGGCGGCCGCACCCGTCGGCGAAGGCGGGCGGCGCATCGCGGTGCTGGGCGACATGCTGGAACTCGGCTCCTTCTCCCCCGATCTGCACGCCGAACTCGCCGGCCCGGTGAAAGCTGCCGGGGTCGACCGGCTATATCTCGGTGGACCGGAAATGGCGGCGCTCGCCGCGGCACTGCCGAAGGATTTCCCCGTGCAAAGCTTCGAGGGTGCCGACGCGCTTGCCGAAGCCCTGAAGAACGAGGCGTCGCCGGGCGATGTCATCGTCGTGAAATCATCGCTGGGACTTCGGTTCGGCAGGGTCGTCGAGGCCCTGCTGAAGGCGTTTCCGGCGGCCGGCGGCGACGCCCCGGCGCACAGTTCGGCCGCGAAAGGAAGCTGATGCTGATCTGGCTGACGAAGCTCGAGACCGAGATTCAAGTCTTCAACCTGTTCCGCTACATCACCTTCCGGACCGGCGGAGCGATGTTCACCTCGGCTGCGATCGTCTTCCTGTTCGGACCGATGATCATCGATTCGCTGCGTATCCGGCAGGGGCGAGGCCAGCCGATCCGTGCCGACGGACCGCAGACGCACTTCAAGAAGGCCGGTACGCCGACCATGGGCGGGCTGATGATGCTGGTCGGCATCGTCGTAAGTTCCCTGCTCTGGGCGGACCTGTCGAGCATTTACGTCGTCGTCACGCTCCTGGTGACGCTCGGTTTCGGCGCGATCGGCTTCTACGACGACTACCTGAAGGTGACGAAGCAGTCGGACAAGGGCTTTTCGGGAAAATCGCGCCTCGGCATCGAGTTCCTGATCGCCGGTATCGCGGTATTCTTCATCATGACGGCCGCCGAACACGATGCGGCGAGCGGTCACGCCGCCTTCGCCACCTCGCTCGCATTTCCCTTCTTCAAGGACGTGCTGCTCAATCTCGGCTACTTCTTCGTGGTTTTCGGAGCCTTCGTCATCGTCGGCGCGGGCAATGCGGTGAACCTCACGGACGGGCTCGACGGGCTCGCCATCGTGCCGGTCATGATCGCGTCAGCTTCCTTCGCGGCCATCGCCTACCTGGTCGGCAATGCGATCTTCGCCAACTACCTGCAGATCAATTTCGTGCCGGGAACCGGCGAGCTCACGGTGATACTGGGGGCGGTGATCGGAGCGGGGCTGGGCTTTCTCTGGTTCAATGCGCCGCCTGCCGCCATCTTCATGGGTGACACGGGCTCGCTTTCGCTGGGCGGGTTGATCGGCACCGTCGCCGTCGCCACGAAGCACGAGATCGTCATGGCGATCATCGGCGGACTGTTCGTGATAGAGGCGTTGTCGGTCATCATACAGGTCGGCGTCTTCAAGATGACCGGCAAGCGCGTCTTCCTGATGGCGCCGATCCACCACCATTTCGAGAAGAAGGGCTGGACCGAAAGCCAGGTCGTCGTCCGCTTCTGGATCATCGCGGTGATGCTGGGCATGCTCGGCCTGGCGACACTGAAGATGCGGTAGCGCCGATGATACCCGTAACGACGCTCAGGGACAGGCCCGTCGCCCTCTTCGGCCTCGGCGGGTCCGGGCTTGCGACCGCGCGCGCGCTGGTGGCCGGGGGCGCGCTGGTGACGGCGTACGACGACAACCCGGACCGGGTCGCGGCCGCGGCGGCCGAAGGAATCCCGACCGCCGACCTGCACGGAATCGACTGGCGGGCCTACGCGGCGCTGGTGCTTTCGCCGGGAGTTCCGCTGACGCACCCGAAGCCGCACTGGACGGTCGATCTCGCGTGTGCAGCCGAGGTGCCGGTCGTCGGCGACGTGGAGCTGTTTGCGCGGGAGCGGCGGGCGAGGGCGCCCGACTGCCCCTTCATCGCGATTACCGGGACCAACGGCAAGTCGACGACGACGGCGCTGATCGCCCACATCCTGCGGGCTGCAGGCCGTGACACCCAGCTCGGCGGCAATATCGGAAGGGCGATCCTGACACTCGATCCGCCGCAGGCGGGCCGCGTCTACGTGGTGGAGTGCTCGTCCTATCAGATCGATCTTGCGCCGACGCTCGATCCGAGCGTCGGCATCCTGCTCAACCTCTCGCCCGACCACCTGGACCGGCATGGCACGATGCAGCACTACGCCGACATCAAGGAAAGGCTCGTGGCCGGCAGCGATGTCGCCGTCGTCGGCGTGGATGACAGCTTTTCGCTGAGGATTGCAGACAGGCTCGGCCAATCCGGCAGGAAGGTGTTGAGGATTTCGAAGCGGGAAGTGGTCGCCGACGGTCTCTATGCCGAAGGATCGGTCATCCGGCTGGCGCGGACCGGATCTTCCCGGGACTTCGTCGACCTCGCGGATGTACCGACGTTGCGCGGTGCCCACAACGCGCAGAACGCGGCCGCGGCCATCGCCGCCTGCCTGGCCCTTGGACTTGCCGAGGACGATATCGTGCGGGCGCTGGCGACATTCCCCGGCCTCAGGCATCGCATGCAGCCGGTGGCGCGGCGCGGGCGGGTCACTTTCGTCAACGATTCCAAGGCGACGAACGCCGATGCGGCGGCGCCGGCGCTTTCGAGCTACGACGATATCTACTGGATCGCCGGCGGCCTGCCGAAAGAGGGCGGGATCGCGCCTCTCGGCGGGCTCTTCGGACATATCGCAAAGGCCTACCTGATCGGCGAGGCCGCGCCGGCCTTCGCGGCGGTGCTGGGAGAAAGCGTGCCCTACGAAATCGCCGGCACCCTGGAAAGGGCGGTCGCGAGGGCCGCGGCGGATGCTGCCGCCGGCGGCGGCGAGGCGCCGGTCGTGCTTCTGTGTCCGGCTTGCGCAAGCTTCGACCAGTACAAGAATTTCGAGGCGCGCGGCGATGCTTTCGTCGCGCATGTGGCGGCAGTCGAGGGCGTGACGATGCTGATCGACGCCAACCAAGGGGATTGACGACATGGTGAGCCGGGTTCAACGCGGAGCGATCGCGGATTGGTTCTGGACCATCGACAGGGTCTTCCTTGCCGCATTCGTGCTGCTTCTGGGAACGGGCTTCATGCTGTCGTTTTCGGCAAGTCCGCCGGAAGCGGCCCGGCTCGGGCTTCCGAGCTTCTTCTTCGTGAAGCGGCATGCGGCCTTCCTGCTGCCGACGCTCTGCGTTCTCGTCGGGTGCTCGTTTCTCTCGCCGCGGCACGTGCGACGCGCGGCGCTGGTCATTCTTGCAATATCGATAGCCTGCATGGTGCTGGCGCTGTTCTTCGGTGTCGAGGTGAAAGGTTCCAGGCGCTGGATTTCGCTGCTCGGACTGTCGATCCAGCCCTCGGAATTCATGAAACCGGCCTTCATCGTCATCTGCTCCTGGCTGTTCTCGGAGCACGCGCGCCATCCGGAGGTGCCGGGCAATCTGTTTGCGATCATCCTGTTCGGAATTGTCGCGGCTCTGCTGGTCGCCGAGCCCGATTTCGGCCAGACGATGCTGACCGGCATGATCTGGGGCGGCATGTTCTTCCTTGCGGGAATTTCCTGGTCCTGGATACTGATGCTCCTGGCACTGGCGGCGGGCGGCTTCCTGACCGCCTACAGCACCATCAACCACGTGCAGCAGCGCGTCGACCGCTTCATGACCGGGCAGGGCGATACGTTCCAGGTCGATACGGCGCGCGACGCGATCATCCACGGTCACTGGCTTGGCGTCGGCCCGGGGGAAGGCGTCGTCAAGCGCATCCTTCCGGACAGTCATACCGACTTCGTATTCTCGGTGGCGGCCGAGGAATTCGGAATCGTGTTCTGCATCTTTCTCGTTCTTCTCTTTTCCTTCATTGTCCTGCGCGGATTTTCTTATGCGAAACGTGAGCGGGACGACTTCACGCGGCTTGCAATTTGCGGCCTCGTGCTCCAGATCGGGCTGCAGTCCATGATCAACATCTGCGTCAATCTCAGGCTGATACCGGCGAAGGGAATGACCCTGCCGTTCATCAGCTATGGCGGGTCGTCGATGCTGGCGATCGGCGTGACGGCGGGCTTCCTCCTGGCGCTTACGCGACGGCGACCGGAGACCCGTTCACGCGAGCGTTCGTTCGCCCGGTTCGATCTCAAGGTACCTGCCGAATAGGAGCAGCCATGGCTTCCGGGACGGTGATGCTTGCGGCTGGGGGCACAGGAGGGCACCTGTTCCCCGCGGAGGCGCTGGCGCACGAACTCAGGGCCCGCGGGTGGCAGGTGCACCTCGTGACGGATCGCCGGGCCGAGCGCTACGCCGCGGCGTTCCCGGCGGACGAACTCCACGTGGTGCGCTCGGCGACGATCGGCTCGAAAAATCCCCTGAAGGTGATACCTGCGCTGTGGACGCTGTTCATGGGAGTCCGCGAGGCCGGGCGACTGATCCGCCGCGTCCGGCCGAAGGCGATGGTCGGGTTCGGCGGCTATCCGACCGTTCCGCCGCTGATCGCGGCGGGCAATGCGGGCGTGCCGAGCGTCATCCATGAGCAGAACGCGGTCATGGGACGTGCGAACAAGGCGCTGGCGAACCGGGTGCAGGCCATCGCCGGCGGATTTCTGGCCGAGGGCAACGGGGTCCTGTCGGAAAAGATCGTGACGACCGGAAACCCGGTGCGGCCGGCGGTCCTTGAAGCCGCCAAGCTGCCCTACGATCCCTCGAGGCGGGGGGAGCCGTTCCGGCTGGTGGTGTTCGGCGGGAGCCAGGGGGCGCAGTTCTTCTCGCATGCCTTGCCGGAGGCAATCCGGGCGCTGCCGTCCGACCTGCGCTGGCGGCTGCTGGTGACGCAGCAGGCGCGTCCGGAGGACGTCGACACTGTCAGGCGCGCCTATGCCGAACTCGGGGTGAAGGCGGAGGTCTCGCCTTTCTTCACCGATATGGCGAAACGGATCGGGCATGCCCATCTCGTCATCAGCCGATCGGGCGCCTCGACGGTTTCGGAAATATCGGTCATCGGGCGGCCCGCGATCCTGGTGCCCTATCCGCACGCGCTCGACCACGACCAGGCGGCAAACGCAGCCGCGCTCGAAGCCAAGGGCGGTGCAGAAGTGATCGCACAGTCCGAACTCGATGCGGCTCGGCTTTCGAAGCTGCTGGCCGGAGCCATGACCGATCCTGACCGGCTGGAGGCGACGGCGGCGAGCGCCAGGGCTGCCGGGCGACCCGATGCGGCCGGCTTGCTCGCGTCGCTGGTAGAAGCTATTGCGGGCGGCACGTCAGTCGCCGACTTCAAGTCCAGTCTCAGGGAATCAACGCCATGAAGATGCCGCAGAGTATCGGTCTTGTTCATTTCGTCGGCATAGGCGGCATCGGCATGAGCGGTATCGCCGAGGTGCTGAAGACGCTCGGCTATGACGTGCAGGGCTCCGACCAGTCCGACAGCGCGAATGTCCAGCGATTGCGCGACAAGGGCATCAAGGTCTTCATCGGGCACGCTGCCGAGAACCTCGGCGAGGCGGAGGTTCTCGTCATCTCCACGGCGATCAGGAAGGACAATCCGGAACTCGTCGCCGCGCGGGAAAGACTGCTGCCGATCGTGCGCCGGGCCGAGATGCTGGCCGAGCTGATGCGCTTCCGCAACGCGGTCGCCATCGGCGGCACGCACGGCAAGACCACGACCACCTCGATGGTGGCGACGCTGCTGGAGGCCGGCGGGCTCGACCCGACGGTCATCAACGGCGGCATCATCAACGCCTACGGCACGAATGCCCGCATGGGCGAGGGCGAGTGGATGGTCGTCGAGGCGGACGAGTTCGACGGTACCTTCCTGAAGCTGCCGGCCGAGATCGCCGTCGTCACCAACATCGATCCCGAGCACCTCGATCACTACGGATCCTTCGATGCCGTGCGCGCCGCATTCAGGCAGTTCGTCGAGAACGTGCCGTTCTACGGCTTTGGCGTGATGTGCCTCGACCATCCCGAAGTGCAGTCGCTTATCAGCAAGATCGAGGACCGGCGCGTGATCAGCTACGGCGCCAACCCGCAGGCCGACGTGCGCTTCGGCAACCACAGGATGGACGGGCCGGTCTCCGTCTTCGACGTGGAAATCCGCAGCCGCAAGAGCGCGGAAGTGATCTCGATCAGGGACCTGCGGCTGCCGATGCCCGGCCGGCACAACGTCGCCAATGCCACGGCGGCGATCGCGGTTGCGCACGAGCTCGGCATCTCTTCGACCGACATCGTCAAGGGGCTCGGCCAATTCGGCGGCGTCAAGCGCCGGTTCACCCAGGCGGGCACATGGAACGGCGTGCGCATCTTCGATGACTACGGCCACCATCCCGTCGAGATAAAGGCCGTCCTGAAGGCGGCGCGCGAAGCCTGTTCGGGCCGCGTCATCGCGGTCGTGCAGCCGCATCGCTACAGTCGGCTCGCATCGCTCTTCGACGACTTTTCCGCCTGCTTCAACGACGCGGACAGCGTCGTGCTGGCCCCGGTCTATCCGGCCGGGGAGGATCCCGTGCCGGGGATCGATTCCGCGGCCCTGCTGTCGAGCATGAAGGCTGGGGGGCACCGGGACGTGCGACTCATCGACGGACCGGCCGAGCTTGCGCCGCTCGTCCGCTCGATCGCGCGCCCGGACGACTTCGTGGTCTGCCTCGGGGCAGGCAGCATCACCTACTGGGCCAATGCCCTGGCCGGCGAGCTTCAGGCGCTCGAGGAGAAGGGCGGATGAGCCTCGTCGACGGCGAAGCGCTGCTCGGTTCCCTGGCCGGCCGGCTGTCTGGCGTTCGAGGGCGGCTGACGCCGAATGCCGACATGTCCAAGATCACCTGGTTCCGGGCGGGCGGACCCGCCGAAATGCTGTTCCAGCCGGCGGACGAGGACGACCTGGCAGCCTTCCTGCGCGCGTTGCCGAGGGAGGTGCCGGTGCTCCCCGTCGGCATCGGTTCGAACCTTCTGGTGCGCGACGGCGGGATCCCCGGAGTGGTGATCCGGTTGTCGGCCAAGGGGTTCGGCGAGGCGGAGCGGATTTCCGATACCCGGCTGCGCGCCGGCGCCGCCTGTCCCGACAAGCGTCTCGCGGCGGTGGCCCTCGCTGCGGGCATCGGGGGCTTTCATTTCTACCACGGCATTCCGGGCGCCGTCGGCGGAGCGCTCCGGATGAACGCGGGTGCGAATGGCACGGAGACGTGCGAGCGGGTCGTCGAGGTTCATGCGCTCGACCGCGACGGAAACAGGCACGTCCTGACGAATGGCGACATGGGCTATGCCTACCGGCATTCTTCCGCGCCGGAAGACCTGATCTTCACGGGCGCCGTATTCGAAGGCCATGCGGACGAAGCCGACGCGATCCGGTCGGCCATGGAGGCCGTGCAGACGCACCGCGAGACCGTCCAGCCGATCCGGGAGAAGACCGGCGGCTCGACGTTCAGGAACCCGCCGGGGACGTCTGCGTGGAAGGAAATCGACGCGGCCGGCTGCCGCGGCCTGATGATCGGCGGCGCCCAGATGTCGCCCATGCACTGCAATTTCATGATCAACACGGGCGAGGCGACGGGATACGACCTCGAATATCTCGGAGAGACGGTGCGCGCGCGGGTGCTCGAGCATTCCGGGATCCGTCTCGAATGGGAGATCAGGCGCCTGGGGCTTTTCGCCGAGGACCGGATCGTCCAGAAATTCCTCGGCCAGTTCATTTAGTCCGGCAAGACCCGACGCACATGCCCAAGGTGGCTGGCGGAATACGGCGGTCCGGGCATGTTCCTTCAATACTCGAGGAAGTGCGCCTATCCTGCTGTTCTGCAATGCCGACTTCTGGGCGGTTGCTTCGGTTTCCTGGTCTCCGGGCGATCCCTCGTGTCGTGTTCCGGAAGCGCCGTCGGGTGAAGGATCATGGTGAGCACGGCCGGCAACCCGGGATCGTGTCATGGCGCAAGCGTCCGGCTTCCGCGGCGAAGACTTGTCCGAGGCTTTCGGGTTCGCCGTTTCCGCTGCCGATTGCCGCAGTGCGGGGTTGCCACCGACTCAACTCTCTGATTCCTTGGGGTAAAGCACATCAACGAGTGAGTTGCGGGAAGGAAACTCGCGCGGGGGGCGCTTGCATGTCGCGGGCGGCGGGACTCGTAGTCCGTCTGTTGATCGCGGCCGTTGTCCGTGCGTGTTCCGGCGGTCGGTCCGGAGTTCGTGCAGCGTGAACGCGGACGGTCTGCGGGCCGACGCCAGAGGGGAAACGAATGGGCGCCAAGCATGTCGCTGTCCTGATGGGAGGTTTTTCTTCCGAGCGGCAGGTCAGTCTCTGGTCCGGAAGTGCCTGTGCCGATGAGCTCGAACGGGTCGGCTATCGCGTCACGCGGGTGGATGTCGACCGGACCATCGCCTCGGTTCTGGCGGACCTGAGGCCGGACGTGGTGTTCAACGCGCTCCACGGGCCCTATGGCGAGGACGGCAAGATCCAGGGCATCCTCGAATATCTCCAGATCCCCTACACCCATTCCGGCGTGCTTGCTTCCGCGCTCGCGATGGACAAGCAGCAGGCCAAGCGGGTTGCCGCGTCGGTCGGCATTCCGGTCGCCGAGGCGAAAGTGATGGACCGCCTCGACTTCACTTCCGTCCATCCGATGAAGCCGCCCTACGTCGTCAAGCCGGTGAACGAGGGGTCGAGCTTCGGCGTGGTGATCGTGGACGAGGGGCAGTCGCATCCGCCGCAGGTCATTACCGTCGCCGGAATGGAAGTACGGCGACCGGGTCATGGTCGAGCGGTTCGTCTACGGCCGGGAACTTACGTGTGCGGTGATGGGCGACGTGGCGCTGGGCGTGACGGAGATCCTGCCTCAGGGGCACAGCTTCTACGACTTCGATTCGAAGTACGCGAAAGGCGGTTCAAAACACGACTGCCCCGCGAAAATTAAACCAAATATTTACCAAAAAATACAAAGCTTGTCGCTCAAGGCGCACCAAGCGATCGGCTGCCGCGGGGTCTCCCGCTCGGACTTTCGTTATGACGACCGTTTCTCCGAGGGCGGTGAGATTGTCTGGCTCGAAATCAACACCCAGCCCGGAATGACGGCGACGTCGCTGGTGCCCGAACTGGCGGCCCTTGCGGGCCACTCCTTTGGTGAGTTCCTCGGTTGGATGGTGGAGGACGCTTCGTGTTTTCGGTAGGTGGTGGCAATTCGGAAAGACCGGCCGTGCCGGATCGCCGCCTCGGTTCGTCCCGGTCTCCCGTGCTGCCGCGGCCGCTGCGCAGGACGGCGCGGTTCGTCGGGGCGCTGGCGAGTGGCCAGTACGTGTTTCCGCGATATGCCGGCACCGTCTCGCTCGTGCTCCTGTTCGGCCTGACGGGCGTTTGCGGCGTCATTCTCGGCGGGCACACCCATGCCGCGCTGGAGGCGACGAGCAGCACGCTTGGTTTCGCCGTCGACCGGGTGAACGTCACCGGCAATGTCGAGACGTCCGATATCGACGTTCTCCAGCAGCTTCGCCTCGACGGCGACACCTCGATACTCACGATGAGCGTCCACCAGGCGCGCGCGGCGCTGATGCAGTTGCCGTGGGTCGCCGACGCGGAAGTGCGGAAGGTCTATCCCGACGCCGTCGACGTGAAGCTCAAGGAGCGCAAGGCCTTCGCGATCTGGCAGCATGGCCAGGATCTGTCGCTGATCGAGCGTGACGGGAGCGTGATCGCGCCGTTCGTGCAGGGCAGCAAGTTTTCCGGCCTGCCTCTCTACGTCGGTCTCGGAGCGGAGGCGGCGGCTGCGCATTTCGACGGCATCCTGTCCAACTGGCCGGGCCTGCGGTCCCGGCTTCGGGCGATCGTGCGGGTCTCCGACCGGCGCTGGAATCTCGTCTTCAAAAACGGCATCACCGTCAAGCTTCCGCACACTCGCGTCGCGCAGGCTCTCGAGGACCTGAACGTGATGGATCGCGAGCGCTCGATCCTTTCTCGCGACATCGTGGCGGTCGATCTTCGTCTCGGCGACCGCGTCACAGTGCAGCTGACCCCGCAGGCGGCGGAGCGCCGGCAGGCCGAGATCAAGGCGCGGGACAAGGCTCTGAAGAAGGCCGAGCACGAAGCTTGGAACAAGACGAAGGCAGGTAATCAGGCATGAGTTTCCTCGGCTCCGCGTCTTTCGGACTTCCGCGGCTGAGGCCGCTCTCGCTCAAGCGGGCGAGCACGGTGACCGTTCTCGACATCGGTTCGTCGAAGATCGTCTGCATGATCGGCCAGCTGACACCGCGCGAGGGCGGCCAGCTGCTGGCCGGCCGCACCCATCGCGTCGAGGTGGTAGGCATCGGACATCAGAAGTCGCGCGGCATCAAGGGCGGCGTCATCGTCGACCTCGACGCCGTGGAAGGCGCCATCCGGCTGGCCGTGGACGCGGCGGAACGCATGGCTGGCGTCACCGTCGATTCGCTCATCGTCAACGTCTCGTCGGGTCGCCTTCGCAGCGACGTCTACTCGGCCGCCATCGATCTTGGCGGGCACGAGGTCGATGCGGCGGACCTGCGCCGTGTCCTGGCCACGGCAGCGCAGCAATCCATCACCGACGAGCATGCGGCCCTGCATTCGCTCGCGACCGGCTTCGCGCTCGACGGCGAGCGCGGCATCCGCGACCCGCTGGGCATGTTCGGAGACGAGCTCGGCGTGGACATGCACGTCGTGACCGCCGAGAAGGCGCCGCTGAAGAACATCGAACTCTGCATCAATCGCGCGCATCTTACGGTCGAGGCAATGGTCGTCACGCCGTATGCCAGCGGGCTCGCGGCGCTCGTCGACGACGAGATCGAGATGGGGTGCGCGGCGATCGACATGGGCGGCGGCACGACGACCATTTCAGTCTTTGCCGAAGGGCGCTTCGTCCATTCGGACGCCATTGCAATCGGCGGGTATCACGTCACCAGCGACCTTGCGCGCGGCCTGTCGACGCCTTTCGAGGATGCCGAGCGGCTCAAGGTGGTTCACGGGACGGCGCTGTCCGTCGGCGCCGACGATCGGGAGCCGGTGCCTGTTCCTCCCATGGGCGAGGACGAACGCGACCAGCCGACGCACGTGCCGCGAGCGCTCGTGGGGAAGATCGTTTCGGCTCGCGTCGAGGAAACGCTGGAGCTCATCCGCGATCGCCTGCAGCGCTCCGGCTATGGCCCGGTGGTCGGCAAGCGGGTCGTGCTGACCGGCGGGGCGAGCCAGCTCACCGGCATGGCGGACGCGGCGAGGCGCATCCTCGCGCGAAACGTCCGGATCGGCCGCCCGCTCGGAGTTGCGGGGCTTCCGGTGGCAGCGAAGGGGCCGGCGTTCTCCACCGCCGTCGGCCTGATGATCTACCCGCAGGTCGCAGACATCGAGATCCACAGTCCCGGGCGCAGCAGTCTGGCGTCCGTGGCCGGGACGGGAAATCGCATTGCCCGAATGGGGCAGTGGCTGAAGCAGAGTTTCTAGGAATTCAACGATTGGCCGACGCGGCGAGGCGGCCAGAACCAGGAAGGAATGGGTGCCATGACTATCAATCTGCAAAAGCCGGACATCACCGAGCTTAAACCCCGCATCACCGTCTTCGGCGTGGGCGGCGGCGGCGGCAACGCCGTCAACAACATGATCAACGCCGGGCTCCAGGGCGTCGACTTCGTCGTGGCCAATACCGATGCCCAGGCGCTGTCGATGACAAGGTCCGACCGCATCATCCAGATGGGCGTGGCGGTGACGGAGGGTCTCGGTGCCGGCTCGCAGCCCGAAGTCGGCCGGGCCGCAGCGGAAGAGTGCATCGACGAGATCGTCGACCATCTCTCGGGAACGCACATGTGCTTCGTCACCGCCGGCATGGGCGGCGGCACGGGCACCGGCGCGGCGCCGGTCGTCGCGGCTGCGGCGCGCAACAAGGGCATCCTGACCGTCGGCGTCGTCACCAAGCCGTTCCATTTCGAAGGCCAGCGGCGCATGCGCATCGCCAATTCGGGTATCGAGGAGCTGCAGAAGTGCGTCGACACCCTGATCGTCATCCCGAACCAGAACCTCTTCCGCATCGCCAATGACAAGACGACGTTCGCGGACGCCTTCGGCATGGCCGACCAGGTCCTCTATTCGGGCGTCGCCTGCATCACGGACCTGATGGTCAAGGAAGGGCTGATCAACCTCGACTTCGCGGACGTGCGTTCCGTCATGCGCGAGATGGGCCGTGCGATGATGGGCACCGGCGAGGCTTCCGGCGAAGGACGCGCGATGGCGGCTGCCGAAGCGGCGATCGCCAACCCGCTGCTCGACGAGACCTCGATGAAGGGCGCGCAGGGCCTGCTGATCTCCATCACCGGCGGTCGCGACCTGACCCTGTTCGAGGTGGACGAGGCAGCGACACGCATCCGCGAGGAGGTCGATCCGGACGCCAACATCATCCTCGGCGCTACCTTCGACGAGGAGCTGGAAGGTCTCATCCGGGTCTCGGTCGTCGCCACCGGCATCGATCGCGAGGCTGCCGAATTCGAGAACCGCCACGCCGAGTTGCGCCAGATGGCGCGCCCGGCCGCACGCTCGGCCGCAATGCCCAGCCGCCAGGCGGCGCCGGCTCCGGCCGCCGCACCGGCCGCAGCGGCCCAGAAGGCAGATCCGATCGCGGATACCATCCGCACAGCCGAGGTCGAGGCCGACGCTGTACCTGCCGTGGCGCAGAACCTCGAGAAGGCCGCAGCAGGCCAGGAAGACGAGGGCTTCCGTCCGCAAAGCCGCCTGTTCACGGCGCCGCGTCCGGCCGAAGCCCCGGCTCCGGTGCGCGCGCCGGCGGCTGCACCTTCGGTGGACACGGAAGCTGCCGAGCCGAGGGTTCGCGAGCGCGCCGAGCATGCCCGCATGCCGAACGTCGAGGACTTCCCGCCGGTCGTGCAGGCGGAGATGGAACGCAAGTCCGCGCCGGCGGCCGCCCATCATCAGGACGAGCGCGGTGCGATGGGCCTGCTGAAGAGAATCACGAATTCCCTGGGCCGCCGCGAGGACGAAATTCCACACGAAATGCCCGCCCAGCCGGCAGGCCGCGGAAGCGAGCAGCCGGCACCCCAGCGCCAGCTTTCCCCGGAGGCGAGCGTTTACGCGCCGCGGCGGGGACCGGTACGGGAGGACCAGGGACGTCCGGCGCCGGCAGCCCGTCAAAGCCACGACGACGATCAGCTCGAGATTCCCGCCTTTCTGAGGCGGCAGTCCAACTGACCGAAGAAGTCGGCTTTGAAACGTTCCCGGCGCGGCCCAGGCACCCGGCCGCGTCGGGAATGTTACTTTGCTGTTTTTCCACAGGAAATTTCGACCCTGATTGTCGTCAAACCGTAATATACAGAAAAAAAGCGTGATTTGGTTTGTCGGAGGCGAGCGCCTATTTTCTGCCGTGAAATTCGGGGTCGGGGCAAAAAAGAGTCGTAAAGCGGCCTGTTACAACGCCCTTTGTATGGACGGGACATTCGGCGTCACGCGTTCGAGAATGCTCCAGCGGGATTTATGGGCGAGCCATGACGACTGACCTTCGCGGCTATCAAACTACGATTTCGAGACCTGTTTCGCTGTCCGGCGTGGGCGTTCACTCCGGTCAACCGGTCTCTCTTACGTTCCTTCCTGCGGACGCCGACAAGGGCATAGTGTTCCACCGCAAGCTGGAAAACGGCACGACGGTCGAGTTGCAGGCGATCGCTTCGCAAGTGGTTTCGACGGACCTCTGCACCGTGCTCGGCGGGGCGGGCGAGGGCGCAGTCGCGACGGTGGAGCATGTGATGTCGGCACTCTATGCGCTTGGCATTGACAACATCGCCCTGGAGATCGACGGCAGCGAAGTGCCGATCATGGACGGAAGCGCTGCCGTGTTCATCGAGTCGCTCGACCGGGCCGGCCGGATCGTTCACGCGGCGCGACGGCGCTACATCCGGGTGCTTCGACCGGTGCGCGTCGAGATGGGCGGTTCCTGGGCAGAGTTCGTGCCGCACGAAGGCACGCGTTTCGAGATCGACATCGATTTCGACAGCGCGCTGATCGGACGCCAGAGCTGGAAGGGTGAACTCAACGCGGAAGCCTTCCGTCGCGAGCTGGCGCGGGCACGAACGTTCGGCTTCATGCGCGACGTGGAGCGCCTTTGGGCCTCCGGCCATGCGCTCGGTTCCTCTCTGGAAAATTCGCTCGTCATTTCCGACGAGGATACGGTCATCAATGCGGAGGGGCTGCGGTTCTCCGACGAGTTCGTCCGCCACAAGACCGTCGACGCGATCGGCGATCTTGCGCTTGCGGGCGCCCAGTTTCTCGGCTGCTACCGGTCGTATCGCGGTGGTCACAAGCTGAATTCGGCGGCGCTGCGCGCCCTGCTGGCCGATGCGGATGCCTACGAGATCGTCGAGACTCCGGGGCGCTCCGCGCCGGCCGGGCGCAAGGGCGAGATGATTCGCGTGGCTTCGCCTGCGTTCGCGCCCTGGGCCATCTAGCAGGCCATCTTTCACACAGGGACGCACGGAACGTCACAAAATCGCGGCAATGTCCACGCAAGGCGTTGCAGTGACGTGGTGTTTGCGTCTAGAAAACGCGCAATTCGGCGGCGCCGGAACGGCGGAATACGGGGTTGATTCGCATGATTCTTGCACAGATGCGCGCTGGCAACAGGCCGGGCAGAGGTCTCCTTGTCGCGGTTGGCCTGCTGGCTGCTGGCGGACTGCTGACGGCGTGCGGCAACAAGCCGGACATAGACATCACCGCCTACGCTGTGCAGTCGGATCCCCCGGACGTGCTGTTCAACCAGGGGCTCGCCAACATGAAGGCCGGCCGTTTCTCCGAGGCCAGCCGCAAGTTCGAGGCGGTCGACAAGGAGCATCCCTATTCGGAATATTCCCGGAAGGCGATCCTGATGAATGCCTGGGTGAAATACCGCGACGGCGACTACACCGGAGCGGTGAGCAACGGCAAGCGATACCTGAATCTCTATCCGACCAGCGACGACGCGGCCTACGCGCAGTACATCGTCGGGCTTGCGTACTACCGGCAGATTCCGGACATCACCCGTGACCAGACCACTTCGCGCCAGACGATCCAGGCGATGACGGACCTCGTCGATCATTACCCCAAGTCGCAGTACGTCCCGGACGCGGAGGAGAAGATCCGGTTCGCGCGCGACCAGCTTGCCGGCAAGGACATGCAGGTTGGCCGGTACTATCAGGAGCGCAAGGAATATCTTGCGGCGATCAACCGCTACCGCGACGTGGTGGAGAACTACTCGAACACCCGGCAGATCGAGGAAGCTCTGGCGAGGCTGGTGGAGTGCTACTACGCGCTCGGCCTGACGAGCGAGGCGCAGACGGCCGCGGCGGTGCTCGGTCACAACTACCCGCAAAGCAAGTGGTACAAGGATTCCTACACTCTCCTGGAATCGAAGGGTCTCAAGCCACGGCAGAACCCGGGCTCGTGGCTCTCCAAAGCCGCCGGCAAGCTGGTCGGCGCGAACTGAGCTTCCCGTCCACGGATGCCTGAAGATCTGGGCCGCGGCCATCATGAGGTGGCCGTTGCCTGTTCAGGACGGTTCCAAATGGCAGGCTGGTGCCGTATGAATTCGCATCGGTGTGTGAGTCGGCGTCCGGCGTCTCCGGTGTCCGGGGCGGGCCATCAGGCTGAAGGAACCCATGCTCGTACAGCTTTCGATCCGCGACATCGTCCTGATCGAGCGGCTTGATCTTGTCTTCGACGACGGCCTGTCGGTGCTGACCGGCGAGACCGGCGCGGGCAAGTCGATCCTTCTCGACAGCCTCTCGCTGGCTCTTGGAGGGCGCGGCGACGCAGGGCTCGTCCGTCACGGCGCGGAGCGGGGGCAGGTGACCGCCGTCTTCGACGTCCCGGCAAGTCATCCGGCCCGTACGTTGATCGCGGAGAACGGGCTCGACCACGAAGGCGACCTCATCTTCCGGCGCGTGCAATCCGCGGACGGGCGCACGCGGGTTTTCATAAATGACCAGCCGGCGAGCGTCGCGCTGATGAGGCAGGCCGGCCAGCGCCTCGTGGAAATCCACGGCCAGCATGACGACCGGGCGCTCGTCGAGGCCGATGCCCACCGGCAGTTGCTGGACGCCTTCGGAGGCCTGGGCGAAGAGGTCGAGGCCCTGGGCCGCCTTCACCGGAACTGGCGGGAACGGGAGAAGGCACTGCGCGATCATCGTGCGCGGGTCGAGGCGGCGGCGCGCGAGGCCGACTATCTGCGCTCGTCGGTCGAAGAACTGGAAGCGCTCGCGCCCGTCGACGGAGAGGAAGACGAACTCGCTGAAAAGCGCGCCGCCATGATGAAGGCGGAAAAGATCGCGACGGACATCGGCGAGGCCGATTCGGTCCTCTCCGGCAATGCCTCCCCGGTTCCGGCGATCAGCTCGCTGCTGCGCCGGCTGGAGCGCAAGGCGGCGGAGGTGCCGGGGCTGCTCGACGATACGATCGCCGCGCTCGACACGGCGGTCAACGCACTTGCCGAAGCGCAGATGGCGGTGGAGGCGGCGCTGCGCAATGCAGAGTTCGAGCCGCGCGATCTGGAGCTGGCCGAGGAACGGCTGTTCGCGCTGCGTGCGGCGTCGCGGAAATACTCCGTGCCGGTGTCCGAGCTGCCGGCGCTCGCCGCCCGGATGATCGAGGATCTTGCGGAGCTCGACGCGGGGGAGCAGAAGCTCGGCGAGCTGGAGCGCGAGGTGACGGAGACGCGTTCGGCATACGATGCGTCGGCCGCCTCCCTGTCGGCGAAGCGGCACGCCGCCGCCACCATGCTTTCGGATGCGGTCATGGCCGAACTGCCGGCGCTGAAGCTGGAGCGTGCGCTGTTTTCCGTCGAAATGGAAAGCGACGTGGAGCGCCGAGGCCCGGACGGCATCGACCAGGTTGCATTCCACGTCCAGACGAACCCAGGGACACGGCCCGGTCCTCTTCTCAAGGTCGCCTCGGGGGGCGAGCTTTCCCGTTTTCTTCTTGCGCTGAAAGTGGCGCTTGCCGATCGTGGTTCGGCCCCGACCCTCGTTTTCGACGAGATCGATACCGGGGTCGGCGGGGCGGTGGCCGATGCGATCGGCCAGAGGCTGAAGCGCCTGTCCGAGAAGGTCCAGGTCCTTTCCGTAACCCATGCGCCGCAAGTCGCGGCACGCGCGCGCACCCATCTGCTCATTACCAAGGGTCCGCGCGACGGCGGAAGCACTTCAGTGGCGACGCAGGTGACGAGGATGGGCCGCCCCGAGCGCAGGGAGGAGATAGCCCGCATGCTGGCTGGTGCATCGGTTACCGAGGAGGCGCGCGCCGCAGCCGCCCGCCTTCTCTCGGAGAACGCGTGAGCCGGTGCCGAGAGCGAGCCGGTCCTGGGCCGGCCTGCGCGCAGACGGCCGCCGGGCCGCGCCGGACAAGTTTTAGCAAACCAGAGACCGGAATGATCGCCGCATGACTTCGACCCTGCGTGACAGACCTGTAGGAAAACTGACCGAGGCCGAAGCGGCGACCGAGCTCGGCCTGCTCGCCGACGAGATCGCCGAGCATGACCGGCGTTACTACCAGGAAGACGAGCCCGCCGTTTCGGACGCCGCCTACGACGAGTTGCGGCAGAGAAATTCCGCGATAGAGGAGCGTTTCCCGCATCTCAAGCGTGCAGATTCACCGTCGGAGCGCGTCGGCGTCGCGGTGTCGGAACGGTTCGAGAAGGTTGCGCACAGGCTTCCGATGCTGTCGCTCGACAATGCCTTCTCGGACGAGGAGGTCGCTGACTTCATCGCCCGGGTGCGCCGGTTCCTGAGACTTTCGCAGGAGAGCGAGATCGCCTTCACGGCCGAGCCGAAGATCGACGGACTGTCGTTGTCGCTGCGCTACGAGAACCGGGAGCTTGTGACGGCCGCCACGCGCGGTGACGGAACCGTGGGCGAAAACGTGACGGCGAACGCCCGGACCATCGACGAGATCCCGGTTCGGCTGCCGAAGTCGGCGCCGGAAGTCTTCGAGGTCCGGGGCGAGGTCTACATGACCAAGAAAGCCTTCGCCGAGCTCAACGAAAGGCAGGCCGAGGCCGGCAAGCAGGCCTATGTCAATCCGCGCAACACCGCCGCCGGCTCGCTGCGCCAGCTCGATCCTTCGGTGACGGCGAGCCGGCCGCTGAAGTTCTTCGCCTATGCCTGGGGCGAGGTGCAGCCCGGTCTTCCGGCGGGCACGCAGTCCGGCATGCTGGACGAGCTTCGCAGCTACGGCTTTTCGGTCAATCCGCTGACGCAGCGAATGACCGGCGCCGAAGAGCTTATCGCCCACTACCACCGGATCGAGGAAGAACGGGCGGAACTCGCCTACGACATCGACGGCGTCGTCTACAAGGTCGACGATCTCGAGCTGCAGCGGCGGCTCGGTTTCGTCTCCCGCAGCCCGCGCTGGGCAATTGCGCACAAGTTTCCCGCAGAGAAGGCGCTGACGATCCTGAGGGACATCGACATCCAGGTCGGGCGCACGGGGGCGCTGACGCCGGTGGCCCGGCTGGAGCCGGTGACGGTCGGCGGCGTGGTGGTGACGAACGCGACGCTGCACAATGCCGAGGAAATCGAGCGTCTCGGCGTCAAGATCGGCGACACCGTGCGCATCCAGCGGGCCGGCGATGTCATCCCGCAGGTGCTGGGCGTCGAGAAGAGCCCGCCGGATGCCAGGCCCTTCGAATTTCCGACGATCTGTCCGTGCCATCTGAAGACCGAAATCGTTCGCGAGGAAACGGCGAGCGGCGAAGAGGGCGTCGTGCGGCGGTGTTCGGGAGAGTTCGCCTGTCCGTTCCAGCGCAAGGAGCACCTGAAACACTTCGTTTCGCGCCGTGCGTTCGACATCGACGGTCTTGGCGAGAAGCAGATCGAGTTCTTCTTCGACGACGAGGATCTGCCGATAAAGGGTCCCGCGGATATCTTCACGCTGGCCGAACGCGATGCCGCGAACGGGCTGCAGAAGCTCCGCAACAAGGAGGGCTACGGCGAGGTCTCGGCGCAGAAGCTTTTCGAGGCCATCGAGGCTCGACGGACGATACCGCTGGAACGGCTGATCAATGCGCTCGGCATCAGGCATGTCGGGGAGCAGACCGCAAAGACGCTTGCGCGCGCCTACGGCACATGGGACGCCTTTCACGAGGCCGCCCGCCAGGTCGCCGCCGGCAATGCGGAGGCCGCCGAGGAAATGGACGCGCTCGTTGACGTCGGACCCAGCGTGATCCACTCCGTGGCGCGGTTCTTCGGCGAGGAGCACAACCGGCGAATGGTCGATGACCTCGTTGGGCAGCTCGATATCGAGCCGGCGGAGCAGGTGGCCTCCGACAGCCCTGTCGCCGGAAAGACCATCGTCTTCACGGGGTCGCTCGAGCGGATGACCCGCGAGGAAGCGAAGGCCATGGCAGAAAGGCTGGGTGCCAAGGTCGCCGGGTCGGTGTCGAGGAAGACCGACCTCGTGGTCGCAGGCCCGGGTGCAGGATCGAAGCTCGCCAAGGCAAGGGAACTCGGTGTCGAGACGATGGACGAGGACGACTGGTTCGAACTGGTTGGCCAACGGTCCTAGTAGGTGGCCTCGACCTTGCCGGTCTTCGGATCGTAGCCGTCGGTGAGGGTCTTCAGGAATGCGACGATGTCGTCGATTTCCTGCTCGTCCAGCGCAGGCGCCTCACCGGGCTTTCGGTCGAGCGGTGCGTCGATCGTATCGACGTTGCCGCGATATTCGGCGGGCAGGTCGTTGAACCTGTCGACCGTCCCGTCCTGGCGCAGAGGATAGAACCGTGCAGGGTCGACGTCGCGCCGGGCGTAGAACTCCAGCACCTCGCGCAGCGTATGGAAGACGCCGTTGTGGAAGAAAGCGTGGCGTGTCGCCACGTTGCGCAGGGTGGGCGTCTTGAAGAGACCGCAGTTCCCCGGCTGGCGGGCATAGACGTCATGGCGCAGCGGACCGCAGATGCCGAGGTCGAAATGTGCCGGGTCGGCGTTGGCCGGGATCGTCGTATTGCGTGGCACCCCGAGGGCCTCGTACTCGTAGTCCGTGAATACCGGCGGCTGGCCGTCCGGCGTGATCCTGTCGAGGTGGCAGGAGGAGCAGTTTCCCTTTCCGGGATCGTCAAAGAGCTTCAGTCCGCGCGCTTCCTGCGGCGAGAGCTGCACCTGGCCCCGCAGATAATAGTCGTACTTGCTGTCGAAGGCGTGGAAGGCGGGAGCCTCCGTCTCGTAGCGTGCAATCGCGAAGGCCGCCTCGGACAGCAGCATGTCCCGGTTGTCGAGAACCTGCTCGCCGAAGAGCCTGGCGAGTTCGGTGCCATAAGCCGAGCGGATCTTGCGATAGAGCGTTTCCCTGTCGCGATTGGCCATTTCGAATTGTGAAAGCAGGGGGCCGAGGACCTGCTCTTCCAGCGTGTCGGCGCGGCCATCCCAGAACATTCCGCCTTCCGGCACCATGTTGGCATTCGGGCTGGCAAGCGCCGCCTTGGCCCTTCCGGAGGCCATCGGCGCCAGTGGTCCCGCCGGCATACCGGGCGGGCGCTTGCGCGACGGGCTGTCCGCAACGGTCATCGGGGTTGCTTCGCCCGCCTCGCCGGTGGCGCTCTGCGGACCGACGGAAAAGCTGCGCGTAAGAAACTTGTAGGTGAGGGTCGGCGTGGCACGGATGCCCGGCCGGTCGAGGTCCGGTCCGCCGAGCTGGACGGCGCGGGCGTTGGCCGGCGCGTAGTGGGCGGCGGGATCGTGGCAGGAGGCGCAGGACATTCTGCCGGAACCGGACAGGTGCTCGTCATGGAACATGCGCTCGCCGATCCGGGCGACGGCGCTCAGGCCACGGGAGGAAGAAGCGGCCGAAGCCGGCGCGGGGCCGGCTGAGGCCGCGACGGCGCCCGCGAGCAGAATGCCCGCGAGCGCCGTTGTCGCCACGCCGATGGAAGACCCCATCCGTGGGTGCTCCCTATCCGGTAACGTCAGCGTGTCGAACCGGTCTTCGGGTTCAGCATCAGTTTGGGCGTGTCGCCCTTCGACCAGTCGAACATGCCGTCGATGGAGCCTGCGATCGCGTCGAAGGAGCCCTGTCCGATGCGCTGGCCGCCGAGCCAGTTGTCCTCGATGAAGCGCATCACCGAACTCTGGTCGATCAGGGTGTGGTCGACATGGTTGATCCTGGAGTAGGGCGAGACCACCAGGAACGGAATGCGCGTCCCGTAGCCGCAGCGGCCCTGCGCAGGAGCGCCCATGACGCCGGGAAGCGGCGTGCCGCTGGCGCAACGCTCTCCGTTCAGGACGTCGTAGCCCTTGACCGGGATGTTCGACGGATTGACGATCGCGTGGGCGTGATCGTACCAGCCATCGGAATCGTCGTAGGTGATGACGACGGCGGTGGATTTCCATTCGGGCGACTTCTGGAGATCGTCGATCACCGAGGTGATGAAGGTCTGGCCGTCGAGCGGATCGGAATAGCCTGCATGTCCGTCCTGGTAGCCCGGCGCCTTCAGGAAGCTGACGGCCGGCATGTTGCCGTTCTTCAGGGCTGCGTAGAAGTCCGTCATGTCATACTGGTGATTGGCGCCGCCGTCGTGGCTGGTGCCGATCGCGTCGACCGAGCCCGGACGGACGTGATCGGGGTTGGCCGTCGACGGATAGTACTGGAACGGCTCGTGATGGGGGATGTAGTCCACCGGCGTCTCGTGGGTGACGGAGGAGGTCGTCGAACGGGCACAGCCGGTCGTGCCGTTGGCGTTCCTGATGGTCAGGTCGAAGCCGCCTTCGAACCAGCCCCAGGTGACGTTCCGGGCATTGAGCAGATCGCCGATGTTCTTCCCGATCATCAGGGCCGTCGCGCCCTTGGAGCACTTGTCGCCCGTCGGGTCGAGGTCGCTGATCATCGTCCAGTTGCCGTTGCCGTCCGGGACGACGCGACCCTTGTCGTAGGTCCCGTCGGCGGCCAGCTTGTAGCCGGGCGGCAGCATCATGCCGTTCGTCTGGCCGGAAACGAGATTGATGGCGCCCGGGGTCGAGGGCCCGAAGGTGGTCGAGAAGGCGTTGTCGTTCATCGAGAAATGCTGGGCGTAGTTCCAGAGCGCCGTGACGGTGTTGCCGTCATAGTAGCCCATCACCTGACCCCTTGTGCCGAAGGCACCGGCGCCGCCCTTGGAGCCCTTGCCGGTGTTTGCCGGGAAGAGATCCATCTTGAAGTCGTTGTAGGCGGCCTGTTCGGCGGTGTAGCCATGGTTCTGGTCGGCACTTGCCGCCTGCGTGCGGTCGAGCCGGAAGGGGCCGGCCGCGTCGATGCCGTTCTTCGCGCCCTTGCTGTTCGGGTTGTCCTTCAGCAGGCCGGCCTGGGCGAGCGTGTCCACATCCTTCGGCGTGTCCGCTGAGGCGGTGAAGTTGGGCTCTCCGTCCGGGTTCGCGGCCTTCGGGTAGGTGGCGAAGTAGTGATCGAAGGAAACGTTTTCCTGGAAGATCACCACCAGGTGCTTGATGGGCGTCGCGGTGTTCGGTGTGATCTCGGCGGCCTGGCAGGCGCCGGCGGCCGCCGCCATGAGCGCCAGGGCGCTGCATGCCGTCATGGTATGGCGAAAGTGCTTGTGCATGTCCGTATCCCTCATCCAATTTTTCACGACGGTCCGGCGACCCGGCCGACTGTTACGGATTTGCAGCTAGAGACGCTGCGTGTCAGGTGGATGAAGGTTGCCTGAAAACTGCCCGAAGCCGGTGTGGCGAGTTGCCGCATGTGCCCGGGGGTCATGGTTCCCGGCCGGGACTGGCCCGCGGCTGCGCGCCAACCGGCTCTAGAGAGGCTCGGTCGCAATCTCGAGCCAGTGCCTGGTCTGCTCATCGTCGAGCAGCGGCAGGATCTCGCTTCGCACCTTCGCGTGGTATCGATCGAGCCAGCCAATCTCGGCCGGCGTAAGCATCCCGGCCACGACGAGGCGGCGATCGATCGGCGCAAGCGTCAGCGTCTCGAAGCCGAGCATCGGCTTGTCTCCGCCGGGGATGTCGCGGGGTTCGTGCACGACGACAAGGTTCTCGATGCGGATGCCGAACGCGCCATCGCGATAATAGCCGGGCTCGTTCGAGATGATCATGCCCGGCAGAAGCTCCTGCATGCCGCGCCGCGAAATTGTTTGGGGCCCTTCGTGCACGGAAAGATAGGAACCGACGCCGTGGCCCGTACCATGTGCGTAGTCGGCGCCTGCCTGCCAGAGGGCGATGCGGGCAAAGGCGTCGATATCGACGCCGCGCGTGCCGGGGGGGAAGCGGAGAGTGCTGATCGCGATCATCCCCTTGAGCACGAGGGTGAAGAAGCGCTTCGCTTCCTCCGCGGCCGCGCCTACGGGAACCGTGCGGGTGATGTCCGTCGTCCCCGCCTCATACTGTGCACCGGAATCGACGAGAAAGAGCTCGCCGGGCGCGAGCTTGCGATTGGTCCCTTCGTTGACGCGGTAGTGGATGACGGCGCCGTGGGGCCCTGCGCCGGCGATCGTGTCGAAGGAGATGTCCCTGAGCGGCATCTGCATCCGCTCCCCGACACGGGCGCGGATGGCCTCCAGCTCCCGTACGGCTGTAATTTCGTCGAGGGTTCCGGAAGGCTGCCGGTCGATCCAGGCCAGGAAGGTAGCGACGGCAGCTCCGTCCTGGCGATGAGCGGTGCGCGCCCCGTCGATTTCGACGGGGTTCTTCGTGGCGCGGGGCAGGCGAGCGGGGTCCGGGGCCTCCTTCACCTTCCCGTCCGCCGCCTCCACGATGCGGGCGACCGCATAGGGCGAGACGGCCGGATCCAGCAGGACGGAGGCGTCCGGCCCGGCGAGATCTGAAAGTGCGGCGGCGAAGTCTCCCGGGGCGGCCGTCCGCGACAACCCGGAGAGATGGTTCCTCGCCTCTTCGCCGAGCTTTTCTTGCTCGATGAAGAGGAGAGGCGTGCCGGTCGCCGGCACGATCGCGCGCGCCAGGGGGTGGGGAGTGTGCGGAACGTCGGAACCGCGAATGTTGAAGGTCCATGCCACGGAGGAGGGGTCGGTGAGGACCGCCGCCGAGGCACCTGCCTTCCTGATCGCCTCCTGCATTTCGCCGATCTTTTGCGCAGCGGCCCGACCGGCGCGGACTTCGGCCTGAATGGAGACCTGCCCCATCGGCGGAGCGGGCCGGTCGGACCAGATAGCGTCGACCGGGTTCTTCGGTAGGCAGACGAGTTCTCCGCCGACCGCGTCCAATGCCTCGCGCAGCCGGCGGACTTCGCCGGTGGTATGAAGCCAGGGGTCGATACCGAGCCGGATGCCTTCCGCCTGGCCGGATTCGATCCACAGCGCGGGAGGCGTCGCGACGAGATCGCCGGCCTCGAATGTCCCGGCATCGACCTGCTCGGCGAGCTGCGCGGTGTAGCGTCCGTCGACGAACACGACCGCCCTGTCCCTGAGTACCATCGCGACACCGGCAGATCCCGTGAAGCCGGTCAGCCATGCGAGGCGCTCGGAACACGCCGGGACGTATTCGCCGAGAAACTCGTCGGCACGAGGGACAAGAACTGCGTCTACCCCGAGGTCGTCGAAGGTGGCACGCAGATCCGCAACCCTCCTGCTTCCCTGATCCGGCGAGGCCGTCGTCTCGAATGTCTGGAACATGATGTCCTGGATCTCCTGTCGCGTGGCGGAACATTAGGAGCCGCCGTCCGGCAATTCAATGAGAGCCCGGCCGGTCGGCCGCGTCGGTTGGGGAAGTGTGAAGGAAAAATGAATATTGCGTTGCACAACATGCTTTCGCGCATGCGAAAAGCGCAGGGCACCCATGCAAAGGCTTGGCTCCTAATGCTTCGGGAATCACTTAAATTGTCGGTTGTGGAGGAGTGATTGAAAACCACTCACCAAGGGAATACCGAAAATGCGCAACACGATCTTCCGGACTGCCTTCGACCGCATGGTCGCCGCCCGCGAACGGCAGGCCCGTCGCTATGTGAACGGCCATCTGCTGACCCTCGACGACGAGAGCCTCAGGGCACTGGGTCGCTCGCGCGATGAACTTCGTCGCGAAGGCGGGTCGCCCTTCCTGTTCTGATTTCTCCCTAGACCTGCGGGAACCCAAGGCGGCGCTCCGGTGCCGCCTTTTGCGTCTGGCGATGGCCACGAAGCCGGCGAGCGCTTCTCAGCCGAGGAGAAGCGTGACCCAGCCTTCGCGCCAGAGCGTGCGACGGTGGGCAAGGTGCTGGGCATTGAATGCGGAAAGCACCTTCCAGCGCTGTTCCGCCAGTATCCCGGACAGGATCACCTTGCCGCCCGGCGCAAGGTGGCGCCGGATTTGCGGGGCCATCTGCATCAGCGGGCGCGCCAGGATGTTGGCGACGATCAGGTCGAACGGGCCTTCTTCGGCGAACTCCGGCGCGTGAAAGCCCTTTGCGGTCGCGACGCGGACGCCGGTGCGTATGACGTTGCCGTGCATGTTCCGGCGGGCGATCGCCGTAGCGACGGGGTCGATGTCCGTGGCCAGGACGCGTGCGGGCGCGAGCTTGCGGATCGCGATCGCCAGGACGCCGCTGCCCGTGCCGAGGTCGAGGGCCCGGCGGACACGGTTTCGGCGAAGCGCGTATTCGATCATTTCAAGGCAGCCCGCCGTGGTGCCGTGGTGCCCGGTCCCGAAGGCCTGCGCGGCGTCGATCTCGATCGCCAGCTCGCCCGGTCGGATGCGGCCGCGGTCATGCGAGCCATGCACGACGAAACGGCCCGCTCGCACAGGTGCAAGACCCTCCAGCGACTTCGACACCCAGTCGATGTCCGGCACTTCCTCGCGTTCGATCGCGGCGTCCGGAAGGACGCCTGCGGCCGCCGCGCGAAGCTTCTCGCGAATTGCGGTCTCCTCGTGCGGCTCGATGTAGATCGAGGCTTCCCAGATGTCCCGGGCCTCGTCGACTTCCATGGTGGCCAGCGGGTAGCCGTCCTCCTCGAAGGCTTCGCTCATGGCGTCGAGGAGCAGGGCCGAGTTTGCCTCCGTCCCCGTGATGAAGAGTTGTATCTGGCTCAATTGGTGGCTTGTCTGCACGCGTTGTCGTTGGCCGGCCACGGCGGGGCAGGGGTGTCGTGGCCGGAAGAGGCTTGCGATATATTATGGGCACCGCCATGCAAACGGAAAGCCGGCTGCGGAAGAAAATCGCGCTGGGCGGCGAGACGGGACGCTCCAGGATGACAGCCGGAAAGTGACCCCGAATCCAAACGCGATCGCGGGGCGACCCCGTCTCCTGAACGAGTCAGGTCCCGGGAGGGCGGTCCAAGAGGTTCCGGATCTTTCGCAGGGCAATGTCGTGCCTCTCGCCAAAGGAGATGGTGCTGCGCAGGCGTCCGGCGGAATCGAGCAGGAAGATCGAAGCCGTATGGTCCATCGAATAGTCTTCCGGCTTGCCGGCGTCGAGCGGCACCTTGCGCGAATAGATGCCGAAGCCTTTTACCATCGCATGCACCCTGGCCGGCTCTCCGCCGAGCCCGATGATCCGGCCGGAGACATTGGAGACGTAGCGGTTCAGGATTTCCGGCGTGTCGCGTTCGGGATCGACGGTGACGAAATAGGCGCGGATGCGGCGGCCGTCGGGGTCGGCCTCGCGCAGCCAGCCGTCCAGTTCGTAGAGGGTGGTCGGGCATACGTCGGGGCAGTTGGTGTAGCCGAAGAAGATCGCGGTCGGCTTTCCCCGGAACGCGGCTTCCGTGACTGCATGGCCGTTCTGGTCGACCAGCGCAAACGGGACGCCGAACGGCTTCTGCTGACCGTCGGGACCGGCTTGCCAATTGAAGCCCGTCCATGCGAGGAGCCCCGCAAACGCGGCGATGAGGAGCCAGAGGACTGTGCGGAAGATGTCCATGCGGATGTTCTTGCTCTTTGCAGGAAATATTGCCCCGCATGGAATATTGCCGGGCCGAATGGCCGGGCAAGTGCGCGGCTTTGTCTGCAGGGCCTTCAGTCACCGACGGCGACGCCTTCCCGCCGGGGGTCGGCACCGCCTTCGAGCCCGCTCGGCGTGACGACGATTGCCTGCAGGCCGGAATTCATCGATTTTGCCGCCGTAGCAAAGCCCATCCTGGTCAGCGGCGCCGCGAGCTTTTCCGCATCCGTGCCGGCTTCCAGCTCGACAGGGCCGAAACGGTCGACGACGTGCGGCATGCTTACCATCCGCCGCGCGTCCATGCCCCAGTCGATATGGGCGATGATGGCCTGTGCTACGAAGCCGATGATCATGCTGCCGCCCGGAGAGCCGAGGGCCATGACGGGCTTTCCGTCCTTCATGACGATCGTCGGCGACATCGACGAGCGAGGCCGCTTGCCCGGCTCGACCCGATTGGCGATCGGGACCCCGTCCTTCTGCGAGGCGAAAGAGAAGTCGGTCAGCTCGTTGTTGAGGAGGAAGCCGTTCGTCATCAGGCGCGATCCGAAAGCGTTTTCCACAGTCGTCGTCATCGAGACGACGTCGCCCTTCGCGTCGACGATGGAGAAGTGACTCGTGCAGGGATATTCGATGCTGCGGTCGGGCGCATAGAGCATCGCGTGGTCCCAGAAGGGACGGCCGGGCACGACCTCGGCATCGGACAGGGCGTGGTCGCGCTTCAGCAGTCGGGAGCGCGAAGCGAGATAATTCCTGTCGAGCAGGCCGCGCGTCGGCATCGGCACGAAGTCGCTGTCGGCCATGTAGCGGGCGCGGTCGGCGAAGGCCAGCCGGGAAGCGTCTGCGATGAGCCGCCAGGCCTCCGGGCTCTCCGGACCCATCGAGGCGAGGTCGAAAGGTTCGACGAGGCCGAGAATCTGCCCGACCGTCAGCGCGCCGGAGGAGGGCGGCCCCATGCCGCAGACGTCCTCGCCGCGATAGGTCACGCAGACCGGCGCGCGCTCCTTGATACGGTAATTCTGGAGATCTGCCTTCGAAAGGACTCCGGGGTTCCGGGGCGCCGAACGTACCGTGTCGACGATCGCGTCGGCGATCGGTCCGGTGTAGAAAGCATCCGCCCCGCCGGAGGAAAGCGCCAGCAGCGTTCGCGCATAATCCTCGTTCTGGCGCAAGAATCCAACGGGCAGGGGATCCCCGTTCGGCAGGTAGAAATAGCCCCGCGCCTGGTTGTAGGTCTTCAGCCTGTCGTGGTCGCCGGCAATCTCCTGGTGAAGGCGCGGCGAGACCCGAAAACCTTTGTTCGCCAGATCGATGACGGGCCGCAGAAGCGTGTTCCAGGCGATGGAGCCGTATTTCCTGTGGACTTCGAAGAGGAGGCGCACCGTGCCCGGCACGCCGACCGAGCGGCCGCCGACCACCGCGTCGAAGAATTTCAGCGGCTTGCCCTTCTCATCCTGGAATAGCGTCGGCGTGACGTCCATCGGCGCGGTTTCGCGACCGTCGAAGGATGTCAGGCGCTTCTCCCCGGCGTCGTAGTAGAGGAGAAAGGCACCGCCTCCGAGGCCCGAGGATTGCGGCTCGACGAGGCCGAGTGTCAGTTGCACGGCCACCATGGCGTCGATTGCGTTGCCGCCCTTGGCGAGGACCGCCCGGCCGGCCTCGGCCGCGATCGGATTCGCGGCGGAAACCATGTAATGCCTGGCGAAGGCGGGCTGGCGTGTCTCCGCCGCCGGTTTCGTGGCCGCTTCGGGGGCCACCATGTCGGTGGCCTGCTGCGCCTGTGCCGGCAACGGCACTGCAAGCCAGCACGCCAGCGCGGCGGCCAGCAGCAGGCGCAACGAACCTCGGGTAATCGGTATCATCGGCAACCTCCTCTCCGGACGCCGGCGGAACACTAGCACAGTTTGCGCCGGTGCAAGCGCACCCCATATGTGTCCGGCTCATGCCAATCAGGAGGCTTTCTCATGCAGCGATTTCTTCCGACCTTCAGCAGACTGGCGTCCGCTATCCTGGTCTTCGCTTCTGTCGCGTCCGCGGGGCCAGCGGTTGCGAAAGACGTCGGCGACATAGGGGTCGACTGGGTCGGCAACGACATCGTCATCGAGGCCGTATCCGACCCGGACGTGAAGGGCGTGACCTGCCACGTGGCGTATTTCGACCGCAGCCTGATCGACCGGCTGCAAAAGGGCAACTGGTTCGAGGATCCGTCGAATTCGTCGATCGCATGCCGGCAGACGGGACCGATCGTCATAGGCGACATCGAGTTGTCGAAGCACGGCGAGGAAATCTTCAAGGAGCGGCGGTCGCTGATCTGGAAGAAGCTCGTCATCAACCGGGTCTACGACCGGGAGAACAACACGCTCATCTATCTGGCGCATTCCCGGCAGGTGAAGGACGGCTCGGCCAAGATGGCGATCTCCACCGTGCCGCTCTACAACCAGGACGTTACGTGGACGAAGGGCAAGCCGGTGGAAAAGAAGAAATAGGCCGCCTCAATCGGTCTTTTTCTCGAGAAGCAGGGCCGTTTCCCGTTTCAGCCGGCCCTTGAACAGGTTCGCCATCGACGCGAGCAGCCAGGGCAGGTCGATCTCGAGGTCCACGGCTGCATCGCGGACGGTCATCTTTCCGGTGATGGACTGGCCCATGATGCCGGCCGAGAAGTCCATCCGATCGCCGTCCCAGCGCTGGTCGACGGTGACGGATCGACCGGTTGTCTGCCGGGTGACTCGCTCGAAGCCTTCCTCGATACGCTTGCGGGCTTCGTCCTTCGTCAAGCGGTGCGGAATCGTGACGGAGACGGTTTCAGCCATGGGAACATGCCTCTTTTCGCTGCCACGAGCGGATATGGCTTCTCGGAAGCCGTCCCGCAAGGCCGGGCATCACCCGTTGGCCAGGCGCTCGAGCTCTTCGCCCGCGAGGCGGTAGCGGATCCATTCGGATTGCGGTTCCGCCCCGATGGCCTCGTAGACGCGGATCGAGGCTTCGTTCCAGTCGAGCACGCTCCACTCGAAGCGGCCGCAGCCGTGCTCGACGGCGATCCGGGCGAGGTGTTTCAGCAGGGCCTTGCCGGCGCCGATGCCGCGGCAGGAGGGGGTGACGTACAGGTCTTCGAGATAGAGGCCGTTCCTGGCCTGCCAGGTCGAATAGTTGAAGAAATAGACGGCGAAGCCGATAGGGCTGCCGTCCATGTCGGCAATCAGGGCCCGGGCAGTGGCGTTCTTGCCGAACAGCAACTCGCGGATCGTGTCCTCCGTCGCCACCACTTCGTCCTCGGCATTCTCGTAGATGGCAAGGTCGCGCACGAAGCGAAGGATCGTGCCTGCGTCATCCTTTTTGGCGGTTCGAATCGTGAAGGGCTGCATTTTTCCTAGCGGGGCTTGCGAAAAAGATTGAGGTAGACGGGATCGAACTCTCCGAGTTCGGAGAGGCTGTTCCAGTCCAGAATTGTGACTTCTCCGTTGCGCCATGCGACGAGGTTGCTGGCGCGCAGGTGCTGGATCGTCCGGTTCGTGTGCACGATGGACAGCCCGAGCACGTCGGAAAGCGTGCTCTGGCTGATCGGCAGCTGAAACGAGGAGCCGTCGACGCGCCCCACGACCTTCAGCCGCAGGTAGAGTTCGCAGAAGAGATGGGCGAGGCGGCCATGGGGCTTGCGGCGGCCGAGACTGAGGATCCAGTTGCGCTGGATAGCGGCGTCGATCGCGATCATCGTGGCCAGGACGCGGCCGAGGTGCGGAAGCGTTTCGCTGATCTCCTTCAGGATCGCGTGATCGACCAGCGCCACGCGGGTGTCCGTCAGGGCGACGACCGAGTGATCCATGACCTTCAGGTAGAAGCCGTGAAGATCGACGAAATCGCCTGCCACGTGCAGTGCGGTGATCTGGCGCTCGCCGGTTTCCAGCGACATTGCGCGGGCCGCTATGCCGTCGAGGAGGAGGCAGCTGTTCCTGGGCTTCGAACGATCCTCGATAATTTCAGTCTCGGCGGGAAACTGGCGGACGTGCCAGTCGATTCCGGAAAGCACGGAGATCTCCGCATCCGAGAGTTGGTCCCGTTCGGTCAGCGCCGAGACCAGCGCCTGGATGTCTCTCTTCTCCATATCCTGCCGCCGTCCTGAACCTGTCGCCTTGGAGCCGGAACTCCTCTGGCCTCGACCGTGCCGCTTGCTTCTTGGGGAAGCCGGTGGTGCCTTTGGTCTCCTATAGGACTTCACGGGTGGAACAATCAACGACTCCCTCCATTTGTCAGGAAACGGAGAGGACCATGGCCCATTTCTTTTTCCGGCTCGTCTGCTCGGGGAAGGCAGCCGAAATCGAGGAAGTGGACCTGCCCGACCGCGGAATGGCCCGGAGGGAGGCTCTTCAGGCCTGCGGCGACCTGATCAGGGATATCGACGGGCTCCACGAGAGGCAGGAGAACTGGGAAATGGAGGTTACCGGGGAGGACGGGCGCCGGGTGGTCGTGATCCGGCTGACGGCGGAAAGCTTCCCCGGCGACTGATATTCCGCTCTGGTCGGAAAACCGGTGAATTCACCGATGCCCGCTTGAATCGCCATGGAAACCGGTCTAAGTGCCGGACGCGCCCGGAAACGCGCGCAGAGGCCTCGTGGCGGAGTGGTTACGCAGAGGACTGCAAATCCTTGCACCCCGGTTCGATTCCGGGCGAGGCCTCCAAGCACTTTCCTGTGGCAAATCAGGGTTTTGGCGGGTTTCGGCGATCGCTGTCGAGGTTCATGCCCGACTTTTTTCCCGACGTTGGCCAGGACGGCCCTGGCTACCCTGCTGGCCCGGTTGTCACATGTTGCGGCCGGCGGGACCAACGTGGCCGGCTAGCGGATGCGGGTGTCGTCGGCCGCATTTCCGTGCCTTCGGGATTCTGTTTGTCGCGGCCCTGCCATCGCCCGAGGCCGCAGCCGAAGCCTGAGTACGTCCAGCGTCGCGAGAACGAGTGAAATCGAGGCGGAACCCTGCGTATCAGGACTTCCCGGAAGCATGTCCATTGCGTCAAAGGGGCATTTTTCGCTCGTCACCGCCACGCCCGAGGCCTGCTCCCGGTAATAGAGCCGACTGTTACGTGTCGGATTAATGCCAAAATCATCCATTTTGCTTCTCCATGCCGGAGAAAAGTCTTTATCTGGTCCGTGTTACAGTTTCGTCACGGGAAAATGACGATACAAATACTAAAGAAATAAAGGATGTTTGCATATGCCGACGAGAAAGATGGGGCGCCTGGCAATCGGGTTTGAAGGCAGCGGCCCGATCGCGAACGAGATCGACGCGGAACTGCGCGAGGGCTTGCCGGCCGCCGACGCCGCCGAACCCGACGTCGAATTCCGGTTCCTTCCGGAATTGCCTGCCATGCCCTTCAGGAGGAACGGGTCCGCACTGATCGGGTCGGACCGGATCAGGGTGCAACGGGGCGGCTACCTCTATGAGCCTGCCATGCGCGACGGCAGGGTCGGCGTCAAGCTCGCTGCCTCGCCTGCCGACGGCAACAAGATGAAAGGGCTCAGAGGCGCAGCGCGAAGGTTCCGGGACTGGAACTATCTCGATCAGAACCAGTCCGTGGCAAAGAATTTCATGTACGACATATTCGACTGGACGACACAGCTTGCCCAGCTGCAGCTTGGCCAGAGCTTCATGCATGCGAGTTCGATGACATCGGGAGATCGAGGCATGGCGGTCGTCGGCTGGGGTGGCGTCGGGAAGACGACGAGCCTGCTCAAGCTCGTGATCGAGAATGGCTGGAAGTTTCTCAGCGACGACCTCGGCATCATCGACGACGCGGGCAACATCACTCGCGCTCCCAAGCGGCTTCAGGTGTACGGTTACAACGTGGAGGGGCAGGCTGCGCTCCGGGAGCGCCTTCTTCAGGAGAGAACCGTGCTCGATCAACTCTCCTGGTCCTACATGCTGCGCCGGCGTGGCGGAAAGGGCGTGCGCCGCCGCATCTCGCCCCAGGACCTTTTCGGCGACGCGGGCCTCGGCACGGGCGCAAAGCTGACCGATCTCATCTATCTCGAGCGGACGGACGGAGACCGGCCAACGTTGCACGACATCGATTCCGAGGAGGTCGCCCGCCGCATGTCGGCAATCGTGATGGCCGAAATCGAGCCATACGGGGCGATCTGCCGGGAGGCCGAAGCGGGCGGAGCCTCATTCATGAGGCATCCGGCCGAGGTCCAGGAGCAGACCCGCCAAGTGCTGGGAAAGGCCTTCTCGTCTGCGCGCACGCGCCTCGTCCGTGTCGGGAAGAACGCCGATCCCAACAGCCTCACCGAACTGATCCTGTCCCAGTTCTGAACGGCCGCGGCTTCTGCGCGGCGGCTTCCGCGAAGGCGCTCGGGCGGCACCGTTCTTTATGAAAGCCACCGCCTGCAGCTGCGAGCGAGGCTGCGGGCAGGGCGTTCGTGCGCTGCCTTTCCGGTCTTGCAACGGCGACTGGGTCGGCCTATCAGGCGATATCAGATTTCCGTCCCGGGCAGATCGGCGGCAGGTGCGGCGGGGCGGGGTGGCCGAGGCGATGGAGAAGCAAGGCATGAGCATCGATTACGAAGCGGCGCGCATCAAGATGGTAGACAACCAGCTGCGGACGACGGACGTCACCTCCTACGCCGTGTTAGACGCCTTCCTCGCCGTTCCGCGCGAGGAGTTCGTTCCCGCACGCTTCAAGCCTCTCGCCTACATCGACAACGACATCGAGATTGCACCGGCGGAGGCCGAACGGCCCGCTCGGTACCTGATGGAACCGTCGCCGCTGGCCAAGCTGGTGCAGCTCGCGCAGATCGAGCCGGAGGACGTCGTTCTCGAAATCGGCTGCGGCACGGGCTACACCTCGGCGATCCTGTCGACGCTGGCGAGTTCGGTGGTTGCGCTGGAATCGGACGAGAACCTTGCTGCTTCCGCAACGGATACGCTCGCGAGGCTCGGCTACGACAACGTCGCGGTGGTCGCGGGGCCGCTGGCCGAGGGCTACAGGCCGGAAGCTCCCTATGACGTCATATTCGTCGGCGGGGCGGTTGCGCAGATACCCGACGGGCTTTTCGAGCAGCTGAGGGACGGCGGCCGCCTTGTGGTGGTGGAGGGCACCGGCAACGCCTCGCGCGCCAAGATGTATCTGAAGGAAGACGGCGCAATCGCTCAGCGGGCGTCGTTCAACACGTCCGTCAAGACGCTGCCAGGATTTGAAAAGCCCGAAACATTCGTGTTCTGATGGGGTTGGCGAATCGCCGCTTCGCTGTCGTGAAATGCGGCGGCGTGTTGCGGATCGGCAACTTATGCTGGCTTTGTCGGGGGTATCGGAGGGTGAAAGTGGGGCGCAGCATGTTTCATTAGGCATATTTGTGCAATGAATTGAGTATGGGTAGCGCCGCGCAAGCGGCTGTTTTTGTGGTCGGGAGTGGATTCGTGTCTTTATCAGGTAGAGCTCTTGCGGTTGCTATCGTAGCTCCGTTGATCGTCGGGCTGCCGCATGTCGCGAGGGCCGAAACGGTTTTCGGCGCGATGGCGAAAGCCTACAAGAACAACCCGGATCTGAACGCGGCGCGTGCCGGTCTGCGGGCGACGGACGAGGGGGTTCCGATCGCCAGGGCGGGCCTCATGCCCAAAGTAAGCGCGGACGCGACCGTAAGTGCCCAGAACCTTCAAGGGCACGTTTCCCCCCTGCAGAGGGCAAACCAGGAAAACGCGCAGGTGCAGCTTACGCTGACGCAGCCGATCTTCGACGGCTTCCAGACGCTGAACAACGTCCGCGCGGCCGAGTTCGAACGTGTTCGCGACCCGCGAGCAGCTGCGTGCCACGGAAATCGGCATCCTGCAGGCGGCAGCCCAGGCCTATGTCGACGTCGCGCGCGACAAGAAGATCGTGACCATCCGCCGCCAGAACCTGCAGTTTCTTCGCGAGCAGCTCAAGGCGTCGAACGCGCGCCTCCAGGTTGGCGAGGGCACGCGGACGGACGTGGCGCAATCGCAGGCGCAGCTCTCCGCCGCGCAGGCTCTTCTGCAAAGCGCAATCGCACAGGAGAAGTCGAGCGAAGCGGTCTACGCGCAGATCGTCGGGCAGCAGCCCGCGGGCATCAGCATGCCGTCCGCTCCGAAGCGCCTTATTCCGAGTTCGCTGGCGAGGGCGCTTTCGGTGGGACGGGCAGAGAACCCGAGTATCCTGGCCGCCGAATACAATGTCGACTCCTCCGGATACCAGGTGAAGTCGGCCGAGGGCGCACTTCTGCCGGGCGTCAACGTCCAGGGCTCGGTCTACAACGACAGCACCGGCACCACAGGCTCCAGCATCCAGGCTCAGATCACCATTCCGCTCTACCAGGGCGGAGCGGCGTCCGGCAGGGTCCGGCAGCAGAAGGAGCTTCTCGGTCAGGCACGCATCCAGGTCAATTCGGCGCGCCGGCAGGTCGATCAGCAGATCGTCACCGCATGGACCCAGTACAAGGCGTACAACGCCAACATCTTCGCCGGCCAGGACTCCATCAAGGCTGCAAAGCTTGCGCTCAGCGGCGTTGTGGAGGAACGCAAGGTCGGCCAGAGCACGACGCTCGACGTCCTCAACTCCCAGCAGACCGTCCTCAACAACCAGGAAACGCTGGTGCAGGCACAGGCCAACGCGGTGATCGCAAGCTACAACCTGCTCGGGTACATGGGCCGCCTGACGGTGCACCATCTCGGCCTGCACGTTCCGGAATATCATCCCGAGACGCACTACGAGGCCGTGAAGGACAAGTGGTTCGGTCTGCGTACCGTGGACGGGCGCTGAACCGGTCGCAAGACCTGCCCATCAGGACAAAGCTGTGCATCCCCCGTTCCCTCCCGGAGCGGGGGATTCTTTTATCGGGTGAATCCCTTACAGTTTTGGTGTGATTCGCCGGGCAATCGGCATGTGCCGGGGCGAATGCGAGGCGGACAGACGAGGGCGGATATGGCGCAGCCAAATGCAAATCGCGAACCGACCATGGAAGAAATCCTGGCGTCGATTCGCCGTATCATCGAGAACAACGACGTCAGCGAGGCGCAGATGGCCGACGAGGGCCACGGGGACGCCGGCGATGAGGAAGCCATGCTCGACGGCGAAATGGCCGCGGCGGAGGCTTCCGTCGGAGGCCATCGCCTCGACGAGAGCGAGCCGGTCGCGGAATCTGACGCTGTCCCAGGGGCCAACGGCCAGGCCGGCGGTGCGGTATCGCTGGCGGAGGTCGCGGCGCGCGTGAGGGCCTCCGGTTCGTCGGCTGCGCTGGTGAGGCCGAGCGCGCCGGCGGCAGTCATGTCCGCTGCGATGCATGGCAATGCTGCCGTTCGCCTGGACGAGGAACAGGACGAGCAGCTGGACGACCTCTCCGAGGCGGTGGAGGTTGCCGCCGAACTGGAGGAGCCTGCGTTCGCGGCCGGGCCGGAAGAGGCGGAAGAGATGGCTGCATCGACACTCGGCAATGCATCGGAGGCGGAAGACGAAGTTTCCGAAGAGGAGGCGGAGCTCGAGAGCGAGCTGCAGTCCGTGCTTCGGGCGGCGGATTCCGCGCTGCCGAGTTCGGTGGCCAGGCAGCCGGAAGAGACCGGCCAGCGATACGACGAACGAAACGGTCGCAGGGAAAGCGATCGTGTAACCCATCTTATCTCGGCGAGCGCGGGCGCGAAGGTCGCCGCGGCGTTCGGCGACCTCAACGATGCGTTTGCCGCCGGGCCGCGCCGCTCCTTCGACGAGATGGCGGAGGAGATGCTGCGGCCGATGCTGCAGCAGTGGCTCGACGACAACCTTCCGACCCTCGTCGAGCGGCTCGTCCGCGAGGAGATCGAAAGGGTGGCACGCGGCGGAAATCGCTGAGGCGAGGGGCGTAGCCGGACTTCCGGCGGCGGGCCGCGTGCGCTGTTTTGCGCGGCCTCCGGCGATTGCGGTGCGTCATCGAAAGCCTACACTTGCGGTGTTCGATCTTTCGATACGCAAGGGAGGTCTCGATGCGTGTTCCCGCTGCCGTCGTCGTCGCCGGCCCGTGCATGGCTGCGGTCCCGGCGTAGGCCATGAATCTCTCGTTCGTCCGAAGGGCGCCGAAGAAGTGCTTCGACCCCAATTCACCTTCGATCCGCTTTTCGGCAGAGCCGAAACGGGTCGCGCGGCTCGATTTCGTGTGCACGATCTCGACGCCCCCGGTTTCCGCCACGTCGGCGGGTCCGTCCGCTGCGAGGAGCAGTCCGAGCTGCCGTAGGGTACGTTTCCCTGCCGCGGGCCGTGTCCGCCGGCCCGCGACACCTATGAGACGACCGTGAAGGCCCTCGTTGCCGCCGGCAAGGTGCTGGCGAAGCCGTACGCGCACGCCAAACGGGCCTTTCCGGGCAACTTACGGGGCCCGGCGATCGTCGGCCGTCCGGCTGGTCGCGAGCGGGTGGAGGGCGAGTTGACTTGCCCGGCGTCATCCGATTTACACCCTTGCAGACAGTCTCCGTTCCAACACGGTAAGTTCCATGCTTGAAAAGACCTATGACGCGGCCGCCGTCGAGCCGGAAATCGCGAAACGATGGGACGAGGCGGATGCCTTCGTCGCGGGCGCGGGTGCACGCGCGGGTGCCGATCCCTATTGCATCGTCATTCCTCCGCCCAACGTGACGGGCTCGCTCCACATGGGGCACGCTCTCAACAACACGTTGCAGGACGTGCTCATCCGTTTCCAGCGGATGCGGGGACGGCGCGTGCTATGGCAGCCCGGCATGGACCATGCCGGCATCGCCACGCAGATGGTCGTCGAGCGCCAGCTCGCCACCCAGGGCCTCGATCGACGCGGCATCGGCCGCGAGGCCTTCATCGAGAAGGTCTGGGACTGGAAGGACGAATCCGGTGGTGAGATCGTCAACCAGCTCAAGCGGCTCGGCGCCTCGTGCGACTGGTCCCGAGAGCGCTTCACCATGGACGAAGGCCTGTCGAGGGCCGTCGTCGAGGTCTTCGTGACGCTCTACAAGGCGGGCCTGGTCTACAAGGACAAGCGGCTCGTCAACTGGGATCCGAAGCTGCTGACGGCGATCTCCGACCTCGAGGTCGAGCAGAAGGAGGTGGATGGCAATCTCTGGCATTTCCGCTACCCGCTCGCCGACGGCGTCACCTATGAGCATCCGGTCGCCTTCGACGAGGACGGCAAGGCCACCGACTGGGAAACCCGCGATTATCTGGTCGTGGCGACGACCCGGCCCGAGACGATGCTCGGCGACACGGGAGTCGCGGTCAATCCGTCCGACCCGCGGTACGCGACTCTCGTCGGCAAGGACGTGATCCTGCCACTCGTCGGTCGCCGCATACCGGTCGTCGCCGACTCCTACGCCGATCCCGAGGCAGGCACAGGCGCCGTGAAGATGACGCCCGCGCATGACTTCAACGACTTCGAGGTTGGCAAGCGGGCCGGCCTTCGGGCGATCAGCGTCCTGACCCAGGACGGGCGCGTGACCCTTGCGGAAAGCGACGAGTTCATGGAAGGGCTTCCGGGGGGCGCCGACCTGGACGAAATCCTCCGCGACATCGACGGGAAGGACCGGTTCGAGGCGCGGGCCCTGATCGTGGAGAAGCTCGAGGTCCGCGGCCTCCTGGAGCGGACGGAGCCGCACCGGCACACGGTCCCGCACGGCGACCGCTCGGGAGTTCCGATCGAGCCTTTCCTGACCGACCAGTGGTACGTCAATGCCCGGGAACTGGCGCGTCCCGCGATCGAATCGGTGCGGGACGGCCGCACGCGCTTCGTGCCGAAGAACTGGGAGAAGACCTATTTCGAATGGATGGAGAACATCCAGCCGTGGTGCGTCTCCCGCCAGCTCTGGTGGGGCCACCAGATCCCTGCATGGTACGGGCCTGACGGTCAGGTGTTCGTCGAGAAGGACGAGGAAGCTGCGCTCGACGCGGCCATCCAGCACTACCTCTCGCATGAGGGGCCGATGAAGGCCTATGTCGAGGACAAGCTGGAGAACTACAAGCCGGGCGAGATCCTGGAGCGGGACGAGGATGTGCTCGACACCTGGTTCTCATCCGCGCTTTGGCCGTTCTCGACGCTCGGGTGGCCAGACAGGACGCCGGAACTCGCCACCTACTATCCGACCAGCACGCTCGTCACGGGCTTCGACATCATCTTCTTCTGGGTCGCTCGGATGATGATGATGGGGCTCTACTTCATGGACAGGGAGCCCTTCAACACGGTTTACGTGCATGCCCTCGTTCGCGACAAGCATGGCGCGAAGATGTCGAAATCCAAGGGCAACGTGATCAATCCGATCGAACTGATTGACGAGTACGGTGCGGACGCCTTGCGCTTCACCCTGGCGATCATGGCGGCGCCGGGCAGGGACGTGAAGCTGGATCCCGGCCGCGTCGCCGGCTACCGCAACTTCGGCACCAAGCTCTGGAACGCAACCCGGTTCGCTCAGATGAACGGCGTCGTCGCCGTCGCGGGATTCGAGCCGGATGACACCCGCCTCGAGATCAATCGCTGGATCCTGACCGAGCTCGCCCGTACGGCGAGAGACGTGAGCGAAGCGATCGAAAGCTATCGTTTCAACGATGCGGCCGCCGCACTCTACCGTTTCGTCTGGAACCAGCTCTGCGACTGGTACCTGGAGTTGCTGAAGCCGGTGTTCAACGGGGAGGATGCGCCCGCCAGGTCGGAATCGCAGGCCTGCGTGGCCTATGTTCTCGAAGAGACCTACAAGCTGCTGCATCCGTTCATGCCATTCATGACGGAAGAACTCTGGGCCAAGACCGCCGGCGAGGACGGGCGCTCCGGCCTCGTCTGTCATGCGGAATGGCCGGCAGTGGCATTCGCCGACGAAGCTGCGGCCGAAGAGATCAACTGGCTGGTAGACCTCGTGTCTTCGATTCGCTCCACGCGCGCCGAGATGAACGTCCCGCCCTCTGCGACGGCTCCGCTGGTCGTCGTCGGAGCGGGCGAGGGAACCCGGGCGCGACTCGAGCGGCACGCGGCGGCAATCGGCCGTCTTGCGCGGGTCGAACGCATAGAGCCCGCTTCGCAGGTGCCCGCCGGGTCGGCCCAGATCGTCCTCGGCGAGGCGACGCTGTGTCTGCCGCTCGGACAGCTCATCGACCTGAAGGCCGAGGTGGTGCGGCTCGAAAAGGCCGTGGCCAAGGCGGCGCAGGAGCGCGATCGCCTTGAGAAGAAGCTGGCCAACGAGAAATTCGTTGCAAATGCCGACCCCGAGGTGGTGGCGGGGGGGCGCGAGAAGCTGGAAAGCCTGGAGGCTTCCTTCGCCAAGCTTTCGACCGCGCTCGACCGGGTTCGCGAAGCCCTCTAGGAGATCGGCCGGCAGGGTCGGCGGGCTCGTCTCCGGGCGCGTTGCTGGCGGGCAGCGGGACGGGGGCGGCCCTTGTTGCCGCTTGATAGAGGCGGCAACGGGCGATTCGGGCCGCCGCTGCAGACTTGTGTTCGAAAATGTGCGGGCGGCATGACGGAGGCCGCCCCTTCGCGGCGTCTCGGCGACGGCGCGCGATGGCGGTTTGCTGAAATGCGAAATGCGGCCGAATTCCCCTAAAATTTACCAGTGTGTAACGAAATGGATCGAGAATTGGCATGTCATCGATCGGCATTCGGATTCCATAAAGGCTCCGGGACACGAGAAGACCGAGGGGGTCGACCGGGATTGTCCAGAGGAGCCGCGCGGACGGCCATTCGGTCCGCAAGCGTCGCGTAAGCGTGTTCGCATAGTTTCCGATCGCAATTGAGGGAGAGCGAAATTGCGGGGAAAGACAAGCAAGGTGGCCTGGGCAGCCGCATTCCTGGCGGCTTCCGGCTGCGGGGCGCAAGCCGGCGGGCTTGCGCGGCAGTCCCAGGACTTCGACATCCTGTTCCTTGACGGCACGCAGGTGCAGACGGGCGTCACGTTCGTCGCGCCGCAGCGCAAGCTCAAGAACATCCAGTCGCCGGCAGCCAACGTCATCTCCGGGATGACTGGCGGGCTCAATCCCTATACCGGACAGCCGTTTACGACGAGCACGGACGAGAGCCGCAGCTACTTCATTCCGGAAGCGTCGGTGAAGTACGATCTGACCGGAGACCTGGCCTGCGCGGCGCAATACCGCCAGCCTTGGGGTGCGCACACCGACGTAGGCGTCGACACCGGCATTGCGTTGAGCGCCATCGAGCAGAAGATCTCGTCCACCGACCTCGGCCTGAACTGTTCCTACAGATTGCGGGCGGGTCCCGGCTATTTCCGGATGCTCGGCGGCCTGAGCTACCAGCATCTGGATGGCTACCAGTCCCAGTTGCTCCCGGCCGGCGCAAAAGGCATCGCCCTGCCGACGAGAATCGGCAGCCTCGACGTCAGCGACAATTCCTACGGCTGGCGCGCCGGCGTTGCCTACGAGATACCGGACATCGCGTTGCGAGCCCAACTCGTCTACCAGTCGGAGGTCAGCTACGGCCTGCAGGGGACGATCAGCAACCTGTATCCGTTCCCGATCGCGGTGAGGGGCGATGCGACGCTGCCCCAGTCGGTAGAATTCAAACTGCAGAGCGGCATCGCCCCGGGATGGCTGGCCTTCGGCTCGGTCAAATGGACCGACTGGAGCATCGAGAACGCGGTCGTCTTCAATTCGGCCCGGCCGTTCTCCTATGGCGCGAAGCAGAACCCGGCTGGCACACCGATCACCAGGCTTAACCTCTACTATCGTGATGGCTGGACGGTGACCGGAGGTGTGGCGCACAAGTTCAACGACGCGTTCTCCGGCGCCAGCTTCCTGACGTGGGACCGCGGGGTCAGCACCGGACTTTCCTCGCTGACCGACACGTGGCTCATCGGCCTGACCGGCATCTATACCCCCACGTCGAACGTCGAGTTGAGACTTACCGGGATCCTCGGTCTGCTGACCAGCGGGACGAAGAACGACACGATCGTCGCCGGGCAGGTCAACTCGACGGGGTCGATCGCGAGCTTCGGCAACGACGTCGTCAGCGGCCTGGCCGTTTCCGCCAGGGTCAAATTCTAGCCCGGCTGCTTTCGCCGGCGTTGCCATTTCCGGAGCACTCCGGTTCGGCCTGGCCTGGCGCTGCGACCGCGTCGGGTGCGATCACGCCTGAATTGTCGACCGTGGCTAATCTGTGGTTTCTCCGCGGACGAATTCCGGAGTTTTTCCGGCGACTTCACGAATTGTGACGATTTCGCAACAGTTTCTCTATATCGATTCCCTCGCGCTTCTGGAGATTGCAAAACGCCGCGTTGCCGCCACAAATCGAGTGCACCCAATCAATCGGGAATGGCCGGACAACGGCCCGTGCATCGTACGATGCGAGGGGGCGGACGGCAGAGGTGTCAAAGAGTTAGAAAATGTCGACGGGAAGCTCGAAATCTGGGGCGATCATAGGACTGGGCCTTGCCGCGGCAATGTCTTTCGCTTGCTGCGTGACGGCAAGCGCCTTCGATCCCGATGCCGGGGTGACTAAGCAGTCCGGACCTCTCGACCTGTTCCGCTTCGGATTTTCCGCCTACAAGAGCGGCCACAAGGGCGAGGCGGCCAAGGCCTACAAGTCCGCTGCCGAAAAGGGACATGCGGGGGCCCGCTGGGCGCTCGCCAACATGTACGCGTCCGGCGACGGCGTGACCGAGGACGACTACGAGGCCTTCAAGATCTACGACGAGATCGCCCGCAAGGGAGTTGAGCCGGGATCGGTCGACACCGGCTATTTCGTCAATGCGCTCATGGCCCTCGCCAACTATTACAAGCACGGCATTCCGCACAGTCCGATCCACGTCGATCTCGCGCAGGCGCGCCAGCTCTATTTTCACGCAGCTTCTGTTTTCGGGGTGCCGGACGCGGAATTCGAGCTTGGCAAGATGATGCTGGACGGCAAAGGCGGATACTCCAACGTGGCGCAGGCCAAGAAATGGCTGAACCGCGCGCGGAAGGCCGGCAGCGAACGTGCCGCGGCGCTTCTCGGGAGCGTCATCTGCAAGGAAGGTCACCACGTCTACGGACTTGCGCTGATGACGGTGGCGCTGAAGCGGGCTCCGGATATTCAGAAGCCCTGGATTCGCGATCTCCAGGAGCAGGCTTTCTCGCTTGCCGACGAGACGGACAGGCGCTCGGCTGTTGCTCTGGCGGATGCCATGATCGCTCGGCAGCCCGAATAGCCCATTTCTCAGAGCCCCTGCGATCCCGTGAAGGTCCGGTGCGACAGCGGAGGTTCCCCGGCGCTAGCCGTCGGGCAGCCTTCCTGGAGCTTGGTCCAGGACGTGTTGTTGAGCACTATCTCGCAGCGGGCCAGGAAGGGCGTGCCGTATCGTGGGCGAATGCACGTGATCTGCCCCTCCTGTATGCGCTCTCCGTTCGCGATGCAGGCGCATCTCGGCGCAGCGGGCGCCGGGGAACTTCCGGCGACGATCAGCAGTATGGGCAGGAGGCTTTTCATGGACGTCCTCCGAAAGCCCGAGTATAGCCGATCCGGCGAGCTTGCCAAAATCGCGGCCGGACGAGAGGTCAGAGGTCCAGGCGAACGAAGGTCGGGACGTGATCGGAGGGCTTTTCCCAGGCGCGCACGTGCTTCTCGATCCCCGCTCCGGCGAGCCGCCCCGCCGCTTCGGGCGACAGCATGATGTGGTCGATGCGGATGCCGTTGTTCTTCTGCCATGCCCCCGCCTGATAATCCCAGAATGTGTAGATGCCGGCCTCGTCGGTGGTCGCGCGGACGGCGTCGGTCATTCCCGTCGTCTCGATGAGCCTGAATGCCCGGCGGGTCTCGGGAAGGAACAGCGCGTCACCTTCCCACGCCTTCGGGTCGTGGCAGTCGTAGGGTTCCGGAATGACGTTGTAGTCCCCGGCCATTACAAGTGGTTCTTCAAGTGCGATCAGATCAATTGCATGGCGTCGCAACCGGTTCATCCAGGACAGCTTGTAGGGGTATTTTTCCGATTCGACCGGGTTGCCGTTCGGCAAGTACAGAGAGGCGACGCGGAGGGCGCCGCCGCCGGGCCGGGAGAAGACGGCCTCGATGTAGCGGGACTGCTCGTCGGCGTCGTCGCCGGGCAGTCCCCGCGAAACCTCGTCCGGCCTGCCGCGCGAGAGTATCGCCACGCCGTTGAAGCCCTTCTGGCCATGAGTCTCCACGTGGTAGCCCGCATCCTCCAGTTGCGCCCGGGGAAACTGTTCGTCCACCGACTTGATCTCCTGCAGGCAGACGATATCCGGCCGGCTGTCGGCGAGCCACGTGAGGAGGTTGTCGAGCCGGGCCTTGATGCCGTTGATGTTCCAGGTCGCGATCTTGAGGGAATCGGTCAAACTGCGCGCCTCGTTCTTCGGAAAGATGCCGCGTTGATAGCGCGCTTTCGACTCGAGTAACAGCGCCGGTCCGCAAGGTCCAGCCGAAAGAGCGTCGCCCGGTCAGCCCGGTCAGATGGAAAAGCTCGTTCCGCAGCCGCAGGAGGCGATGGCGTTCGGGTTCCTGATCTGGAAGGACTGGCCGAGGAGGTTGTCGACGAAATCGATTTCCGCGCCGTCCATGTAGACCAGAGATACCTGATCCACGAGCACGCGGGCGTCTCCGCTCTCGATGACCAGATCGTCCTCCTCCTGCAAGTCGACGAGGTCGAACTTGTAGGAGAAGCCGGAGCAGCCGCCGCCTTCCACGGAAACACGCAGGGCGGTCTTGCCCCCGTCTTCGGCAAGAATCGCGGCGATGCGGTTCGCCGCAGCCTCCGACATCGAAATGCTGTGTGTAGCTGTCATCTTCAACCTTCGTGCCGGGTTCAAGGCTCCGGAGAGATCGAGTGGTTCAAATCCATTGATCATATAGGTATGAAGAGGCATGCGGGGCGTCAAGCGGGCGACGCCCGGGGGGTGACTACCAGTGGCGGCGGAACGAGGATGACCATCGACAAGGATTCACTCGGCTTCGGAGCCGGGGAGAGGGCGCCCTACGCGTCGAACCCCTGGAAGAGCCGAGGCCGCCTGCTCCCGGAGCCGGGCAGCCCCACGCGTTCGGAATTCCAGCGCGACCGCGACCGGATCGTTCATTCCAATGCCTTCCGGCGGCTCAAGCACAAGACTCAGGTATTCATCGCGGAAGAAGGCGATCATTTTCGCACGCGTCTCACGCACACGATAGAGGTGTCCCAGATCGCCCGGGCGCTGGCGCGGGCCCTGAAGCTCGACGAGGATCTGGCGGAGGGGATAGCGCTGGTGCACGATTTCGGCCACACCCCGTTCGGGCACACTGGCGAGGATGCGCTGGACGAGATGCTTTCCGGGTTCGGCGGCTTCGACCACAATGCGCAGGCCCTGCGGGTCGTCACTTGCCTCGAGCATCGCTATGCGGAATTCGACGGCCTCAATCTTACATGGGAGACCCTCGAGGGGCTGGTGAAGCACAACGGTCCGCTGGCGGATGCGGACGGCAACGGATTGCGCGGGCCAGTCCCTGCCGCCATCACGGAGTACGGCCGTCTGCAAGACCTGGAGCTTTCGAGCTTCGCCGGTCTCGAGGCGCAGGTCGCGGCCATCGCCGATGACATCGCCTACAACACGCACGACATCGACGACGGGCTGAGGGCCGGGTTGCTGACGCACGAGATGCTTGAGGAGGTACCTTTCCTCGCCGGGCTGCTGAAGAGCGTCGGCGAGCGCTATCCGGGCCTCGACAAGGAAAGGCTGACACACGAGATCATGCGCCGGCAGATCACCCGGATGGTGGAGGATGTCATCGAGATGGCGCAGGGACGGCTGAGGGACCTGCGTCCCGGGAACGTCGAGGACGTTCGTGCGTCTTCGATGGCCTATGCCGAATTCTCCGAGGAAATGGTCGCGGTCGACCGCGGGATAAAGCAGTTGCTCCATGCCCACGTCTACAGGCATCCCGACGTCATGCGGGTGCGCGCTTCGGCCGCGCGCATCGTCAAGGATCTCTATCGCCGCTTCATGGATGCGCCGCACCTCATGGGCGGCAGGCACTGGGGAAAGGAGGCAGAAGCGCTGCCGCCGGAAGGGAGAGCGCGAGTGGTGGCCGACTACCTGGCCGGGATGACGGACACCTATGCAGTCGAGACGCATCGCCGCCTGTTTGACCGGACACCGGATTTGCGATAGGCACCGCGCCGACAGGACGGGCCGCCGTGCGAACGGCAACGCCGCACTCCCCGGATGAATCGAATGAATCTCTTCAAGGACTTTCATGGCAGGGTCGCTGCGGCCGTGCAATCTCTCGACGCGGTTCGCGCCACGGACGAGAAGCTCGCGTTCGACCGCATTTCCGTCGAGCCGCCGCGCGATCCAAGCCACGGAGACGTCGCGACCAACGCGGCGATGGTGCTGGCCAAGCCGCTCGGGACCAATCCCCGTGCGCTTGCCGAGGAGATTGCCGAGGCGCTGCGCGGCGACCCGGATCTCTCGGACGTTTCGGTGGCCGGTCCCGGCTTCATCAACATGCGCCTCGCGTCGGCCTACTGGCAGCGCCTCCTGAAGGACGTGATCGAAGCCGGCACCGACTTCGGCCGCAGCTCCGCCGGCGGCGGCAGGAAGGTGAACGTCGAATACGTCTCGGCCAACCCGACCGGTCCGATGCACGTCGGCCATTGCCGCGGCGCGGTGGTGGGCGACTCGCTCGCCAATCTCCTGAAATTCGCCGGCTTCGACGTCACCAAGGAGTACTACATCAACGATGCCGGCGCACAGATCGACGTGCTGGCACGCTCGGTCTTCCTGCGCTATCGCGAAGCGCTCGGCGATCGCATCGGCGAGATTCCTCCGGGTCTCTATCCGGGCGACTACCTTGTGCCGGTCGGCAAGGAACTGGCCAGCGAGTTCGGCGGCAAGCTGAAGGGCATGCCCGAAGACGAATGGCTTCCTATCGTCAAGGACCGGGCGATCGAGGCCATGATGGCCATGATCCGCGACGACCTCGCGGCACTGAACGTCGTCCACGACGTCTTCTTCTCCGAGCGCTCCCTGCACGCCGGGAACGGCGGACCGATCGTCTCGGCGATCAACGATCTCACCTTCAAGGGCCATGTCTACAAGGGAACGCTGCCGCCGCCGAAGGGCCAGCCGTCGGAGGACTGGGAGGACCGCGAGCAGACGCTCTTCCGCTCGACGGAGGTGGGAGACGACATCGACCGGCCGCTGGTCAAGTCGGACGGTTCATTCACCTATTTCGCCGCCGATGTCGCCTATTTCCGCGACAAGTACGCCCGCGGCTTCAAGGAGATGATCTACGTGCTCGGCGCGGACCACGGCGGCTACGTGAAGCGGCTGGAGGCGGTGGCGCAAGGCGGTATCCGGCGGCGAGGCGAAGCTGACGGTGCTTCTCTGCCAGCTCGTGAAGCTCTTCCGCGGCGGCGAACCTGTTCGCATGTCGAAGCGTTCGGGCGATTTCGTCACGTTGCGCGAGGTCGTCAACGAGGTCGGACGGGACCCGGTCCGCTTCATGATGATCTACCGCAAGGCGAGCGAGCCGCTCGACTTCGACTTCGCCAAGGTCACCGAGCAGTCGAAGGACAATCCGGTCTTCTACGTGCAATATGCGCATGCGCGCTGCCAATCGGTCTTCCGCCAGGCGCGCGAGGCCTTCCCGGACCTGGAAGACAGACGTCGCAAATCTGTCGGATGCCGTAGCGCGTTGCGCCGCTCGAGGCCAGCGAGATCGGTCTTGTCGCAAAGATATCGGAATATCCCCGGATCATTGAGAACGCGGCACTTGCGCAGGAGCCGCATCGTCTTGCATTCTACCTCTACGATCTGGCGAGTGCGTTCCATGTGCACTGGAACAGGGGGAAAGATGATCCTACCTTACGTTTTGTTAACGTTAAGGACAGAGAATCGACACTCGCCAGACTGGGTTTGGTGCATGCAGTCGCCTCGGTATTGCGTTCCGGACTGACGATCATCGGGACAGAAGCCCCGCTCGAGATGCGCTGAAGCCACCTTTTCCCCACATTGCGCTGGCACGTGACTGTGCAAGGGATGTGAGTGAACTGCATGGCTGACAATCAATACAAGAGAAGAGCTGCCCAGCGTCTGGCCGAATATGCGGATCGACGATCCGCTTGCCGAACTGGCGCGGGTGGTCGGCTATGATCCGCGAAGGGGCGAGAGGCCGGACGACCTTCACGAACTCCATTCCGGCATGGATCTCGAGGCGGAACTGCTTCGTGAACTGAACGGCGAGGAGGATGGAGGTCCTGCAGAGGAGCCGTGGTTCCGGGACGAGGACGCAACCGGGCACGGACAGGACAGCGGCAGAATGGCCGTTGGCGAACACCGTTCGGAGATGAACCGGGACGAATCCTTCGATCACGACCAGCTCTCGGCTGACATCGGCCTGTCGCTCGAGGACGAGTTGATGCGCGACCTGCAGGGCGAGGAAGAGGTTTCCGAAGTGCCTGCCGAGGATCGCTTCGTCGTGACAGGGGCGCCGGACGAGCCGCAGGCGGTGGATTACGAGCCGCAGCCGGTCGACAACCAGCCGGACGCGCCGGAAGAACCGCAGCCGCGGGACGAGACCCCGCAATTTGCCCAATTTGCCCAATTTGCCATCGACCCGGCGTCGATCCGGCTGCCCGACCACGGGGAGCCGGCCGGCGAAGCAGCCGCGCCTGTTTCTGAAGAAGTGGCCGCCGAGGCTGCCGTCGAGGAATTTGCCGGCCCCTCATCGAGGGTCGACGCCCCGGAGCCGTCGGGCGCGCAAGCGGCGGACGGGGCTACCGGCTTCGCCTTTCCGTCGGAGGACGAGCTCGAGGAGGACAGCCAGTTCGCTTCGAGCCAGTGGGACTGGAGCCCGCCGGCGGCGGACGACCGGCAGCATGACGAGACCCTGCACGAGACGCCCGTCGACGATTCGGTCCGTGAGGACGAGCCTGCCGCGCAGACGCAGGCGATATCCTTCGAGGATCTCCGCGTGCAGGAGGAGCAGGAGGACACTGCCGGCGACGGGCGATCGGCTTCCGCTGCATCCGCTTTCGCGGATACCTTCAGTGAAGATGCCGAGCAGCAGACAGAGGACGATGGCGGCGCTGAACATGCCGCATCGATGCCGGCGGCGGAAGATGCGGCGGTCCAAGAGCCGGCTGCGGGACCTGTCGAAGGCGATCTCCATGAAGGCTCTGCCTACATGACGCAGGAAGACGCCATGGCCGCGACGTCGGATCCGGTGGAGCCTGAATGGCAATGGCCGCAGGGGTACGAGGCGTCCGCGAGCAGCCCCGGCGAGGATCCGGCGGAAGAGCTCGCTTCCGGCGCCGGTCTGGAGTCGTGGCAACCGGAGGACACATCGGGATATGCGGCCGGGACGGAGTTTGCGTCCGGCGGCGGCGAGCCGGAGTTGCGTGAGGAAGAACCGGAAGGGGAAGACGCATACCGGGCGGCGGAAGCGGAACTGCCCGCAAGCAACGTCGTCCGTCTCTACGACCGCCAGGCAGGCAATGCGCCCGCCGATGCCGGCCCGGGTGACGGCGAAGACGCGGGATTCGAAGATGCCTTCGTCGCTCTGCCCTTAGCCGACGACGAACATGCAGCGGGCTTCGACAGCACGGCCATGGAAACGGCGCTTGCCGAGGAACTTGCGGCGGCCGACGAGGAACCTGCCGCGGCGGGCGAGGAACTTCCTGCCGCCGATGAAGAACCTGCTGCGGCGGTCGAGGAAGCTCTCGCGGACGCGGATGCAGGCCCGGCGGAAAGCCGTGCGGAGACAGGACCCGCGGATGAGGGCGCTGCTCCGGAGGTATTCGAAGAGGGGGCGAGCGAGCCAGCTGCCGTTGCCGCCTCGCAGGCTCCATCTGCTCTCGAATCCGCAGCCGCCGTCTTGTCGGCGCAGGGTTCGGAGGGAGCCGGCGTCTTCGATCCAGCGGCGCTGATCGAGCATGACGAAAAGGTTGAGCCGACTTTCGAACTCGACATTCCTTACCTTCCGGGCGACGACAGGACTTACGCGCCGGCGGCGGACGATTTCCAGATGGATATCGACGCCGACATGATCGAACTCTTCAGGGCCGATACCGAAGAGCCGGTCGAGGCGGAAATCGAGCCGGCCGGAGAGATCGAAGACGCGGCATCGAAGGAACCCTACGGCGTTGCGGCGGCGGTGCTGGCCGGTGGAGTGGAGACGCGGGCCGTTGCGTCCGGCCGGTTCGAATCGGTTGCGCCGGCATCCATCGATTTCGACGATCTCGAGAAGGCGCTCGACGAGGACCTCGGCGATGGCGCAATGGCGAATTTCACCGCGCGTAGCGAAGCCCGTCCGCGTGAGGTCGTGGTCGGTCCGCAGACGGTCTCGCCGCGCGGGCCGCGCTGGCAGTCCATCGGGGCCGGCGTGGCGGCGATCGTGCTCGTCGGCGCCGTGGCGGTTCTCGGATGGGAGTTCATGCAGCCCGACGCGGGCATTGGCGACGGCGGCGGTCCGCGTATCATTGCGGCCAACAAGAATCCGGTGAAGCAGAAGCCGGCGGATCCGGGGGGGAAGGCCGTACCCAACCAGAACAAGATCGTCTACGACAAGGTCGATGGCTCCAAGAGCGACGGATCCGAGCAGAAGTCGCTGGTCTCCTCGACTGAAACGCCGGTCGACGTGGTGCAGCGGACGCTGCAGCCGGAACTGCCGCGCGAACCTGGCGCGGCGAGCGGCGAACCGGACGGCATGCCCGGCTCGGGGGCCGGGGCGGCGCAGGCCGACGGCGGTGCGGCAACGCCATCCGCCGGGGAAGGGACCGGGAAGAGCCAGGCGCGTCTTGCGCCGGCCCCGCAGCCCTCTCCGCAGACGCAGGCGTCGAATGCGCCGGCTGCGGTGGTTCCGCACTATGTGAAGACGATGACGGTGACGGCCGACGGCAAGCTGGTTCCGCGAGAACCCGATGCCGCGCCGGCATCAGGCCAGTCGGCAACGCCGCAAGTGGCCGCGCCGGATCAGCAATCTTCCGGCCAGGCCCCGGGCGTGCAGGGCTTGCCCGCGAAGGTCCCGGCTGCAGGCCCAGGCGCTGCGGCTCCAACCCCGCTTCCGGTCGCACGGCCGAAGGCGCCGACAACTCCACCGCCGGCAAGGGCGTCCGCATCGGGACAGGCGGCGACCCCGGCTGTTGCGCCTGCGCCCTCGACTTCGACGCCGGTGGCCAAGTCGCCTGCTGCACGGCCGGCCGAAACAAAGGCTGCCGCTTCGCCGGCGCCGGCAGCCCCGGCAAAGCCGGGCGGCTACATGATCCAGATCGCCTCGCAGCCGACCGAGGCGGGAGCCAAGGCCTCCTACCAGAACCTGGCGAGGCGGTTCGGCTCCGTGATCGGAGGGAAGGGCGTCGATATCCAGAAGGCCGACATTGCCGGAAAGGGTGTCTATTACCGGGTGCGCGTGCCGGCCGGCTCGAGGCAGGACGCCATCACGCTCTGCCAGAACTACAAGGCCGCGGGGGGATCCTGCTACGTCACGCGCTGAGGCGTTCTTGCCGAGCCTGTGAACGATACGCCGCGGCGCTGTCCTTTCCGCGACATAAGTCTATGATTCCGCCATGAGCGAATCAAAGGCAGTGATTCTCGGTTGCAGCGGCCAGTCGCTCACGGACGAGGAGGCGGCGTTCTTCGCCGCCCATCGGCCGTGGGGGTTCATCCTGTTTGCACGGAACGTGGCCAGCCTCGATCAGGTCGGACGGCTGGTGGCGGATCTTCGGCGTTCCGTCGGGCGGGCGGACGCTCCCGTCCTGGTCGATCAGGAGGGCGGCCGGGTGCAGCGGCTCAGGCCGCCGCTCGCCGCGCGTTATCCAAGCGCGGCTCGAACTCGGCGAGGTCTTTCTGCGCGACCATGCGGCCGGTCGCAGGGCTGCGTGGCTCATGTCGCGCCTCCATGCCTTCGATCTCGCGCGATGCGGGATCTCGGTGGATTGCCTGCCGGTGCTCGACGTGCCGGCCAGCGACGGCAGCAACGTCATCGGCGACCGGGCCTACGGCTTCGATCCGTCCGTCGTGGCCGACATGGGCGCGGCCGCAGCAGCCGGGCTGAAGGCAGGCGGCCTTCTTCCCGTCATGAAGCACATGCCGGGCCACGGCCGGGCCCGAGTGGACACCCATCTCGAGCTGGCGGTCGTCGAGGCTCCGCGCGAAGCACTCGAAGACGTCGATTTCATTCCCTTCCGAGCGCTTCGCCGCGAGGCCATGGCGATGACGGCGCATGTCGTCTACTCCGCGATCGATGCCGACAGGCCCGCCACGATGTCGCGCCGGGTCATCTGCGACGTGATCCGCGAAGCGATCGGCTTCGACGGCCTTCTGATGTCGGATGACGTCTCCATGAAGGCCCTTTCGGGGGATTTCGGGTCGCGGGCGAAAGCCATCCTGTCGGCGGGATGCGATATGGTGCTGCACTGCAACGGGGTCATGGCGGAAATGCAGGCCGTCGCCGAGGCCGTGCCTGTGCTTGGCGGCGATGCCGCGCGGCGCGCGGATGCGGCCATGGCATCCTTCGCTCCGCCGGACTCTGCAAACGAGTTGGAACTGCGCTCGGAATTCGATCAGCTCGTTGATGCGAGCTGAGGCGCCGGATCCGGAGAAATGATGCAGGATACGTCGAAAGATCCGCTGAGCGGTACATCGGGAAACTTCCATACGGAAGACCCGTGGGCCGATGCCGGGCCGGCAGAACGCGGAGAGCCGTCGCTGGTGATCGATGTCGAGGGCTTCGAGGGGCCGCTCGACCTGCTGCTCCATCTTGCCCGCAGCCAGAAGGTAGACCTTGCGCGGATCTCGGTCCTGGCGCTGGCGGAACAGTACCTGGCATTCATCGAAAAGGCTCGAAGGATCCGGATCGAACTTGCCGCGGACTATCTCGTCATGGCCGCCTGGCTCGCCTACCTGAAGTCGAGGCTGCTCATCCCGCAGGCCAGGAACGACGACGAGATGTCTGGCGAGGAGATGGCGGCGCAACTGGCGTTCCGGCTGAAGCGCCTCGAGGCAATGCGCGAGGCGGCGACGCGTCTCGTCAACCGCAACCGGCTCGGCCGAGACGTCTTTGCGCGCGGTGCGCCGGAACATACGGTCGTGGACCGGATTCCGGAGTTCAGCGCGTCGCTCTACGATCTGCTGACGGCCTATGCCTCGCAGAGGCAGCGCCGGGCGATCACGCAGGTGAGCATCGCAAAGCGTCAGGTCTGGTCGCTGGCCGACGCGCGCTCCGTGCTGACGCGAATGATCGGAGAGCTGTCCGACTGGACTACGCTCGATCACTTCCTGCTTCGTTATCTGAGCGATCCGAAAGAGCGCGTCACGGCAGTGGCGAGTTCCTTCGCCGCATCGCTCGAACTCGTGCGCGAGGGGCGGCTGGAGATACGCCAGGAGATGCCGTTCGCGCCGATCTACATGCGCCGCGGGGGCGCAAGGGCGTCCGGAAATTCGACGCAACAGGTGGGGGAAGCTTGAAGATGGCGAGAACCAGCGAGGCGCGGCTCGATGATGCGGACGAGTCCGGGGCGGTTTCCGGCAAATCTTCCGCCAAAGCTGGGGAGGGCGCCGTAGAGCTTCTTCAGGACCGGCAGGCGCGGGAAGCCGAGCGCATCGCGGAGGCGCTCGTCTTCGCCTCGGCCGAGCCCGTCGCCAGCAAGACGATCGCGGAGAAGCTGCCGGAGGGCACGGATGTCGACATCGTGATGGCGCGGCTTTCGGCGTTCTATGCCGAGCGCGGCGTGAATCTGGTGCGCGTCGCCGAGGCGTGGGCCTTCCGGACGTCGGCCGACCTCTCGTTCCTCATCCACCGCGAGCAGGTCGAACAGAAGAGGCTGTCGCGGGCTGCGCTGGAGGTCCTGGCGATCATCGCCTATCACCAGCCCGTGACCCGGGCCGAAATCGAGGAGGTCCGCGGCGTGGCGACCTCCAAGGGCACCATCGACGTGTTGATGGAGACGGACTGGATCAGGATGCGCGGACGCCGGCGCACACCCGGCCGTCCGGTCACATACGGTACCACGCCGGGGTTCCTCGACCATTTCGGCCTCGAGGAACTGAGGGATCTGCCGGGCATGGAGGAGCTGAAGGGAGCGGGGCTCCTGTCTTCCCGCATCCCGGCGAATTTCACCGTTCCGGTGCCGGCAGACGGCGATGACCTGCTCGATGACGAGGATCCGTTCGATCAGGCGGATCTGGAAGAGCTCGGCCTTCTTCCGCCCGGAGGCGACGAAGAAGAATAGAAAGGCGCATGCCCGGAAGTACCGTTCGCAGCGGCAGGGACGGTATGTCGCATGGCTTTGGCGGGCGGTCCCGTTCCCGCGCTTCCTTGCCGGCGCGCATGGCGGTGCCGGTTTTCCCGGCGCTGTCCCCGAACTTCAGATTGCGTGAGAAGAATCTTTCCTTTAACGACCTAGCAGGCATGAATGTTTGCAACGGCAGGCGGCAAGTCTTACATCGGGTCGAGGGGCCGCCAAGGGAGTTGATGGAAAATGGGTAGTCTTAGCATCTGGCACTGGCTGATCGTCCTGGTCGTCGTGCTTCTGCTTTTCGGTCGCGGCAAGATTCCGGACCTGATGGGCGATGTTGCCAAGGGCATCAAGAGCTTCAAGAAGGGCATGGCTGACGAGGACGAGCAGGACGATAGTCACAAGACCGTCGAGCACCGCTCCGAGGAAGTCGGCGACAAGGCCAAGTAGTAAGCGCTTCGTGCCGGTTCACGGGGCGGCTTGAGGAGCCCGCTTGAATGTTCGATATCGGGTGGCAGGAACTGCTCGTCGTCGCGATCGTCCTGATCGTCGTGGTGGGACCAAAAGACCTGCCGCGCATGCTCAGAGCATTCGGCAAGGCGACCTCGCGGATGCGCAGCATGGCCGGGGAGTTCCGTGCCCAGTTCGACGAGGCGCTGCGCGAGGCGGATCTCGACGAGGTCCGCAAGACCATATCCGACGCGCAAAGCCTCAATCCTGCCAAAAGCTTGCGGGACGCGATGAACCCGCTGCGCCAGGTGGGCGACGAAATCCGCTCGGGCCTCAACGAGGCGGTGCGGCCGTCTTCGTTGTCTTCAGCCAGCGAGGAGGACGCTCAGGCGCTGTCTGCCGTCCGGTCGGATGAACCGTTGCCGGAGCCTGCTCCGCCCGTCGAGCCCGCGGCTCCGGCCAGGCGCAAGCCGGCGACGCGCAAGGCTGCCGCGAAGACCGGCGCCGCGAGATCCAGCGGCAAGGGGGGCTCCGGGACGGGAAGCAGGAAGACGGCTTCCGGGCGCTCTTCCGGAGGCGGCACTCCGGCGGGGACGGGCAAACCTTCCCCCTCGGACGTTCCTGAGAGCTCGGCCGCATCGAGGGCGTCCACCGCTTCCGGGTCCGCCAGCGGTGGAAAGGCGACGGCACGGGCAAAGGGCACGGCCAAGGCGAAGGGCAACGGCAACGGCAAGGCCGGGACAACGGCATCAGCTTCCCGCACGGCAAAGGCCGGTGCGAACGGCGGAAATGGAGCGGCCAGGGCGCCCGCCGTACGCAAGACGGCGCGAAAGGCTGCCGACAAGACGGAAAATTCATGACCGACGAGATCGACGACAAGGCGCTGCCCTTGATGGAACACCTCATCGAGCTGCGGCGGCGGCTCATGTGGTCGATCGCTGCATTCTTTGCCGCCTTCCTGGTCTGCTTCTTCTTCGCCAAGGACCTGTTCAACCTGCTGGTCGTGCCCTTCAAGTGGGCCGTCCATCTCGCCGGGCTCAGCGGCGAGCACATCGAACTTATCTACACGGCTCCCCAGGAGTTCTTTTTCACGCAGATCAAGATCGCGATGTTCGGCGGCGTGGTCATCGCCTTTCCGATCATCGCCACGCAGATCTACAAGTTCATCGCGCCGGGTCTCTACAAGAACGAGCGGCTGGCATTCCTGCCCTTCCTGGTGGCCTCGCCGGTCCTGTTCCTGATGGGCGCCTGCCTCGTCTACTTCTTCTTCACCCCCATGGTGATGTGGTTTTTCCTGCGCATGCAGCAGAGCGGCGGCGACGGCCAGGTCGCGATCCAGCTTCTTCCGAAGGTTTCCGAGTATCTCGGCCTGATCATGACGCTGATCTTCGCCTTCGGCCTCGTCTTCCAGCTTCCGGTGGTGACGACGCTGCTGGCGCGCGTGGGGATCGTCACTTCGGCCGGGCTCGCCGGCAAGCGCAAGTATGCCATCGTGCTCGCGTTCTGCGCGGCGGCCGTCCTGACGCCGCCGGATCCGATGTCGCAGATCGGTCTTGCGCTGCCGACCATCCTTCTCTACGAGGTTGCCATCTACGCTGCCCGACTCGTTGAACGGCAACGCGCCGACGCTGCGACATCATCCGAGGATGCGAGCAGTGCCAGCCCCGGCGAATCGTCCGGCGAAGGCACGGACTCGGCAAGTGGTGGCGCTGGCGGATCTGCGGACAGGCCGGACGACAGGGACGAGAACCAGTCCTGACCAGCGGGCCGGGACGAGGGAGCAACACCTGCCGGGAACCGTCATGCTCGACATCAAATGGATACGTGAAAACCCGAAGGCGCTCGACGTCGCGCTGAAGAACCGCGGCGCCCTTCCGGCGGCCGAGCGGCTGGTCGAACTCGATGAGAAGCGCCGCGAACAGATACAGGTCCTTCAGGACATGCAGGCGCGCCGCAACTCCGCCTCGCGGGAAATCGGCCAGGCATTGCGGGAGAAGGAGTCCGAGCGCGCCGAAAGGCTGAAGCTGGAGGTCTCGGAGCTCAAGACTGCCATGGCGAAGGCCGAGGAGGAGACGCGGCGGATCGACCAGTCCGTCGACGACCTGCTGGCGTCCCTGCCGAATATTCCGCTCCCGGACGTGCCTGTCGGGAGCGACGAGAGCGCCAACCGCGAGGAGCGCAAGGGCGGCGAGAAGCCAGCCTGGAAGCATGCGGCCAGGGAGCACTACGAGATCGGCGAGGCGCTCGGGCAGATGGAGTTCGAGGCGGCGGCGAAGATCGCCGGTTCCCGTTTCACCATCCTGAAGGCAGGGCTGGCGCGTCTCGAGAGGGCGCTGGGGCAGTTCATGCTCGACATTCACACCGCCGAACATGGCTACATGGAAGTGACCCCGCCGCTTCTCGTGCGCGACGACGCGATGTTCGGCACGGGGCAGTTGCCGAAGTTCGCCGAAGACCTTTTCCGCACGACCGACGACCGCTGGCTGATACCCACGGCGGAGGTTCCGCTGACCAACATGGTGCGCGAGCAGATTCTCGAGCACGACGTGCTTCCCCTGCGTTTCACGGCGCTGACGCCGTGCTTCCGTTCGGAGGCCGGATCGGCCGGTCGCGATACGCGCGGCATGCTGCGCCAGCACCAGTTCATGAAATGCGAGCTCGTCTCGATCACCGATGCGGAATCGTCGCAAGCCGAGCACGAACGCATGACCGCCTGCGCCGAGGAGGTGCTGAAGCGTCTCGGCCTGCATTACCGCGTGATGACGCTCTCGACGGGCGACATGGGATTCGGCGCGCGCAAGACGTACGACATCGAGGTCTGGCTGCCAGGACAGGGCGCCTACCGGGAGATCTCCTCGTGCTCGGTCTGCGGCGATTTCCAGGCGCGACGGATGAACGCGCGCTATCGCCCGCCGGAGGAGAAGGGGACCCGTTTCGTCCACACGCTCAACGGCTCGGGCGTCGCCGTCGGCCGGGCGCTCATCGCGGTCCTGGAGAACTACCTCGAGGAGGACGGCTCCGTCGCGATACCCGACGTTCTGCGTCCATACATGGGCGGGTTGGAGCGCATCGAGCGCGTTGCCTGAGGCACCGCCGGACGACGAAGCGGACAGGAGAGAAACATGCGCATTCTTCTGACGAACGACGACAGCATCCACGCCGAGGGTCTCGCCGTCCTGGAACGGATCGCGCGTTCGCTGTCCGACGACGTCTGGGTGATCGCTCCGGAGACGGACCAGAGCGGCCTTGCCCACTCCCTGACGCTTTCCGAGCCGCTGCGCCTGCGGAAGATCGAGGACAAGCGCTTCGCGTTGCGCGGAACGCCGACCGACTGCATCATCATGGGCCTCAGGAAGCTGCTAGACAGCCCGCCCGATCTCGTTCTCTCCGGCGTGAACGCGGGCCAGAACATCGCCGACGACGTGACCTATTCCGGAACCGTGGCGGGCGCGATGGAGGGGACCCTGCTCGGCATCCGGTCCATCGCACTGAGCCAGGCCTACACCTTCGACGGCGGCGAACGGCTCATCCCGTGGGACGTCGCCGAAAGTCATGCGCCCGCGCTTCTGGAGAAGCTCGTCCGTCTCGACCTTCCGGACGGAACATTCCTCAACGTCAACTTCCCGAACTGTGCCGCCGGGGAGGTTGAGGGAACCGTCACCACCTCCCAGGGCCGGCTTGCGCACGGCCTTTCGATCGACCAGCGCACCGACGGCCGGGGCTTCCCATACTACTGGCTTCGGTTCAACCGGCGGCCGTCGGAGCCCGAGGACGGCACCGACCTCAAGGCGTTGCGCGACCGGCAGATATCGGTGACGCCTCTGAAGCTCGACATCACCGACTATTCGGTCGGCCAGAAGATCGCCGAAGCCCTCGGCAGCGCGGGGTCCCGTTGAGCGACGCGCGCCTCATGGAGCGCGAGGGACTCGCGGCCCTCATCCTGCGGTTGCGCGGCGACGGGCTTCAGGAGAGTACCCTGCTGGCGGCCGTCGAGGAAACGCCGAGGACGATCTTCACCCCTCCTGCCTTTTCGGACGCCGCTTACTCGAGGCGGCTGGTTCCGATCGACTGCGGCGCCTTCATGGAGGGCGCGGATCTCGCTGTCCAGATGCTTTACCTGCTCATGCTCCGTCCTGGCCAGCGGGTGCTGGAGATCGGCACCGGGTCCGGCTTCACGGCCGCCGTGATGGCGCGGATCGCCGAACGGGTCTTCACGCTGGATCGCTACAAGACGCTGGTCTCTCTTGCCAGGCAACGCTTCGAGCGCCTCGACCTGCGCAACATTGCGGCACGTCACGCGGACGGCAGCCACGGGCTCAAGGGCGAGGGGACTTTCGACCGGATCCTGGTGACCGCGGCCTTCGACGCGGTGCCGCGGTTCTTCGTCGACCAGCTCGTCGCCGGCGGCATCCTGGTGGCCCCGGTCATCGAGGAAGACGGCAGGTGCATGCTCATGCGCATGACGAAGGTCGGCAGCCGTTTCGAGCGCGAGGAACTTTTTGCTGTGCCGTTCGAGCCGCTCGTCCCGGGTCGCGCGATGGCTCTCTAGCGGTCTCGCGCGGGCGGCAGCTCGGTCGCGGTCCGCGCCGGCACGGCTCGAGCCAATTCTTGCACTCGCATCACGCATCTTAACCGCGCAGTAACACTAACGCGCTTTAATCATACCCGTCACTTTTTCGTGGTTGTGCGGGATGGGTTATGCGTAGCAGAAGATCTCAGATCTCCTCCAGGACTGTGTTCGGAGTGCTCGGCGTCACGCTGCTGGCGAGCGCCGCAACGGGCTGCAGTTCGGACGTGCTCAGGTTTCAGGACGGATACTACGGCGGCTCGGACCAGATGACCACGTCATCGATACCGTCGAACAGCGACGTCGCTCTCACGCCGCAGGCAAACATCGGCTCGTCGCAGGCTCCGTTGCCTTCACAGCAGCCTGCAGCTTCCCAGTATCCTTCCGGAGATCGTTCCATGGCCCAGCCGTTCCCCGCCGCCGTACAGAACCAGGATCGCAGCGGCGGCCACCAGGGCATCTACACCGGATCCATCGGAAGCGGGCAGTCCTCCGTGCAGGGCGCTGCGCTGCCGCCACCGGCCGCCAGTCCATCGCATCGCATGGCCGATGGCCGCGGCCATGTGACGCTGAAGCGCGGCGAGACGATCTACACCCTGTCGCGGCGCTACAATGTGCCCGCCGACGCCATCATGCGTGCAAACGGCATATCGAGCGCTTCCGACGTGACGGCCGGCCGGGAGATCGTCATTCCCGGATACGATGGCGGCGGCAGCCCGGCGGCTTCGGCCGGCAAGCGCCAGCCGCACTTGGCCGACGCGAGGCCTGCGGCTCGGCCGCTGGAATCCGATGTGCGCGGACACTCGCAGCGCGTCGCCGTCCTGTCCGACAATGGCGCGGCCAGGGTCGAGAAGAGCGGCGGAGACCATCAGCTCCACGTCCCGACGCACCTGGCACACGAGAAGCGGGGCGGTTCGTACGTGGTGCAGAGCGGCGATACGCTTGCCGCGATCTCTCGGCGGACCAACGTGTCCATCGACGCGCTGAAGAGCGCCAACAGCCTCTCCGGCAGCACGATCCGCGTCGGCCAGACACTGGTTCTGCCGCACGGCGCATCTGCCGTCGCCAAGGCGACTCCCGCGAGGGCGGCGCCGACAAAGGAAGTGGTGACGGGTTCGGTGCCGAAGGCATCGCCGCAGCCGAAAGCCGTGAAAGTGGCGGAGGCGGCTCCGAAGGCGGGCACGGAAGACGTGGCGCCGAAATCCTATACGCCTCCGCGAAAGGAGGAAGACAGCGTCGCTGCGACCCAGTCCAGCGCCAAGGTCGCGAGCCTGACGCCGGAATCTTCCGGCATCGGCAAGCTGCGGTGGCCGGCCCGCGGGCACGTAGTTTCCCGCTTCGGCTCCAGCGACGACGGGCACCGCAACGACGGAATCGACATTTCAGTGCCGGAGGGCACCCCGGTCAAGGCCGCCGAGAACGGCGTCGTCATATACTCCGGCAACGGCCTCAAGGAATATGGCAACACCGTCCTGATCCGCCACGACAACGGGCTCGTCACGGTGTACGGCTATGCAAAGGATCTCAAGGTCAAGCGTGGCGACAAGGTGACGCGCGGCGAGGTGATCGCCGACTCGGGCATGAGTGGCGAGGCCAATCGACCGAAGCTGCACTTCGAGGTGCGCAAGGACGCGACCCCGGTCGACCCGATGTCCTATCTCGACTGACGCATAGACCGATTCGCAGCATCGTCACGGCCCGGACCCCGTTCCGGGCCGTTCCTGTTGGAAGGCCTCGGCTTCAGCCGTCGATCGACTTCCCGAGCCGGCCCGCCAGGTCCTGGATGAACTGCCAGGCGACACGGCCGGAGCGGGCTCCTCTGGTCGTCGCCCATTCGAGCGCGTCGGCGCGCAGCGTTTCGGCCGGCACTTCCAGCGCGTAGTGGGCGGCGTAGCCTTCGATCATGGCCAGGTAGTCTTCCTGGCTGCACCTGTGAAAGCCCAGCCAGAGGCCGAACCGGTCCGACAGCGAGACCTTTTCCTCCACCGCCTCCGACGGGTTGATTGCCGTGGATCGCTCGTTTTCCATCATGTCCCGAGGCAGGAGATGGCGACGGTTGGACGTGGCATAGAACACGACGTTGGCCGGCCGTCCCTCGACGCCGCCCTCGAGCGCCGCCTTCAGCGACTTGTAGTCTGTGTCGTCATGATCGAAGGACAGATCGTCGCAGAAGAGGATGAAACGCGAACCGCTCTGCGCGAGGAGAGCCATGAGCCGCGGCAGGCTGTCGATGTCCTCGCGATGGATCTCGACGAGTTTCAGCGGCGCGGCATCGCCGGGCAGGGCGGCAAGCACGTTCGCATGCGCCGCCTTGACCAGTGAGGACTTTCCCATTCCGCGTGCGCCCCAAAGGAGCACGTTGTTGGCGGCGTGGCCCCTGGCAAAACGGAGGGTGTTCTCGATCAGGATGTCCCTGACGCGATCGATTCCCTTGATCAGCCCGATGTCTATGCGGTTCGGGCGGGCGACCGGCTGCAGACGGGCGGTTTCCGGCTCCCAGACGAAGCAGTCAGCCGCATCGAGATCGTTCACCGCCGGCCTCGGGCCGGCGATGGCCTCGACCGCGGCTGTCAGGCGGCGCAATTCCTGGAGAAGGTCCTGAAGCGGCTTTTCGGTCAATTTGCGAATCCTGGCGTTCGGTGGACGCGGTGGCGCGAGAAATTGCGGGCACGACTGGCCGTTAGCATGGCCTTCGGCGACCGAAAAGGGTAAGAGCGCGGCAAAGCGCTGCGGCGGGACCCGGGCGGAGTTGCATTCGACCCCGGTGTTACTGTATGCGGCAGACCGAATTGCCGGCCAAACTGGGCCGGCGACCTTGCGAGGAGCCGATATATGTTCGTAACACCTGCCTACGCGCAGGCCGCCGGAGCGGGCGCTGCTGGGGGCGGTATGGAAATGGTCATGTCCATCCTGCCGTTCGTCCTGATTTTTGTCATCATGTATTTCCTCATCATCAGGCCGCAGCGCCAGCAGATGAAGAAGCGCGAGGAGATGCTGAAGAATATCAGGCGCGGCGACCAGGTCGTGACTGGCGGAGGCATCATCGGCAAGGTTACGAAGGTCGTCGACGACAAGGAAGTCGAGATCGAAATCGCCGAAGGAACCAGGATACGTGCGGCGCGAAGCCTTCTTTCCGAGGTCCGGGTCAAGGGCGAGCCGGTCAAGGAGTAGCCCCAATACTGCGGTAAGCAGGCATGTCGCCTCGCCGCGCGTTCGAATAGCCGCAGTCCGACTGCCAGAGCGATCGAGAGTTCGATGCTTCATTTTGCCCGCTGGAAGACAATCCTGATCTGGCTCGCCGTGGTGGTGGCCTTCCTCTTCGCGTTCCCGAACGTGCTTTCCAAGAAAGAGGTGGCGAACCTGCCGTCCTGGGTGCCCCACACCCAGATGACGCTCGGCCTGGACCTTCAGGGCGGTTCCTACATCCTGCTGCAGGTCGATCGTGGCGACATCGTCAAGGACCGGATCAACGCGACGGTCGACGACGTGCGCAGGATCCTCCGCGACAAGGGCATCGGCTACACCGGGCTTGGTCACAAGGGGCAGGGGGTCCAGGTCCACATCCGCAATTCGGCCGATGTCGACAAGGCGAAGCAGGCGCTCCAGGACCTTGCGAAGCCGGTCAACTCCGGCGTCTTCGGCAGCGGGAACGTGACGGAGGTCGCGCTGAGCGAGCCGCAGCCGGACACGATCCTCCTGGCGCTCACGGACAGCGGCATCGACTACCGGGTGCGCAGCGCCGTGACACAGTCGATCGAGGTCGTGCGCCGGCGCGTCGACCAGCTCGGCACGACTGAACCCCTGATCGAGCGGCAAGGCTCGAACCGCATCCTCGTCCAGGTTCCGGGGCTCGGCGATCCCCAGCGGCTGAAGCACCTTCTCGACCAGACCGCCAAGCTGACCTTCCAGATGGTCGACACGTCGACGCCGGTGAGCGAGGCCGAGAGCAGCCATGCGCCGGCGGGCGACGAGATCCTGCCTTCGGTCGACAATCCGAAGCAGAAATATCTCGTCGAGCGCCGGGTGCTCGTCTCGGGCGAGGACCTGACCGATGCGCAGGCCGGCTTCGACCAGCGCACCAACGAGCCAATCGTTTCCTTCCGGTTCGACACGAAGGGCGCCCAGCGCTTCGGGCAGGCCACGCAGAAGAACGTCGGCAAGCCCTTCGCGATCGTGCTCGACAACAAGGTGATTTCCGCGCCGGTGATCCGCGAACCGATCCTCGGCGGCAGCGGGCAGATTTCCGGCAACTTCACGCCGCAAAGCGCCAACGACCTGGCGATCCTGCTGCGCGCCGGCGCATTGCCGGCGACGCTGAACGTCGTCGAGGAACGTACCGTCGGTCCCGGGCTCGGTGCCGACTCGATCGCGGCGGGAGAAATGGCCTCCGTGATCGGCGCCATCGCCGTCGTCGTCTTCATGATCGTCGGCTACAGCTTCCTCGGCGTGCTCGCCAACATCGCGCTGATCGCCAACCTCGTCATGATCATCGCCCTGCTGTCGATCCTCGGGGCGACGCTGACGCTGCCCGGCATCGCCGGCATCGTCCTGACCATCGGCATGGCGGTCGATTTCGAACGTGCTGATCTACGAGCGCATACGGGAGGAGCACAGGGCCGGGCGATCTATCATCCAGTCCATCGACGTTGGCTTCAGCCGCGCGCTGGCCACCATTCTCGATGCCAACATCACGACGCTGATCGCCGCCGTCGTGCTGTTCTATCTCGGATCCGGACCGGTCCGCGGCTTCGCGGTGACGCTTGCCATAGGCATCGTGACCTCCGTCTTCACCGCCTTCACTCTGACGCGCTGGCTGGTCGCGGAGTGGGTGCGGCGCCGCCGCCCGAAGGAGCTTCCCAAGGCGCGGATCTCCGCCCTCGCGGACGGTGCCGCCTTCAAGTTCATGGGTATCCGTCGCTTCACCTTCGCGCTGTCGATCATCCTGTCGATCGCGACGGTCGTCGGGCTGTTCACAGTCAACATGAACTACGGCATCGACTTCACCGGCGGCACCATGGTCGAGGTTCAGGCGAAGGCGCAGAAGGCGGACATCGGCGCGATCCGCTCGACGCTGAACGGCCTGAACGTGGGCGGGGTACACGTGCAGGGCTTCGGCTCCCCGCGCGAGGTCCTGATCCGGGTGCAGGCTTCGTCCGACACAGATGCCGCACAGCAGCGGGCGATCAACAGCATTCGCGGCGCGCTCGAGAAGGACTACACGATCCGGCGCGTCGAATTGGTCGGGCCGACCGTGTCCTCGGAACTTGCGAGGGCGGGAACGATCGCCGTGCTCGTGGCGCTGCTCGCGATCCTCGTCTATATCTGGTTCCGGTTCGAATGGCAGTTCGCGCTGGGTGCGATCATCGCGACGGTGCACGACGTCATCATGACCATCGGCATGTTCGAGGTCACCCAGATCCAGTTCGACCTGACCAGCATCGCGGCCGTGCTGACGATCGTCGGCTACTCGCTCAACGACACGGTCGTCGTCTACGACCGGATGCGCGAGAACCTGCGGCGCTACAAGAAGATGCCGCTGCCGAAACTCATCGACCTGTCGATCAACGAGACCCTCTCGCGCACGGTCCTGACGTCGACGACGACCCTGATCGCGCTGCTTGCGCTCTTCATTTTCGGCGGCGAGGTCATTCGGTCCTTTACCGCGGCGATGATCTTCGGCGTGGTCGTCGGGACCTATTCCTCCATCTTCATCGCGGCGCCCGTGCTGATCGTCTTCAAGCTTCGCGGCATGTCGAAGCGTGGCGACGAGGTCGAGGCCGCGGAAGAGGGCGGAAAGTCGAACGCGGCCCGAACGTCGGCGTAGGCGGCACGGTGGCGAGAGGCATCGAAATCCGCGACGCGCACTTCCCCGGGCGGGCACCGATCGATGCCTACGGCAACGGAGGCTTCCGTTTCGCCGACATGTCGCACCGCGGCTCGATCCTCTGCCTGCCCTCCGGCATACACGGCTGGAAGATCGAGGAAGGCGACGCCCTGACCGTCGAGGCTTTCGAGCGGGTGCTCGCGGAGGCGGCGGAAATCGAGGTGCTGCTGGTCGGAACCGGCAGCGGCATCCGGCCTTTGCCGCCGGGGTTGAAGCAGGCGTTCCGGGCCGGGTCGATGACTTCGGACCCGATGAGCACCGGGGCCGCCGTGCGCACCTTCAACGTGATGCTCGCCGAATCCAGGGCGGTCGCCGCTGCCCTGATTGCGGTCTAGACGAGAACCGGCCGGACGAGCCGATGGCTGACAGCGACGACTTCGCGTACTGCCTCGATGTCCTGCGCAGGACGGACCGGGACCGGTATCTGGCCTGCCTTCTGGTGCCGGAAGCCCATCGGGACGCCTTCGCGGCGCTGTATGCGTTCAATGCGGAGATTGCGCGTGTGCGCGACGTCGTTCGCGATCCGCTTCCCGGCGAGGTCCGGTTGCAATGGTGGCGGGATCTTGCTGGCGGGACGCCGCACGGGGCGGCGGGGTCGAACCCGGTGGCGGCGGCGCTGACGGCCACGATCGAGCGCTACGATCTTCCGCGAGCCAGCTTCGACAGTTACGTCGAGGCGCGCACCTTCGACCTCTACGACGATCCGATGCCTGACAGTTCGACCTTCGAGGGCTATGCCGGCGAAACCGTCTCGGCGATCATGCAGCTTTGCGCGATGGTTCTTTCTCCCGGGGAGGCCCATGGGGCGAGCGACGTCTCCGGCCATGCCGGAGTGGCGCTTGCCGTGGCGGGCGCGATGCTTCTGATGCCGATCCACACGGCGAGGGGACAGCTCTACGTCCCCGGCGATATTCTCGCCGCCACGGGACTGGACCGCGACGCGTTCATCGCCGGAAGCGACCGCGAGGCCAGGGCGCGGGCGGTCATGGCATTCGCGGATCTCGGGCGGGAGCACCTGGGGAAGGCGCGGGAGGCGCTTAAGGGCCTGCCGTCCGAGGTGCGGCCTGCCTATCTGCCCGCAGCGCTGGCCGGCCCGGTCCTCGAAGTCGCGCGCCGTTCGGCCGCCGACGTTCCGGAAAAGGGCATCGGCGCGGCGCAATGGCGCCGGCAATGGTGGCTGTGGCGCTGCGCCCGCAGCGGCCGCTTCTGAGAGGCGCGGGCCCCTCGAACCCGCTGCGGCTTGCGAAGAAGCCTTGCATGATCTTCTGCCCGTTGACATCCTGCCCCGGAAACAGTCGCCTTCCGCGAGGCCGGTCATGAATGTCGGCACGATTGCCTTTCTCCTGATCATCGCAGCGATTGCGCTGGCGGCCGTACTGTTGCGCAGGCGGCGGGCCGACGGCGAAGGGGAGGACGACACCGGCAGCGCGCTGCTGCAGTTCGGGACATCCTTTCCGGACGCGGCCGTGCGCGATGTCGTTCGCACGGCCGACGGCAAGGCGACCTTTCTGCGGCTGGCGGACGGGCGAACGGGCCTGGTCAGGGTGGATGGCCTGCGACACGCCATGCGGATCATCGAGCCGAGGCAGGTCGACGTCGACGGGCCTGCCGGCGATTGCGGCCTCCGCCTCTCCTTCCGGGGCGAAGAAGACACGGCGCAAACCTTCGTTTTCACCCGGGCGCAGGACGCAGCCGAGGTTTCGCTCTGGCTTTGCGCCGGATTCGCGGCCGGGAGCGCGCAGTCGATTTCCGGGGAAAATGACGCCTCGGCACGCTAGAAATTGTGAAGTCGGGGCCAAACTCGCGCAAAATTGGCGCTTTTTGAGGCGTTTCTCGAAAAAATCGCCGCTGGAAGTAGAAAAGTGTGCCGAACATTTGACGATACCGGCACAATATTGCAAACTCCGACCGTCAAAAGGCAATCCGGGTTTTCAAGCGGTTGCCAAAGGCAGAATGTTTGGGGCAGGCCATTGTTCATCGAATGAACAGATTGGCGATTGCCGTCCTGACCATCCTGCGAAATCAGAGATTTGAAACAAGGTCATCAGGGAGAGCAACATGAAAAACACGCTTACGAGAACGGCTATTCTGGCCACCGCCGCAACGGCATTTGCGCTTGCGGCGGGATCTGCGTCGGCTGCGTCGCTCAAGGACCTCAAGAGCAAGGGCACGATCCGCATCGCGATCGCCAACGAGATTCCCTACGGCTACATGGACATGAACGGCAAGGCGAAGGGCGCCGGGCCGGATGTCGCCGCCCACATCGTCCATGCACTCGGCATCAAGAACATCAAGTGGGTGACGACCAACTTCTCCTCGCTCATTCCGGGGCTGCAGGCCGATCGCTTCGACATGGTCGCCGCCGAGATGGCGATCAACCCCGAGCGCTGCAAGAAGGTGATCTATTCCGAGCCGAACAGCTCCTATGGCGAAGGCCTCCTGGTGCAGAAGGGCAATCCGGACAAGGTCAATTCCTATTCCGACTTCGCCAAGGGGGACAAGAAGGTCGCCATCATGGCCGGCGCCGACCAGCTCGACATGATGCAGAAGCTCGGCGTGCCCGAGAGCAACATGATCACGATCTCGTCGAACGCCGACGCCATCTCGACGGTGGCGACCGGGCCGGGCGGCGGCCTACGCTGCGACCGGCCTCACGGCCGCGCAGCTCGCCGGCAAGAGCAAGAAGGTCCAGATCGTGCAGGACTTCAAGGATCCGGTCATCGACGGCAAGGAGGTCCGCAGCTGGGGCGCCTTCACCTTCGCCAAGGGCTCCACCGACCTGCGCGACGCGGTCAACAAGGAGCTGGCCAAGTACAAGAAGACGGCGGCCTGGAAGAAGGACCTGAAGAGCTACGGCTTCACGGACGCCGACGTGAAGGCGTCGATGCAGAAGACGACGGAGCAGCTCTGCTCTGGCAAGTAGGCTTCGTCCGGGCGGACAGAGCGCGGACCGGGGGGACCGCTCCCGGTTCGCTGGACGCGGACAAGGCACCGGCTGCCGCATGATCGGGGACCTGCGATGCAGTGGACCACCTACCTGCCCCCGCTCCTGGAAGGGGCCTGGGTCACCGTCGAACTGACGGTCTACTCGACGATTCTCGGCGCGATCTGCGCCTTTGCCTTCGGGATCGGCAAGCTCTCGCACAACTGGCTCGTCAAGGGCATTTCCGTGGTCTACATCGAGGTGTTCCGCGGGACGTCGCTGCTGGTGCAGCTCTTCTGGCTCTATTTCGCGCTTCCCCTCGTCGGGCAGGCGATCGGCATCGACCTGCGGCTGCCGGCCGTGGTCGCCGGGCGTGCTCGCGCTCGGGCTGCAACATCGGCGCCTACGGGGCAGAGGTGGTGCGCGGGCGCCATCCAGGCGGTTCCTGACGACCAGTACGAAGCGGCGAGGGCGCTGAACTTCACCCCGCGCCAGGCGTTGTGGCGGGTCGCCATTCCGCAGGCCATTCCGGAGATGATGCCGACCTTCGGCAATCTCGCGGTCCAGAACCTGAAGGACACGGCGCTGGTCTCGCTGATCAGCCTCGGCGACCTTGCCTTCCGGGCCGAGCGGATCCGCAATTTCACCCAGGACAGCGTGACCGTCTACACGATGGTGCTCTTCATGTATTTCGGCCTTGCGCTCGTCCTGACGGTCATCATGAAGGGGCTCGAATATTCCGTCGGACGCTGGAAGTCGGCGGGGAGATAGCGCCATGCTTTTCGGTATTCACTGGGATACGAGCTCCGAATGGGCTTTCGCCGTCGTCGATCTTCCCGATCCTCATGCTCGGCATGCTGGTCACCATCGAGGCGACCATCCTCGGCTTCTTCATCGCCCTCGTCCTCGGGCTCGATACTGGCAATCCTCAAGGGCGTTCCGACCCGGTTCGTGTCGTGGCCAGCGATCTGTCGTGACGGAGTTCCTCCGCGACACGCCGCTGCTCGTCCAGCTCTTCTTCCTGTACTACGTGCTGCCGGACTACGGCATCATATTGCCGGCGTTCCTCACGGGCGCGCTGGCGCTCGGCGTGCAGTACAGCGCCTACACGTCCGAGGTCTATCGCGCCGGACTGGAGGCCATCACCCGCGGGCAGAAGGAGGCTTCGCGAGCGCTCAACCTCTCGACGACGCGGACCTTCACCCACATCATCCTTCCGCAGGCGATCCCGCGCATCATCCCGGCCCTCGGCAACTATCTCGTGTCGATCATGAAGGACGTGCCGGTGCTCTCCGTCGTGACCGTGCTGGAGATGCTGAACGTGGCCAAGATCATCGGCGACCGGACCTTCGACTACCTCGTACCGCTGTCGATGGTCGGCGGCATCTACCTCGTGCTGACGCTGGTGGCCTCGGCGGGCGTGCGCTACCTCGACGTCAAGCTCCCCAAGATAGGGATACCCCTGAAATGAGCGAGCCCATCATCAAGTTCGAGAAGGTCGTCAAGAGCTTCGGGCCGATCACCGTGCTGAACGAGCTGGATTTCGAGGTTGCGGCCGGGCGAAAAGGTGACGATCATCGGACCGTCCGGTTCAGGCAAGTCGACCGTGCTGCGCATCCTGATGACGCTCGAGAAGATCAATGACGGCGTCGTCTACGTCGGCGGCGAGCCGCTCTGGCACGAGGAACGCGGCGGGACGCTTCATCCGGCGAGCGAGAAGCATCTGCACAAGATGCGCGAGCAGCTCGGCATGGTTTTCCAGCAGTTCAACCTCTTTCCGCACATGACCGTCCGCCGCAACATCACCGAGGCACCGGTGCGCGTGCTCGGTCTTTCCAAGCAGGAAGCCCGCCAGCGCGCGGAGGAATTGCTGGCGATGGTTGGTCTTTCCGAGCAGGCCGACAAGTATCCGCACCAGCTTTCCGGCGGTCAGCAGCAGCGCGTCGGCATCGCGCGCGCGCTCGCCATGCGCCCGAAGGTGATGCTTTTCGACGAACCGACCTCGGCACTCGATCCAGAACTCGTCGGCGAAGTGCTCAACGTCATCCGCCAGCTGGCGGAAGAGCACGACCTGACGATGCTTCTCGTTACGCACGAGATGCAATTCGCCCGTCAGGTGTCCGACCGTGTCTGCTTCTTCGACAAGGGGAAGATCAAGGAGGAGGGGCCGCCGGAGCAACTGTTCACGGAGCCGAAGGAACAGCGAACGCGCGAATTCCTGAAGGCTGTTCTCGATCCGGACTGAGCGTCAGCCGCTCTTTTTCTCCAGGGCCCAGGCGAGCACATGCAGCCGAAGTGCCGATGACAGGTTGCATGCGGGCTGGCGTTTGTCGTCAATCGTCGCGATCAGTCGAGCGAGCGCGATGCCGCGTTCGTCCGCGATGCGCTGGAGATTTTGCCAGAAGGCATCCTCGAGCGAAACGCTGGTGCGGTGACCGTGGATCGATATGGATCTCTTGCGCAGGGTCGTGCCGGCCGTGGGCGGCGCATTGCGTGGACTGCCGGCTTCCGGCGCGCCGGATCCCGCGATGTCCTTCACTTCGTCCCTTTGTCGTCGGCGGACGACACGTCCTTCTCTATCCGCCCTGCTTCGTGACGCCGGCGTTCGACCTCGTCGATGGCGCGGACGAGCTTGCGCTCCTCCAGCGTCCTGCCGTGGATCGCGCGGTTTCGGCCCGCTTCGCGTTCCTTGTCGGCGCGTTGCTTGCGCTTGCGGAACTGGCGAAGATTTACGGGATCGGCCATCCGGGACCGTTCAGTTCTTCTTGCGGAACGAATTGAGCGACACGACGTCGGCGCCTGCCTTGCCGGCCTCCGCATCCGCGGCCTCGCCGGGCGTGGCGGTGGCGTCCTTTTCCCCGTCCGTTGCGGCGATGACCTCGCCGTTGCCGGGAGCGCTCTCCTCGCCGGCTGCGGGGTCGAACTCGAGCTCGAAATTGACGGAGGGGTCATAGAAGCCGCGGACGGCCGCAGAACGGGACGACGAGCCTTTCCGGAACGTCCGAGAAGGACAGGCCGATCTCGAACTGCGTCTCGTTCACCTTGAGATCCCAGAACTGGTGCTGGATGACGATCGTCATCTGCTCCGCGATACTTCGCCTTCAGATGCGGAGATATGCGCACGCCGGGCGCGTCGGTGGTGAAGGTGATGAAGAAATGATGGTCGCCGGGCAGATGGCCGGTCGCGGCAACTTCCGACAGAACCTTGCGAATGACGCCGCGCAAGGCGTCCTGGGCGAGGATGTCGTAGCGGATATGGTCCTGTGGCATGCGTTCTTCGTCTTTGCCTTCCTGTTGCCAGGCTGCCGGAGCGGCGATCCCGTCGATCTCTCTATAGACCATTCCGAGAATGGAGGTGGAGGCTTCTGTTGCCAGGTGCCTCCGGACCCCGCCTGACGGTGCGACCCGTCAGGAGTTCATTTCGAGCTACGTGGCACCGCATTACGCGGCGACAGCAACCGGCGCATAGTGTTGTCGTTTGCAACTATAAGTTTGACCCGATAACGGTGGTATCATGCCGGGCAAAAAATCGATCTTTACACCCTCGTCGATCCTGTTTCGCCCCCATCAGCAGCCGGCCTTGCCGCTTGACGGCGGGCCGCCGGTTCTTGGTGGAGGCGCCGGGTACCGCCCCCGGGTCCGATAGGCTTATTGCATCAACCGTTTATTGCCATAGTCGCTTGCGCGACATCCAAGATATAAGGGCTGGCGGCGAAAATGAAAAGGGGTGCCGGTGCGCGGTTGACAGCGTTCGTTGGATGACGAAAAGCTTCCGGGGGGCGCAGGCGATCGGTTTCCGGCCGGATGCTATGGGTTGCGCCGGGTCGAACGGAGGAAAAGACCTATGAGCGATCATCTCGCAGATGTGCAGCGCTATGACGCTGGCGCCAGTGCCGCAACCGTCGACAAGATCGTGCGGCATCTCGGGATTGCGCTGCGAGGTCGCGCGATTCCTCGCTGGTGTCTTGTTCCGACGACACCGAGCTCGAACGCGTCAAGGAGAAGTGGTGCGGGAAGAAGCTCGGCGTTGAAGGAGCCGCCGCCGACAACGCCGTGACAAGGGTCTGCGAGATCATGAGCGGCGACCGCAACAAGGCGCGGGTGACGTTCTATTATCTTTGCGCGAAGGAACTCGGCAAGCTCGACGCTCTCTGAGCAGGCCGGCGACGGCGGCGGCTTGCACCGGGCATGCCCGGAGGCCCGTCGACAGGCAGGGTGCTGCCGGCCGCCGGAAATTTCCGAAGGGCGGCGGCACGGCGATGGCGCAAGGGCCGTTGCGTGGGGTATGCTCGGGCCAGAATCGGGACCCCGGGATCGCCTGACGGCGATTTGCGTCTTCGGTCCTCATTGTCACCCTTTGGACGCCGGATCCCAGAATTCATGTCGCGCCATCCCGAGCAGCAATATCTCGATCTCATGTCGCAGGTTCTCAGGTCGGGCGATCCTCGCGTCGATCGCACGGGTGTCGGCACGCTCTCCGTCTTCGGCGCGCTGATGCGCTTCGACATGTCCGATGGGTCGATGCCGGTCCTGACGACGAAGCGGGTCTACTGGAAGCTCGCCATCAAGGAAATGCTGTGGTTCCTGACCGGCAACACGAACATCCGGCCGCTCCTCGAGCAGAATGTGCGGATCTGGTCCGACTGGCCGCTTCAGAAGTATCGCGAGGCGAGTGGTGAAGACATCTCGCAGTCGGCCTTCGAGGCGCGGATACTTGAGGACGAAGCCTTTGCAGCCGAGTGGGGCGAACTCGGTCCGGTCTATGGCAAGCAGTGGCGTCGCTGGCTTGACGCGGAGGGCCGGGAGCATGACCAGATAGCCGCGGTGCTGGAGATGCTGCGCACGAGCCCTTCGAGCCGGCGAATTCTCTTCCACGCCTGGAACGTGCCCGATCTTCCCAGGATGGCGCTGCCACCCTGCCACATGGTCTACCAGTTTCACGTCACGGGAGGAAAACGGCTCAACCTGCTGATCTTCCAGCGCAGTTGCGACCTGCTCCTTGGCGTGCCCTTCAACCTGACCGGCGGGGCGGCACTGCTGGCTATGGTGGCGCAGCAGTCCGGCTTCGAACCGGGCGAACTCGTGTGGACGGGCGCCGACGTCCATCTCTACACGAATCATGTCGAGCAGGCGCGCGAACAGCTTTCACGCGAGCCGCGCCCGTTTCCAAGGCTTGCGCTGAAGCGGCGGCCGGAAACGATCGACGGCTACACGATCGACGATTTCGAACTGACCGGCTACGAGCCGCATCCGCCGATCGCCGCGCCCGTCGCGGTGTGACAGGCCGGTTCGGCAGCGATCGGTTCGTTCACGAATCAGGCATCGGGGAAAGGCATGGACGTTCCGGAACTCGCCATGGTCGTGGCCATGGCTGAAAACAATATCATCGGCCGGGACGGCGGCCTGCCGTGGCGATTGTCCGCGGATCTCAGGCGGTTCAAGGACCTGACGATGGGGAAGCCCATCGTCATGGGACGCAGGACCTGGGATTCGCTCGGGCGGGTGCTGCCGGGGCGGCGGCACGTCGTCGTGTCGCGCCAAGCGGATTTCGGCGCGGAGGGCGTCGAAGCGGCGGGTTCGCTGGACGAGGCTCTCTCGGCCGCGCACCGCGCAGCGCGCGAGGCAGGCGCCTCGCAGATCTGCGTCATCGGCGGCGGGCAGATCTACGCGCAGGCATTGCCGCGGGCCGACAGGCTGTACGTCACGCATGTCGAGGCGGTGGTGGAGGGCGACACCTGCTTCCCCGCGATCGACGATGCGCTCTGGGCGGTCGTGCGGGAGGAACGTCTTCCGGCTGACGAGCGCAACACTTACGCGACGCGGTTCGTCGAATATCGCCGCATCGGACGCTGATGTTCACCAATTCGCCTTAAATCCGATGGGGATAGCCTGCTCCTCGTTGAAAGGCGGGGTTTGCATACCTATAACCGGGCAGAGGATTCCCGGGTTCGCGAGCCGATGTTCGTTCTGGCGTGCCCTGCACTCTCGAGGGAAGTGCAGACAACAGCGTGATGGGTGAGGTGTGAATGCCTTGGAGTAGTCAGAACGGCGGCGGCGGCGGTCCCTGGGGCGGCGGCGGCGGCAACAACCAGGGGCCATGGGGCCAGGGTCCGCAACCGCCGCGTGGCGGCGGAGGTGGCGGAGGCAAGCCACCGGACCTGGACGAGATCCTCCGGCGCGGGCAGGAGCGCCTGCGCGGCATACTTCCCGGCGGCGGCGGAAGCTCGTCGTTCATCGCGATCATCATCGTCGCTGTTCTCGTCGTACTGTGGCTGTTCAAGGCGGTCTACACCGTGCAGCCGGACGAGCGCGGCGTCGAACTGCGCTTCGGGCAGCCGAAGCAGCAGGTCTCGATGCCGGGCCTGCATTTCCATTGGTGGCCTTTCGAAACGGTGGAGTTCGCGCCGATCGTCGAACAGGAAATGAACATCGGCGGCGAGCGCTCCGGAACCAACTCCGGGCTGATGCTGACCGGGGACCAGAACATCGTCATGGTCGACTTCAAGGTGCTCTACGCCGTGACGAAGCCGAAGCAGTACCTTTTCGACGTGGCGGACGTACAGGACACGCTCCGCCAGGTTTCGGAGAGCGCCATGCGCGAAGTGGTCGGGCGGCGGCCCGCGCAGGACATCTTCCGCGACCATCGCGCGGCGATCGCCAACGAGGTTCACGACATCATCCAGAAGACGATGGACGGCTACAGGGCCGGCCTGACGATCAACACAGTGTCCATCGAGGACGCTTCGCCGCCGCGTGAGGTCGCGGATGCGTTCGACGAGGTGCAGCGCGCCGAGCAGGACGAGGACCGCTACAAGCAGGAGGCGCAGCAGTACGCCAACCAGAAGCTCGGGCAGGCACGCGGCGAGGCGGCCCAGATCCGGGAGTCGGCGAACGCCTACAAGCAGAAGGTCGTGAACGAGGCGAAGGGCCAGTCGCAGCGCTTCCTCTCCGTCTTCAACGCCTACAGGCAGGCGCCTGAGGTCACGCGCCGCCGCATGTTCCTCGATACGATGCAACAGGTACTGCAGGGCAGCAACAAGGTGATCATCGACCAGAAGGGCAACGGCCATGGCGTCGTGCCGTACCTGCCGCTGCCCGAATTGCAGGCGAAGCAGAAAGACGCCAAGGGAGGCAGCAAATGAACAATCGTCTCCCGATCATCGTCGGAATCGCCGCGGTCGTTCTCGTCGTGCTCTACAACTCGTTCTTCGTCGTCAACGCACGCGAGCAGGCGATCGTCGTCCGGTTCGGCGAAATCCAGTCCGTCGAGGCCGATCCGGGGCTCTATTTCAAGCTGCCCTTCGGCTTTCTCGACGCCGACCGGGTGCAGTTCGTCGACGACCGCGCCCGCCGCTTCGACCTTGACAACATCCGCGTCCAGGTTTCGGGCGGCAAGTTCTACGAGGTCGACGCCTTCGTCGTCTACAGGGTGACGGATGCCCGGAAGTTCCGGCAGACCGTCTCCGGCGAATTCGACGCGGCCGAGTCGCGCATGCGTACGCGCCTCGATTCGGCGTTGCGCCGCGTCTACGGCCTGCGCAATTTCGAGGCCGCACTTTCCGAGGAGCGGGCTTCGATGATGCGCGAGGTGCGCGATCAACTGCGTCCGGCAGCCGAATCCCTGGGTATCACCGTGGAGGACGTGCGGATCCGCCGGACTGACCTGACGAAGGAGGTTTCGAACCAGACCTACGAGCGCATGAAGTCGGAACGTCTTGCCGAGGCGGCGCTCATCCGGGCGCGCGGCAACGAGGCGGCCCAGCGTATTCGCGCCGTGGCGGATCGCCAGGTCGTCGAGATCGTTTCCCAGGCGCAGCGCGATTCCGACATCAGCCGCGGCGAGGGCGACCAGCAGGCGACGGAAGTCTACGCGAAGGCCTATGGCGAGGATCCGAAGTTCTATGACTTCTACCGGTCCATGGACGCCTACCAGCAGTCGCTCGGCTCGGCGAACACGACGCTGGTGCTTTCGCCGAACTCCGAGTTCTTCGACTTTTTCCGGAACTCGAACGGCTCTGGCCAGGATTCCATGAAGGGCGAGGAAAAAGCCCTGTCTTCCGCCCTCAAGCCGACGCCTCCCGCGTCCTCTGGCAGCAAGGCCACGCCCCCTTCCGCGAACGCCCCGGCGTCCAAGCCGGCGGCCGGCGATGCGAACGGATCGGGTGGCGGAGCGGCATCCGGGCCGGCGCCCACCCAGTGAGGCCGCCTGAATGTCGGACTTCGTCGTCGGGCTCGGGCTCTTCTTCGTTATCGAGGGCGTCATCTACGCTTTCGCGCCGTCGCTCCTGAGGAGCGCGGCGCGAAAGCTGCCGTCGATTTCGGACGGGCAGTTGCGGGTGGCGGGCGCCATTGCGGTCGCAGTCGGCGTCGCGATCGTCTGGCTGGTGCGCAGGTAGCGCGGGAGCCGCTCCGGCGCGGTCTTCTTCCGGTGCAAGAGCCTCGCGGAATTATGATTGGATTGCCCTCAATTCGGCCCTATCTTTGCACGAGGCTCCGCGCCGGAGCCCGTTCAGGGAGACGATCGACCATGGCGCCGACCGCCGTTTCACCCACTGTCCGCCGGCTGGTCGTGGCGGCTGTACTGGCAGGCCTTTCCGGCATGCCGGCGTTTGCGCAGCAGGCCCCGGCCGTATCGGCGGAGGCAGGAGCGAAGGCCCCGCCGCCGGACGTCCGCAAGCCGATGGCGCTGCAGCCGCAGGGCCCGGCTTCGGTCGCCGACCTCGCCGCGAAGCTGCTCGACGCGGTGGTCAACATCTCTTCCTCGCAGACCGTGGCGACGGACAACAATGTCGCTCCGCCGAAGCTGCCGAAAGGGTCGCCCTTCCAGGACTTCTTCGACCAGTTCTTCGACGGGCAGAACGGCAGGCGCCTTCCATCCGAAAAGGTCAATTCGCTCGGCTCCGGCTTCGTCATAGACCCGAGCGGCCTGATCGTGACGAACAATCATGTCATTGACGGTGCGGACGACGTCGAGGTCAATTTCACCGACGGGACGACCCGGAAGGCGAAGATCCTCGGAATCGACAAGAAGACCGACCTGGCTCTCCTCAAGGTGACGGCACAGAAGCCGCTGCCATACGTCACTTTCGGCGATTCCGCTAAGGCGCGAATCGGTGACTGGGTGATGGCGATCGGCAACCCGTTCGGCCTCGGCGGGTCGGTCACGCTCGGCATAATCTCGGCGCGCGGCCGCAACATCAACGAGGGCCCCTACGACGACTTCATCCAGACCGACGCCGCGATCAACCGCGGCAATTCCGGCGGCCCGCTGTTCGACATGGACGGGAAGGTCATCGGCATCAACACCGCGATCATCTCGCCGACGGGCGGGTCGATCGGCATCGGCTTTTCCATCCCCTCTCAGATCGCGCAGAACGTCGTCGACCAGCTTCGCAAGTACGGCGAGACGCGGCGCGGCTGGCTCGGCGTGCGCATCCAGCCGGTGACGGACGACATAGCCGAAAGCCTCGACATGCCGAAGGCCGAAGGCGCGCTGGTGGCCGGGGTGGTCAAGGGCGGTCCGGTGGACGACGGCTCGATCCTGTCGGGCGACGTGATCGTCAAGTTCGACGGCAAGGACATCAAGGAGATGCGTGACCTGCCGCGCATCGTCGCCGAAAGCCCGGTGGGCAAGGATGTGGATGTCGTCGTCATCCGGAAGGGCAAGCGACAAACGGTGAAGGTGAAGCTCGGAAGGCTCGAGAACAGCGACCAGGCGTCGGCCGGCAGCCAACCTCAGAAGGAAGGAGCGCCTGCAGAGAAGTCGGTCAAGCCCGTCGCGCTCGGCATGACGCTCGGCAAGCTTGACGACGCGGCCCGCAAGACCTTCGGCATCGCCAGGGACGTCGACGGCGTCGTGGTGACGGAGGTTGCGCCGAACTCGGCGGCAGCCGAGAAGCGGATCTCGCCTGGCGACGTGATCGTCGAGGTCGCCCAGGAACAGGTCTCGAGCCCTCAGGACGTCATCGACCAGATATCCTCGCTCAAGGATGACGGCCGGCGCAATGCGCTGCTGATGCTGGCCGACAAGACCGGCGAGCTGCGTTTCCTGACGGTGCGTATGGACTAGGAACCGACCAGCCGGCATCGCGGCTGGCGCTCTGAAGTTCAGGCGCCCGGCCGGCCGCGCAGCCAGTCGTCCCGTTCAAGCCGGTAGAATACGTGCCGTTTCAGGGCAGGGTGGTTTTCGGGAATTCGCGGGTGATCGAAATCGTGCGCCGGTTCGCGACGCATGCCGATCCTCTCCATCACCGCGGTCGAGCGGTGATTGCCGTTGACTGCGAAGGACACGATGCGATCGAGCGCGAGGTCTTCGAAGCCGTAGCGCAGCAGTTCCCTCGCGGCTTCCGTCGCGTAGCCCTTCCTCCAGTGGCGGGCGGCCAGCCGCCAGCCGATTTCCGCGGTGCCGGCGGGCAGGGTAGGGACGACGTCGGTGCGGGCGATGCCGGCGAAGCCTATGGCCTCCCCGGTTTCCTTGAGTTCGAGGGCGCAGAAGCCGAAGCCGCTCCGGGCGATCTCTCCGCGCAATTCGTCGAGAAGCGCATCGGCTTCCTGCCGGCTGCGCCGGAACGGGAAGAAGGCCATGACCGCTTCGTCCGAATTGATCTCGTGGAAGAGACCGCGGTCGACGTCCTTCCAGTTGCGGATGACGAGGCGCGCAGTCTCGAGAGGGATCACGTGACGAAGTCCGCGCGCCTGTAGCCCTGCAGGTAGAGAAGGCCCGTGAGGTCTGCATGGTCGAGGCGGGCGCCGGCAGCGGCGGCGACGGCGGGCTTTGCGTGCAGGGCGACACCGGTGCCGGCGAGCTGCAGCATGCCGAGGTCGTTGGCGCCATCCCCGACTGCAATGGCATCGGAGGGAGCAATTCCGAGTTTCGCGACGATGTCGTGCAGGGCGTCGATTTTCGCCTGGCGGCCGAGCACCGGTTCGGCCACCTCTCCCGTCAGCGATCCGCCATGCTCCAGAAGCACGTTGGCGCGATGTTCGTCGAAGCCGATCCGCTCCGCGACGGGACCGGTGAAGAGGGTGAAGCCGCCGGACACAAGGGCCGAGTAGCCGCCATGCGCCTTCATCGTCGCGACGAGCGTGCGGCCCCCCGGTGAAAGGGTGATCCGGGTCTCAAGTACCCGTGCGACGACGGACAGGGGAAGGCCCTTCAGAAGTCCCACGCGCTCGCGCAGCGCCGGCTCGAAGGCGATCTCGCCGTTCATGGCGCGGCGGGTGATGGACGCGACCCTGTCCTTGACACCGATCTCGTCGGCGAGTTCGTCGATGCATTCCTGGCCGATCATGGTCGAATCCATGTCCGCGATCAGAAAGCTCTTGCGCCGGCTGGCGGCATCCTGCACGACGACATCGAGCGGTGCGTCGCCGATGGCCGTGCGCAGGGCGCGCTCGGCTTCGGCCGCATCGGCGCCCTCGTCCAGGTGAATGTCGCAGGCGATGCCTTCGGCGAGCCAGTCGATGCGGGCGAACGAGACCGCGTCGCAAATGCGCCCGGCGATTTCGGACGTGAGTTCGCGGCGTGACGGATTGGAGAGCAGCGTGGCGACGAGAGCCATCGGGGAGAAACTCCTGGCAGGGCGTGCAAGGCCGGCGAAATGGATGCGATCCTGATAGCGGGGCCGACGGCGAGCGGCAAGTCGGCGCTCGCGATGCGAATGGCACGCGAACGCGACGGCGTGATCGTCAATGCAGATTCGATGCAGGTCTACGCGCCGCTGAGGGTGCTGACGGCGCGGCCCTCGCGGGAGGACACCGATGCCGTCGAGCATCGCCTCTACGGTCATGTAGGCGCAGACAAGGCCTATTCCGCCGGGGCCTGGTACAGGGACTGTGAAATCGTTCTGGCCGAGATCGCGTCCTCGGGCCGCGTTCCGGTGATCGTCGGAGGGACCGGCCTCTATTTCCGGGCGCTGACTGGCGGGCTTGGCTGCAATGCCGGAGATACCGCAGGAGATCCGCGCCCGCTGGAGAGCGCGGCTTGCCGAACTCGGCCCGGAGGTCCTTCATGGCGAACTCGCGGCCGTCGATCCCGAGATGGCGCGTTCGCTCGGACCACAGGACGGACAGCGTGTCGTTCGCGCGCTGGAGGTGTTCGAGGCGGCGGGAAAGTCCATAGCATCGTTTCATGGGCGGTCGGGGGTGCCTCTCGTCGTCTCCGGCCGGGCAGAGAAGATTCTCTTGGCGCCGGAAAGATCGTTGCTGCGCGCACGCATAGCCGAACGCGCCGGAAGGATGATGCGCCACGGCGCGGTGGAGGAGGTGCGGACGCTGCTCGAGCGCCGGCTCGACGAGCGGCTTCCGGTGATGAAGGCGATCGGCGTGCGCGAGATCGCGGCGCTGCTCGAGGGGAGGCTCGCCCGGGCGGAGGCCGAGGAGCGGCTCGTTGCCGCGACAGGCCAGTACGCCAAGCGGCAGATGACGTGGTTCAGACACCAGCTCGGGCCGGGCTGGAATATATTCGAAGATTCGAAAAAATAGCCTTCCCGGTGACACTTGTGGGCCAAAATTAAGCTTACCCTAACCGGCCCGCCTTAGGCTTGGCACGGGATTGGGGAAGACAAGATCCAGCCATGCGCATTCACAAAGCAGAATGGTTCTTCGCGTTGCTGATGGTGCTTGTCAGCTTCTCCGGCTATTTCAGCGCTATTGCCTACAGCGAGACGTCCGACCTGCTGCGGCTGCATGGCGACTTCACCCTCTCAGGTCTTCGCAGCTTCAGTTTCATGGCATCGGTCTTTGCCGGCCTGTCGGTGTTTTGCGGCGTCTTCCTGGTCTATCCTGTCATCCGGAGGGGCGTGAACGAGCAGGGCAAGCTGAAGCGCATGACGCAATCGCTGAGCGAACGCTCGCAAAACCTGGAGCAGGCGGCGACGACAGACGGCCTCACCGGGATGCATAACCGGCGCTATTTCGACGACGCCATGGTGGAATATCTCAATGCGTTTCGTGAGATCGGCAAGCCTGTCGGCATGATGATCCTCGATCTCGACCACTTCAAGGTGATCAACGACACGCACGGTCATGACGTGGGCGACGAGGTTCTCCGGCGCGTCGCCAACTGCCTGATGGAATTTACCCGCTACCACGACGTCGTGGCACGGCTCGGCGGCGAGGAATTCGCGGTGCTGTCGCCCAATACCTCGGAGCGTCAGCTGCATGCCCTTGCCGACCGTATCCGGACGGCGATTTCGGATCTGCGGATCGCGTCCGGCAACGTCACGCTGCGCGTCACCGTGAGCATCGGCCTTGCGACCTGGGACGGGCGGGAAGCCGGCGAGGAGCTGTACCGGCGGGCCGACAAGCAACTCTACCAGGCAAAGCGACAAGGCCGCAATCGGGTCTGCGCGGCCTGAATTCCCGATCCTCCGAACAAGCTCGGCTCGGGCAATTCGCCCGCGACAGTCCGACGGCGCTGCTGCTTTCAGGCCCCGCCTGCAAGGAAACTGCATATAGGGTGGATTGCGGAGGGGCTCAGGAGTTGCCGCGATGCGGTCGGCGAAGGAGCAGGGACCGGATGTCCGGTCTTCCCGCCGCGTGGCCCGGCGCGCGCGAGCCGTCGGCTGCGACAAGCCCGCCCCTCTCGTCGTGCTGCTTGTTCTCGCCCGGGGCGGCGCGGTTTCCCTCCGCGATGCGACGGTCCTTGCCGGGTGCCGGTGCGCCGGTGCCCCTGCGCTCTTCCCGGTCGTCGGCCTGGGTGGCGGAAGCTCCCGGGGCCGGCGATGCCAGGGGTCTTTGATAGGGGTCATTGTCGCCCGGCTGCGGCCTTGCCGAGGTTTCGGGGCCGGCGGCCGCGTTCTCCTGGCTCGAAAGCGCGCGCATGCCCTGGACGATGGTGCGCAGGTCGACGTCGTCCGCATTCGCGACGGTTTCGGTAAGGTTCGAATTCGCCTTCGGCAACTGGCTCTTGTCGAGCTTGGAAAAGCGCATGCGCATCGGCACGGCGATCGCCTCGCCGAACGCGATGGCCTCGCCGTTGCCGATCGACGAGAGGAAGCTGGTGGTCGAGGTCGAGGAATCGGGGATCGCCGAGCGGATGATTTCCTGGTCGTGCTCGTTGCTCAGCCGCATGGCGAACACAGTCGAACATTGCGACAGGATCGTCGGGTCGAGCTCGCCCGGTCTCTGCGTGACGACGCCGAGGCTGACGCCGTACTTGCGGCCTTCCTTGGCGATCCGGGCGATTGCCTGACGGGTCGGGACGAAGCCGAGCGTCGGGTCGGCGGGAACGTAGCGGTGCGCCTCTTCGCAGACGACGAGGATGCGGACCCCTCCGTTGCTCCAGAGCGCGATCTCGAACGCCATCCGGCAGAGGACCGATGCCACCGAGTTCACCACTTCGGAAGGGATGCCCGAGAGCTGGAACGTGGTGATCGGCTGGCCGTTGCCGGGAATGCGGAATAGGCGGCCAATGGTCTCCGCAAGCGTATCGTTGATCGTGTTCGAGAAGAACATGAAGTGGAAGCGCGGATCGTTGATCGCCGAGGAAACGCGCGATTTCAGCTGGCGGAGATACGGCTTCTCGTTCCGGCCGTCGAGGCGGCCGATGCGCTCGTCGATCAGCGCGAGAAGGTCCGCGATGCGGTATGGAACCGGCGTGTCTGCGGTGAGGGTCGACTTGTCCGTCGACCGGCGGAAGAACGCGTTGTCCGCCGCGCCGCGGAAATTGCGCTTGGCCTCGGGGATGAGATCGCGCAGCACGTCGACTTCTTCCGGGACCCCCGGCCGGCCGCGAAAGATGACCTCCACGAATTCCTCGAGCCTGAAAAGCCAGAAGGGGAGTTCCAGCGTGTCGGTGTCGACGACGATCGACGTTTCGGGGAAAGCGGCCGCGAATTCGTTGTGGGGATCGAGGATCATGACGCGCAGTTGCTGGTCCGCCTCGATTACCTTGTTGAGAAGGAGCGCGACGGCGCTGGATTTTCCGACGCCGGTGGTGCCGACGATGGCGAAGTGGCGCTGCAGCATCGAGGGGACGTGGATGATCGCATCCATCGTTCGATCCTGCGTCAGCTTGCCGATCACGGCCGTGTTGGATTTCTCGATGTCGTAGATCGCGCGAAGGTCGTCGGCCCGCATGCGGTGGGCGATGGCGCCGAGGTAGGGGTAGTTGGTGATGCCTGCCGAAAAATGCGGGCGACCGTCCTCACGGGTGCGGATCTCCCCCACGAGCTCCACCTCGAAGCGCATGATGTTGTCCTGGCCCTCTATCCAGGCGTCCTGCTTTGTATCCATCGCGTAAACGAGTGCGACCACACGGTTCTCGCCCACCTTGATGGAGATCAGGCGTCCGACCGACCACAGCTGGGCGACGTCGGTCTCGCCTGCAGAGGCCACCGCCGTGACGACAGCGCGCGAGCCGTTGCAGGCAACGATGCGGCCGAGCAGCCGGTTGCCCCGCTGCGATCCGTCGCGTCGTTCGGTCATTGCATTGTCCTGTGCGGCCTCCGCATCGACGTGTTGCATGTCCCGCCCTCGCAATTGCCCTCGATTGCAGGCTAAGGCCAAACCCTTAACAACCGGTTTTGCGGGCCCGCGGAATGGTCAACAGCATTGACGCGGCGGCCAGAGACGACTAGGAATTGCCGGATGAAGATCTACGGCAATGAAATTCTCGTAGTAGAGAGGCGCATGGGCAGGGTGGCGTAGCCACCCGGCGACAGCCACCCATGCGCGACCGAGGCTCCTTGAGGGGCCTTTTTTTGTGCCATGAAGCAAAAGACGGGCGTTGAGAAGATGACGGCAAGAGACGAGCGGGACAGGAACGAGGCGAGCGACCAGCTGACCGGAGCGGAGATGGTGATCCGCGCCCTTGGCGACAACGGCGTGGAGCATGTCTTCGGGTATCCCGGCGGCGCTGTCCTGCCCATCTATGACGAGCTCTTCCAGCAGGACGCCATCCGGCATATCCTGGTTCGCCACGAGCAGGGCGCCGGCCACGCGGCCGAAGGCTATGCCCGTTCGACGGGAAAGCCAGGCGTGATGCTGGTGACGTCCGGCCCCGGTGCGACCAACGCCGTCACCGCGCTGCAGGACGCACTGATGGATTCGATCCCGCTCGTCTGCCTGACGGGGCAGGTGCCGACGACGCTGATCGGCTCCGACGCGTTCCAGGAATGCGATACCGTAGGCATCACGCGCCCCTGCACGAAGCACAACTGGCTCGTGAAGGACGTCAACGATTTGCCGAGGATAATCCACGAGGCATTCCGTATCGCCACGACGGGGCGGCCGGGACCTGTCGTCGTCGACATCCCCAAGGACGTGCAGTTCGCGACGGGGACCTATGTGAAGCCGTCGCCGGTACTCCAGCAGAAGAGCTATCAGCCGCGCCTGCAGGGCGACCTGGACCAGATCAGGGCGGCCGTCGAACTGATGGCGACGGCCAGCAAGCCGATCATCTACAGCGGCGGCGGCGTGGTGAACGCCGGTCCTGAGGCCAGCCACCTGCTTCGCGAGTTCGTGGATCTCTCGGGCTTTCCGATCACGTCGACCCTGATGGGTCTCGGCGCCTATCCCGCGTCGGGCAAGAACTGGCTGGGCATGCTGGGGATGCATGGAACCTACGAAGCCAACATGGCCATGCACGACTGCGACGTCATGCTGTGCATCGGCGCCCGCTTCGACGACCGTATCACCGGGCGGCTCGATGCCTTCTCGCCGGGATCGAAGAAGATCCATGTCGATGTCGACGCCTCGTCGATCAACAAGACCGTGCATGTGGACATCCCTGTCATAGGCGATGCCGGTCGCGTGCTGGAAGACATGGTGAGGCTCTGGCGCGCCTCCGCGAAGGGCCACGACAAGGCGCGGCTCGGGGAGTGGTGGACGCAGATCGACGAGTGGCGTGCCCGCAATTCGCTCGCCTACAAGCCGCATCGCGACATCATCATGCCGCAATACGCGATCGAGCGGCTCTACGAGCACACAAGGGACCGCGATACCTACATCACGACCGAGGTCGGGCAGCACCAGATGTGGGCGGCGCAGTTCTACGGTTTCGAGAAGCCGAACCGCTGGATGACCTCCGGCGGGCTCGGCACGATGGGCTACGGGCTTCCTGCCGCGCTGGGTGTCCAGATAGCCCATCCGGAAAGCCTGGTCATAGACATCGCCGGCGACGCGTCGGTTCTCATGACCATGCAGGAAATGTCCTCGGCCGTGCAGCACGAGGCGCCGATCAAGATCTTCATCCTGAACAACCAGTACATGGGCATGGTGCGCCAGTGGCAGCAACTGCTGCACGGCAACCGCCTGTCGCACTCGTACAACGAGTCCATCCCGGATTTCGTCAAGCTCGCCGAGGCGTTCGGCGCCGTCGGCCTGCGGGCCGAGAAGCCGGACGAACTCGACGACGCAATCCAGGAGATGATCGACGTCGACAAGCCGGTGCTGTTCGATTGCCGCGTCGCCAATCTGGCCAACTGCTTTCCGATGATTCCGTCGGGCCGGCCGCACAACGAAATGCTGCTGCCGGACGAGGCGACCGAAGAGGCCGTCGCCGGCGCGATCGATGCCAAGGACCGTTCGCTCGTGTGACGGAGTTCTCAAGCTTCGACGCCGACTGCACACCATGTGAGGAATACCGATGAACGCCCAGCTTCAACCGACCGGATCGGCCTATTTCATCGAAAAGGAGACCGAGAGCGCGGAAACGCATACCTTGTCCGTGCTCGTCAGCAACGAGCCGGGCGTTCTCGCACGTGTCATCGGTCTCTTTTCAGGCCGCGGCTACAACATCGAGAGCCTCACCGTCTCGGAGACGGAGCACGAGGCTCATCTGTCGCGCATCACGATCGTGACGAGCGGCACGCCGCACGTGCTCTACCAGATCCACGCCCAGCTCGAGCGGATCGTGCCGGTGCACCGGGTCGTCGACCTGACCGTCCGGGCACGCCAGCTCGGGCACGAAAAGCCGCTGGAGCGCGAGCTGGCCATGCTTAAGGTGCGCGGCAAGGGCGACGACCGGGTCGAGGCGCTTCGCCTCGCAGACGCATTCCGCGCCCAGGTCATCGATGCCAACCAGGATCATTTCATCTTCGAGATAACCGGGCGGGTGTCGAAGATCGAGCAGTTCATCGCCATCATGAAGCCTCTCGGGCTGGTCGAGGTCTGCCGGACGGGCGTCGCCGCGATGAACCGCGGGCCCGACGGCATGTAGCCGCGGCTCTCATCAGTTCCGCTGATGGGAGCTTCAATCTTTACCGTTGGACCGGGCGGCCCCGGGAAGGCAGTGTGTCAGCCTGCGCCGATCCCACGAGAACCACCATGGCTCCCGATACCGTTCTTGCTCTCTTCGTCTTCTCCCTCGTGGGTTCGATCACGCCGGGGCCGAACAACGTCATGCTGCTGGCGTCGGGCGCAAATTTCGGGTTCCGCCGCACGCTTCCGCACATGATCGGCATCGAGTTCGGCTTCATTTCCCTGCTCACGGCAGTCGGCTTCGGCCTGGGCGCATTGCTGTCGGCGTTTCCGTCGGCGCATCTGGCGCTCAAGATCGCCGGAGGCCTCTACCTGCTTTATCTCGCGTGGAAGATCGCGGCCAGCCGGAGTTTCGCGAGCGCGCCGGGTGCGGAGGCGCGGCCCATGGCTCTCTACAAGGCAGCCCTGTTCCAGTGGGTCAACCCGAAGGCGTGGGTGCTGGCGGTCTCGGCAATGGCCATCTACACGCGACCCGACATGTTGGCGGCTTCGACCACCGTCGTGATCGCGTGCTTCGCGCTTGCGGGCATCATTGCCGCGCCGACCTGGATCGGTTTCGGGAGCGCGCTTAGAGGTCTTCTCAGCGACCCCCGACGGCTCAAATGGTTCAACGTGTCGATGGGGGTGCTGCTGGCGCTGACACTCGTTCCGATGCTCGGGTGACGGGGTCGGCCGGAAGCCGGCGCACTCGTCTGGTGCCGGCGCCGATGTTGTGCTCCTGTCCATCGAAGATTCGCGGGCCGACGGCCCTTGCGCAGCGGCGTGCCAGACGCCGGGCAACGGAGAGGCAACCATGGAAATCCTTCCCACGTTCAGGGATATCGAAATCGCCGCAAGGCGCATCGAGGGTGTCGCGAAGCGGACGCCGGTGCTGACTTCGCGGCTTGCGGACGAGGAACTGGGCGCCGAGCTTTTCTTCAAGTGCGAGAATTTCCAGCGCACGGGCGCCTTCAAGTTCCGCGGGGCGTTCAACGCTCTCTCGAAGTTCGACGAGGGGCAGCGTGCCGGCGGGGTCGTGACGTTCTCGTCCGGCAACCACGCGCAGGCGATCGCGCTGGCGGCGAGGATTCTCGACATCGCCGCCACCATCGTCATGCCGCATGACGCGCCTGCCGCCAAGCTTGCCGCCACCCGGGGCTATGGGGCCGAAATCGTCACCTACGACCGCTACACGGAGGACCGGGACGCCATCGGCAGGCGCCTCGCCGAGGAACGGGGCATGACGCTCATTCCTCCGTATGACCATCCGGACATCGTCGCCGGGCAGGGAACGGCGGCCATGGAACTGTTCGAGGAGGCCGGCCCGCTCGACATGCTTTTCGTCTGCCTCGGCGGGGGCGGCCTGCTTGCAGGCTCGGCGCTCTCGGCGGCAGCCCTCTCGCCAGGCTGCGCGGTGATCGGCGTCGAGCCCGAGGCGGGAAACGACGGGCAGCAGTCGCTGAGGCGGGGCGAGATCGTGCGGATCGCAACGCCCAGGACGATCGCCGACGGAGCGCAGACGACCGCGCTCGGGCAAATCACATTCGGGATCATCCGCCGGTCAGTGTCGGATATCGTCGCGGTTGCGGACGAGGATCTCGTGGATTGCCTGCGTTTCTTCGCGTCGCGCATGAAGATCGTCGTCGAGCCGACCGGATGCCTTGGCCTGGCAGGTGCCCGGCGGCGGCGCGCGGACCTCGCCGGAAAGCGCGTCGGGATCATCGTGAGTGGCGGCAACGTCGACATGGAGCGCCTCGCCGGCTTCCTCGCTCGCTGAGTGGACCGAGGATGCCCGCCGCGACGACCGGCAAGGTGGCCGGATCGCCGGGTTCCGCCGTGGCGCTGCGGTGGGGAGGTTAGTCTGCCGGTGACCATGCGTCGAGGCGGTCGATCTTTTCCTTGCGGCGCTCGTCTGGCGACTTCGACCAGTCGCCGCCGAAGGAGGCAGATTCCCAGGAGCCGTATTCGGGGTTCGGCAGCATGATCCAGTCGTGGCCCCAGTGCTTCATGTCCGCCTTGTAGGCGGCCAGGCGTTCTTCCGGTGAGCCGCTCGCCTTGTCGGTGAAGTCGCCCATGTTGTCGCCGAGCAGCATGACGACGCGGTAGTTCGAGGCGACCGCCTGGTCCCGGTTGCCCTTCGCCGACTTCCATTCGGGCTTTTCGTTCTTGGCAAGTACCGTGTCCACCTTGTCGTCGAGCGGGAAGCCGAGCTTCTTCAGGTTGGCGCGCGTCGCTTCCTCCTCGCCCTTGTTGCGGTTGGAGATGTAGAAGATCTCCACTCCCTTGGAAGCGGCGTACCGGAAGAAATCGACGGCACCCGGCTCTGCCTTGGCCTTCTCTTCCTTGACGTATTTGTCCCACTCCTTCCCGCTGAAGCTCTTGCTCCGCGTGACGAGGGACGCCTCGTAGACGTTGTTGTCGATGGCGGTCTCGTCGAGGTCGGTGATGATGGCGACGGGCTTGCCGGCGTAGTCCTTGCCTTCCATGTCGGGAAGGGCAGTCCAGCTGCTGTCGGCCAGTGCCTGGTCGAGGCGCATCCGGGCGAGGGCGTATATGCCTTCGACGCTGGCCTTGTACTCGACCGACTTCTGCATCCAGAGCGTCGCGTTCAGGAGGTCGTTCTGCGGGGTCGAACCGGCAGCGTCCGCGGCGTTCGCCCCGGCGGTCGCCGCAAGAGCCGCCGCGATGCTCGCGGCAAGGCAGGTTCGCAGGCGTCGCGCAGGCACGCAGGGTCTGATGATTGGCATCTCGTTTCTCCTGTTGGTGGCTGTGGTACCGGAACGGCGCGGCGAGCGTATCGTCGTGGCCGCGCGGAGGTCAAACCGCAATCCGGGCAAGGATGAACCGGCATTCTGCTTGCTCTTTGCGGACGAATCCTGCCAGTTGGCCGAATGGAATTCTCTCCGCAACAGGACGAGGCCCTGCAGGCCGTCTCCCGGTGGCTGAAAGCGGGCGAGCCGCAGATATTCAGGCTCTTCGGCTATGCCGGCACCGGCAAGACCACGCTCGCACGCCATTTTGCCGAGGACGTCGACGGAGATGTCCAGTTCGCCGCCTTCACGGGCAAGGCGGCGCAGGTCCTGCGCTCCAAGGGCGCGACCAACGCCAAGACCATCCATTCGCTGATCTACCGGCCGAGGGGGGAGGAGGAGGTCGCCGACCAGGAGACGGGCAGGACGTCGATCTCGCCGATGTTCTCCCTCAACCGCCAGAGCCCGGTCGCGAAGGCGGCACTGATCGTCGTCGACGAATGTTCGATGGTTGACGAAGCTCTCGGGCGCGACCTCATGAGCTTCGGCACGCCGATTCTCGTGCTCGGCGATCCGGGCCAGTTGCCTCCGATCTCCGGCGGCGGCTTCTTCACCGATCACGAACCGGACTGCCTGCTCACGGAGATCCATCGGCAGGCGCGCGACAATCCCATCATAGAGCTTGCGATGCGGGTGCGGGAAGGGCGGGAGATCGAGCCAGGCGACTGGGGCTCCGCGAAGGTCATCGGCAAGCGGGACGTGACGCAGGAACTGGTGCTCGATGCGGACCAGGTTCTCGTCGGCATCAACCGGACCCGCAGGCGGTACAATCAGCGCCTGCGCGAGCTCAAGGGCTTCACGGCGGCCCATCCCCAGGCGGGCGACAAGCTGGTCTGCCTGCGCAACGACCCCGCGAAGGCGCTTCTCAACGGATCACTCTGGCAGGTGATGACCTCGTCGAGGGAAACGACCAAGCCGGGCATCAATCTGCTTGTCCGCCCGGAGGTCGACGACATGGACCGGGGGGCGGCGAAGGTGAAGCTGCTCAAGGCGGTGTTCGAGGATGCCGAGGCGGAGATACCTTGGTCGACGAAGAAGCGGTACGACGATTTCGACTACGGCTATGCGCTGACGGTGCACAAGGCCCAGGGTTCGCAATGGAACGACGTCGTTCTCTTCGACGAGAGCTTCGCCTTCCGCGACACGCGGGAACGCTGGCTGTATACCGCGATCACCCGGGCTGCCGAACGGCTCACGATCGTGCGCTAGTGGTCTGCCTCAAACAGACGGTACCCGTCCGTTTGGAATAGTCAGCCCACAAGCCATTGATCTGGCGGGGCGATTTTTTCCTGACAGATGCTGCCATCTGTCAAGGTCGCATCACTGGAACGGGCGGCCGGCCTCCGCATGACGCGTTGCATTCTCAGTCCCCGGGCGCGGCCTCCAGCCATGTCCACGCCTCTGCTTCCCGGTCGGCGCCGAAATGCTTCATTTCGATCGAGAAGAACGGGTCGAAGAGGCGGATCATCGCCGCAATCCACTCCGGCCCGCCCACGACCGCGTAGCGGCGGATGTGCCTGAGTGCCCTGGTCTTGCCGATCATCGCCGTTTCGCGTGTGATGACGTCCCAGTCCCAGCCGTCGTAGTTCGTGAGGCGGACAAGGAGGTCGATGCGGGGATGGCGTGCATAGGCCTCCGCGAGCAGGCCGTAGATGTTCTCGACATCGGCCGCCGTGATGTGCCCTGTTACCTCGAAGCCGTAGAGATCGTCGCGGCTCGTCTCGATCCTGCGGATGTTCGGAATGGTCAACTCGGGGTTCATGGCGAAAAATCCTCTTCGTCCTGCGAACGCTGTGCCGGAAACCCTGTTCCGTCGGGAGCATTCCCTATATTGGTATCGCCTCCCACCCTGCCATCTGGACGAGCGTCATGCACACGAAGCTTTCCGTCAACCTGAATGCGATCGCCATGCTGCGTAACCGGCGTGACCTGCCCTGGCCGAACGTCACGCGGCTGGGACGGATCGCGCTCGATGCCGGCGCCCACGGCCTGACCGTCCATCCGCGGCCCGACCAGCGGCACGTACGGTTCAGCGACCTGCCGGCGATCCGGGCGCTGATCGACGATGAGTTTCCCGAGGCCGAATTCAACATCGAAGGCTATCCGTCGGAGAGCTTCCTGCGCCTCGTCGAGGAGCATGAGCCGGAACAGGTGACGCTTGTTCCGGACGATCCCAGCCAGGCCACATCTGACCACGGCTGGGATCTCTGGCGGAACCACGATCTCCTGAAGCCGATCATCGCCCGCCTGAAACGGAGCGGGATGCGCGTCTCCCTGTTCGTCGACGGCGATGCCGAACCGAAGCAGATCCAGCTTGCCGCCGAGACCGGCGCCGACCGGGTCGAGCTCTACACCGGGCCATACGGCGCGACCTACGACGATCCGGCGGCTGCGGAGCGCATGGTGGAGGCGCTCGGCCGAACCGCCGACCGGGCGCTGGAAGCGGGGCTCGGCGTCAATGCCGGACACGACCTCACGGTTGCCAACCTGCCGGCGCTGGTGAAGCGCGTGCCCGACCTCGCGGAGGTGTCGATCGGCCATGGGCTGACGGCGGATGCACTGGAATTCGGCATGGCGGAGACCGTGCGGCGGTTCCTCGGGGCTTGCAGCAACAAGGCGTGAGCTGCGGAAGGATCAGCGTCATGCATGGTTCGCATCAGCAAGACTGACTTGACCATTCGCCGTGCGTGCTGAAAAACGGGCGCTCGCCGTCGACACGGGTGCCATGCGCTTCAGCGCCGGGGAGCCTCCCGGGCGGCACTGCGTCTTCGCTCGAACAGATCCCGGATATGCCGTCATGACCCAACGCCTGTTCAAGACAGCCCTTGTCCTCGGTCTTCTGACGGCCATCGGGCCGTTCGCGATCGACATGTACCTGCCGGCACTGCCCTCGATAGGCAGCAAGCTCGACGCCAGCATCCCGGAGGTGCAGGCGAGCCTCATGGCGTTCCTCGGCGCTGTCGCGATCTGCCAGATCTTCTATGGCCCCATCAGCGACATGGCGGGCCGCAAGCCGCCGCTCTTCTTCGGCCTCGGAATCTTCATCGCCGCCGCTGTGGCGGCCTCGCTCGCGCCGTCGATCGGCTGGCTGATCGTCGCGCGCTTTGTCCAGGGCGTCGGCGCCTGCGCGATGATGGCGATCCCGCGGGCGGTGGTGCGCGACTATCACACCGGCCCGGATGCTGCGCGCCTGATGACGCTTCTGATGCTGGTCTTCAGCGTTTCTCCGATCCTGGCGCCGCTTACCGGCAGCCTGATCATCAAGATCTGGAGCTGGCGCGGCATCTTCGTGCTCATGGCGCTCTGCGCGGTTCTCGGCATCGCCCTCGTCGCCTTCGCCATGCCGGAGACGCGTCCGAAGGAAAAGCGGCTCGAGAGCAGTCTCTCGAGCGCGCTGAAGAGCTATGCGCTTCTGTTGCGGGACCGGCGGTTTCTTGGACTGAGTTTTATCGGCGGTTTCGGGATGGCCAGCTTCTTCGGGTTCCTGGCGAATTCCTCCTTCGTCTATATCGATCACTACGGTCTCGATCCGACGCACTACAGCTTCGCGTTCTCGATCAACGCCATCGCCTTCATCGGCGTCTCGCAGTTCACCGCGAACCTTGCTCGTCGATACGGCTTCAACCGAATAATGCGCGTGGCGGCAAGCGGCTATTCCGTGATCACGGTGGTCCTGCTGGCCATGTTCCTTGCGGGGGTGGACCGGCTCGACGTGCTCATGGTCTTTCTCTTCTGCGGGTTCGGGTGCCTTGGCCTCATCATCCCGTCGTCGGCCGTGCTCGCGCTCGACGACCACGGGGCGATCGCGGGAAGCGCTTCTGCTCTCATGGGCACGATCCAGATGGTGACGGGAGCGAGCGTCATGGCGGTGGTCAGCGCGTTCTTCGACGGGACAGCAGTTCCCATGGTTACCGGAATCGCCGGTTGCGCGCTGGTCGTTCTTGCGCTGACGGCCGTGACGCTGCGAATGCCGGCCGCCGTGCCCGCCGAGTGACCGGCGGGCGGTCCGGCTTCCGGTCGCGGCCGTGGTTCAGGTGGCGGCCTGCTGGGCGAATTCAAGCGGCTTGACAGCGGCGGCCCCGCACATCATAAGGCCGAACCGTACCGTACGGTACTTGACGGGATCCCTCATGCTGACCAACTCTCGCTACGAACAGGCAGGATTGCCGGAAGCGCCCGCGACCCGGCGTCAGGCGGCCGTGCTGGAGGCTGCGCTCGAGCTGCTCGTCGAAGGCGGGGAAAAGGCGCTGACTACCGCCGGCGTGGCGCGTGCGGCGAACTGCTCCAAGGAAAGCCTCTACAAGTGGTTCGGCGACCGCGACGGCCTCCTGTCGGCGATGGTGTCGTTCCAGGCCAGCAAGGTTCGCACCTCCGGCCCGGGCGACGTGCCGCTGACGCGCGAGGCTTTCCGCGACCATCTCGTGACATTCGCCCGTGACCTGCTCGACGTTCTGGCGAGCGACGTTTCGCTGGCGCTCAACCGGCTGGCGATCGGAAAGGCGAGCCGCGAGGACTCCCGGCTCGGGCAGCTGGTGCTCCAGCGCGGTCGGAGGATGATCGACATCAGGGCAGGGGCGTTCCTCGACGCCGGCCGAAGCCGGGGCTTCATAGACTACGAAGAGCGCGATAGCGCTTTCCGCACACTCTACGGACTGATTGTCGGAGATCTGCATGTGCGCCTTCTGCTGGGCGACAGCCTTTCCGACGACGAACGCGATTTCGCCGCGCGTGCCGAGCGTGCGGTCGCCTGCTTCTTCGCGCTCCATGCGAACGAACCCGTTCCCGCGTCGGTCCCGTCGGGACCGTGATGCGGTGATGACAGAGCCAAACCAGACGATGCAAGGGAAGGAAAATTCGATGCGTGTCTACTACGATCGCGATGCCGATCTCAATCTCATCAAGGGCAAGAAGGTCGCAATCATCGGTTACGGCTCCCAGGGGCGGGCCCATGCGCTGAACCTCAAGGACTCCGGCGTCAAGGAAGTGGCCGTTGCGCTGCGCTCCGGATCTGCCACGGCGAAAAAGGCCGAGGCCGACGGCCTCGCGGTCAAGACGGTGGCTGAGGCCGCGGCCTGGGCCGACCTCATGATGATGGCAACGCCCGACGAACTGCAGGCCGACATCTACAGGGACGAGATCGCGCCGAACATCCGCGACGGCGCCGCGATCGCCTTCGCCCACGGCCTCAACGTCCATTTCGGCCTGATCGAGCCGAAGGAGACCATCGATGTGCTGATGGTCGCGCCGAAGGGGCCGGGCCACACCGTGCGCGGCGAGTACCAGAAGGGCGGCGGTGTGCCGTGCCTCGTCGCAGTCCAGCAGGACCCCTCCGGCAACGCGCTCGACATCGGTCTGTCCTATGCCTGCGCAATCGGCGGCGGCCGTTCCGGCGTCATCGAGACGACCTTCAGGGAGGAGTGCGAGACGGACCTGTTCGGCGAGCAGGTCGTGCTTTGCGGCGGTCTGGTCGAACTGATCCGCAACGGTTTCGAGACGCTCGTCGAGGCGGGCTACGCTCCGGAAATGGCCTATTTCGAATGCCTGCACGAAGTGAAGCTGATCGTCGACCTGATCTACGAGGGCGGCATCGCCAACATGAACTATTCGATCTCCAACACCGCGGAGTGGGGGGAATACGTGTCGGGCCCGCGTATCATCACGCCAGAGACGAAGGCGGAGATGAAACGGGTCCTGAAGGATATCCAGACCGGCAAGTTCACCTCGGAATGGATGCAGGAATACCGTTCGGGCCTCGCCCGCTTCAAGGGCATCCGGCGGCTGAACAATTCGCATCAGATCGAGGAGGTCGGCGAGAAGCTGCGCGGCATGATGCCGTGGATCAGGTCCAACGCGCTCGTCGACAAGACCAAGAACTGAGCGGCCCGACCCCGCGGGGTTGCTGGTGAAAATTGCTGGGCCCTCTCACGGTCGCGAGGGCCCGCAGACTTTCCGGGCCGGGCCGCCCTCTCACTCCCGGCGCTGGCCGGGGCGAATGACGCAGAGATCGGCATGGATCCTGCATACTTCGTATTCCGTCAGGCCGAGGTGGAGCAGTTCCGCGCGCGTCAGGCGATCCAGATCGTCAAAGCTGCACTGCGGGCGGTCCGCTGTCTCGAACCTTCTCGGCCTTCCTGCCGCGATGCGACCGATCGTCCTTCCGATCGCCAAGGCGATCTCCGGCGACAACACGACACCCCGTCCCATTTCAACCTCCCGAAGCAGAGTTGATTTCGGCAGCCGGGGATTGGCGGTTATAATCCCAGGTTGTCGGAGTGGAGTCAGGGTCTGTCATTGACGTCATCGTCCCGTCACGACTTGCGTTAAAGGAACGTTAAGAGAGCGGTAAATCGCCATGACCGTCATTGAATCGTTCGGAATGCCATCGGCAACCGCTGTCTCGCGCCTCGCTCTCCTTGGCGGTTTCTCGGCCGCCGCCACGGATGGCACAAAGCATGAATTGCCCACTCGCAAGAGCCGGCTGTTGCTGGCCTATCTTGCGGTGCCGGCCGGTTTCGCCCATTCGCGCTCGCGGCTCGCCGCGCTCTTCTGGCCGGACAGGGCCGAGGCCCAGGCGCGGGCCAGCCTGCGCAACGCGCTCTCCGCTCTCCGGGCGGTCCTGCCTGCCGGGGCGATCGAGACGTCGCGTTCCACGGTGCGCCTCGTGCCCGGCTTCATCGACAGCGACGTGGCCCGGCTCGAGGCGCTGAGCTCGGAATTGCCGGGCGATTTCGAACTCCAGGACGGGCTGGCGCTCAGCGGGGAGCTGCTCGCGGGAATCGACGTCCATGAGGGTGCGCTGGAGGACTGGCTGACGCTCGAGCGAACCCGTTGCCGCGGCCAGGCGCAGCGGCTGCTCCAGGCCGTTGCGGACCGGATGGGGGAATGCGGCATGGAGAACGAGGCCGTCGAGGTCGCCAATGCTCTCGTCGCGCTCGATCCGTTGCGGGAAAAAAGCTATCGCTTTCTCATGCAGTTGCATGAGGCCCAGGGCGACCGGTCCAGCGCGCTGGCCGAGTTCCGGCGGTGCCGTGACATGCTCTGGAGCGAACTCGGCGTCAGACCTTCCCGAGAGACGGTCGAACTGGCAGAGCGGATCGGGGGTGCGATCGGTGGGGGCAATGCGGCAGGTGCGGGTACGCGAAGCGCCGGGAAGCCGGCCGCGGGAGGCGATGCCGAATACAATCTCTCGATCGCCGTCCTGCCGTTTTCCACGCCGACGGACGATCCGGACCAGCGCTTCTTTTCCGACGGCATGTGCGAGGACGTGATCCAGAAGCTTTCGCGGCAGAAGGACTTCAGCGTGATCGCACGACAGTCCAGCCACTTCTTCGGAGACGACGGTACCGCTGCGGCCGCCCGCGGGCTCGACGTGCGCTACGTCCTGACCGGTTCGGTGCTGCGCTGGAACGATCGCGTCAGGATCGGCGTGCAGCTGATCGATGCCGCAGGCGACCGCTGTGTCTGGGCCGACCGCTACGACAGGAGGGTCTCGGAGATTTTCGACGTCCAGGATGACATCGTCTGGCAAATCGTGGGGACGATCGATGCGGCCGTGCGAGGCGCGGAGCGGGAGAGGGCGGCGCGCAAGTCGCCTGCAAGCCTGGATGCCTGGGGGTTGTTTCACAAGGGCCTCTGGCACGCCTTCAGCTTCACCCCGGCCGATGCGCAGGCCGCCGACGAGAATTTCGTGCGGGCCATCGAGGCCGCGCCCGATTTCGCCCTTCCCCACGCGGGACGGGGCTACATTTGCCTGCTGCGCATCATCTGGAGCCTCGACGGCGACATTGCCGGGCTCCTTGCCGAAGGCATGGTTCACGCGCGCCGCGCGTTGTCGCTCGACCCCACGGGCACGTTCTCGCTGGTGGTCCTCGGCCGGCTGCTTACGATTGCGGGCAAGCTGGACGAGGCGCTGAACCAGCTGAGGCTCGCCTGCGATCTCAACCCCAGCTTCGCGCAGGCCCATTTCGGCCTGGCCCAGGCGCTGCTCTGGGTCGGACGGCCGGCCGAGGCGGTTCCGCTGGTCGAGCGCGCGATCCGGTTGAGTTCCCGGGATCCCTTTCTCGGCATGTTCCTTACGCTCGGCTGTTTCTGCCACTTCTATCTCGGTCAACTCGAAGAGGCCGAGGAGTACGCGCGCAAGGCCATGGCTTTTCCCGGCCGGGAAAACTGGTCGCGCCTCGGGCTTGCGGCCGTGCTCGTGGAAACGGGGCGGGTGGATCAGGCGCGCCAGGTGATATCGCAGGCGCGGCGGGCCAATCCCGCCATCTCCATGCGGTCCGTCGACGCCATCGTCGTGCATGCGCCGGACGATATCCGCCAGCGTGTCTATTCCGCGCTGGCGGCGGCCGGGCTCGACTGAGCCGCGAGCCTGGATCGTCAAGGTTCCCTGTCGAGCGGTTGAAGGCGAAGGAAACCGCGTGCCTTGAACAGACGGCGCATCCGGTTGTAAGCGTGACACGCAATTTCCAATGGCCGGGCGAACGACGGGCGCGAGGTTCAGTGCTTCAGCAGAATTCCCTCATTCCGGTGGACCGTGTCGAACTGGTTCACACCGGCAGGACGCATCCCTTCCATGCGGCGAACCGGCAGGCCTCGGCTGAGAACTGGCTGAATGAGACCCGTGCCCTGCCGGCACTCTTCGATGGCCCGGTGATGCTTGCGAGTTCCGTCGCGATCGAAGGCGGCGTCCTGTCTGCGGAGTGCCATATCGTGCCGTACTCGACGTTTCTGCTCTGGCGCAGGAGCCCGCCGGCGAAGGGTGCGCTGCATATCTTCGCCATGGCCTTGCCGGTGGGCTCGGACGGAGGCGTCCTTGCGGGGCGGATGGCCGGGCATACCGCCAATGCCGGCGTCGTCTATTGTGCCTCCGGTTCCTTCGACCGCGATGACATCGTCGACGGGCGTTTCGACGCCGACCGGAACATGCGCCGGGAGGTGGCCGAGGAGACCGGGCTCGATCTCAGGGAGGCGGAGGCAGAACCCGGATACCGCATCCTGGCGATGGACCGGCATGTCGTCATCGTGCGCGTCCATCGCTTTGCCCGGACGGCTGCGGAACTGGTCGGGCGCGTCGAGCGGCACATTGCGGCGCAGGCGGAATCCGAACTTTCCGAGGCGCTTGCCATCACGGCGGCGGACGAGGTGACGTCGCAGTTCGGCTCGCACATGCGGCCGGTCCTGGAATGGCAGTTCTCGAGGTCCTGAGCCTCGGGGGGCCGGCCGGGCAGGGAAATTCAAAAAGGGCTTGCCGCGGGCAGGCGGGTTCGACAATCTTCGGTCTGGACGGGGCCGGCCAGGTTTCACCTTCAGCCGAATCGAGCGGGTAGGGACAATTGAATCGAGACTACGCGATTTACGACGTATTCACCGACACCCTCCTTGCCGGCAACCCGCTGGCGGTGGTGTTCGACGCGACCGGCCTCGACAAGGCCGCGATGCAGGCCATTGCCGGCGAGTTCAATCTTTCGGAAACGGTTTTCCTGTTCCCGGCCGACAACCCCAATCACAGCGCCAAGGCGCGGATATTCACGACCGCGCGCGAGCTTCCCTTCGCCGGGCACCCCACGGTCGGCGGCGCGATTGCGCTTGCCGAGCGCCGGCACGGGAAGGGCGCGGTATCGCTCGACCTGGTGCAGGTACTCGAGGAGCAAGTGGGTGCCGTCCGCTGCGCGGTCAGGCTCGAGGAGAAGGGACCGGGCTTCTGCGAGTTCGACCTGCCGCGGCTTTCGCGGGAGCATCCGGTCTCCATCGACCGGGAGGCGATAGCCGCTTCGCTCGCCGTGGGTCCGCACGAGGTCGGCTTCGAGAATCACGTGATCGGTTGCTGGAGCGCCGGCGTGCCATTCGTCCTCGTGCCGCTGCATGACCTGTCGGCAGTAGAGCGGGCGAAATGCGACCCCACCCTGTGGGAAGCCCTGGCGCCGATCGCGGACGGCCAGCTTGCTTTCGCCTATGTCTATTGCCGCGGCGGCCGCAACCACGGAGCGGCGTTTCACGCGCGCATGTTCGCACCTCATGACGGTCTTGGCGAGGATCCTGCGACGGGGGCGGCCGTCGCGGCTCTTTCGGGGGCTATCCTGCGTTATGACGACCTCCTCGACGGCCACCATTCGAAACTGATCGAACAGGGGGTCGAAATCGGCCGTCCGTCGCTGATCCACCTGCACATGGACGTCGAGGACGGCAGGATCGCGCGCGCCCGCATCGGCGGCCAGGCCGTTCGCGTCGCCGAGGGCGTGCTGTCCGTCTGATCCCTTTTCCGGCGGGCATCCGGTCTGGTGCGGCGCGTCAAAAAAGTGCCGTTCGGATCTGGACATGCACGATCTCGGCGGCTATATCGCCGTCAGATCGCTTCGAGGCGATCCGAGTGGGTGTGTAGCTCAGTTGGTAGAGCAGCTGACTCTTAATCAGCGGGTCCACGGTTCGAGCCCGTGCTCACCCA
>CAVXEW010000014.1:0-270437 GCA_963760965.1 uncultured Alphaproteobacteria bacterium
GGCCCGTCCTCCAGACAGGTCGAAGACGCCGCCGGTGGTGAAGCTGTTCTCCTCGGAGGCGAGCCAGGCGATCATGGCTGCGGCCTCGCCGAGTTCCAGAAACCGGTTGCGCGGAATTTTCGACAGCATGTAGTCGATGTGTTCCTGACTCATCTGGTCGAATATGCGCGTGCGCGCTGCCGCCGGAGTGACGCAGTTGACGGCGATGTCGTAGCCGGCGAGTTCCTTCCCGAGCGACTTCGTCAGGCCGATCACGCCCGCCTTCGAGGCGGAATAGGCGGAGGCGTTCGGATTGCCCTCCTTTCCGGCAATCGAGGCAATGTTGACGATGCGACCGTAGTTGGCCTTGCGCATCGCGGGGACGGCGGCCTTGTTGACGTGGAAGGTGCCCATCAGGTTGATGTCGACGATCCTGCGGAATTCCTCGACAGGATAGTCCTCGACGGTGGCGTTTGCCCCCGCGATCCCGGCGGAATTGACGAGCACGTCGAGGCGGCCGAGTTCTGCCTGCGTCCGCTGCATCGCCTCGGCGACCCCCTTCCAGTCCGAGATGTCGACCTCGACCGCGAAGGCGCCGTTGCCCAGCAATTCGGCCGTTGCCCGGGCTAGGGGGAGGTCGGTGTCCCAGACCGCGACGCGCGCGCCCGCTGCGGCGAGCCGTCCGGCAACGGCGCCGCCGATGCCCTGTGCTCCTCCCGTGACGATTGCGGTGCGATTTTCGAAGTTCATTGCTTTCTCCACTGTTTCGGCAGCGTCCTGCAGGCCGCGCCTTGTCGGTTGACAGGGGCGGGAACCCCGGCCGTGCGCTGCCCGTGCTGCCGCAGGTTTCATCCCGATCGATCCGGAGGGCAAGACCGAAATTCGGCGCAGACGGCCGGGCCGTTCCCCCGCGGCAATTCCTTTGACAGCACGACCGCACTGTTCTATTTTGACACAGTTGGTATAAAAGGTATGCCACTATGCGCGACGTCGTGGTTCGGCAACGCAAGCTCTACGAAGAAGTCGCCGATCGTCTCGAGAAGATGATCAGCGACGGCGAGTTTGCCGAGACCGGTCGCCTGCCTTCCGAACGCGAGCTGATGCGTCTTTTCGGTGTTGGTCGCCCTGCGGTTCGCGAGGCGTTGTTTCATTTGCGCAAGATGGGGCTGGTCGAGGTCCGGTCGGGGGAGCGTGCCCGTGTGACACGCCCGACGCCGAAGGTCGTCATCGACGCTCTCGCCGGCACGGCCCGCCACATGATGGCCGCCCCCGGCGGGGTGCACAACTTCCAGAGCGCACGAGTCTTCTTCGAGACCGGGCTTGCCCGACACGCGGCCCTTCACGCGACGGAGAAGGATCTGTCGAACTTCCGCGAGGCGCTCGAGGCGAACAGGGAATCCCTCGGGGACCTGAAGCTCTTCGAGCGCACCGACGTCGCCTTCCACTACGTGCTCGCGCTCGTGCCGCGAAACCCGATCTTCACCGCCATCCATGCCGCGCTCGCGGAATGGCTGCTCGAGCAGCGCCAGACGACCCTTGCACCGGGCGAGGACCAGAAGGCCTACGAAGCCCATTGCGCAATCTTCGAGGCCGTGACGGCCCGCGACGCCGACCGCGCCGAGAAGGCGATGCGCGAGCATCTCGAATATGTCGCCCAGCGATACACACGCGTCACGGAGGGGCGGGGATGACCGGTTACGTGATCATCGTCGATTTCCGGCTGAAGCCGGGGACGCAAGCCGCCTTCCGCAAGCTCGTGGACGCCAACGCCCGCACCTCGGCGCAGACGGAGAAGGGCTGCCGCCGCTTCGACGTGCTGGAGCCGACGGAAGGAGGCGACCGGGTTCTTCTTTTCGAGATCTATGACGACGAGGCGGCGTTCGAGGCGCACGCCCGGTCTCCGCACTATGCGAGTTTCGACGTCGAGAGCTCTCCGATGGTGAGCGAGAAGTCGGTGCTTCGCTGCAATCTCGTGGCGACGCAGAACTAGGAAGATCCGTGGCGGCAAGAGCACGGTCGGACAAGGGAGGTTCGGACATGGCAGGGCAGGGCTTGAAGGAAATGGCCGGCACGAGGACGGCCAAGCTGGGACACTTCATCGTCGAATTCGCGACGCCGGGCATAGGTCACATCCTGAAGTCGGCCGGCTGTGACTTCGTGCTTTTCGACCTCGAGCACTCCGGCTTCGGCTTCGAGACGGTGAAGAGCGCCATGCGCTACTTCGAGGCGGCGGAGCTTCCCGCCATCGTGCGGGTGCCATCGCGCGAATACCACCACATCGCCCGCGCGATGGACATGGGCGCCGAGGGCCTGATGCTGCCGATGGTCGGAAACCCGGATGAGGTGCGCGGGATCATCGACGCGATGAAGTACCACCCCGCCGGCAAGCGCGGCGTCGCGCTCCAGGTTGCGCACGACCGCTATCGCCCCGGTGCCGTCGCCGACAAGTTCGTCGCCGCAAACCGTCGCACGACGCTCTTCTGCCAGATCGAGACTGCGGAGGGTGTCGAGAATGCCGACGCCATGGCCGCCATCGACGGCGTGGACTGCCTCTGGGTCGGCCATTTCGATCTCTCCGTATCGCTTGGCGTCCCGGGAGAGTTCGACCATCCGAAATTCAAGGCGGCAATCGAGAAGACGATCGCGGCGACCAGAAAGCACGGCAAGGCCCTCGGCCGTCTCGTGCCGACGGTCGAGCAGGGCATCGAGATCAATTCACAAGGGTTTGATTTCGTGTGTTATTCCGGAGATGTCTGGGTTCTTCACGATGCCCTGGCCGCGGCGATCGGGAAACTTCGCGAAGGTTGCGTCGCCAGATAGGAGGGTGCCATGGCTGGAAAATTCCGTGTGGCACTGTCCGGCGATTTCAAGAAGCCCGACGGGTCGCCCACCTATCCCGATTTCGATCTCGGCCCGCTGAAGGCTGCGCCGGGCGTCGAGATGGAATATCTCGAACCGGAAAGCCCGATCCGCGCCGAACAACTCGAGGATTTCGACGCGCTGATCCTGCTCGCCCATCGCTTCGGGCCCGGGAGCGTCCCGAAGAGCGGCAGGCTTGCGGTCGTCGCACGCTTCGGCGTCGGTTACGATACGGTCGACGTCGATGCCTGTACAAAGGCGGGGATCGCACTGGTCATAACGCCCGACGGGGTTCGAAGGCCTGTCGCCGTGTCGGTGCTCACCTTCATGCTGGCGCTGACGGGCAAGCTGACGATCAAGGACCGTCTGACGCGCGAGGCGGCGGCAGGCTATGCGAAGCGCTCCGACCACATGGGCGCCGGGCTCGTCGGACGCACGTTCGGTTCGCTCGGCATCGGCAACATCGGCGCCGAGGTCTTCCGGCTGCTCAAGCCCTTCGACATGAAGCTTGTCGCGCATGATCCCTATGCCGACAAGGCGATGGCCGCCGAACTCGGTGTCGAACTCGTCGGTCTGGAGGACCTCTTCCGACAGGCGGACGTTCTGTCGGTGAGCGTCCCGCTCACGGAAGAGACGCACCATATCGTCAACCGCGACCGCCTGAGGCTCATGAAGCCGACGGCCTATCTCATCAACACCGCCCGCGGACCGGTGGTCGACCAGACCGCCATCACGGAAGCGTTGCGCGAGCACTGGATCGCAGGAGCCGGGCTCGACGTCCTGGAGCAGGAGCCGCCGGATCCCGATGACCCCATCCTCTCCCTCGACAACGTCATTCTCGCTCCGCACGCATTGTGCTGGACCGATCAGTGTTTCGCGGGGAACGGGGCGGCGGACGTGAAGGCGGTACTCGAGGTCAAGCACGGACGCGTGCCGCGCGGGGTGGTGAACCGCGAGGTACTGGAGAGCGATGCCTGGAAGAAACGGCTTGCCGGCTACGCGGCGCAATCGGGAGGATAGCCGAACGAATTCAGGAATTCGGGCGCCCGCACCCCGGTCCGACCGGCGGTGCGAAAGGTGGACGAGAAGGCCCGGCCGCAGCGCCCGCGGGACCGGACGATGAGGAAAGGAGCGGGGCTCGATCGTTCGAAGCTGGCTGCTCCGCAACGGGAGGAATGGCAGTCATGGATGATCGCAAGAAACGGGATTTCGAGGCGGGGCTGTCGGCCGACGTCGACGCCTGGCTCCGCGGCGAGCCCACGCGCAGAACGTTCATCAAGAGGTTCGGGCAGGCGATCGGGATGTTGCCGCTCGCCGGAGGAATGCTCGGGGCGGCGACCGAATGGGCCCTGGCCCAGGCCAGCCTCGACCTCGCCGACGCGTCGACGCCGCTCGGCAAGGCGCAGGCGGCGGCGATGAAGGCCTCTTCGGAGGGGCCTGCCGACGGGTCGGCCTACCGGGCGGTGCAGGCGGCCAAGAAATACAAGGGCGTCACCCTCAACATGACGTACGAGGCGGGGCTGCAGGCGCTCGACCCCCGCAATTTCTCGGGCCCGGCATGGGAGCAGCTTACCGGCATCAAGTCCAACGTGGTGGAACTGTCGCATCCGGACCAGTATTCGAAGCCCATCGCCGAGCACATCGCCGGCTCGGGAGCCTACGACATACTCGACATCGAGCCGGCGTGGACGCCTTCGCTCGCAGACGGCGGGGTCATCCAGCCGCTGGACGATTTCTTTGCCAAGTACATCAACAAGGCTGACCTGGACGATTATCATCCGCTCTACAAGGCCCTGCCGACCTACAAAGGCAAGGTGTGGGGCTTCTTCGACGACGGCGACATGTTCGCCCTCTATTACCGCAAGGACATCTTTGGCGACCAGAAGCTCAAGGATGCCTACCAGAAGAAGTTCGGCAAGGCGCTCGAGGTGCCCAAGACCTGGGAAGACTACGCGCAGGTCGCGCAGTTCATCACCGACAGCATGGGTCCGAAAGTCTATGGCGCAGGGCATTTCCGCAAGGCCGGAAGTCCTGGAAACCAGTACGATTTTCTTCAGCAGTATCGGGCTAATAGCGGCGTGTTCTTCGACGATAACATGAAGGCGCAGCTCAATTCGCCCGCCGGCATCAAGACGCTCGAGAACATGATCGCGGCCAACAAGGCCTCGATACCCGGCAACAATGAACTCGACGCCGTGTCGCTCTGGGCAGCCTTCCTGCAGGGCAAGGTGGCGATGATCTATTCCTGGCCGCCGACCGGGCGCATGGCTGCGAACTACTCGCAGAGCGCAAAGGCGATCAACTTCATTCCGAAGTCATCGATCGCCGGCAAGGTCGGCTATGCCGTCGTTCCGGGCGGGCATCCGGAACACGCGACCGGCTACAACAAGGCGCTCTCCGCCAACTCGTCGAACGCCGAGGCCGCCTACCTCTTCATGCAATGGGCGACTTCGCCGCCGGTGTCGCTGGCCCGCTGCATGCTGCCGTACTCGCTGCGCGATCCATACCGGCTGTCGCACTTCAAGTCGGATCTCTATCGTGCGCTCTGGCCGGATGCGAAGGAGTACCTCGTCAATCTGAACAATTCGGCCAATGTCGGGCTTCTCGACATGATCATGCCCGGTTGGCAGGACTACGCCCTGTCGCTCGACAGGATGTGTTCCGCGGTATGGGCGGGCACGGACCCGAAGACCGCTCTGCAGACGGCGGCGAGCGAGTGGGACACGACGACCCAGCGTCTCGGTGTGGAGAAGCAGAAGGCCTTCTTCCACGAATACCAGAAGCTGCCGGGCTCCTCGGCCGATCACACGGTCGCCTCGATGGGCATGGCCGTGACCCTCGACTGAGGCGGCACGAACGCACGAAGACACCCTGCCGGCGGCATCGCCGGCAGGGTGGCGGGCCGGCGACGGCACGACGTCGGTTGGAAGCGGATCCGGGGGAGGTAGGAGACAATGAGCACGAGCGTCCAGTCGCAAGCCGCCTCGATCGGCTCGCTGCCGCCGCTTTCGGGCCTGTCCAGGTGGAGCGACCTCAATTTCAGGTGGCTGCTCGTCGCCCCCGCAATTCTTCTCATCCTCGCGCTCTCCATCTATCCGCTCGTTTTTTCCGCCTGGGTGGCGTTCGTGAACTACGACTTCCAGATCCCGGGGCACGCCTTTGTCGGCTGGGGGAACTTCAAGGCGGTGATCGACGACCCGGTCGCGCGATGGTCACTCGTGCTGACCGCGATCCTGTCGGCCGCGAACGTTACGATCGAGTTCGCGCTCGGACTGGCCCTTGCGCTGGCGATGGTCCGCAACTTCCCCGGACGCGGCCTGGTCATGTCGATCATCATCGTCCCACTGTTCATAAGCCCGGTGATCGTCGGACAGGCATGGGCGCTGCTCCTGCAGAGACCCTTCGGCCCGACCGACTACGTGCTCAGCCTGATCGTCGGTCACGACGTCAGGATCAGCTGGCTCAGCCAGAGCCCCTGGATCTATTTTTCGCTCATCCTGGCGGACGTGTGGCAATGGACGCCGTTCATGTTCGTCATTCTGCTGGCAGGGCTGACATCGATTCCGCCCAACCTCTACGAGGCCGCCGAACTCGACGGCGTCAGCGGATGGCAGGCCTTCTGGGCGATAACAGTTCCCTACCTGAAGCCGATGATCCTGCTTGCAGTGACGTTCCGTCTCCTCGACACCATCAAGCTCTTCGACACGATCTTCATCATGACAGCAGGCGGGCCGGGCACGAAGACCTATACGGCCTCCTACTACCTCTACACGGTCGGCTTCACCCAGTTCCACCTTTCCCAGGCGACCGCCGGAAGCTGGATCTTCCTCATCGTGACGGCCGTCGTCGTGGGCTTTCTCGTGAGACATCTCCTGAGGCCGGAGGCGGAATGATGCCATCAGTTCAGAAGAGGCGGCGCCGCCGCATCCCGATCGGCCGGATCGTCTTCGTGGGCCTGTTCCTGTGCTTCGTGTTCGTCCCGCTCTACTGGATGTTCGTGACGTCCATCAAGCCGAGCGACGACTATCTGGCCGTTCCGCCGGTCTGGTTCCCGAAGGAGCCGACCTACGTGCACTACGTTGCGGCGCTGTTCGCGTATCGCGGGCTGAAGGGCCTCACCAACAGCCTGGTCATCTCGCTCTTTGCGACCGTTCTCTCGGCTGTCTTCGGGACGATGATGGCTTACAGCCTCGCCAGGTTCAACACCGGCGGAAAGCACCTGTCCTTCTGGGTGCTCTCCCAGCGCTTCCTGCCACCGGTCGCCATCATCCTGCCGATCTTCCTCATCTACCGGAGCGTCGGCCTTCACGACACCCGCATCGGCCTCGTCCTCGCCTATACCGTGCTGACCCTGCCCGTATCGGTCTGGATGATGTTTGCCTATTTCCGGAGCATGCCGAGGTCGATGGAGGACGCCGCCCTCGTCGACGGCTGCACCCGCTGGCAGGCCTTCTGGCAGGTCGCCGTGCCGCTCGCCGCGCCCGGCATCGTGGCGGCTGCCGTCTTCGCCTTCATCGCATGCTGGACGGAGTTCTTCTTCGCACTTGTGCTGACGAGCAGGAACGCCTTCACACTTCCCACGGTCTTCCGTGCGTTTCTCGGGTTCCAGGGCGCGCAGTACGGCGAGGCAAGCGCACTGGCGATCGTTTCCCTGGCGCCGTCAATCGCACTGGGCGTCCTCGCACAGCGGCATCTGGTGCGAGGCCTGACGCTCGGCGCGGTGCGCGGCTGAGGACATTCATCAGGAGGTGATGGCAGAATGGCGCAAGTGAGGATCAAGGGCCTGCACAAGTATTTCGGCAGCTTCCATGCCGTGCGCGGCATCGACCTCGACATCGCGGACGGTGAATTCACGGTGCTCGTTGGCCCTTCCGGCTGCGGCAAGAGCACGCTTCTCAGGATGATTGCCGGGCTCGAGGGCATAAGCGAGGGCGAGATCGAGATCGGCGGCGAGATCGTCAACGACATGCGTCCGCGCGATCGCGATGTCGCCATGGTCTTCCAGGACTACGCCCTCTATCCGCACATGACGGTCGAGCGGAACATCGGCTTCGGCCTGAAGGCGCGAAAGCTGCCTTCGGAGGAGATCGCCCGGCGTGCCCGTGCCGCGGCGAAGACCCTCGGGATCGAACAGTTCCTGAGCAGGCTGCCCCGGCAGCTTTCGGGCGGGCAGCGCCAGCGGGTGGCCATAGGCCGGGCCATAGTGCGCAACCCGCGGATATTTCTCTTCGACGAGCCACTCTCCAACCTCGATGCCCAGCTTCGCGACGAGATGCGAAGCGAGATCAAGCGGCTTCACCAGGAAATAGCGACCACGATGATCTACGTCACGCACGACCAGATCGAAGCGATGACGCTCGCCGACAGGATCGTGCTGATGCGGGACGGCGTGATCGAGCAGCAGGGGGCCCCCCTCGAGTTGTTCGAGCGCCCGGCGAGCCGGTTCGTGGCCGGCTTCCTCGGGTCGCCGCAAATGTCTTTCGTGCCGGGCACGCTCGCCTGCAACGGCGCCGGCAGCATCAGGCTGGGAGACGGCAGCAGCACGCTGGCGGTGCCGGACGGAAGGGCACTGGCGCCGGCTGCGGACGGCCGGCGGGTTCTCCTCGGCCTGCGGGCCGAGCATGTCACGCGTGCCCAGGGGGAGCCGGCGGAAGGCACCGTTCGCCACGAGGCGACGGTCGAACTGATACAGCCGACCGGCTCGCGCAGCTACGCCACGTTCCGTCTGGCGGGCGAGCCCGTGATGGCGGAGCTGCAGGCACACGACGTGAGCACCCCCGGCGAGCGCATCACGGTGGACATCAACCTGATGCGCGCATCGCTATTCGATGCCGAAACCGAAAAGGCGATCTGAGGGGATCCGTTGATGGTGTCACGGGAAGTGAAGCTGTGCGGGACGGAAATTGCCGACGAACCGACGCGGACGGTCTCGGCCGGTGCGTTGTCGGTGGAGCTCGACAAGGGTGCCTTGCGATATGTGCGGTACGGCGGCCACGAGGTGCTGCGCCAGATCGCATTCCTTGTCCGGGACGAGAACTGGGGCACCTTCTCGCCGACGATCGGCGAACTGGTCGTCGAGGAAGATGCCGACGGCTTCTCGCTCGGCTACCGGGCCGAATGCGGCGACGAGGCGCGGCGGCTGGTCTACGAGGCCAGGGTGGAGGGCAGGGGGGACGGTACCCTGGTCTTCGAGGTGGTCGCGGAGCCCCGGACCGACTTCCTGACGAACCGGGCAGGCTTCATCGTCCTGCATCCGCTGCGGGGCGTGGCCGGGCGTCCCGTACGTGTGCAGCATGTCGACGGAAGCACGGAGGAGTCCGAATTTCCCGAGGTCATTGACCCGATGTGCCCGTTCCATGACATCCGCGCGCTCTCCCACGAGATCGAGGACGGCGTGTGGGCCACCTGCACCATGCAGGGCGACACCTTCGAGATGGAGGACCAGCGCAACTGGTCCGACGCATCCTACAAGACTTATGTCCGCCCCCTGGCGCGGCCATGGCCCTATGTCCTGCCCAAGGGCGAAACGGTGAAGCAAACCGTCCGCCTTTCGGTCAGCCGCAGGCTGGCGGCGCAGCCCGCTGCGGATCGCCGGGGCCCGGTGCGGGTGGAAATCGGCGGAAGGGCGGGAACCCTGCCGGCGATCGGCACGGGCATGCCGGCCGAGGAGGCGCGGCACGCCCTTTCCAATGGCGCCTTGCTGAAGCGTCTCGCGCCGCGCTGGTTCGTTTGCCAGGTGGACCTGCGAGACGGCCGCGGGGTCGGAGAGCTTGCCGCATATCGATCGCTGGGCGAGCTGACGGGAGCGGAAATCGTCCTGGAGATCGTGACCACCGGCGGGCCGGATCCGAAAGCAGAGCTCCTCGACATCGCGTCGGCGATCACCGGGGCAGGCCTCAAACCTTCCGCCGTCGCCGTCTTTCCCGCGCAGGATCTGAAATCCGTTCTCCCCGGATCGCCGTGGCCGGAAATGCCGGGCTTCGAGGAGACCTACGCGGCGGCGCGTCAAGCGTTTCCCGGGGTGAGCCTCGGCGGCGGCATGGCGACCTATTTCACCGAGCTGAACCGCAAGCGTCCGCCGGCGGCGCTTCTCGACTACGTCACCCACTGCACCTGTCCGAACGTCCATGCCGCCGACGACCGGTCCGTGATGGAGACCATGGAGGCGCTGCCCTACCAGATCCTCTCGACGCGCGGATTCATGGGCGAGCAGATCGAGTACCGGATCGGTCCGAGCCAGCTCGGCTGCCGCGAGAACCCCTACGGCAACGCAACGGCGCCCAATCCGGACAACGGTCGCGTCTGCCTCGGCCGGATCGATCCGCGCCAGCGCGGACTGTTCAACGCGGCCTGGACCCTGAGCTACATCTCGGCCTTCGCCTACGGAGGCATTTCCGCGATTGCGCTCGGCGCGCCGACCGGGCCGTTCGGGCACATCTATCGCAAGACCGAATTCACGCAACCCGGTTTCGACGAACTGACGGTGCCCGCGGTGTACCCCGCGTTCCACGTGCTGGCGGGATTGGGAAGGTCAGCAGGCAGCCAACTGCTTTCGGTGACGCCCTCCCGCGACGACAGGCTGAGCGCCCTTGCGCTGCGGGAAGGGAAAGCGACGACGCTGTGGATCGCAAACCGCACGGCCGCCGAGGTGCCGGTCACCGTGGCTCTTGAGCCCGCAGGGAAGGCGAGTATCGCGGTTCTCGACGAGCATTGCTTCGAGCAACTCGTGACCGCGCCCGATCATCTTGATGTCGCGCGGCGCGATTTCGACGGCTCTGCAAATCTTGGCGCCTATGCGGTCGCAAGGATCGAGATCGCCTGAACTTGCCGGCCGCCAGAAGCAGCAGAGCCCCGTTCCGTAGCCGTCGCCGTCACGCAGGATAGAGCCGTATCGTACGCCCCCGTCGGGGCAGCTCCCGCTCTTGCCTGTTGACAAGCCGCGAAAGAAGCTGCTGAATAGTGGTCTATTGGTCGGACCACCGGGACAGATGCTTTGACAACGCAGGGGAAAGGCAATTCGGCTTCGGCGATCCTGTCACGGGTTCCCAACCTGCGGCGGACGATCGAACGGCGCTCGATCAAGGACATCGCCTGCGAGAAGCTCGCCCTGCAGATCGCCTCGGGCGTCATCCAGGTGGGGGACCAGCTTCCGAGCGAGCGGGAACTATCCATCGCGTTCGGCGTCAGCCGCGAGACGATCCGCGGCGCTTTGCAGACATTGTCGCTGCGCGGCATCGTCGACATCTCGCACGGTTCGCGAACGAGGGTGATCAGCAGCGACATCGCGGAGCTCGAGATCGGGATAACCCGCTCGCGCGCCATCAACAGCTACGACATCGAGGAGGTGCACGCCGCGCGTCTCCTTGTCGAGCTTCAGGTCGTCGGTGACGCTGCCGAACGCATCGACGCGAAGGCGATCGCATTCCTCGACAAGTCGCTGGAGGAACAATCGCATACGCTGGACGACCCGGTTCGTTTCCTTATCTGCAACCACGAATTTCACACGGCAATCTACGAGGCAGGGTGCAACGGGCTGCTCGCGGATTTCGTCGCCGACCTCGACACCTATGTCATGGAGCACAGGCGGCGCGTGATGATGCAGCCGGGCGCCATCGCGCGCAGCTACAGCGAACACAAGGCGGTCGTCGAGGCGCTGCGCCGGCACGACCGTGCCGCGACCGTCGAAGCCTTCAGGCAGCACCTGCAGCGGATCTATGAAACGACGAAGCTTCTTCTGGACCAGGAGAAGAAGCGCGAACGAAGTTCGGCGAGAGCCGAAGGAAGGCGGGCGCGTTCCGGGCGCAGCTAGCGGGCGGAGCCGTTCGGGTCGAAGCGGGCTGCATGGAGGCAGCCGACAAAGGGAGGAATGACATGAAGAGAAGACTATTGCTGAGCATGATCGCCGGAGCCGGGCTCCTGGCGAGCATGGGAATTGCGGTTCCGACGCCGGCAGCTGCGGCGAACGCCAAGGAACTCGTCTACCTGACGCCAGGTCTGGACCTGCCGTTCTGGCGCTATCTGTCGAAAGGCATCGAATCCGTCGCCAAGAAGAACGGCTACACCTATCAGGCGCTGGATTCGCACAACAGTGCGCAGACGCAGCTGCACAACGCACAGGACGCGATCGCGCGCGGCGTCGCCGGCATCGTCATTTCCCCGACGGACAGCTCGACGTGCCCGAGCGTCCTCGAGCTCGCGGCGAAGGCGAACATCCCGGTGGTCATCGCCGATATCGGAACCAACAGCGGCAAGTACGTCTCGTTCATCATCTCGGACAACTACAAGGGCGCCTACGGCGTCGGCGAGGCGCTGGCAAAGGCAATGAAGAAGAAGGGCTGGGACGGCGCTCCGTTCGGCATCGTCGCCATTTCCCAGGCTCGGAAGAACGGCCAGGCCCGCACCAAGGGCTTCATGGACGCCATGAAGAAGGCCGGCTTCACCAAGCGTGCCGGTCTCCAGCAGATGGCGTCCTACACTGCCGACGAAACCTTCAAGTTCACCCAGGACATGCTGACCTCCAATCCGGGAATGCACGGCCTGTTCGTCCAGACGGACCAGCCGGCGATCGGTGCGCTCAGGGCAATCCGGGCGGCGCGCAGGAACGGACAGGTGCTCGTGGCCGCCTTTGACGGCATCCCGCAATTCGTCGACCTGCTGAAGTCGGGCAAGATCGTCGTATCCGGTATGCAGCAGCCGTACCTGATGGGCGTGAGGTCCGGGGAAGCCATGATCAAGCATCTCAAGGGCGGCAAGCCCGAGAAACAGATCCTGGTGCCGATTCTCGTCGTGACGAGCGACAACATAGACCAGAAGTTGCCGACGGTGAAGAAGACCGTCTTCGCCAACGAGATGAAGTAACCGCGCGCCGGCCCGCCTTCCGCGCGGGCCGGCCGCCGGCCGGATCACCATGACACGAACCACTTCCATAGATGCCGCAGGGCAGCCCCTGCTCGTCGCCACGGACATCCACAAGACGTTCGGCCGCACGCGCGCGCTCGCCGGCGCCGACCTCGAGGTCAGGATCGGGGAGGTGCATGGATTGCTCGGCGCCAACGGGGCCGGCAAGTCCACCCTGTCCAAGGCGATCTGCGGCCATATCGCGTGCGAAAGCGGCAAGTTCCTCTATCGCGACGCGCCTCTGAAATTGCGGAACACGCGCGATGCGCTGAACGCCGGCATCTCTATCGTCATGCAGGAGACGTCGCTTGCACCGGACCTTTCGGTGCTGGAGAACATCTTCCTGCCGGAACTCGGCCGCCCCGGCTGGCTGAACCGGACGCACCAGCGCCGCGCTGCCAGCGAAATTCTCTCGCGGCTCGGCCATGAGCACATCCTGCCGCTGGATCGCGAGGTGCGGCTGCTCTCCGCCGCGCAGCGCCAGCTCGTCGAGATCGCCAAGGCGCTGGCCGTCGACGCCGATCTCATCATCTTCGACGAACCGACGGCGTCGCTGAGCCCGAGCGAGGTGGAGCGGCTCTTCGACGTCATGTCTCGGCTGCGCGAGGAGGGACACGCCCTGATGTTCGTCTCGCACCGCCTCGAGGAGGTCTTCGCCATCACCGACAGGGTGACGGTCATGCGCGAGGGCCGAACGGTGCTCGCTTCCCGCGAAACGGCGACACTGACACAGAACGAAATCATCCGTGCGATGGTCGGGCAGGACCTCGGACCGATCTACGCGCAGGCGTCCGACGAGGAGGCGCGGGGGCCGGCGGAAGCGCCGGTCGTGCTGTCGGTCGAAAGCCTTTCCGCTCCGCCGGCCGTCCGCGACGTCTCCTTCGAAGTCCGTCGCGGCGAGATTCTCGGCCTCGGCGGGCTCGTGGGTGCCGGGCGCTCGGAGGCCGTCGAGACCATCTTCGGCCTCAGGCCCCGCGCCGGCGGAACGGTGACGCTCGACGGCGCGCCCTTCAGTCCGCGCAAGCCGAGCGATGCCATCCGGGCCGGCGTCGGCTTCGTCGCCGAGGACCGGCGCACGCAGAACATCGTGCCGGACTTCTCCGTCAAGGAGAACCTGCTGCTCGCTCATCTGGGCGAGCATCGCGGCTTCGGCCTCGACTATCGCAGGCGGGAGAAGCGCGTCGAGGAACTGCTCGGCCTCCTGGGACTCCCCTCCGAACGGCTGCTCGATTCGAACATGCTGAACTTTTCCGGCGGGATGCAGCAGAAGGTCATCATCGCCCGCTGGCTCCTGCTCGACCCCAAGGTGCTCATCCTCGACGAGCCGACCAAGGGCGTCGACATCGGAACGCGATCCTCGATCTACGCGATGCTGCGCGACATCGCGGCGACCGGAGTGGCCGTGGTGGTCGTGTCTTCGGACTTCGAGGAACTTCTCGGGCTCGCCCAGCGGGTGGTCGTCATCAGCGACGGCCTGAGCGTCGCCGACGTTCCGAGCGCAAGGTTGAGCGAGGAGAAGCTGACGCTGCTCGCGGCGCCGCGCACGTCGATGGCGCGAAACACTCGCGCGCTCAAGCAGATGACGGAGGAGTGCGGCGGCGCGGCGTTCTGGGCGCTCGTCGATGGCGACGAGATCATTTGCCTGAACTCCGTCGTGGCGGACGCCGCAGCCGACCCCGGTTTCCGGGCCGGCGATGCCAGGCTCGCATCCGAAACCCTCATCCCCGAAGCCCTCGATCGCCGGCAGCCGGTCTTCGTCACCGAGAAGGACGGCGCGAGGACGACGATGCTGATGCAGATGACCAGCGGCCGGGGCCATGACTTCGGCTGGATCGGCCTGACCCTCGCAGGTGCCGGCTCCCGGCCGCCCGAAGACACCGTCCGTCGACACGTCGAAAAACTTTCGGCCAACCAGTGACCGGAGCTGCCACCAGATGACCATAGCAAATTCCAACTCGACGCCGCGCAGGCCGCTCATAGGCCGGATCACCGGTCGCCTGGAACTGCGAATGCTCGGCCTCACCCTCGTTATCGCGGCGGTGCTGTCGGTACTTTCGCCCTATTTCCTGACGGAGACGAACGTCTTCAACATTCTCGACCAGTCGGTGGTCATCGGCATCGTGTCGGTCGGGATGACCTTCGTCATCCTGACGGGCGGCATCGATCTCTCGGTCGGCTCGGTTGCGGGCGTGACCGGCGTCATTCTCGGCCTGTCGCTGCAGCACATGCCGATCTACGCGGCCATCCCGCTCGCCGTCCTGTGCGGCGCCGGAATCGGCCTCGTCTCGGGCATCCTGATCGCCTATTTCGGCCTTGCCGCCTTCGTCGTCACGCTCGGCATGATGGCGATCGGAAGGAGCCTGGCCTACATCTTCTCCGGCGCGACGGCGATCTCGAACATCCCCGACAGCTTGTCGAACATCGTCTATACGAGCGTTCTCGGCATACCCGCGAACGTCGCCTTCCTTCTGCTGACCTTCGTCGTGGCGTGGGCCTACCTGACCTACACGAAGGGCGGGCGAACGATCTACGCGATCGGCTCGAACAAGGAGGCCGCGCGCACCGCCGGGCTCAGCATCCTGTTCTACAGCGTGCTGCCCTACGTGATTTCCGGCGCTCTCTCGGCCGTCGCCATCACCTTTTCCATCGCGCAGCTCCTGTCGGTCGACCCGCTCATGGGCAACATGATGGAACTCGACGCGATCGCCGCGGTCGTCATCGGTGGCGCAAGCCTCTACGGAGGCCGCGGATCGATCGTCGGAACCCTCTTCGGGGTCCTCATCATGGTCATGATCCGCAACGGACTGAACCTGCTCGGAGTCTCGCCGTTCTGGCAGGGCTCCGCCATCGGTCTCATCATCATCGTCGCGCTCCTGGTCGAACGTCTCGTCAGCACACGGGCGGAAGGCTGAGCCGCATGCAACAAGCGAAAGGGAGGAAGAAGCAATGAGCGCCGAGCCCTCGACAGCCGTTCGTCTCTACGGAACCGAAGAGGCCGTACCGGCACCGCGCATCCTGAAGGCCGGCCCGCTGACCGCCGAGCTGGAGGCTGGAAACCTGCGCTACGTCCGCTATGGCGGCGTGGAACTCCTGCGCGCAATCTCCTTCATCGTCAGGGACCGCAACTGGGGCACCTATAATCCCGAAATCGAGGATCTCGTAGTCGAGGAGGAAGGCGGCAGCTTCCGCGTGCGCTATCGCGCGACCGCCGCCGACGCCGGCCAGCGCCTGGAGTACGTCGCGGAAATCGAAGGCCGCTCCGACGGCCACCTGGTCTTTCGCGGTACCGGCAAGGCCGTGAGCGACTTCGTCACGAACCGGACCGGCTTCGTCGTCCTGCATCCCGGCGAAGTGGTCGCCGGAAAGCCTGTCGAGATCGAGCACGTGGACGGCGGTCACGAGAAGGCGACTTTCCCGGAGATCATAGACCCGGTGCAGCCGATGATGGACTTGCGCGCGCTCACCCATGAAGCCGCACCGGGCCTTTCGGTGACCTGCCGCATGGAGGGTGACACCTACGAAATGGAGGACCAGCGCAACTGGACGGACGCCTCCTACAAGACCTATGTGCGCCCGCTGGCGCTGCCGTGGCCCTATACCCTCGGCGCCGGATCGACGATCGAACAGTCGGTGACGCTCGAGGTGGAGGGAAGCCCGCCTTCCCGCCAGTCCGCAGGCGGCGGGATCGAGCTCGCGCTCGAGGAGATGGCGGGTGACATGCCCGTCCTCGGCGCGGGCCTCGATCCGGACGACGCCGACGGCGCCCTGTCGGAAGCGGACACCCTGCGCAATCTCGACCTCGACCACGTGCTTTGCCGCTTCGACCCGCGCCGCGGACACGATCGGGAAACGCTTCGGAAGGGGCTCGACCTCGCAAGGAAGATCGGTGCGTCGGCATGGCTCGAGGCCGTGGTCTCCAGCGTCGACGGGTTTTCCGCGGAGATCGAGGAACTCGGCCGGACGATGGCGGACCTGGACGGCACATTCGACACCGTGCTCGCAAGCCCCGCGCCGGACCTCAAGTGCACGCTGCCGGGGAGCCCGTGGCCGCCATGTCCGCCACTCGCGGATGTCTACGAGGCTGCCCGGCGGGCCTTCCCGGACGCGCGCCTCGGCGGCGGAATGTTCAGCTATTTCACAGAGCTGAACCGCAAGCGGCCGCCGCTCGATCAGCTGGATCTCGTGAGCTTCACGACATCGGCGATCGTCCATGCGGGCGACGACAGGTCCGTGATGGAGGGCCTCGGCGCGCTTCCCTTCATCGCACGCAGCGCCGCCGCTATCGCCGGCGGCAAGCCGGTCGCGGTCGGGCCGAGCGCCATCGGCATGCGCGACAATCCGTATGGCGAGAAGCCGATGGCCAATCCCGGCAACATCCGCCAGGCGATGAACTACAACGACCCGCGCCAGAGAGGCTTGCTCGGTGCCGCCTGGAACCTCGCCTACTTCGCCCATTTCGCAGAAGGCGGGGCAGGGGCGGTCACGCTCGGCGGGCTTGCCGGCCCGTTCGGCACGGTGCATCGGCCCATGCCCTGGCCGCAACCCTGGTACGACGAGGCAGGCGGCCTCTTCCCGGTCTTCCACGTCCTGCGCGGGCTTGCCGGGCTGAAGGGCGCGAAGCGGGTCCGGCTGCGGAACTCGGCGCCCTACAGGCTCCAGGCCGTCGCCGGGCGGACGGACGAGGGAACCGAGGTCTGGCTCGCAAACCTGACACCGGCGGAAATCGAAGTTACGCTGGCCGGATGCGCCGTCAATGAGAGCAGCATGCTCGACGCCGGCAGTTTCGTTGCTGCCAGCCGGAGCGCGGATTTCATGGATCGAATGAACGAAGACGGGGACGGCGGACCGGTGAAGCTGCCGGCCTTCGCAGTCATGCGCCTCAGGCTGGCGTGACCTAGGGAAAGGGCAGATCGAATGCATGTCATGATCATCGGAGCGGCCGGCATGATCGGCCGCAAGCTGACCGAAAGGCTCGTGCGCGACGGAGCACTCGCCGGAAAAGCGCTCGAAAGGCTGACGCTCGTCGACGTCGTGGCGCCGGAACGCCCGCCGGAGTTTGCGGGCGACGTCGCCTGCGAAACCGCGGACCTGTCTTCGCCGGGCACGGCCGAACGGCTGGTCGCAGGGCATCCCGACGTGGTCTTCCATCTCGCCGCGATCGTTTCGGGCGAGGCGGAGGCCGATTTCGAGAAGGGCTACAGGATCAATCTCGATGGCACGCGCGCCCTGTTCGAGGCCATCCGCCTGGCCGGGGACGACTATCGTCCCCGGGTCGTCTTCGCCTCGTCGATCGCCGTCTTCGGCGCGCCGTTCCCCGAAAAGATCGGCGACGAGTTCTTCAATACGCCGCTGACGAGCTACGGCACGCAGAAGGCGATCTGCGAACTTCTCCTTTCCGACTACAGCCGGCGCGGCTTCCTCGACGGGATCGGCATCCGTCTGCCGACGATCTGCATCCGGCCGGGCAAACCGAACAAGGCGGCCTCCGGCTTCTTTTCGGGCATCCTGCGCGAACCCCTCAACGGCCAGGAGGCGGTGCTTCCGGTCGCGGAAGACGTGCGGCACTGGTTCGCCAGCCCGCGGGCCGCCGTCGGCTTCCTCGTGCACGCGGCGGAGATCGATCTTGCGCCTCTGGGTGGACGGAGGAACCTTTCCATGCCGGGTCTTTCGGCCACGGTGGGCGAGCAGATCGAGGCGTTGAGGCAGGTCGCCGGCGAGAAGGCCGTCAACCTCATCCGCCACGAGCCGGACCAGGCGGTAATCGCCATAGTCGATGGCTGGGCGCGCGATTTCGACACACGCCGGGCAAGCGAACTCGGGTTCCGGGCGGAGGAATCGTTCGCCGAGATCGTCCGCGTCTATGTCGAGGACGAGATGCATGGAAAGATCTAGGGTGGCGTCATGCTTCTCGGCTGCATAGCGGACGACTTCACGGGCGCGAGCGACCTTGCCAACACTCTGGCCAAGGGTGGCATGCGCACCGTGCAGTTCAACGGCATTCCCGGTACCGGCACGGACACCGGCTGCGAGGCCGCGGTGGTGGCGCTGAAGACCCGCTCGATCGCATCCGCCGAGGCGGTCAGGCAATCGCTCGCTGCACTCGAATGGCTGCGGGAGCAGGGCTGTCGACAGTTTTTCTTCAAGTACTGCTCGACGTTTGATTCGACGCCGGCGGGCAATATCGGCCCCGTCGCCGAAGCGCTGCTCGAAGCGCTTGAAGCACCGTGCGCGATCGTCTGCCCGGTCTTCCCGGCGACTGGCCGGACGCTTTACATGGGACACCTCTTCGTCGGCGGGAAGCTCCTGAGCGAATCCGGCATGGAGAACCACCCGCTCAACCCGATGACCGACCCGAACATCCGTCGCTGGCTCCGGTTGCAGACGGCGGGCGAGGTTGGGCTCGTCACCTATGCCACCGTTCGCAGCGGCACGGCCGCGACACGCGAGGCGATCGACGCGGAAGCACGAACGGGCCGGCGGCTCGTTGTCGTCGATGCGGTGGCCGACGAGGACCTGATGGTCGTCGGCGAGGCGATCGAGGAACATCGCCTCGTCACAGGCGGCTCCGGCATCGCGCTCGGGCTACCGGAGAACTTTCGCCGCGCCGGTCTGCTTGGAGAGCAGGGGTCGGGATTCACGCAGACCAGGGGTCCGGGCACCGTCCTTTCCGGGTCATGCTCGAATGCATCGCTTTCGCAGGTCGAGGCCTACCTCGCTTCTCACCCCGGCCTGGCCATCTCGGCGGACGACCTGATGTCCGGTCGCCTGACCGTCGAAAATGCCGTCGCCTTCGTGCGCGAGCACGCCGGCGCCGCGCCTATCGTCTATTCCACGGCAGACGCCGCTTCGGTCAAGGCAGCGCAGGGCCGCCACGGACGCGAAGCCGTGGCAGGCGCCATCGAAGCCTTCTTCGGCAAGCTCGCGGTCGCGCTCGCCGGGGAGGGAGTGACGCGGCTGGTCGTCGGGGGAGGCGAGACGTCCGGCGCGGTGGTCACGGCACTCGGCGTCGGTCACATGCTGGTCGGCCCCGAGATCGACCCCGGCGTGCCGGCCCTTGCAGCTGACGGAGCCCGGCCGTTGCGGCTCGCCCTCAAGAGCGGCAATTTCGGCGCCGTGGACTTCTTCGAAAAGGCCTTGTCGGCATTGGGGACGCCATGACCGGAGAACAGGAACTGCGCCTGTCTATCGTCCGGTGGGGTCGTTCGCTCTTCGAGCGGGGCTTCACGGTCGGCTCTTCGGGAAACATCTCCGTGCGATGCGGCGGCGGGTTCCTGATGACCCCGACGAATTCATGCATGGGCTTTCTCGAGTCCGATCGGCTTTCGAGACTGGACGCGGACGGCCGCCACACCGGCGGGGACAGGCCGACCAAGGAACTGCCCCTGCATTTCGCATTCTACGAGGCGCGCCCTGAAACCCAGGCGGTGGTGCATCTGCATTCGACGCACGCGACCGCCTTGTCCTGCCTCGCGGATATTGATCCGGAGGATGCCATTCCGCCGATCACCCCTTATGTCGTCATGCGTGTCGGCCGCGTGCCGGTCGTTCCCTACACGAAGCCCGGTTCCGCCGATGTAGCCCCGCTGATCAGGGAGCGCGCCGCCGAACATTCGGCCGTGCTTCTCGCCAACCACGGGCCGGTCGTCGCCGGCTCCTCGCTGGAGGCGGCCGTGTTCGCCTCCGAGGAGCTGGAAGAGACGGCGAAGCTCCTTCTGCTCACGCGCCAGCTCGAGATACGCCGGCTGACGCCGGAGCAGTTGGCCGACCTCAACGCTTCCTTCAGGATGAAATAGCGCCATGCCACGTTTCTCGGCGAATATCGGCTTTCTCTGGTCTCAGCTGCCACTTCTCGAACGGATAGAACGTGCTGCGGCCGCGGGGTTCGCGGCCGTCGAAATGCACTGGCCGTACGACACGCCGGCTGAAGAAGTGAGAGACGCCTGCGAGCGACACCGCGTCGAACTGCTCGGCATCAACACTGTGCCGGGCGACACGGCGAAGGGCGAGTTCGGCCTCGGCGCCGTTTCCGGACGCGAGACGGCGTTTCAGGCGGCGCTCGACCAGTCGCTCGCTTATTGCAAGGCCTCCGGCGCAACCAGCATCCACGCCATGGCCGGAAATGTTCCCCGAAGCGAACGCGGCCGCGCCCGCGACGTATTGGCGGCAAACCTCAGGGCCGGCGTCGAAAAGGCGGAGCGGGCAGGGATCACGCTGCTGCTGGAGCCCATCAATCCCCGCGACAAGCCGGACTACTTCTACTCGACTGTGGCCGAGGCAATCGGGCTGATCGAGGAGATCGGCTCGGACGCTCTGCGTCTCATGTTCGACGTCTACCACGTCGGCGTGGCCGAGGGCGATGTAATCATGAAGCTCCGGCGCTACCGCGATCTCATCGGTCACGTGCAGATCGCCGCCGTTCCGAGCCGGGCGGAACCCGACGAGGGCGAGATCGCCTACGGTGCCGTTTTCGATGAGCTCGACGCGCTTGGCTACCCGGGTTGGGTGGGCTGCGAGTACAGGCCGCGGACGACGCCGGAGGAGGGGCTGGGCTGGATCGAGACCCTCTGCGGGGCCGGGGCGACCCCGGGGCGGTAGGAGATGCGCGCCGTGCGGGTTCGCCCGGGTCCTCTACTGGGCGAGAAAGCCGCCGTCCACCGGAAGCGTATGACCGGTCACCATGCCCGCCGCCGGGCTGGCAAGGAAGAGAACGGCGGCGGCGACGTCGTCCGGCTCGGCCAGTCGCCCGAGCGGCGTCATCGCCTCGATCCGGGCGATCAGCTCCGGCTGGTCGAGAAGCGGCTTTATGAACGGGGTGCGCACGTAGGTCGGCGCCACGGCGTTGACGCGTATCCGGTGCGGTGCCCATTCGACGGCGAGTGCGCGTGTCATGTTCACGATGGCGCCCTTGGTGGCCTGGTACGAGACGTTCGGATAGAGGCCGCCGCCGGAAAGGCCCATGATGGACGCGGTCTGGATGATGGAGCCGCCGCGGCCGCTGTCGATCATCGTCTTCGCTGCCGCACGCGACGCGAGGAAGCTGCCGGTCATGTTGACGTCGACGACCCGGTTCCAGTCTTCGAGCGCGAGGTCGACGGCCGGACGGCGTATCGCGAGGCCTGCGCAATTGACGAGAATGTCGATACGCCCGCAGCGTTCGGCGATCTCGGCGAATGCGGCGTCGACGGCAGCTTCGTCGGAGACGTCGGCGCCGAGGCTGAAGGCGGACGGAAGGGCACCTGCGGCTGCCTGCGCCTTCTCCCGGTCGAGGTCGACGATGGCAATCTCCGCTCCCGCGTCTGCGAGCATCCTTGCGGAGGCGAGGCCGATGCCGCTGGCTCCTCCGGTTACAACCGCGACGAGTTCGTCCAGCCTGAACGGATGGTTCATCGATCGATTTCCCCCTGCCGGCCTGTCGGAAGTGTGGCCGGCCGGATCCTAGGAGAAGCCGCAGGCCCCGGCAAGCGTCCGCTAGGGCTTCCGATCGGGCAGGTCGACACCCGCGTAGTTCCTGATCACCGCGCTGTCGTCGCTTCCGCCAAGGCCGGCATTGCTGGCGTTGACGAACATGCTGTGGGCGAGGGAGGCGAGAGGCACCGGAAACCTGAGTGCCCGGCCGGTCTCGACGACAAGTCCGAGATCCTTGACGAAGATGTCGACGCTGGAGCGGGGAGTATAGTCGCCGGCGATCACGTGCGGCATCCTGTTTTCGAACATCCAGGAATTGCCGGCCGCATTCGTCACCACTTCGTACATCGTATCGAGCGGGATGCCGGCCTTTGCCGCCATCGCCATCGCCTCCGCTGCGACGGCGATATGGACACCCGCCAGCAACTGGTGAACGATCTTGACGGTGGCGCCCTGGCCGATATCCGTGCCGATGACGAAAACCTTCGCGGCGACCGCGTCGAGCACGGGCTGCAGCTTGCGGAAGGTTTCGGGCGCGCCCGCCGCCATCACCGTCATGTCCCCGGATGCCGCCTTCACGGGTCCTCCCGAAACCGGAGCGTCGAGCATGTCGAGGCCCATTTCGGCGAGAGCCGCGTGGATGTCGCGCGCGTCGGCGGCCGAAACGGTGGCGGAAAGCATGACGGGCGTGCCCTGCCGAAGCCGGTGCGCGATTCCCGTTTCCCCGAACAAAGCCTGGCGGCATTGGTCCGCGTTGACAGTGAGGAGGACGACGGCGTCGAGGAGTTCCGCGAACTCCGCGCCGTCCTGGCCGACGCCGGCGCAACCCGATGCCGCGAGTTCGTCCAGCGCTTCGCGCCGAGGATCGATGCCGAAGGTCCGCAGCCCGCCGGCGATGCAGGACCTTGCGGCCCCCATGCCCATCGAGCCGAGGCCGATGACGGCGACGTGGTAGGGTTCATCCGTGACCATCGCTTCGCTCCGCTCTGTTCCACTCCCGCCATTGCCGCGGCGCCGCGCAGCCGGGCCTTCGCGCGGAAGCTGCAGGTTGTCGGATTATCGAAGGAAAGGCAACAAGTGCGGGGGCGTTGCGATCTTCGCCGGTCCGGACGGCGCGACGCCGCCTGGCGTGCTGCGGAGGAAGCCCCGCACACTGCCGGAATTCGCACAGCAAGGGGCTGCGACCGCCGGAAATCCTTCGGCGTGCCGGGCCGTCAAAACGGAGGATGAAACATGTCGGAAGGTAGAATTGCCCTCGTGACCGGGGCTGGCAGCGGTATCGGGCGGGCGGCGGTGCTCGCTCTTCTGTCGGAGGGCTGGCGGGTAGCGCTTGCGGGACGCCGCACGGACGCACTGGCCGAGACGGCCCGAGAGGGCGACCCGGAAGGCAGCCGGACGCTTTGCGTCGGCACCGACGTCGGGGACCCCGCCTCGGTGGCCGCCCTGTTCGAGGCGGTGCGGGGAAGGTTTGGCCGGCTCGACCTCCTGTTCAACAATGCCGGCGCCGGATCTCCTGCCGTGCCCCTCGAGGACATCACCTGGGAGCAGTGGTCGACCGTCGTCGCCGCAAATCTCACCGGCCCGTTCCTGTGCACGCAGCACGCCTTCCGCATCATGCGCGACCAGAGCCCGCGCGGTGGACGCATCATCAACAACGGTTCGATTTCGGCCTACGCGCCGCGTCCGTTCTCGGCGCCCTACACGGCGACCAAGCACGCGATCAGCGGATTGACGCGTTCGGCCGCGCTCGACGGCCGGGGCTATGACATCGCCTGCGGTCAGATCGACATCGGCAATGCGGCGACGCAGATGACGGAAAGAATGACCGGCGGCGTATTGCAGGCAGACCTGAGCACGCAACCCGAGCCTCGCATCGACGTCGGCAACATCACGGACGCGCTGCTCTGCATGGCCAACATGCCGCTCGATGCAAATGTCCTCTTCATGACGGTCATGGCGACCAAGATGCCTTTCGTCGGCCGCGGCTGACATGGCCGGCGAAGCCGAATGCTGCCGCGCGCAGGAGGAGGAAGGGACCGGCCGGCCCGGCTCCTTCTGCCGCGCTCAGGTCTTTGGCATGCCCTTCGGCGGCAGGTGCCGCTTCTGCGCCGCGATACGGAACTGGGCATTGGCGGCGCCGTAGCCGGAATAGCCCCCGCGACGCTCGACGATCTCGAGGAAGAACCCGTCGCCGAAGGTCGGGCTGTAGAGCTGGAAATATTCCCCGCCCTTGCCGTCGTTGTCGTAGAGCATGCCTTCGGCCCTCAGCCGGTCGGAAAATTCCGGATCGAGACCGAAACGGGCTTCCAGGTCGTCATAATAGTTGCGCGAGATCTCGAGCGGTCTGAAGCCATCGGCCCTCAGCCTCTTCGCGGTGGCAAAGATGTCACCGGTCCCGAAGGCAAGATGCTGTACGGCGGAGCCGAAACTCTCGGCGATGAAACGGCCCGCGAAGGTTCGCCTGTTGTCTGCACCGTTCAAGGTCAGGCGGAAGGAGCCCCCCGCGTTCTCGATCGCCTGGCTGCGCACCAGCCCGGCCGGATCGACGACATCGATCATGGCCGTCTTCTGCGTGGCGAAGATCGAGGTGTAGAACAGGAGCCAGGTCAGCATCTCGTCGTAGGCCATGCTTTGCGCGACGTGGTCGATGCGCAGGAGCCCGGCATCCGCGGCGCCGGGAGAGTGCCTTCCGACCGTCGGACGGAACTCGAGTTCCCACACGCGGGACAGTTCGGAGCCTTCGTCCAGGAAGTGGATGACGCCGCCGCCGACGCCCCGGATCGCCGGTATGTCGAGTTCGCCCGGAGCGACCCTTTCATGGAAGAGCTCGGCGCCGAGAGCGATGGCGCGCTCCACCGTCGCCCGCGCATCGGCGACTTTAAGGCCGATGGCACAGACCGATGTGCCGTGCATCGCATAGGCGGACTGGGCGAAACTGTTCGGTTCGCGATTGACGATGAGGTGGATGCCGGCTTCGGCCGGCCCCTGGTGCCAGAGCGTGACGTCCTTGGAGACGTGCTCGCCGATCTTCCGGAAGCCGAGGGTTGCGAACATCCGGGTGAGGTCTTGCGACTCCGGCTCGGCTGTGGCGAATTCCACGAATTCGACGCCTTCGACCTCGACGCGGTCCGGCATCGCCGGAACGCCCATGCGGATCTCCGGCTCGACGCGCGCCACCCGGTCCATCAGGTAGACGAGCGAGCGATGGCCGTCGACGGAAATCGATTTCGGCGAGCCGCCTCGGAACTGGTCGTTGAAAATCTCGAGCGAGACGACGCCGTCGTAGCCGGTGGCCGCCACCGCGCGCATGAACTCGATCACGGGCAGGTCGCCTTCGCCCGGCATGTTGCGGAAATGCCGGCTCCAGTAGAGGAGGTCCATGTCGATCAGCGGCGCGTCGGCCAGCTGGACGATGAATATCCTGTCCGCTGGAATAGCACGAATCGAGGACGGATCGATCTTGCGCGCCAGAGAATGGAAGGAATCCAGTATCAGGCCTATGTTTGCATGATCGGCCCTGCGCACCACCTCCCAGGCGTCGCGATGGTCGTTGACGTGGCGGCCCCAGGCGAGGGCCTCGTAGCCGACCCGGATGCCGTGCCTGGCGGCCCGGTCGCCGAGTTCGCGAAAATCGGCCGCCGCCCGGTCGATACCGCCGAGCGAGACGGGCGAGGTGTTGGAGCAGACGAGCATCAGGTCGGTTCCCAGCTCGCCCATCAGATCGAACTTTCGCTCGGCCCTGTCGAAGTTGCGCGCGCGATGAGGCTCGGGCATGCCTTCGAAGTCCCGGAATGGCTGGAAGAGCGTGATCTCCAGGCCCGCCTCGCGCACCATGCGGCCAACCTCGGCCGGGGTGGCATCGAACGTCAGCAGGTCGTTCTCGAAGATCTCGACGCCGTCGAAGCCAGCTGCCGCGATCGCAGTGAGCTTCTCTTCGAGGTTGCCGCTTATAGAGACGGTCGCGATCGAAGTCTTCATGGGGACAACTCCTCTTCTCTCAAGGTGCAACGCCAAGCCAGCGGTGAACGATCAGCAGCACGACGCTGAGCGTGATGAAGGAAGCGACGGTCGTCGTCAGCAGCGCCGCCGAGCAGATTTCACATGGAAGCTGCGCACGGAAGCGAAGCCAAGCGCGATGACGAGGAAGTTCGGCAGCGTTATCGACGTGATCTGTGCCATGCATGCCACCTGTGGTTGCTGGCCTGGCATTCCCGGAACGCCCGGAGGAGTGGCCTCAGGCCGACGAATCCATCAAGCCGGCCCGCAAGCGCCCGAGATCCCCGACCGGTCGGCCGGCAAAGATGCGGAAGGCATCGACGCCCTGGTTGAAGAAGAGCTCGTAGCCGGTGAGAAATGCCACGCCGGCGCGTTCGCAGTCCTGCTTGAACTGCGTGTCGACGGGGGTGTAGACGGCATCGAAAGCCCATTTGCAGCCGCCGAGCGCCTCGGCCGGAACGGGAGAGCCCGGATAGCCGGACATCCCGACCGGCGTGCAATTGACGATCCCGTCCCCGCCATTGATTGCCGTCGCGACGTCCTCGAAGGTCTGGACCGCAATGGCATCGCCGAACGCAGCTTCCAGGGCTCTCGCGAGCGCGGCAGCCTTTGCCGCGTTGTTGTCTACGATGCGGACGCCTGTGGCCCCGAGCTTGGCGAGGGCGAAGGAGACGGCCCGGCCGACGCCGCCCGCTCCGACCAGGACGACAGTGCCCGGCGGCATCGAGCCGAAACGCTCGCGATAGGCGGCCATGAAACCGCTGTAGTCGGTGTTGTGACCCACCGGCCCATGCGGTTCGAAGACGACAGTGTTGGCCGAGCCGATCGATCGAATGAACGGATCCCCGACCTCGATCAGCGCCAGCACGCGCTCCTTGTAGGGCAGGGTGATGTTGAGGCCTCGCATTCCGCTCGCGTGGCAGTTCCGGAAGAGCGCGTCGAAATCGAGGCCGAGTTCCGCCGGGATCAGCAGGTCGTAGGTCACGTCGAAGCCGTCGAGCCGCCCCGCCAGCCGGTGAAGCGCCGGCGCGCGGGACTCGCGGATGTTGTCGCCGATCAGCCCGAGTTTCAGCGGGATCGCGGCGGGACTGGAACCTGGGGCGGGGTGCGTGGTCATGTTCCTATCCGGCGTAACCGAAGAGCCGCGGCAGCCACAGCACGACTGCCGGCACGAAGATCATCACCAGCAGGGCCGCGACGAGCACGGCGATGAAGAGCCAGATTTCCCGGATGATTTCCTTGAGCGGAATGCCGGTGACCGCGTTGATGACGAAGAGGACGATGCCGTAGGGCGGCGTGATCAGCCCGATCATGCAGTTGACCACGGCCACCACCCCGAAATGGATGAGGTCGATGTGCAGGTGCCGGCATGCCGGGATGAAGAGGGGTATGATGACGAGGATGATGGTCGACGCGTCCAGGAGGCAGCCGAGCACGAGGAAGATCGCGTTGACGACCAGCATGAACGCGATCGGCGAGAGCTGCCAAGCGTCGACCATCGCCTGCACCTTGGCCGGGATGTTCTCGCTGGCGACGATGTAGTTGAAGATCAGCGCCCCGCCGATCACCATGCCGACGGACGCCGACGAGTGGGCGCTTTGCAGCATGATCCGGTAGAGCGATTTCAGGCTCAGCGCCCGATAGAAGAGACCCGCGAGCAGCAGTGCGTAGGCGGCCGCGACGGCGGCGGCTTCCGTCGGTGTCGTCACGCCGCCATAGATGCCGTAGAGCAGGATCACGGGCATGAGCAGCGCCGGGAAGGCGTTCATGGTCAGGCGTGGCAGCTCCTTCAGGGGCACGCCTTCTTCAAGCTTGAAGTCGCGCTTCCTCGCCATCCAGGTGTTGAGAAACATCAGGACGACGCCCATGAACAGCCCCGGAACGATACCGCCGAGGAACAGGTAGCCGATCGACTGGTCGGAGACGAGCGCGTAGAGGACCATAGGGATCGACGGAGGGATGATCGGTCCGACCGTCGAGGCCGCGGAGGTGATCGCCGCGGCGTATCCCCTCGGGTAGCGGCCGTCCTTCGTCATCATCTCGATGATGATCTTGCCGATGCCGGCCGCATCCGCGACGGCCGAGCCCGACATGCCGGCGAAGATCAGGCTTGCGACGACGTTGACGTGGCCGAGGCCGCCGCGGAAGCGGCCGACGAGCGCGACGCAGAATTTCAGCAGCCGATCGCTGATCGTCCCGGCATTCATGATGTTGGCCGCGACGATGAAGAGCGGCACCGCCAGCAGCACGAAACTGTCGTAGAGTCCCTCGATGATCTGCTCGGCCGGCAGGGACATGTCCTGCCCCTTGACCGCGACATAGACGATCGCGCCGATGAGCATCGAGAAGGCGATCGGTGCGCCGATGCCGGCCATCAGCAGCAGCGTCATCAGGCACAGGCCGAAGGACAGCGTCATGGCCGCCGCACCTCCTCGCCTTCGATCAGGGATTCATGCCCGGGCTCCACGTCGTCCGGCGAGCCGCCGCGCAGGATGTAGATCGTGCGCCAGAGATACCTCAGTACCGTGGCTACGGCGAATATCCCGTAGATGCTGAACACGTAGTCGAGGCGCAGGTGCAGCGTCGCGCTGGTCTTGATCTTGTAGAAGGTGATGAAGCTGTAGGTTGCCGGCATGGAGGCGATGAGCCCGCCGGCGATCGCCAGCGCCGAAATGATGGCGAGCACGCGCTTCAGCCGCGCGCCCGCCGCATGGTAGAAGATGTCGAACTTGACGTGATCGCGATCGGCGAGGCCGAACGCCGCGTCCCAGAAAACCACCCACAGCCAGGTCGTCAGGCAGACCTCGACCGACCAGCCGACCGGCGCGTCGAGAACATAGCGCGAGACGATCTGAACGATGAAGGCGGCGAACATGACGGTGAGCAAGGCCACCGCCACGTTGTCCGCCCGCCTTCGCAGAAAGGCGAGGATTCCGGGCATGCCGGCCTCCGGCGATCAGAGCGCGTTGATCTTGTCGACCATTCCCTTCGGCCAGTCCTTCGAGAACTTCGACTCGAGGTAGGCCTTCTGGACATGCGTGCGGAACGCATCGACATCCGGCGCATAGACGTCGAGCCCATGGTCCTTGAAGAAGCCCTGCAGTTCCTCTTCGAGCGCAAGCTGCTTCTTCCGTCCGCTCTCTGCCGCGTCGTCGGCCGCCTTCTGGACCGTTTTCTGCTGGTCCGGCGTCAGTTTGTCCCAGACCGTCTTCGAGAAGGCCAGGTAGTTCTGGTCGACGAGGTGGCTGGTCAGGCAGATCTGCTTCGTCACCTCGTAGAACTTCGAGCTCTTGTCCGTCGGAAGCGGGTTGTCCTGTCCGTCGATCGCACCGGTCTGCAGGGCGGTGTAGACCTCGGTGAAGGCCATCGGCGCCGGATTCGCGCCGAGCGCCTTGCCGAGGAACTGCCATGCGTCCGTCCCGGGCATCCTGAGCTTCACGCCCGAAAGATCCTTCGGCGTCTTGACGTCGAGTTCCTTCCGGCTCTGGCGCAGGTTGAGCTGGCGCTTGCCGAGATACATGACCGTCAGCAGCTTGACGTTGAGCTTGTCTTCGACCTTCTTCTTGAGCGGGTCCATGAAGTCGGCGTTGAAAACCTTCACCTGCTGCTCGGCGCTCTTCAGCATGTACCCGGCCGTGAAGATGGAGAAGTCCGGAATGAAGACGGCGAGTTCCTGCGGCGATGTGATCGACATCTCGAGATTGCCGCGCGCGATGGCCTCCAGCTCGGTGCCCTGCTTGAAGAGGGTGGCGTTCCAGTGCGGCTCGAAACTGGCGAAATCCTTGACCTCGGGCCCGAAGACGTCGGTCAGCGCGACGGCGCGCTGGTCGTTGGGCGTTGCCGGCGACGAAAGCCGCAAGGTGATCTTGTCATCGGCCAGCGCCGGGATCGAAAGGCCGGCCAGCGATGCGGCCGAGAGCGCCGTTGCCGTGGAGCCGAGGAAGGCACGTCGAGTGAGGTTCAAGGGCATTGCAGATCCTCCCGGGATTATTGAGGGTATGCCAGCTGCTCGTGCCGGCTTTTCACCCATCCGAAAGTCGCACAAATCAATTCCCTTGACAACACACGAAACCCGGAAACTCATACGAACTTGATTTCCTATGATGAACTGGGCTTAATGGCGGAGGCATGTTTCGGCCTCCCGTACCGAAGGCGGCGATCCTCAGCGAGGGGCCGCGAGAGCGGCCTGTCCGATACCCGGAAGCGCAAGAGCAAGGAGCAATTTCATGGTCAAGCCGGTCTTCATCCTGAATGGGCCAAACCTCAATCTCCTCGGAAAGCGCCAGCCGGAAATCTACGGTCATGAAACGCTGGCCGACGTCGAGGCGGGATGCCGGGCGCTTGCCGCGGAGTTCGGCCTCGAGGTCCGCTTCCACCAGAGCAATGCGGAGCACGTGATCATCGACTGGATACACGAGGCGCGGGAAGCCGCCAGCGCGATCGTCATCAATCCGGCAGCTTTCACGCACACGTCGGTTGCAATTCTCGATGCCCTCAAGATGTGCGAGTTTCCGGTCTTCGAGGTGCACATCTCCAACGTCCACCAGCGGGAGCCCTTCCGCCACCATTCCTATGTTTCCCTGAGGGCCGATGGTGTCATCGCAGGCTGCGGCACCGAGGGATACGCGCTTGCGCTCCGGCGTGTGGCAACTCTTCTCGACGCGACGGCGGGCTGAGAGAGCGAGATGGCTGGCACCGTATCGATCGCCGTCGCCGGCGCGGGCCTGATCGGCCGGCGCCACGTCGAGGCCATCGCCGAGGTGCCGACGGCAAGGCTGCACTCGGTCGTCGATCCGGCCGACGCGGCCCGGGACTTCGCGGCAAGCCAAGGCGTGCCCTGGTTTGCCAGCCTGCCGGACATGCTCGCCGGCGAGGCGCCGGACGGCGCGGTGCTGGCGACGCCGAACCGGCTGCACGTGGACAACGGACTGCAATGCGTCGAGGCGGGAATTCCCGCCCTGGTCGAAAAGCCGGTCGCGGTGGATGTCGCGGCTGCGCGGCGGCTTGTCGAGCGGGCGGAGGAGCGCGGGGTGCCGCTCCTCGTCGGCCATCATCGCCGCCACAATCCCCTGATCGCAGAGGCGAGGAGACGCCTTGGCGATGGCGCCGTCGGACGGATCGTCTCCGTCCACGGCATGTTCTGGCTGTACAAGCCGGACGACTATTTCGATACCGCCTGGCGCCGGCAGGAAGGCGCCGGGCCGGTGTTCCTCAACCTGATCCACGACGTCGACCTGCTGCGCCACCTTGTAGGGGAAGTGGTCTCTGTCCATGCGCTCGAATCCAGTGCGATCCGCGGCAACCCGGTGGAGGAGACCGCGGTCGTCCTTCTGCGCTTCGCCAACGGCGCCCTCGGGACGATGAACGTCTCGGATACCATCGTGGCGCCCTGGAGCTGGGAACTGACGGCGAAGGAGAACCCGGCCTATCCAGCGACGGACGAGGCCTGCTGCCTGATCGGCGGCACCCATGGCGCGCTGGAACTTCCAAACCTGAAGCTGTGGACCTGCGGGGGCAGGCGCAGCTGGTTGGAGCCGGTCGCCGCGGAGGCGGTCTCCGTCGAGCGCGAGGACCCTCTCGTCCGCCAGATCCGTCATTTCGCCGCGGTCATTCGCGGCGAGGCCGAACCGCTCGTGTCCGGCCGTGAGGGACTGCGGACGCTCGAGGTCGTCGAGGCCATCAAGAGGTCGGCGCAGACTGCCGCTGCCGTGGAGATCGGCGGAGGCGGCGCAACGCACGACCGTCCTGCCACGCTTGCCTGAATCATTGCCGGCTCCATGCCGGCCGTACGCCAGTATCGAGGAGATGCCACATGGAATTGCCACGCAACGAATTCAAGCGCGCGATCGCGGAGGGCCGCCAGCAGATCGGGCTCTGGTGCACGCTGCCGGGCAGCTTTACCGTCGAGGCGCTGGCCACCTGCGGTTATGACTGGCTGCTCATCGACACCGAGCATTCACCGGGCGATCCGCTGACCGTCCTTCCGCAATTGCAGGCCGCCGCCGCCTATCCGGTCTCGGCCGTGGTGCGGCCGGCGAGCAACGACGCCGTGCTGATCAAGCGCATCCTCGATTTCGGGGCACAGACGCTCCTCATTCCCTATGTGCAGAACGCCCGCGAGGCGAAGGCGGCCGTCGACGCGGTGCGCTACCCGCCGGTCGGTATTCGCGGTGTCGCGGGCATCACCCGGGCGACGCGGTACGGCCGCGTGCGCGACTACGCCCGGCGTGCGGAGGAGGAACTCTGCCTTCTGGTCCAGGTCGAGAGCCGCGAGGCGCTCGACGAGATCGAGGCGATCGCCGCAGTCGAGGGCATCGACGGCATCTTCATAGGACCCGCCGACCTGTCTTCCAGTCTCGGCCATCCCGGCGAACTCGGCCATCCGGAGGTTGCCACCGCGATCGAGGACGCGATCCGCCGCATCCGGAAGGCCGGGAAGCCGGCCGGCATCCTCACGCCGGACAAGGACTTTGCCCGTCGTTGCATGGACTTCGGGACCGTTTTCACGGCGGTGGACGTGGACGCCAACATCCTGCTGGGCAACGCGACCCGCATCGCCCGGGAATTCAAGGGGTCGTCATGACCGTGCCATTTCGTCCGACATTCCGTCTTTCGACAGGGGTTTCGGGTTGCGCCGTTCGGCGGTTGATTTCGAGGGAAGCTGCGTTTTTGGCTGCAATGCCGGAGACAAGGCACCATATATGATGGATCGCGAACGATATGGTGAATTGCCAGGATGAACACAGCCGTCATGCCGCCCAGCGTTGGTGAGAGTGCATATCGCCAGATCAGGACCGACATCATATTCGGCCGGCTGGCGCCCGGACAGAAGCTCAGGCTCGACCGCCTGAAGGAGCGCTATGGCGCCAGCGTCTCGACATTGCGCGAAATCCTCAACCGGCTCTCTTCGGAGGGTTTCGTCGTGGCGGAGGGGCAGCGCGGCTTCGAGGTAGCGCCGATCTCGCCGGAGAACCTGCGCGAGGTTTCTGCCCTTCGCGCGCTGCTCGAGTGCTACGCGCTGGACCTGTCTTTCCGCAACGGAGACATGGACTGGGAGGGCGCGGTCGTCGCGGCCCACCACAAGCTCAGCCAGCTGGAACAGCGCATGATCGCCGGCGACGAGTCGGTGAAGGAGACCTGGAAGCGTTACGACTGGGAGTTCCATCAGGCGATGATCAAGGCCTGCGGTTCACGGAGCCTGATCGAGGTCCATGCCGCCATCTTCGACAAATACCTGCGCTACCAGATGATCTCGCTGACATTCCGCGGCCAGAAGGCGGCGGACGAACATCGCGAGCTTCTGGAGGTCGCGCTTCGGCGCGATTCTGGAAAGGCCCAGAAGCTTCTTCGCCAGCATATCCAGAACGGTGTCGATCATGCCCTCGCCAGCGAGGCGCTGCGCAGGTAGGTTTTGCAGAGGAACGGTGGCCGGCGACCGGTACCGATCGTCGCAGGGGATGCGGTGCCGGAGCCATGGCCTCTATTCTCGCCCATCGTGAAGGGCTCGCGAGATGCCGCTTGCCGATCTGAGGAGTGCCGGATGACCGAGAACCGCGGAATAGCCAAGGGCCTGACGAACTACGGCGATGCCGCGTTCGCCCGCTATCTGCGACGCTCCTTCGCCCGCTCAACCGGACTGTCCGGAGAAAGTCTCGACAAGCCCGTCGTCGGTATCGCGGCGACGGCGTCCGGCTTCAACAACTGCCACCGCCACATGCCGGAACTGGTGGAGGCAGTCACTCGGGGCGTCCTGGCCGCCGGCGCGTTGCCGATGGTCTTTCCGACGATCTCGCTCGGCGAGGTGTTTCTCAACCCGACCAGCATGATGTTCCGCAACCTGATGGCGATGGACACCGAGGAAATGATCCGCGCCCAGCCGATGGATGCGGTCGTCCTGATCGGGGGATGCGACAAGACTGTGCCCGCGCAGCTGATGGGCGCGGCCTCGGCCGACCGGCCGGCCGTCCAGCTCGTGACCGGCCCGATGATGACGGGGCGCCACCACGGCCGGCGGCTCGGCGCCTGCACCGACTGCCGCGCCTACTGGGCGCAGTATCGCGCCGGCGCCATCGACGAAGAGGAGATCAATGCGATCGAGGGGCGGCTGGCGACCACTGCCGGGACCTGCGCGGTCATGGGCACGGCCAGCACGATGGCATGCATCGCCGAGACGCTCGGCATGGCCTTGCCGGGCACGGCCGCCATTCCCGCCGTCCATGCCGCCCGGCTGGTCGCCGCCGAGGAAGCGGGCAGGGCGGCCGCCCGGCTCATAGAGCAGCCCGTTTGCCCGAGCGAGGTCATCACCGAGGCTTCCGTCGACAATGCGCTGCGCATGCTGATGGCGCTCGGCGGCTCGACGAATGCCGTGATCCACCTTGCGGCGATCGCTGGCAGGCTGGGGATACGGATCGACAATGAGCGAATCAACCGCATCTCCGACGAGACGCCGGTGCTGGTCGACCTCAAGCCGGTGGGCAGCGGCTATATGGAAGACTTTTTCGCCGCAGGCGGCGTCGAGGCGGTGCTTCACGAGTTGAAGGACCTCCTGAACCTCGACGTCGTCAACGTGGAAGGGCGCACCCTGCGCGAGCGTCTCGAGACTGGTCCCGAGTGGGTGGACCGCGGCGTCATCCATTCCGTCGAGGCGCCGGTCTCGCGCGTCGGCGGTCTCGTCGCGCTCGGCGGCAACCTCGCGCCCGGCGGAGCGATCTTCAAGCGGGCGGCGGCCACGCCGGAGCTTTTCGAGCACGAGGGGCGCGCCGTCGTCTTCGAGGGGCTGGAGGATCTCGCCCTTCGAATCGACGATCCCGATCTCGACGTCGACCCCGACGACGTGCTGGTTCTGAAAAACGCCGGGCCGCTCGCTGCCGGGATGCCGGAAGCGGGTTATCTGCCGATCCCCCGCAAGCTGGCGCGCGCCGGCGTCAGGGACATGCTGCGTATCTCCGACGCACGCATGTCCGGTACGGCCTTCGGGACGATCGTGCTGCACATCGCGCCCGAGTCCGCCGCCGGCGGTCCGCTGGCTGCCGTCAGGAGCGGCGACAGGATCAGGCTTTCCGTGGACAACAGGCGTATCGATCTCCTGCTGGACGACAGCGAGATCGCCGACCGCCTCGCCGGGCACCGGGCCCCGCCCGCGCCGTCGCGCGGCTATCAGGCGCTCTACAGGCGCGCGGTGCTGCAGGCGCCCGAGGGTTGCGACTTCGATTTCCTCACGGCCACGGAAACGGACGGCGGTTCGCGGTAGGAAGCGAGCCAGAGACCGTCGATTTCTGCAAGTGCGGCGGCGTCGATCCGCGCCTCGTGACGCCAGTAGTCACCGTCCTCGATGAAGTTGCCGGCTTCCGCCTCCCGTACGAGCGCGGACCGCATCGCGTCGTCGTCGCAATTCGCGCTCACCGCCCGAAGCATCTCCTGCTGGCGCTCGCAGAGCCCGGAACCTGAGAGCCCGCCCTGGAGGCGAGGAAAGGTGAGGCGGCTTCGCTCCGCCGCCGAAAGGTTGGCGCAAAGGCAGCCTTGGCTTGCGGCAATAAGCAGCAGCCTGTTCGATTTGGCCTCGAGGCTCTGCAGCGTCGGGTCGTCGCGCAGCGGATCGGCGCTGCCGCGCCCATAGAAATGGGTCGGGCCGGACGGCCGGTCGTAGATCATGTCGCAGCCGCAGAACGCCATGAGGGACGGTTTCAGAACGGCGAGAGCCCAGTACGCCGTCGAAAAGGCCATGGTGGCTCCGGCGTAGACGATGCCTCCATAGAGGTTGTTGGCCGGCACATATTCGCGGTGTGAGACGAGGCTCTGCTCCCCCGTCGGGATCGGCCTTCGATCCTCCGGAAAGTCACCGGCATGGACGCAGTGCGTCCAGTCCGCGCGGACCCGCCAGGCGTTGTTGATCGCGACGATCGCCGACAGGTGTCGCCGATCGATCTCCTTCGCGCGCAAAGCATCCGGCGCGCTTCCCACCACCAGAACAGTCTTGAACACCCGATCCCGAACCCGCAAGCGTTGACGGTAACCTTTTGACCATACGAAAACTGGCCGCATTGGATCACGATGCGGGTGCGCACGGCCGCCGCGGCAAGGCACGTCTTCTCGAGGGAAGTGGCAGCGTCCGCGGAGGCGGGGTCGGACGGGCCGGCTGACCGGTGAGCGTCGGGTCCGACGCGTCGGGGCTCAGTTCTTCTTCTTCGACGCCGGTTTTCCCTTCGCCGCCGGCTTGCGCTCCGCCGCCGGCTTGGCTGCCGGCCGCGTGGCGGTTGCATCGGCCGATTTTGCGGCGGCGGCGGGTTTGCCGGTGCCTGTCGCTTTCGGCTTCTTCGCCGTCACGCCGCCGGCCGCCCTGTCCTCCTGCTCGATTTCGCGCTTGGCCTGATGCCAGTGGTCTTCCGCCGAGCCGCTAGGCCGTCCCTTTTCCTCCCAGATCTTGTACGCGCGGACGCTGATGCGCTCCTGCATGTCGCCACCCATCTCTGCTCTCCATTCCTTGCACGGTTGCAATTCAATGCGACGCCATAACTTGTGCATTAGAAGCGTTGGACAGGAACGGGTCAAACGGATTTCCGGTTCCCCTCCCGCTCGTACGCGACGACTTTCCGCCGGATCGCGTCTGGTCGTCGCCGGGCGCCGGCTTATATCCGGGGCATTCGGGAACAGGAGGTGAAGATGGAATATGTGCGGCTCGGTTCCACCGGGATGGAGGTGTCGCGCCTCTGCCTCGGCTGCATGACCTACGGAATATCCGATCGCGGCAACCATGCCTGGACGCTCGGTGAGGAAGCGAGCCGGCCGCTCATCCGGAAGGCGCTCGATCTCGGCATCAATTTCCTCGACACGGCGAACGTCTATTCCGACGGCACCTCGGAAGAGATCGTCGGCCGGGCGCTCAAGGACTTCGTCAAGCGCGAGGAGATCGTGCTGGCGACAAAGGTGAACGGGCGCATGCGGCCCGGCCCCAACGGCGCGGGCCTGTCCCGCAAGGCGATCATGACGGAGATCGACGCGAGCCTGCGGCGTCTCGGTACGGATCACGTAGACCTTTATCAGATCCACCGCTTCGATCCGAAGACACCGGTCGAGGAAACGCTGGAGGCGCTGCACGACGTGGTCAAGGCGGGCAAGGCCCGCTACATCGGCGCTTCTTCAATGCATGCCTGGCAGTTCGCCAAGATGATCTACACGGCCCGGCTAAACGGCTGGACGGAATTCGTCTCGATGCAGGACCACCTCAACCTGCTCAACCGGGAGGAAGAGCGGGAGATGCTGCCGTTCTGCCGGGATCAGGGCATCGGAATCCTGCCTTGGAGCCCTCTGGCGCGAGGCCGCCTCGCGCGCGGCTGGCACGAAAGTTCCGGGCGCCAGGACACCGACGAGTTCGGCAAGACGCTCTACGTCAACACCGGCGATTCCGACCGCCGCATCGTCGAAGCCGTCGGGGCACTGGCACAGGCACGCGGCGTGCCGAGGGCGCAGGTCGCGCTCGCCTGGCTCCTCGCCAAGCCCGGCGTCACGGCGCCGATCATCGGTGCTTCGAAGCCGCACCACCTCGACGACGCCGTCGCGGCTCTCTCGCTCGAACTTGCCGAAGAGGAGATCGGGCGCCTGGAGAATCCCTACGTTCCGCACCCTGTTGCCGGTTTCTCGTAACTGTCGCATAACGGTTCGGCGACGATTCGGGCGGCGCGCGCGATGCGGAATCGCTCCGCGGTGTCCGGGCCGTTGCGGGGATCTCTTTACCAAGGTGACAGAATGCATTCGGTGACACTTCATTTCGCTCTCGGACCGCTGATCGCACTGATCGCCGGCATCCTCATCCTGGTGGCGCCGCGCCTGCTCAATTTCATCGTGGCGATCTATCTCATCATCATCGGCATCATCGGGCTGTTCCCCGGCCTGGTGCATTGACGGAGCCCGGTCGGGAAGCCCCGCTGCGGCGGGCCCCTTGCCGGAACCCGGTCTGCGCCTCGCCGACCTGCCTGCTGGCATCGAATGTCGTTTGCGGGCATAGTTTCGCGAGGGGATTCGAAAGCCAAAGGTGAATGCGATGGCACATTGGAGCCGCCTCGGTCAGATCGTGATCGAATGCCACACCGATCATGTGGAGCACGCCGCGGGCTTCTGGTCCGAAGCGCTTGGGCGTCCTTCGGAGATCGACGAGGACGCCAATTGCGCGCGGCTGATCGCCAGCGACGGCTCTGTCACCCTGATCATCCAGGGCGTTCACGAGACCCCCGGAATTCATGTCGACATCGAGACCGCCGACCTTCAGGAGGAGGTCAGGCGCCTGACCGCGATCGGTGCCCGGAAAGTCGGCGTCGTCGATCATGCGGTCGTCATGCAGGCGCCGACCGGGCATCGCTTCCGCGTGACCTCGTCGACGCCCCGCCTTCCGGACGGGCGGGGGCCGTCGGAAAGTGCCGTCGAGAATACCGGTTGACGGGAGGCGCGGAGCCGGTATCTGCTCCTTCTGAAGCAGGGAGGTAGCCGCATGTATGCGACCGGAATGGGTTTCGGTCTCGGCGAGGAGATCGACGCGCTCAGGGAGACCGTGCGTCGCTTCGCGCAGGATCGTGTCGCGCCGCTGGCCGCCGGGATCGACGGCGAGAACGAGTTCCCGATGCATCTCTGGCGCGAGATGGGCGAGCTCGGGTTGCTGGGCATGACCGCCGATCCGGATTTTGGCGGCACCGGCATGGGCTATCTGGCCCACGCGGTCGCGATGGAGGAAGTCTCACGGGCGTCGGCCTCGGTCGGCCTCTCCTACGGCGCCCACTCCAATCTGTGCGTCAACCAGATCAACCGGTGGGGCTCTGGCGAGCAGAAGGCGAAATACCTGCCGAAGCTCTGCTCGGGCGAGCATGTCGGTGCGCTTGCCATGTCCGAACCGGGGTCGGGCTCCGACGTGGTGTCGATGAAGCTTCGGGCCGAGAAGCGCAACGACCGCTTCGTGCTGAACGGCAACAAGATGTGGATCACCAACGGACCGGACGCGTCCACCCTCGTCGTCTATGCGAAAAGCGATCCCGACGCCGGCTCGAAGGGGATCACGGCGTTTCTGGTCGAGAAGGGAATGGCCGGCTTCTCCACGGCCCAGAAGCTCGACAAACTTGGCATGCGCGGCTCGAACACCTGCGAACTGGTGTTCGAGGACTGCGAGGTTCCGTTCGAAAACGTCCTCGGCCAGGAAGGGCAGGGGGTGAAGATCCTGATGTCCGGCCTCGACTACGAGCGCGTGGTGCTTGCCGGCGGGCCGCTCGGCATCATGGCGGCCGCCCTCGACGTCGTCGTGCCCTACACGCACGAGCGCAAGCAGTTCGGGACGCCGATCGGCGAGTTCCAGCTCATGCAGGGCAAGCTCGCCGACATGTACACGACGCTCAACGCCTGCCGCGCCTATGTCTATGCGGTGGCGGCCGCCTGCGACCGTGGCGAGACCACCCGCAAGGATTCCGCCGGCTGCATCCTCTACGCCGCCGAGAAGGCGACGCAGGTTGCCCTCGAGGCCATTCAGGCGCTCGGCGGCAATGGCTATGTCAACGAGTACCCGACCGGACGCCTGCTGCGCGACGCGAAGCTCTACGAGATCGGCGCGGGCACCAGCGAGATCCGCCGCATGCTGATCGGCCGGGAGATGTTCGCGGAGTCGGCATGACGGAAATGGCTTCCCGCAATCACGAACCTGCCCTGGTGCCGAGTTGAGCGTCCTCCATTCCAAGATCTCGCCCTCCTCCCGGTCCTTCAGGGACAACGCCGGCCGGATGGAAGCGCTCATCGCCGAAACCGCGCAGGTCGCCGCCGCGATTTCCGAGGGCGGCCCGGTGCACGCGCGCGAGCGGCATCTTGCGCGCGGCAAGCTGCTGCCGCGGGAGCGCGTGCGCCAGCTTCTCGACCCGGCCTCTCCGTTCCTCGAAATCGGAACCTTCGCGGCACACGGCATGTATGGCGGCGACATAGCCGCTGCCGGCGTCATTGCCGGGATCGGCCGCGTCGAGGGCCGCGAGGTCATGGTCGTTTGCAACGACGCCACCGTGAAAGGCGGCACCTACTATCCCGTGACCGTGAAGAAGCATCTGCGCGCCCAGGAGATCGCCGGAGAGAACCGGCTTCCTTGCGTTTACCTGGTCGATTCCGGCGGTGCCAACCTGCCGAACCAGGACGAGGTATTTCCCGATCGCGATCATTTCGGACGGATCTTCTACAACCAGGCAAACCTTTCGGCGCGGGGCATTCCGCAGATCGCCGTCGTCATGGGATCCTGTACCGCGGGCGGCGCCTACGTTCCGGCCATGTCCGACGAAACGATCATCGTCAGGGAACAGGGGACGATCTTCCTCGGCGGCCCCCCGCTGGTGAAGGCGGCGACGGGCGAGGTGGTCAGCGCCGAGGATCTCGGCGGCGGCGACGTCCACACGCGGCTCTCCGGTGTCGCCGACCATCTCGCGGAGAACGATACCCATGCGCTGATGCTGGCGCGCCGCGCGGTTGCGAGCCTCAATCAGGAGAAGCGCGTGGAACTCGCGCTGGAGACGCCGGAAGAACCGCTCTACGACCCGGCAGAGATCGCCGGCGTCGTGCCGGCCGACCTGAAGACGCCGTACGACGTGCGCGAAGTCATCGCCCGCATCGTCGACGGCTCGCGCTTTCACGAGTTCAAGGCCCGCTACGGGACCACTCTGGTCTGCGGCTTTGCGCATCTCATGGGCATGCCGGTCGGGATTCTCGCCAACAACGGCGTGCTCTTCTCAGAAAGCGCCCAGAAGGGCGCCCATTTCATCGAGCTCTGCTCGCAGCGCAGGATTCCGCTCGTCTTCCTGCAGAACATCACCGGCTTCATGGTGGGCCGCAAGTACGAGGCCGGCGGCATCGCCAAGGACGGCGCCAAGCTCGTGACCGCGGTGGCGACGACGCAGGTGCCGAAGATCACCATGATCGTCGGTGGTTCCTTCGGCGCGGGGAACTATGGCATGTGCGGGCGCGCCTATGGTCCACGCTTCCTGTGGACCTGGCCGAACAGCCGCATCTCCGTCATGGGTGGCGAACAGGCCGCCGGCGTTCTTGCCACCGTCCGCCGCGAGGGCATCGAGCGCAAGGGCGGCACCTGGTCGGCAGAGGAAGAAGCGGAATTCAAGCGCCCGACGCTCGAAATGTTCGAGCGCCAGTCGCACCCGCTCTATGCCTCCGCGCGCCTCTGGGACGACGGCATCGTCGACCCGCGCAAGAGCCGCGAAGTGCTCGCCCTCTCTCTGTCGGCCGCGCTGAACGCGCCGATAGGCGAAACACGCTTCGGCGTTTTCAGGATGTGACGATGGCTCTCTTCATCTGCGCGACCTGCGGCACACAGTACCCGGAGAGCGCCGCTCCTCCGTCCCGTTGTCCGATCTGCGAGGACGAGCGGCAGTGGGTGCCGGCAGGCGGACAGGCCTGGACGACGCCGGAAGCGCTCTCGAAGCATCATCAGGTCGTCTGGGAAAAGGAAGCCGAAGGTCTGTACAGCCTGACCGTCGAGCCCCATTTCGCCATCGGCCAGCGCGCATTCCTGGTCCAGCACGAAAGCGGCAACATCCTGTGGGACTGCCTCAGCCTCGTCGACAGGGAGATCATCGCCAGGATCGGGGAATTGGGCGGGATCTCCGCGATCGCCATTTCGCATCCGCACTATTATTCCTCGATGCTGGAATGGAGCGCTGCCTTCGGCGGGGTTCCGGTCCATATCCATGCCGACGACGGCAACTGGGTTCAGCGCGGCGGCGGCACGCTGAAGCCATGGACAGGCGAGAGGCTTTCGGTCGGGCCCGCCACGATGATCCGTTGCGGTGGCCATTTCGACGGCGCATCGGTGCTGTACTGTCCGTGGCTCATGCAGGGACGCGGAGCGCTGCTGACGGGCGATACGATCCAGGTCGTACCGGACCGGCGCCATGTCAGCTTCATGTACAGCTACCCGAACCTCATTCCGCTCGACGCGAGGAAGGTGCGCAGCATCGTCGAGGCCGTCGAATCATGCGAATTCGACAGCATCTTCGGCGCGTTCGCCGGTCGCACCGTCCACCGCGACGGCAAGGAAGTCGTGCGGAAATCCGCCGAGCGCTATCTCGCGGCCATTGGTGCCGGGCCAGCCTGAGGCCAGGCCGGCCGCAGGGCCGTCGACAGCACCGTTCAGCTGTACCAGGGTCCGAACACGACCTTCGTCCGGGATCCCGCCTCGTCGAGCCTTGCCGCGAACTCCTTCGGGTCGGAGCCGCGATAGTGGTAGGGATAGACATAGGTCGGCGCGAATTCCTCTACCGCCGATGCTGCCTGATCCGTCGTCATCGTATAGGGCAGATTCATCGGAACGAAAGCGATGAAGATGTCCTTCTGGGCGCGCATCTCGGGCGTGTCCTCGGTGTCGCCGGCAATGTAGATGCGCTTGCCGTCGGCGGTGAGCACATAGCCGTTGTCGCGGCCCTTCGGATGGTATTTCAGCCTGTCGGGGGTCGTGTTGTAGGCCGGCACAGCTTCGATCGGCACGTTCCCGATCTTCGTCGACTGGCCGTTGGCGATCCGGGTCGCCTTCGCCTTCAGTTCGTCCGGCAGCATGTCGTGAACGGAGGGGTTCGTCAGCAGCCGGGTCTTTTCCTTCACGAGATCGCCGAGTGTCTTCGGATCGTAGTGGTCGCTGTGCTGGTGCGTTATCAGAATGAGGTCGGGTTCCGGATGACCGTCGAAGAGGGCGGCGCCGCCCACGGGGTCATTGTAGATCACCATCTCCGGAAGCGTCATCACGAACGAGGCGTGATGGATCGGAGCAATGGTGATCTTGCCGCCGTCGTAGCTGTCGGCGGCGGTCGCAGCAGCCGCGGCCGACCATCCGGCGGATGACGCAGCGAAGCCCGCCAGCGCGCCGGCGGCAACCTTGAAAGTCTCGCGTCGTGTTATGGGCATGGCTCTCTCCGTCTTCGATGGCTTTCTCGACACGTAGCCCCTCCGACGAAAATACAGCCAAGGCGCCCGAAGGACAGTATCGGCAGCACCGGGCGTCGATCACGTTTTCGCCATCGCTTTCACCGATGCTCGCGAGAAAAATGGCCGTAGCCTGCCTGGAGGTGCCGATGGAAGCCGGGCGCATGGAAGTGGTCGTGGGCGACATCACCACGCTTGACGTCGATGCCGTCGTCAATGCGGCAAACAGGTCTCTGCTGGGTGGCGGAGGTGTCGACGGTGCGATCCATCGCGCGGCGGGGCCCGGACTGCTGGCCGAATGCCGGACGCTCGGCGGCTGCGGGACCGGCGACGCCAGGATCACGAAAGGCTACCGGCTGCCGGCGCGGTTCGTCATTCACACGGTCGGTCCGGTCTGGAACGGCGGCGGACGCGGCGAGGAGGAGAAGCTCGCTTCGTGCTACAGGCGCGCGCTGGAGATCGCGGTGGATGCCGGCCTCGCCAGCATCGCCTTTCCGGCCATATCCACAGGAGTGTACCGGTTCCCCGCCGACCTCGCCGCGTCGATCGCGGTGGAGACGGTCGACGCGGTTCTGAAGACCGAGCCGTCGATCAGGAAGGTGCTCTTCTGCTGCTTCGGTGCCGACAACGCCCGCCATCACGAGATTGCTCTGGCGGGACGCTGACACGCTGCACGGTTCCTTGCGGGCCGCGACGGTGCTATGCCGAAGCACCAGAGGCATGAGCCGGGACGGGGTCGGTTTGCGATGGCGCGCAGCATGTTCACGAAGATTCTCATTGCGAACCGCGGCGAGATCGCCTGCCGGGTGATCCGCACGGCCCGCCGGATGGGAATCCGGACGGTTGCCGTGTTCTCCGAGGCGGACCGGGATGCATTGCATGTGGAGATGGCCGACGAGGCCGTGCTGATCGGACCGCCCCCATCCTCCGATAGCTACCTGGACGGTGGCCGGCTCGTCGAGGCGGCGAAGCTTTCGGGCGCCGAGGCGGTCCACCCGGGCTATGGATTCCTCTCCGAGAACCCCGCCTTCGTCGAGGCCGTCGAAGGGGCGGGGCTCACCTTCATCGGCCCCTCGGCCAAGGCCATGCGCGCGATGGGCCTGAAGGATGCGGCCAAGGCGCTGATGGAGAAGGCGAAGGTGCCGGTCGTGCCGGGCTATCACGGAGAGGCGCAGGATCTGGCGGTGCTTCTCGAAAAGGCCGCCGAGATCGGCTTCCCGGTGCTCATCAAGGCCCGCGCCGGCGGCGGCGGCAAGGGCATGCGCAAGGTCGACGGCCAGCCCGGCTTTGCCGATGCTCTCTCGGCCGCGAAACGCGAGGCACTGTCCTCCTTCGGCGACGACCGGGTCCTCGTCGAGAAGTTCGTCGACAAGCCGCGCCACGTCGAGATCCAGGTCTTCGGCGATACGCAGGGAAACGCCGTCTACCTCTTCGAGCGCGACTGCTCCCTGCAGCGTCGCCACCAGAAGGTCGTGGAGGAAGCGCCCGCGCCGGGCATGAGCGCGGAAATGCGGAGCGCCATGGGCGAAGCGGCGGTGAAGGCCGCCACGGCCATCGGCTATGCCGGGGCAGGGACCATCGAGTTCATCGTCGACGCAAGCCAGGGGCTGCGGCCGGACCGCTTCTGGTTCATGGAAATGAACACCCGGCTGCAGGTCGAGCATCCGGTCACGGAAATGATCACCGGCCTCGATCTCGTCGAATGGCAGTTGCGGGTGGCGGCAGGCGAACCGCTGCCGCTTGCGCAGGAGGCGCTCTCGATCGAGGGCCACGCCGTCGAGGCCCGCATCTACGCCGAGGATCCCGCAAAGGGCTTCCTTCCGGCGACCGGCCGGATCGCCCACCTGTCGTTTCCGGAGGATCAGGTGCGCGTCGACGCAGGCGTGCGCGCCGGCGATTTGATCACGCCGTTCTATGACCCGATGATCGCCAAGATGATCGCGCACGGGCCGACGCGCGCCGTTGCCCTGCAGCGCCTGCATGCAGCCCTCGTCGACACGGAGATCGCGGGCACGGTCACCAACACTGCTTTCCTGGCCCGGCTCGTGGCGCAACCGGATTTCGTCGCGGGGAACCTGGACACCGGCCTTCTGGACAGGGAACTGGAGGCGCTGGTGGCGCCGCCCCCGCCGAACCCGGAGGCGGCGGCGGTCGCCGCCGTCGTCGCCTCGGGCATGGACCGGTTCGAGGGGGCCGACCCGTTCGACGCGATCGGTCCATTCGCGCAGTGGGGCAGCCCGGCGCGCAGTGTCACGCTCGGCTTCCGTGACCGCGAGTTTGCTTCCAAGGTGTTCCGGCAGGGAAAGAACCTCTGGTCTGTGGAAGGTCTCGAGGGCGCGGAGGGCGCCGTGAACCTGTCGCTCGGCGGTGCTGCGGACGGTCTCCTCGCCGTATCGGTCGGTGATCGCCGCCGCCGCGTGCGCTGCGTTCACCGCGACGGGGCCCTGACCGTCTTCATGGATGGCGTCGCCCACGATTTCCGCCTGCCGGCCGAGCTCTACGACCCCGACGAGGCTGCGGCGGGCGGCGACGTCATCACGGCGCCGATGCCGGGCGTCGTAAGGCAGGTGCTCGTCGCCGACGGCGCCGAGGTCTCCGCGGGCCAGCCGCTCGTGATCATGGAGGCGATGAAGATGGAACTGACCCTGGCCGCGCCGCGCGCCGGCCGTGTCGGAGAGGTGCTGGTCGAGACCGGAGCGCAGGTCGAGGACGGCGCCGTCGTCATCCGCCTGGTGGAGGAGGACGCTTCCGGCTCCTGAGCACCGGCGAAGACCGCAAGCTGTTGCCCTTGGCCACCGCCTCGTGGCAGATACCACCTGAGCCGGAGGTATTCGAGAATGACTTATGACGACGTCTGCGCGACGCCAGCGGAAATCCGCGAGTTCTGGTTCGAACGGCTGACGCCGGAGGACTGGTTCCGCAAGTCGGATGCGGTCGACGCGGAGATCGGCAGCAGGTTTACGGCGACGCATCTTGCGCTCGCCCGCCACATCGACGACGTTTGGCGCGTTTCACCGGCCGACAGGCTCGCAGCCATCATCGTGCTCGACCAGTTCCCACGCAACATCTATCGCGGTACGCCACTCGCCTTCGCGACGGACGAACTGGCGCGCAACGAGGCGAAGACCGCCATCGACGCCGGGATGGATCAGATGGTTCCGCCGGCGCAGCGCTGCTTCTTCTATCTGCCGCTCGAGCATTCAGAGACCCTCGCCGACCAGGAGCGATCCGTCGAGCTCTTCACGGCGCTCGGTGACGAGAACTATCTCGACTATGCCAGGCGCCACCGCGACGTCATCGCGAAATACGGTCGCTTTCCCCATCGCAACCCGATCCTCGGTCGCTTCTCGACCCACGACGAGGAGGCATATCTCGCCGAGGAAGGTGCGGGCTTCTAGGGCGCGAAGCCAGCGCGCGGCGGAGGACGGTCGACACGAGTTCGCGCCTCCCTTCGGTGATGTCGCAAACAGGCTGCGGTGGAAGCGGCCCGCCGCCCTATAGTCTGCGCGATACTGTCGGAGTTGGGATCCAAAATGGCTAAGTTTCCGGAACGGGCAAAGGTCGTCATCATCGGCCTGGGCGGCATAGTCGGGGCATCTGTCGCCCATCACCTGATAGAGCGCGGCTGGGAGGACATCGTCGGCATCGACAAGTCCGGAATCCCGACCGATGTCGGCTCCACGGCGCACGCCTCCGACTTCTGCTATGCGACGAGCCACGACTTCCTTTCGTGCTGGACGACCCTCTATTCCATCGATTTCTACGAAAGGATGGGTCACTACGCGCGCGTCGGCGGCCTCGAGGTCGCCCGGGTGGGTGACGACGCCCGAATGGACGAGATCAGGCGGAAGGTGGCCTCCGGAAAGGCATTCGGAACCCGTGCCCGTCTCGTCGACCCGGCCGAGATCAAGGAGAGGTTTCCGCTGATCGAGGAGGAGGTCGTACAGGGCGGCATGTGGGATCCCGATGCAGGCCTCGTCATCCCGCGCTCGCAGACGGTCGCCGGCAAGCTCGTCGACCAGGGCGTCGCAGCCGGCAAGCTGCAGGCCTTCGCCAACACGTCCGCCAGGTCGCTCGTCATAGAGGACGGCCGCATCCGTGGCGTGGTGACCGATCGCGGCACCGTCCACGCCGATTACGTCGTGGTCTGCGCAGGTCTCTGGGGTCGTCTGATCGCAGAGATGGCGGGCGAGGACCTCCCGGTCATGCCGGTCGACCACCCGCTGACCTTCTTCGGGCCCTACACGGAATTCGAGGGGACCGGAAAGGAGATCGGTTGGCCGCTGATGCGCGACCAGGGCAATTCCGCCTACATGCGGGACACCGGCGACCCGAGGACCGCCGAGGGCGGCCAGATCGAATGGGGCTACTACGAGGAGACGAATCCGCGCCTGTGCCATCCGCGCGACATCCTCGAGAAGCACGAGGCAAGGCTGTCGCCCTCGCAGCGGGACCTCGACATGGAGCAGATAATCGAGCCGCTCGAGCGCGCGATGGAACTGACGCCGATCCTCGGCGAACTCGGCTATAACGAGAGCCATTCCTTCAACGGGCTCCTGCAGGTGACGACCGACGGCGGTCCGTCGATCGGCGAGAGCCTGAAGGCCAGGGGCCTCTGGTACGCCGTCGCCATCTGGGTGAAGGACGCCCCCGGCATGGGCAAGCTGGTGGCGGACTGGATGACGGACGGACGGACGGAGATCGACCATCACGCGATCGACTATGCCCGTTTCTATCCGCACCAGACGCAGGAACAGTTCATCGCCGATCGCTGCACCGAGACGGCGATGAAGATCTACAATCCCGCCGTCCATCCGCGGGAGCCCTTTTCCAAGGGGCGCAACGTCCGGCGCTCGCCCTTCTACGAGCGGGAGAAGGAACTCGGCGGCCACTTCATGGAACTCGGCGGCTGGGAGCGCGCCCACGGCTACGCCGCCAACGAGCACCTGCTCGAGAAATACGGCAACCGTGTACCCGTGCGCGAAAACGAGTGGGACAATCGCCATTTCTGGCGCGTCTCCAATGCCGAGCAGCTTGCCTTGAGCGACGATTGCGGCATCATCAACCTGTCCCATTTCGCCATGTACGACGTGGAGGGGCCCGACCACGTCGCGTTGCTGGAATGGCTGAGCGCGGCGAAGATCGGCGGCGACCGGAATGTCGGCCGGGGCATCTACACCCACTTTCTCGACGACGAGGGCATGGTGCGCGCCGACCTGACGGTCCTGCGCTTCGCCGACCGCTGCCGGGTAGTCGACGGAGCGGATGCCGGTCCCCGCGATCTTCAGTACATGCGCCGCGTCGCGGTCGAAAAGGGCTACGACGTCACGATCAGCGACGTGTCCGAGAAGTTCACCACGATAGGCATCTGGGGACCGAACGCCCGAGCGACGCTCGGCAAGGTCGTCGATGATCCGGCGGCGCTTTCGCCCGAGAGCTTCCCCTTCGCGACCATCAAGCCGGTGCGCATCGCCGGAAAGAACGTCAACGCCTTCCGCATCTCCTATGTCGGCGAGCAGGGATGGGAACTGCACATGGCCTATGAAGACGGGCTCGCCGTCTGGGACGCCCTTCGCGGAACGGGCGTGATCGCCGTCGGCATCGAGACCTATGCCAACTCGCGCCGGCTGGAAAAGAGCCTCCGGCTGCAGAACGCGGATCTCTTGACCGAGTACAACCTTCTCGAGGCGGACCTGGCCCGTCCCAAGGTCAAGGAGGCGGACTTCCGCGGCAAGGCGAAGCATCTCGAATATCGTGCCCGGGAACACCAGCCGGCAATGCTCTGCACGCTCGTCATGACCGACAACGTCGATGCGAGCGGTACCGCCCGATATCCCGTCGGCACGATGCCGGTGATCGATCCGCAGACCGGAGAGACGCTTGTCGACGAACTCGGACGCCGTTCTTTCACGACCTCGGTCGCCTTCGGCCCGACGGTCGGCAGGAACATCGCGCTCGCATACCTCCCCTGGGCATACTGCCAGGAAGGACGCAAGCTGGCGGTCGAATATTTCGGCGAGACCTATCCCGTGGAGATCGCGGGCGTGGGCTACAGGCCACTTTACGATCCGGACAACCTCAAGCCCCGAAGCTGAGCGCGCGCACGGCTGGCGCGGCCGCCGGGTCGCGGCTGGAAACCGCTCGCCGGGGATGAAACGCTCACGCATATTTGCGCTTGCGGTGCGCCGGATTTGCGGCATCATCATGCGATGGAACGCATGTTGGCCGGTGGTTGGCCCGCGCGCATCGGGCCGGCCGTCCTTGCATTTGCGCTCGCGTTTGCCTGCATCGCTGGCTTGCCCAGGCGCGGTCTCGCAGGCGAAGCCGACAAGGTAGATGTCGAACTCGTGCTTGCAGTGGACGTGTCGAGCTCGATGCAGCCGTCGGAACTCGCGCTGCAGCGGCGAGGCTATTCGGCGGCTTTTCGCTCGAAGGAGGTGATTGATGCCATTCGCTACGGCGGCTACGGGCGAATCGCGGTCACCTATGTCGAATGGGGCTCATCAAACGTGCACCGGGTGGTGGTTCCCTGGACGCTGGTCGACGGAGCCGCAGCGGCCCACGCGGTAGCCGACAAGCTGGACGGCGCGAAGATCGCCACCATGTTCCGCACCTCGATTTCCGGCGCAATACGCGACGGCCTCAGGGCCTTCGGCGAGAACCGCTATCATGGCCTGCGCCGCATAATCGACATATCCGGCGATGGTCCGAACAACGAGGGCGGCCCCGTCACCCTCGCGCGCGACACGGCGGTCAGGGACGGCGTCACGGTCAACGGCCTTCCGCTCATGGTCCGGCAGATCCTGCCGGTCGGCGGAGAGGACCTTCCCCCGCTCGATGACTATTATGCGGATTGCGTCATCGGAGGCCCGCGCGCCTTCGTCCTGCCGGTGACGAGCTGGCGCCAGTTTCCGCAGGCGGTACGCAGGAAGCTCGTCCTGGAGATGTCGGGCCGAAACCCGGCGATCCGGGAGGCTTCCATGAACGCAGGGACCGACGTTCGCTTGCCGGGGAAGGGGGCGGATTGCCAGATCGGGGAGAAGTTCCCCTGAATTGAAGGACGTGAAGCCCATGCCAAGCAGGTCCTTTTCCGTAATGCGCATGATTTCGGCATTCCCCGCTGCATTGTTCTGCGCGGGCGTGGCGTTTTTCACGGCGAGCGTGCCGGCCCTTGCCGAGGGGGGGTCGCGCAAGGTCGACATCGAACTCGTTCTCGGCGTCGACGTCTCGTGGTCGATGGACCACGAGGAGCAACTTCTGCAGCGCGACGGCTACTCGGCCGCGTTTCGCTCCAAGGACGTCATTGAGGCCATCCTGAGCGGCGGCTATGGCCGGATCGCGGTCACTTATGTCGAGTGGGCCGGTTCCGCGAGCCAGATCACCGTGGTGCCATGGACGCTGATCGACAGCGCCGAAGCGGCCAACCGGTTTGCCGACGAACTCAAGGTGCAGGAGCCGCTGCAGCTGCGGCGCACGTCCATCTCGGGTGCGATCGACTATGCGCGGGAGCGCTTCAAGGCGAATGGCTATGCAGGCCTCCGTCGGGTGGTGGATATTTCCGGTGACGGGCCGAACAACGACGGGCGTCCGGTGGTCGACGCGCGGGACGAGGCCGTATCCGCCGGCATCACCATCAATGGCCTGCCGCTCATGACCAATGCCGCCGACAGCTACGACGGGTTCTCCATCCAGGATCTGGACGACTACTACAGCGACTGTGTCATCGGCGGCAGCCAGGCCTTCATGATCCCGGTGGTGTCGTGGGAGGAATTCCCGGTGGCCCTGCGTCGCAAGCTCGTCCTGGAACTGGCCGGCTTACCGTCGAGGAAGCCTGTTCCCGCCGTCGGCAGAGTGGTCAGGGTGCAGGCGAAGCCGCGCACCAATTGCCAGATCGGCGAGGAGATCTGGAAGCAGCGACGCCTCATGTGGACGGACCACTGAGCGAAGCGCTGCGTTTCCTCAGGCGGCGGTGAGAAGCTGCTTGCGGTCCGCGCGTTCCTGCTGGGGCGAACGTGCATAGAGTTCGCGATAGCATTTCGAGAAATGCGAGGCGGAGACGAAGCCGCAGGCCACCGCCACCTCGACGATCGGCATCGACGACTGGACCAGCAGGTGGCGCGCGCGGTCGAGGCGGATTTCCAGATAGTAGCGTGCCGGCGATCGTCCCATCTCCTGCCGGAAGAGGCGCTCGATCTGGCGGCGCGACAGGCCCGCGTAGTCGGCGATCTCGAGCAGCGACAGCGGCTCGGAAAGATTGGCCTCCATGAGCTCGATGATCGAGAGAACCTTGGAGTTCTGTACGCCGAGACGCGCACGAAGAGGGAGGCGCTGGCGATCGTGCGGGTTGCGCACCCTGTCGGTGAGCGCCTGTTCGCAGATCCGGTTCACGAGGTTGTCGTCGTGGTCCTCGCCGATGAGGTTCAGCATCATGTCGAGCGCAGCCGTTCCGCCGGCGCAGGTATAGATGTTGCCGTCGACCTCGTAGAGATCCGCGTAGACGTCGGCGTTCGGAAATTTCTCGGCGAAGCCCGGCAGGTTTTCCCAGTGAATGGCGCAACGCTTGCCGGAGAGCAGTCCCGCGGTCGCCAGTATGTAGGCGCCGGTGCACAGGCCGCCCACCGATACGCCGCGATTGAATTCCTCCCGGAGCCAGGCATTCACCGACTTGTTGTAGAAGTCCTCGACACGCACCCCGGAGCAGACGAAGACCATCGACGGACGGCCTTCTCCGGTCAGGCTGCGGCGCTCGTCCGCGAGCGAGGTGTTGACGGCGACCTCGACGCCGTTGGAGGCGGTGACCGGCGTTCCCTCGGCAGAGGCGAGGCGCCAGCGATACGCCTCGTAGCCGAGCATCCGGTTGGCGATCCTCAACGGTTCGATCGCCGTGGCGAAGGCGATCATCGAGAAGTTGGGGACGAGGAAGAAGACTATCGACCGCTTCAGCGGTTTCGTATCGGCTGCCATAAGCGGTTCCAGACCAAGGCAATCGCGATCGGGGCCAGTCAAGTCGCGACAAGTGTCATGAAAACGACATTGGCATAGCCGCATTCGCCTGTGAAGCGCCAATTTGACGCCCCGGGCCGAAATTCCGGTCCTGCCGGATGGCCGGGGCGCGGTTCTGGCGCGCGCCCCGGCCTGGCCCTATTCAACCTTCCGACTGCCTGTCGTAGCGGGCCGGCCAGCCGACATCCGAGCGGATGTCGTCGGGCAGGTCCGCCATGATCCTGGCGGTCCGCAACCGTTCGCGGATCCTGGCGCGTTCGTTGGCCCGCGCCCGCCGGGCGGCGGCGATCCGGCCAATGAGGACGTAGACCGAATCGGCCAGAATTCCGGCATGCGTCGCCGTGATGAGCGAACGGCCGATGGCCGCGCCGGTGGGTGAGGAATGTATGGTCATTTCTGTATCCTCTCGGTCAATCGAAGTCTGGATTTCAGAAAGGGTCGCGATCCTTGACCTTGACTATGGCGGTCGCCGAGTGTTCAATCAAACGAAACCAATTGACGTTTCCAATCAGAAATATTGAAAGGTGTCCGGCATGACGACCCCGCTCAATCACCCGCTTCCGGTTCTCGAACTGGACGTGCTGCGCACATTCGTGGCGATCGCGGAGACCGGGAGCTTCTCGGTTGCCGCCAACGCCGTTTTCCGTACGCCGTCGGCGGTCTCGATGCAGATCAAGAAGCTGGAGGAAACGCTCGGGCGGACGGTCTTCACGCGCGACGCGCGCTCGGTATCGCTGACGCCCGACGGCGAGGTGCTGCTCGGCTATGCGCGGCGCCTGCTCGCGATCAATCGCGAGGCGGTGTCGAAGTTCGTGGTGCCCGAGATCAGCGGTGTCGTCCATCTCGGCTCGCCGGACGATATCGGCGAGAAGATCATGCCGAGCGTCCTGAAACGCTTCGCGAAGACCCATCCGGGCATCTCCGTCGACACGATCATCGACCAGAGCGTCAACCTCCGCAGGCGGCTTGCCGAGCGCCGGCTGGACCTCACGCTCGTCACCTGCGGCGCTGACGCGGTGCCGCAAGGCGCCGAACTGGTCAAGACCGAGCCCCTGGTGTGGGCCGGGGCACGGGGTGGATCGGCCCATATGTGCCGGCCGCTGCCGGTTTCGGTATGGGAGGAAGGCTGCGCATGGCGAGCAGGGGCTATCGAGGGGCTGGAAAGGGCCGGCATCGACTATCGCATTGCCTACATGAGCGCCCACGGCGCCGGACAGCGGGCAGCCATCCTTTCCGACCTTGCGATCGCGCCGATTCCACTGTCCTGCGTCGCCGAGGATCTTGTCGTTCTCGGGGAGTGCGACGGGCTTCCGGATCTGGGAACCTATTCCATTGCCATGCTGGTGCGACCGGATGCCGACTCGGCGGTGCTGGCGGCGGCGGATCATATCCGGGCGGCCTTCGCCGACGCCTGAGCGGGCGCCGTGCCGCGCAACCTCCGTTTTTTCTCCGGGAAGCGGCGCGCGGGCTGGCAACCTGCGCTGCGACTGCCTATGTGCTGTGGTGTCGGGCCCCACCGGCCCGCCCCGTCTTCTCAATGCGGAGACGGGAACATGGCAGACTTCAATGAATGGAGATCACCAGCATGAGCTTGCGCATCAACGAGACGGCTCCGGACTTCAAGGCCGACACCACAGACGGGCCGATCAGCTTCCACGAATGGGTGGGGGACGGATATGCGGTGCTCTTCTCGCATCCAAAAGACTTCACGCCGGTTTGCACGACGGAACTCGGCTACATGGCCGGGCTTGCGGACGAGTTCTCCAGGCGGAATACCAAGATCCTCGGCATATCGGTCGACCCGGTCGAGAGCCACAAGAAATGGAAGGCCGACATCGAGAAGATCTCGGGCCACAGTGTGAACTACCCGATGATCGGCGACCCCGAACTGAAGGTTGCCAAGCTCTATGCCATGCTGCCCGCCGAAGCCGGCGACACTTCCGAGGGCCGCACGCCCGCCGACAACGCCACGGTCCGCTCGGTTTTCATCGTCGGGCCGGACAAGAAAATCAAGCTCGTCCTGACCTATCCGATGACGACGGGACGCAATTTCGACGAGATCCTTCGCGCTCTGGACTCCATACAGCTCACCGCGAAGCATGCCGTCTCGACCCCCGTCAACTGGAAGAACGGCGAGGATGTCATCGTCGCCGCCAGCCTGTCGGAAGACGAAATCAAGAGCAAATACGGGAACTTCGACCAGGTGCTGCCCTATCTGCGCAAGGTAAAGCAACCAGCAGGCTGAAAAGTCGAAATATTTGACGAGGATGCGGCCACCTCGCAAGCGGGGTGGCCGTTCGGTTTCAGGCTGTCGGACGCCGGCCCCCGCGCCCGCGCCGACGTCCGCTTGTCTCGCCGGCTTCGCTCAGCACCTTCCGCGGCGGAAGGGTGACGGCGTCGGCGAGCCGCGGAAACGTGTCGACCTTGTTCGGCAGCGCCATCGCATAGACGAAATGCTCCTGGAACTTCGGCTCCAGTGCTGTCTCGATCTTCTCGATGCGGCGGACCGTCTGCTCGACCTCACGGCGGTAGTCCTTGTTGAGGAGGCACATGCGGGCACCGGTTCCGGCGGCGTTCCCGACGGCCCGGACCTTTTCAAGGTCGCAATCGGGTATCAGCCCTAGAACCATCGCGTATTTTGGATCGATGAAGGAGCCGAAGGCGCCGGCGAAGCCGATCCTGTCCACATGGTCGACGCCCTGCTTGTCCATCAGCAGCTTGATGCCGGCGTAAAGCGCCGCCTTCGCGAGCTGGATCGCGCGGACGTCGTTCTGGGTTATCATCAGCTTCGGATCGCCGTCATGGAGCAGGTAGGACCATGTTCGCCCGTTCTGGACGATACGCGGCGAGCGGTCCGCGAGACGGCCATCGATCACTCCGTCCTCGGAAATGATGCCGGCGAGGTACATCTCTGCGACCACCTCGATGATCCCGGAGCCGCAGACTCCCGTGACGCGCTTGACCTTGATCGCCTTCTCGAACTTCGGTTCATCCGACCAGGCCTCGATGCCGATGATGCGGATACGCGGCTCCAGTGTTTGAGGATCGATGCGCACCCGCTCGATCGCGCCTGGCGCGGCGCGCTGGCCGCAGGAGATCTCTGCACCTTCGAACGCCGGTCCGGTCGGCGATGAGGCCGCCAGCACGCGCTGCCGGTTTCCCAGCACGATCTCGGCATTGGTGCCCACGTCGACGAGCAGCATCATCTCGTCCTGGCGGTGCGGCCCTTCGGTCAGCGTGGCGGCGGCCGCGTCGGCGCCGACATGGCCGGCGATGCACGGCAGCATGTAGAGACGCGACCCCCGATTGAGCGGCAAATCGATGTCGCTGGCCTTGAGATGGACGGCACCCGAGACAGCGAGCGCGAAAGGCGCGCCGCCGAGTTCCGTCGGATCGATCCCGAGGAACAGGTGGTGCATGATCGGGTTTCCGACGAAAACCGCGTCGAGGATGTCCTCGCGGGAGATCTCGCCGATGCGGCAGACCTTGTCGATGAGTTCGTTGATGGCCCCCCGAACCGCCTTCGTAAGGCCCTCGCGACCGTCGGGGTTCATCATGACGTAGGAGACGCGGCTCATCAGGTCTTCCCCGAAGCGTATCTGGGGGTTGGACGCGCCGGCCGATGCGACAGTGCGGCCTGAAAGCACCGAGGAGAGATGCATCGCGATGGTCGTCGAGCCGATGTCGCAGGCAATTCCATAGGCTTCGTTCTTCAGCCCGGCATAGAGCGCGATCATGTGCGCGCGGCCATGCTCCTCGTCCCGGTGGATCGCGGCGGTGACCTTCCATTCGCCCTTTCGCAGGATCGACTGGACCTCGGCCAGAAGATGCGCATCGACGACGATGTCGTCGAAGCCCCAGTCCTCCTGCAGTTGCGCCTTGAGCCTGTCGAGGTCGCCGAGCGGCTTGTGCATGTCGGGCTCCTCGACCTCGACGTAGCACATGTGGATCACCGGATTGCGCGCGATTACACGTTCGTCCGAGTCCTTGCGCACCACCTGCGCGTTGACTGCGACGTCCTGCGGCACATCCACGACCAGGTCGCCGAGGATCAGCGTCGAACAGGAAAGCCGCCGGCCGGGTTTCAGTTCGCGCTTCTCCGCATAGCGTCGCTCCTTGGCGCCGAATTCGGAGATGTGCTCGTTCGACGAGGTGATGCCGTGCTTGGCGAAGCGACCCTCCTGAACCTCGATCTGGCAGCGCCCGCAAATTCCGCGGCCGCCGCAGACGCTCTCGACATAGACCCCGAGCGAGCGCGCGGCATCGAGAACGGGCGTTCCGATCGGGAATCGGCCGCGCCGGCCCGAGGGCATGAAGAGCAGCAGGGCGGTTTCGTTCTGGTCGGTCATCGGTCGGTCAATCGCATTTTAGCGGGCGCCTTAAGTCTTCCTTGGCGGTGGAGTGCGAGACTTGCGCGCAAGGACGGGAGCCCATGCCGACACTCATCATCAATGCCTTGCTTTCCAGCTTCTTCGCGGTGAAGTTGTTCAAGGGCCGCTGGACGCGACACCCGCATTACCTCGCCGTCGCCATGGTCTCCTCTGTCCTCGCGCTTCTGGCGCTCGACGGTTGTTCGCCGGGCATGGCGGACAGCATGATCTACGGCAACGTCGCCTCCTTCGCGGGTGCGTGGCTTGGCCTTGCGGTCTTCGATCGGACTGTCGGCCCGGCCTGATCTGTTGCCGGTCATTTCGCCTCTCTATCGCTTGAGCCGCCGGGCGTTGCCGCGCACGCGCTTGGCGTAGGGCCGGACACCCTTTGCCGCGAGGCGTTCGGCGGTCGCCCCATTTGCGCGGACCGTGCGGGGCGACGGCACGCGCATCATCTCGGCCATGAGCCCGAACTGCAGTGCCAGTGCGCTTTCCCAGGCCGCAGCCGCCTTCTCGACGACCATGCGGGTGGCCTCCGTCTCGAAACCGGCCGAAAGCATGGCCGCCTGCGAGAACTTGACCATGCGGGCGGCGATCACGAACGGCGTATTGAACCACAGGGCGGCCAGGTCTTCGACGAGGTTGTGGCGGGCGGACATTGCGGTTCTTCCTTATCCGCGGGCGAGACGGGCTTCGCGGCCGCCGCGCCGGCGGCCGCCGGCAGGCGATGCGGCGGCGGGCTGCGCGCTTCCGCCGGCGGCAGGCTGGTAGTCGCGATACGTCCTGATCCAGGTCGCACAATCCTGGTCGGTACCGTTCAGCACGTTCGCAGCGCGCACCGCTTCCATCTCCTGCGGCCTGCAGGGATTCATGATCGCCGAAGTCATCCCTGCGCCGATCACCATCGGGATGAAACCGGCGTTGATGCCGTGCCGGTGGGGCAGGCCGAAGGAGATGTTGGAGAGGCCGCACGTGGTATTGACCTTCAGTTCCTCGCGCAGGCGCCTGAGAAGGGCGAAGACCTGCTTGCCCGCCGTGCCCATGGCCCCGATCGGCATCACCAGCGGATCGACGACGATGTCGTGGGCCGGAATTCCGTAGTCCGCGGCGCGCTCGACGATTTTCTTGGCGACGGCGAAGCGGACGTCGGGATCCTGCGAGATGCCGGTCTCGTCGTTCGAGATCGCGACGACCGGAACGTTGTACTTCTTGATGAGGGGCAGAATTGCTTCGAGCTTCTCTTCCTCGCCGGTCACAGAATTGACGAGCGGTCGGCCCTTGGCGACCTGCAACGCCGCCTCGATCGCGGCGGTCACCGATGAATCGATCGAAAGGGGCACGTCCACGAGGTCCTGGACGAGTTGCAGCGTCTTCACGAGCAGCGGCGGCTCGGTCTCGTTCGGGTTGACCGCCGTCACGCCGGCGTTGACGTCGAGCATCGTCGCGCCGGCGGCGACCTGCTCCAGCGCGTCCTTCTTGACGGTCTCGAAGTTGTCCTCGATCATCTCCGCCGCCAGCTTCTTCCGGCCGGTCGGATTGATCCGCTCGCCGATGACGCAGAATGGCTGGTCGAAGCCGATGACGATTTCCTTCTTGGCCGAGGCGACGATGGTGCGGGTCATTTGATCCTGTCTCTCCGATGTGAAGATATAAAGAATTCTTTATATCGTTATACGATATCCGATGAGGCCCGGGCTTTCAAGCTTCCGGGTCATTCTTCCTGAGTGACGACGGCCGCCGCTCCTGCCAGCGCCTGCTGGTCCTCGCGCGGGCGGTCGAGGATTTCCTCCAGCCTTTCGGCAACCAGCGCGTCCTGGGGATGCGGTTCCTTGCGCCACGGCTTGCGGCCCTTCAGCACGCCGGAGGCATGGACGATCTCGGCGACGTATTCCTCCTGGCGGTAGGCCATGACGTGGATGCCGGAAACGCCGTCGATCTCCTTTACCTCGTTGATGATGTCGATGGCGATCTGCTTGCCCTCCGCCTTCTGGTTCTGCGCGCCCTCGAGGCGGCTGATGATCGCATCGGGAATGTGGATGCCGGGAACGTTGCTGCGGATCCAGCGGGCGGTCTTGGCCGAGGCGAGGGGGCCGACGCCGCACATGACATAGCACTTCTCGTGGAGGCCGAGGTCGCGCACGCGCTTCATGTATTCGCGGAACATCGGTACGTCGAAGCAGTACTGGCTCTGCACGAACTGGGCGCCGGCGGCGATCTTCTTGGCGAGCCTGTGTGGGCGGAAATCGTGCGGCGGGGCGAATGGATTGACCGCGGCCCCGAGGAAGACGCGCGGCGGCGAGGTCAGCTTCCGGCCGGACAGGAACTTCTCGTTGTCGCGCATGACCCTGATCGTTTCGAGCAGCGACATCGAATCGAGGTCGAAAACCGGCTTGGCGCCCGGCTGGTCGCCGGCCTGGACACCGTCGCCGGTAAGGCAAAGGATGTTGGCGACACCCATGGCCGATGCGCCGAGCACGTCGCCCTGGATGGCGATGCGGTTCCGGTCCCGGCACGAGATCTGCATGATCGGTGCGTAGCCCATGCGTGTCAAAAGCGCGCAGATCCCGACGGACGACATGTGGCAGTTCGCGCCCGAGGCGTCGACGGCATTGATGCCGTCGACCCAGCCGTCGAAGATCTTCGCCCGGGCGTAGACGTCCTCCGGATCGGCGCTGTCGGGCGGGTTGAGCTCGGCGGTGACGGCGAACTCGCCGCGCCGGAGGACCCGCTCCAGCCGGCCGTGCGAGGCATGCCCGGGGAGGGGATCGAGCGGCAGGTGGGCGCCGGCGGGGTTCTCGTCGGTCTGGCTCATGCCGCCGGCTCCTCTGCCTTGCGCTCGCGCCTTGCGGCGGCCTGGGCGGTGACGCGCAGCCAGGAGGAGGTTTCGCGCAGCGACTGGTCGACAGGCTTCTGCACCTCCAGAATGGCTCCGCGCGCCGCCATCTGCTGCGAGCCGTTCCAGGCCTGCACCCAGACGCAGGGCATGTCCGGCTCGACCTCGCAATGGCCGTTGGCGCGCACTCCGCCGCAAGGCCCGTTGCGCAACTGCTTCGGGCAGTTCATCGGGCAGGACATGCCGGTGGACGAGAGCACGCACTGGCCGCACATGCGGCAGTCGAAAAGGAAGCCCTTGATACGGCGCTCGACGAACGTCATCGGCCGTTCGGCGCGATCGTAGCCAACGGCCTTCCACACCGGATGCAGCTTCAGGAAGACGTCGGCGAAGCGCTTGTAGAGCCACTCGAGAAAGCGCGAATGCCGCACGGACCAGAGCCGGACGGTGTAGCGGTGGCGCGCGCGGCGGTTCGGCGAGACCCCGGCCGGCCTGTAGGCGAGCTTCGGCATCGCCTTGCGCAGCAATGTTGCCTGGGTGACGATCGTCTTTCCGCCGGGCGATCGTTCGTCGGCTCTCTTGTCAGCCATCCCGGCCTCCTGCCTGCACCAGCGTGACCAGCCGCTCCTTGGGGTAGTTCGCCTCCACGGCCTCAAGCGCCCTGTCGGCCTCCGCCTCGAGGTCGTCGGAGACCGGCTCCGGCTCGCCGCGGCGCCATTCCGCCAGGTAGTCGTCGGTCTCTGATGCGCCGGTACGCATGGCGCACATGTCGATGGCTTCAGTGAAGCGCAGCGGCAATTCCCGCTTGGCCGACTTCCGGCCCTGCTTGACGATGATCTGGGCAGGGATGTCGCGCCAGTAGACGATGATCTTGTCGGCCATTGAATTCTCCTCGGGTTGGCACACTGCGCGCGCCGGGCATGTCCTGCTTGGCTCCCGACGACGCGCGCAGCGCTCAAAAGCGACGTGAATGATTCGGTATTGACCCGTGGCGGCCGCGCCGGACCCGGCAAGAGCTACAGCGCCGCCGAGATCGCGGCACCGGTGCCCACGACGATGCCCGTGGCGACCGCGATTCCCGCCACGCCGACGGCGGCGCCGGCGGTCATCCAGTTGCCGTCGCGCTCCGTATAGGCAAGGCTCATGATGGCGATCGCGACGGCCGGAAGCCAGTTGCCGAACGGAATCGGTATGACGACGGCAAAGGCGAGGAAGAGGGCATAGACGCCGAAGATCCGCTCTCCCGCCCGCTCGCTCATGTGCCAGTTGCGCGGCCGGATCAGGGCTTCGAGCCGCTTCAGCCACGGGGCCGACCTGCCGACGATGCGCGCGAATGTCTCTTTCTTCATGGCGTAGTCGGAAAGGCGGCGCGGCAGCCAGATGCGCGAACGGCCGATGGCGATCTGCCAGGTGATGAAGATCAGCGGCAGCCCCAGGATCAGGGTCGCACCCGGTGGAAGCGGTATCACGCTCGGCAGCGAGAAGACGAACAGGAACGCGCCGAGCGAGCGTTGGTCCATGGCGGCGGAAATCTCGCGCAGCGTGATCGTCGGTCCCGCCGTTTCGGCGAGCCTCTGCATCAGCTCGGAAAGACGCTCCGCAGGAGCATCGGTCCCGCCGTCCGGGTCTGAGGCAATGGAAGTGTCGCTCAATGGTCCGCCCTGGTTGGGACTGCGCCGGATTGCTTAGCCGATTTGCCGCGTCGAGACAAAGGTGCGTTCAGGCCTGTTCGATGGCGGCGACGAGATCCCCGTAGCCTGTGTGGCGATGTTCGAACTCCAGCCCGAGCGTGGCCGCCGCGGCCCTTGCGCGATCGAGAAGCTCCGGGTCGTCGGTCTGCGACAGGTAGACGAGCTTCCGGTAGTGGCCGAAGTAATCGTCCCTGAGTTCGGGATGGCGGTCCAGCCCGAGCGGTTCGATGACGAACGAGCGGAACTGGCGCGCCAGGAAGTCCGTCAGGAAGAAGGATGCGATGTCGTCGCCCCAGCGCTGCTCGAAGGCGGCGTTTCCGACGAAGAACGAGTAGCAATGGGGTCCCGCTATGCGTTCCACTCCATGGCGCTCGCAAAGTGCGTCCAGGTGCCCGCCCGTACCGCAGTCCGCATAGGCGACGAAGATGTGTGCAGCACCTTCCGCCCGCGCTTTTTCGATGGCGTTTTCCACGGCCGGCGCTATACGTTCAGGGTGATTGTGAAGTATCGCAGGAAGGCACTGAAGCTCGACGTGATCGAGTCCGTTCATCGAACAGATCGCAAGTATTTCCCTTGCGAGCGCGCCGCAGGCGATCACGTGAACATTTTCGGTCTCTGCGCGTTCCTGTTGCGTCACGATCCTGTTTCCGGTCAAGTTTTCCGAGACTCAAGTGAGGATGATTTCAATGATTGCAAGCAAGACTGCCCGTATTTCCCTGGCGCTGGCCGCGCTGCTTTCCCTCAGCGCCTGCGCCAACACGATCCGCGGCATGGGTCGTGACACGGCGAATGCGGTCAACGCGACGCAGGGTGCCGGCAAGGACGTCGCCCGCGCGGCCAAGTAGCGGCGGGTTCATCAGGTCTGAAACAACGGGTCCGGCGACGTCTCGCCGGACAACTTTTCGCCGGCGACGGCCTCAGGCGCCCGCCATCAGGTTGTGCTTGCGCTTCATGAAGTGCTTCGCCGTCTCGACGGCGACGGCAGCGTCCCGGCAGTAGGCGTCGGCGCCGACGGCCTTGCCGAACTCCTCGTTGAGCGGGGCGCCGCCCACCAGCACGACGTAGTCGTCCCGCATGCCCTTTTCCTTCAGAGTGTCGATGACGACCTTCATGTAGGGCATGGTCGTGGTCAGCAGGGCCGACATGCCGAGAATGTCCGGCTGCTCCCGTTCGATCGCTTCCAGGTAGTTTTCGACCGGATTGTTGATGCCGAGATCGACCACCTCGAACCCTGCGCCCTCCATCATCATCCCGACGAGGTTCTTGCCGATGTCGTGAATGTCGCCCTTGACGGTCCCGATCACCATCTTTCCGAGTTTGGGTGCCCCTGTCTCTGCCAGGAGCGGCCGCAGGATGCTCATCCCGGCCTTCATGGCGTTGGCGGACAGAAGAACCTCGGGAACGAACAGGATGCCATCCCGGAAATCCTCGCCCACGATGCGCATTCCCTCGACGAGCGCCTCGGTCAGGACCTCGTAGGGCTGCCACCCGCGGTCGAGAAGGATCTGCGTGCCCTCGAGGATCTCCTCCTTGAGGCCATCGTAGAGATCGTCGTGCATCTGCTGCACGAGTTCGTCGTCGGAGAGTTCTGACAAGATGATTTCGTCGTCGGACATGATCTCTTCCTTGGCTTGGCGGAAATAGCAAGGCTATCAGCTGAACGCAGTTGATTACAAATACAGTTTGCCCTGAACGAGGCAATTTCGAAAGCGACGCCGCCCGCGAAAAAAACGACGGTGCCGCAGCGGCGATGTCCATCATGCGGCAGCGCTTGGCGCTTTGAGAAAGGCCCCGGCTGTTCTCATGGCTAGCATATGCCCGACGAAGAGCTTCCAGGCTCGAGGCGAAACCAGGACATCTGCAATGGACCAGACGAAAGAAGCATCCGGAGATGCCGCAGCGGCGCAGGGCGCAAGGCGCGGACGCGGCGAAGGACGCGGGGCGGCGGCACGGCGAGCCGCGCGCACCGGCGGCGGCAGCGGCACGGCCATGCCTTACATCACCCGGAAGATCGCCAAGTACGAGGTGCTGGACGAGGAGGGGCTCGCGCTTGTCGAGCGCAACGCGGATATCGTGCTGGAGGAAATCGGCATCGAGTTTCGCGACGACGCCGAGGCTCTCCATCTCTGGAAGGAGGCTGGCGCCGACGTCAGGGGCGAACGGGTGCACTTCCCGAAGGGCTTGTGCCGCGAACTCCTGAAGACCGCGCCGTCGGTCTTCACCCAGCACGCGCGCAATCCGGCCCGCAGCGTGCAGATCGGCGGGGATGCGACGGTCTTCGCCCCGGTCTACGGGCCGCCTTTCGTGAGGGACCTCGAGGGTGAGCGCCGCTATGCGACCATCGAGGACTTCCGCAATTTCGTGAAGCTCGCCTACATGGCTCCGTCGATGCACCATTCCGGCGGGACGGTATGCGAGCCCGTCGACGTGCCGGTCAACAAGCGGCACCTCGATATGGTCTACAGCCACGTCCGCTACTCCGACAAGCCGTTCATGGGCTCGGTGACGGCGCCCGACCGCGCCCAGGATTCGGTCGACATGTGCAAGGTCGTTTTCGGGGAGGAGTTCGTCGACCAGAACTGCGTGCTTCTGAACCTGATCAACGCCAACTCGCCGATGGTCTTCGACGAGACGATGCTGGCGGCGGCCAAGGTCTATGCCCGCAACAACCAGGCCTGCGTGGTCTCGCCGTTCATCCTGGCCGGTGCCATGAGCCCGGTGACCGTCGTCGGCACTCTGACCCAGATCCTCGCCGAGGTGCTGGCCGGCGCCTCCTTTACCCAGCTGATCCGGCCCGGTGCTCCCGTGCTCTTCGGTACCTTCGCTGCCTCGATCTCGATGCAGTCCGGCGCCCCGACCTTCGGCACTCCGGAGCCGTCCCTCGTGTCCTATGGCGCGGCGCAGCTCGCCCGCCGGATGGGCTTGCCGTTCCGCACCGGTGGCTCGCTCTGCGGATCGAAGGTCCCGGACGCCCAGGCGGCCCACGAGAGTTCCAGCACGCTCAACATGACGCTGCTCGCCGGCACCAATTTCGTCCTCCACTCGGCAGGCTGGCTGGAAGGCGGCCTGGTCAGTTCCTACGAGAAGTTCATGATCGACGTGGACCAGCTCGGCATGATGCAGCGCATGTCCGAAGGCGTCGACCTTTCGGAAACCGGGCAGGCGATGGAGGCCATCCGGGAGGTCGGGCCGGGCAGCCACTATCTCGGTTGCGCCCATACGCAGGCGAATTTCCAGAAGGCATTCTATCGCTCCACGCTCGCCGACAACAATTCCTACGAGCAGTGGCTGGCCGAAGGCGAAAAGCGTATCGAGCAGCGCGCCAATGCCCTTTGCCGCTCGTGGCTCGACAGCTACGAGGCACCGTATCTCGATCCCGGGATCGACGACGGGCTCAAGGAACTGATCGCCCGGCGCAAGGAGTCCATGCCGGACGCCTTCTCCTGAAGGGAGCCCGAGCGAGCCAGGGAGCCAGGCGCACGCGAGAAAGTGGCAGGCCTCATTCACCGTGAGGTCTGGCGCTCCGCGTTTCCCGGCCGCAAGCCGTGAGAGGGTCGCCGGTCGCCCCGCTTTTGGGACGCATCGATGCCGCCCTGGCGGACCACGGCCTGCGGACCCGCGGCGCACTGCACGAGGACGGCAAGACCATCGTCCTGATAGGTCACGCCGGCTCGTCCATCTGGCCGCATTTCAGCCGATGGCGCGGTAAGGACACGAACGGCGAGGGCGCGGACCCGCTCGACCGCTGGTCGCGTGCCGTCATCGGCCCCGTCGCCGCTTTGTTCGGCGCCACGGCGCTCTTCCCCTCCGAGGAGCCCTACATGCCCTTCCAGCGCTGGGCGATGGAGGCGGAAGGGCTGAGGCCGTCGCCGCTCGGCATCCTTGTCCACCCGGAATACGGGCTTTGGCATGCCTATCGGGGGGCACTGGCCTTCGACGCGGACTTCGAGCCCGGTGCGCCGCCCGCCCGTGACCATCCTTGCTCGTCCTGCCGCGACAAGCCTTGCCTGACGGTGTGCCCGGTCGCCGCGTTCGACGGCGAGGGGTTCGCCGTACAGGCATGCCGGAGCTTTCTGGCCTCTGACGAGGGGGCGCCCTGTCTTTCCGGCGGATGCGCCGCCCGGCTTGCCTGCCCGGTCGGACGCGGGCACGCATACCACGCGGACCAGCAGCACTTTCACATGCTTGCCTTCGCTTCGTCCTGAAGACCGGTCCGCGAATTGCCGGCCGAGCCGCACGCCTCCCGAAAATGCATGCCGATTCAGACTGTTGCGGACGCTCCGTCAACGATTTGACGATACAGTCTTGCAAAAGATATATCGTTACATAGATATAGCTGCACGAAAACAGAACTCGGGAGTGCCATGATGCACGGATTTCACGCACACACATTTCATCGGTTTGGTGGGCATTCGGCCTGTGCCGGGCCGCACGGCCGTGGCGGAGGGTTCGGCGGCGGGCGCGGAGGCCCGTTCGGTCGACATCGCGGCGGCCCCTTCGGCGGACGACGCGGATCTCGGATGTTCGATTCCGGCGCCCTGCGCCTTGTCGTCCTCGGCCTGATCGCCGAGGAGCCGCGCCACGGCTACGATATCATCAAGGCGCTTGAGAGCCGGTTGCAGGGCGCCTACAGCCCGAGCCCCGGCGCAATCTATCCCATGCTGCAGATGCTGGAGGAGGCCGACCTGGTCACTTCGGCGACGACAGGAAACAAGCGTCTTTTTACCATCACCCCCGAAGGGCAGGCCTATCTCGACGAAAACAAGACCGATCTCGACCGCATCAACGAGCAGCTCGACGAGGCATCCGGGCAGATGCGTGGCGCCGCGGTCGGAGAGGAACTCCGGGGTTTGCGGGACATGCTGTTCCGCAGGCTCCGTGGCGGGGAAATGGATCCGGACGCCGCACTGAAGGTGGTCGAGATACTCAAGAAGGCGCGAAACGACATCGAGAATCTCTGAGGCGACCCCGCATGCACGCGAAAGCCGGCGGCCCTTTCGGTCCGCCGGCTTTCGCGTGCTCGCCGGGCGATCCGGTCAGGCGCGGCGGCGGCGGCGTTCGCGCGCGGGAGCGGCTGGCGTCTCGTTGGCCGTCTTGTTGCGCATCGGGCCGATGCGTTCGATGATCGTCTCGATCGTCGGCCGGGTGCCGGGCTGGTGCGAGTCGATCGCACCGCGCATCGCCCGGAGGTGGTCGCAGGACGTTCCGCAGCAGCCGCCGATGATCCGGGCGCCGGCGTCGATCGCCAGCTTCGTGTACTCGGCCATCAGCGGCGGGGTTCCGGAATAGTGGATTTCCGACCCGCGAAATTCGGGAATGCCGCAGTTTCCCTTGACGATGACCGTCGCATCCGGCGCAGCCCCGGTCATGTCGAGCAGGGAAGCGAGAATGTCTGACGCGCCGACGCCGCAATTGGCGCCGAACGCCGAGGGCTGGGTGCCGAGTTCGGCGGTCACGCCGTGCATGTCCTTGGGGTGGAGCCCCATCATCGTCTTGCCGGCCGTGTCGAAGGAGCCGGTGCAGGTGTAGGTCATGCCGCACTGCGAAGCTGCCTCCGCGGCAGCGCGGATCTCCTCGGGAGCGGACATCGTCTCGATCCACACGAGGTCGACACCGCCATCCTTGAGGCCTTCGATCTGCTCGGCGAATGCGGCGACTGCTTCGTCGTATGAGAGGGCGCCAAGCGGCTGAAGGAGCTCTCCGGTCGGGCCGACCGAACCGGCGACCAGGACCTTGCGACCGGCACCGTCCGCGACCGCGCGAGCTATGCGCGCAGCCCTGGAGTTGATCTCGTGGACCCGGTCCTGAGCGTGGTGCAGCTTCAGCCGGTGGCGGGTCCCGCCGAAGGAATTGGTGAGGATGATGTCGGCACCCGCGTCGACGAAGTCCTGGTGAAGCCGGGTGATCTTCTCGGGCGCCGATTCGTTCCACAGCTCAGGAGCCTCGCCGGATTCCAGGCCCATGTTGAAGAGGTTGGTGCCGATCGCGCCGTCGGCAAGCAGAATGCCCTTCTCGGCTATGAAGTCGGTGAGCGGATTGGCTGAGACAGACATGGCTGTTCCGTTCCGTGCGTGAGATGAATTCGAGAAAACGATATAAACATATCTTTATATTTCCGCAACAGCAAGCGGCCCGGGATCGCCGATGAAACTCTTCTCCCGGGAACCTGCGACAAATATGCACTCCGGTAACCGGGCGGTAACGAACTCGCGGCTAATGTCTTCATGCGGCGGGCGAAATCGCCGACTGCTCCGGACAGGGTTGTGCGTACCGGAGCGCCGCATTCACTTCTTGATTGCTGGTTCATGCCGCTGCCTCCCTCGAAAAGGGGGTGGCGGCTTTCGTGCGTCCGGCCCAAAACGAAAGAACCGCCGGTCTGTCGATCCGGCGGTTCTATGAGGTTGCTTCTGCGGGTATCGGCGTTCCCGCCGCCGTTCGGGCACTCAGAATTCAGCGGCCCATCGTGGGAAGCGAACGGACGTATACGCCGAAGAGGCCGAAGTTGGCCGAATTGGTCTGGACCGGGGCGGAGGCTGCGCGGGCGCGGCGGTTCTTCTTGAAGCGACGGAACATGGTCTTGTCCTTTCCTGTTCTCGAGGTCACGTCGTTTTGTTGCGACGCCCACCATGTAATTGTTCACCGCACAATCCGATAGGCGGAAGTCGCCACACCGTGTCGCTTTTTGGCTACTGCGACGCGATTTTCGGTCACACTTTGTTGCTTCGGCCGCGGGCCTGAAATCTACGGTGAACGGATCGGGGCGCAGCGGTGGTTTTCCGGTGCTCCGGCGAGCTTTCAATGCCCGGTTTGGTGTCCTATTGGTGCGATGCCAGGAAAGGCTGATTCTGCGATCCTCAGTTGGTGGCCACGACCGGAATGACACGGGCGATCATGTTTCAGGGAACCGGCTCGGACGTCGGCAAGACGGTCCTTGTCGCCGGGCTGTGCCGTCTCGCGGCAAACCGCGGCATCCGCGTTCGTCCGTTCAAGCCGCAGAACATGTCGAACAACGCGGCCGTCGCCGAAGACGGTGGCGAAATCGGTCGGGCGCAATGGCTCCAGGCGCTCGCGTGCCGCGTCCCGGCGTCGGTCGACATGAACCCGGTGCTGCTCAAGCCGCAGACGGACCACGGCAGCCAGATCGTGGTGCGGGGCAGGGTGTGGGGGCAGGCGCGTGGCCGCGACTACGTCAAGGCGAAGGCCCGGCTGATCGATGCCGTGACAGGCAGCTTCGGCCGCCTCTGCCATGATGCGGATCTCGTGCTCGTCGAGGGCGCCGGCTCTCCGGCCGAGGTCAACCTGCGCGAGGGCGACATCGCCAATATGGGATTTGCGACGCGAGCGGGCGTGCCCGTCGTGCTCGTCGGCGACATCGATCGGGGCGGGGTGATCGCCTCGCTCGTCGGCACGTCCGCCATCCTGCCGGAAGAAGACAGGCGGATGATCCTCGGCTACGTCATCAACCGGTTCCGGGGCGACATCTCGCTGTTCGACGAAGGCATCGCGGCGATCGGCAGGTTCACCGGCTGGCCCTGCTTTGGCGTCGTCCCCTGGCTCGCCGAGGCTGCCCGGCTGCCGGCGGAGGACTCCGTGGTCCTCGAGCGCATGACTCGCGGCACGGGGAGGGCGCTGCAGGTGGCGGTGCCCATGCTGTCCCGAATCGCGAACTTCGACGATCTCGATCCGCTCGCTGCCGAACCGGATGTGGAAGTCGTCTACGTGCGCCCCGGCGAAGCCCTTCCGCCGGAAGCGGGCCTCGTCGTCATCCCGGGTTCGAAGGCGACGATCGCCGATCTCGCCGATTTCCGCACGAACGGCTGGGATCGCGACCTCGAGGCGCATGTGCGCCGTGGCGGTCGCGTACTCGGCATTTGCGGCGGCTACCAGATGCTCGGCCGGACCGTGCGGGATCCGTACGGTATCGAGGGCACGATCACCGAAGCGCCGGGCCTTGGCCTTCTGGAAGTCGAAACCGTCATGGCGCCGGAGAAGGTGGTGAGGAATTCTTCGGCCCGATCGGTACGCTACGGCATCCCGCTCGAGGGCTACGAAATACATCTCGGCGACACGCAGGGGGCCGATTGCCTTCGCCCGGCGGTCCTGATCGACGGAAGGCCCGACGGGGCGATCTCGCCGGACGGGCGCGTGCTAGGCACCTATCTTCACGGCCTGTTCGCCTCGGATCCATTCCGCCGGGCCTACCTGGCCGAGTTCGGCCTGGCCGGTTCGTCCGGCTCCTACGCCGATCAGGTCGACGCCGCGCTTGATTCGATCGCCGGCAAGCTTGGGGAGGTGCTCGATGTCGAATCGCTCTTCGCCGCCGCCCGGCCGCCTTCAATCGCGTGAGAATGCGGCCGCGACCTCGCGCACTGCGGTCATGAAGATCGTCGCGGAGGCTCCCGCCTCGATGTCGGGCCGCGTCGTAAGCCCGACCGACCCGACAGTCTCGCTCGTGTCGAGCGGCAGCGTCGCCACGGCGCCAGTGGCGAGATCGTTCGCGACACCCCCGCGCGAGATGATCCAGACCGCATCGCTGGTGCGCAGAAAGGTGCGGGCGAAGCTGTCTGATACGGTTTCGATGCGGCCCTTGAGTTCGGACACGCCGTTGTTGACCAGGAACCGGTCGACGAAGGGCCGGATGACCGAACCTTCGGGCGGCATCAGCACGGGAAATCTCTCGATCGCAGCGAGCGAGAAAGGCTGCATTTGCATCAGCGGATGGTCGTGGCGAACGGCGAAGACCACCGTCTCGCGATAGAGCGGCTCGAACGAGAGGCCGTTCATCTGCTCGGGCGCCGCGAGCCGGCCCATGACGAGGTCGAGATCGCCGGTACGCAGTTGCTGCAGCAGCACGGTGTTTTCGCCGGTGACGATCCTGATGCGGCTGCCCGAATTGCCTTCGAGGAAGCGACCGACGGCGACCGGCATGACGCCGGCCGAGACTGAGGGCAGGCAGCCGACCCTGACAGGAGGCGCGGTCGCGTTCATGTGTTGTTCGATCGCATCCACCCCCTTGCGGGCGGCTGCCACCGACGCGCCGGCGTGGCGCAGGAAGACCTCCCCGGTGCGCGTCACCTTGATGCCGCGGCCGTCCTTCTCGACGAGTTCGACGCCGAGAATGGCCTCCAGTTCCCGCATGGTGCGCGTCACCGCCGGCTGCGAGACGGTGAGCACCCTTGCGGCCTTGCCGACGCTTGCCTGCCGGGCCACTTCGATGAAAGTCTGCAGATGACGGAACTTGATGCGCTGATCGAGCATGAATCTATAACGTTCAGGTTATGGATAGACGCAAAAATATCATTACACATCGCAAAAACAATCTGGTTTATAGCAGGAAGGGAGACGAGAACATGCAATTTGCCAGCGTCAACGGCGTCACGCTGCACTATCAGGTTATCGGTGCGGCCGAGGGCGCACCGCTCCTGGTGTTCTCCAATTCGCTCGGAACCGATTTCCGCATCTGGCGCGACGTGATCGTGCGCTTCGTCGGCGAGTGCGCCATCCTGACCTACGACAAGCGCGGCCACGGGCTGTCCGACGTCGGAGACGCCCCGTACGGCATCGACGACCATGTCGAAGATCTCGCCGCGCTGCTGGACCATCTTGGCCAGAAGGAGGCGATCGTCTGCGGCCTGTCGGTCGGCGGGCTCATTGCCCAGGGCCTCGCGGCCAGTCGGCCCGACCTCGTGAAGGCGCTGGTGCTTTGCGACACGGCGCACCGGATCGGCACCGAGGAAAAGTGGAACCAGCGCATCGACGCGATCCATGAGAACGGCATCGAGTCCGTCGCCGACGGCATCCTGGAGGGCTGGTTCACCGCCGGCTTTCGCGAAACGCAGGAGTTTCGCGGATACCGCAACATGCTGGTGCGCCAGCCGGCGGATGGCTATGCCGGAACCTGCGCATCCGTTCGGGACGCCGATTTCACCGAGACCAGCTCCGCCCTCGATCTGCCAGTGATCTGCGTGGTCGGCGATGCGGACGGCTCGACCCCGCCCGACCTCGTCCTCCAGACGGCGAAGCTCATACCCGGCGCACGCTACGAGGTGATCGAGGGCGCCGGGCACATCGTCTGCGTCGAGCAGCCTGACAGGCTGGTGCAGATCATCAAGGCCTTCATGAAGGAGTTCGACCTTGGCAAGCGATGAGAAGTCCGCCCGCTATCGCCAGGGCACGGCGACCCGCCGTTCCGTTCTCGGCGACGCGCACGTCGATCGTTCCGAAGCCAACCGCAGCGACTTCGACGCACCCTTCCAGGAACTGATCACCGAGGCAGCGTGGGGCCATGTCTGGTCGCGGCCGGATCTGACGAAGCGCGAACGCTCGATGATCACGCTGGCGATCCTTGCCGCTCTGGGGCGCGAGGACGAACTGATTCTCCACGCGCGGGCGACCGCCAATACCGGAGCGAGCGAGGCGGATGTGCGAGAGGTGCTGATGCACGTGGCGATCTACGCCGGCGTTCCGGCGGCCAACACGGCCTTCCGGATCGTCAGGCAGGTCTTCGCGGAAATGAGGAATGCGGGCTCGAAGGACTCGATCGAGGGAGAGACTTGATGGACAACCTGAAACCGGAGACGGGCACGTTCTTCGCGCGGGACCGCGAATGGCATCCCAAGGCCTTCACGCCGGGCTACAAGACGAGCGTCGTGCGCTCCCCGCAGAAGGCGCTGATTTCGTTCCCGAACACCCTGTCGGAGATCGCCGGTCCCGTGTTCGGACACAACATCATCGGCGAACGCGACAACGACCTCATCTACAACTTCGCCCGACCCGGCGAGAGCGCCATCGGCCAGCGCATCATCGTGCACGGCCGGGTGCTCGACGAGCGGGCGCGGCCCGTGCCGAACGTCCTGGTGGAATTCTGGCAGGCCAATGCCGGGGGCCGCTACCGGCACAAGAAGGAAGGCTACCAGGCTCCGCTGGACCCGAATTTCGGCGGTTGCGGGCGCGCGATCACGGACGAGGGCGGCCACTACCAGTTCCGCACGATAAAGCCCGGCGCATATCCGTGGCCGAACGGCGTCAACGACTGGCGACCGGCGCATATCCATTTCTCGATCTTCGGGCACGGCTTCGCGCAGAGGCTGATCACGCAGATGTATTTCGAGGGCGATCCGATGATCGCCCGTTGCCCCATTGTCCACACCATCGCCGATCCGGCCGCGATCGACCAGCTCACGGCCGCGCTCGACATGGAAAACACGCTGCCCATGGACGCGCGCGCCTACAAGTTCGACATCGTTCTGCGCGGGCGCCGGTCGACGCCCTTCGAGAACCGGATGGAGGGAAACTGAGATGGCACAGTCGCTGGGATACCTGAAGGAAAGCCCGTCGCAGACCGCCGGGCCCTACGTCCATATCGGCTGCGTTCCGAACTTCTGCGAGATCGACGGCGTCTATCCGGCCGACCTCGGCTCCTCCATGGTCCAGGAAAAGGCGAGGGGCGAGCGCATCACCATCCGCGGCCACGTCTACGACGGGACGGGAACGCCGCTCAAGGATGCCCTGGTCGAGATCTGGCAGGCCGATTCCGAGGGGCTCTACAACTCGCCGGCCGAAATGCGCGGCAGCGCCGATCCCCATTTCACCGGTTGGGGACGCTGCCCGACCGACATGGCGACGGGGGAATTCTCCTTCGAGACGATCAAGCCGGGACGGGTGCCCTATCCTGACGGGCGCCTGATGGCGCCGCATGTCAGCTTCTGGATCGTCGCGCGCGGCATCAATCTCGGCCTCAACACGCGAATGTATTTTTCCGACGAGGCCGCGGCCAACGACGAGGATCCGCTCCTGAGGCGCATCGAGCACCAGAACCGCGTTGCGACGCTGATCGGCCGGCGCGACGGCAGCGAGGTCCGCTTCGACATCCATCTGCAGGGCGAAGACGAAACCGTCTTCTTCGATATCTGAGGGGCTCGGGCGATGGCGATCTTCAAGACGCTGGCCGAAGCCGTAGCCGAGAACCTGAAGGACGGCGACACCGCCGCCTTCGAGGGCTTCACCCATCTGATCCCGCATGCGGCAGCGCACGAGGCGATCCGTCAGGGGCGCAAGGAACTGACGCTCATCCGCATGACGCCGGACGTGGTCTACGACCAGATGATCGGTATGGGCATGGTCAGGAAGCTCGTCTTTTCCTATGCCGGAAACCCCGGCGTCGGCCTGCTCCGGCGGCTGCGCGATTCGGTCGAGAACGGCTGGCCGAACCGGATCGAGATCGAGGAGCACAGCCATGCGGCGATGGCGAACGCCTACGAGGCGGGAGCGGCCGGGCTGCCCTGCGCGGTGTTCCGCGGCTATCTCGGCGCCGGCCTGCCTGCCGTCAACCCGAACATCAGATCCGTTACCTGCCCGTTCAGCGGCGACACGCTTGCCGCCGTTCCGGCGCTGAGGCCGGACGTGTCGTTCATTCACGCGCAGAAGGCCGACCGCCAGGGCAACGTCCTCATCGAGGGAATCGTCGGCGTCCAGAAGGAGGCAGTGCTGGCGGCCGGGCGGGCGGTGGTCACAATCGAGGAAATCGTGGAGGACTTCGACGACGTCCATCCGAACGCCTGCATTCTGCCGCACTTCACGATCACGGCAATCTCTCAGGTGCCGGGCGGCGCGCATCCGTCCTACGCCCATGGCTACTATGAGCGGGACAACGCGGCCTATCTGGAGTGGGACCGGATAGCCGCAGACCGTGATGTCTTCGCCGCCTGGATGAAGGAGAACGTGCTCGACAGCACGCCCGAGGCATTTGCCGGGCGCGTCGCGCGGCTGAGGAGCAAGGCATGAGCGATTTGCGCTTCACTCCTGACGAGATGATGACGATCGCCGCTTCGCGTGCGCTGAAAAGCGAGGACGTGTGCTTCGTCGGCATCGGCGCCCCATCCGCCGCTTGCAATGTGGCGCGGCTGATGCACGCTCCCGACATCACGCTGATCTACGAGAGCGGCACCATCGGCACGGCGCCGGACGTGCTGCCGCTCTCGATCGGCGACGGCGAACTCTGCGATACGGCGCTGACGACCGTCGCCGTGCCGGAGATGTTCCGCTACTGGCTGCAGGGCGGACGGGTCACGATCGGCTTCCTCGGCGCTGCCCAGCTCGACCGCTTCGGCAACATCAACACCACGGTGATCGGCGACTACGACCATCCGAGGACGCGGCTTCCGGGCGGCGGCGGCGCGCCGGAAATCGCCTCGTGTTCCGGCGAGGTCTATATCACGATGAAGCAGTCTCTGCGCGGCATGGTGGAGAAGATCGATTTCTTCACCTCGTTCGGCCATGGAGAGGGCTACGACCATCGCCGGCGCCTCGGCATCGGAACGAAGGGCCCGACGCTGCTGATAACCGACCTCGCCATCTGGCGGCCGGATCCCAAGACGAAGGAATTCACGGTGGTCTCCCTGCATCCGGGCGTGACGCGCGAGGATGTCCGGAAGACATGCGGCTGGCCGGCGAGGTTCGCCGGCGACCTGCAAGTCACGCAGCCGCCGGACGAACTGGAACTTGAGACCCTGCGCGATCTCCAGGCGCGTACCAAGGCGGCACACGAAGGCTCTTGAAAGGCAATTCGACAATGGCAGACGCATTCATCTGCGACTACATCCGCACTCCGATCGGTCGTTTCGCCGGGGCCCTGGCTTCGGTACGCGCCGATGACCTCGCCGCGATACCCCTGAAGGCCCTCGTCGAGCGAAACAGGGAGGTCGACTGGGAGGCCGTGGACGATGTCACGTGGGGCAATGCCACGCAGGCCGGCGAAGACAACCGCAATGTGGGACGCATGGCGCTGCTCCTCGCCGGCCTTCCCGTCACCGTGTCGGGCAACACGATCAACCGGCTCTGCGGATCCGGCATGGATGCCGTCGTCCAGGCGGCGCGCGCCATACGCACGGGCGAGGCGGAACTGATGATCGCCGGAGGCTCCGAGAGCATGTCCCGGGCGCCCTTCGTGATGCCGAAGGCCGAGACGGCGTTTTCGCGCAAAGCCGAGATCTACGACACCACGATCGGCTGGCGCTTCGTCAATCCGCTGATGAAGAAGCTTTACGGCGTCGAGTCGATGCCGGAGACGGGGGAGAACGTGGCGGCGGAATACGGCATCAGCCGAGAGGATCAGGACGCCTTCGCGCTGCGCTCGCAGGAGAAGGCGGCGAGGGCGCAGGCGAACGGCCGCCTCGCGATGGAGATCACGCCGGTGACGATCCCCCGACGCAAGGGCGAGCCGGTGCTGGTCGAAAAGGACGAGCATCCGCGCGAGACGTCCATGGAAGCGCTGGCCGGCCTGCGCACGCCGTTCCGCGAGGGCGGCACCGTGACGGCGGGCAACGCTTCCGGCGTGAACGACGGCGCAGCCGCCCTGATCGTCGCCTCGGAGGCCGCGGCGAAGAGGCACGGGCTGACGCCGATCGCCCGCATCCTCGGCGGTGCGACGGCCGGTGTTCCGCCCCGCGTCATGGGCATGGGGCCTTCTCCGGCCTCGCAGAAGCTGATGAAGCGCCTCGGCCTGACACAGGACCGGTTCGACGTTGTGGAGCTGAACGAGGCCTTCGCCAGCCAAGGGCTCGCGGTGCTTCGCGAACTCGGGATCTCCGACGACGACGGACGGGTCAACCGCAACGGCGGCGCCATCGCGCTCGGCCATCCGCTCGGCATGTCCGGCGCGCGCATCACGGGAACGGCGGCGCTCGAACTCGCGCATTCCGGCGGTCGCTTCGCCCTGGCGACGATGTGCATCGGCGTGGGGCAGGGGATCGCAATTGCGATGGAGCGGGTCTGAGGCCATGGCGGTCTCGGTATTCGAAGATCCGCTTCTGTCCGGGCTCTTCGGCGACGAGGAGATCGCATCCTGTTTCTCTGTCGATTCCGAAATCGCGGCCATGCTCTCGTTCGAGGCGAGCCTTGCCCGCGCGGAGGGCGCTGAGGGCGTGATCCCTGCGGAGGCCGTCGACGCCATAGAGGCGGCTTGCCGCACCTTCCGCCCCGACATGGATGGCCTGCGTGCCGCGGCGGCCCGGGACGGTGTCGTAGTCCCCGAACTCGTGCGGCAGCTCCGTGCGGCGGTGGGCGAGCCGCACGGCGCGAGCGTCCATCACGGTGCGACCAGCCAGGACGTGATCGACACCTCCCTTTCCCTGCGCCTGGTGCCTGCCCTCGAAGTCGTCGAGCGTCGCCTCTCCACCCTCGTCCAGGCTCTTCGCGCACTTGAGGAGGCCGGCGGTGCCAACGCCCTGACGGGACGCACGCGCATGCAGGCGGCGGTGGAGATGACGGCGGCGGACCGGATCCGGACATGGCGACGGCCGCTCGAGCGCCGGCTGAACGACATGGCCTGGCTGCGGCGCTCGTCGGCGTGCCTGCAGTTCGCCGGCGCGGTCGGGACGCTCGACAGGCTCGGCTGCGACGGGCCGGCGGTGCGCGCCCGGCTGGCCGACCTGCTCGCTCTGGAGGTGGACGAGAGCTGGCATTCGCAGCGCGACCGCGTCGTCGGGCTGGCCGGCTGGCTGTCGCTGCTGACCGGCAGCCTCGGCAAGCTCGGCCAGGACGTCGCTCTCATGGCGCAGAACGGCATCGACGAGATCGCGCTCTCGGGCGGCGGCGGCTCCTCCGCGATGCCGCACAAGCAAAACCCGGTGCGCGCCGAATTGCTCGTCACCCTCGCGCGCTTCAACGCGGTGCAGGTAGCAGGCATGCACGGCGCCATGGTTCACGAGCAGGAGCGTTCCGGCGCGGCTTGGTCCCTCGAGTGGATGATACTGCCGCAGATGGTGGTGGCCGCCGGTGCGGCGCTGCGGATCTCCGGCGAACTCGTCGCTTCCGTTCAGCGGGTGGGTTCGGGTTCCGGCTGACGTGCGGCGGCCGCGGGTGCCGTCGGGGCGCGGAGCGATGCGGGCGCCCCTGAGATAAGGCGGTTGACGTCCAGCAGCACCTGCGGAATCGCCAGACCGCGCGGGCAGGCGAGATATTGCGGCGTCCAGACCGGATCGAACTTCTGCTTGAAGGCGCGCAGCCCCTCGAAATGATAGAAGTTCTCGCCGTGCCTGAAGATGTGGGTGCCTAGTCGCGCCCATGTCGATGCGAGCGGATGATCTGCGAGCCCGGCGAGGGGCGCCGCCCCGAGGTTGAAATAGGCGTAGCCCCGCGAACGGCCGTAGAGCATCATGTGGACGAACAGCCCGTCCATCAGGACCTTCGAGACATTCGCGTCGAAGCGCATCAGGTCGGCGGACAGTTCTTCCTGTCCCGCGGAGCGCCAGAGATTGGCGAAGGCGACGATGCGGCCGTCCTTGCGCAGCACCGCGGTGTCGAAGCGCCTCAGGTAGCCGGGATCGAACGAGCCGATCGAAAAGCTCTTCTCCTGCCCCTTCTTCGCCTGCAGCCAGCGCGTCGAAACTTCCGAAAGCTCGCCGGCGATGCTGTCGAAATCGGCTGCCGCCACCACTTCGAAGGTAATCTCCTCGCGCTCCAGCCGGCTGACGGCATAGCGGTGCTCCTGCTGTGCCGGTCCATCCAGCGAAAAAGTCGCGAGCGGCACGCGGGCGACCTCGCCGAGCTTGAGTATGGCGAAGCCCATGTCGAGATAGAGCGGCAGGTTTCGCGGTTTCACCGCGTAGAACACGGCGCGCAGCGCCTGCCTGTCCGCGATCTCGCGCAGCTGCCAGACGAGTTCCTCGAACGCCTGCGGGTCGCCGACCGGATCGCCCATGCTGATCAGCGACTGCCCGGAGCGGCGGTACATGAGGAAGGCGGAAGAATCCTCTGTCACGAGGAAGGTCTTGTCACCGAGCCACGCGATGTTGGTCTGGACGTCCCGCGAAGCCTGGATCAGGTGCTTGACCGCGTCCGGCACTTCCGTCGAGACCGGCATCATGCGCGCCATCGGGCGACGGACGAGTGAAAAGATGCCGATGAAGAGGGTCGCCGCCGCCAGGCCCGCCGCTGCGCGCAGAAAGCGCGGCGCCTCGCCCTTCCAGGTGAACTGCCACCACAGCTCGCTCGAATAGGGCACGTGCCGGTAGGAGAAGAAGCCGAGCCACAACACCGCCGCGACCGTCACCCCGAGCAGCGCCAGCCAGCTCGGCGAAAGCACCATCAGCGGCTCCGGGCGGCGCCTGTAGAAAGCTCCGCGGAAAATGAAGAGCGCCACGAGGCCGGACACCATCACGAGCGTCTCGTTCCAGTCGAGGCCCTTCGACACCGTCAGCACGCAGGCCGCCGCCAGCATGGCCATGGCCGCAAGCCATGCAGAGTAGAGCCTGCGCCGCAGGCCGGAAGCGACGACGAGCAGGCCCACGCCGGCAATGCCGGCGAGGAAGTGAGAGCCTTCAAGGACCGGCAGCGGCATCCAGCGTCGCAGTTCTGCGAGCTGGATCGGCGGATTGGGGATGGAGCCGGAGAAGAGCAGGACCAGACCCGACAGGAAGACGATGACGGCGGCGACCGGCGGCACCAGCGGGCGCATGAACCGCGAGGCCGTTCCGAAATTCGTGCCGAGCCGTTGCCTCAGCCAGCCTGCCTCGGTGATCGCCAGCAGGACCGCCGCCACCACGAACGGCGAGACGTAGTAGACGATGCGGTAGGCGAGCAGGGCGGCGAGGAAGTCGGCACGCCCTGCGGCGCCGAGCGCCGCCATCATCGTCACCTCGAATATGCCCACACCGCCGGGCACGTGGCTGACGACGGCGATCAGCACGGCCGACAGGTAGATCACCAGGAATGCGGGAAATCCCGGCTGGAGGTCCGGCGGGACGAGAACATAGAGTGCGTAGGTCGCGCCGGCGATGTCGACCAGCCCCGCGACGAGCTGCAGGAACAGGGGGCCGCGGCCTGGCAGTGCGAGGCGCCAGCCGAAGAGGCGGAACTCGCGCCCGCGAAACCCGGCATAGACGAAAAGCCAGACCATCCCCAGCAGGGTTGCCGCGCCGGCCAAGCGATCGACGAGCGGATTGATGAGGTGGATGAACGGGATTCCGTGCGGAGAGACGATGACCGCGGTGGCGATCAGCCCCGTGATTGCCAGCCAGAGGCCGGACCAAGTCAGCAGGATGATCTTGGCGATGTCGGCTCCATCGAGACCGAGCCGTGCATAGATCCGGTAGCGCACCGCCCCGCCGGTGAGAAGGTGAAAGCCGAGGAAGTTCGAGAAGGCGAAGCCGGCCATTCCCGATACGGCGGCGACGACCCACTTCACCCGGCCCGGCGCGGAGACGCGCGTCGCCATTATGTCGTAGGTCGCAAGCGCGCAGTAGCTCACCAGCGTCGCGCCGAAGGACCAGAGGATCGCCGATGCCGGAATTGCGCCGAACGCGTGCTTCAGGTCGACGATCCGCAGCTTGCTCGTCATCGCGTGCAGCATCCAGAAGGCGATGACCGTCACGAGGATCGCAATCGCAGGGCCGATGAAGCGCGTGGGAACGCGTCGCCAGAGCCGTCCGATCCAGTGGGTCCGCGCCATCTCTCCGCTCATTGTCGCCGCGATCCCGCAATCTCGTCGAACAGGTCGAGCTGCATTTCCTGCAGCTCCGAAAGCCGCTCCCACTGACTGGTCAGGTGGTGCTCGATCACTTCGTGCAGATGGCGGATTTCCAGTTCCGCCTTGAGATTGACGCGATAGTCGTTTTCCGAGCGCAACCTGTCCTTCGCTTCCTGGCGCCCCTGGCTCATCATGATCAGCGGGGCCTGCAGCGCCGCGACGCACGAAAGCACCAGATTGAGGAGAATGAAGGGATAGGGGTCGAAAGGCCTTGCGAGCACGGCCACGAGGTTCACCGTCATCCAGGCGGCCATCGCGACGAGGAAGATGATTATGAAGGTCCATGAGCCGGCGAAATCGGCCATGCGATCCGCCAGCCGGTCACCGAACGTGAGGTGCTCCTCGTAGCTTTCCTCGACATTTCGCGCGAGGATCTCATTGTCGGAGACGCTTTCGACCACTGCGCGGTCGAGATCCGTCAGCCGCCCGCGCTCCCTGCGCAGCATGTTCTCGAGTACCTGGCGCCGGTACTCGCGCAGGTCCTGCCGGCAGATCCAGCCCGTCTCGCGCCACTCCGGCATTTCGGTATCGAGCAGCCGCGCCACCGACGGAGCCACGCGCTCCGCAGGCATGCAGTCCTTTCTCGCTTTCGACCGGTGGCATACCCCGCACTTGACGGCCGCCGTCCGGTTTGCTCGTGCTCGCGGCATTCGAACCCATCCCTGGCCAGCCCACGCAACGGGAAGGCCGTGCTGCCGGCCGCCGTTCCTTCCGGCGACGATCGGTGCCTCATGCGGACGACCGGCACAATGCCGATAGCCGATTACGTGCGGCGATGGAATGGTCGAGGCAGCAATTCGTCGCGCGAGGCGCTTCGCCCGGAGGGCAAACGCGAAAGCGCCCGGCGGACTGCCGGGCGCTCTTTCCTGCCGGATCGGTCCGGAGCCGGATCAGGCGTTGTTGAAGGGCAGCGCCACGAAGGACTGCTTGCCGTTGCGCTCGATCAGGAGCAGGACCGACTTGCGGCCGCTCTTCTCCGCTTCCTTGATCGCCTTGTCGGCTTCGCCGGCCGAAGTGACCTTCTGCTGGTTGACGGAGACGATGACGTCGCCCTCCTTCAGCCCATGGTCTGCCGCGACCTTGTTCGGATCGACATTGTCGACAACGGCGCCCTGCTCGTTCTTCGAGAGCGAGTAGTTCTGCCGCGCGTCGGGCGTGATGTCGGACAGGCTGAAGCCGAGCTTCGGCACTTGCATGCCCTGCGCGCCGTTCTGGGTGTTGCCATTGTCGCTGTTGAAGTTCTGGGCCGTGACGTCGTTCTTGAACTTGCCGACGCTGATGGAGAGCTTCTGGCTCTTGTTGTCGCGCCAGACAGTGATCGTGGAACTGCTGCCGGGCGTCACGTCGGCGACCTTGCGGGCAAGGTCGCGCGGACCGCTGACCTCCTGGCCGTTGAAGGACGTGATCACGTCGCCGGTCTTGATTCCGGCCTTGGAAGCCGGTGAATCCTTGCCGACGGAGGCGACGAGCGCGCCCTTGTCCTTCTCGAGGCCCAGTGCTCCGGCCACGTCCCCCGTCACGGGCTGGATCTCCACGCCGATGAAGCCGCGTTCGATCGAGCCGCTCTGGATCAGCTTCGCGACGATCTGCGAGGCCTGGTTCGAGGGGATAGCGAAGCCGACGCCGACGTTGCCGCCGTTCGGCGAGTAGATCGCCGAGTTGATGCCGACGACCTTGCCGTGCATGTCGACGAGCGGACCGCCGGAATTGCCGTGGTTGATGGCTGCATCGACCTGGATGAAATCGTCATAGGGGCCGTTGTGAAGATCGCGGCCGCGGGCGGACACGATACCCGACGTCACGGTCGTGCCGATGCCGAAGGGGTTGCCGATGGCCAGCACCGGGTCTCCGAGCTTGAGGTTGTCGGAATTGTCCCAGGATACCGTCGGAAGCGGCTTGCCGGCATCGATCTTGAGAACGGCGAGGTCGGTCTTCGCATCCCGGCCGATCAGCTTGGCGTCGTACTTCTGGCCGTTGTCGAGCGTCACCTTGATCGAGCTGGCATGCGCGATGACGTGATTGTTGGTGACGATCGTGCCGTTCGACTTGATGATGAAGCCGGAACCGAGAGCCTCCTCCTGCCGCTGCGGCATGTGGGGCATCATCTGGTTATGTCCGTTCTCGCCGAAGAACTGGCGGAAGAACTGATCCATGGGAGAACCGGGCTGGAACGGCGTCATGCCGCCGTTCTGGTCGCTGGAGGAGGAGGACGACGCGTTCTCGCTCTTGATCTTCGTCGTCACGGTCACGACCGCCGGCTTCACGGCGGATACGATCGGCGCGAAGGACCCGACCGGAGCCTGGAAGTTGCTGGGCAGCTTCTGCTCGGCGGAAGTTGCCGGCTGCGACGGCGATTCGGCGTTGGCGTGGCCTGTGCTCAGGATTGGCGTCAGCGCCAGCGGCGCTGCGATGACGGCGGCGCCCGCCAGAGCGAAGATCCGGCGGCGATGGGTCAGCTTTTCTGGTTTCATTTCTCACTCCGATCAGGGCGTTTCAAAAGCGTGTCTTCAAGGGCAATCGGCCCGGCTCCGGACGATGGGGGCACGCGATTGCACCTCCATCGCCCGTCCGATGTCGTGTACTTAAGGCAGTCCTGCGAAAGATGTTAGGGCCAAAGTGACCTATTACGAAAATTTAATCCTTCCCGTGCGGCCGCGACGGCTGCGATGTAGAACAAAATGAAAAGAAGTTAATGTAACAGGAAGCAAAGGGCCTTGTTGTGTAAGTCTCGACGCTTCATCGAATCCGGTCTTTGCTTTCAAGTGGTTCGCCAGGTCTTGGCACGCCAGCGCTGGGCGGGGTGCGGCTGCCACGGAACCTTTCGCGCGCGCCGGCATTCTGTTCAGGCTCGCCGCCGAGACGCAGCGAGGGGAGTTTGGAACGCGCGGCAGGAGAAGCTGTCGTCCGATGCGTTCGGCGGTCACGACGGGGACATAGTTCTTCACCGGATGTGTGTGGTGTTTCGGCCCGCTGATCTATAGTGCTGCCGGCGCAAAAACCTTAGCATGAGCCGTCTTCTGCGGCCAGCTAGCGGGGTTCGACCGGTAGAAAATGAACGTCCAGCGAGAGCAAAAAGCCACCGAATCCAAAGGACGCGCCAAGGACGAGGCGAACGACGCCATCCGGGCACCTTACCTGTCCGAGGAGGACCTGCGATCGGTCGGAAGCAGGCTGGGAGCGGCCCGGTCCATCGATCTGCCGGGCTTCTTTCCGTTCGACTTCGCCGAGCGCCAGCGCGACAACGAGCGCGAGATCCTCGTCGCATACCGGTCGACCGTCGCAGCGGCCGAGGCCGGCGAGCTGATCACACCGGCCGCGGAGTGGCTGGCGGACAACCACTACATCGTCGAGAAGAACATCCGCGAGGTCGAACGCGACCTTCCGATCCGCTTCTACAGGCAACTGCCGGCCATCGAAGTGGTCGGCGGCGGTCGCGTCCCCTCGGTCCTGGCGCTGGCCTGGCTCTATGTGGCGCACCTGCACAGCACGATCTCCCTGAGCAGCCTGAGCGCCCTCGTCGAGGGCTACCAGACGACGAAAACCCTCCAGATCGGCGAGCTGTGGGCCCTGCCGTCGATTCTCCGTTTCGTGCTCATCGAGAACCTGAGGCGCATTTCCCATCGAGTGGAACGCGCGCGCAGGATGCGGCGCCGCGCCAACGAGGTCGCCGACCGGCTGCTGAAGCTCGAGCAGGGCGAGAGCTGCGGGAACATGCTCGCGGAGATCGCCGGCGCGACGGACGAGAACGCCTTCGCCGCCCAGTTCCTCTACCGCCTGAGGGACGGCTCCCAGACCTCCAAGGAAGCGCTCGTCTGGCTTGAGCAACGCCTCGAGGACAGGGGAACCGATGCCGAGGAAGTGCTCGTCAGCGAGCACAATCGGCTGGCTTCCGGCAATGTGACGATCGGCAACATCATCCGGAGCCTGCGCAAGATCGACGACGTCGACTGGACCGTGTGGTTCGAGGAGATGAGCGAGGTCGACCGGACGCTGCGCGAGGCGACCGACTTCGCCGCGCTCGATTTCGCCTCCAGGGACCTTTACCGGAAGTCGATCGAGAAGCTCGCGCAGCGCTCCGGCAAGACGGAAATGGAAGTCGCTCGATCTGCCATCGTCATGGCCGGGGCAGGGAGCCCGGAACGCGGTTCGCCGCCGCGCGAGACGGACATCGGCTTCTATCTCGTCGGACGGAAACGTCCGCAGCTCGAGGCGCGGATCGGCTACGTCCCGCGGCTGCGGGAAACGATCAAGCGCAACTACGAACGCCTCGGCTGGCTCGGCATCGCGGCACCTGTAGCGGTACTCGCCGTCGTCGTCCTCGCGCTGGCGGCCTGGTTTCTCGGCAGTGTCGGCCTCTCGGTCGTGACAATTGTGGTCCTGCTCGCCCTTTTTGCCCTGCCGGCCTCGGAAGCCGCGAGCGGTCTCTTCAATGCCGTCGCCACGCTGGTCATGACTCCGACGCGGCTGATCGGCTACGAGTACGAGGACGGCATCCCCGTGGAATCGCGAACCCTCGTCGCGATACCCTGCCTCATAGGTTCGCGCGATACCGTCGACGAGCTCGTGCGCAATCTCGAGGTTCACTATCTGGCGACGACGCAGGGCGAGGTGTATTTCGCGCTCGTCAGCGACTGGGCCGACAGCCGGAACGAGGAAACGAAATCGGATTCCGAAATTCTGCGCTACGCTCGCGGCGAGATCGCCAAGCTGAACGACAGGCACGCCGGGGAGGGCGGTCCGCGCTTCTTCCTTCTCCACAGGCGCCGGATCTACAATCCCTCCGAAGGGGTGTGGATGGGCTGGGAACGCAAGCGCGGCAAGCTCCACGAACTCAACCGGCTGCTGCGCGGCGATCCGGACACCACTTTCCTCTCCGCGGAAAGCACCCTGCCGGATGACTTCATCTACGTCATGACGCTGGATGCCGACACGCGCCTGACGCGCGACGCAGTCACGCAGCTCGTCGGCAAGATGGCGCATCCCACCAACGTGCCTGTCGTCGATCCGGTCACCTCCACCGTCACCTCCGGTCACGGCATCCTCCAGCCGCGCGTGACTCCATCGCTGACGACCGGAGAGGAGGCCTCTGCCTTCCAGCGGATATTCTCCGTCAACCGCGGCCTCGATCCCTACGTCTTCACCGTGTCCGACGTTTACCAGGATCTGCTCGGCGAAGGCTCGTTCACCGGCAAGGGCCTCTACCAAATCGATGCGTTCGAGGCGGTGCTGGAAGGCCGGATCGGTGAGAACCGGGTGCTCAGCCACGACCTTCTCGAGGGCTCGCTCGCCCGCTGCGGGCTGGCCACCGACGTCGAACTGGTCGAGGATTTTCCCATCCGCTACGACGTCGAGGTGTCGCGCCAGCATCGCTGGGCGCGCGGCGACTGGCAGCTCCTGCCGTATATATTCGGACCGTCGAGCCACGTTCCGATGCTTGGTCGCTGGAAGATGTTCGACAATCTCCGGCGCTCCTCGACGCCGATCGCCTGGCTTGCGGCATCGGTCCTCGGCTGGTGCCTGATGCCCGTCGGGGCGGCCGCGGTCTGGCAGGCTATCCTCATCTTCAGCCTGTTCGTCGCGCCGACGCTGTCTCTGATATCGGGTGCGCTTCCGCGCCGTTCGGACATCGTTGCCCTGGCGCATCTTCACACGGTCTTCTCCGAGGTCAATTCGGCCAATGCGCAGGTGGCGCTGCGCATCGTGTTCATCGGCCACACGGCATGCGTGATGGCGGATGCGATCCTGCGCACCCTCTATCGCCTCTTCGTTTCCCGCCGCCACATGCTCGAGTGGCGCACCGCCGCCCAGGCACACAGCAGCGGCGAGGGGGGCATAGCCAACAACTTCCGCAACATGTGGCAGGCGCCCGCGGTAGCCGCCGTCGCCCTGGCGCTGGCGGCACTCGCCGGCCGGACCGGCTTCTTCGTCGCGGTCCCGTTCGTGGCCCTCTGGGGCTTGTCTCCGGCGGTTGCGTGGTTCGTCAGCCAGTCGGCGGAGACCGAGGACCGCCTGAAGCTCTCGGCAAGAAGCGGCGCGAGGCTGAGGCAGTATGCGCGGCGCACCTGGCGCTTCTTCGAGGAATTCGCAAACGCTGAAAACAACCACATTCCGCCCGACAATTTCCAGGAGAACCCGGTTCCGCTGGTTGCTCACAGGACATCGCCGACCAACATCGGCGTCTATCTCCTGTCGACGGTCTCGGCGCGCGACTTCGGCTGGATCGGTCTCTCGGAGACGATCGATCGTCTCGAGAAGACCGTCGCCACCATCGAGAAGATGGGAAAGTTCCGTGGCCACCTGTTCAACTGGTACGACACGCGCACCCTGGAGCCGCTGATGCCGCGCTACGTGTCGTCGGTGGACAGCGGCAACCTTGCGGGGCATCTCGTCACCGTGGCCTCGGCCTGTGCGGAATGGGCGCATACCCTTTCGGCGCATCTCGACGCCGGCATCGAAGGCATCGCCGACACGGCCGCGATCCTTTCGAGCGAACTTGCCGCGCTCGCCGACGACCGCAAGACGGTCCGGCCGCTTCGCCGGCGGATCGAGGAGCGCCTGAACGGGTTTCACAGTGCGATCGACACGCTGCGCAAGCAGCCGGAATTCGTTTCCATCCGCTCCATCAACCTGACGGTTCTCGCACGCGAGATCCACCGGCTTACGATCAACCTCGACCACGAGACGCAGACCCGCGAAAGCGCCTCGCTCGTCGACTGGGCGGCGAGCCTGTTCCGGACCTGCGAGGCGCATGTGGCCGATTCCATGGCCGAGCCGCGGGAGATCGAAGACTTCCGCTCCCGCCTCGTAGCGCTTCGGCAGCGCACCCATGACCTTGCCTTCGCCATGGACTTCGCCTTCCTGCTCAGGCAGGAGCGAAGGCTCCTTTCCATCGGCTACCGCGTAGAGGACGGCGAACTCGACGAGTCCTGCTACGACCTGATGGCCTCCGAGGCCCGGCTCACCAGCCTGTTCGGCATCGCCAAGGGCGACCTCCCGACGGAACACTGGTTCCGCCTCGGCCGTCCGGTGGTGCCGGTCGGCTCGCAGGCGGCACTCGTGTCCTGGTCGGGTTCAATGTTCGAGTACCTGATGCCGCCGCTGGTGATGGAGGAGCGGCAGGGCGGGCTGCTGAACCAGTCGGGCGTTCTGGCGATCCGGCGGCAGATCAGCTACGCCCGGCAGCTCGGCACGCCATGGGGCATCTCCGAATCAGCCTTCAACGCGCGCGACCACGACCTGAACTACCAGTACTCGAACTTTGGCGTGCCGTCGCTCGGCCTCAAGCGCGGGTTGGGCCAGAACGCCGTCATCGCGCCCTATGCCTCGCTGCTGGCGACGCAGTATGCACCGGAAGAGGCGCTCGCCAACCTCGAGAAGCTCGAGAAGCTCGGCGCGCTCGGGCGCTACGGCTTCCACGACGCGGTGGACTTCACGCCGACCCGGGTGCCCGAGGGCGAGACCTGCGCCGTCGTGTACAATTACATGGCCCACCACCAGGGCATGGCAATCGCCGCCGTGGCCAACGTGATCTTCAACGGGCGGCTGCGCACGCGGTTTCATTCCGATCCCGTGATCGAGGCCGCCGAGCTGCTGCTGCAGGAAAAGGCGCCGCGCGAGATCCCGATCCTGACGGTGAAACGCGAGCCGGAGGAGACGAAGCCGGCCGAGGTGAAACAGCTGGACCGGCCCGAAATCCGTTCGATCGTCGACCCCCTGGCGGCCGACCGGGCGACGGTGCTGCTGTCGAACGGCCACTACTCGATCATGGCGACCGCGACCGGCGCCGGCTACTCGCGCTGGAACGGCCAGGCCGTCACCCGGTGGAGGCCCGACCCGGGCGAAGACCGCAGCGGCAGCTTCATCTTCCTGCGAGACATCGAATCGAACGAATGGTGGTCGGCGACCGCCGAGCCGCGGCGCGCGCCCGGAGAGAGGGTCGCACGTCTTCTTCTCCGACGACAAGGCGGTGTTCCACAAGAAGGTAGGCGACCTGAGGACCGAGCTCGACTGCATAGTCGCGACCGAGAAGGACGCCGAGGCGCGCCGCATAACCATCTTCAACGACGGCGAAAGCGACCGCTTCATAGAGGTGACCTCCTACGCTGAAGTCGTAATTTCGGCTGAGGACGACGACGCCGCGCATCCCGCGTTTTCGAAAATGTTCGTAAGGACCGAGATCGGACCGAAGCGCGACGTGATCTATGCGGACCGGCGCAAGCGCAGCCCGTCCGATCCGGACATGAGCGTGGCTCATCTGATCGTCGGCGGCAGCGGCACGGGGGCCGGCCGCGAGACGCAGGCGGAAACCGATCGTCGCGCATTCCTCGGGCGCGGACGCAGGCTTTGGGAAGCGGCCGCATTCGACGAGGGTGCGCGCCTGACGGGCAACGACGGCTTCACGCTCGATCCGGTCTTCGCCCTGCGCCGCGTCGTGCGCGTGCCGTCGGGCAAGAAGGCGAGCCTGATCTTCTGGACCATCGCCGCGCCGAGCCGCGGGGAGGTGGAGACGGCAGTCGAGCGCTACCGCTACGCCGAGAGCTTCCAGCATGAGACCACCCACGCATGGACGCGGTCTCAGGTGCAGTTGCGCTATGTCGGCATCTCCTCGCAGGAGGCCGCCACCTTCCAGATGCTGGCCCGCTATCTGATCTATCCGGACCTGAACTTGCGGCCGGACGGCCAAAGCGTGCGCGACGGCCTTGCGCCGCAGTCCGCGCTGTGGCCGCTCTCGATCTCCGGGGACTTTCCGATATTCGCCCTCAGGATCAACGACGAGGTCGACCTCGAGATTGTCAAGAAGGCGCTGAGAGCACAGGAATACCTGCGCGGGCGCGGCCTGCTTGCCGATCTCGTCATCGTCAATGAGAAACCGTCCTCCTATATCCAGGACCTGCAGAACGCCATCGACTCGATGTGCGAGAACTCGCGGCTGCGCGGTCAGGCCCTCGGCCCCCGCCAGCACATCTTCGCCGTCCGGCGCGACCTCATGGAGCCGCATACCTATACGGCCCTTCTCGCTGCCGCCCGCGTCGTCCTGCACGCCCGCAACGGCAAGCTTTCCGATCAGCTGGCGCGTGCGGAGGAACTCTCCGGCGCGTCGATGCAGCGTGGCGAGGGAGCCGGAACCGAAGAAGAGACCGGACCCGTGCAGCTGCCGCCGGTTGCGCCGCGTGCGCGGCCAGCGCTGCAGCAAGGCGCCGCGGCGACCAGCGGCGACGACCTGCGCAACTGGAATGGCTATGGCGGCTTCGCCGCGGACGGCCGCAGCTACGTCGTGCGTCTTGCCGGCGGCGAGGCGACGCCCCATCCCTGGATAAACGTGATCGCGAACGAGCGGTTCGGCTGCCACATTTCCGCGGAGGGCGCCGGTTTCACCTGGAGCCGCAACTCGAGGGACTTCCAGCTGACGCCGTGGAGCAACGACCCCGTCGTCAACCGGCCGGGCGAAGCTCTCTATGTCGCCGACCTCGACGGCGGCGACGTCTGCAGCCCGTTCGCCGCCTTCTGCAGCGATCCGAACCGCCTGTTCGAGGCGCGCCACGGGCTCGGCCATTCGACTTTCTCCTCCGACGCCGCGGACCTGCGCCTTTCGCTGACGCAGACGGTCGACCGGGACGATCCGGTCAAACTGTCCCATCTGGAGGTGACCAACAGCGGCGGTAGGACCAGGCGGCTGCGCATCTACGCCTACGCCGAATGGGTCCTCGGCACGGACAGGTCGAAGTCGGCACCCTTCATCGCTTCCACGATGAGTTCCGAGAACGTCCTGTCGGCCCGCAACCGCTACAGCACGGACTACTGCGACCGCCGGGCGTTCATGGCGTGCAGCCGGCCCGTCTCGTCCTTCACGGCGGATCGCCGCGCCTTCATCGGCACGACCGGCGACGTGCTGACGCCCGAGACGGTGTTCTCCGGGGCTCCGCTTTCCGGCTCGACAGCCATCGACGGCGACCCGTGCGCGGCGCTGGCGGTCGACCTGACCCTTGCGCCGGGCCAGACCGAGGAAATTCTCTTCCTGCTGGGCGACGCCGGTTCGGAAACGGAGGCCGACGACCTTGCGCGGAAGCATCGCGGGACTGTCCGGGCTGAGGCGCTCCGCGCTGCGGAAGACCGCTGGAATGCCTTCACGGGCGCGCTGCATGTGAAGACGCCGGACCCGTCGCTCGACGATCTCGTGAACGGCTGGCTGCCTTACCAGAGCTTGTCCTGCCGGCTGCTCGCCCGCAGCGGCTTCTACCAGGCGAGCGGCGCCTACGGCTTCCGCGACCAGCTTCAGGATACGCTCGCATATATGGTGCACGACCCGGATCTTGCCCGCCGCCAGATCCTGAATGCGGCCGCACGGCAGTTCGAGGCCGGCGATGTGCAGCACTGGTGGCTGCCGGGCACCGGCGCAGGCGTTCGCACAATGATCGCAGACGACGTCGTCTGGCTCGCCTATGCGCTCGACGAATATTGCCGCGCAACCGGCGACGATGCGATCCTCGACGAACAATTGCCCTTCATCTCCGGCCCCGCGCTGGAACCGGGTCAGCACGACGCCTTTTTCCAGCCCGAACCGTCGAGCGCAACGGCCTCCGTCTACGAACACGCCGCACGCGCCCTCGACCTTGCGATCGAACGCACGGGCCCCAACGGCCTGCCGCTTTTCCTTGGCGGCGACTGGAACGACGGCATGAATCGTGTCGGCGAGGGCGGAAAGGGCGAAAGCGTCTGGCTCGGCTGGTTCCTCCTGCGCGCGCTCAAGGCGTTCTCGCACTACGCCGAGGCACGCGGCGATTCCGGCAGATCGGCACGCTGGGAGGCCCACGCGACGAAGCTCAAGGCCGCGCTTGAAGGGCCGGCATGGGACGGCGGCTATTACCGGCGCGGCTTCTTCGACGACGGCACGGCGCTCGGCTCCGCCTCTGCCGACGAGTGCCAGATCGATTCGATCGCGCAGTCCTGGTGCGTGCTGTCAGGCGAATACGACGGCGACCGCGCAAAGTCGGCCATGGACGCCGTATTGAGCGAACTCGTCGATGCCGAAACCGGCATCATCCGGCTGTTTGCCCCGCCATTCGAGAAAACGGCCAGGGACCCGGGATACATCAAGGCCTACCCTCCCGGAGTGCGCGAGAACGGCGGCCAATACACTCATGCGGCGACCTGGGTGGTTTGTGCGCTGGCCGCTCTTGGTCGCGGCGACGACGCGTATGACTGCTTCTCGAAGCTGAACCCGGTCGCTCATGCCACGGACCGCGAAGCGGCGGATCATTACCGCGTGGAACCCTACGTGGTGGCGGCCGACGTCTACTCGCAGGCGCCCTATGCGGGTCGCGGCGGCTGGACCTGGTACACCGGCTCTGCCGGCTGGCTCTATCGTTCTGCCGTCGAGGGCATCCTGGGCATCCGGATCCGCGGCGACAGGCTGGTCGTCGACCCCGCTCTGCCGGCGCACTGGCCGGGTTTCAAGGCGACGGTGCGGCATGCCGGGAAAGATCGCGAGATCGACGTGGAGAAGCAGGCGGACGGCCGGCTGCGTGTTCGAATAGACGGCGAAGAGATCACCGATCCCGCCGGACAAGCGCCGCTCGATCCGGAGGAGGCGGCCGCCCGCAGGACGCGGTCGGTCTAGGGCTTCGGCACTTAGCGCCCCGGGGGTCGTTGCAGTGACGGGAGCAGGTCCGGCCATGTTCCATGACCGCGAACGAAGGCGCGCCGTGCCGCGGCCGTTGCAAAGGGATGCCCGGAACGCCGCCGCATCGACTTCGGAACGCCGCCGCATCCGCCATGGACGAAGCAGCCGCTTATGCTCCGGGCGAGGCAGCGGCATCTGCTATGGGCAAGGTGGCCGGCGCTGAGTTCGCGGCATCGGGGCGGCGACCACCGGGCAGGCGCACCGGCTGCATTTCGCGCGGGTCCCGGGGAGCGGCCAGAGGCGCGACCCGGCCTGCCGCGCACCATCGTACCAGCCTGGCTGCGGACTGGAGGCTGCTGCAATTCCCGGTCGACCGCCATGCGGAAGTGGTCGCCGCCGGATGGCGGCTGACCAGAGGAAAGGGCCCGGCTCAGAGGTCGTTGAAGCGGCCGCTGGCGTGGGCGAGCATCGTGTAGACCTTGCCCGTGTCCGAAGTCAGGTAGGTCTGGGTCATCACGTTGTCGCGGTCGCTGCGGCGCACGTCCGACAGCAGCTTCTCGAAATCCGCGATGTAGCGATCGACGGCCGTCTTGAATTCGGGCTCTCGCTCGTACTTGCGCTTGATGTCCTCGAAGGTCTGCTGCCCCTTCAGCGTGTAGAGCCTACGCGTGAAGACGTCGCGCTCGCCGCGCTGATAGCGCCGCCACAGGTCGACCGAAGCGTCGTGGTCGATCGCCCGCGCGATGTCTACGGACAGCGAGTTCAGCGACTCCACGACGTGGCGCGGGTTCCTGCCGTCGCCCGCCGCCGGGGGCGGAGCCTGGCGCTGCCTGGGCGTTGCCGGTTGCCCGGCGTCTTCCTCCGACTGTGAGGCCCCGCGCAGCAGATCGCTGACCCAGCCGCTGCCTTGCCGCCGGCCTTCGGTCGGCTGGCTTGCCGTCGGCGCGGACAGGCGCGTCGGGGCCGGCTGCTCGCCTTCGACACCGAAGCCGCTGCGAAGACGCGGAGCCTCGACATGCTGGCGTGCCGGACGGACGGGTGCGGCGGGTGCGATTTCCATTCGCCTGGTCGACTGCTCGACGATCTGCGAAAGATCCTGCAGGGCCTGGATCTGGTCGGCGACGGCCCGCCGCATGGCGGAGGCGCTCTCGCGCGTCTCCTCCGGCAGGTCGAAGGCGCCGCGCTTGAGTTCGGCGCGGGTATCGCCCAGTTCCTTGCGAATGTCGGCGGCGGAACGACGGATTTCGTCCGTCGCGCCCGCAAACCGTTCGATGGCTTCGTCGACGGCGCCCTTGAGTGCGTCACGCATCCGACCGGAGGCGGCGCTGGACTTCGTGTCGACCGAGGAAAGCATCTCCTCGAACTCGCCGACGGTGCCGCGCATGGCTTCGCGCAGCTTCTCGGAGCTGGTCGTCGACAGCGACTCGGTGTTCTCGAGGATCTGCGTAATCTCGCTGCTCGCCGCGCGGATGGCGTTACGCACCCGGGAAGCCGAGGCCGACGACGTCTTTTCGGCTTCCTCCAGCGCGGCAGCCATCTCTGCGACGACGCCCTGGAGTGCGTCGCGCATCGAGTTGGCCGAGTTGACGCAGCGCTCTTCCGTTCCCGACAGGCCTTCGCCGAATTCGTCTACGGCTGCGTTGAGGGCGTCGCGGATCCGCGCCGCGGTGGACATCGAGCGACGTTCGGTCGCCGAAAGCGCGTTGCCCGCCTCGTCGATGGCGCCGTTGAGCGCGTTCCGGATCTCCTCCGCCACGCTCTTCGTGTTTTCCCCGGCCTCCGAAAGGGAGCCCGAGAACTCGCCGATGGCGCCGTTGAGGGCGGTGCGGACTTCGTCCGCCGTCCTGCGTGTGCTGGCGCCGGCGTCGGACAGGGCGCCGGAGAAGTCGACGATGACCCCGTCGAGGGCATGGCGCATGTCTTCTGCCGCGGTCCTCGATCGACCGCCGGCGTCGGAAAGCGCCGCATTGAATTCGCTGACCGCGCCGCCCAGCACCTCGCGCACGTCCGACGCCGCCTTGGCTGACCGATCGGTCGTCGAGGACAGCGTTTCGCCGATCTCGTCGAGAGCCGCATTGAGAGCCTCGCGCATTCGGCTGGCGGCGGTCTGCGAGCGACGCTCGGTCACCGAAATCGCCTGCGCAATCTCGTCGATCGTGGCGGCAAATGCATCGCGCATCTGTCCCGCAGCGGTCCCGGATCGTGCCTCGGTGCTTTCAAACGCGGTCGAAATGTCGTCGACGGCCTTGCGGAAGTTGTCGCGCACGCGTTCCGCGGACTCCGCCGACTGGTCTTCGGTCCCGGCAAATGCAGCAGCGATCTCGTCGACGGCGCTGCGGAATTTGCGCCGCATCTCTTCGGCCGCCTGCGCAGAGCGGGACTCCGTCGCCACCAGCAAGTCCGCGATCTCTGCGACGGACTTCTCGACGGCCTCGCGCAACCTCTCGGCGGCCGCGTCGGAGCGCCTTTCCGTCTCCGCGACGAGGCGGTCCACATCCTGGAGGCCGCTGCGCATGTTGTCCCGGAGCCTCTCGGCGGCCTTGTCGGAATAGGCATCCGCGTCCGCGAAGGCCTGCTCGACGATGGTCTCGAGCGTGCGCATGCTGCGTTCGATGTCTTCGGAGCGGGCAAGCAATCCGCTCGACAGCTTCTCGAGTGCTTCGCGACGCTCGTCCAGCGTGGTCGCCAGACCCGATTGCGCCGTGCCGAGCAGGTCGGACGCCGAGGCGAGCACACGCGAATGGTCGTCGAAACGCTCCGCGATCGAGGCGACCTGCGAGAGCGTGCCGCTGGAGATGTCGGAAAGCCTGTCGACCTTTCCTTCCAGGAGGCGCGTCGAATCGGCAACGCGGCCGGCGGCCTCCCCGGCCGTCCGGGCGAACCCTTCGGAAGTGACGGACAGCTTGTCCTCGACATGGGCCAGCCCCTCGGCGACCTCGGCGATGACCGACGAGATCGATGCATTCGACGCGCCGAGGCGGTCGATGAGGTCGGTGACGCGGGTCCTGAGGTTCGCTTCCGCGTCCTCGATGGAGGCGAGCGTCTCGTTGGTCCGCGCCGCGATGGCGTTCACGAGGGCCGCGTTCTCTGCGCGCAGGCGGTCGGCGCTCGACTGCGTGGCCTCCTCGATCTGGCGGGCGGCCTCAGCGCCGTGATCGCCGAAGCGCTCGACCAGCGGACGGGCCTGCTCGTCGATGAGGCGTGAAAGCTCGCTCGAGCGGCTTGCCAGCATCGAGTTGAGTTCGCGTGTCCGCTCGTCGAGCGTCCCGCGGATCGTCTCGTTGCGGGTCTGCAGCGCCCGCTCGGCACGATCGAGGCTCTCTGTTATCGCCTGGGCCTGTTCGGAAAGGCGGGACTCAGAACTCGAGATGGCCGAGGACAGTCCGTCCGCATGGCTGGCGAATGCGTTCTGGCTCTCCGAGAGCCGGTCTGTGAGGGCGTCGACCCGGGCGGTAATCTCGCTGCTGCGCTCCGCCAGTCGCGAATCCAGGTTGCGGGCGAACTCCTCGCTCCTTGCGCCCATGCGCTCGGCAAAGGCGGAGCCGACGCCGGCGAGGACTTCGCCTGCGCGCTCTGCTTCGGTGCTGAAGTCGCTGGCCGTGCGCGAGACCGCATCCTGCAGCCGTGCGGCGAGATCGTCGGTGCCGCCTTCGATGGCGGTGCGGATCGCAGTCAGGTTGTTGTCCAGCGACGAGCTCATCGCCGCGAAGCGATCGCCGACCTGGGCCGAGCGCTCGTCCAGTGTCGCGACGATCCGATCAGCCGCGCCGGCGCTCGAGCTCGCGAAGTCGGCGGCCCGCTCCGAAAGCGTCCGTTCGATCCTGTCGCTCTCGCTGCGCAGTGCGCCGGCGATCTCGTCTGCGGCGCCGCCGACCTTCTCCCCGATGCTCGACGCGCCGGTGGCGATAAGCCCGGAAAGGGCGGTCTCGCGCTCTGCGAGCGCGGCGGCCAGTTCGCCCGCCCGGCGCTCGAGCGATGCGTCGATCTTGCCCGAGCCCTCGCCAAGGAGGTGGTCGAGGGCTTCGGTGCTGGAGGACAGCGACGTGCGGATGGCATCGAGTCGCTCGGCCAGGGTCGTGTCGATCCTTGCGTGGCCTTCGTTGACTGCCTTGGCGAAGGCTTCCGCGCGACCGTCCATTGCGTTCGTCAGGGACTGGTGCCCGTTGTCGAAGACGGCCGAGATGGCTGCAGCCCGTTCGGCGAGCGTGTTGTCGAGGCGCCTTTCGGTCTGCTCTATCGAGCCGAAGAGAGCGTTCGAGCGCTCCGCCAGGGCGAGGTCTATGCGGTCGCGGCTGTCCGCGAGCAGCCGGCCGATCTCCTCGGACTTGCCGCCGAGCGTCGCTTCGAGCGCACTGTGCCCGGCCTGCAGAGAGGTGGACATTTCGCCGGCATGGCGGGCGAGGGTGTCATGCAACTGCCCCTGGGCCGCCTCGACCGCCGAGGCGATGGCCTGGTGGCCTTCCTGCATGCTGCCGGACACCGAGGCCACGTGCTCTCGCATGCTCGTCTCGAAGCGATCGCTTCCGCTGTCGAGAGTCTGCGACAGGGTCTCGTGACCGGCCTGCAGCGAGGCCGCCAAGTCGCCGGCGTGACGGGCGAGCCTGTCCTGCATCCGGCCCTCGGCCGCCTCGACCGTCGCGGCGATGGCCTGATGACCTTCCTGCATGCTGCCGGAGATCGAGGCCGCATGCTCGCGCAGGCTCGTCGCAAACCGCGCGCTGCCCGTCTCCATGCTCTCGGAGAGGGTCTTGTGGCCTGCGTCCAGCGCGCTGCTTATGGCGCCGGCATTCTGGCTGATCGTGGAGCCGATCCTCTCGAGACTTGCCGAAAGGATGCCGTCCATGGCGCTCGTGCCGCCGGAGAGGCTTTCATCGATCCTTGCAAGGCTCTCGGCAAGCTTGGCGTCAAGGGTGCCGGCGCGCTTGTCGAACGCAGACGCCAGTTCGCCGACGCGCTCGTCGAAGATCGAGGTGACGCTGCGCACCGAGGCTTCCATGCGCTCCTCGAAGAAACCGGAACGCAGGTCGAGGTCGGTGACGATGTCGTCGGCACTCGTCTTGAGGCTCTGCCGGAAGCGGGCGCCCTTCTCGTCGAGGGCGGAGTTGAGGGACGACAGCACGTCGTCCAGCCCGCCGGTGATGGCCTGCTGGCCGATGGAGAGGCTTTCGCTGATCTCGCGTGTGCGGGCAATCAGGGTTTCGTTGAGCTGCCGTGCGCGCTGGCTCAGCGCGTCGTTGAGCTTCTCCGTGTTCGCGTCGAGGGTGGAGGCGCGGGTCTCGAAATCCGCCAGCATCGCCTCGCCGCGCTTGGTGAACTGGTTCGTCAGGTTGTCGAAGCGCGTGTCGAAGATCGAACTCAGCGTATCGGCCGAATCCGACAGCGACTGGCGCAGGGTCTCTGTCCTGCGCTGAAGTACTTCCTCCATCGACTGCGAAAGGCCGTTGGTGGTGTCCATGAGTGCCGTCGCGCGGGTCTCCATCATCGAGGCGAAGGCCTCGCCGGAAGTCTCTATGCGCCGGGAGATGTCGTCGCTCGCTCGCTCCAGCTGGTCCTTCAGCTGCTCGTGAGCCCCGGAAATCGATGCGCGCACGCGCTCGGCGTGACCGACGATGGCGTCGCGCTCCGAGCCGAGGCCTTCGACCAGGTTGCGCATGCGCATCTCGTTCTCGGAGTAGCTGCGATCTAGGGCGTCGACCTCCGAATGCACCAGCGTCTCGAGCTCCGAGGCGCGTGCAATCGTCCGCTCGATCCCCTCGTTCATCGCCGAGACTTCGCGTCGGACGGCCTGGCCCACCGTCGCGATCCGGTCGGAAGCGGCGCTTTCGGGGTCGGCCAGGCGCATGGCGACCTCCGTCATGGAGCGCGCCGCGGAGCGCAGTTCCGATGCCCGCGAAACCATCGCGGCGAAGCCGAAGAACAGGAGGATCGGCAGGGCGATACCGACGGCGAGCGCGATCGCAACGGGCATTGCCACGAGATCGGCGATCGAACGGATCTGCCAGATCTGTGGCCCGTAGAGCAGGTTGGCCAGGAAGAGGCCCCCTGCGACCCAGAGCGCGGATACGATAAGGGCGTTGCGGAACGCTGCGCGGCTGCTTCGCTGCTCGAACGACTTCAGGAGATGCGCCGGCGCGTGGCGGGCGTCGTCGTTTGCGGCGGTGAACGGCGGAACGGGAGCTGCACTCTCGCTCGGCGTCTCCGTCGACGGGCGCAGCGGAGGGGTCGCCGGTTCGGACCGGGCTTGCGCACCGCGCGGCGCGGTGTCCTGCGAGGGAAGGGCACCGCCATTCTCGGCTCGGTCGGCTTCCGCGAGTTCGCGCGCGGCGTCCGAGACCTGCGCCTCGAGATCGTCGAACGAGAGTTCGTCCAGATCGAAGTCCGCGTTGTCGGTTCCCGAGTCGATTCTGAGGGCGTCCTCCAGTGCCTGGAATGCCTGCTCGTCTACGGACTCGGTTGCGGTTTTCTTGGCCATCAGGTTCTACGCCTCGTTACTTCCGTTCACCTGCTAGAACGCGCGCTGGGCTTTATTGTGATCTTCTCCGGCTCGCGACCGCGAACCGGAGCCCCGGGCTCGTTCGCTGTCCCCCGCGCACCGGGCCCTTCGGACACCGCGAACACGTATCGTACTGACACAGAAGTGTGCCCGACACAATTAATCCAATAAATGGCTCCCGGCATGCTTTTCGGTTTATGAACGACTTTCTGCAGGGTACCGCCGAAAAATCGCGAGCAGGCGGTCGTGTTTAGGTCCCGTTAACCATAACGGCATGTTTCTGTGCCAAATTCTGGCAGGTGCGCATTTTGTTCGGGAGCCGCCCCTATGCTTAATGCCGTTGATCGCCAATGACCCGGATCGAGACGATGGCTGCCTTCAAGATTGCGTTCGAACCACCCGAATCCCGCCCCGGCGGCCTTGGCGCGGCGGCCCGCCCGATCGACTTCGCCCACCTGGGGCGGCAGACCATGGGCGACAAGGGACTCGAGGAAGAAGTGCTCGGCCTGTTCGCGCGCGAGGCGAGATGCTCGGTCGACCGTCTCGGCCGCGAGCCCGTGACCGGACGTTCCTCCGTCGCGCACAGGCTGAAGGGCGCGGCCCGGGGCGTCGGCGCCTTTGCCGTCGCCGAGGCCGCCGAGGCACTCGAGACGCATCCGGAGGACGAGGCCGCCATGGCGGCTCTGCTCCACGCCGTCGCCGAGGCGGTCGACTTCATCTGTGGACTTTCGCGCTAGGCGCCTCGGCCGCCGGCCTCCTCTGCGGACTTTCGTCCAGGCTCTTGCCTGGCCTTCGCGAGTGTGTATGAAAGGCGCAAACGGTCAGCCCGGCAGTGCCGGACGAGGAATTGCTATGACGAGAATCACGATTGTGAGTTTCGACGGCACGCGCCACGAGATCGACGCGGAGAACGGTTCGACGGTCATGGAGAACGCCATCCGCAATGCCGTTCCCGGCATCGAGGCCGAATGCGGCGGCGCCTGCGCCTGCGCCACCTGCCACGTCTATGTCGACGAAGCATGGGCCGCGGCGGTCGGTGAGCCCGAGCCGATGGAAGAGGACATGCTCGACTTTGCCTACGACGTGCGGCCGACCTCGCGCCTGTCCTGCCAGATCAAGGTCCGCGACGAGCTCGACGGCCTGGTCGTCCAGGTGCCCGAACGTCAGGCCTAGCCGGCCCGACAACCAGATCCTGATGAAGGCTTGAAGATGGCTGACGCAATCGAAACCGACGTCGTGATCGTTGGCGCTGGGCCCGTGGGCCTCTTTGCCGTCTTCGAACTCGGTCTCTACGATCTGAAGTGCCACCTCGTCGACATTCTCGACCGGCCTGGCGGACAGTGCGCCGAGCTCTATCCCGAAAAGCCGATCTACGACATTCCCGCCTGGCCGGAGATCACGGGTTCCGGGCTGGTGGACAGGCTGATGGAGCAGATCAGGCCTTTCGATCCGCAGTTCCATCTCGGCCGCATGGTCACGGCACTGAGGAAGCTGGACGACGGCACCTTCGAGGTGGAGACGGACGAAGGCGAGTTGTTCCGCTGCAAGGTCGTGGTGGTCGCCGCCGGCGGCGGATCCTTCCAGCCGAAGCGTCCGCCTATTCCGGGCATAGAGGCCTACGAGGGCAAGTCGGTCTTCTATTCGGTGCGCCGCATGGAGGAGTTCCGGGGCGAGGACGTACTGATCGTAGGCGGGGGCGACTCCGCACTCGACTGGACGCTGAACCTTCAGCCTGTCGCGCGGTCTCTCGCGCTTGTCCACCGCAGGCCGGAGTTCCGCGCGGCGCCGGACAGCGTCAACAAGATGTTCGCACTGCACGAGCGCGGCGAACTCGCATTCCAGGTCGGACAGGTCATCGGACTCAAGGGCGAAGACGGCATGTTGACCGCCGCCACGGTCAAGACCGCGGACGGGCCGGTCGATCTGCCGTGCACGCGCATGCTGCCCTTCTTCGGCCTCACCATGAAGCTCGGCCCGGTCGCCGAGTGGGGACTGAACCTGCACGAGAACCTGATCGAGGTCGACACCGAAAAGTTCGAGACGTCGGCGAAGGGCATATTCGCGATTGGCGACATCAACTGGTATCCCGGCAAGCTCAAGCTGATCCTGTCAGGCTTCCATGAAGCCGCGCTGATGACCCAGGCCGCCAAGCGGATCGTAAGCCCGAACGAGAGGGTCGTATTCCAGTACACGACGTCCTCGACCAGTCTGCAGAAGAAGCTTGGCGTCCAGTAGCCGAGGCGGGCCATGCCGCAATGGCCGCTTGCGAGCCCGGGCAAAAAAGGCCCCGCGGTGCTGCTCGGCACTGCGGGGCTGAAGCGGGCGCATCGAAACCGGATATGGGAGGAATATCCGTCAAACCGGATGCGCCGGGAGAACAATGCATGGACAAACCATCTGTCTGTTAGAAATAGCTGACAAAGACGTCTTTCGCCATGCCTAATAATAAGGGGTTTGTTTCGAGGGGTGGGAAGGGTGCGAGTGTTCCGCGCCGGACTGCTTTCGAAAAGCCTTATATTATATATGTTTCACGGAATAGACTGAAACCACGGCCTGAAAAGACCTTGCCTGCCGGCACCGTCCCTCGCAGCTGTGGATAATGGATCGGGCCGGCCTGGCGCCGGTGCAGGCGCGGCCGGCAGAAGGGAATCGCCGCCAGATGGAGCCGCCGATGAAAAGCGAACACGATCCCTTTGCCCGGCGCGACTGGCGTCTCGCGCATGGCCGCAGCCTGACGCTGGGGCCGACGGCCGTCATCATGGCGATCGTCAACGTCACACCTGATTCCTTTTCCGACGGAGGCCGTTTCTCCTCGGTGGATTCCGCCGTCGAGACGGCCCTGCGGATGGAGGCCGAGGGAGCGGACATCCTCGATGTGGGCGGCGAATCGACGAGGCCGGGTGCCGACGCGGTCAGCGCAGCGGAAGAGCAGGGCCGGGTGCTGCCGGTGATCGAGGCCCTGGCGGCCCGCTCCCGGGCGCTGATCTCGGTCGACACCTACCGGGCCGCCACGGCAAGGCTGGCTCTTTCGGCAGGGGCCCATATCGTCAACGACGTCTGGGGGTTCCAGCGCGAGCCCGCCATCGCCTCCGTCGCTGCGGCCGCCGAAGCAGGGGCGGTCGCCATGCACACCGGGCGCGACCGCGACCGCCTGCCGGACGTGGTTGCCGACCAGCAGGTCTTTCTGGAGAGGTCGCTGGAGATCGCGCGCGCTGCCGGGATGTCCGAGGCGGCGCTTGTCCTCGATCCCGGCTTCGGCTTTGCGAAGGATGTCGACGAAAACCTCGATCTCATGGCCCGCTTCTCCGAACTCCACCGTTTCGGCCTTCCGTTGCTGGCCGGAACCTCGCGCAAGCGGTTCGTCGGTACTGTGAGCGGGCGCACGGGAGCAGGCGAACGCGATGCGGCGACCGCTGCAACGTCCGTCGTCCTGCGATTGGCCGGAGCGGCCATTTTCAGGGTGCACGATGTCGCAATCAACAAGGATGCGCTGGCGATCGCTGATGCTATGGTGTCCCGCATGCGCCTCGCCGAACCCGAAAGCCCGTGATGCCGCTCTACACGATCAACCTCACCAACTGCGCCTTCTTCGCGCGTCACGGCGTTCATGACGAGGAGGAGTTCCTCGGCCAGCGCTTTTTTGTCGATGCCGAACTCGATGTCGATCCGGCCAATGCCCTGACCAGTGATTCGATCTCATCCACAGTGGATTACGGCGTCGTCTTCACCGAGATCGAGAGGATCGTGACCGGAAAGCGACGCTATCTGATCGAGGCCCTGGCCTTCGAGGTGGCGACGGCGCTCTGCGACCGCTTCGCCCAGGTCAGGCGCGCAAAGGTTACGATTCGCAAGCCCAATGCTCCGGTGCCGGGCGTGCTCGACCACGTCTCGGTAACGGTAGAGCATTTCGCCTGAGGTGCTGCAATGACGGGTGCAATGGCCGCGCTCGGCCTCGGCGGCAACATCGGTGACCCGCCCGCGACCATGGCGAGGGCGCTGCGCCTTCTCGACGCACGGGCGGACGCGACGGTGAAGACCGTTTCGCGGCTCTACCGCACGCCGCCATGGGGCAAGACCGACCAGGCATGGTTCTACAATGCATGCGCCCTTGTCGACACGACTCTCGAGCCCGAATCGCTGCTGAAGGTTTGCCTGGACATCGAACGCCGGCTGAAGCGCGTTCGCGAGGAGCGCTGGGGACCGCGCACCATCGACATCGACGTGCTCACCCACGGGCAGTTTTCCAGCAGCCGTCCGGTGCTCACCGTTCCGCATCCGCGCATGACGGAACGCGGGTTCGTCGTGGTTCCGCTCGCCGAGATCGCCGGCGACCTCGTGGTCGGGGGTAGGACGGTTTCGGAATGGGCGGCGTCCGCCGAGACGACAGGCATCCAGCCAGCGAGTGGTGACGGAGGCTGGTGGCGGACAAAGGACTGAGCGGCCGTGCCTACTGGAGCGAGCCGACGGTGCGCGCGTCCTGCTCGCGCGTCAGCGTCATGCCGATGACCGGAACATACTGGTCGCGGACCTTCACGGAGATCGTCACGTTCAGCGTGTTGGGGTCGAGCAGGTTGGCTATCATCGCGCCGTAGAGCTGCTTGCGATTTATGCCGACGATGACCTTGTTCGGGTCGACGTTGCCCGACACCACGTCGAGCCCCTTGCCCTGTGCGCCATCGAGAAAACGGCCCGTGTAGCCCTCCCGCGTGCGGGAGATGACGGCGGACATGTCCTGGCTGAAGAGGCCGACGCGGCAATGGCCGCCCATGGCGATTCCCGTCTCGCCCTTCTCAAGCGGATCGCCGGTCAGGTCGCAGACAAAGCGCGTCCCCTTGTACTTGCCGGCGACGACACGGCCGGGCCCCTTCCAGGTGCCGATCATCGACTTGAAGAATGTCTGGTCGCGCGCTGCCGCGGGCACGGCTGCGCCAGCGACCGAGGCGACCGCGAAGGCCGCCGCCAGAAGGGCGTTTGTCCGGTTTCTGGTGAGCGCCTGCATCAGACTGTCCAACCTCCATGCATGCGCGGACAATCGCGCAAGAATGGTTAATAGCGGGTTGATGGAGCGCTGCAAAGAGCCTTGGGCGGGCCGTCAGGTGGCCTGCCGGCGGGCAGGCGGCTTTTGCGAGACCCCGGCAAGGTCGCCTGCGAAGTCGCCGATACGCGGTCGCTTCAGTGCCCTGAACGGCATCGGCCGGCAGAGATCCATTGCGGCGATGCCGATGCGGGCCGTCATCATTCCGTTGATGACGCCTTCCCCGAGCCGCGAGGAGAGCCGCGCGGCGACGCCATGGCCGAGCACCTGCTGGACGATGCCGTCACCGACCGCGATCGAACCGGTGACCGCGAGATGGGCGATCGTGTCGCGCATCAGGCGCATCATGCCGAGCGTGCCGGGGCGGCCTCCGTAGAGGGTGGCCATCGCCCGCACCAGGCGGACGGCCTCGTATGCGACATAGGCCAGGTCGACGACGGCACGGGGGCTTACCGCCGTGACGACCGAGACTCGCTTCGATGCGTCGAGGATGAGACGGCGCGCCTCGCGGTCGAGCGGCGACAGCAGTTCTGTTTCGGCGAGTTCGACCAGGGCCGGCCCGTCGACGATCTCCCCTTCGAGGGCGGCGAGTTCCGCACGGCCAGCAGCCGTCTCGGGACGGTGCGAGAGAAGCGAGGCCACCCGGGCGGTCGCCGCCCGCGCCTTGCCGGCGGCGCGCTCCGCCGCCGCTTCCTCGACGGAGAGCTTCAGCGCCTGTATCGCGTTGAGCCGGTAGATTGCGACGATCTCGCGGACCAGCGCTGCGGCCAGCGCCAGCACGCCGATTGCGACCAGCGCGAGCGTCGCCCATGCGAGCCACGGCGCGCGATCGAACAGCGCGCGGACGAGATCGTCGATCCAGACGCCGACGGCGATCGAGAACACGATCCCAAATGCAACGCTCGCCACCTTGGCGAAGGAGAACCTCCGTCGCCGGGGCCGGGCGGGCGGAGGCGTCATGACGTCCAGGCTGGCACCGGCTTCGCCCTCGGCGCCTCCGATGAAATGGTCCTCCTCGTCGGGAATGACCGTGACCGGAGCGGGAACCGAAGCGGGTCGCCGCGGCGCGTACGAGGGAGGCTCCGGCCGGGACGGCGCTTGCTCCGTTCGCCCGGGCTCGTCGATGCGGAAGGCGGCCGGTCTCCGCGCGCGCTGGGACGGTGGTTCTTCACTCATGCGAGCCAGTCTCCGGTCAGGAATTCCAGGGCCCGGTCGAGCCTTATGTGCGGCAGCGAAAGCGTGACGCCCTCGGCCGTCCGCTCCAGCGCCGGCGGTCGGAACCGGACAAAGTTGAGATCCGGCACCAGCGATGCGTTCGTCCCGTCTTCCGGGACCCTGAAGAGGAATTCCGGGTTTTCCGGCAGGTCTCCGGGAAATATGCCCGTCTTCGTTTCGCCGTCGAACTTCTCGCCGTTGATCCTCTCGCCGGCGAGGGGCGTGCCGACGATTACCGGCAGCGTTTCGCCGTCCTGCTCGACATTGGCCTCGCGGGTGGCGCGAACGGCGGCGAGCGCGAGGACATCCAGTCTTGCGCCGGAGAAGTCGATCCGTTCGGCGGCACGGTCGACGAGCCGGCGCACGATGCGCTCCAGCCGGTCGTGGCTCTCGTGGTGCAGGTGGTCGGCCTTGGTGGCAGCGATGAGAACGCGGTCGATGCGGCGCGACAGCAGGCCTGAAAGCCAGCTGTTCCTGCCGGGGCGGAAGCACGAGAGGATTTCCGACAGCGCCCTCTCGAGATCGACGACGGCCTCGTGGCCGGCGTTCATCGCCTGTAGAGCGTCGACAAGGACGATCTGGCGATCCAGCCTCGCGAAGTGGTTGCGGAAGAACGGCTTGACGACGACCGCCTTGTAGCTCTCGAAGCGGCGCTCCATCATTGCCCGGAGCGAGCCGCGCGGCGCGCCGCCGTCCGGAAGGTCGGGCAGGGGGGCGAAGGTGAGCGCCGGAGAACCCTCGAGGTCGCCCGGCATCAGAAAACGTCCGGGCGGCAGCGTCGAGAGGGCGCGCTCGTCGGCTTTGCAGGCCCTCAGGTAGCCGGCGAAGGCCTCGGAGAGCCTTCGGGCCGCGCTCTCTTCGGCCCTGCCGGCCGGATCGATGCCGCTGGAGAGTTCCAGCCATCTCGCGGAGAGATCGGCGCGCGCCGGCGAGCGGGCGAGCGCCACCGACTGTTCCGAGAACTCGCGGAAACTCTGGCGCAGAAGCGGCAGGTCCAGCAGCCATTCCCCCGGATAGTCCACGATATCGATGGAAAGCCGGCCACCGGAAAGCAACCGAGACCAAGCACTTGCGGATTCGAATTCGACAGTCAGTCGAAGCTGCGAGATCGCCCGGGTCGACTCCGGCCACCTGCGCTCGTCGACGAGGGCGGCGATGTGGTCCTCGTACTGGAACCGCGGTACCGCGTCGTCGGGCTGCGGTTCCAGACAGGTCCGGGCGATACGGCCGGATTGCTGCGCGCGGAACATCGGCAGGCGACCGCCGGCGAGAAGGTTGTGGACAAGCGCGCTGATGAAGACGGTCTTCCCGGCGCGCGACAGTCCCGTGACGCCCAGCCGCAACGTCGGCTCGACGAGCCCGGCGGTCCGGTCGGCGAGATTGTCCAGAGCTATGCGGGCTTCGTCGGAAAGGCTGGTGAGGGATGAAGGCAAGGCGGGTTCCGGCGGAAGGTGGCGTCCCGGCGCATATAGGGGGTCGAAATCGCCATTGAAAGGCTGGCCGCGCAGCGGTCCGGTCGCCCTCAGAGGTCGTTCGGCGCCAGAAATGCTGCCAGATGGCCGTCGCCGGCGCCCGCGGATGCCAACTCGCCGGGCAGGTCGATCACCGCCAGCCCCCCCGTGGGAAAGCCGGAGGCCAGGGGCCCGTCGAGGGCCTTGCCATCCCGGGAGGCCAGGGAGCGCGCAGCCTCGTCGATCATCGGATTGTGTCCGACGACGAGCACCGCCGTACCGGCGGTTGCGGCAATGAGATCGATATAGGCTTCGTGTCCCCGCGCATAAAGTTCGACGCGAAGATGCAGCTCCGGGGATCGGTCGAGCTTCTCCGCGACGATCCGCCAGGTCTCCACGCACCGCACGGCAGGCGAGCAAAGCACCTGCGCAGGGCGAAACCCGTTCAAGGCCATGGCGCTCGCCACCCGCTCCGCCTCGGCCCGTCCCCGTGCGTCGAGCGCCCGGTCGAAGTCGCGCTCCCCCGGCACGGCCCACGCGGAATGCGCATGCCGCAGCAGGTAGACGCGCGATGTGCCGGACCCCACAGACATTGAGAATGCCTATGTCCCGCGCCCTCGACACGCAATTCGTCTTATGGCCTAGAACGCCGGCGGCAAGGCAGGTATTTCGCGAGCCTGTTGCTCCCTGCCGCTTCGGCCACTTTGCAACTGTGACAGTTTTTTAAACAAAAAGAGTTAGATACACCATCGAAAGGCAAGCTTCAAAAGTGATTGATGTAGCCTTTTTGAGCTTGTGCGGGGTTCAAGCTGTGATTATACAGCGGCCAAAAAAGTTGCGCTGTTCGGGAGAATCACATTGGCCGACGACATCGACATCTCAGCTTACGTCCCTTCCGAGGACGAGGAATTCATGAACCCCAACCAGCGCGCCTACTTTCGCGCGAAGCTGAACGCCTGGAAGAACGACATCCTCCGCGAAGCGCGCGAGACACTCGGCCATCTTGCCGAGGAGAGCGCAAACCATCCGGACGTGGCCGATCGTGCCTCCTCCGAGACCGACCGCGCCATCGAGTTGCGGGCCCGCGATCGCCAGCGCAAGCTCATCTCCAAGATCGACGCAGCGCTGCAGCGCATCGACGAGGGCACATATGGCTACTGCGAGGAGACGGGCGAACCGATAAGCCTGAAGCGCCTGGACGCCCGTCCGATCGCCACCCTGTCGCTTGAGGCGCAGGAACGGCACGAGCGGCGCGAGAAGGTCTACCGGGACGAATAGCCTCGCCGCTTTGCAGCGGGCAGAGTTGATCGGACGACAGGCCGGAGGCGCGTGCGCCTCCGGCTTTTTCGTTCAGCGCTTGCGGGAAAGCTGCTGCAGGAGCCGCGACATTTCCTCGTCGAGCGCCTTTTCGGATTCCGGGACGACAGGCTCCGCGGCGGCAGGGGTCTGCGTCGCAGAAACCGCGGTCCGGACGGGTGGAGATGCCCTATCGGGCCTCGTCGACGACAGGTCCCCCGCCACCTCGGTATCGAGAAAGTCCTCGAACCGGAGAACGGACGGAGCGGCTGGGACCGGCTCCGTGCGTGCGGACGACCCGGCCGGGGCAATCCCGGAGTCGGGGGCAGGGCCGATCGCCGGACTTTCTTCCGCGTCCATGTAGGCCTGCACGTAGGGCGACGACTGGACTGCGTCCGAATTGCCGAAGACGCGCTGCCTGTTGCTGTCGAGGATGTTGGCGATGTCCGGACGCGCCTCCCGCGCAGCCGGCGCCGGGGCGCGCTCCTCGGAGGGTGCCGCCGCTTCCACCCGTTCTTCCGGTTCAGGGGTCGCTTCGGCCGGGGACGGTGAACCGGCTACCGGGGCCGCGTCGACTGGCTGCTCTTCAGGCTGCTGCTCCGCCGCAACCGTCAGTCCGGCCGAAAGCGGTCCGGTGTCCTGCAGGCGCGCCGTCGGTGCCGCCACCTCGGCGGTCTCTCCGGAAGGCTTGGCAAGCGACGTGTCACTGTCGGCCGCGTTGATGCCGCTCTCCACGACGACGTCCGAAGGGCCGCCGATCAGGATGAGGTGCTCGACGTCGTCGCGGCGAACCAGTACCAGCCTGCGCCTCGGGTCCACGGCTGCCGCATCGAGCACGGCGAGGCGGGGCCTGCGATTCTTGCCGCCGCGCAGGAAGGCCCGGGTGCCGCGCTGGCGCCATGTCCGCATCAGGAGGAAGAAGAGAAGGAGCGCAATTGCGACGGCTCCGATCGCTATGGCAAGTTTCGCACCGATTTCGCCGCCTATGTCTGGGAGCATGACTCGTCCTCTCGATTTGCATTCCGGCCTCGCCGGTCTTTCCTCGCGTGACCCGCATAGGTCCCTTTTAGGGCGTTTTTGGGCGCTGTTGCACAGTTTTCCGCATCTTTGCGGTGGGAAATCGGTAGCGAAAATGGGAAGAAGGTCGGAGCGGGCGGCGGGGCCGCGAGTTGCGGTTGCAGCGAGGAGAGTTCATGTGGCTCGTAACGGAACCGACGGCGGGAGCGAGTCCGGATTGCCTGATCTGATGTTTCATCACATCCGCTGCGCGCGCCTGTCGGTTCGTGCGAGGAATGAGGAGACCGATGACCGAGCGAGATAGAACCGGCACGAATCCGGCGCCGATCATCGATCGCGGCACGCAGCCGAGGACCGTCCTTCGGCTCGTCTTCCTGGCGATCGTGCTCATCGCTTCGGCGGCGCTTTTCGTCTTCTACAAGGACCGTCTCGACAGCCAGATCATCCTTGGCCTGCTCGGCATCCTGGCGATGATGGGCATCTTCTTCCTCGTTTCTGCGGTCATAGGCTTCATACAGGTCATGCCGAGGTCGCCCACCGATCCGCTGGCGCGCGCGTTCCTGGACCGTCACCAGGAAGGCACCCTGATCACCGACCACAAGGATCGCGTCATCTACGCGAACCGCGCCTATGGCGAGCTTACCGGAGCGACGGAAGCCAAGGACGTGCAGTCCATCGAGGCAATGCTGTCGCAATTCAAGGAATCCACGGAGGCCGTCTACCGCCTCACGAACGTTCTGCGCGACGGCAACGAGGGACAGGAAGAATTCCGCCTGCTTCGGCCGCTCAACCTTTCGTCTCCCGAAGGAGGAGCGCGCTGGTACCGGCTCCGCGCCCGGCTTCTGCCGATCGAGGGAGGGGGCGGAGAGCCGCTCCAGGCCTGGCAACTGTCGGACATCACTTCCGAGCGGGAGGACCAGGAGCGCTTCTTCAAGGAATTGCAGCACGCGATCGACTATCTCGACCACGCGCCCGCGGGGTTCTTCTCCGCCGGCCGCCGCGGAGAGATATTCTACGTCAATGCCACGCTCGCCGACTGGCTGGGCATCGACCTCACGCAGTTCCGGCCGGGTTCCATCTCGATAAAGGACCTCGTCGCCGGCGAGGGGATGGCCCTGATTGAGAGCGTACAGGCGGAGCCGGGGCTCAATCGGACAGCCTCTCTCGATCTCGACATGCTGAAGAAGAACGGCCAGAGCCTGCCCGTGACGCTTCTCCATCGGGTGTCGGCGACGCGCGACGGCGCGCCGGGCGAAAGCCGGACGATCGTGCTCGCCCGCGGCGACGCGGAGGGGACGGCGCCTTCGGCCGCCGCGGCGGCGGCGGAGATGCGGTTCACCCGCTTCTTCAACAACACGCCGATGGCGATCGCCTCCGTCGACGCGCGGGGCCGGATCCTCAGGACGAACGCGCCTTTCCTCAAGATGTTCTCGGGCGTCGTCTCGCGCGACGACATGGAGCGCGGCGCGCTCTTCGAGATGGTCATCAGCGAGCAGGATGTGCCGGCCTTCCAGGAGGCCCTCGACAAGGCCGCGGACAGGCAGGGCGACATCACGCCGGTCGAACTCTCGCCACCCCGCCGACGAGAGCCGATATTTCCGCTTCTACGTGAACGCGGTCATCGATCGTGCCGGCAACGAGCCCGAGGAAGCCGCCATCATATACGCCGTCGAGACGACCGAGCAGAAGGCGCTCGAGACCCAGATGGCCCAGACGCAGAAGATGAACGCGGTCGGCACGCTCGCCGGCGGCATTGCGCACGACTTCAACAACGTGCTGACGGCGATCCTGCTTTCGGCCGATCACCTGCTCCTGTCCCTGCGCCCCTCGGACGCCAGCTTCGCCGACCTGATGGAGATCAAGCGCAACGCCAATCGCGCCGCCGTCCTCGTGCGCCAGTTGCTCGCCTTCTCCCGCAAGCAGACGATGCGCCCGACCGTACTCCAGATGACCGACGTCATCGGCGACCTGCGGATGCTGGTCGACCGGCTTGTCGGCACGAACGTCCGCCTGGAAGTCGACTACGGCCGCGACCTCTGGCCGGTGAAGACCGACCTCGGGCAGTTCGAGCAGGTGGTCATCAACCTTGCGGTCAATGCACGCGACGCCATGCCCGGCGGAGGCACGATCACGATCCGCTCGCGCAACGTGCCTGCGGCCGATGTCGAGGCGCTCGGCCACCGCGGCATGGCCGTCGCCGACTACGTGATGATCTCCGTTACCGACGAGGGCACGGGTATTTCGCCGGAGGTGATGGACCAGATATTCGAGCCCTTCTTCACCACGAAGGAGGTCGGCAAGGGGACCGGCCTCGGCCTCTCCATGGTCTACGGCATCGTCAAGCAGTCGGGCGGCTACATCTATTGCGACTCCGAGGTCGGCGAGGGCACGACCTTCCGGATCTACCTGCCGCGCCACGAGGAGACCGAGATTGCCGGGACGGAGGATCTGCCGGCATCGCCGCCTGCTGCGAAAGCCCTCGAGGGGCGGCCACAGCAGGGCAAGGACGAAACCCGCGCCAGGTCGGGAGAGGAGCCGGCCGACCTGACCGGCGGTTCCGCCGTCGTCCTGCTGGTCGAGGACGAGGAGGCGGTGCGCCGCGGCGGCAAGCGGATGCTGGAGACGCGGGGCTATACCGTGCACGAAGCCTCGTCCGGCGTCGAGGCACTCGAGATCATGCATGAACTTGGCGGGGCGATCGACATCGTCGTTTCCGACGTGGTGATGCCGGAGATGGACGGGCCTACGCTGCTGCGCGAATTGCGCAAGGACTATCCGGACCTGAAGTTCATCTTCGTTTCCGGTTATGCCGAGGACGCTTTTGCCAAGAACCTGCCGGAGGACGCGCAGTTCGGCTTCCTTCCGAAGCCCTTCTCCCTGAAACAGCTGGCAATGGCCGTTCGCGAGATGCTCGACTGATCGTCGCCGCCGTTGGCGGCTTCTGCCGGCGGTTCCATCAAGATGCCGCAATTGGCGGCAAAACGCGAAATGCAACACGAACGCGGGGGAAATTCCGGATGATGAAACAGATAGTGGCGGCAACCGTCGCCGGTGCCTTGCTTGCGGCCTGCACGACCGATCCCTACACCGGGCAGCAGAAGGTCTCCAACACCGTCGGAGGCGCCGCGCTCGGCGCAGCGGCGGGCGCCGGACTGGGTCTTCTGGCCGGCGGCAATGACCGGCGCAACGCCCTGCTCGGAGCTGGCATCGGAGCGCTCGCCGGGGGAATGGTCGGCGGCTACATGGACAGGCAGGAAGCCGAACTCCGGGCGCAGTTGCAGGGAACCGGCGTATCGATCAGTCGCAACGGCAACCAGATCATCCTCAACATGCCGTCGAACATAACCTTCGACACGGACCAGTCCGCGGTGAAGCCGCAGTTCTATTCGACGCTGAACTCGGTCGTGCTCGTTCTGCGCAAGTACAACCGTTCGCTTGTCGATGTGCTCGGCTTCACCGATTCGACCGGCTCGCCGCAGCACAACCAGGCCCTCTCCCAGGAGCGCGCCCGCTCCGTCGCGGACTACCTGACGAGCCAGGGACTGGATCCGCGGCGCTTCTACGTCCAGGGCTATGGCGAGAGCCAGCCTGTGGCCAGCAACGACACGCCCGAAGGCCGCGCCGCCAACCGCCGGGTCGAGATACAGATCTCGCCACTCAGCTGAGCGGAGAAACGGGGAGCGGACTGACGAGCGCCCGGAGCGAAAGGGCCGGGCGCTTCCTTCAGCCTGCCAGAGCGACCGCGATCTCGGCCGCGAGCCGCGCATTGTGGCGCACGAGCGAGATGTTCGTCCTGAGGCTGCGCCCTTCGGTCAACCGGAAGATTTCCGAAAGAAGGAAGGGCGTCACGTCCTTGCCGGCGACGCGCTGCCGGGAGGCCTCTTTGAGCGCCGCCGCGATATATGCCTCCATTTCTTCCCGCGGGATCTCGTCGCCCTCTGGCACGGGATTGGCGACCAGCATGCCGCCGCCGATGCCGAGCGCTTCCCGGGCTCTCTGGAACCGGGCGATAGCGGTCGCATCCGGCAGGCTCAACGGGCTCTCCAGCCCTGAATCGCGTGACCAGAAGGCAGGAAACCTGCCGCTGCCGCAGGTGACGACGGGGACGCCCCGGGTCTCGAGGACTTCCAGCGTCTTCGAAACATCGAGTATAGCCTTGGCGCCCGCCGAGACGACCAGAACCGGGGTTCGCGCCAGCTCGTCGAGATCGGCGGAAATGTCGAAGGTGTCGGCGGCGCCGCGGTGGACGCCGCCGATGCCGCCGGTCGCAAATACCCGGATGCCTGCCAGTCGCGCGGCGATCATCGTGGCGGCCACGGTCGTGGAGCCGGTCTTCCTTTCGGAAACGGCGAAGGCGAGGTCCGCGCGCGATAGCTTCAGCGCGTCGCTCGTCCGGGCCAGCGCTTCGACCTGCGTCCCTTCGAGACCGACACGCAGTTCGCCATCGATGACGGCGATGGTCGCGGGCGTCGCCCCGGCAGCCCGGATCAGCTCTTCCACGCCGGCCGCCATCTCGAGGTTGCCGGGCCAGGGCATGCCGTGGGTAATGATCGTCGACTCGAGCGCGACGACGGGCCTGCCCGCTGCAATCGCAGCCGCGACTTCGGGCGATGGCTGGTAGGGGCGGGAAGGGGACACGGGCAACTCTCTCCGGAAAGGAAGGCGATCCGAAGGGCTCATGCCAGAAATTCGGCCCCGGGTACAAGCGAAAGTGCGGTTGCAAGGGCGGCCCGGTCGAAATGTGCCGGTGCCGCGTCGATCGAGGCGACGGCGATGCAGGCTGCGGCGACGCCGCTGCGCAGCGCGTCCTCCAGCGGCAGGCCGCGCAGCGTCGCATCGGCGAAACCGGCCGCAAGCGCGTCGCCCGCGCCGGTGACGTCGCCGATTTCCGGGACCTCCGGCGGCAGGACCCGGCATCGGCGGGTTCCGTCGAAAGCGACGGCGGGAGCTGCGCCGCATGTGACCACGCCCCGCCCGACGCCGGCCGAGGCAAGCCGGTCGATGCCGTCCGGAATGTCGCCGACAGCGCAGCCGGTCAGCGCGCAGAGTTCCGCCTCGTTCATGAAGATTCCGGCAAGGAAGGCCAGCGCCGGCCGGAGCCGTGGCACCTTGGCCGGCGAGACGGCGATGGCAAAGAGAGGCCGCTCCTTCTGTGCGCAGGCGCGCGCCAGCGCGAGCAGCGTCGCTTCGGGCAGATTGGCATCGCAGAGCACTGCGTCGCTGGCCTGTATGGCGTCCCGCATCGTGCGCCGCGCGATCTGCCGCGGGCCGCAGACGTCGTAGAGCGCCATGTCGGCGAGCGCTACGACGAGGCTCCCGTCGGAATCGAGGATGGCCGTGTAGCTCGGCGTCGAGCGGTCCAGGAACGTGAGCGGCGTGTCCTCGATCCCGGCTTCGGCGACCGCGGCTGCGACCAGGTCGCCAGCCGCGTCGCCGCCCCGTGGCGCGACAAGCCGCACGCGGTGGCCGAGCCGGCTCAGCCCCCGAGCGGCGTTGAGGGCGCCGCCCCCGGCTTCCTCGTGCCAGCGCCCGGGGTTGCTCGCCCCGGGAACCGCCGGAGCAAAAAGCCGTCCGCGGCGGTCGACATGGGCCCCGCCGATCGCCAGGATCCCGCGTGCATCCCCGCCGTCGATCATGCCGCCCCGCCGCGCAACTCGCGCACGCACCGGACCATGGCCGAGGGGAGGCCCGAACCCGGCGCCGTGTCCGCCCGGAACGACGGAACATATTCGGAACAATATAGAATTTCCATTTAAAATCCAATCGGATATGGGCGTCTTGCGTGGCCGGAACAAAAGTGGTACAAAATCTGCGGAAGAGCCTCGATTGCCTGCGCGGCTTCAATAACCTAAAGGTGGACGAAATGGCACAGAACTCATTGCGGCTCGTAGAGGAAAACCAGGTGGATAAAAGCAAGGCGCTCGAGGCGGCACTTTCTCAGATCGAGCGGTCGTTCGGCAAGGGCTCGATCATGAAGCTCGGCGCGAAGGACCAGGTCGTCGAGATCGAAACCATCCCGACCGGCTCGCTCGGCCTTGACATCGCGCTCGGCGTCGGCGGCCTTCCCAAGGGACGCATCATCGAGATTTATGGTCCGGAAAGCTCGGGCAAGACGACGCTGGCGCTGCAGACGATCGCCGAGGCTCAGAAAAAGGGCGGCATCTGCGGCTTCATCGATGCCGAGCACGCGCTCGACCCGATCTATGCGCGCAAGCTGGGGGTTGATCTCGAGAACCTGCTGATCTCCCAGCCCGACACCGGCGAACAGGCGCTGGAAATCACCGACACGCTGGTGCGCTCGGGCGCGCTCGACGTGCTGGTCATCAACTCCGTCGCGGCCCTGACGCCGCGTGCCGAGATCGAAGGCGAGATGGGAGATTCGCTGCCGGGCATGCAGGCCCGCCTGATGAGCCAGGCCCTGCGCAAGCTGACTGCGTCGATCTCGCGCTCGAACTGCATGGTCGTCTTCATCAACCAGATCCGCATGAAGATCGGCGTCATGTTCGGTTCGCCGGAAACGACGACCGGCGGCAACGCGCTGAAGTTTTATGCGTCGGTGCGACTGGACATCCGGCGCATCGGCTCGGTCAAGGACCGCGACGAGGTCGTCGGGAACCAGACCCGGGTCAAGGTCGTGAAAAACAAGATGGCGCCGCCCTTCAAGCAGGTCGAGTTCGACATCATGTATGGCGAGGGTGTCTCCAAGACGGGCGAGCTCATCGACCTGGGCGTCAAGGCCGGCATTGTCGAGAAATCGGGTGCATGGTTCTCCTACAACAGCCAGCGGCTCGGGCAGGGGCGTGAGAACGCCAAGACCTTTCTGAAGGAGAACCCCGACATGGCGGGTGAGATCGAGCTGGCCTTGCGCCAGAACGCGGGCCTGATCGCCGACCGCTTCCTCGAGGACGAAGGTCCGGGGGACGAAGCGGCCGAGATGTAGGCGCGCCGGGCTGCCGGCCCGAAACCTGATGACACAGCGGTCGTGGCGGCTGCCCCCGAGGGGTGGCCGTTTCCGCGTTTCCGGATCGGCTGGACAGGCATATGCGTGGACGATAAAAGCCCGTGTCCGTCCCCGACGCTTGGGGATGCGAGCGTTGAATCATGAAAGGCAGATGATGAGCGGCGTCAACGAGATCCGGTCCGCATTTCTCGACTTCTTTCGCAGCAGCGGCCACGAGGTGGTGCCGTCGAGCCCGCTCGTGCCGCGCAACGACCCGACGCTGATGTTCACCAACGCCGGGATGGTTCAGTTCAAGAACGTCTTCACCGGTCTCGAAAAGCGGCCTTACAGCACCGCGGCTACGGCGCAGAAATGCGTGCGCGCCGGGGGAAAGCACAACGACCTCGACAATGTCGGGTACACGGCACGCCATCATACCTTCTTCGAGATGCTCGGCAATTTCTCCTTCGGCGACTATTTCAAGGAGCGGGCGATCGAATTGGCTTGGGGGCTGGTTACGAAGGAATTCGGCATCGACGCGAACCGGCTCCTCGTGACTGTCTATCACACCGACGACGATGCCTTCGACCTCTGGCGCAGGGTCGCCGGCCTGCCGGAAAGCCGCATCATCCGCATCCCGACGAGCGACAATTTCTGGGCGATGGGCGATACCGGTCCATGCGGCCCGTGTTCGGAAATTTTCTACGACCATGGCGAGCATATTCCCGGCGGCCCGCCCGGCTCGCCGGATGAGGACGGCGACCGGTTTATCGAGATCTGGAACCTCGTCTTCATGCAGTACGAGCAGGTCACGCCGGAGAAGCGTATCGACCTGCCTCGTCCTTCGATCGACACCGGCATGGGGCTCGAACGCATCGCGGCCCTGTTGCAGGGCAAGCACGACAATTACGACACCGACCTCTTCCAGGCGCTGATCGCGGCGTCGGTGGAAGCGACCGGCGTTCCTGCCGACGGGGCGCACCGCGCGAGCCACCGGGTGATCGCAGACCATCTTCGTGCCTCCGCCTTCCTGATCGCCGACGGCGTGCTGCCGTCGAACGAGGGCCGCGGCTATGTGCTGCGGCGGATCATGCGGCGGGCCATGCGCCACGCCGAACTGCTCGGTGCGCGCGAGCCGCTGGTCTGGAAGCTGCTGCCGGCGCTCGTCGGTCAGATGGGCCGCGCCTACCCGGAACTGGTGCGGGCCGAAGGCCTGATTTCCGAAACGCTCAAGCTGGAGGAGACGCGCTTCAGGCGCACGCTCGAGCGCGGGCTGAGCCTGCTCTCGGAGGCAAGCTCGGATCTCGGCAAGGGCGACAAGCTCGACGGCGAGACGGCGTTCAAGCTCTACGATACGTTCGGCTTTCCGCTCGACCTGACCCAGGACGCCCTCCGACAGCGCGGCATCTCCGTGGATCTTTCCGGGTTCAACGATGCGATGGCGCGCCAGAAGGCCGAAGCCCGCGCAGCGTGGCAGGGGTCGGGCGAAGCCGCGACCGAGGCGGTATGGTTCGAGATCCGGGAGCGCGTCGGCGCGACGGACTTCCTCGGTTATGACGCGGAGCAGGCCGAGGGCATCGTGCGCGCGGTGGTGCGCGATGGCGCCGAGGTCGATGGCGCGAAGGCCGGCGACACCGTTCAGATCGTGGTCAACCAGACACCGTTCTATGGCGAGTCTGGCGGACAGGTCGGCGATACCGGCACGATCGTTGGCGAGGGCTTCCGGTTGGCGGTCAACGACACGCAGAAGAAGGGCGACGGCGTCTTCGTTCATTTTTGCATGGTCGAGGAAGGCGAGGTGAAGCCCGGCGACGAGGCCGTGCTGACGGTCGACCATAAGCGCCGGTCGCGGCTGCGGTCGAACCACTCGGCGACGCATCTCGTGCATGAAGCATTGCGCGAAGTCCTCGGCACCCATGTGGCCCAGAAGGGATCGCTGGTCGCACCCGAGCGATTGCGGTTCGACTTCTCCCACCCCAAGCCGATGACACCCGGGGAAATCTCCGCCGTCGAGGACATGGCCAACGAGATCGTCCTGCAGAACAGCCCGGTCGCGACGCGCCTGATGGCGGTGGACGACGCGATTGCCGAAGGAGCGATGGCCCTATTCGGCGAAAAATACGGTGACGAGGTGCGGGTTGTCTCGATGGGGACCGGCCTGCAAGGCCGAAAGGCCAACCGGCCATACTCCGTCGAGCTCTGCGGCGGGACGCATGTGCGTGCCACCGGCGACATCGGCCTGATCCGCGTTGTTTCGGAATCGGCCGTCGGAGCCGGCGCGCGCCGGATCGAAGCGGTGACGGGCGAGGCCGCGCGGGCGTATCTGGCGAAGCAGGACGAGCGCATCCGCGCCCTCGCCAACGCGCTGAAGGTGCAGCCCGCCGATGTCGTCTCCCGGGTGGAAGGCCTCGTCGAGGAGCGCCGCCGGCTGGAGCGCGAACTCGTCGATGCCCGCAAGAAGCTGGCGCTCGGCGGTGGCGTCGCTGCCGGTTCCGGCAGCGACGGCGCGCGCGACATCGGCGGCGTGAAGTTTCTCGGCCGCGCGGTCCGCGGGGTCGAGCCCCGGGACCTGAAGGGCCTCGCGGACGAGGGCAAGAAGTCGCTCGGCTCCGGCGTCGTGGCTTTCGTGGGCGTTTCGGAAGAGGGCAAGGCAAGCGTCGTCGTCGCAGTGACGGAAGACCTCGCCGGCAAGCTGAGCGCCGTTGACCTGGTGCGCGTCGGCTCGGCCGCGCTCGGCGGAAAGGGTGGCGGCGGGCGACCCGACATGGCGCAAGCCGGAGGACCCGACGGCAGCAAGGCGTCCGAGGCGATCGAGGCAATCGCCACGGCAATCGCCGGCTGAGGACGCCACCGTCGCAGGGACCGGCGGACGTTGGAGCATTTCTGATGAAAGCAGAATCGCCTTCAATGCTCTATCTCTTTGTTTTTACGCAATTCCGGACGTAAAGCCATTTCACGCTTTTTCTGGAATTGCCTTGGCTCCCGCAGATGAAAAAAAAGCCCTGGCAATGGCCAGGGCCTTTTTTCGTTCGTTGCGGATCGGGCCGAAGCCCTGCGCCGGCCGGTTGGCTCAGCGCTTGGAGAACTGGAACGAACGGCGTGCCTTGGCACGGCCGTACTTCTTGCGCTCCACCGTGCGGCTGTCGCGGGTCAGGAAACCGCCCTTCTTGAGAACGGGACGCAGCCCGGGCTCGAAGAAGGTCAGCGCCCGGGAAATGCCATGGCGAACGGCGCCCGCCTGGCCCGACAGGCCGCCGCCGGTGACGGTGGCGATGATGTCGAACTGGCCGTCACGAGCAGCCGCGACGATCGGCTGGCGCAGGACCATCTGCAGAACCGGGCGTGCGAAATACTCGTTCATCGGCTTCTCGTTGACGACGATGCGTCCGGAGCCGGGCTTGAGCCAGACGCGCGCGACGGCGTCCTTGCGCTTGCCGGTAGCATAGGCGCGGCCGAATTCGTCGACCTTCTTCACGTGGACGGGTGCCGCCGGCTCGGTCGTCGCCGTTGCGGCTTCGCCGAGTTCCTGCAGGGAATTGAGCTCGGCCATGGTCAGGCGCTCCTTGCGTTCTTGGTGTTCAGCTTGGCCACGTCGAGGGCGACGGGCTGCTGGGCCTCATGCGGATGGTTCGGGCCGGCATACACGCGCAGGTTCTTCATCTGGCGACGGCCGAGCGGGCCACGCGGGATCATCCGCTCCACGGCCTTCTCGAGCACCCGCTCCGGGAAACGGCCTTCGATGATCTGGCGCGCCGTGCGCTCCTTGATGCCGCCCGGATAGCCGGTGTGCCAATAGTACTTCTTGTCGGTGTACTTCTTGCCGGTGAGGACGGCCTTCTCCGCATTCACGACGACGACATTGTCGCCATCGTCGACATGCGGGGTGTAGGTGGGCTTGTGCTTGCCACGCAGGCGCATGGCGATCACGGAAGCAAGACGTCCGACGACGAGCCCTTCGGCATCGATGACGACCCACTTCTTTTCCACCTCTGCAGGCTTCTGCGAGAAGGTTTTCATGATGGTCACTCTCTCATGGATCTCCGGAACCGGAGCGTTTCTTGTTGCTTGAATTCGGCGCGCCGGCAGGCGCGCCAAAAACGCATGCGGCCCGAACGAACCGCAATGGTCGGGCTTATACGGGTCGGCACCGGCGCGGTCAAGCGGCTATTTCAGAGCAGGATAAAAATAAAGCGGGTAAAAACAATCGGTTAAAAAGGAGGTATTATAATACCATTCAGCGTTCGGGCGGAATCGAGTAGGTCGTCGTCGCATGCGCCAGGATTTCGCCGCCGCCGGCCGGGCGGATCGCAATCTCGGCGACCGCAAGGCGACGCCCGAGCTTCAGGAGCCGGCAGTCGCCGTCGAGCGGTACGGGCTCCGGCTTGCGCATGAAGTTGATGTTCAGGCTCGTGGTGACGGCGAGGGCGACCGGTCCGATATGGGCGATGATCGCGACGTAGGCGGCGAGATCGGCGAGGGCGAAAAGGGTCGGGCCGGATACCGTTCCTCCCGGCCTGAGGTGCCTGTCGTCGGGAACGAGGCGGATCGTGGCGTTTCCCGGTCCGACCGAAACGACGGAATAGAACGGCCCGCCGGCATTGACCTGCGGGAATTCCGCTTCGATAAAGGCATTCAGCGCGGCGGCGTCGAGGACCGGCTTCAATGTCATGCAGGGTCCACCTCCCGGCGCGCATAGAATGCGAAGCCGCGAGGGCCGTCAAGGCGGCCTCCGGATGTCCGCCAAGGGCGGTCTTGTGGTGATCTGGAGAAAGACATGGCAGACGTCGTCGCCCTCAAACCACATGAAGAAGGCAGCCTGGTCGTCGCGCGCAAGGCCGACGGTATCCTTCGGCTGACGTTGAACAACCCTCCGGCCAACGCCATGTCGGTGGCTCTGCTCGAGGCATTGCACGAACGCCTCGACGAGGCGGCCGGCGACGGTGGCGTTCGGGTGGTCGTCCTTGCCGCAGGCGGAAAGGCCTTCTCCGGCGGCCACGACCTTAAGGAACTCACGCACCATCGCAGCGACGCGGATGGCGGCCGCGCCTTCTTCGAAAGCACGATGCGGCTCTGCTCGGACGTTATGCAGAAAATCGTGACGTTGCCGCAGCCGGTGATTGCCGAGGTCGACGGCGTCGCGACAGCCGCGGGCTGCCAGCTCGTCGCCAGTTGCGACCTGGCGATCTGCACGGACACCTCCGCCTTCTGCACACCCGGAGTCAATATCGGCCTGTTCTGCTCCACGCCGATGGTGGCGCTTTCGCGGAACGTCCACCGGAAGCAGGCGATGGAAATGCTGCTGACCGGCGAGACGATCGACGCGTCGACGGCCAAGGAATTCGGCCTCGTCAACCGCATCGTGCCGAAGCAGTATCTGCGCCAGGTCATCGACAAATACGCGACGACCATCGCCGGCAAATCGGCGCTGACCGTGAAGATCGGCAAGGAGGCCTTCTATCGACAGGCGGAGATGAACTTGCCCGAAGCCTACGACTACGCTGCGCGCGTCATGGTCGAAAACATGATGGCGCGTGACGCCGAGGAGGGCATCTGCGCCTTTCTCGAGAAGCGCCGCCCGGAGTGGAAAGGCGAATAGGGCCTACCGCTAGTCGTGCCCTATGATGCCTGGAATGACGTCGTCCTGGACGCAATGGTAGACCGGGCAGGCGGGATCGTCGGCCGTGCGAACATAGTCTCGTACCGGAGACGTGTAGGACGGGCAAAAGCGGCTATCCGAGACATAGCGGTCGTAGAGTATGAGCCCGGTCCGCGGCGAGCGGTATCGCAGGATTGCCGCATGGTCGCGCTGGACGATCGCGTGCACCTGCTGGCAGCTCATCCGGTCGACATTGTAGCGCGCGATTGCATGCGCGCTCGCCGGCAGGAGGAGGATCGACATCATCAGCATGAGAAGCTTCATGTGGTCTTTCCTTCGGTTTCTCTCTTCTTCCGGAAAGCAGGTGTGACTGCGCGGCGAAAGCGCAAGCCGGTTGCCGCCGTTCCGCCATCACATTTGCGTCACCGCGCGGCGGACGGTCGCCGCATTGCCTTTGCGGCCATATCTCCTATGAATCGGGAATGAACCACGAATCCTATCCGAACGAATACATTTCCGAAATCCTCAACGCCGTCAGGACAGTGGCGATCGTGGGGGCGTCGGCAAACGATGTGCGGCCGAGCTTCTTCGTCATGAAATACCTGCTGGACAAGGGCTACCGCGTCATTCCCGTCAACCCCGGAAGGGCGGGAGAGGAGATACTTGGCCAGAAGGTCCATGCCCGCCTTGCCGACATCCCCGAGCCGGTCGACATGGTCGACATCTTCCGCTCGTCCGGCGCGGTTCCGGCGGTCGTCGACGAGGCGCTTGCGATGCGACCTCGGCCGGCCGTCATCTGGATGCAGCTTTCCGTCCGCAACGACATGGCGGCGAAGAAGGCGGAGGAGGCCGGTATCAAGGTCGTGATGAACCGGTGCCCGAAGATCGAATATGCGAGGCTATCGGGGGAGATCGGCTGGAACGGGGTCAACAGCCGTGTCATCTCTTCGCGAAAGCCTCTGCTGCGGACGGGTTACCAGAGCTTCGGCATCCGCGTGCCTGGTTCTGCGCGGGAAAAATAGTCGCCCCGCAAGGCCGTTCGGCGATGTCGTTGCCCGTATCTGTCGCGCAAGCGAAGCAAATCGCCTTTGCCCTGCGCGCCGGCAAATGGGATAAGCGTCCTCTCGACCATAGCGACAAGGGAGGACTTCATGCCGAAGAGCGAACCTGGCTTCAACACGCTTGCCATCCATGCCGGGGCCCAGCCGGACCCGGCCACCGGCGCGCGCGCCACGCCGATCTACCAGACCACGAGCTACGTCTTCGACGATGCCGACCACGCCGCGTCGCTGTTCGGCCTCAAGGCCTTCGGCAACATCTACACTCGGATCATGAACCCGACCCAGGCCGTGCTCGAGGAGCGCCTCGCCGCGCTCGAGGGCGGAACCGCCGCACTTGCGGTCGCCTCGGGCCATGCTGCGCAAATGATCACGTTCCACGCAATGATGCGGCCGGGCGACAATTTCATTGCCGCGAGAAAGCTTTACGGCGGATCCATAAACCAGTTCGGCCATTCCTTCAAATCGTTCGACTGGCATGTGCGGTGGGCCGATCCCGACGACCTGTCCACGTTCGAAAGCCAGATCGACGAGCGTACGCGCGCGATCTTCATCGAAAGCCTTGCCAATCCCGGGGGCACCTTCGTCGATGTTGCGGCGATCGCCGACGTCGCCCATCGCCACGGCATTCCGCTGATCGTCGACAATACCATGGCGACGCCATACCTCCTGCGGCCCGTGGAGCACGGTGCCGACGTCGTCGTTCATTCCCTGACGAAGTTCATCGGCGGCCATGGCAATTCGGTCGGCGGCGTGATCGTCGACGGTGGCACGTTCGACTGGTCGAAGTCCGGCAACTATCCGATGCTGTCGGAGCCGCGGCCGGAATACGGCGGCATGGTGCTCCACGAGACTTTCGGCAATTTTGCATTTGCCATAGCCGCGCGCGTCGTGGGGCTTCGTGACTTCGGCCCGGCCATATCGCCCTTCAATGCCTTTCTGATCCTGACCGGCTGCGAGACGCTGCCGTTGAGAATGCAGCGCCACTGCGACAATGCGCTGGAGGTCGCGAAATGGCTGAAGGCGCACGAGAAGGTCGCATGGGTGTCCTATGCCGGCCTCGAGGAGGACTCGAACCATGGCCTGCAGCAGCGATATTCGCCGAAGGGGGCCGGCGCTGTCTTCACCTTCGGCCTGAAGGGCGGCTATGAGGCCGGAATTCGCTTCGTCGAAGGCCTGGAGCTGTTTTCCCACCTTGCCAATATCGGCGACACGCGCTCGCTGGTGATCCACCCGGCTTCGACGACCCATCGGCAGTTGTCGCCGGAGCAGCAGATCGCCGCCGGCGCGGGGCCCGACGTCGTGCGGCTCTCGATCGGCATAGAGGATGCTGCCGATATCATCGCCGACCTGGATCAGGCTCTGTCCGGGGTCTGATACCCGCGCCTGCAGGTGCCGCGCCGGCCGGCGCGGCACTTCGCTCGTCGCAGCGATATAATTTTAACGAGTTGCTTCACGGTTCCGATATCAACCGCTGATACAAGCGGGTCATCACGGATCGGACCGCCGCGCAACTGCCGGCGTGGGGCATGATGCCATTCCGCCGTGCCGGGCCCGACCGGCATTTTCTCCTTCCAGACTAAGATCGTCTTCAAAAAGGCTCGCGTGCCGCTGGCTCGTGCGTGCTGCGAACCTGTGACCCAAGAAAGGTTCACCGATGCAATCCATCCTGGCTGCCACCGTATTCGGTTTGCTGCTGTGCTGCACGAGCGCCTCCGCCATGCCTTTGGAGAGCCCCGCCGGCGACATCGTCCTCACCGTGACGGGCGACATCGAGAATTCCAACGCGCAGGGCGCGGCTCAATTCGACATGAGCATGCTTGAGAGCCTTTCGGGCCGGCAAGCGAAGATCGAAACACCGTGGACGAACGGCACCACCCGGTTCGACGGTCCTTTTCTCAGGGCAATCCTCAAGGCCGTCGGTGCCAAGGGCAAGTCGCTCCGGATCAAGGCCCTGAACGACTATTCGGCCGTCGTGCCGATGGGTGACGCCCTGAACTACGACACCATACTCGCCACACGGATGAACGGGCAGGTCATGTCGGTGCGCGACAAGGGTCCGCTCTTCATGATCTATCCCTTCGACGAACATCCCGAGCTCTACAACGAGAAGTACTTCTCTCGGTCGGTCTGGCAGATCCGCGAGATCGAGGTCGTCGATTGAGCCCCGAGCTCGCCAGGAGCCGGCGAGCTGTCAGCAAGGCGGGCAGGGCGACGAACTATCTCATCGTCGTCTCCGTCCTGCTGATGACGGCGCTCGCTGCGGTCTTCGTCTATCTGGCCGCACGGCAGAACGCCATGCGCGACAGCATCCGCGAGGACGCCCTGTGGTCCGTGTACCAGCTCGACCGCGAGGTGCGCATGCTGTCGCAGGCCGTCGACAGGGCAAGCCTTTCAACCGGCGACGCTCGGGCGGCCAAGGCGCTCGGCCTGCGCTACGACATCCTCTATTCCCGGCTCTCCATTCTCGACAACACGAAATACGGCGCATTCTTCTCGAAGAGCCCGGCATTCATCTCGAGCCGGCGCAAGATCCGGGGGCTGGTGCTCGGCATGGAGCCGGTGTTCGACGCAGTCGCGAAAGGCCGCCTGCCTGCGCCGGACCAGCTCGCGAAGATCCGAGGCACGCTGGAGCGCCTGCAGCACGTGACGGAAAACCTCCTGACCTTCACCAATGCCTCCGTCTCGGCCGCCCGTGCAGACACCCGTGCCCAGGTCATGCAGTTGCAGCAGGTCTCGGTCTGCATCGTGCTGGCGCTCGGCCTGTCGATTGCACTCCTGATCCTCAATCTGATGCGCCAGTTCCGCATCGTGAACCGTGCCAGCAGCGAGCTCGAGGCGACCGCTATGGAACTGGCCGACGCCTACCGCGCGGCGGAAGCCGGCAACCGCGCGAAATCGGAGTTCATGGCAACGATCGGGCACGAGATCCGGACGCCGCTCAACGCCATTCTCGGGATGGCCGAGCTGCTCAGTCAGTCCCGCCTGGCCGAGAGCGAAATGGAGAACGTCCGGGTTATCACGAGTTCCGGCACGGCGCTTCTCGAGGTCATCAACGAAATACTTGACTTCGCAAAGATCGAGCATGGCGAGACGTCCCGCGAGAGCCTGCCGTTCGATCCGGCCGCCCTGGTCCGCGAGGCGGTCCAGGTGATGGAGGGACGCGCCCGGGACCAGAACGACCGGATCGATCTGCTGATCGACGACGCAGTCGTCCGGACATGGTATCTCGGCGATCCGACCCATCTTCGACGCGTGATGCTGAATCTCCTCAGCAACGCCGTGAAATTCACCCGCGACGGCATTGTCCGGGTCCAGCTCCACGAGGTCTCGCGCGGCGGCCGGCCCGCGCTGCGCTTCGAAGTGGCGGACAACGGGATAGGCATTTCGGAAGAGACCCGGCACAGGCTCTTCAATGCCTTCAGCCAGGTCGACGGAACGATCAGCCGCCGGTTTGGCGGGACCGGCCTGGGTCTGGCCATCTGCAAGAAGATCGTCGAGGCGCTCGGAGGCGAGATCGGCGTCGACAGCGCACTGGGCGTCGGCAGCTGCTTCTGGTTCGAGGTGCCAGCCGAACACGTCGCGGCATCGGACGAGACTTCGCGCGAGGCGTCGGGTTCTGCGTGCGAGCTGCCACGCCTCGACCTGCTCGTCGTGGAAGACAATCAGGTCAACCAGCAGGTTGCTCGGCAGTTCCTCGAGAAGCTCGGACAGCGCGTGACCATCGCAAGCGACGGCGAGAAGGCCGTGGAACTCGTCAGGAACCGGCGGTTCGACCTCGTCCTCATGGACATGCAGATGCCTGTGATGGACGGGATCGCCGCCACCAGGGCGATCCGCGCCCTCGGCGAGGGGCACGACGTGCCCGTCGTGGCAATGACAGCGAACGCCTCGGATGAGGACAGGCGGCTCTGCCTTGAGGCCGGCATGAACGGCTTCGAGCTGAAGCCGGTATCGATGGCCCGGCTGTCAAATCTGATTTCGCTCCACGGCCGGGGCGCTCGCGCTGCGGACAGGGTCCCCGTTCAGGCCTCGGAGGCTGCGCCCGACAGCCTTGCCGGCCAGGATCCGCACCGTGTCGCGGAGCTGGTCGAGGCCATCGGCGAGGACGGCTTCCAACAACTCATGGAAGCCTTTGTCGGCGACGCGGCGGCGCTCATGCGGGAGCTTCAGGCGGCGATGGCCGAGGACGATGGAGCCCGGCGCGACCGTGCGCTCCATGCAATGAAGGGGGCGGCGGCCAATCTGGGCTTTGCCGAACTCTCCGCGCTCGCCGAGGATTTGCGCGAGGCGCAGAGGAGTACGGCACGAATGGCGGAACTCTCCGCCGCCATGGCGGCGATCGGCGTCGACGGACAGGCTGCATAGGGAGCAGGAAATGGCCAGGAACCTCGATATTCTCATCGTGGAAGACAACCGCACCAACCTGATGTTCATCGAGATGCTGGTGCGGCAGATACCGAACTGCAATGCGTTGACCTACAGTTCGCCGGTCGACCTCCTGCGCGACCTGGACAGCGTCGATTTCGAGCTCGCGCTTCTCGACTACCAGATGCCCGGCATGAACGGCGTCGACCTGATAAGCGAGATCCGTTCCGTCGAGCGGCTGTCGGACAGGCCGATCGTCATGATCACTGCCGACAGGGATGCGGCCACACGCATGAGCGCGATCCGGGCGGGCGCCATCGACTTCCTCGAAAAGCCGATAGAGCCGGTTGAGTTCAAGACGCGCCTTGGCAACCTGCTGCGACTCTGCGAGGCCCAGAAGCAGCTTGCCGACCGCGCCGAATGGCTGCGGGGGGAGGTCGAGAAGGCGACGCGTGAATTGCGCCGCCGCGAGGAAGAGATAATCAGCCGGCTGACGCTCGCGGCCGGGTACAAGGATCGGGAGACGGCCGGCCACACGTTCCGGATGGCCCGCTACAGCGCACTTCTCGCAGGCGAACTCGGTTTCGATGCGGAATCCTGCCGTGACATCCAACTCGCCGCTCCGATGCACGACATCGGCAAGGTCGGCATACGCGACGCCGTGTTGCTGAAGAATGACGGTCTCGACGACGATGAGCGGCAGCACATGAACGAGCACGCGGCGATCGGTGCCGCGATCCTCGACGGTTCGGATTGCGGCCTCCTGCGGCTGGCCTCCGAAATCGCTGTTTCGCATCACGAGCGGTGGGACGGCAAGGGCTATCCCTCGGGCCTGTCGGGAACGGGAATCCCGCTCGTCGGCCGCATCGCCGCAGTGGCCGATGTCTTCGATGCCCTGACCAGTGAGCGGCCCTACAAGGACGCATGGACCACCGACAGGGCTTTCGCATATCTGCGGGAGCAGGCGGGCATCCAGTTCGATCCCGGCTGTGTCGCCGCCTTCGAGCGGATCCGCCCGAAGATCGAGGAGATCAGGCTACGCCACAGGGACAACGGTTCCAGACGGCTTTCGGCCGCCTGAGCCGACCGGGCGTGCGGGACGCCATGTGCTCGCGAAGGGAAAAGGGCCCGGGCCTGACTGGCCGCGGGCCCTTTCGCATTCGTTTCCGGGTTGCTCCGGACAGGCCTACCGCGCCATCGCCTTCTGCAGGTTCTCGTCGATCTTGTCGAGGAAGCCGGTCGTCGAAAGCCAGGCCTGGTCGGGCCCGATCAGCAGAGCCAGGTCCTTCGTCATGAAGCCGGACTCGACAGTGTCGACGCAGACCTTCTCGAGCGTCAGGGCAAACTTCGCAAGCGCGTCATTGCCATCGAGCTTGGCCCGATGGGCGAGGCCGCGCGTCCAGGCGAAGATGGACGCGATCGAGTTTGTAGAGGTCTCCTGGCCCTTCTGGTGCTGGCGGTAGTGGCGGGTGACGGTGCCGTGCGCCGCCTCGGCCTCGACCGTCTGCCCGTCGGGCGTCATCAGGACCGAGGTCATGAGGCCGAGTGAACCGAAGCCCTGGGCGACGGTATCGGACTGGACGTCGCCGTCGTAGTTCTTGCAGGCCCAGACATAGCCGCCCGACCACTTCAGGCTAGCCGCCACCATGTCGTCGATCAGCCGATGCTCGTACCAGATCTTGGCCTCCTTGAACTTCGCCTCGAACTCCTTCTCGTAGATCTCCTGGAAGATGTCCTTGAAGCGGCCGTCATAGACCTTGAGGATCGTGTTTTTTGTCGAGAGGTAGACCGGCACCTTGCGCTGAAGCCCGTAGTTCAGGGAGGCGCGCGCGAAATCCGCGATCGAGCCGTCGAGATTGTACATGCCCATGGCCACGCCGGCGGCCGGCGCGTCGAAGACCTCGTGCTCGATCGTCTCGCCGTCGTCGCCGACGAACTTCATCGTCAGCTTGCCCTTGCCGGGGAACCTGAAGTCGGTGGCGCGGTACTGATCGCCATAGGCATGGCGGCCGACGATGATCGGCTGCGTCCAGCCCGGCACGAGGCGGGGCACGTTCTTGCAGATGATGGGCTCGCGGAAGATCACGCCGCCGAGGATGTTGCGGATCGTCCCGTTCGGAGAGCGCCACATCTTCTTGAGCTTGAATTCCTCGACGCGCGCCTCGTCCGGCGTGATCGTCGCGCACTTGACGCCGACGCCGTGCTTCTTGATCGCGTTGGCCGCATCGACCGTGACCTGGTCGTCCGTCGCATCGCGGTTCTCGACGCTGAGGTCGTAATATTCGAGATCGATGTCGAGATAGGGATGAATGAGCTTTTCCTTGATGAACTGCCAGATGATGCGCGTCATCTCGTCGCCGTCGAGTTCGACGACAGGATTCTCGACCTTGATCTTTGCCATGGAAAAGCCTCGTTGATTCTAGCTGGAGACGGCGGACGGACCGCCCGGGATCGGATTTTGCGCTGCTATAGCATTGTGGGTCGGGAAGGCAAAGGCACCGCAACGGCCGGGCTGTTCCGTTTTGCACGGAACTGTGCCAGTGAGTTCGGCAAGACAAGGACGCCAGAGACGGGACGGGACGGCATGGCAGGAACCGACAGGCAGCGAGATCTTCTGGCGGAGGGACCGGCGGTGGTCCTGGTCGAGCCGCAACTCGGCGAGAACATCGGCATGGTGGCCCGCGCCATGGCGAATTTCGGCCTTGCGGAATTGCGCCTCGTCAATCCGCGCGACGGCTGGCCGAGCGAGAAGGCCCGAGCGGCCGCCAGCCGCGCGGATCACGTCGTCGACGGCGCGAAGGTCTACGATAAGCTGGAGGAGGCGATCGCCGACCTGAATTTCGTCTATGCGACGACGGCGCGCGAACGGGACGGCTACAAGCCCGTACGGAGCCCGGTGGAAGCCTGCCGCACGCTGCGCGGTCGCTTTGTCGCGGGGCAGGCGACGGGCGTGCTCTTCGGCCGCGAGCGCTGGGGCCTTACCAACGAGGAAGTCGGGCTCGCCGACGAGATCGTCACCTTTCCGGTCAATCCCGCCTTCGCCTCGCTCAACCTCGCGCAAGCCGTATTGCTCGTCTCCTACGAATGGATGAAGTCCGGAATGGAGGACGAAACTGTCACGCCGTTTTCGGGGCCGGAGATGCGCCCTGCGACCAAGGCGGAGATGCAGGGCCTCTACGACCATCTGGAAGAGGCTCTGGACGCGCGCGGCTATTTCCGACCGGCCGACAAGAGGCCCAGGATGGTCGACAATCTGAGGGCGGTGCTTTCGCGGCAGGGTTTCTACGAGCCGGAAATCCGGGTGCTGCGAGGCGTCATCAATTCGCTGGACAGGTTCACGCGCGCCCGGCCGCGGGGCCAGGGCGCCCCGGACCGGGAGGAAGGCGGTTCAGATGGGCGCAACTGACGGTCCCGTCCTCTTTCTCGATTCGGGCATCGGCGGCCTGTCGGTGGTCAAGGAGGCCCGCATCCTCCTGCCGGACCGGCAATATGTCTATGTCGCGGACGACGCGGCCTTTCCGTATGGCGCATGGCAGGAAGAGGCGCTCCGGTCCCGCCTCGTCGACCTGTTCGGCGACCTCATCGCCCGGTTTTCGCCCTCGCTCAGCGTCATCGCCTGCAACACCGCGTCCACGATCGCCATCTCGGCGCTGCGTGAAGCTTTTCCCCGCGAACTCTTTGTCGGGACGGTGCCGGCCATCAAGCCCGCTGCCGAGCGGACACGCTCCGGCATGGTCTCGGTGCTCGCGACACCCGGCACGGTGAAGCGCCAGTACACGCGCGACCTGATCAGCACCTACGCGAGCAGGTGTCACGTCCGTCTCGTCGGCAGCGAGAACCTCGCAACGCTTGCGGAGCAGTACATGCGCGAAGGCTTCGTCGACGAGGCCGCCGTGGCGAAGGAGATCGAGCCCTGCTTTGTCGAGCAGGAGGGAAGGCGCACCGATATCGTGGTGCTTGCCTGTACGCATTATCCCTTTCTCGTCAATCGCATGCGCAAGACGGCGCCGTGGCCTGTCGACTGGATCGACACCTCGGAAGCCATCGCCCGGCGCGCGCTTTCGCTTGCCGACCGGTTCCTCGGTCCCGCTCCGGAGAAGCCGGTGCCGGACATGGTGGTCTTTACGTCGGGGCAGCCGAACGTCGCCGTGCGGCGCCTCATGCACGGTTTCGGCTTCGCAAGCGCCTGAAAGGCGTGCGGAACCGGCGGCAGGCTTCGACGTTTCCCGTCCACACGAAGGGAACGTTCATGGATTTATTGCGCATCTTGCTCGCCATCCTCCTCCCGCCCCTCGGGGTGTTCATGCAGGTCGGAATCGGCAAGCAATTCTGGATCAACATTCTACTGACGCTGCTCGGCTATATTCCGGGCATCGTTCACGCCGTATGGGTCATTGCGAAGTACTGACCCTTCCCGTTGGCGGATGAGCCGCGTCGGCAGGAGCGCTGCCGACGCCCTTCACCCAGGAGAATGCCTCCCTGAGCACCCGCACGCCGTCCGATCGGAACCATTTCCCGTGGGCTATGACGATCCGGGCAGGGTCGTATGCGATCATCCACTCGATGACCGGCCGCAACTGCTCGTGATGGCGGCGGAAGGTGGCGCGAAGGTCCGCAGGAGCGCGGCCGTGCGGCGCCATGACGCCGATGGCGCGGTACGTGAGCCGATTCAGCCAGCCGTGCAGCCTTTCCTCCTCGAAGTTCTCGATCAGGTCGGCCAGGATAAGGGTTCTCGACGGCTTGTGGAAGAAGACGACCTCCTCGAGCACGGAACTGCCATGCGCGATGCGCTGGTCGATCACGTCCGCCCACTCCGGTGGCGGCCGGTCGTCCAGATCGTCGGTGAAGGCGACCTTCGAGCGTTTGCGAACGCCGGGCGAGGCCCAGACACGGGCCTCGGGAAAGCGGGCCGCCCACGATCCGATCGAGACATGGTGGATCTTGTTGGGCGAGACAATGTGCCCGACCGGCCCGAGGGCCTCGATGGCCATGGCCAGCGGTTCGTCCGGCCGGACAGGCGAATGCAACCAGATCATCCCGTCCGGCAGGCGGACGACCGTCATCCGGGTGGGGAAGGGCCATTTGACGGGAATTCCGTAGCCCCAGCGCAGCACGGGGCCGTCGACGATCCAGATGTCCGGACCGATGGGCTGCAGCGTCAATTGCGGTTCGTAGGCGTCGTATTTCGGCGTCGTCATCGCTCCTGCCTCCGGCCCCCTCGTGCAAGCAGGATAGCACGTGGCGTACTGGCCGATGCGCGTCCATGTCATTGACATTGGCCGCCCGACCGCATATGGACCCGCCAGCGCAGGGCTCGGGCTCTGCGCATTTGTTTGACGTGTCCCGTGGATGGCAGCCGCAGAGCGTGCGTGGGTCATCCTGTCAGGTCTCGAAAACGGAGGCCAGAGGAGGGCGCGTTTCCTTCGATCCGGTTTCTCTGGAAACCGGTGCAACTGTTTGAAAGGAAATGCGATGAGCAAGCGCGAATTGTCCAAGTACAAGATCGATCGCCGTATGGGCGAAAACATCTGGGGCCGGCCGAAGTCCCCTGTGAACCGCCGTGAATACGGCCCGGGCCAGCACGGCCAGCGCCGCAAGGGCAAGCTCTCCGACTTCGGCGTGCAGCTGCGCGCCAAGCAGAAGCTGAAGGGCTATTACGGCGAAATCCGTGAGAAGCAGTTCCGCAAGGTCTACGAAGAGGCCAACCGCCGCAAGGGTGACACGCCGGACAACCTGATCGGCCTTCTCGAGTCGCGCCTTGACGCGATCATCTACCGCGCCAAGTTCGTTCCGACGGTCTTCGCAGCGCGGCAATTCGTCAACCATGGCCACATCAACGTCAACGGTCGCCGGGTCAACATCCCGTCCTACCGCTGCAAGGCAGGCGACGTGATCGAAGTGCGCGAGAAGTCAAAGCAGCTCGTCACGGTGCTTGAGTCCGTACAGCTCGCCGAGCGCGACGTGCCGGACTACATCGACGCCGACCACAACAAGATGACCGCCATCTACACCCGTGTCCCGGCGCTTGCCGACGTGCCGTATCCGGTGCAGATGGAACCGAATCTCGTCGTCGAGTTCTATTCCCGCTGATCCTCCAGCCGATCTGCCCTGGACTGTCGGAAAGCCGCCCCCGGGCGGCTTTTCGTTTTTCCGGACGGCGCCGGCGGGAATGGTCGAAATTGCAATGCGCCGCCATTTTCAATAGGAGCAGGGGAAGGAAACCCGACTGACCACGCGAGGAAGCCTTATGGAACTCGGCGCCGACAGCGCGGCCGCCCGCGACGAGGCGATCGAACAGGACATGACAGTCCGGCCGTTGCAGGACAATGCCGCCGAAGAGCCCTTTCCACCCATGTTCCGGGAGGCCCCTTCGTCGGTTGGCTTCAACAAGCTGCGCAAGCGCCTGCTTCGGAACGTCCGGCAGGCGATTTCGGACTTCGCGATGCTGCCGCCGGAAGGGCGGACGCCTCGCTGGCTTGTCGGCCTCTCCGGCGGCAAGGATTCCTATGCTTTGCTCGCGGTTCTGATTGACCTGAAGTGGCGTGGCCTGCTCCCGGTAGACCTGCTCGCCTGCAATCTCGACCAGGGACAGCCCGGCTTCCCGAAGCACGTCCTGCCGCAATTCCTGTCGCGGCACGGCATTGCTCACCGGATCGAGTACCGGGACACCTATTCGATCGTGACGGAGAAGGTGCCGGAGAACGCAACCTACTGCTCGTTGTGCTCGCGGCTGAGGCGCGGCCACCTCTACCGGGTCGCGCGGGAGGAGGGATGCGACGCGCTCGTGCTCGGGCATCACCGCGAGGACATCCTCGAGACGTTCTTCATGAACCTTTTCCATGGCGGCCGGTTGGCTGCGATGCCGGGCAAGCTCCTCAACGACGAGGGCGACGTGACCGTGCTGCGCCCGCTCGCCTATTGCGCCGAGGACGATCTCGCACGCTTTGCGGGGCACATGCGTTTCCCCATCATACCCTGCGATCTCTGCGGCTCCCAGGACGGCCTGCAGCGCAACGCCATGAAGGCGTTCCTCGCCGACATCGAACGCCGCATGCCCGGGCGCAAGGACGTGATGATCCGTGCGCTTGCCAACGTCCGGCCGAGCCACCTGCTCGACCGCGAACTGTTTGATTTCGCAGGCCTCGAGCCTGCGCCCACCGGAAAGAGCAGCGACGAGCACTGCCATGAACTTTGACGACGCCCATGTGGATTCCCTTGCCGATCTCCTCGCTGAGGCGGGCAACGCGGAGATCATGCCGCGCTTCCGCAAACTGGACCGCGGCCAGGTACGGCAGAAAAGTTCGCGCATCGATCTCGTCACCGAAGGCGACGTCGCAGCCGAGCGCATGATCACCGAGGCGCTGCACCAGCGATATCCTGGCGCGCTCGTCGTCGGCGAAGAGGCCGTCAGCGCGGACGCGGGCCTGCTAGACGGCCTTGCGGGCGCGGATCTGGCCTTCGTGCTCGATCCCATCGACGGAACATTCAATTTTGCCTCGGGCGTGCCGCTCTTCGGCGTGATGCTCGCGGTCTGCTTGAACGGGGAGACTGTTGCCGGCATCATTTACGATCCGGTCGGCGGCGACTGGATCCTGGCGGGGAGGGGGACGGGAGCCTTTCTTCGAGACGCCGGGGGGAACCTCTCTCCAGTCCGGGTGGCCGAGCCGGTCGACATCTCACAGATGACCGGCTCAGTTTCGTGGCAGTTCCTCGAGCAGCCGAAGCGGAGCCGCGTCGCCGCGAACCATACGAAGTGCCTCGGGCAGATGAACTACAAGTGTGCTGCCCATGAGTACCGGCTCATCTGCGAGGGCCACGCCGAATTCTCCCTTTCGACCAAGGTGATGCCATGGGATCACCTGCCGGGCGTCCTGATCCATTCGGAAGCCGGTGGCTACTCGGCGAAGCTGGACGGCGAGCCCTATCGGGTTGGCGACCGGACCGGGCAATTGCTGGTCGCGCCTGATCGTGAAAGCTGGCTCTCGTTGAAGCGCGAGATCTGGGATGCATAGCTTCTTCGGCCAGACCTAGAAGTCCGCCCGGAAGAGCTTGCCCTTCTCGCCGACCAGCACGAAGGCGAGCGCTATTGTCGCGACGGCCGCGAACCCGGTCGCAAGCGGAACGATCGTGCCGTCGAAGGTCTGGCCGATATACGCGCCCACCAGGCCGCCGCCAGCGGTCTGCGTAAAGCCGAGCACTGCGGAAGCGGTACCGGCCACCGCGCCGAGCGGCTCCATGGCGATGGAATTGAAGTTCGCGCTCACCCAGCCGAAGAGCGGCATCATGATCGCCACGATCGAAAGGAAGAGCCAGAACGGCACGGGTCCCGTCCTGGCGGCGATCATGAGTATCACCCCGAGCAGGACGTAGAGGCAGAGGGCGGCATGGGAAAGCCGGCGCTGCCCGAGCCTGCCGACGAGCACCGAGTTGCCGAAGTTCGACAGAGCCATAAGGAGCGCAACAAGGGAAAAGACGATCGGAAACCACGCGCCGAGATGGTAGATGCCGACATAGACCTGCTGCGCGCAGTTCAGGAAGGCGAACAGCGCGCCGAAGAAGAAGGCCGTGGCCGACGCGTAGCAGAAGGCGAGCCTGTTCCCGAGAACGATCCGGAAGGCTTCCACGACGGAAGCCGGCGTGAGGGCGCGTCGCCGCTCGTTGAGCAGCGTTTCCGGCAGCCGCACGAAGGTCCAGATGCCGATGGCAGCGGAAAGCACTGCCATGAAGACGAAAATGAGCTGCCAGTGCCCGATGAGAACGAGCACCTGCCCGGTTGACGGCGCGATGACGGGCACGATCATGAAGACCATCATGACGAGCGACATGATGGACGCCATCTGGCGGCCCGAATGGGTGTCGCGGATGATCGAAAGACAAATGATGCGGGTGGCCGCCGCGCCGACCCCCTGGAAGAAGCGGGCCGCGAGAAGGATGCCGTAGCTCGGTGCCAACGCACCCATCGCCGCGCAGGCAACATAGAGCACCATTCCGACGAAGAGCGGTCCGCGTCGCCCGAACCGGTCCGAGATGGGTCCGAAGACCAGTTGGGCGGTTCCAAAGCCGACGATGTAGAACAGGAGCACATATTGCGCATCGTTCACGTCGGGGAGCCCGTAATAGGACGCGATGTTCGGGAACGCCGGAAGCATGATGTCGATGGCCAGCGAATTCACGGCCATCAGGCCGGCCAGCATTCCGATGAATTCCGGGCGTTGAAGGCGGGTACCGCGGCGGGAAAGCGTAGGTGTCGTGGCCTGCTCAGCCATCGTCCGCCTCCGGATGAACATTGCTGAAAGCAGGAATGCGCCGCCAGGCGACGCATTCCGCAAGAAAGTCGGGGAACTGTCCCGGCCGGACGAGGGCCGGATCGAAGGGTCAGGCCGCGCCCTTTACGGCAATGCCCTGCTGTTCGAGATGCGACTGCAGTTCCTGGGCCTGGAACATTTCGCGGATGATGTCGCAACCGCCGACGAACTCGCCCTTGACGTAGAGCTGCGGGATGGTCGGCCAGTTCGAATAGTCCTTGATGCCCTGGCGCAGGTCGTCGTCGGCGAGCACGTTGACGCCCTTGTAGTCGACGCCGAGGTAGTCGAGAATCTGGACGACCTGCCCCGAGAACCCGCACTGCGGAAACTGCGGCGTGCCCTTCATGAAAAGGACCACGTCGTTGCTCTTCACTTCGTTGTCGATGAAATCGTTGATACCGCTCATGTCTTTGCCTTTCTCTGTCCGGTTCAAGGCCGGAAGTCGAAATCAGGAATTTGTGACTTCTAGATAGAGGATCGGCCGAGCCGACACAAGCGCGTCGGCGAGGTGGAACCGGTCGATCGGAAGTCTTCAGGCACGCGCCACCCTGCCGGCGGCAGCGGCGTCGACCACTCCCTCTTCGGGCAGCGGGGGAAGGCGCTCGGGTGAGAAACCGGCAAACGACGCGGCCCGGAATGGCCCGGCCGTCATCAGGGTGAAATCGAAGTCGGCCCGCTTGTCCGGGTCGAGAACATATTGCCGGTGAACCCGCAGCATGTCGCGCTTGATCTTGCGGTAGTGTTCGGGATCCAGCATCCGCTTGAAACGCAGGAGCAGGATCGCGGCAGGCGGCAGATCGGCGTGGCCGCACTGCTCGAAAGTGCGGCTGCGGTAGAAGTTCACCGCGTCGGTGAGGCACTGGACGTCCAGCCACGTGAAGTTCTTCTGCCGGGCAATGCGGCCGACGCGTTCGCGCAGGACTCCGGCGCTGCGAAGGAGGCTGCATTGCAGCAATGCGCCGCCGAGGGTGACGAACGCGACGTCACGACCCTCGAAAAGGTCGGGACTTCTTTCCAGCAACGCGCCGACGACATGGACTGCGAGGTTCGAACCTATGCTGTGGGAGGAAATCAGGACTTCGTCTGCCGGCTGCGAGAGCGCAGCGGCCACGCGTGCCTCGAAATCGGCAAGCAGTCTGTTGACTGCGGGATCGTCGAGCCGCGCGAGCGCGCAGGCCATCTGCCAGTCGGAGAAGAGATGAAGCGCGTGATAGCGCTCCGAGAAAGGCAGGAAACCGAAGTGGAAGAACGCGAAAGCAAGCGGCACGCTCCAGAGCAGGTGCCAGTACGATGCCGCCAGGAGCAGCGGAAGACAGCCTATCGCAACCGCAGCCGCGAGCCCGAGGGCAACCAGGAGGAACGGGAAAGCGAAGAACAGGGCAAAGCGCCAGGCGCAGCGAAGATAGCGCCAAGCGGCGCCTTCCGCCACGACGCGTGCTGCCGCAAGATATCCGCCGGCGATCCGGACCGGGAGGGAACGCTTCCGGTACTGTTCGATCCGTCCCGCATGCTCGAAGATATGGATCCGGCTTTCGACCTGCCAGCCCCGCCCCGCGGCCCGCACGTCGAAGGAGCCCGACCGCGCGCATGGCGCGCCGACTTCGATGGAATGGTTCCAGACCCGGGCGCTACGCTCGGCCACGCGCGCATAGCGCGCATGGTGGGCGCCGGCGTCCAGCGGCTCGAAGCCGGCGAAGTGCAGGACGAGGCGTCGGTTCACGGGCCGCGCCGCTTCGACCGGATCGGTCATCGGGGGCGTGTCAGTCCGGTACCGAGGTCTGCAGCGCGAGGGCATGCAGCACGCCGCCCATGTTGCCCTTGAGGGCGTCGTAGACCATCTGGTGCTGCTGGACGCGCGTCTTGCCGCGAAAGCTTTCGGCCACGACTTCCGCCGCATAATGGTCGCCGTCTCCCGCCAGGTCGCGAATCGTCACCCTGGCGTCGGGGATCGCCGCCTTGATCATGGTTTCGATATCGCCGGCATTCATGGCCATCTGGCAGTACTCCGCTTTGTCGGGCATTGGCCCAATGGTATGGCCGCTGCACGGCTTCGCGTCAATCTTCTTGGCCTCGCGTTCGCGCCTTGTTGGCGCCTCTACTCCTGGTCCGCCGCAGCGACCCCCGTGCCCTCCATGAAGGCGGGAAACCAGTTGTCGTGGGCCGACCTGAGGTCCTCGACTTCCACCGACAGCACGCCCTCGATCGAAAGGGCAGTGCCGCCGACGGTTCCGAGAAGGCGGAAGGGCACGCCCGCGCCCTCGCAATTCATGCAGAAGAAATTGCCGAGTTCTCCAGAAACGGTGATGATGTAGCGCGCCTGGTCCTCGCCGAAGAGCAGGGCATGGGTCGGCTCGCTTGCGCCCTGGAGCGACAGCGACATGCCGATGCCCGAGGCGATCGCCATCTCGGCCAGCGCGAGCGCGAGGCCGCCCGAGGAAATGTCGTGGCAACTCGTGGCCTGGTCGTTGCGGATCGCCGAACGGACGAAGTCGCCGTTTCGTTTCTCCTGGAGGAGATCGACAGGCGGGGGCGGGCCATCGCCCTGGCCCAGGATCTCGCGCATGTAGGTCGTGGCGCCGAGATGGCTTCCGTCGCCCCCGAGCAGGATCACCGCGTCGCCCTCGCGCGCCCCGCCGACGCGGGCGGTGTGGCGCCAGTCCGGAATGAGGCCGACGCCGGCGATGGTCGGCGTCGGCAGGATCGCCTCGCCGAAGGTCTCGTTATAGAGCGAAACATTGCCCGAGACGATCGGGAAGGAGAGTTTCGCGCAGGCCTCGCCGATGCCTTCGATCGCCTTGACGAACTGCCCCATGATCTCGGGGCGCTCGGGATTGCCGAAATTGAGGTTGTCGGTGACCGCGAGCGGGTCGGCGCCGACCGCCGTGAGGTTGCGCCAGCATTCGGCCACCGCCTGCTTGCCGCCCTCGTAGGCATCCGCCTCGCAATAGTGCGGATTGACGTCGGAAGAGAAGGCAAGCGCCTTGGTCGGATGGCCGTCGACCCGCACGACGCCCGCGTCGCCCCCCGGACGCTGGATGGAGTTGCCCTGGATCAGCGTGTCGTACTGTTCCCAGACCCACCGGCGCGAGGAATTGTTCGGCGACCCGACGATCTGCAGCAACGCGGCGGCATAGTCTTCGGGCTCGGCCACGACGGAAGCGGGCAGGGGCGAGAATGCTCCCGGCTCGCGCCATGGCCGGTCGTATTCCGGCGCCTCGTCCCCGAGTTCCTTGATGGGCAGATCGGCGACTTCCTCGCCCTGATGCAGCACGCGGAACCGCAGGTCGTCCGTCGTCCGGCCGACGATCGCGAAGTCGAGACCCCATTTGCGGAAGACCGCCTCGGCCTCCGCCTCCTTTTCCGGGCGCAGCACCATGAGCATGCGCTCCTGGCTTTCCGAGAGCATCATCTCGTAGGCCGACATGTTGTCCTCGCGCACCGGCACCCTGTCGAGATCGAGCTCGATGCCGAGGTCTCCCTTGGCGCCCATCTCGACGGCCGAGCAGGTCAACCCCGCCGCGCCCATGTCCTGGATGGCGATGACGGCGCCCGTCGCCATCAGCTCGATGCACGCTTCGAGCAGGCACTTCTCGGTGAACGGGTCGCCTACCTGCACCGTCGGGCGCTTCTCCTCGATGGTTTCGTCGAACTCGGCCGAGGCCATCGTCGCACCGCCGACGCCGTCGCGTCCGGTCTTCGCACCGAGATAGACGACGGGAAGCCCGACGCCTTCCGCCTTGGAGTAGAAGATGCCGTCGGTCTTCGCCAGTCCCGCTGCGAAGGCGTTGACGAGGCAGTTGCCGTTGTAGCGTGCGTCGAACTCGACTTCGCCGCCGACGGTCGGCACGCCGAACGAATTTCCGTATCCGCCGACGCCGGCCACCACGCCAGCCACGAGGTGCCTGGTCTTGGGATGGTCGGGCGCGCCGAAGCGCAGCGCGTTCATGGCAGCGATCGGTCGCGCCCCCATGGTGAAGACGTCCCGCAGGATGCCGCCGACCCCGGTCGCCGCGCCCTGGTACGGCTCGATGTAGGAGGGGTGGTTGTGGCTCTCCATCTTGAAGACGACGCAATCGCCGTCTCCGATGTCGACCACGCCCGCGTTCTCGCCCGGCCCCTGGATGACGCGGGGCCCGCTAGTAGGCAGCGTGCGCAGCCATTTCTTCGAAGACTTGTAGGAGCAGTGCTCGTTCCACATCGCCGAAAAGATGCCGAGTTCCGTGAAGGTCGGCTCGCGGTCGATCAGGTCGATGATGCGCTGGTACTCGTCGGGCTTGAGGCCATGCGCTGCGATCAGTTCGTCGGTGATCTGGACGGTATTGGGGATCGTCATGCTAGGCGTCTTCGCTCTCTCGCTCGATTTTGGCCACAGCACCGCCAGGCAAGGCCGGCTTCGTGCTTCCTCCCGGGCATATAGCCTGTTTCCGCGCAATTGCGAAACGGCCGGGCAAGTCTGTGCACAGCGCTGGTCGCCGCGCCCGTTCGGGACGGAAGCGCAGCCCGGCCACAAAAAGCGAGATCAATTCGACGCCGCGGCGTTCTTGCAGGAAGCCGGACAGTCTTTCTTCCGGCTCTGCCGCTTCTAGGCTGCGCCGCCGCACGCGGTGCTGCCCGCTGACCAGCGTCTGACATCGGAAGATATGCGGGCGCCGACGGCCTTGTCCATCAGGGGGCCGTAGGCCTCGACCCGCGCAGGCGATCCTTCGGCCTGGATCACGGCGAGAGGACGTGCCTGCGGGTTCCCGGCGGGAACCAGCAGGAGGCGCGGCGGACCGGCGATGGCGTTGAGTTCCGGCGCCAGCCGATAGTTCCGGAAGGCGCTGTCGTTCGACCCGTACCAGCAGGCGGTGGCCGCCTTCATGATCCGCTCCATCGTCGGCACGGCCGAAGCCGTACTCGATACGGCAAGGCTGCCCGGTCCTGTCGACGACTGGCAGCCGGCAAGGCCAAGGGCGAGGGCGGCGGCGACTGCGGCCGCTGTCCGCTTCCCGGCGCGGTCTTTCTTGTTGCTCGCTCCGCGGGCGCTGCTCAAGCTGCCACCATTTCGAGCGCGCTGGCGAAGAGCGCCCGCCCGTCGAGGCCGCCATGCGCTTCCTCGATGAGGTTTTCAGGGTGCGGCATCATTCCGAGCACATTGCCGGCCTCGTTGACGATGCCGGCGATATCATCGATCGAGCCGTTGGGGTTGGTGCCTTCGGCATAGCGGAAAACGACCCGGTCACCGTCCTGCAATTCCTTCAGCGTGCGCTCGTCGGCGAAATAATTGCCGTCGTGATGAGCCACCGGGCAGCGGATGACCTGGCCCTTTTCGTAGGCCATCGTGAAAGCGGTGTCGGCGTTGGCGACCTCCAGCTTGACCTCCCGGCACACGAAGCGCAGCGACTGGTTGCGCATCAGTGCTCCTGGCAGCAGTCCCGCCTCCAGCAGGATCTGGAAGCCGTTGCAAACACCGAGCACGCGTACGCCCCTGGCCGCTTTTTCGCGCACCGCGCGCATGACCGGCATGCGGGCTGCGATCGCGCCGCAGCGAAGGTAGTCGCCATAGGAGAACCCGCCGGGGATGACGATCAGATCGACATCCGGGATCTCGCTTTCGGTCTGCCAGACGGTGACCGGCCGCTCGCCGGAGATGCGCGTCAGTGCTGCGATCATGTCGCGGTCCCGGTTGAGGCCGGGAAGCAGGAGAACGGCTGATTTCATCGTCTGGTCCCGTCAATGGGCGGTCGAAGCCGGCTTCGCTCACGCGAGTTCGATCGCGTAGTCCTCTATCACCGTGTTGGCCAGCAGGTTCTCGCACATGGCCTTCAGGTCGGTCTCAGCCTGCGCCCGGTCGGCGGTCTCCAGCTCGACGTCGAAGACCTTTCCCTGGCGGACATGGCCGATGCCGTCGAAGCCGAGTGCCCCGAGCGCGCCCTCTATCGCCTTGCCCTGCGGGTCGAGGACACCGTTCTTGAGCGTGACGGTGACGCGGGCCTTGATCAAAATTCTTTCCTTCAGCTGCTACTTGACCAGAACCGGGCCGCTTCCGCGCGGCGGCTCGTTTTCGTTCATGATGCCGAGGCGGCGGGCGACTTCCTGGTATGCCTCGACGAGATTGCCGAGATCGCGGCGGAACACGTCCTTGTCCAGCTTCTCGTGGCTCTCGATGTCCCACAGGCGGCAAGAGTTGGGCGAAATCTCGTCGGCGACGATGATTCGCATCATGTCGCCTTCGAAGAGCCTTCCGCACTCGATCTTGAAATCGACGAGCTGGATTCCGACGCCGAGAAAGAGTCCGGAGAGGAAATCGTTGACGCGGATGGCCAGAGCCATGATGTCGTCGATCTCCTGGGGAGACGCCCAGCCGAAGGCGGTGATGTGCTCCTCGGAAACCATCGGGTCGTCGAGGGCGTCGGCCTTGTAGTAGAACTCGATGATCGAGCGCGGGAGGACCGTGCCTTCCTCGATCCCGAGTCGCTTGGCGAGCGAACCGGCGGCGATGTTCCGCACGACGATTTCCAGCGGTACGATCTCGACTTCCTTGATCAGCTGCTCGCGCATGTTCAGCCGGCGGATGAAATGCGTCGGGATGCCCATCCGGTTCAGATGCGTGAAGATGTACTCCGAAATGCGATTGTTGAGCACGCCCTTGCCGTCGACGACATCATGCTTCTTCTTGTTGAAGGCAGTGGCATCGTCCTTGAAGAACTGGATGAGCGTACCTGGCTCCGGGCCTTCGTAAAGGATCTTGGCCTTGCCCTCGTAAATCCGGCGGCGACGGTTCATGATCGTCTTCTCTGTCATGGCCGGCTCGATAGAGCGGAGTCGGCGTTTCGGTCGGTTGTTGCGTCTTTTCCGCGTGCTTATCCCAATTGGTCGCCTTGCACAATCGGCGGCCCTGGACGATCCCTCGTTTTCAGGCAGGTTCCCGGCGACTTTCAATTTGGCTCCCGGCGGGCCATATTTCCGCATAGCGACAATCGTAGAGGGACGGAACGCGATGACTATCCTTGACGACCGCGAACATGCGTTCGAGAACATGTTCGTCCATGACGAGGAAATGAAGTTCAAGGCGGTGGTCCGGCGCAACAAGCTGCTGGGGCTGTGGGCAGCCGAGCTTCTCGGCAAGAGCGGGGCGGACGCCACCGCCTATGCGGCCGAGGTCGTGGCGGCGGACTTCCAGCGTACGGGCCACGAGGACGTGTTCGACAAGGTCCGTGCCGACTTCGACGCCAACGGCGTGGTCCAGTCGGACGAGCAGATCCGCGAGAAGATGCTCGCGCTTCTTCCCGTCGCCGCGGCGGAAGTGCAGAAATCCTAGCAGATGAGCAAACACGGACCTGGACCGGCAGGCCAATGAAGCTTTCCGAAAGACTGAACGCCGGCGATGCGCTGCTGACCTGCTGGTCGGGCCTGCCGTCGGTGGACGTCGTCGCTGCGCTGGCGCGCACCTCGTACGATGTCGTCACGCTCGACATGCAGCACGGCGCGCATACGGAGACGAGCGTCTATTACGGCATCGAGGCCGTCGTCGCAGGTGGCAAGCCGGCGGTCGTTCGCATTCCCGTAGGGCGCAACGACATGGCGAGCCGCGCGGTCGATTTCGGCGCGGAGGCGGTCATCGCTCCCATGATCAATTCGGTGGCGGATGCGAAAGCCTTCGCCGCCGCGGTCAAATACCCGCCGCTCGGCGAGCGCTCCTGGGGGCCGGGCCGGGCCATGCAACTGCACAGGATCGAGGATCCGAGAGCCTATCTGGAACGCGCCAACCGCGACATTCTCGCGCTTGCGATGATCGAGACGAAGAGCGCGCTTGCTGCTCTCGGGGATATTCTGGCGGAGCCCGGCATCGACGGCGTCTTCGTAGGCCCGTCCGACTTCTCCATCTCGTGGACGGACGGTGCCGACGTCGATCCGGAACTCGACGGGATGACGGACGCGATCCACACGATAGCCGAAGCCGCGCGGGGCGCGCGCAAGCATGCGGCGATCTTTTCCGTCAGCCCTGCGCGCGTGGCACTTTATCGCGACATGGGCTATCGCCTGATGGCCTGCGGGACCGAGCAGATGATCCTTTCCGCCGGAGCGTTCGAAATCGCGGCCGCCTCGCGCTAGCCGGCCGCAATCCGCGCCAGGAAGCGCGCGAAGACCATAGTTCCTTCCGGCCACGGTCCGTGGCCGGACTCCGCGTTGATGTGCCCCGAATTCCCCGCGTCGATGATCTGCGAGCCCCAGGCGGCGGCGATGTCGTCGGCTTTCTCGTATGCGCCGAAAGGGTCGTCGCGGCTGGCGATCACCAGCGAGGGAAACGGCAGGGGGTCTCGCGGATAGGGGCCGAAGGTCATCAGGTGCCGCGGACGGATGTTCGGATTGTCCACTTCCGGCGGTGCCACCAGGAAGGCGCCGGCGATCCGCTTCCGGTAGAGAGGGATGGCGTGCACCGCGGTGGCGACGCCGAGGGAATGCGCGACGATGATGACGGGCCGCGTCGTGGCGTTGACGCAGTCGGCCATCCGCGCGACCCAGTCCTGCCGGACAGGCTTCGACCATGCGTCCTGCTCGACCCGACGCGCCGTCGCCAGCTTTCGCTGCCAGCGGGACTGCCAATGGTCCGGGCCGGAATTGGTGTAGCCGGGAACAATCAGGATGTCTGCCTGAGATGCCTTCATGGCTCGGCGAAATGCCCGTTTCGTGCGCCTCGTGTCAAGGCGAAGCCGCCGGCCGGATGCCCGGGGACCCGGCCGCGCAGTGCAACAGAGCCATCCCCGGGGGAACCTTCCCAACTCGCGGCATTCCGGATGCCGATAGCAGGCGGCGTCTTCCGTCGAAGAAGCTGCGGAACGCCAGGTCAAATCGCCCGGCGCATGGATTATTCAGTCTTATCATTTGTTTAAGGAGGGTGGCTTCCGCGGCGCTTCGCCGCATGGTTCCATCCGATCCAGCAAAAAAACAGCGGAACACATGACCGGAAACCTCGTTCCACCGCCGGACGCCGCCTCGCGGACGGCGGCCAATCGGCAACGACAGATGGAGATCATTCATGCGCAAGACTACCGCGCTTCTCGTAGCACCTCTCACGCTCGCCCTGATGGGTGGCACGGCGCTGGCGGCAGGTCAGTCGTCGAACATGAACACGACCGGGACGGCCAAGGTGAACTCGTCCGACACGACGAATTCGACGGCTGGCAATACGATGAACTCGGCCGGCAGTTCGACCGGCGGCACGATGAATTCCACGACAACCGACACCGGCAGCACCATGTCGGGCAACAAAATGTCCAACGGCGCGGCGGCCAACGCCACGGGCACGAAAAAGACTGCCAACGGAGACACTGCGGACGCGAAGGATATCGTCAACGCAGCCACCAAGGTGGTCAACCAGATGAAGTCGGACGACAACGTCGCCAGCCTGCTGAAGAAGGCGAAGGGCGTCTACATCGTGCCGGACTTCGGTCGCGGCGGCCTGATCGTCGGCGGACGCGGCGGAGCCGGTGTCATGCTGGCCAAGCACGATGGAAAGTGGACCGACCCGGCATTCTTCAACTTCGGCGGTGTGAGCATCGGCGCGCAGGCCGGGGCCTCGGGCGGTTCCGTGGCGTTTATCCTGATGTCGAAGGATGCGGTCAACGCCTTCAAGAACGGCAACCAGTTCTCGCTGAACAGCGGCGCCGGCCTGTCGATCGTCAACTATTCCGCCAACACCCAGGCATCGGCCGGCAAGGGCGACATCGTCTTCTGGTCGGACACGGAAGGAGCCTATGCGGGCGCGACGATCAGTGTCTCGGATGTCGGCTGGGCCAACGCGAACAACAAGGGCTACTACGGCAAGAAGGTCTCGGCCAGCAAGCTCATCAGCGGGCAGGTCGCGACGAAGAAGGGCGAGAAGCTGAAGAGCGCGCTCTCAGGCTGATCCCGTCCCCAGAGCCAGTGAACGAGGAGCCCCGGCTGGCGCAGGTCAGCCGGGGTTACTGCTCGTCCCGAAGACGCGCTCGAAGATCGTGTCGACATGCTTGGTGTGATAGCCGAGGTCGAACTTTTCGCGAATCTCGGATTCCGGCAGCGCCGAACGCACTTCCGCGTCCGCGAGGAGCTCGGTCAGAAAGTCCTTGCCTTCTTCCCAGACCTTCATGGCATTTCGCTGGACGAGGCGATATGCATCCTCGCGGGAAACGACCGGCCTGCGTCAGCGCCAGGAGCACGCGCTGCGAATGCACGAGACCGCGGAACTTCTCCAGGTTGCGCATCATCGTTTCGGGGTAGACGAGCAGCTTGTCGATGACGCCGGTCAGCCGCGCAAGGGCGAAATCGAGTGTCACCGTGGCATCCGGGCCGATCATGCGCTCCACCGATGAGTGCGAGATGTCGCGCTCGTGCCAGAGAGCGACGTTCTCCATGGCGGGCAGGGCATAGGCGCGCACCATCCGTGAAAGGCCGGTCAGATTTTCCGTCAGCACGGGGTTGCGCTTGTGCGGCATCGCCGAAGAGCCCTTCTGTCCCGGCGAAAAATATTCCTCCGCCTCGAGGACTTCCGTTCGCTGGAGGTGGCGGATTTCCGTGGCGAGCCTCTCCACCGAAGAGGCGACCACGCCGAGCGTGGCGAAGAACATGGCGTGGCGGTCGCGCGGAATGACTTGCGTCGAAACCGGCTCGGGCTTCAGGCCCATCGACTTTGCGACATGTTCCTCGACCCGCGGATCGATGTTTGCGAAGGTTCCGACCGCGCCGGAGATGGCGCACGTCGCGACGTCCTCGCGCGCTGCTGCCAGCCGGTCGCGGCTCCTGGCAAATTCCGCATAGGCCTGGGCGAGCTTGACCCCGAAGGTGGTCGGCTCGGCGTGGATGCCATGCGAACGGCCGATCGTCACCGTGTCCTTGTGCTCGAAGGCGCGCCGCTTCAGAGCCGCGAGAAGTCCGTCCAGATCGGCCAGCAGCAGGTCCGCCGCCCGCACGAGCTGCACATTGAAGCAGGTATCGAGGACGTCGGACGATGTCATGCCCTGATGCACGAAACGGGCGTCGGGCCCGACGATCTCGGCCAGATGAGTGAGGAAGGCGATGACGTCGTGCTTCGTGGTGCGCTCGATCTCGTCGATGCGATCGATGTCGAACTCCGCCTTGCCGCCCTTTTCCCAGATCGTTTTCGCCGCCGATGGGGGAACGACGCCAAGCTCGGCGAGCGCGTCGCAGGCATGCGCCTCGATCTCGAACCAGATGCGGAACTTTGATTCGGGGGACCATATGGCCGTCATTTCCGGCCGGGAGTAACGAGGGATCATGCGGCTTGCTCGGTCGTGCTGTCTCGGGAAGGGCACGCTTTAGCAGAGCGCGATCACAAGCTCAACGGAGCCGGCGCGCGAGCCAGACGCTTGCGATGAGAAGCGGCAGTAGACCTTCGGGCGCGAGCAGCCTCGCTCCAAGCACCAGATAATAGACCTGAGCGCCGATCATCGACTTCGGAATGTCCATGAAAGGGAATCCCGGACCGGGAAAGCCCGTCCAGTCGATGTCGTGGCGCATGTACTGGATGCCATAGACGAAGCCGGTCGCCGCAAGCGTGCCGATTGCCAGCGTCACGAAGGCCGCGGAGAAGCGCACCTCCGCGCGCCTGCCGGCTGCGAGTGCTCCGGCCGCGACGAGCGAGGGTACGAAGGCGACGAGCCCGCCGAGAAAGTAGATAACGAGGATTGTCGGGAGATGCGGGTCGAGCCATCCCGTGATGCGACCGAGTGCGAGATAGGCCGCATCCGACATGGCCAGCCCCCAGGCGAGGCTGCCGATCAGCGCCGCGCGCCACGAAGGAACCGGCAAGGACACCCATGCGGTGCGCGCGGCATTCTTCCGTCCCGACCGCTGCGCGCCCGCCTGTGCGAGACCGGTTGCGCGCCGGGCGACCATTCAGCCGCGCGCTTTCGCGGCGCTTTCGCGGATGGACCCCATGTTGGCGCCATAGGCCTCCCTGCCGCCCTTGAAGACCGCCGATCCGGCCACGAAGACGTTGGCCCCCGCGGCAGCGGCCATTCCAGAGGTCTCGGGGCCGATTCCCCCGTCGACCTCGATGTCGATCGGCCGGTCGCCCACGATCTGCCGGACGGTACGGATCTTGTCCACGACGGAAGGAAGGAAGCTCTGGCCGCCGAACCCGGGATTGACGGACATGCAGAGGATGAGGTCGACCGTGTCGAGGACGTGTTCCACGGCCGAGACCGGGGTGGCCGGATTTATCGCGACTCCCGCCCGTTTGCCAAGCGCGCGGATCGCCTGCAGCGAACGGTGCAGGTGCGGGCCGGCTTCCGCGTGTACCGTGATCCCGTCGCATCCGGCCTTTGCGAAGGCTTCAAGGAACGGATCGCAGGGTGCTATCATCAGATGGCAGTCGAAATGGATGTCCGTGAGCGGCCGAAGCGCCTTCACCACATCCGGCCCGTAGGAGATGTTCGGGACGAAATGGCCGTCCATGATGTCGAGGTGCAGCCAGTCCGCTCCCGCGGCCACGACGTCGCGCACCTCGTCGCCGAGGCGCGTGAAATCGGCGGCCAGAATCGAGGGTGCAATTGCGATCGGTCGTTCCATGCCAGTTTCCGGGTTTCCAGGTTTCTTCTGCCGATACCAATTGTCCGGTCCCGGCACAATCGCGGTGTCCGGAGGCGGGCCTACTCGCCAAGGCCCTTTCCGGCTTGTTCGACGGGAAAGAAATGATCGTCGCGCCAGACCATGAGTTCGAACGGATTGTCGGCACGCTCGTGCCCTTTCGTGAAGCGGACGGTTCCGAGGGCGGTAGCGAACGAACCGGCAGCGATCGCCTGTGCGAGCGGCTTTCCGCTCTTCGCCGCGGCGGCGAGCAGCTGTGCCGCCGCGTAGCCGGGTATCCGCTCGCCGAACGGCTCGATGCCTCTCGACTGGAGCGCGGCGATGGCGTCCTTCGCGCTCGGCAGGCTGTCCGGGGCGGGCGTCATGACACCGAGCACGCCCTCGGCGAGCGGCACGTCGCCTGGCGACGCCTTCAGCGAATCCCCGCCCATGAAGGCGAGGTCGAGCCCGATCTTGCCGCAGTCGCGGGCGATGATGGCGATGTCTGGACGCTCGCCGCCGATGAAGACTCGCGTGACGCCGGCGCGCTTCAGCCGGTGGGCAAGGCCGAACTGCTTGTCCTGGGCGGGGCGGTAGGTGTCGATGAAGGCGGGCGTGATGCCCATGCCCTCCAATGCGACCCGCACGCTTTCGGTCAGTTCCCGGCCGTAGATCGTTCCGTCCTCGACGAGGGCGAAAGGTTCGCCCGACCAGCGGCTGGAAATGACGTCGACGATCTTCTGCACCTCCTGCCGCGTGTTCGGCGCAAGCCGGAAGAACGGCCAGTTCTTCTTGACGGCGTCCTCCATCACGATTCCGGCGCGAACGCTGGTGCCGATCGTCGCGACTCCGGCTTTCGAAAGCAGGGGAAGGGCGGCATCGAGACTTTCGGGGCAGAAGAAGCCCACGACCGCGTCGACCTTTGCCGAGAGCAGCGTGCGGGCGGCCTGCGTTCCGGAACCGGCGGAGCAGTCTTCGGGGACCTGGACGATTCGGTCGAACGGGCTTCCCGCGGTCTTCTGGTAGGTTTCGACGCCCTCGCGCAACTGATCGCCAAGCACGGCGAAACTCTCCTTGCCGCTCGGCGCGACAACCCCGATGCTGAGGCCGGCAAGGGCAGGGGTACCGAGCGCGAAAAGGGCAGCAAGGACGGTCGATGCGACGAGCGGAAAATTCATGAGGCGATCCGGCTTCTTCGTCCGGCCGTTCTAGCCCGAAAAGGGGCGGCATCAAAGCGGAAATGCCGCCGGGCGGCGCCTCGCCGCCCGGCAGGGAACGATACTTGCACTGCTGAAGGCGCAAGTTAAGATTCGTCGTGCAAAAGGTGTCAATCCGGGGCGCACTGCTTACATACGTCCCAGAACCGGACACCGGATCGGAGAGCCGCGTGCTGAAACGCCAGTTGATCGAACCGAAGCACTACCGGGACGCCATGGCGCGCTATGCCGGTCACGTCCAGATCGTGACCACCGCGCTGGGAGAAGAGCGTCGCGGCGTCACCGTGACTGCGGCCTGTTCCGTATCGGACAATCCCGCCACGGTCCTCGTCTGCCTCAACCGTTCCAATCCCAAGAACCGGATCTTCATCGACAGCGGCGTCTTCGCGCTCAACACGCTCGCCGCCGACCAGCAGGAAATGGCCGCCGCCTTCTCGGGTGAAACGGGACTTTCCGAAGACGAGCGTTTCCGTTCGGGCGAGTGGGACACGATCGCCAGCGGCGCGCCGACCCTGGTCAATGCGCCGGTGGTCTTCGATTGCCGGCTGGTCGATCACTCGCCGCTCGCGACCCACATGGTGCTTTTTGGTGAGGTCGTGGGCCTGCGACTGGGTGAACATCGGCCCGCATTGCTCTATATGAACAGAAATTATCATCACCTTTGAGGCGAGGGCCGCCCGGTCCTCGTGCAAGAGACCGACGGGGAGCCTCCATGGCCGAAAAGCAAGCCGCCACGGCCAATCTGCCGAAAACGATCGACGAAACTCTCGAACTGCTGAATCGCGGCGACTATGTCGCCGGCCGTGCGCTGGCGACGGTCCTCTTTCTCGCGCTGAAGATGAAGCGGCCGCTCTTCCTCGAAGGCGAGGCGGGCGTCGGCAAGACCGAGGTCGCCAAGGTGCTGGCACACTCCCTCGACCGGCCGCTCATCCGGCTGCAGTGCTATGAAGGCCTCGACATCTCCTCCGCCGTCTATGAGTGGAATTATCCGGCCCAGATGCTCGAGATCCGCATGGCCGAGGCGACGGGCATCGGCGATCGCGACGCCATCGAGCGAAACATCTTCTCCGACCGGTACCTGATCCGGCGTCCGGTACTGCAGGCGCTGGAATCCACGCCCAACCGTGCGCCGGTCTTCCTCATCGACGAGCTTGACCGCACGGACGAGGCCTTCGAGGCCTTCCTGCTCGAAGTGCTGTCGGACTACCAGGTGACGATTCCCGAGATCGGAACCATCAAGGCGGAAGAGCCGCCGATCGTCATCATCACGACGAACCGCACGCGGGAGATCCACGACGCCCTCAAGCGGCGTTGCCTCTATCACTGGGTCGACTATCCCGCCGCCGAGCAGGAACTGGAGATCGTCCGTCGCAAGGTCCCTGGCTGCGCGGAGGAACTCTCGCGCCAGGTTGTCGCCTATGTCCAGAAGCTGAGGACGCTCGACCTCTTCAAGAACCCGGGCGTGGCCGAGACCATCGACTGGGCGAGCGCGCTGACAGAGCTCGACCGGATGGCACTCGATCCGGAGACCGTGTCCGACACGCTGGGGACACTCCTTAAGTATCAGGACGACATTGCCCGTATCGAGACCAGCGAGGGCCGCAAGCTGCTCGATGCGGTCAAGTCCGAGCTGGCGGCGGCGGAATAGCAATGAGCGGGAAGCCTCCGGAGAAGACGGCGCCGGTGGATCCGGGCCGGCTTGCCGACAACATCGTCCATTTCGCACGGGCGTTGCGCAAGGCCGGCATGCGCGTCGGGCCCGCGACCGTCCGCGACGCCATCGAGGCGGTCCAGGTTGCCGGCATCGGCTCGCGGGACGACTTTTACTGGACCCTGCATTCGGTGATCGTCAGCCGGCACGAGGATCACGCGCTGTTCGACGAGGCGTTCCGCCTCTTCTGGCGCTCCCGCGATCTGGTGGAGAAGATGATCGCGATGTTCTCGCCGGTCGCGATGGACAGCCGGCGCGAGAAGCTGAAGGCGGGCGAAACGCGAGTGAGCGAGGCGCTGTTCGAGGGACACAACAAGTCCCGTCCGCACGAGGAACTGCCGGAAATCGAAATCGACGCCCGCTATTCCACCTCGGGCAAGGAGGTGCTGCGCACCCGGGACTTCGCACAGATGACCGCTGCCGAAACGGCGGAAGCAAAGAAGGCCCTGCAGTCCCTGGTCCTGCCTGCGGATCTCGTCGTGACGCGCCGCTACCGCCCTTCCAACCGGGCCGGCCTCGTCGACCCGCGCTCGACAATGCGCGCCGCGATGCGGACCGGGGGGTCGCTTATCCTGCCGAAATTCCGCGAGCGCCGCGAGGTGCATCCCCCACTGGTGGTGCTCGCCGACATTTCCGGCTCGATGAGCCAGTACACCCGCATTTTTCTTCACTTCCTCCATGCCCTGACCGAGAAGCGCCGGCATGTCCACACGTTCCTGTTCGGAACGCGACTGACGAACGTGTCGCGGCAAATGCGCTATCGGGACCCGGACGACGCGCTCGACGAATGCTCGGCAGCCGTTGCGGACTGGTCCGGCGGTACCCGCATCGGGGCGACGCTGCACGAATTCAACCGGCTCTGGTCGCGCCGGGTGCTGAGCCAGGGCGCCGTCGTCGTCATCATCACCGACGGGCTGGAACGGGAGTCGATCGCCGAACTGGAGACCGAGATGGATCGTCTCCACCGCTCCTGCCGCAGGCTGATCTGGCTCAACCCGCTGCTGCGCTTCGAGGGCTTCGAGGCGCGCGCACGCGGGGTTCGTGCCATGCTCCCGCACGTCGATGAAATCCGTCCGGTCCACAATCTGGAGGCTATCGGCGACCTCGTCGCGGCCCTCGGCGCATCCGGCAGGCGCGAGGCGGACCCGAAGCGTTTCCTGGCGCGCCTGGATGGCGCGGCGCGGGCGGCGTGACCATATGCGTTCCATGCCTGGCAAGATGAGGGCAAGTTCATGAGCGAAGCACAGACAATCGCCGAGGGCGGGCTCGACCCGCTGGCCGCCGCAGAGGAGTGGATGAAGGAAGGGCGAAAGGTCGCCATCGCCACCGTGGTGGAGACGTGGGGATCGGCGCCGCGGCCAGTCGGAAGCCATCTCGTGATCGATTCCGATGGAAATTTCGAGGGCTCGGTTTCCGGCGGCTGCGTCGAGGGCGCCGTCGTGGGCGAATCCATGGAGGTCCTGGAAACCGGCGAGCCGCGCATGCTGGAATTCGGCGTCGCCGACGAGACGGCATGGCGCGTCGGACTTTCCTGCGGCGGCAAGATCCGCGTCTATGTGGAGCGCGTGGGCTGATGGATCCCAATCTGCTCAAGAGGCTCAATGCGGCAAGGCGCGAGCGCCGCGCCGTGATGCTGGTGACCGATCTCGGCGACGGCCGCGATCGCGTGCTGGAAGAGGGCAATCCGGTCGCCGGCGCGCTTGGCGATGCCGTAGGCAAGGCGTTTCGCAGCGGCAGGTCCGGTATCGTCGATGCGGACGGTCGCAGCTATTTTCTGAACGTGCATCTGCCGCCGCCCCGAATCGTCGTGATCGGGGCGGTACACATCAGCCAGGCGCTGGCGCCCATGGCGCGGATCGCCGGTTTCGATCTGACGATCATCGACCCGCGCACTGCCTTCGCCTCGCCCGAGCGTTTCGCCGGGTGCGACCTTGTCGCCAGCTGGCCCGACGAGGCGCTGGCCGAGCGGCCACTCGATCCGTTCACCGCGCTGGTCGCCGTGACGCACGATCCGAAGATCGACGACTATCCGCTGAAGTCGGCGCTGGAAACCGGCTGCTTCTATGTCGGCGCGCTCGGCAGCCGCAAGACGCACGGCAAGCGTGTCGAGAGGCTGAAGGAGGCTGGCGTGGATGACAGCGCCATAGGCCGCATCGCGGCTCCGATCGGGCTCGATATCGGCGCTTCGAGCCCTGCCGAGATCGCCGTCGCCATCCTTGCCCAGATCATCGAGGCGTTGCGCACGAGGTCACCCGTGCGGGAGCCGGCGCACGTGTCAGGCCGGCATTAGGATGCGCTTCGGTGAAATCGCCGCCGATGCTGCGGAGGGGACGGTTCTCGCGCATTCCCTGAAGGTGGCGAGCCTTCGCTTCAAGAAGGGGCGGGTGCTTTCCGCAGCCGACGTTGCGGCCCTTCGCGATGCCGGAGTGGAGAACGTCGTCGTTGCCTCGCTCGATGCCGGGGATGTTACGGAAGACGAGGCAGCCGCACAGCTTGGTCAGGCCGTGGGGCGGGCGGGCCTGACCGTCTCCGGCGCAAGCACGGGACGCGTCAACCTGTTCGCAGCCTTCAACGGCCTGTTCACGGCCAATACGGGCCTTGTGGACAGGCTGAACCGCATCGATCCTTCCATAACCTTCGCCTGCCTCGCCGACCATCGCCAGGTGACCGAAGGCGACATGGTCGCCACGATCAAGATCATACCGCTCGCTGTTCCCGGTACTGCTCTCGCCGCGGCCCTGGAGGCGGTGCGCGAGCCGGGCCTTCTGTCCGTGAAGCCTTTCCGGGCTGCGAGGACCTTGCTTGTCGCGACGACCCTGCCGACGCTCAAGCCGTCGGTCATGGACAAGACGGCAGGGCTCCTGCGCCGGCGGCTGGCGCCGTCGGGGAGCACGCTCGTGGCGGAGCGCCGGGTCCCTCACGACACTGCCGCCGTCCGGCAGGCCCTCGTCGAGCAGGCGGCGGAAAGCGACCTCGTGGTCCTCTTCGGCGCGTCTGCGGTCGTCGATCCTCAGGACGTCATCCCCGCAGCCATCCGCGCCGCAGGCGGCGAGGTCTACCAGGTCGGAATGCCGGTCGATCCGGGCAACCTGCTGGTGCTCGGAGCACTGCACGGCGTCCCGGTCATAGGTGCGCCGGGTTGCGCACGCAGTCCGAGAGAAAACGGTTTCGACTGGGTGCTGGCGCGCGTTCTGGCGGGCGAAGACCCGCGATCCATGCAGGTCACAGCGATGGGAGTGGGAGGGCTGCTGATGGAAATTCCGAGCCGCCCGCAGCCCCGCTCCCGGTCGGAGAAGGGCGAAGACCTGCCGGTGGAGATCGTCATGCTCGCGGCCGGACGGGCCAGCCGGATGGGAAGCGAAAGCGGCCACAAGCTTCTTGCCATGTTCGGCGACGAGCCTCTGGTCCGTCGCATGGCCCGGATCGCGCTTGAAGCCGGGGCCGGCGCTGTCCATGCCGTCGTAGGCTTCAGGCGCGAGGCCATCGTCGAGGCACTTGCCGGCCTCGACCTCGATCTCGTCGAGAACCCCGACTATGCGTCCGGAATGGCGAGCTCGCTCGCCACTGGGGTCGCGCGTCTTTCGCGGGAGACCGCCGGTGTCGTCGTCCTGCTCGCCGACATGCCGGGCCTGAAGGCGGCGCACATCCGCAAGCTGGTCGACGTTTTCAGGGCTCACGGGGGCCGGGCCGTCGTTCGCGCCGCTCATGATGGCCGGCGCGGCAATCCGGTCGTCCTGCCTGGTGCCGCCTTCGAGGAGATCCTGCACCTCTCGGGCGACCTCGGGGCCCGTGCTATCATCGAGTCCGGTGAGTTCGAGGTCATCGACGTGGAAATCGGCGAGGCTGCCCATATCGACGTCGACACGCCGCAGGCGGTCCGCTCGGCCGGCGGAAGGCTGGAGACGGAGTCGTCCTGAAGCCTTCCGAACCATGCTATGAATGCAGGCTCACCGGGACTTTCACGGAGACAGGCATGGACGACGGCGCAATCCGGGACATGTTCGAGAGCCTCGGACCGGTCGACATCCGGCGGATCTTCGGCGGCAAGGGCATCTATGTGAATGACGTCATCGTCGCGCTCGAGTATCGCGGCGACGTACTTCTGAAGGCGGATGCAGAGACGGTCGAAGAGTTCCGGCAGGCAGGCTCGACGCAATGGACATACAAGCCCAGCAGGAGCGACAGACTGGCGGCAATGCCGTACTGGTCGATTCCGGAGTCCGCACTCGACGATCCGGAGGAGATGTCGAAGTGGGCGCGGCTTGCCTACGATGCAGGTCTCAGGGCCAGCAAGCGGACCTCGGTCAGCCCTCGGCGCCGATCATCATGAATGCAGGAATGTCGTCGCCGAAGCCGACCGGCGTATTGCCGTCGTCTTCGTTGCGCCGCGAACCACGCCCGCCGCGCCGCGAACGGCTGTCGTCGTTGGCGGCAGGCCGCGCGGTGCTGGCCTCCGTCTTCGGCTTTTCCGCGGCGGCCTTCTTCTGCTTCCGGTCCGCTGCCCTTGCCGGGGCTTCGCCCGCTCCTGCGTCGTTCTCCGCCTTCGGAGCGTCGGCCTTCGGGCCGCGACCCTTCCGCGAGGTAGAGCGGCGCCCGCGCGCGGGAGACTCATCCTCGCCGCCGGTCGACTCGACAGCCGACAGGTCCTCGCCGGGCAGCCAGTCGATCTTGCGATCGATCAGCTTCTCGATCGCATCCGTGTATTTCGAATCGCGGCGAGTGACGAGAGTGAAGGCCTTGCCGGAGCGCCCGGCGCGACCCGTGCGACCGATGCGGTGGACATAGTCCTCCGCATGGATCGGAACGTCGAAATTGAAGACGTGGCTGACGTCCGGGATGTCGAGGCCGCGCGCCGCGACATCCGAGGCGACCAGCAACTGGATCCCGCCTTCGCGGAAATTGTGCAGCATCGTCATGCGCGAGCGCTGATCCATGTCGCCGTGCAGGGCGCCGACGGAGAATCCGTGGCGCTCGAGCGAGCGGAAGAGGTCGGCGACGTCTTTCTTCCGGTTGCAGAAGATGATCGCGTTCTTGAGCCCGTCCTGACTCTTGATGACTTCGCGCAGCTTGGCACGCTTCTCGAAGTCCTTCGAATTCGTTGCGACGAGGTGCTGGGCGACCGTCTCCGCGGCGGAAGAACGCGCGCTGACCTCGACTCGGACAGGATTCTGCAGGAACTTGTCGGCAAGGCCCTGGATCTCCGAAGGCATCGTCGCCGAGAAGAAGAGCGTCTGGCGGGTAAAGGGCACCAGCTTGGCGATCCGCTCGATGTCCGGGATGAAGCCCATGTCGAGCATGCGGTCGGCCTCGTCGATCACCAGGATCTCGACCCCCGTCATCAGCAGCTTGCCGCGCTCGAAATGATCGAGCAGGCGCCCCGGCGTCGCTATGAGGACGTCAGCGCCCCGTTCCAGCTTGCGGTCCTGGTCGTCGAACGACACGCCACCGATCAGCAAGGCGACGTTCAGCTTGTGGTTCTTGCCGTATTTCTCGAAATTCTCGGCAACCTGTGCGGCAAGCTCGCGAGTCGGCTCGACGATCAGGGTCCGCGGCATGCGTGCCCGCGCTCGACCCTTTTCCAGAAGGGTCAGCATCGGCAGCACGAAGCCCGCCGTCTTGCCCGTTCCAGTCTGGGCGATGCCCAGAATGTCACGTCGCTCGAGTGCCGGGGGAATGGCGCTCGCCTGTATCGGCGTAGGTACGGAGTAGCCGGCGTCGTCGACTGCCGACAGCACTTTCTTGCTTAGTCCAAGCTCGGAGAATGTCGTCAAAGGGAAATGAGTTTCCGTTTCGGATCGGGTGATCATGGTAAAACCGTGGGATACGACCCACCTGAGGCTAGGCGGGACATAGTTCGCTCAGGCGCCCGAGTCAAGAAAACCATTCGGCGTACCTCCAGGGTACGCGCGCCTTCAGAAGCGCGGTTCAGCCGGTCATTTGCGCAGCAGCGCCTGAAGGACGAGGCCGGAGTTCAGGAAGCGCTCGGGGTCTACGGGATGGCCGTCCAGCCGGACCTCGTAGTGCAGGTGCGGTCCGGTCGAGCGCCCGGTGGAGCCGCTCCTTCCAATCACATCGCCGGTTGCGACGGTCTCGCCGACATGCACGAGGACTTGCGAAAGGTGTCCATAGCGGCTGGAAACCCCGTCGCCATGGTCGATCTCGACCATGTTGCCGTAGCCGGCATCGGGGCCTGCGTGGGTCACCGTACCGGCGCCCGTGGACCGGACCGGCGTGCCGCGCGGCGCGCGCAGGTCGACTCCGGGGTGAAAGGCCATCCTTTCGAGGAACGGATCCTCTCGAGAGCCGAACGGGCTCGTCACCACGTCCTCGACCAACGGACGTCCGAAGGGCAGCTTCCGGGCGAGCGAGCGCACGCTCTCAAGCCGGTCGAGGGCGTGGTTGAGGCGAACCAGCGAGGCATGGAACCTGTCCGGATCCTCGATGCGAACGAACGGTCCGCCGATGCCGGACTGCGCCGCTGCGCCTGTCGCTTTAGCCTTCCCGGATTCCCCGCCGCCCGTCTTGGAAAGGGACACCCCGCTGCCGTCGAGCACCGACCTGATGGCGCTGGCGGCCTTGATGGCACGAGCAGTGAGCGTCTCCACCTTCACTGCCTGGTCTGCCTCGATGTTCCTGAGGGACAGCGCCACCTTGCGAACGACGTTGCCGGCCTCGGCCGGATCGCCGGCCCGGCGCGGATCGCCTCTCAGCAGGACGGCTGCCGGTCGCGGTTCGGCAGGCAGGAATGCGTTGACGAGTCCAGACTGAGCGGCGTCGGGTGCTGCGGCCTGCTTTCCCGTCACGGCTTCGATGGCCGAGAGGGCAGGGACCTCGAGGCCGGGGTCGCCGGCGGGCCGCGGCGCGGGAACCGGAACGTCGCGCGCCAGCAGCCCCGCCGATCGCGCCCTGTCGAGGAGCGGCTCCAGCTGTCCGTGGTGGAGCGTCAGGATCGCCTGGCGCTGGTAGAGCTTGCTGATCCTGTCCTCGATCTTCTGCTGGTCGATGAGCTGCTGGCTCTTGACCCGGTCGACCTGGGCGCGAAGGTTCGCGATGCGCTCCTCGTATCGGCGGGTGACGCGCGCCTGCTCGGCATGCGCTGTGTCGATCAGGTCGTCGCGCATGAACAGGTAGGCCGTGGCCGCAAGGTACCCGGCGAGGAAGACACCGGCGCAACCCGCGACGAGGCCGGCCTGCCAGGGGCGGAAGCTGAAATGCCGGATCCGGTCGCCGCTGGCGATGATGATCGTATGCTGCGTCGGCCGCCTACCGAAAACCTGTGTGTTTATTGCCTTCGGCACGAGAATGTCCCTGAACCCGCCCCAACTGGAAACAGGATGCCGCGTTAAGGTTAATAAACCTTTCCGCGAGGGCCGCGCGCCGGCCGACCCCCGGCCTACGCCAATTCGTCGCGCCGGGGGAATTCGTCCCGGTGCGCGAAATCGGAAAAAGACACGGATATACCGGGACTTTTACATGGTCATGAATGTGAACGAACAGCTTCCAGGACTGCCTCTGCATGCCCGGGTACCTTGACCTTCGGCCAGACATTCAAGATTTCGCCACGCTCGCCGATCAGGACGGTCGTGCGCTCGACGCCCATGTACTTGCGGCCGTACATGCTCTTTTCCTTCCAGACGCCGTACGCTTCGAGCACGGAGTGATCCTCGTCGGAGGCAAGGATCACGCTCAGCCCGTGCTTGGCGATGAACTTGTCGTGCCTGGAAGGCGAATCGGGTGACATGCCGATGATCACCGCCCCGGCCTCGGCGAACTCTTCGGCAAGTCCGGTGAAGGCGACGGCCTCGCTCGTGCAGCCGCTGGTGTCGTCCTTGGGATAGAAGTAGAGGACCACCTTCTTCCCGGAGAATTCGGCGAGGGAAACGGTGCCGCCTCCGTCGCGGGGAAGTGAAAATGCAGGGGCCGCAGCGCCGGGGGCGATCTCGCTCATGACTTTTGCCTTTCCGTGTCGTATCCGGTGAATGGAGGAACAGAAGTCCGATATATGTACCTGATGAGACTCGTCCAGCGCCTCTTGCCCAATCCGGCAATCGTCCTGCGGCTGGCCGGGCGAGGAGGAAGGAAAGGTTGACGAAGACGCCCGACGACGACGGTCGCGAACGCCCCGGCAAGCGGCGTGTGCGGCTGCATGAATTGCCGTCGGCGGATGCGCACGACCCGGTGATAGTCGACGCTGCGGCGCCTCGTCGGGGACTGCACTGGTCCGCGCGCTGGTCGGCCGGGCTCCTTGTGGCCTTCATCCTCGTCGTTGCGCTCGTAATGGGCCTCATCGAGGCGGGCACGGCGGACCGGTTCCTCACGGAGAGGGCGCGGGCAGGGCTGCAGCAGGCGCTCGGCGAAGGGATCGAGCCGACCCTTGCCGGTGCCCGTATTCGCATCTCGGACAACGGCGAGGTCAAGCTGGAGGCCCGCGACGTCCGGCTCAGCGACAGCGACACGCAGCAGACGCTCGCATCGGCGAAGACCGTCACCATCAGGCTGGAGCCACTGCCGCTCATCAGGGGCCGGATCGCGGTGAGTTCGCTGAACATCAAGGGCGTGCTGCTGGATCCGTCCGCCTTCGGGTCGGGGCAGCCGGTCGAGCTCGGCAATCTGCGGGTCGACGATGTCGGAAAGATCGTCAATGCCGCGTTCAAGGGTGCCGACCGGTTTCTCGGCGTGCTGAGGAAAGGCCATGCCGGAGAAATCCGGATCAGCGACACCCAGATAATCGGAGCCGACAGGGGCGGGGTGCCCGTCGTCGTCAAGTCGCTGACTCTCCGCCAGGGCCGGCAGGGCGACCTGCAACTGGCCGGCACCATCGACGAGGGCAACGAAACGGCCGGCATCCACGCGACTGCCCGAACCGGCGCAGACGGCGGCAAGGTCGAGGCGATCGACGCGAAGCTGTCGCATTTCGACACGACGCCTTTCCTGGTCCAGCGCGACGCCGAGGGGCAGCCGGCGCTCGGGGTGTCCACTTTCGTCGACTTCGCGCTGACGGCAATGCGCGGCACAGGGAAGCAGAAGCCGAAGCTTGAAGCGAAGCTCGATCTCGGACCCGGGCGGTTCTATGCCGACGGAACCCCGGCGCGGATCGAACACAGCAAGATCCGGCTTGCCTATCGCTTCGATCGCGGCTCCATCGAGATCCTGCCCTCGGTCCTGCACGTCGGCGCGTCCGTCTTTCCCTTCGACGGCGGAGTCATCGATCTCTCCAAGCTTGCCGACAGGAGCGGCAAGGGCTTCGCCTTCGATCTCGTTTCCAACAGCGCTCGATCGGAGCCCGTCGATTCGGATGAGCCGGCCCTGCCGTTCAACGGCAAGATTTTCGCCAAGTACCTAAAGGAAAAACAGGAGTTCGTCGTCGAGCAAATGGCGATTTCGACGCCGCTCGGATCCTTGGCCGGCTCTCTCCGGCTGCAGCAGGCGCAGAAATCTCCCGAGATCAGTTTCGTCGCCCGGATCGACTCCATGAAGACGGCCGCCGTGAAGCAGCTTTGGCCTTACTGGCTGGCGGTCCATGCGAGGGAATGGGTGTTGAACAACCTCTACGGCGGCGCCGTTTCCAACGGGTCGATCAAGCTGTTCATCCCGGCGGACAAGATCGCGGAGAATGCAGGCGACATGAAATTCGATCCAGGGGAACTGCAGATCGATTTCGACTATGCGAAGGCGCGGCTGAACGTGGCCGGTGACATCCCTCCGCTGCGCGATGCCGTGGGCCATCTGAAGTTGCGCGGATCCCGCCTCGACATCGACCTTCGGGACGCGACCGCCTATTTTCCGACCGGCCGGAAGGTCGATGTTTCGCAGGGTGTCTTCGCGATTCCCGACACCGAGGCGCATCCGCTGATGGCCGACCTCGACATCAAGGTGTCCGGCAAGTCCGACGCCGTTGCCGAGCTCGTCTCCTACAGCCCGATCGACGCGCTTGATCGTATCGATTTCACGCCGTCCGACTTCACGTCCGGCAATGTCGTCTCGCATGTCACGGCGACATTCGGCCTGCTGCAGGAGCAGGACCCGCCGCCTCCGGTCTGGAATGTCGACGCGAAGCTCGACAAGGTGGACCTGAAGCCAAAGGTCGACGGCCACGACTTCCACAAGCTCTCCGGAACGCTTGTCGTCGATCCGGGGAAGGCGGCGCTCGACACCGACGCGCAGGTCGACGGGTTTCCGATGCACGTCAAGCTGACGGAGCCGTTCGGCAAGGACAGCACGGTAAAGCCGGAGAGGGTGATCACCGCCACTCTCGACAACGCCGCCCGCAAGGCTCTGCTGCCCGGCGTGAACGAAGTGCTGGACGGTCCCGTGGACGTGAAGATGACGCGCACCGGGCCTGGTCAACAGGCCGTTACGGCAGACCTGACGGCGGCGCGGGTGACGATACCGGGCATCGACTGGTCCAAGGGCGCAGGCGTCAAGGCGAATTCCACTTTTACAACAGATGACAGCGGCAAGTCGCTGAAAGTGAACGATTTCACGCTTCATGGAGATGGATTCCAGGCCGCCGGTCAGCTGGATATTTCCGACGGCCGGCTGGCCTCCGCGGACTTCGCCAAAGTGAAACTGTCGCCCGGCGACGACTTCTCGGTTCGCATCAGGCGCGATTCGGGGGGCTTCAAGGTCAAGGTCAGTGGCGCCTCGATCGATCTCCGGTCATTGATCAAGGGGGTAAAGGGCGACGGCGGCAACGGCGGCGGAGGAGCCGATGGCGCACCGCTTTCGTTGCAGGCAAAGATCGGGAGTGCCCGCGGCTTCAACGGCGAAAAGCTGAGCGGCCTCGATCTCGACTACTCCGGCCAGGGCGGGGCAATCCGGTCGCTCGACGTCAAGGCGGTGACCGGCACCGGCGAGGCGCTTGTGGCAAAGGCAAGCCCGGACGGCGGCGCCACCACGGTGACCGTTTCCTGCGGCGACGCCGGCGCGCTGGCCCGCTTCGCCGACATCTACGCGAAGCTTCGGGGCGGGCTCCTCAACATCAGGCTGCGGAAGGAACCCAAGTCGGCCTATCGCGGTACGATCGATCTCCGGAATTTCTCGGTGGCCGGCGAGGGGCGGCTGAATTCCATCATCAGCCAGAAGTCCGGCAGCACGGGGCGAAGCCTGCGCGAGACTGTGAACAAGCCGCTCGACCTTACGGTCGCGCAGTTCCAGCGGGCCTCCGCGCGCATCGAACTCGGCAGCGACTATCTCCTCGTCTCGGACGGCGTCCTTCGCGGCGTGCAGATCGGCTCGACGTTCCAGGGCACGGTCTACGATTCGAAGGGTCGCATGAACATCACCGGCACCTTCATGCCCGCCTATGGCTTGAACCGGCTGTTCGCGGACGTTCCGATTGTAGGGGCTTTGCTCGGCAACGGGCGAGACCGTGGCCTCATCGGCATCACCTACCGGCTCACCGGAACGGTTTCGTCGCCGAAGGTGGAGGTCAATCCGCTGTCGGTGATCGCACCCGGCATCTTCCGCCAGATTTTCGAGTACTGAGTCCGTTAGCTGCGCCGCGCGCGCGCTCTTGGGGCCGTTACCCCGGTGCTTGCCCCGATGAGTGCATTTCCCTTGGCCATCCTCGGAGGCATTGAAGGCGTCCCGGCGCCGGCTGCGGAGCGGTATGGATTCCTGTGACGAGCACAGGAATCAGGAAAGACAAAGGAGGTGTGAGGGAGGAACGGAAAAGGAATCACCCTCGCGGACATAATGCGCTCGTCTAATCGCATTCCGCTCTCGCGCATTTGATCGCTGTCATTGACCTTTCTGAGTATCCACGGGCTGAACCAGAACGACTTTCTTCTTTCCAAACTGAACCTTATAGGCCCCCGAATTCTGGTCCACATCTTCCCAGGGAATTATTTCCTTTGGGTCCCTGACCACCCTGTCGTTTATCCGGACGCCGCCTTCAGCCATCTTGCGCCGGACTTCGGAGGTCGATTTGAAGAGGCCAGATGCGAATGCGATGGCGGTCGTGGAGCGGCCGTATTGCCACTCATCATCCAGTCCCCTGTCTATGGTGGTTCTCGGCAGCGAGGCGGCGAGCGTGCCTTCCTCGAACGTCATCCGCGCTGTCTCCGCGGCCTGCTCGGCTGCAGCTCGTCCGTGCAGCATGGCCGTGACTTCCGTCGCGAGAATTTTCTTCACCTCGTTGATCTCGCCGCCGCCGACTTCCGCGAGCCTGCCGATCTCCTGCATCGGCAGCGTCGTGTAGAGCTTGAGGAAGCGGACGACGTCGGCGTCCTCGGTGTTCCGCCAGTATTGCCAGAAGTCGTAGGCGGGGAGCATGTCGGGATTGAGCCAGATCGCGCCCTGCGCGGACTTGCCCATCTTGCCGCCGGAGGCCGTCGTCAGGAGCGGGGAGGTCAGGGCGTAAAGCTGTTTCGTGCCCATGCGATGGCCGAGATCGATGCCGCTGACGATGTTGCCCCACTGGTCCGAGCCGCCCATCTGCAGGCGGCAGTCGTAGCGCCGCGCCAGTTCCACGAAGTCGTAGGCCTGGAGAATCATGTAGTTGAACTCGAGGAACGAAAGCGACTGCTCGCGGTCGAGCCTGAGCTTCACCGAATCGAAGGAGAGCATCCGGTTGACGGAGAAATGCCGGCCGACATCGCGGAGGAATTCCAGATAGTTTATGCCGCGCAGCCAGTCGGCATTGTTGAGCATCAGCGCGTCGGTCGAGCCATCGCCATAGGCAAGGTACCGGGCGAACACGTCCTTCAGCGAGGCGATGTTCTCCTCGATCTTCTCGACCGTCATCAATTGCCGCGCTTCGTCCTTGAAGGAGGGATCCCCGACCATTCCCGTGCCGCCGCCCATGAGGGAGATCGGCCGGTGCCCGGTCTGCTGCAGCCAGTGGAGCAGCATGATCTGGATCAGGGATCCGGCATGCAGGCTGGAAGCGGTCGGGTCGAAGCCGATATAGGCAGTGACCGTCTCCTTCTGTAATAGTGCGTCGAGGCCGGAATCATCGGACGTCTGCTGGATGAAGCCGCGCTCCGAGAGGGTGCGAAGGAAATCGGATTTGAACGCTGACATGAACTGCTTTCCCTGGAAGGACACGGGCAGGAAGCGACGAGCAGCTTGCCCGGCGCGGCGTTTAGCATCCTTTCCCGGCGAATTCACCCCTTTGTTGGACGGCCGGAGACCGTCGCCGGTCGGCCATGGCTGAAGGCGGAAACGTTCTCAGGGCCATCGGCCTGATGAGCGGCACCTCGCTCGACGGGATCGACGTGGCTCTCGTGACGACGGACGGCGAGGCTTTCGTCACACGCGGGCCTTTCACGAGCGTGCCGTACGACCCGGGCTTCCGCAAGCGGCTCGCCGGCGCACTCGATACGGCAATGTCGATCGGCCGTCGCGACGAGCGTCCCGGCGACCTTGCGGAAATCGAGCGCGAGATCACCCTGCTCCACGCGCGGGCCGTCGAGGCTTTCCTTGCCGCCCATCGTCTCGAGGGGGCGTCGGTCGACCTTATCGGCTTTCACGGGCAGACCGTCCTTCACCGCCCGCGGCAGGGCCTGACGGTACAGCTCGGTGACGGCCCGCTGCTCGCGCGCGAGACCGGGTGCCCGGTCGTCTACGACATGCGCGCCAATGACATGCGGCACGGCGGGGAAGGGGCCCCGCTCGCGCCCGCCTATCATCGCGCGCTTGCGGCGAACCTGCCGGAGGGGCTGCGCCAGCTGCCGGCGGTCTTCGTCAATATCGGCGGTATCTCGAACATCACCTATGTCGGGCGGGAGGGTGAACTCATCGCCTTCGATTCCGGCCCTGGCAACACGCTGATCGACCGATGGGTCGAGCGCCACGCGGGCGTTCCCTTCGACCAGGGCGGGGCGATCGCCAGCGAAGGGCATGTTCTCCCGGGTCTGGCGCGCCGCTATCTGGAGTCCGACTTCTTCACGTCAGACAAGCGTCGTTCGCTGGACCGCAACGACTTCATGCCGCCGGCCGATGACGAGGCGAGCCTCGAGGACGGCGCGCGCACGCTCGGGCACGTCGCGGCGGCTGCGATCCTGAAGGCGGCGGACCACCTGCCCGAGACGCCGCGGGTATGGATCGTGTGCGGTGGCGGACGGTTGAACCGGGTCGTCCTGGACGACATGCGGACGCTGGCAGGCGGCGATGCCCGGGTTGCCGTCGCCGAGGAGGCCGGCCTGGACGGCGACGCCGTCGAGGCGGAGGCATGGGCCTATCTGGCGGTCCGCGCGCGCCGGGGCCTGCCGCTCACGTGGCCCCGGACGACCTCTGTCACCGAGCCGGTCACCGGCGGGGAACTTGCGCTTCCCGGGGCCGGCAGCCAGAGTGCCGGGGTGGCAGGCTGACGGCAGGAGACAGGACGGATTGGCTGACGGAAACAGAGATAGCTGGCTCAGACGCGGAAGCGTCGAGAGCGCCGAGGTCGGCGCCTATTATGACGACCTCGCGGAAGTCTACGACGCGCAGCTCGAGGCCTGGGACTACCGAGCGCCGGCGGAGGCCGCCGAATTGCTGCGGCAGCATGTGGCTGCGGAGAGGGCGGTCTTCGATGCAGGGTGCGGGACCGGCCTGACGGGGGCGGCACTACGGTCGGCCGGCTTCTCCGGTCCCGTCGACGGCGCCGATCTCTCGCCCCGTTCGGTCGCCCTGGCAGAGCAACGCGGCGTCTACCGATCCGTGCGAATTCTCGACTTTCAGGAATTGCCGCTTCCTGTCGATGAAAATACATACGATGCAAGCATTTGCATCAGCGTTCTGACCTACATCCTGAACGCAGAGGCATTTCTGCGCGAATTGTGCAGGCTGACGCGACCGGGTGGCGTCATCGTATTCTCGCATCGCGACGACCTGTTCCGGACGCAGGATTTCGGCGCCATGATCAACAGGCTGGCCGAAGGCAACGTCTGGTCGCAACTCGCATTGACCGAGCCGCAGGCTTACCTGCCGGAAAACCCGGACTTCGGCGAAGACATCCGCGTCATCTTCGGCGCCTGCCGGGTCGAAGGCTGAAGCGGCGACGCGGACCTCAGCGGATCCGCTTTGCCGCCGGCTCGGGCACGAGCTCGCCGGCGAGCCGCCGGTCGAGATAGTCCGAGCATTCCTCCACCAGCCTGTCGACTTGGCCGGAGAAAAAGTGGTTGGCGCCGGGCACGGACTTCTGCGTGATCAGGATTCCCTTCTGCTGCTTCAGCTTGTCGACGAGCCCCTGCACATCCTTCTCCGGTGCGACGCGGTCCTGGTCGCCGTGAATGATGAGGCCGGACGAGGGGCAGGGCGCGAGGAAGGAGAAGTCGTAGATGTTGGGCTGCGGCGCGATCGACATGAAGCCCTCGATTTCCGGCCGGCGCATGAGCAACTGCATGCCGATCCATGCGCCGAAGGAGTAGCCGGCGACCCAGCAGCTCTTGGAGTCCGGATGCAGGCTCTGGATCCAGTCCAGCGCGCCCGCCGCGTCCGAGAGCTCTCCTGCGCCGTGGTCGAACTCGCCCTGGCTGCGTCCGATTCCGCGGAAATTGAAGCGCAGCGTCGTGAAGCCGCGCTGCTGGAACATGTAGAACAACTGGTACACGATCTGGTTGTTCATCGTGCCGCCGAACTGCGGATGCGGGTGAAGCACGACCGCGATCGGCGCGTTCTTCTGCTTGGACGGCTGGTAGCGGCCTTCCAGGCGACCGGCAGGACCGTTGAAAATGACCTCTGGCATGTATTCTCCGTTGAAGCGGGATCCGGCGCAGCGCTTTGCGGCCCATGGGCCCCCATACTGTCGCCTGCGACCTTGACGGCGCGATATGGTCTTCTTAGAAACCAGTTTAGAACTGTTCGAAACTGCGGGCCGTGGCCCGGTTTCATGGGTGAGGTGTCATAAGGCAAGCCGGTTCGGAAATTCAAGGAAAATGAACCGGCCGCCATTGGCGAAGGCAACGGAAAGAAGCGGTCCGATGGCCGGCGAGCGCGCTTATCTCGACTGGAATGCGACGGCGCCCCTGCGGGCGGACGCGCGGCGGGCGTCCTGCGACGCGCTCGACCTGGTCGGGAATCCGTCCTCTGTTCACCGGGAAGGGCGGGCCGCAAGGGCTTCCCTCGAAAAGGCGCGCGCAGCTGTCGCCGATCTGGTCGGTGCGGAGCCGGCACAGGTCGTCTTTACCAGTGGCGCGACCGAGGCCGCCAGCCACGTTCTGACGCCGGACTTCCGCATGGGCAAGGCACCGCTCGCCGTCTCACGGCTCTACGCTGGAGCGACCGAGCACAGCTGTGTCCTCGAGGCCGGGAGGTTCGCCGCCGGCGACCTTGCGACGGTGCCGGTGGACGGGGACGGTTTGCTCGACATGGCTCGCCTCGCAGCGCTGCTGGCCGCGCACGACGATTCGGCAGGCCTCCCGATGGTTGCGGTCCAACTCGTCAACAATGAGACGGGCGTGATCCAGCCCGTTGCCGCGATCGCCGAAATCGTCAGGGCGCACAAGGGTATCCTCGTCGTTGACGCCGTCCAGGCCGCCGGGCGCATCCCTGTTTCCATCGGGGAACTCGGCGCGGACTTCCTTTTCCTGTCGTCGCACAAGATCGGCGGTCCGAAAGGCGCTGGCGCGCTCGTCTCGGCGGGTGAGATCATGATGCCCGCTCCCATTCTTCGGGGCGGCGGCCAGGAAAAGGGTCACCGCGCCGGTACCGAGAACCTGCCGGCGATCGTGGGATTCGGCGCGGCCGCCTGCGCGGCTGCCGGAGAAGTCGCTTCCTTTGGTCGCGATGTCGGCGCCATGCGCGACCGGCTGGAAGCGGAGATGACGGCAATCGCCGGCGACGTGACGATCCACGGGCGCAACGCGCCCCGCATCGCCAATACCACCTTCTTCTCCCTGCCCGGGTTGAAGGCGGAGACAGGACTGATCGCGTTCGACCTCGAAGGCGTTGCGCTGTCGGCCGGGTCGGCATGTTCGTCGGGCAAGGTAAGCCAGAGCCACGTCCTCGCCGCCATGGGCCGGGACGCCCGCCACGGCGCCCTGCGCGTGAGCCTCGGCAAGACGACCGCGGCGAACGAACTCGATCGCTTCGTTGCCGCTTTCGCGCGGATTAGCGGGCGACGCCGTATGCCCGACAGCAAGGTGGAGACCGCTGCCTGACAACCGGCCGCCCGCGGGAAGCCACGGCTTTCCGGTTCCGGCGGGATGAAAACTTGAGTACAAAAGACTAAATATGCGGTAAGGAACCGCGATCATACGCAGCCGCCGGCCTTGAACCGGCGAGAATTGGAGAGCGCCATGCCTGCAGTGCAGGAAACGATCGATCAGGTCCGCAAGATTGACGTGGACCAGTACAAGTACGGCTTCGAGACGCTCATCGAATCCGACAAGGCCCCGAAAGGGCTGAACGAAGATATCATCCGGTTCATCTCGGCGAAGAAGAGCGAGCCGGAATGGATGCTGGAATGGCGGCTGAAGGCCTATCGCCGCTGGCTGACGATGACGGAGCCATCCTGGGCCCGTGTCAGCTATCCCAAGATCGATTTCGACGACATCTACTACTACTCGGCGCCGAAGAGCGCGTCCGCCCCGCGCTCGCTGGACGAGGTCGATCCCGAATTGCTCGCGACCTACGAGAAGCTCGGAATCCCCCTGAAGGAACAGGAAATCCTGGCTGGCGTGCGCAAGCAGGACGAACCGAGCGAACTCGACGCCGACGATGGGCCTTCCGCAAGCCGTGGCCAGGTCGCCGTCGATGCGGTCTTCGATTCGGTTTCGGTCGTCACGACCTTCAAGAAGGAGCTTGCAAAGGCCGGCGTCATCTTCTGTCCGATTTCCGAGGCAGTGCGAGAATATCCGGAACTGGTGCAAAAATATCTAGGCTCTGTAGTGCCTTATTCGGATAACTTCTATGCGACGTTGAACTCTGCGGTCTTTACCGACGGCTCCTTCGTGTTCGTGCCGAAGGGCGTCCGCTGCCCGATGGAGCTTTCGACCTATTTCCGCATCAACGAGCGCAACACCGGCCAGTTCGAGCGCACCCTGATCATCGCGGAGGAGGGCGCCTACGTCTCCTATCTCGAGGGCTGCACTGCGCCGCAGCGTGACGAGAACCAGCTTCACGCGGCTGTCGTCGAACTGGTTGCGCTCGACGATGCGGAGATCAAGTACTCGACCGTCCAGAACTGGTATCCCGGCGATTCGCAAGGCAAGGGCGGAATCTACAACTTCGTCACCAAGCGCGGCGACTGCCGCGGCGACCGCTCCAAGATCTCCTGGACGCAGGTCGAGACGGGTTCGGCGATCACCTGGAAATATCCCTCTTGCATCCTGCGAGGCGACGACTCGCGCGGGGAATTCTACTCCATCGCCGTGTCGAACGGGCATCAGCAGATCGATTCAGGCACCAAGATGCTGCATCTCGGCAGGAACACGTCGAGCCGGATCATCTCCAAGGGCATTTCGGCGGGCTTCTCGTCGAACACCTATCGCGGGCAGGTCTCGGCCCACCGCAAGGCGGCGAATGCGCGCAACTTCACCCAGTGCGACTCGCTGCTCATCGGCGACAGGTGCGGGGCCCACACCGTTCCTTACATCGAGGCGAAGAACGCCACCGCGCAGTTCGAGCACGAGGCGACCACCTCGAAGATTTCCGAGGACCAGCTCTTCTACTGCCTGCAGCGCGGCATTCCGGAGGAAGAGGCGATCGCGCTGATCGTCAACGGCTTCGTCAAGGAGGTCATCCAGGAACTGCCGATGGAATTCGCCGTCGAGGCGCAGAAGCTCATCGGCATCTCGCTGGAAGGCTCGGTCGGCTGACGGCCCGCCACATCACTTTCGATTGAATTGGCGCGCATGCGCGCCTGTCCGAGAACGGGGACATCAAATGCTCGAAATCAGGAACCTTCACGCCCGGATCGCCGAGGACGGCACCGAGATCATCCGCGGGCTGAACCTGTCGGTGAAGGCCGGCGAAGTCGCCGCAATCATGGGCCCGAACGGCTCCGGAAAATCGACGCTCTCCTACGTCCTTGCGGGCCGCGAGGACTACGAGGTCACGGAAGGCGCGATACTCTACAACGGCGAGGATATCCTCGAACTCGATCCGGCCGAGCGGGCTGCCAGAGGCATCTTCCTGGCCTTTCAGTATCCGGTCGAGATTCCCGGCGTCGCAACGATGCAGTTTCTCAAGGTGGCGCTCAACGAGCAGCGCAAGGCGCGCGGGGAAAGCGAGCTGACGACGCCGGAATTCATGCGCAAGGTGCGTGCCGCGGCCGCCGACCTGAAGATCGACCCGGGCATGCTGAAGCGTCCGCTGAACGTCGGCTTTTCCGGCGGAGAGAAGAAGCGCGCAGAAATCCTGCAGATGGCCCTTCTGGAACCGCAGCTCTGCGTTCTCGACGAAACGGATTCCGGCCTCGATATCGATGCGCTGAAGATTGTCGCCGACGGAGTGAACGCCCTGCGCTCGCCGGACCGTGCGATGCTCGTGATCACGCACTACCAGCGCCTGCTGCAGTACATCGTCCCCGACACCGTCCACGTTCTCTACAAGGGGCAGGTGATCAAGACCGGCGACAAGGCCCTCGCGCTCGAGCTTGAGCAGGACGGGTATGCCGGCATCATCGACGCGGCGGCCTGAGGCGGCGAAGATGAGCGAAGGAGCAACACGAATGAACATGCAGACCAAGCCGACCGCGACCGTGGCCGAGCAGGCGCTGTTCGACAGCTTCGGCGCCCGCCGCTCGGAACTGCCCGGCAGCAGGCCGGTCGCGGCCATGCGAGAGCGCCTGATGGACGACCTGAAGGCCTCGGGCCTGCCGACGCGGCGCGTCGAGGACTGGCATTACACCGACCTGCGCACGCTGTTGCGGGAGGTGCCGGCCGAGGGGGCATCGGGCCCTCTCGATCCGATCGCTCCGCTGGTCGGCGGATCGACGGTGCTTGCCGTCGCGAACGGAAATGCCCTCCCGGGCAAGACGCCCGCAGGCGTGACCGCCGCCCCCTTCGCGGATCGTCTCGCCGACGAGGCGATCGTCAAGCTGCTGACGGTCCAGGGCTCAGACGACGCCATCGGCAAGATCAACGGCGCTCTCGTCACCGGAGGGCTGGTGCTGGACGTCGCGCCCGGAGCGACGCTCGACCGCCCGCTGGAGGTCCAGGTGCTGCACGGCGCAGGCCAGGCTCATACCCGCTTCCCGGCCAGCATCGGCGCAAATGCCAGGGCGACGGTCATCGAACGTCACTCGGCCGTCCCCGGCGACGCGGCGCTTGCGTCTTCGATCACCGACCTGGTTGTCGGCGAAGGCGCGGAAGTCACGTGGATCATTCTCCAGGAACAGGGTCCGGCGGATACGCATCTCGGGCAGATCAACGTGCGGCTCGGGGCCGACGCGCGGCTCATGCTCTGCGTCGTCAATGCCGGCGGCCACCTCGTCCGCCAGGAGATTCGCGGCGTCGTGGAGGGCGAGGGCGCGGACCTGAAGGTGCGCGGCATCAATCTGCTCGGCGGCGACAGCCATACGGACGTAACGCTGGTTCTCGGCCATGACGTGCCCGGTACCACCTCGACCGAAATCATGCGGAACGTGGTGTTCGACAAGGCCCGCGGTGTCTTCCAGGGACAGATCCGCGTTGCCCCCGACGCCCAGAAGACCGATGCGAAGATGGCGTGCAACACGTTGCTTCTGAGCGATGATGGCGAGTTCTCCAGCAAGCCCGAGCTGGAGATATTCGCCGACGACGTCCAATGCGGCCACGGCGCGACCGTTGCCGACATCGACGAAAACCATCTGTTCTACCTGATGTCGCGCGGCGTTCCCGAGAAGACGGCGCGCGGCATGCTGGTCAATGCCTTCGTGGCAGAGATCGTCGAGGAACTCGACGACGAAGCCCTGACCGAAGCACTCGAGGGCGTCGTCGCCGGGTGGCTGGAGGCGCATGGCTGACATGGACAGGCCCACTACCCGGACCGGCTACGACGTCGACGCGATCCGCAAGGATTTCCCGATCCTGGCCCGCGAAGTCTACGGAAAGCCGCTGGTCTACCTCGACAGCGGCGCCTCCGCGCAGAAGCCCGGCGCCGTCATCGAGGCGATGAAGCACGCCTACGAGAACGAATACGCCAACGTCCATCGCGGGCTACATTTCCTCTCCAACGCTGCGACCGATGCGTACGAGGCGGCCCGGGAAAAGGTGCGTTCCTTCCTGAACGCCGGATCGACCGACGAGATCGTCTTCGCGAAGAATGCCACCGAGGCGATCAACACGGTCGCCTACGGCTGGGGCATGCCGAACATCGGCGAGGGCGACGAGATCTGCATCACGATCATGGAGCACCATTCCAACATCGTGCCGTGGCATTTCATCCGCGAGCGGCAGGGCGCCCGCCTGAACTGGGTGCCGGTTGCCGAGGACGGCTCGTTTTCCCTCGAGGAATTCGAAAGGACGTTGACCGACCGGACGAAGCTCGTGGCGATAACGCACATGTCGAACGTGCTCGGCACCGTCGTCCCGATCAAGGAAGTCTGCAGGCTGGCGCACGAGCGCGGCATTCCGGTGCTGGTCGACGGCAGCCAGGGTGCGGTGCACCTGCCCGTGGACGTCAGGGACATCGGGTGCGACTGGTACGTCTTCACAGGCCACAAGGTCTACGGGCCATCCGGCATCGGCGTGCTTTACGGCCGGAAGGAGATGCTCGACGCCATGCGGCCGTTCGAGGGGGGCGGGGAGATGATCCTCGACGTCTCGACCGACGAGGTCACCTATGCCGATCCGCCGCACCGTTTCGAGGCGGGGACCCCGCCGATCGTCCAGGCGATCGGACTGGGAGCGGCGCTCGACTACATGCAGTCGGCCGGACGCGACGCGATCGCTGCCCACGAGGCCGACCTTGTTGCCTATGCGCACGAGCGGCTCGCAGGAATCAATTCCATGCGCATATTCGGCACCGCTCCGGGAAAGGGAGCCATCGTCTCCTTCGAGATGGAGGGCATCCACGCCCACGACGTCTCCATGGTGATCGACCGCTCGGGCGTCGCCGTGCGTGCGGGAACGCACTGCGCCAGCCCGCTCTTGAAACGTTTCGGGGTCACCTCTACCTGCAGGGCATCCTTCGGTATGTACAATACCCGTGCCGAAGTCGATGCGCTGGCGGAAGCTCTCGAAAAGGCGCGGACCTTCTTTGCGTGAAGGAAATGAACAACATGACGAATGAAGCTCAGATACAGGATACGGCAGGAGAGGCGTCGGGCCTCACCAATTCCGCCCTCCCGCGCGAGGAGCTCGCGCGTCTGACAGACGAAATCGTCTCCGCGCTGAAAACGGTCTACGACCCCGAGATTCCGGCGGACATCTACGAGCTCGGGCTGATTTACAAGATCGACATCGAGGACGATCGCTCGGTGAAGATCGACATGACGCTGACCGCGCCCGGTTGCCCGGTCGCCGGCGAGATGCCGGGCTGGGTGCAGAATGCCGTCGGTGCCGTCGAGGGGGTCTTGGACGTCGACGTCAACATGGTGTTCGATCCGCCCTGGACGCCGGACCGCATGTCCGAAGAAGCGCAGGTCGCGATCGGCTGGTACTGATCCGGCTTCGGGACCTGCGGGGACCGCTCTCAGTCGTTGATGGGCGCGACGTTCTTCTCGGTTGCCGACTCCGCCAGGTTCGGTCGCCGCGTCTGGACGCGGATGTCGCGCGTCATCCAGCGCGCGATCATGGCATGCTGGACATTGGCCTGCTGGGCATTGCGATAGAAGGTGATGAGGTTGCGGATCGGTTCGGAAATCCGGTTGAAGCCGGAGATGAAGGCGAGGATCACCCCGATCGTCGTCTGCTCCTGTATGACCTGGTAGCCGCCGATGATGAGCACCGCGAGCGGCGCAAGCGAGTTCAGGAGATTGAGGCCGGACTTCAGCGCGTTACGGATCAGCGACTGGATCATCCTGTTGCGGTAGATGATGCGCCAGAGCGTGCGGTGGGTCGGCCCGCTCCCCTGCGAGAGATGCGACACGTCCCGCCCGAGCGCTCTCAGCAGTCCGACGTTGACCGCGACGAGGCGGTTGAGCCGGCGCTGGACGAGGGGTGTCAGCACCAGTTGCGGAACGAGCAGGGCAATGCCGATCAGCGCAATCTGCGTGTCGACCACCAGCATGTATCCGAGGACGCCGATCATCATGGTGACATTGATCGCCGCCTCGGAGATTGCGGTTCCGACGAACTCGCCAATCTTGTCGGTCTCCGAGCCGATGATGGAGACCACCGTTCCGCTGTCGCGGCTGTCAGCCTCGTGCTCGGCGATATGGTGTCCGTATATTTCGAAGATGTGTGCGCGGGTGTAATAAACCGCGCTCTCGGTCAGCCAGTTCTGGTAGACGCCGAGGACGAACTTCAACAGCTTGTGGAGGACGGTGACACCGAGATAGACGAGGGCCAGGGTCACGAACAGCGACAGGTCCTTCTGCTTGATGGCGTGGTCGACGAGCCGGCGCTGAAGGTCGATCGGAACCACGTCGACGCCGGCGACGGCGAGCGCCAGCAGGCATGCCAGCCCCTGGTGCCAGCCGGTCATGCGCGCGACATAGCCCCAGATGGAGCTTGCCGGGGTGTGGTCGCCGGTCCTCTGGACCGTCCGGGGTTCGGGATAGAATCTGATCTTGAAGAATCGCATCATTGGAAATGAGGCCGGCCCTCGTGCGTTGGAACTGCGGCGCGCGGGAAGCGCTGGCCGCCACCGGGAGGCAATGCGCTGCTGTTGCGGCCAACCCTCCCTCGGTTGTCGACCGGCACCCCCGATATTACATTAGTATTCGAGAAGCCCGAATCCGTGGTTTCGGCAATGGAGACTTTCATATGGGCAGTTTTGCCGTCATGACAATGACCGATGCGGCCGCCGAGCGCGTGAAGTCGATCGTCGCGAATGCCGGCGGCGACGCGAAGGGAATTCGCGTCGGGATCAGGAAAGGCGGATGCGCCGGCATGGAATATGCGGTCGATCTCGTGACCGAAGATCTGAAAGCCGACGACGTCATCACTCACAATGGCGCGACCGTCTACGTCGCCCCCGAGGCCGTGCTCTTCCTGCTCGGCACCGAAATGGATTTCGAGGTCACGAAAATCCGGTCCGGCTTCGTCTTCAACAATCCCAACCAGACGTCGGCCTGCGGTTGCGGCGAGTCGGTCGAATTGAAGCCGGCCGACCTGGCGGCGCTGGCCGCTCGCGGCGATGCGGTGGTACGGCAGGAATAGGGCACCCCGCGGAGGCGCGGCAGCGGGGCGTTAGCCCCGCATTTTTTCTCCCGACGGGTCGAACAGGGGTTCGGGCGCGACGGTTGCTGCGCGCCGGTGGCCGAGGATCTCGATCTCGAACACGTCCGTGCCCGTCGACGATGCAAGGGGCGCAGGTACATAGGCCTGGGCCAGCGACTTGCCGACATGGTGGGCGTAGCCGCCGGACGTCACCCAGCCGACGACGCGCCATTCGCCGTCCCGGATGCTCGTCCTGCCTTCGACGGGCGGGGGGACCTTCGCTCCGAAGCGCGGCGCGCCGTAGCCGTGCGGCGGTTCGACGGTGCCGTAGTCCGTCTCGCCGACCTTCGCCCATACCGGCTCGTCGCCCATCACGTCTGCATCCTCGGCGTCGACGACGAGGGTTACACGCATCAGTTTTGGTCCCTCCGCTTTCTCGCGCGCGGCAGCCTCACGGCCGATGAAGTCGTTCTTCGACAACTTCACGAAGCGGTCGAGACCGCCCTCGAAAGGCCCGTAGATCGGCCTGAGTTCCCGGAACCAGGTCGGAAAGTTCTTTTCAAGCCGCATGGAAAGCAGGGCTCGCATGCCGAAATCCGCGATGCCGAACTCTTCGCCCGCCTCGAGAAGGGCGAGATAGACCTTGCGCTGGTAGACCGGCTCCATCCAGATCTCGTAGCCGAGATCGCCGGTATAGGTGATGCGGTTGACCATGCAGGGTGCGCCTGCAACCGCCATCTCGCGGAAGTCCATGAAGCGGAAATTCTCCTTCGCGATATCCTCGTCCACCAGCTTCTCCAGGACCTGGCGCGATTTTGGCCCCGCGATGGAAAGCCCGACGAGCTTGAGGTCGAGCCGGTCGACCCGGACCGAACCATCCGCCGGCAGATGGGCGCGGAACCATCGCATGTGGTAGCGCTGCGCGGCCGACGAGCCCCAGACCATGAAGCGGTCGTCCGCCGCTTTGGCGATGGTGAAGTCGCCGATCAGCTTGCCGCGCTCGTTGAGCATCGGCGTCAGGATCATCCTTCCAGCCTTCGGCATGGTGTTGGTCATGAGCCGGTTGAGCCAGTCCTCGGCACCGGCACCCGACACCTCGTACTTCGCGAAGTTGGCGATTTCCGTGATCCCGACCCGCTCGCGGACGGCGCGAACCTCGTTGCCGACATGCTCGAAATCGTTGGAGCGGTGATAGGAGAGAACGTCCCTGGGCTCCACGCCACGTGGCGCGAACCACAGCGGCGTTTCCAGCCCCCAGCTGTCACCCATGACCGCGCCGCGGGACAGCATGACGTCGTAGAGCGGCGTCGTCTGCTGCGGACGGGCCGCGGGAAGCTCCTCGTTGGGAAAGCGGATCGAGAATCGCCGGGAATAGTTCTCCCGCACCTTGGCGTTCGTGTAGCGAAGGGTCGCCCACTCGCCGAACCTGGCGACGTCCATGCCCCAGATGTCGGCGCCCGGATCGCCGTTCACCATCCACTCCGCGAGTGCCAGTCCGACCCCGCCTCCCTGGCTGAATCCGGCCATCACGGCACACGCCGTCCAGTAGTTGGTCAGCCCAGGCACCGGACCGACAAGCGGGTTTCCGTCGGGCGCGAAGGTGAACGGGCCGTTGATGATCTGCTTGATGCCGGCGTTCTCGATGCCCGGAAAATGGCGGAAGCCGACCTCCAGCGAAGGCGCTATCCGGTCGAGGTCGGGAGCCAGCAGCTCATGGCCGAAATTCCAGGGCGTGGTCACCGGAGACCACGGCCTGCAGGCCTTTTCGTAGGTCCCGAGCAAGACGCCGTTGCGCTCCTGGCGGGTATAGATTTCTCCCTTGAAATCCATCACGCCGACCATCTCGCGGCCGGTTTCCGCGTTGAAGGCCTCGACCTCGGGCATCGGCTCGGTCAGGAGGTACATGTGCTCCATGGCGAGCAGCGGCAACTCCAGTCCCGCCATGCGGCCGACCTCCCGTGCCCACAGGCCACCGGCGTTGACGACGTGCTCGGCCTTCACCGTGCCCTGCTCGGTGACGACGTTCCACGTTCCGTCCGGTTCCTGTGCCAACTCGACGACGCGGTTCCTGAGCACGATTTCCGCCCCGAGAACGCGCGCCGCCTTGGCATAGGCGTGGGTCGTGCCGGACGGGTCGAGATGGCCCTCCACGGGATCCCAGAGCGCACCGACGAAGTTGGTCTCGTCCATGAGCGGGAACATCGCCTTGGCCTCGGACGGCGTGATCAGTTCCGTTTCCATGCCGAGATAGCGGCCCTTGGCGTGGGCGAGCCGAAGGAAGTCCATGCGCTCGGGACTGTCGGCCATCATGACGCCGCCGGTCAGGTGCAGGCCGCATGACTGGCCGGATAGGTCCTCGAGCTCCTTATAGAGCTGTACCGTGTAAGCCTGCAGCTTGGCGACGTTCGGGTCGCCGTTGAGCGTATGGAAGCCGCCGGCGGCATGCCAGGACGAACCGGAGGTAAGCTCCGAGCGCTCGATCAGCATGACGTCGGTCCAGCCCGACTTCGCAAGATGGTAGAGCACCGAGCAGCCGACGACGCCTCCACCAATGACGACTACCCTTGCCCGCTCATTCATCTCGTCGACCCCTTTGCGCTGGACCGCATTTGTCCTCAGCGTGAAGTTCTGGCAGTTTCACGGGCCGATGCAAGCTCCATTCGCGACATGTCACGTCCGGTTGCGCTCCGCGGAGGCGGCCGGGGAAGCGCGACGTCGCATCTTCTTCTGCGAAACGAACCGGGATGGCAGCGAAGGCGCTACTCGGCGGCTTCCTCGTAGGCATCCATCGGCGGGCAGGAGCAGACGAGGTTGCGATCGCCATAGACGTTGTCGACGCGGTTGACGGGTGGCCAGTACTTGTCGACGCGGAACGCGCCCGGCGGAAAGCAGGCCTGTTCGCGTGAATAGGGGCGGTCCCAGTCGCCGACGAGGTCCTCGACCGTATGAGGTGCGTTCTTGAGCGGGTTGTTCTCGCGATCGCTCTTGCCGGTCTCGATGTCGCGGGCCTCTTCCCGGATCGCAAGCATCGCCTCGCAGAACCGGTCGATCTCGGCCTTCGTCTCCGATTCCGTCGGCTCGATCATGAGTGTTCCGGCCACCGGCCAGCTCATCGTCGGCGCATGGAAGCCGCAATCGACGAGGCGCTTGGCGACGTCGTCGACGGTAACGCCGGCGCTCTCGCCGAGCGGCCGCGTGTCGATGATGCACTCATGCGCCACCCGGCCGTTGCGCGAAGTGTAAAGCACATCGTAGGCGCCCTTCAGCCTTGCCGCGATATAGTTGGCGTTGAGGATTGCGACTCGCGTCGCCTGCGTCAGGCCGGGCCCGCCCATCATCAGGCAGTAGCTCCAGGATATCGGCAGGATGGACGCCGACCCGAAGGGCGCGGCCGAAACGGCGCCTCCGCGGCCGTCTGTACCCACGTGACCGGGAAGGTGCGGCGCCAGATGGGACTTGACCCCGATCGGACCCATGCCGGGACCGCCGCCGCCGTGCGGAATGCAGAAGGTCTTGTGGAGATTGAGGTGGCTGACGTCGGCGCCGACGTCGCCGGGCCGGGCGAGGCCGACCAGCGCATTGAGGTTGGCGCCGTCGAGGTAGACCTGACCGCCGTGCCTGTGCGTGATGTCGCATATCTCTCGCACTGTCTCCTCGAAGACGCCGTGTGTCGAAGGATAGGTAATCATGCATGCAGCGAGCGTATCCGCGTACTGCGCTGCTTTTGAACGAAAATCCTCGACATCGATGTCGCCGTTCTCCAGCGATTTCACGGGAACGACCTTCATGCCCGCCATGTGCGCGGAGGCCGGGTTCGTGCCATGCGCGGAAGTCGGGATCAGGCAGACGTCGCGAACCGCGTCGCCACGAGAGCGGTGCCATGCCCGGATCGTCAGCAATCCCGCATATTCCCCCTGGGCCCCCGAGTTCGGCTGCATCGAAATGGCGTCGTAGCCGGTGATGCGGCAGAGCTTGTCGGAAAGGTCGTCGATCAGCACCTTGTAGCCCTCCGCCTGGTCGGCTGGGGCGAAGGGGTGGAGCTCGCAGAACTCCGGCCATGAGATCGGCAGCATCTCGACCGTCGCGTTGAGTTTCATCGTGCAGGAGCCGAGCGGTATCATCGCGCGGTCGAGGGCGAGGTCCCGGTCCGACAGCCGTCGGATGTAGCGCGTCATCTCGCTTTCGGCCCTGTTCATGTGGAAGACGGGATGTTCCAGATAGCCGGTCTTGCGCAATTGCTCGTCCGCCAGAGCATGCCTTGGCTGGAAGTCCCGGAAGGAGAGGGCGCCGCCGAACGCGCCCCAGACTGCTTCGATGACTCCCGGCCGCGTGCGCTCGTCGAGGCTGATTCCGATGCGGGTGTCGCCGACGCGGCGCAGGTTTATGCCTGCCGCGAGCGCCGCGTTCATTATGACGCCCTGCAGCTTGCCGACCTCGACGGTGATCGTGTCGAAATAGGTGTCCGGTTCGATTTCGTAGCCGAGTTGCGTGAGGCCGTCGGCAAGGCGGACCGTCTTCTCGTGAACCCGCTGCGCGATCGCCCGGATGCCCTTTGGGCCGTGGAACACGGCATACATCGACGCCATGACGGCGAGCAGGACCTGTGCGGTGCAGATGTTGGACGTGGCCTTCTCGCGGCGGATGTGCTGCTCGCGGGTCTGGAGCGCGAGACGATAGGCACGGTTGCCGCGCTGGTCGACGGAGACGCCGACGAGGCGCCCCGGCATGGATCGCTTGCAGGCGTCCTTCACCGCCATGTAGGCGGCATGCGGGCCGCCATAGCCCATCGGCACGCCGAAGCGCTGGGTCGAGCCGACGGCAATGTCGGCGCCCATCTCGCCGGGCGACTTCAGCAGACAGAGCGCGAGCGGGTCGGCTGCCATGACCGCGAGCGCTCCGTCGCCGTGCAGCCCGGCGATGACGTCGGTGAAGTCGCGGACGTGGCCGAAGGTGCCGGGGTACTGGAAGATCGCGCCGAAAACACGTCGGGGATCGAGATCCTCGAAGGGATCGCCGACGATCAGCTCCCAGCCGAGCGGCTCCGCCCGGGTGCGAATGACGGCGATTGTCTGCGGGTGGCAATCCCTGTCCACGAAGAACGCGCCCGCTTTCGATTTCGACGTGCGCCTGGCCATCGCCATCGCTTCGGCGGCAGCGGTCGCCTCGTCGAGCAGTGACGCATTGGCGACGTCGAGGCCCGTCAGGTCGCAGACCATCGTCTGGTAGTTGAGCAGCGCCTCGAGCCGCCCCTGGCTGATTTCCGGCTGGTACGGCGTATAGGCGGTGTACCAGGCCGGGTTCTCGAGGATCGTGCGCTGGATGACCGGCGGCGTTATGGTGCCGTGGTAGCCCTGGCCGAGCAGCGAGATCAGGTTCCGGTTCCGGTTCGCCGTTTCCCGGAGCCTGTCGAGGACCTCGCGCTCGGTCATCGGAGCTCCCCAGTCCAGCGGCTCCTTCTGGCGGATTCCGGGCGGCACGGTCTCGTCGATGAGTGCGTCGAGACTGTCCGCGCCCACGACCTCGAGCATAGCGGCCATCTCGTCGGGCGAGGGGCCGATGTGCCGGCGGTTGGCGAAGTCGTAGGGTTCGTAGTCGGTGAACTCGAAGGCCATGCCGGCTACCCCACGAGCTTGTCGTAGGCTGCCTGGTCGAGCAGGCTGTCGGCGGCCGCGCGGTCTGCCAGCCTGAGCTTGAAGAACCACCCGGCGCCCATCGGATCGGAATTGACCAGGGAAGGGTCGTCGACGATCGCCTGGTTCGTCGCGGTAATCTCGCCGTCGAGCGGTGCGAAAACCTCGGAAGCCGCCTTGACGGATTCCACGGTCGCCGCCTCGTCGCCCTTCGAAAGGCTGCTGCCGACCTCCGGCAGTTCGACGAACACCAGGTCGCCGAGCTGCTCGGCCGCGTGCCCGGTGATCCCGACCGTTGCGGTGTCGCCCTCGATCTTCAGCCATTCATGGTCTTCGGTGAATTTGAGCATTCTCTCGTTCCCTCGATTGTTTCTTTCAGCGCTTGTAGTGCGGCTTGACGAAGGGCAGGGCGGTCACGGTCATGGGAAGGAACCTACCCCGCACCTCCGCAAAGAGACGGGTTCCCGTGCCGGCCATGTCGCTCGGCACGTGGCCCATGGCGATGGGCGCGCCGACGCTCGGTCCGAACCCGCCGGAGGTCACCGATCCGATCGGATTTCCCTTCTCCTCGTCGGAAACGTAGAGCGGCGCCTCCGCGCGCACCGGGGCCTTGCCGTCGGGCTTCAGCCCGACGCGGCGGCGCGCGGACCCGCTCTCGAGTTCGGCGAGAATGATGTTCGCGCCGGGAAAGCCGCCCGCCCGGTCGCCGCCCCTGCGGCGAACCTTCTGGATAGCCCAGCCGAGGCTGGCCTCTGCGGGTGTCGTGTCGGCGTCCATGTCGTTGCCGTAGAGGCAGAGCCCGGCTTCCAGCCGAAGGGAGTCGCGCGCGCCGAGCCCGACCGGCTCCACCGCCCCGTCTTCGAGCAACCGCCCGGCGAGCGCCTCCGCGCCGGCAGCCGGAACGGAGATCTCGTAGCCGTCTTCCCCCGTGTAGCCGGAGCGCGAGACTTCGCAATCCGTTCCCGCGAGCGTGAGCGTCCGGACGTCCATGAAGCGCATTTCCGCGGCCTCAGGCGCGAGCGCGGCGAGCACGGCCTCGGCTTTCGGGCCCTGAAGGGCGATCAGTGCACGGTCGTCCAGCTCGACGACGTCGCAGGACGCCGAGAGACCTGAGCGCAGATGCTCGAGATCGCCGGCCTTGCAGGCCGCGTTGACGACGAGGAAGAGATGGTCGCCACGATTGGCAACCATGAAATCGTCCAGGATTCCGCCCCGCTCGTTGGTCAAAAGCGCATAGCGCTGGCGTCCTGGCGCGAGGCCGAGCACGTCGACGGGAACCAGCGTTTCGAGCGCCAGCGCCGCATCCTCGATCCTGCCGCTCTTCGGCCGGATCTCGATCTGGCCCATGTGCGACACGTCGAAGAGGCCGGCCGACCGCCTCGTGTGCAGATGCTCCTTCATGATGCCCGGCTCGAACTGCACCGGCATCGAGTAGCCGGCGAACGCCACCATGCGCGCGCGGTGGCGCTCGTGCAGCGCGGCGAGCGGCGTCTTCCTGAGATTTTCCGGATCGGTCAAGCGGTGCCTCCAGTTGCTGCGGGCGCAATCCGGCCCGCGGGTTCGCGGTGAAGGTCCAGGACCCTCGTCAAACCCCCTCTGTCCTTTCGCCTGAGATTGTTATCCCTTCGGCGGCCGCGCACTTTCGCGCGAGCTCTCTCCAGAGTCCTGTCGGCGTCCGTTGGTCCTTTTGCCTGAGAGTTTCCGGGGTGGTTGCTCCTTCGGCACCGGCAAGAACCGGCTTCTCCCAACGCGATTGCGACACTTAATGCCGGACCGGGGACAATTGCAAGCGCGCATCGCGACGCGCTCAGGCCGGATGCACGAAAATTTCGTCGGAAACGATCGGGGAGGGCACCGGGAAGCGGTCCGCCCGCTGGCGAGGCCTTTGCCGGCATGCGCATTCTTTCCGGCGCGCCCGCGCGGACGCACCGGTCCGTTCATGCCGCACGTCGCAATTACCCCGCCGGCGAGCCGCAGGTTCAGCCGGCGTCGCAGCCGAGGGCAGGCGTTCCGTTCAGGCGTGGGCCGGCTTCATCCAGCCGCGCAACATGCGCACGGCACGCTGGACGAGATTGCCCCGCTCGACCGACCGGGCATAGTGGCGGATGCGCTCAGCCAGCCCCGGCCCGGTCATCGTGCCCTGGTAGTGGCAATCGCACAGCAGGCGATGGGCGTCCTCGTTGCTCATGCCGAAGAACTCCATCGACTCGCCGAGCGTATCGCCCTTCAGCCCCGCTTCCCTCAGGTCGGGTACGAGGAAGGCGACCGTCATTGGCGTATCCGGCGCACGATAGGCCCGCCTCTCCGCTCTCGGAAGGTATTCGATCTGCCTGAGCGCGTTCAGCGGACCGGCATGTGCTTCCAGGGCATCTGCCCACCGCCGGAGACGCTGGACGCGATCGAGGGTCTCGCCCCGGGCGGGTAGCGCCGTCGCTTTCTTGATCAGGTCGTCGGGATTTTGGTGCTTCATAGTGTCCTCCAGTGCCAGACCCTAATTCACAGCATGAAGATAACACGGCACCTGCACAGCCCGCACGGCAAAGTGGTCCGCCGGCGATCAACTTTTGTGGCGGGATTGCGGCAGTGTGGAAGGAAGCTGCGGGGCACCCCGCACCGCCGTCTTGCGAGGCGGACCTGATCGCCTGCAGTGCCGCAGCGCCGGCCCCGCGAAGACTGGGCTGCTAGCCCTCGACCTTTCGCGATCGCCGCCCTGGAGCGAATGCTGCGAGCGCGACGGCCGCCCAGCCGAGGATCATGAGGGTGCCGCCGGTCGGTGCGGCCATTGCGAAGAGCGAATGCCCCTCGGTTGCGCGCGCGGCGAGATCGCCGGAAAACAGTATGGTTCCGCCGCCGAGCAGCGCCGAGGCAAGCGTGAACATCCGTGGCCGCGGTCGTCGCGCGTCGAGCGCGATCAGCATCGGAGCGTGCACCAGGCACATGGCAGCCGCCGGGCCGAGGAGACGCACCGGCCCGCCGCCGTGCGCGGCTCCGGCGGCCATGACGACACCGGCCGCGCCGAGCAGCCCGGCGATGAAAGTCAGAAGACGCGAATATGTTTCGTCGGGCATTGGTCGATCTTTCCCATATGTGCGGACACTGCGATAGCAGGCCAGGGGCGATTCGCCCACGCCCGGGCTGGGCTACGCCGCCCCCGAAGGACAAGACGACGCATGAAGCGCTTTCTCCATCAGGTACATGGCGGACATTTCTCGAGTGTCACTGAAATTTAGCCGCAAGGCGTCCATAAACCTGGAAGCAGCCCAGCGGATCAATGGATGCCTGAAAGCGCATTGGCAAGGTGCCCGATGCCGGCCTCCAGTTAGTGCACCGAGGTCGCGAACTGCACCATGCGGAAGTCCGGGTTCAGTCCGCGCCTTCGCGAGGTGGGCGGCGGCCGCCGTCGAGTGGCCTAGGCAGCTGCAGCTGGCGGCCATGAAGGCCTGCTGCGTCCAGTCGATCAAGGACAGACGGAGAAAGGAATCGATCGCCTTGCCATATTCTCGCGCGACGGAATGAGCCTTGCCGACATGGCTCCATCGCAACGTTCGCGGAGTGGCTTCCTGCTTCCGGATGACGAGCCGGCCCGCGCGAGTGCGTTCTGCCAGTTGGCGAGACCCGGTTCGCCACCCGACCGCTGCCTATTAGTTCCATAATCTATCTTATGCGATAAATATATGTACCGTACTGAGCACCAGTTGTTCGTCCGGCATCGGCACCGAACGTCCCCGCCTCGCATGATCGGTGCGCATCTTCCGGCGACCCTCGGATGACAGCGAGGCGCTGGTTGCAACGCGCCAGCATTAGGACGAAAGTGTGTCCCGGAAAACTCGAGGAAACCGGCGGCCGATGCCGGAGCGTTCGGAGCATCCCGCTTCGCGGTCTCACCGGACCACGCCGGCCAGGTCTGAAATCGAAAGGAGGCAACTGGCATGCTACCGAAGACCATCCTGTGCATCATCGGCAATGGCGAGCGCCTCGACAACGCGAAGCGCGCGATCACCATGGCCGAGCAGGCGCAACTGCATCTCTCCTTCGCCGTAATCGGCGTCGCTCTGCCGCCCCCGGCCGCCGTCAGCTATGCGGTGCCCATGGATGCGTGGACGGAGGAACGCGAAGGCATCGTCGGCTCGGTTCGGGCAAAGGCTGGGGAAATTGAAAAATTGCTGCAGGCTTCGGCCGTCTCCGGTGACGTTTCCCAACACTATCTCCCGGCTGGAGCAGCCAGTTCGGTCTCGGGAATGCGCGCCCGCTACTGCGACCTTGCCATGGTCTTCGCCGAAACCGAGGACAATGCCCGGATCCGCAGCCAGGCGCTGCAGGGCCTGCTGTTCGAGGGCGGCGTGCCGTTCCTGCATGTGCCGGAGGCCGTGACGCCCACGGTCGCCCCGCGAAACATGCTCGTCGCATGGAACGGATCGCTGGAGGCGGCACGCGCCGTTCATGCCTCTCTCGACATGCTGTCGGGTGCGTCGAGCGTCACGGTCGCCATGGTCGATCCGGTAAGCGCGGAATGGGGCGGCGGCGAGGAACCGGGCTTCGATATCGGCCGCTTTCTCGCCCGCCACGGGATCGATGTGGACGTGGAGCGCATTTCCGGCGGCGGCAGGGATCCAGCCGAGGTGATCCTGGGCTGCGCGCGGGACCGCGGCGCCGACATGGTTGTGATGGGTGCCTACGGTCATTCCCGCTTGCGCGAATATGTCTTCGGCGGCATGACCCGGGAAATGCTCGCCCGTTCTCAGGTTCAGGTCCTGATGATGCACTGAGGCGCCGACAGGCGGTACTCCGACGCATGAACTCACGGGCGGCGAACCCCTCGCCCGCCCAGCATGCCGGCATCCGGCATGGTCATTCGAGAAGATCGACGCCCCCGTTGGGCCAGGGAGGATGAAGAACGGTGTCCGGAAAGATTGACGACTATCGCGGGCAATACGCCTTCAAGCCCGGAAGATCTCCCGGACTGGCCGGCTTCGACGCATCCTCGGCCGGAGCGCGCTTCACCAAGGATGAGGCGAAGCCCGAACTGGCGCGTCTTCAGGACCTGATGGGTGCGCTCCAGTTTCGCCTCTATGCCGAGGGCCGCCGCTCCCTGCTCATCGTGCTGCAGGGCCTAGATGCGGCGGGAAAGGACGGAGCGATCCGGCATGTCTTCGCCGGAATGAACCCACAGGGCACCTCCGTCGCCTGCTTCAAGCAGCCGAGCCCGCAGGAGCTGGCGCACGATTTCCTCTGGCGAATCCATGCCGCTGCGCCGGCCCGCGGCCATGTCGCTGTGTTCAACAGGTCGCACTACGAGGACGTGCTCGTCGTTCGTGTTCACGACCTGGTTCCGGAGAAGGTCTGGTCGGAACGATACGAACTCATCAACGCCTTCGAGAAGACGCTCGCCGAGAGCGGCACCAGGATACTGAAGTTCTATCTCCACATCACTCCGGAGGAGCAGCTCGAGCGCTTCGGTGATCGCCTCCGGGATCCGTCGAGGCACTGGAAGATCAGCGAGAGCGACTACACCGAGCGTGACCTCTGGCCGCGCTACGTCGAGGCCTACGAGGCCGTCTTCCAGCGCACGAGCACACCCGACGCGCCATGGTACATCGTACCGGCGAACCAGAAATGGTTCCGGAATCTCGTGATCGGCCGGATCATCACCGACACCATGGAGGAAATGGACATCCGCTTTCCGGCCGCAACTGTCGACATCGAGAAGATCAAGCGCCGCTATCACGCCGAAAAGATCGAGCAGCGTGAGGCCGCAGAACGGCCTCGGGAAGGCCAGGACTGAGGTCGTCCGGTTTGCCGGCCAGCCGACCGCAACTTTCTGCGGGATGCCCTGCCCGCTCGCCGGCCTGTCAGGCGGCCGAACTGCGCCGCCAAGCAAAGGCCGGTGCCTCGAGGGCCGGCCGCGCGGATGGCTGGTAGTGCAGCGGGATGCCGGTCAGCCGCCCCGCCGCGAGGCGTTTCAGGGCAGTCTCGTCGCTCACGGCGAAACTGTCGATGCCACAGCGCAGCATGAGCGGAATCTGGTCGATCAGAATGTCGCCGACCGCGCGGATCTCGCCTCCGTAGCCGTATCGCGTGCGCAACAGAGCGGCATGCGAGAACGCCCGCCCGTCATTGAAGGCCGGGAACGCGACGGCGATGAGCTCAATGCGGTCGAGATGCGGTGCCAACTGCCCGATTTCGTCCGCCGGCTCGACAAGGACGCCATGGCGGAAGTCACTTTCGGCGGATTTCTCAACAAAATCGAGGAACGTGCGGACCGATCGGACGAGACTTGAACCCGCAGGATCCGGGAAGTCCTCCGCCGCCATGATCCAAGGATCGTCGTCGACAAAGCCGGCTTCTCTCCAGATGCGCGTCATGTCATGCAGCCTCCGAGGTTTCGGAATAGAGCGCAGCCTTGAAGGGGCCGGCGCCAAGGCGGCGGTAGGCGGCGAGAAAGGCTTCGGACGGCCCCTCGCGCAGCGCGAGATAGGTGTCGACGATCGTCTCGACCGCATCCGTCACCTTCTCCGGAGCAAAGCCGCGGCCAACGATCTCGCCGATGGACGTCGTCTCGTCGGCAGAGCCGCCGAGCGTGATCTGGTAGAGTTCGGTTCCCTTCTTCTCGACGCCCAGCAAACCGATATGGCCGACGTGATGGTGGCCGCAGGCGTTGATGCAGCCGGAGATCTTGATCTTCAGCTCGCCGATCTCCTGCTGGCGGTCCGGATCGGCGAAGCGCTCCGAAAGCGACTGTGCGACCGGGATCGAACGGGCGTTGGCAAGGGCGCAATAGTCGAGGCCGGGACAGGCGATGATGTCCGTGACGAAGCCGATGTTGGCAGTCGCCAGCCCGGCGGCCTCAAGGCCGCGATAGACCGCTTCCAGGTCGGCGAGCGCGACGTGTGGCAGCACGAGGTTCTGCTCGTGGGTGACGCGGATTTCGTCGGCGCCGTATTGCTCGGCGAGGTCGGCGACGGCCTCCATCTGTTCGGAGCTCGCGTCCCCCGGGATGCCACCGATCGGCTTGAGGGAAATCGTGACGACCCCGTAGTCCGGGTGTCGGTGCGGCGTGACGTTGCGGCCAACCCAGCGCGCGAAGCCTTCGTCCGCCTTCTTCCATGCGGCAAGGCTCGCCCAGCCTTCCGGCCGCTCCACCAGTTTCGGAGGAGCGAAATAGCTGGCGATGGCGGCGATGTCCGCCTCGGGCAGCGTCAGTTCCCCGTCCTTCAGCGCTTCCCATTCGGCCTCGATCTGGCGCTGCAACTCCTCGATGCCCGTTTCATGCACGAGGATCTTGATCCGCGCCTTGAACTTGTTGTCGCGGCGGCCATGCAGGTTGTAGACCCGGACGATCGCCGTGACATAGGAAAGAAGATGCTCTTCCGGCAGGAAGTCCTTGATCTTCTTGGCGATCATCGGCGTACGCCCCTGCCCGCCTCCGACATGGACACTGAAGCCCATATCCCCGGATGCGTTGCGCTTCAGATGAAGCCCGATGTCGTGCACCTGGATGGCGGCCCTGTCCCGCGGCGCACCTGTCACGGCGATCTTGAACTTGCGCGGCAGGAAAGAGAACTCAGGATGGACGGAAGACCACTGCCTGAGAATTTCGGCATAGGGACGCGGGTCGGCGACCTCGTCGGCTGCCGCTCCGGCAAACTGGTCCGCAGTCACGTTGCGGATGCAGTTGCCTGACGTCTGGATCGCGTGCATCTCGACGCCGGCCAGTTCCTCCAGGATGTCGGGAATGTCGGAAAGGCGTCGGCCAGTTGAACTGGATGTTCTGGCGCGTCGTGAAGTGCCCGTAGCCGCGGTCGTATATGCGCGCAACATCTGCCAGCTTGCGCAGTCTGGCGGCTCGCAAGCGTGCCGTAGGGAATGGCGACCCGCAGCATGTAGGCGTGCAGTTGCAGATAGACGCCGTTCATCAGCCTAAGCGGCTTGAACGCGTCCTCGCTGATCTCGCCGTTCAGCCGCCGCTCCACCTGGTCCCGGAACTGCGAGACCCGGTCGGCGACAAAGGCGCGGTCGAATTCGTCATAGCGATACATGGTCGAAACTCTTCGGTCAGGCGGCGATGGAGCGCTTGGAGCGTGTCCGGGGCAGATAGTCGACGGTCGGTCCTTCGGAGCGGATGCGCTCGCGCAGGCGCAGCGGCCGGATCCGCGTGCCGGTCTCTTCGACGTCGATGACGTTGACGTCGACGACGCGGTTGTCCGCGAGCGCAGCCCGGCCTGCCTCCTCGAGACCCCGGACCGCCGCGTCGTGACGGGCGACCAGAGCCCCGTCGATGTCCTCTATCCATGTTCCCGAAGCTCCGAGCCACACGGCGGTGCCGTCGCTCAGGCGGTTTGCGGTAAGAACCTTGGCTGGCATGAAGGCCTCCTCAGGCTGCGACGACCGCGCGCTCGGCGAGCGGCGTCGAATGTTCGAAATTTCCCCCGGCAACGGCATCGCCGATGATCACCATCACCGGTCCCCGCAGGTCGTCCCGGTTTTCCAGCGCGGGCAGTTCCGCGAGCACGCCGTGCAGGAGCCGGCGGTCGCCGCGGCTGGCGTTTTCCACCACTGCGACCGTCGTGTCGGCAGGGAGGCCGGCATCCATAAGCCTCTCCGCGACGGTCGCGGCGACGCTGCGGCCCATGTAGACGGCGATGGTGGCTCCGCCGAGCGCCAGGCGGGCCCAGTCCGGCAGCACCCTGCCCTCGAGATCGTGTCCGGTCGTGAACACCAGAGAAGACGCGACGCCGCGCAATGTCAGCGGCAACTCGAAGTCGGCCGCCGCGGCAAAGGCGGACGTGATGCCCGGGACGATCTCGTAGGAAATGCCGGCCCGGCGCAGCACGTCCATCTCTTCCGCTGCCCGGCCGTAGACCAGCGGGTCTCCGGACTTCAGGCGTACGACCCGCTTGCCCTGCTTCGCAAGGGCAACCAGCAGGTCGTTGATTTCCGCCTGGGACTTCGAGTGGCAACCCTTGCGCTTCCCAACCGGATAGCGCTCGGCATCGCGCCGTCCCATGTCGACGATCGATGGAGGCACAAGTGCGTCGTGGACGATGGCGTCGGCTTCCATCATGACGCGCTGCGCACGCAGGGTCAGCAGGTCTTCGGCGCCCGGTCCGGCGCCGACCAGCCAGACGTGCCCCGGAACATCCTCGATCCGGCGGAGCAATTGCGTCGCCTCGCGGCGCGCGGCGGACATGTCTCCGCCGGCGACGGCCCCGGCCGTGGCGCCCTCGAAGAAGCGGCGCCAGAATGTCCGGCGCGCCGCCCCGCGCGGCAAGAGCCTGTCGACGGCTTCCCGGTAGCTGGCGGCCAGCCGGGCGAGAGCGCCGAGCGACGGCGGCAGCATGCGGTCGATCCGCGCCCGCAGCATCTGTGCGAGTACGGGGCCCGCGCCTTCCGTTCCGATCGCCACGGCAACCGGCGCGCGGTTCACCAGGGCCGGCGTGAAGAAGTCGCATGCATCGGGCTGATCGACCGCATTGACCGGCACATGCGCGGCCCTGGCGTCCTCGGCGATACGTCTGTCCTGCTCCGTATTGCCGGTTGCGGCAAAGGCCAGTGCCGCACCCGTCAATTGCCCGGCCTCGTAGCACGCCGAAACGATCTCGACGCCCGAACGGGCGGCAAAGGCCGAAAGGTCCCCGGCAGGGTTCTCGGCGCACAGCACCAGCCGCGCGCGCGTGTTCATCAGGAGCCGCAGCTTGGCGGCCGCCTCCTCGCCGTTGCCGAAGACGACGACCTTCCGTCCCTCGACGCGAACGAAGGCGGGGAACGTCGCCAGCTTGCGGTCGCCGGCAGTCATGGCAGTGTTTCTGGACATGGCGGCATGATGCCGCCGAAGCCCAGGTTCTTGAAGGAACAGGAATGCGCCGCGCGCGCCGCTGCTGTATCCTTTTGCTTGCCGGGCCCGGGAACGGAGCAAAGAAATCCGCCGTCCGCCAGCCGCCGGCACGACCTAACCGGAAGTGCCGGGCGGGCTTGACGGGGCCGCCGCGAGACCGCAATTGCATTCGATCGTCACCAGTCCTCGAGGCCTCCATGCACATCGTCGAAAACCCGGAAACGCTCGCAAGACGTCTGCTCGATGTGATCGAAGGCGATATCGTGCCGTTGACGCAGCAGGGTGTCGCAAGGGGAAACAAGATCTTCGGCGCCGCGATCCTGAAGAAGGACGACCTGTCGCTGGTGCTCGCCGAAACCAACAACGAGACCGAGAATCCGCTCTGGCACGGAGAGGTCCACGCCCTGAAGCGCTTCTACGAGCGAGAGGCGAAACCCGCTACGAGCGATCTTGTCTTTCTCGCGACCCACGAGCCCTGCTCGCTCTGCCTCTCGGCGATTACCTGGACGGGCTTCGACAATTTCTACTATCTTTTCAGCCACTCCGACTCGCGCGACAGCTTCGCCATCCCGCACGACCTGAAGATACTCAAGGAGGTCTTCGGCCTCGATGCCGGTGGCTACCGATCCGAAAACGCCTACTGGACCTCCTCGTCGATCGGCAGACTGGTCTCGGCCCTGCCCGCGGAAGCCGCCGCCCCGCTCGTGGAGCAGATAGAACGCATTTCCCGCCGCTACGACGATCTATCCCGAGCCTACCAGGCCGGCAAGCACGCCAACGACATCCCCCTCGACTGAGGCCTGCGCGAACTGAGTTGTGGAAAGCAGGCCGCCCTGCCCGCCCGACAGCCGACATTGCCCGCCAACCGCCCTAGGATCCTGCGATGGAACCCTCACGTGATGTCCGACGCCTCATCGAGATCATGGCCGCGCTGCGACAGCCGGAGACCGGCTGTCCGTGGGACGTCGGGCAAACCTTCGAAACCATAAAGCCCTACACGCTGGAAGAGGCCTACGAGGTCGCCGACGCGATCGAGCGTGGCGATCTGGCCGACCTCTGCGAGGAACTCGGCGACCTCCTCCTGCAGGTCGTCTTCCATGCCCGCATGGCCGAGGAGCAGGAGGTCTTCGACTTCGGCGACGTCGTCGAGGCGATCACCCGCAAGATGATCCGACGGCACCCGCACGTCTTCGGTGCGGCCGACGCGCGGACGCCGGATGCGGTCAAGGCCCAGTGGGACGAGATAAAGGCCGCCGAGAAGGCCGAACGCGCCGAACGGCGGGCCCGGCTCGGCCAGCCGGACGGCGGAGCCGAGGCCAGCCTGCTTGCCGATGTCCCGCGCGGCCAGCCGGCGCTTTGCGAGGCGCTCGACCTCCAGAAGAAGGCCGGCAAGGTCGGTTTCGACTGGAGCGAGGCGGAACCCATTCTCGACAAGATCGAGGAGGAGATCGGCGAACTGCGCACCGCCCTCGCCTCCGGCCGGACCGCCGCGGTCGGCGAGGAACTCGGCGACGTCATCTTCGCCGCCGTCAATCTCGGCCGCCATGCCGGCATCGACGCCGAGATGGCGGTCCGCGGCACCAACGCCAAGTTCCGGCGTCGCTTCGCCCATATCGAGCGTGGTCTCGCGCGCCGGGGGAAAAGTCCCGCCGACGCCGGCCTCGAAGAGATGGAAGCGCTCTGGCAGCAAGCCAAGGAAGACGAACGCGGCTAGTTCGGTCCCGACGGTCCGCCCGTGGAGGTCGAGGCGAGCCTCCGGTCCAGTTCGATGCCGTCGTGTTCCGTCAGCGCGAGATCGAGATGGACGCTGCCGTCCTCGCGATCTTCGCGGCCGGTGACGGTCGCGTGTTCATAGACCCAGTTCAGGACCGCCATCTGGCCGAGTCCCAGGTCGATCGCGCGATGGACGACCGCGCCGGAAAGCAGGAACTCTATCCCTTCGAGGAGAGCATCGACGCCTTCGCCCGTCGCAGCCGAGGCCGCGACGACGCTGCCGGCCTGCCCCGCCTTGGCGCGAAGTGCATCGGCGGCCGCCGGCGGCAGAAGGTCGATCTTGTTCCAGACCTCTATGAAGGGCGTCGCAGAAACTTCCGGGTCGAGCCCAAGGCTCTTCAGGATACGCCGGACGTCCGAGGCCTGTGCGGCGTTGTCCGGGTCGGCCATGTCGCGCACGTGAAGCACGAGATCGGCCTCGAGGACCTCCTCCAGCGTCGCCCGGAAGGCCGCGACCAGATGGGTGGGCAGATCGGAGATGAAGCCTACGGTGTCCGACAGGATGACGAGCCGCCCGTGTGGCAGCGTCAGCCTGCGCAGCGTCGGGTCGAGCGTCGCGAAGAGCATGTTCTCCGCAAGCACCTCGGAACCGGTCAGCCTGTTGAACAGCGTCGACTTCCCGGCGTTGGTGTAGCCGACGAGCGCGACCACGGGATGCGGGACCTTCTGCCTCTTGGAACGGTGCAGCGAGCGCGTCCGGCGAACCTGCTCCAGTTCCTTCTCGAGCTTGACGATCCGCTCCTGCAGCAGACGCCGGTCAGCCTCGATCTGCGTTTCGCCCGGCCCCCCCATGAAGCCTGCGCCGCCCCTCTGCCGTTCCAGGTGGGTCCAGCTGCGGACGAGACGGCCCTTCTGGTAGTTCAGATGGGCGAGGTCGACCTGCAGGACGCCTTCCCGTGTCGAGGCGCGCTGGCCGAATATCTCCAGGATCAGGCCGGTCCGGTCGATGACCTTCGCCGACCACGCCCTTTCCAGGTTGCGCTGCTGGACCGGGGTAAGCGGATGATCGACGATCACCAGCCGGGTGTCGGCCTCCTCAAGCCGCGTCGCGATCTCCTCCACCTTGCCCGAGCCGAGGAGCGTAGCAGGCCTGGGCCTGGCCACCGTCACCAGCTCGGCGCTGACGACGTCGAGGTCGATCGCCTTTGCGAGGCCGACCGCCTCCTGCAGGCGCGCTTCTCCGGTCCTCGAGGCCGCAGAGGTCGCCGCACCCTCATCGCCGGCCGTGTGTCGCATGACCACGGCGAATACGAACGCGCGGGAACGCCCGGCTTGCGTGCCGGTCCCGGGCTGAAACGTCGAAGGTTCCCTGTCGTCGGAAATCTTGGCCAACCGCCTTGTCAGGCGCCTCCGCCGGATTCCTCGTGTTCGAACATCTGTATGGGCTGGCCCGGCATGATGGTCGAAATCGCGTGCTTGTAGACGAGTTGCGAGTGCCCGTCCCGGCGCAGAAGTACGCAGAAATTATCAAAGGAAGTGACGACTCCGGTCAACTTCACTCCGTTGATCAAAAAGATCGTTAGCGAAATCTTCTGCTTCCGGACAGTATTTAGAAAAAGGTCCTGCAAGTTTTGAGTACGTTCTGCCATTGCGTCTCGCAGCTTTCTTTTGTCACCAGTCCTTCAGCGTGACCGGTCGAGCCCTTTTTAAACCAATGCAACCGTAGAGGTTGAATGCGCGCTACCCCACACTAGACTTGGTACCAGTTTGCGAACATCCGCGCAACGCCAAAAAGGAGCGGCACAGCGCCAGCCGACAGGTCGGTACCCAGCGGTCCCGATCCGCCTCCTTCGAAAGCCGTAGGCTCTGTCCGGCAGGCGTTTGCAGGCCCTCGTCCAGCCTCAGAAGAACTCGAGGCTGACCCGGAACATCTGCTCCACGTTTCGAACTGTCTGTACGGTTGCGAACATTACGACGCGGTCCTTGGCCTTGATGCGCAGTGTACCTTCCGGCCTGATGACCTTCTTGTCGCGCAGGACGGCGCCGATGCGCACGCCGTCCGGCAGGTCCAGATCGCGCAACGGCGTGCCGACGAGCGGTGAGGTTTCCAGGGCCTCGGCCTCGATGACCTCGGCGGACCCCTTCTGCACGCTGTAGACGGCGCGGATGCGCCCGCGGCGCACGTGCTGGAGGATCTTGGATATCGTGACGGCACGAGGATTGATGTGCGCATCGATGCCGAGCGTCTTCGTGAAGTCCTGGTATGACGGATTGTTGATCAGGGTGAGGTTGGACTTGCAGCCGAGCCGCTTCGCCATGACGCTCGACAGGATGTTCACCTGGTCGTCATTGGTCAGCGCGACCATCAGTTCGGCGTCGTGGATGTCCGCCTCGGCGAGGATCTGCTGGTCGAGCGAGGAACCGTGCAGCACGACGGTGCGGCGAAGCCGGTCTGCGATCTCGACGGCGCGCTCGCGGTTGTGCTCGATGATCCGCACTTTCGTGCGTGGCTGGCGCTGCTCGATCGCCTGGGCCACGTAGTAGCCGATGTTGCCGCCGCCGGCGATGACGATCCGCCCCGCTTCCGTCTCCTCGTGGCCGAAGAGGCCGAGGGTCCGGCGGACGTGGTCGCGCGCGCAGATCACATAGGCGAGATCGCCGGTCTCGAGCTGGTCGTCCGAACGCGGCACGAACAGCTCCTCGTTGCGCCATACCCCGACGACGGTTGCATTGAGGTCCGGAAACAGCTCGCTGAGCTGCTCCAGCGGCGTGTTGACCACCGGGCAGTCCTCGGTGCACTCGATCGCCACCATCACGACGAGGTCGTCGGCAAACCGCACGGCGTCGGTGGCGCCGGGCAACGCAATGCGCCTCAGCACCATCTTGCCGACCTCCACCTCCGGAGAGATGATGACGTCGATGGGCAGGTGCTCCCGCGAGAACAGGTCCGAGTAGTGCGTGGCGAGATAGCTCTGCGAGCGTATGCGGGCGATCTTGGTGGGCACGTTGAAGAGCGAATGCGCCACCTGGCAGGCGATCATGTTGATCTCGTCGTAGAGCGTCACGGCGATGATCATGTCGGCCTGCTCGGCGCCGGCACGCGCAAGCACGTCTGGGTGCGCTCCATGACCGACATAGCCGCGCACGTCGAGTGTTTCGCGGATGACGTTGACGAGCGACGGCGAGGTGTCGATGACGGAAACGTCGTTCGATTCCTGTGACAGGCGTTCGGCGATGCCGAACCCGACGCGCCCTGCCCCGCAGATGATGACTTTCATTCCCGGACCTTCGATAGAGACGTGGCTGTACCCGGCTGGCCGGGTACGCCTGAACGGCCCGAGCTATACGCCAAGCGACTTCAATTTGCGATGCAGCGCGGACCGTTCCATGCCGACGAATTCGGCGGTGCGCGAGATGTTCCCGCCGAAGCGGTTGATCTGCGCCATCAGGTAGTCGCGCTCGAACATTTCGCGCGCCTCCCGCAGCGGTACCGTCATGATGTGGTTGTTGCCATGGGACGGCGTCTTGGGAAGCATGTCGCCGATCTCCGTCGGCAGCATGTCGGCCGATGATCGGCTTGTCCGTCCCGTCGGAGCGGGCGAGGATCAGAAGTCGTTCCACGTTGTTGCGCAATTGGCGGATGTTGCCCGGCCAGTCGTGCGCCTGCAGTACGGCCATCGCGTCGTCGCCGATGCGCCGCGGCTTGATGCCGGCCTGCTCGCCGATCTGGCGCATGAAGAGGTCGACGAGGAACGGGATGTCCTCGCGCCGCTCGGCGAGCGACGGCACCTTGACCGGCACCACCGCGAGACGGTGGTAGAGATCCTCGCGGAATTCGCCGGCGCCGAAATCATCTCCTCGAGATTGTAGGCGGTCGAGGAAATGATGCGGACGTCGACCTTGACTCTCTTCGTGCCGCCCACCCGCTCGAACTGCTGGTCGATGAGGACCCGAAGGATCTTGCTCTGGGTGCCGCGCGGCATTTCGCCGACCTCGTCGAGGTAGAGGATGCCGCCATGCGCCTCCTCGAGCGCGCCGACCTTGCGCTCCTGGCCGTTCGAGGTCTCCGTGCCGAACAGCGCGACCTCCATGCGCTCCGGGGTGATCGCCGCCGCGTTCAGTGCGACGAACGGGCCCTTTGCCCGGGAGGAGCGGCGGTGGATCATGCGCGCGACGAGTTCCTTGCCGGAACCGGAGGGCCCGAGGATCATGACCCGGCTGTTGGTCGGCGCGATCTTCTCGATCGTGTTCTTCAGTTGCGTGATGGCCACGGAGGTGCCGATCAACTCCGTCGAATCGCCCGAGCGGCGCTTCAGTTCGGTCACCTCCCGCTTGAGGCTGGACGTCTCGAGCGCACGCTCGGCCACCAGGATGAGCCTGTCCGCCTTGAACGGCTTCTCGATGAAATCGTAGGCGCCGCGCTTGATCGCGGAAACAGCGGTCTCGATGTTTCCGTGACCCGAGATCATGACGACCGGAAGCTCCGGATGCCGGGCCTTGACCTCGTCGAGCAGGGCGAGCCCGTCGAGCCGGCTTCCCTGAAGCCAGATGTCGAGAAAGACAAGCCGCGGCACGCGGTCGCTTATCGCCTGCAGGGCCGAGTCGCTGTCGGACGCGGTCCTGGTCTCATGGCCCTCGTCGGACAGAATGCCCGAGACGATGTCGCGGATGTCCGCCTCGTCGTCGACGACGAGAATATCAGACGCCATCTTGCGCTTCCCCTTTCTCAGCCTCTGGCGGATGCCCGGCCGCGCTCGCCGGCGGCAGCTTGACGGTAATCATGGCCCCGTGGCCGTGATCGAAGTCTTGCGGCGCGTCGTGCAGTTCCAGTGTTCCGCCATGGTCTTCGATGATCTTCTTGACGATCGCCAGGCCCAGCCCGGTCCCCTTCTCCCGCATTGTCATGTATGGCTCGAGAACGCGATGCCTGTTCTCGACCGGCAGCCCCTTGCCGTTGTCGATCACGTCGATGACGATCAGTTCGCCCTCCCGGCGCGCCCTCACCTTGATCCGGCGCCCGTCCCTCTCCTCGCCCGCAGGGACGGCGTCGATTGCTTCCGCCGCGTTCTTGATCAGGTTGCCGAAGGCCTGTCCGAGCATCCGGGGGTCGAACAGCCCGACGAGCGGCTCGTCCCCGAACTCCCGCGCGAAATCGATCCGGTGGCCGCCCATCTCGCGAAGGAAAACAGTGTCGCGCAGGATGTCCCTGACGTCGATCTCGACTTTCGACGGCTTCGGCATGCGGGCGAATGCGGAAAACTCGTCCACCATGCGGCCGATGTCCTCGACCTGGCGCACGATGGTCTCGGTGCACTGGTCGAAGACCGCCCGGTCGTCGTCGGCGATCTGCCGCCCGTAGCGCCGGCGGATGCGCTCGGCCGAAAGCTGGATCGGCGTGAGCGGATTCTTGATCTCGTGGGCGATGCGTCGCGCGACGTCGGCCCAGGCCGTCGATCTCTGCGCGATCACGAGATCGGTGATGTCGTCGAGCGTGATCACGTAGGATCCCCGCGAGCCGCGCGATTCCTCGCGCGTGATCTGCACGTTGAGCGTGCGCTCCTTGCCGTCGCGGACGACGGTGACCTGCTTGCGGTGGTTCTTCCGCCGCCCGAGCGCCGCTTCGGCAAGCACCGTGCCGAACTCCGGCGCGACCTCGCCGAGGTCGGAGCCGACCAGCGCGTTCTCGCCCACGCCGAGGATGAATTCCGCCGAAGTGTTGGCGATGGAGACGCGTCCCTCCTCGGTCACGCCGATCACGCCGGCGGTGACGCCGGAGAGGACCGCTTCGGAAAAGCGCCGCCGTTCGTCGATCTGGTCCTTCGCGTCGAGGATCTGGTTGCGCTGCGTCCGGATCTGCACGATCATGTTGTTGAAGGTCTTGGAAAGGTTGCCGACGTCACCATCCGAAGCTCGAACTGGCACGTTCACCTTCAGGTTTCCGCCGGCCACGTCATCCGCCGCCCCGATCAGCAGGCGGATCGGCCGCACGATGCGATCGGCGACGGCGATCGCGGTCCAGATGGCCGCAAGCAGCACGATCAGCGCGAAGCCGAGATAGAGGATCGCGAACGCGATCTGCAGCGGCGTTCGCCCCTTCTCCATCGAGTGATATTCCTGGGTCGTCTGCTCCATTTCCCGCATGGAATGGATGACGTCCGGATCCACGGCCCGGATCGTGTAGAGGAACGTGTCCGAGAAGTTCTGCAGCTTGATGACCGCGCCCACGAGGTTCGTGACGCCTGGCGGGATCAGCGTCGGTTCGCCGGCGATCGCCGTCTTCATCGCGTCCTTGGGGATCGCCGGCAACGGCCGCTGTGTCTTGATGTCAGCCTGCATGATCGCGTGGCCGTCCTTGCCGACGAGGAACGCGCCCAGCAGCCCGCGGCCGCGGGCCTGCCGGGTCAGCAGATTGTTGAAGCCCGTCCTGTCGAGGTTGTAGAGGGTCCTGGCGTTGTCGAGTTCGGTCGCCATGGTGACCGTCTGCCCCTGCAGATAGCGCGCGTTCTCCATCACATACGCCTGGGCGACGCTGAGCGACTGCTCGACGATCGACTTCGTGCGGATCGAGAACCAGCGGTCCAGTCCGACGTTGAGCGTGATGCTGGCGACGATGGCGACGAGGATCGCCGGCGTGATGGCGACGATCGAGAACAGTGCGACGATGCGCACATGCAGCCGGGCGGCGGCACGGCCCTTCTGGCGCGCCTTGATCAGCCGGTAGATCTCGCGGGCGATCAGCCCGATGAGGCCGAGCACGAAGAACAGGTTCAGCGCCGCGAGCCCGACGACGACGTTCGTCACGGGCGCGACCGGCGTAAGCCCCAGCAGAATGAGGAAGGAGGCGGTCGAGGAGATCAGCGCTCCGACAACGAGCACAATTCCCGGGGCGGCGAAATAACGCCGCCGCGAGTGCGCCGGAGCGCTCATGCCTTCCGCCGCTGTCGGCAGAGAGTCTCCAACTGCCATCGCTTCCTCGAATATGCCGCAGGCTTTGAGGGTCTGACCTCTCCGCGAACGTCAGGACTTCGTGGCGGTAGAGCAACAGATTGTGGCGAAAGTGCAACTCCGACGGGGTCCCTGTCAAGAAGCCCGTGGGCCGCGATACACCGATACCCCGAGTTCGCGAATTTTCTTGCGCAGCGTGTTCCGGTTGACCCCGAGCAGTTCCGCCGCCTTGATCTGGTTGCCCCGCGTCGCCGTCAATGCCGCCAGGATCAGCGGATGCTCGACCTCGGTCAGCACGCGCTGGTAGAGGCCCGGTGGCGGCAGGCCGTCGCCGAAGGTCGTGAAGTAGCGGTGCATGTTCTCTTCAACGGCCTGGCCGATGCTGAGCGGCCCGCCGCCGTTTCCGGCACCGTTCATCGGGCTGTCTGCGATTTCCGTGCGCAGTTCGGTTTCGATGATTTCCCGCGTGATCACGTCCTGCGGGTAGAGTGCGGTGACGCGGCGCACCACGTTCTCCAACTCGCGGACGTTCCCGGGCCACACGTAGGCCTTCATGCGCTCCAGCGCCTCGCCGTCGAAGCGTTTGGGCGCCAGCCCCTCGCGTTCTGCCTGCTGCAGGAAGTGTCCGACCAGATCGGGATGTCCTCCGCGCGGTCCCGGAGCGGCGGGAGACGAAGCGGCACGACGTTCAGGCGATAGTAGAGGTCCTCGCGAAAAAGGCCTTGATTTATAAGGGTCTTGAGGTCCTTGTTCGTCGCCGAGACGATCCGCACGTCGGTCTTGATCGGCGTGCGCCCGCCGACGGTCGTGTACTCTCCCTGCTGGAGAACACGCAGCAGCCGGGTCTGGGCGTCCATCGGCATGTCGCCGATCTCGTCCAGGAACAGCGTGCCGCCCTCGGCCTGCTCGAACCGGCCGGTCGAGCGTGCCTGCGCACCGGTGAAGGCACCCTTTTCGTGGCCGAACAGCTCCGACTCGATCAGTTCGCGCGGAATGGCCGCCATGTTGATCGCCACGAAAGGTCCGTGATGCCTCTTGCCGTAGTCGTGCAGCGCGCGGGCGACGAGTTCCTTTCCGGTACCCGATTCGCCGGTGATCATCAGGGTCAGGTCCGTCTGCATCAGTCGCGCGAGGACGCGGTAGATTTCCTGCATCGCGGCAGAGCGGCCAACCAGTGGCATCTTCTCCGGCGGCTCTTCGTGGGCGCCGATCACCTGCCGCTTCGGTTCCGCGAGCGCGCGACCGATGATGCCGGTCAGCTCGGTCAGGTCGAAGGGCTTGGGAAGATAGTCGTAGGCGCCCTTCTCCGAGGCCTTGATTGCCGTCATGAAGGTGTTCTGTGCGCTGATGACGATGACCGGCAGATCCGGCCGCGCCTTGCGGATGCGCGGCAGGAGGTTGAAGGCGTTCTCGTCCGGCATGACCACGTCGGTGACGACGAGGTCTCCCTGGCCGGCCGATATCCACCGCCAGAGCGTTGCGGCGTTGGACGTGATGCGGACCTGGTAGCCGGCCCGCGTCAGTGCCTGGTTGAGGACGGTGCGGATGGCAGCGTCGTCATCGGCTACGAGGATTGTGGCTCCGTTCATGAGGAAGATCCCGATGGTTCGCCGGAAAGAGGGTCGATCGGCGGCGCGTTCCTTGACGCCGGCATGAGCACGCGGAAGGTCGTGCGGTCCGACTGGCTGTCGCATTCGACGATGCCGCCGTGGCCCCCGACGATCTTGGCGACGAGAGCAAGCCCAAGGCCCGATCCGTTCGTCTTCGTCGTGATGAAGGGGTCGAAAAGATGCGGCAGGAGATCGGTTGGTACGCCCGGGCCATTGTCCTGGACGCAGAATTCCAGCGGAAGCGAGACCTTTTCCCTGCTTCCGGCGACGGAAAGACTGATGCCGGGGCGGTAGGCGGTCGTCAGGCGGATCTCGCCGGCCGGCTCCTCCGCGACGGCCTCGGCAGCGTTCTTGACCAGGTTCAGGAACACCTGAACCAGCTGGTCGCGGTTGGCGAAGACCGGCGGCAGCGACGGATCGTAGTTCTCCGAGAACTTGACGTTCCGCGCAAAACCCGCCTGGGCGATCGCCTTCACATGGTCGAGGACCGAATGGATGTTGACCGGTTCCCGATCGACCGGACGTTCGTCGGAGAAAACCTCCATGCGATCGACCAGCGAGACGATCCGGTCGGTCTCGTCGCGGATAAGCCGGGTCAGGGCGCGGTCTTCGGCGCTGACCGAGCTCTCCAGCAATTGAGCCGCGCCGCGGATGCCGGAAAGCGGGTTCTTGATCTCGTGCGCCAGCATCGAGGCAAGGCCGGTCACGGAGCGCGCGGCGCCGCGATGGGTTAGCTGCCGGTCGATCTTGTCGGCCATCGAGCGCTCCTGCAGCAGAACGACGATCGGCCCCTCCTCGCCCCCCTTCGGCGCGGCATAGACGTCCACCAGCTTGTCGGCGCCGAGTTTCGGTGTGCTCATGTCGACCCGGTAGCCGTTGACCGGTGCCCGGCGCTCGCGCACCTGCTCGATCAGCCTCAGCAGCGGACTGCCGAACGGCACGTAGCTTTCCAGCGTCTGGCGTGCGAGATGCGCAGCGCTCGAGCCGAAGAATGCCTCTGCCTCCCAGTTGGCGAAAGATATCCGGCCTGCATCGTCGACCATGATGACCGGGTGCTGGATGGCGTTGAGCACCGCCATTGCGAGGTCGTCGCCCGTCGCCTTCTCGTCGGTCGGCATCGTCATGCGGCAAGCCGCCTTGCGGGCCGGGCAAACTCGCCGCCTAGCGCCTCGCTGAGGGCACGGACCACTTCGGCCGGGTCCTTCGAGGTCATGACGCGGACCTTCGTCTCCGTCGGGCAGGAGGGAGCGAAGTTGGCGATGTAGGAGGACAAATGCTTGCGCGCCTGCCGAACCCCTGCGATCTCACCGTAGTGTTCGAGCATCGCTTCGTAGTGGCTTGCGGCGATGGTGCAGATGTCCAGGCTTTCCGGATCCGTCACGCGCGCGATCTCGCCTGGCAGCCACGGACGGCCCTGGGCGGCCCGGCCGACCATGACGGCATCGGCACCCGTTATGCGCAGGATCTCCCGGGCGTCATCGTGGCTCGCGACATCCCCGTTGGCCACGAAGGGAACGCTCACGGCCTCGCGGACGCGGGCAATGGCCTCCCAGTCCGCCCTGCCCTCGTAGAACTGGCAGCGTGTGCGGCCGTGGACGGTGATCATCGTCACGCCGGCGTCGACGGCACGCCGGGCAATCTCGGCGGCGTTGACCGTCTCCGAATCCCAGCCGAGCCTCATCTTGAGGGTGACCGGCACGCTGGCTGCCGCGACCGTCGCCTCGACGATCGACAGGGCGTGGTCGGGATCGCGCATGAGCGCCGAACCGGCGTAGCCGCCGATCACCTTTTTCGCCGGGCATCCCATGTTGATGTCGACGAGATCGGCGCCATGGTCGACCGCTATGCGCGCCGCCTCGCCCATCCATACGGGCTCGCGCCCGGCGATCTGTACCATGTGCGGAGAGAAGCCCGCTCCCGCCATGCGGACGTGCGATTGCGCGGTGCCGCGGACGAGTTCGCGGCTGGCGATCATCTCCGTCACGACGAGCCCGGCTCCGAACCGCCAGGCAAGGCGACGAAAGGGCAGATCCGTCACGCCCGACATGGGCGCCAGGATGACCCGGTTGCGGACTTCAACTCCGCCGATGGCAAACGGTGATTGCAGGATTTCGTCAGTCAAAGATCATCTTTCAGGCATTCGTGAAGGTTGCCGCATTTTTAGCCACTCAATGGCTGTATGCCAAGTCGGTAGCGAGAAAATAAGGTGGGCGCCGCAACCGACTGGCCAAGCAGTTGCGCAGGCGATACATCGAAGCCTTACCGATGGAAAGCGTCGAGAGGCCGCATGGCAGATATCGAACGACACAGACGCTATGCAACCGTCGTCGTTGCCGCAGGCCGCGGCGAACGGGTCGGCTCGCCGGAAGACGGTCCGAAGCAATACCGGCGCCTGGGCGGCCGTCCGGTGCTTCTGGTGGCACTCGGCCCCTTTCTTGCCGATCCGCGCATCGAGAAGATCGTCGTCGTCACCCACCCCGACGACGACGACCTTTGGAGGGGGGTTCTCGAAGAGATCCCCGAACGGGAGAGCATCGTGCAGGTGCACGGCGGCGCGACCCGGCAGCAATCGGTCATGGCGGGGCTCGCCGCGCTCGAACAGTCTGCGGTAACCCACGTCCTTGTCCACGACGCCGCTCGGCCGTTCCTGCCTTTCGCTGTCATCGACCGCATCGACGCGGCTTTCGCCGACGGGGCGGAAGCCGTCCTGCCGGCCGTTGCAGTCGCGGACACCCTGAAGCGGGTGGAGAAAGGACGCGTTGCGAGTACGGTGGCCCGAGATGGACTGTTTGTCGCCCAGACGCCGCAGGCCTTTCGCCTGGCGTCGATCCTCGCCGCGCATCGCCGGGTCGCCGCCGAGGGGCAGGACGATTTTACCGACGATTGTGCAGTCGCGGAAGCGAGCGGCCTTGAGGTCCGGATCGTCGAGGGCGATATCGGGAACATCAAGATCACGACCGCAAGGGATCTCGAGATGGCGAACCAGCGAGTGGCGGGAAATCCCCTGCCCGATGTGCGCACAGGCAACGGCTATGACGTCCACCGGCTCGTTCCGGGCGACGGCGTCACCCTGTGCGGTGTGTTCCTGCCGCACGACCACGCCCTTTACGGACACTCCGACGCCGACGTCGGCCTTCACGCGTTGACCGACGCCCTTCTGGCCACCTGCGGCGCCGGCGACATCGGCGACCACTTTCCGCCGTCCGACCCGAAATGGAAGGGTGCCGCCTCCAGCGTCTTCGTCGAGCACGCCGCGAGGCTGGTCGCGGAGGCAGGAGGAACGGTCATGAACGCGGACGTCTCGCTTATCGCAGAGGCCCCTCGTATCGGACCGCACCGCGAAAAGATGCGTGGAGCCATTGCCGGCATGCTCGGCATCGCCATGGAACGCTGTTCCGTCAAGGCGACCACGAACGAGGAGATCGGCTTCGTCGGCCGCCGGGAGGGCATCGCGGCGATCGCCACGGCGACGGTGATCTACGGGGAGGCCCGGAGTTGACCGACATGGAAATGAGCGACACCGGGGACCTCGCGCGCATTGTCGTCGACCGCCTGAGGGAGCGCAGGCTGCTTCTGGCGACCGCCGAATCCTGCACCGGCGGGCTGATTGCCGCGGCGATCACCGACATCGCCGGGTCTTCGGATGTCTTCGACAGGGGGTTCGTGACCTATTCGAACGAAGCCAAGCAGGAGATGATCGCCGTGCGGGCGGAAACTCTTGCAGCGCACGGGGCGGTATCGCGAGAGACCGCCATCGAGATGGCCAGGGGCGCCGTTGCAGCCTCGCGGGCGGATGTCGCCGTCTCGGTCACCGGCATTGCCGGGCCCGGAGGGGGAAGTCCGGAAAAACCAGTCGGGCTGGTCCATCTCGCGATAGCGATGCGGGACGACAGCCTGCATCATCACGAATTTCGCTTCGGCGACATCGGGCGCGGGCGGGTGCGCCTCGCAACTGTCCGTTCAGCCCTGTCGCTGCTCGCGAACTTCGTTCAGCCGGAAGACGCCGGCGAATAGATCGTGTCGGCGCGCTTTTCGAAAGCCTCGGCGAACATCCGGAACGCGCGGTCGAACATCGAGCCCATGAGCACGCCGAGCATCCGGCTCTTGAAGGCATAGTCTATGTAGAAGTCGATGGTGCACTCCTTGTCGCCGGCTGCCAGGAATCGCCAGCGGTTGTCGAGATAGCGGAACGGCCCGTCGAGGTATTTGACGTCGATCGCCAGTTCCTCCGGCTTCAGCAGAACCTGAGTGGTGAACGTCTCGCGAATGGACTTGTATCCCACGGTCATGTCGGCCACGAGCAACGTCTTCCCGCCGCTGCTCTCCTTGCGGGAGCGAACGGTCAACCCTTCGCAAAGCGGCAGGAATTCCGGATACTTTTCTACATCGGCCACGAGGTCGAACATGTCCTGCGGCGAATGGTGCACCCGCCTCCTGGTCTGATACTCCGGCATGGCGAACCTTAGCCCGCCGCGGCCAGCTTCTGTTCGCGCGCCGCGCGCAGCCGGGCGAAGTCGTCACCGGCATGGTGGGACGAGCGCGTCAAGGGGCTCGCCGACACCATCAGGAAGCCTTTCGAATAGGCCGAGGTCTCGTAGGACCTGAATTCCTCCGGCGTGATGAACTTCACGACCCGGTGGTGCTTCCGCGTCGGCTGCAGATACTGTCCGATCGTCAGGAAGTCGACGTCGGCCGTCCGAAGGTCGTCCATCAGCTGCAGCACCTCGTTTCGCTCCTCGCCGAGACCGACCATGATGCCGGACTTCGTGAACATCGACGGATCCAGTTCCTTGACGCGCTGCAGGAGCCGGATCGAGTGGAAATATCGCGCACCCGGCCGGACCGTCAGGTAGTTCGAGGCAACCGTCTCCAGATTGTGGTTGAAGACGTCGGGACGCGCGGCCACGACCTTCTCCAGCGCGCCGGGCTTGCGCAGGAAATCGGGCGTCAGGATCTCGATGGTGGTTTCCGGGGTGGCTGTGCGAATTGCGCGGATCACCTCGACGAAGTGCTGCGCTCCCCCGTCGTCGAGGTCGTCGCGGTCGACGGAAGTGATGACGACGTGCTTGAGCCCCATCTCCCGAACCGCCTTGGCAACCGACTCCCGGCTCGTTGCCGTCGAGTGCCTTGGGGCGACCTGTCGTGACGTTGCAGAAGGCGCAGGCCCGGGTGCAGATCTCGCCCATGATCATGAAGGTCGCGTGCTTCTTGTCCCAGCACTCGCCGATATTGGGGCAACCGGCCTCTTCGCAGACCGTTACAAGGTTATGCGCCTTCACTATGGAGCGGGTCTCGCTGTAGCCCCTGGAAGTTGGCGCCTTGACGCGGATCCAGTCCGGCTTGCGCAGCACCTCCGTGTCCGGCCGGTGGGCCTTCTCGGGATGCCGTGGGCGCTGCGGTGTTCCTGCGGTATCGAGAACCGTGACCATTCCCTGTCCTTGGTGTCTGGAATTTCGATCGGACTTCCATATCCGATATAGACAATCAGGACAAAAAAGTCAGGCCGCCAAGTGCATGGCGGCCTGTCGGTAAACGCATGTCGGTCTTGGTCAGCGCTTGATCGCGCGGGCAATCGCGATGAGGATGCACGCCCCGATAAAACCGATGATCAGATAGGCGATCCATCCGGCGAATGCGACGCCGAACAGCGCAAGTATGAAGTTCAGCACAAGCGCGCCGACAATGCCGAGCACGATGTTGGCGATCAGTCCCATGTTGCTCTTCATGAACTGCTCGGCAAGCCAGCCGGCTACGCCGCCGATGATGATCGCGGCAATGATGCCTACGCCGTTGAGTGCCATCGTCTTTCCCTCCTGTTAGGATCAATCACAGCAGAAACGCACCGATTGCTTGTTCCGTTCCCGAAACAGGCCAAAAACGACGACCCCGAGGCAGCACTCTCTCGGCCATATCCCTTCCGCCGGGTCAGGCGTTTAGCACGCGTCCATACGCATCCAGCACACTCTCCTTCATCATCTCAGATAATGTCGGATGCGGGAAGATGGTGTGCATCAGCTCCTCTTCGGTGGTTTCGAGGTTCATCGCCACCACGAACCCTTCGATGAGTTCTGTGACCTCGGGGCCGACCATGTGGGCGCCGAGCAACTCGCCGGTCTTCCGGTCAAAAATCGTCTTCACGAGCCCGGTGTCGTCGCCGAGTGCGATTGCCTTGCCGTTGGCTGCGGCGGAGAAGCGGCCGACGCGGATATCGCGACCGGCTTCCTTCGCCTTCGCCTCGGTGAGGCCGACGGAAGCGACCTGCGGGTGGCAGTAGGTGCAACCGGGCACCTTCAGCTTGTCCGTCGCATGGACGCCCGCCACGCCGGCGATCTTCTCCACGCAGACGACGCCCTCGTGCTCGGCCTTGTGAGCCAGCATCGGTGGACCGGCGACGTCGCCGATGGCATAGACGCCCTCGACATTGGTCTTGCCGAATCCGTCGATCACGATGCAGCCGCGATCCGTTCTGATGCCGAGTTCCTCGATGCCGATGTTCTCGATGTTGCCCTGGACGCCCACGGCCGAAATCATCCGGTCTGCCTTGATCGTCTGCGTCTTCCCGTCCTTGGTCTCGACGTGGGCCGTGACGTCGTTCGAACCCTTCTCGACCTTCGTCACCTTGGTCTCGGTGAAGATCTTGAGTCCCCGCTTCTCGAGCGCCTTGCGGGCGATTCCCGAGATCTCCGCATCTTCGACCGGCATGATCGTCGGCATGATTTCCACGACCGTGACTTCGCAGCCCATCGAGCGATAGAAGCTGGCGAACTCGATCCCGATCGCCCCGGAACCCATGACGATCAGCGATTTGGGCAATTCCTTGGGCACCATCGCCTCGAAATAGGTCCAGATGAGCTTGCCGTCCGGCTCGATCCCGGGCAGTGCACGGGGCCGCGCGCCGGTCGCGACGATGACGTGCTTCGCCGTATAGGTTCCTTCGCCCCTGGTGCCCTTCGGGGCAGGATGCTGCGGTTCCATGGGCTTCTTGGCCGTCCTGGAAACCTTGATCTCTCCAGGCCGCGTCAGCTTCGCCTCGCCCCAGATCACGTCGACCTTGTTCTTCTTCATCAGGAAGCCGACACCGCCGTTGAGGCGGCCGGAAACCTTGCGCGACCGGTCGACGATGGCGCCTACGTCGGGTGTGACCTTGCCTTCCAGATTGAGTCCGAACTGCTGGAGATGGCGCGTGTGGTCCATCACCTCGGCCGAGCGCAGGAGGGCCTTGGTCGGAATGCAGCCCCAGTTGAGGCAGATTCCGCCGAGATGCTCGCGTTCGACGATCGCCGTCTTCAGTCCGAGCTGCGAGGAACGGATCGCGGTGGTGTAGCCCCCGGGGCCCGAGCCTATGATGATGACGTCGTAGTCGGTTGCCATGTGGAGCGTCCCTTTCTGTCTCAGAGCCCGAGCATCAGCCGGACGACGGGTTCGAGTGCCTTGCCGATCGCACGGGTGTTCTCGGCGTCGAGGTGCACGCCGTCGACGGGCGTGGTCCTCGCCACGGAAGCGGCGTCGTAGAAGCCGCAACCCGTCTCGTCGGCCAGGTCGGCATAGAGAGACGCAAGCATCTTCGACTGGGCGATGCCACCGGCGAACATTGCCGCAAATCCGGGGTCGGCCGTCTCGCAAAGAACCGGCGGCGCCACGACGAGGATTTCCGGAGCCTCCATCGCCAGCGGCCAGGCATGGTTTCGCGTCAGCTCGATCAGCCGCTCCATTCCGCGGCAGGCCGCATGGGCGCTGCCTGCGGTCACCGGCTTCATGTCGTTGGTGCCGAGCATGAAGATGACGAGATCGAGCGGCGCATGGGTGTGCAGGATCGTCGGAAGGATCCGGGCGCCGTTGCGGTCGCAGTCGGCGAGATAGTCGTCATACCCGGTCGTGCGGCCGTTGAGCCCTTCGGCGATGACCTTGACCTGCGGACCGAGCACCTGCTCCAGCACGCTCGGCCAGCGGTCGGCGAATTCGTGGCGCCCACCGCCCCCGGCGATATGGCCCCAGGTGAGAGAGTCGCCGTAGCAAAGAACCGTCTTCATGGCAGTCCCCTAGACGAGCATGCCCATCGGGCTTTCGATGTAGCCCTTGAAGGCGGTCAGCACCTCCGCCCCGAGCGCTCCGTCGACGGCCCGGTGATCGGTCGAAAGCGTCACGGACATCATCGTGGCGATGCGGATGTCGTCGCCCCTGACCACGGCCCGCTTCTCGCCGGCGCCGACAGCGAGTATCGTCGCATGCGGCGGGTTGATGACGGCTGCGAAGTCCTTGATGCCGAACATTCCGAGGTTCGAAACCGCGCTGGAACCACCCTGGTACTCCTGCGGCTGCAGCTTGCGGTCGCGGGCACGGCGGGCGAGATCCTTCATCTCGTTGGAGATGGTCGACAGGCTCTTCTGCTCCGCCTTCCGGATGATCGGCGTGATGAGCCCGCCCGGGATGGATACGGCGACGCCGATGTCGACGTTCTTGTGCTGGACCATGGCCTTCTCGGTCCAGGACACGTTCGCGGTCGGAATGTCGCGCAAGGCGAGCGCCATCGCCTTGATGATCATGTCGTTGACCGAAAGCTTGTAGACCGGCACCTCGCCCTTCTCGGTCTTCCGCATCGGGGCGGCGGCGTTGATCTCGGCGCGCAGCTTCAGAAGCGCGTCGAGTTCGCAGTCGAGCGTGAGGTAGAAATGCGGGATCGTGGTCTTCGCCTCGACCAGTCGCTTGGCGATGGTCTTGCGCATGCCGTCGTGCGGTACGAGCTCGTACGATCCCTCCTCGAAGAGCTTGAGAACCTGGTCGTCGGACATTGCCCGCGGCGGGGGCGCTCCTGCCGGCGCGTCGGCGGCAGCCGGAGTGGCCGCGCCCTTGCCGACGCCCTTTTCCCGGGCATCCTCGATGTCCCGCCGGACGATGCGCCCATGCGGGCCGGACCCTTGCAGCGCCTTGAGGTCAAGGCCGGCTTCCTTGGCCAGCCGGCGGGCGAGCGGCGACGCAAAGATGCGCTCGCCCTTCTGCGTCGTCGGCGCCGGCGTTGCCGCGGCCGGAGCCTTGTCGGCAATGGGCTTCTGCGCTTCGGCAGGCTGTTCCGGCGCGCTGCGAGCCACTTCCTTCGGAGCTTCCGTAGGCTTTTCCTGCTTCGGTGCCCCGCCACCGCTCTCTGCGGCTTTCGCGGCATCGGCGAGATCCTCGCCTTCAGCGGCCAGCACCGCTATCAGCGCGTTGACCTTGACCCCCTCCGTGCCGGCCGGCACGACGATCCTGGCGAGCTTGCCCTCGTCTACCGCCTCGACCTCCATCGTCGCCTTGTCGGTCTCGATCTCGGCGATGACGTCGCCGGCGGAAACCTGGTCGCCTTCCTTGACGAGCCACTTTGCGAGGTTGCCCTCTTCCATGGTGGGCGAGAGGGCGGGCATGGTGATGTTGATAGGCATCCTTATGCGCCCTCCCTCAGGCTGTGTAGGTGACCGTCTTGACGGCCTCGATGACTTCCTCGACGTTCGGCAGCGCAAGCTTCTCCAGGTTGGCCGCGTAGGGCATCGGCACGTCCTTGCCGGCGACCGTCACGATCGGCGCGTCGAGGTAGTCGAATGCCTGCTGCATGACGCGGGTGGCTATTTCCGTGCCGACGGAAGACTGCGGGAAGCCCTCCTCGACCGTCACCAGGCGCCCCGTCTTCCTGACGGACTCGATGACCGTCGGCAGGTCCATCGGACGAATGGTCCTCAGGTCGATGATCTCGCAGTCGATGCCCATGCCCGCCAGCTCCTCGGCCGCCTTGGTGGCATAGGTCATGCCGATGCCGAAGGAGACGATCGTGGCATCCTTGCCGGTCTTGTGGATGCGCGCCTTGCCGATCGGCAGCACGAAGTCGTCGAGCTTCGGCACATCGAACGAGTGTCCGTAGAGGATTTCGTTCTCGAGGAAGATCACCGGGTTCGGATCTCGGATCGCCGCCTTGAGCAGGCCTTTCGCGTCGGCCGCCGTGTAGGGCATGACGACCTTCAGTCCCGGCACCGAGCTGTACCAGGCAGCGTAGCACTGGGAGTGCTGCGCGGCCACTCGGGCCGCAGCACCGTTCGGTCCGCGGAACACGATGGGTGCACCCATCTGGCCACCGGACATGTAGAGCGTCTTCGCGGCCGAGTTGATCAGATGATCGATGGCCTGCATGGCGAAGTTGAAGGTCATGAACTCGACGATCGGCCGGAGGCCTGCCATGGCCGCACCCACACCGACGCCCGCAAAGCCGTGCTCCGTGATCGGCGTGTCGATGACGCGCCTGCCACCGAACTCCTGGAGAAGGCCCTGGGTCACCTTGTAGGCGCCCTGATACTCGGCCACTTCCTCGCCCATGACGAAGACGTCGCCGTCGCGCCGCATTTCCTCGGCCATGGCGTCGCGCAGGGCGTCCCGCACTGTCGTGGAAACCATCTCGGTGCCGGCCGGAATGTCCGGGTCCGACGCGACCTCCGCCTGCCGGGGCGCGGCCGCGGCCTTCGGCGCTTCCGGCTTCGCTTCCTCCTGAGCGCCACCGCCACTGTCGGGCGGCGAGGCGGCGGCCGGCGATTCGGCCTTGCCGATGTCGTCGGCGCTCTCGCCGTCCTGCAGGAGCACGGCGATCGGCGTGTTGACCTTCACGTTCTCGGATCCTTCCGAGACGAGTATCTTCCCGAGTTTGCCCTCGTCGACGGCCTCCACCTCCATCGTCGCCTTGTCGGTCTCGATCTCCGCGATCACGTCGCCGGCGGAAACGTCATCGCCTTCCTTCTTCACCCATTTGGAAAGCGTGCCCTCTTCCATCGTCGGCGAGAGGGCGGGCATGAGAACTTGTACTGGCATGGACGGCCCTCCCCTTAGAGCAGGATGTCGGTGTAGAGCTCGGAGAGGTCCGGCTCCTTGTCGGATTGCGCGAAGTCCGCCGCGTCGGCGACCGTGTCCCGCACCTCCTTGTCGATGTTCTTGAGCTCGTCCTCCGTCGCCCACTTCTTCTCGAGGATGCGGTTGCGCACCTGTTCGATCGGGTCGTGTTCGGAGCGCATCTTCTGCACCTCGTCGCGCGAGCGGTACTTGGCGGGATCCGACATTGAGTGCCCGCGATAGCGGTAGGTCGACATTTCGAGGATCAGCGGCCCCTTGCCGGCTCGGCACCATTCGGTCGCTTCCTCGCCTGCGGCCTTCACCGCGCGGACATCCATCCCGTCCACATGGAAGCCGGGAATATTGAACGAAGCCCCGCGCTGCGAGAAGTCTGTCTGCGCCGAGGAACGGGCGACGGAGGTCCCCATGGCGTAGCGGTTGTTCTCGATGATGTAGATCACTGGCAGCTTCCATAGCGCCGCCATGTTGAAGCTCTCGTAGACCTGTCCCTGGTTGGAGGCGCCGTCGCCGAAATAGGTGAGGCTGACGAAGTCGTTGCCGCGATACTGGTTCGCCAGCGCAAGACCGGTGCCGAGCGGCGCCGGAGCGCCGACGATGCCGTGGCCGCCGTAGAAGTTCTTTTCCTTGGAGAACATGTGCATCGAGCCGCCCTTCCCCTTGGAATAGCCGCCGCGACGCCCCGTGAGTTCCGCCATGACGCCCCGCGGCGACATCCCGGTCGCGAGCATATGCCCATGGTCGCGGTAGCCGGTGATCACCTGGTCGCCCTCCTTGAGCGCGAGCTGCATGCCGGTGACCACCGCTTCCTGCCCGATATAGAGGTGGCAGAAGCCGCCGATGAAGCCCATGCCGTAGAGCTGGCCCGCCTTCTCCTCGAACCGGCGGATAAGCAGCATCCGGCGATAGGCGTCGAATTCGTCTTCCTTTCCGAACTCGGCGATCCGCGAGCCGATCTGCGGCTTGGAAGCGCTGGATTTTCGGCTTGACGTAGAAGAGGAAGAGGATCTTCGGCTCGTGGACGATGCAGTCTTGCGCGCGGCCATGCATGCCTCCCTGTAGGCTTGATTTTGTAAGACCATAGGAAAATACGGCAGTGGCAGCAATGCCATTTTTGCATGGCTCTTCTGCGCTGCAAAGCCATGAAAAAGCAATGAAAAATGCAGATTAACTTAATTGCGGTTAATTCAGTTGTGCCGATAAATGACGATTTCGTCAGGGCGTGCGACTTCCAGGTTGGCGCGCGCCTCCTGGTCCAGCATGTCCTTTTCCAGCGTCCCGTCCTTCAGCAGCCGCGCACGCTGCTCCAGCGCCCGCCGCTCCTTCAGGAGACCGTCGAGCGTGGACTTGAGGCTGGCTTCCTTCCGGTCGAGCGTGATGCTGGCGCTGAGCCCGAGATCACCGTTGACGGCGTGGAAGCTGAAATATGACAGGAAGGCAGCGGCAAGACAGGGAACGACCCACCGACCGCGACGGGACTGCCGCCTCTGCTTCGTACGCATGACCATCATCGTGCACTCCCGAACGCCGCTTTCCCGCGAGGGGACGACGGATACAGTAGGGCACAGAAATTAACCGACGGTTGACCATGAGTGGCCAACCGTCACAACCTCGGGCAGCTGCGGAACTCAGTCCCGCAGGATCGATCGTCCGGCGTATACGGCCTGGTCGCCGAGGTCCTCCTCGATCCGGATGAGCTGGTTGTACTTCGCCAGCCGGTCCGACCGCGACAGCGAGCCGGTCTTGATCTGCCCGCAATTGGTCGCGACGGCGAGATCGGCGATCGTGGAATCTTCCGTCTCGCCGGACCGGTGTGACATGACGGCCGTGTAGGCAGCCCGGTTGGCCGTCGCGACGGCGTCCAGAGTTTCGGTCAGCGAACCGATCTGGTTCACCTTCACGAGGATCGAGTTGGCGACCCCCATCTTGATCCCGTCGCGCAGCCGCTCCGAATTGGTCACGAAGAGGTCGTCGCCGACGAGCTGGCACTTTCCGCCCAGTTTGTCGGTCAGCACCTTCCAGCCGTCCCAATCATCTTCGGCCATGCCGTCCTCGACCGAGATGATGGGGTACCTGCCCACGAGTTCGGCGAGATAATCGGCCATTTCGCCGGGGTCCAGCACCCGGCCCTCGCCCTTCAGGTCGTACTTGCCGTCGTCGAAGAACTCGGTAGCCGCGCAATCGAGGCCGAGGCTGATGTCGTCGCCCGGCTTGTAGCCAGCCTTCTCTATCGACTTCATGATGAAGTCGAGCGCGTCGGGCGCGCTGTTGATCATCGGCGCGAAGCCGCCCTCGTCTCCGACATTGGTGTTGTGGCCTTCGGCCGCGAGCTGCTTCTTCAGAGTATGGAAGACTTCCGAGCCCATCCGCACGGCGTCGCGAAGCGTGTCGGCGCCCACCGGAATGATCATGAACTCCTGGAAGTCGATCGGATTGTCGGCGTGCTCGCCGCCGTTGACGATGTTCATCATGGGTACGGGAAGCACGTGCGCGCTCGCGCCGCCGACATATCGGTAAAGCGGCAGGGCGGAGGCGTCCGCTGCTGCCTTCGCGACGGCGAGCGAGACGCCGAGAATGGCGTTGGCGCCGATGCGGGACTTGTTCGGCGTGCCGTCGAGTTCGATCATCACCCGGTCGATCTGTATCTGGTTCTCTGCCTCCAGCCCCGTGACGGCCTCGAAGATCTCCGTGTTGACGGATTCGACGGCGCGTTCGACGCCCTTGCCGAGATACCGGCTGCCGCCGTCGCGCAGTTCGACCGCCTCGTGCGCTCCGGTCGAGGCGCCCGACGGCACGGCCGCCCTGCCCATCGAACCGTCCTCGAGGATGACGTCCACCTCGACTGTCGGATTGCCACGGCTGTCAAGGATCTCGCGTCCGATGACGTCTATGATTGCGGTCATGTGAAGTCTCCGTGGTTGGGGCGGCATTGGCCTTGCTCGCCGGCGGACCGGCTCGCGACGTCTTAGCGAAAGCGTGAAATCGGCGCAATCGCGATACGCCGGACGGCTAGCCGTCCGTTGCGGCCTTCGCCACGGCGTCCAGCGCCATCAGCGTATCGAGGAGCCGCGGCATTTCCGCCAGCGGCACCATGTTCGGACCGTCGGAGGGAGCGCTGTCGGGATCCTCGTGCGTCTCTATGAAAACGGCCGCGACGCCGACGGCCACCGCCGCACGCGCCAGGGTGGCGACGAACTCGCGCTGGCCGCCTGTCGAAGAGCCCTGCCCGCCGGGCTGCTGCACCGAATGCGTGGCGTCGAAGACGACCGGCGTCCCGAGAGCGGCCATGATCGGCAGCGCGCGCATGTCCGAGACAAGCGTGTTGTAGCCGAAAGAGACTCCCCGTTCCGTCACCAGCACATTGGAATTGCCGCTCTCGGTTATCTTCGCCACGACGTTCCTCATGTCCCACGGGGCGAGGAACTGGCCCTTCTTGACGTTGACGATCCGTCCGGTCTTCGCCGCGGCGACGAGGAGATCGGTCTGGCGCGACAGGAACGCGGGTATCTGCAGGATGTCGACGACCTCGGAGACGGTTCCGCACTGCGCCTCCGTATGCACGTCGGTCAGAACCGGAATTTCCAGTTCCTTGCGGAGTGAGTTCGAACACCTGGAGGCTTCTGTCGAGCCCGAGTCCGCGCGCGCCGGAAAGCGAAGTGCGGTTGGCCTTGTCGAACGAGGTCTTGTAGACGAGCCCGAGGTTTCGGCTGGCGCACATCTCCTGCAGTCTTCCCGCCATCTCGAAGGCGTGCTCGCGGCTTTCCATCTGGCAGGGACCCGCAATCAGCGTCAGCGGATTCCCGTTGGAGAAAGCCACCCGCGTCTGCCCGCAAACGGCCTCGACGATCGTGTTCGGTCTCGCGATCATGCACATTCCTCAAAGGCGAACAGGGCGCCCTGTCCCGGGGCACGCCCCACGACGACGCGGTTGGCCTGGCGATGGAAAGCCATGCCGTTCGTGCGAAGCAGCCGCTCGAGCGCGACGAGGTCACGGACGCGGAAGACGATACCAATCAGCCGAAGCCCCCGCTCGCCGGTCTCTGGCGCTTCGCCAAGAAAGATCCTGGCACCTTCGGGCGTGAGCGCGCTCACCCGTCCGTTGGCCGCCGGAAGGGTTATGCCGAAAGAAAGGGACTCGACGCTCCGCTGGCCGACGACTTGCTGCAGCAGGTACTGGAAGTCAGCCGGATTCTCCTCGCACAGCACCACTTCCGAAATGCCGAGCGTGCCGTTCGCGTGTCTTTCGAGCGCGGTGCGGTCCACCTCCGGCAGCCGAACGCGCTCGCATGTGAAGAACAGTGTGTCCGGCGCGCGCAGGTCGGCCGCGAAGGCGAGGTGAAACGCCGCTTCGGCCCTGTCGCCCGAAGCCCCGGTGAATATCCTCGAGAATTCCAGCGGCGTTCCGGCGCTGATCCCGGCCTCGCGGAAGCGGCGGTCGTCCGCCGAAGCGTTCTCGGTGCCCAGCACGAGGGCAGAGAAGCCCTCGTTCCCGTTGCGAAAGCGAAAGGCCTGGTCCCTTGCCACGAAAACGTTGCCGGCGCGGGCTTCCGCCTCGCAGGTTTCCCGGTCGGCGACTGCGAGCGGTTCGAGAAACGTGCCGTCGGCAAGGTAGACGCAGGCGTTGCTGGTGCCGAACGGATGTCGAGCCTCCGGCGCGACCGTGAAGCCGATCGCCTGGAGCCGCGCGCGGGCGGTGCCGAGATCCGCGACAGGCAGGACCATGTGATCCAGGGGGCGGGGAATCGATTGTCCAGAAATCATGACGGCCAGCGCCTCAAGTTCGAAAATCGCAGGCCAGCATAACGCCATTGTCTGCAAAGCGTTGAGATTCCGGATCAGGATCCGCAATCCCGTTCGGTTCTTCGTGCGGCGAAAGGAGAAGTCCCCTGCCCGGCCGCGCGACAAGCCTCCTAGACAAGCCTTGACTGTTCCAGCGCCGCCGCGACGAAGCTCGAGAAAAGCGGATGCGGCTCAAGCGGACGGCTCTTCAGTTCCGGGTGGTATTGCACGCCGATGAACCAGGGATGGTCCTCGTATTCGATAGTCTCCGGCAAGACTCCGTCGGGCGACATGCCCGAAAACACCAGTCCCGCCTCCTCCAGCCGGCCCTTGTAGTCGACATTGACCTCATAGCGGTGGCGATGGCGCTCGGAAATGTCGAGCTTGCCGTATATGCGGGCGATGCGGGTTCCCTCCTTCAGATGTGCAGGATACGCGCCGAGGCGCATGGTCCCGCCGAGGTCCCCGGCCAAAGAGCGCTTCTCCAGCATGTTGCCCTTCAGCCATTCGGTCATGAGGCCGACGACGGGCTCGTCGGCCGGACCGAACTCGGTGCTGGTCGCGCCCTCGATGCCCGCGAGGTTGCGCGCCGCCTCGATGACCGCCATCTGCATGCCGAAGCAGATTCCGAAATAGGGCACGTTGCGCTCGCGCGCGAACCGCGCGGCGTTGATCTTGCCCTGCGATCCGCGTTCGCCGAAGCCGCCCGGCACGAGGATCCCGTTCACCTTCTCGAGCCAGTAGGCCGGATCCTCCTTCTCGAAGATTTCCGATTCGATCCAGTCGATCCGAACCTTGATCCTGTTGGCGAACCCGCCGTGATGGAGCGCCTCGATCAGCGACTTGTAGGCATCCTTCAGGCCGGTGTACTTGCCGACGATGGCGATCGTAACCTCGCCTTCCGGCGTGCGGATCCGCTCGGCGACGTCTTCCCACGCTTCCAGCCGCGGCTTCGGCGCGGGATCGATGCCGAAGGCCGCGAGGACCTCGTCGTCGAGGCCCTCCTTGTGGTAGGCCATCGGCACGTCGTAGATGCTCGGAACGTCGAGCGCCTGGATGACGGCGGACGGCCGGACGTTGCAGAACAGTGAAAGCTTGCGTCGCTCTTCCTCGGGGATCTCCCGGTCGGCCCGGACAAGCAGTACGTCGGGCGCGATTCCCAGCGCCTGCAGCTCCTTCACGGAATGCTGCGTCGGCTTGGTCTTCAGCTCGCCGGCGGCCGGAATATACGGCATCAGCGTCAGGTGGACGTAGACGGCGTTGCCCCGCGGCAGATCGTTGCCGAGCTGCCGGATCGCCTCGATGAAGGGCATCGCCTCAATGTCGCCGACCGTTCCGCCGATCTCGCAGAGAACGAAGTCGAAATCGTCGTTTGCGTCGAGGACGAACGACTTGATCTCGTTCGTGACGTGCGGGATCACCTGCACGGTCGCGCCGAGGTAGTCGCCGCGACGCTCCTTGTCGAGGATGTTCTTGTACAGCCGGCCCGTCGTGATGTTGTCGGCCTGAACGGCCGAACGTCCGGTGAACCGCTCGTAATGGCCGAGGTCCAGATCGGTCTCGGCGCCGTCGTCCGTGACGAACACCTCGCCGTGCTGGGTCGGGCTCATGGTGCCCGGATCCACGTTCAGGTAGGGATCGAGTTTGCGCAGCCGCACCCGGTATCCACGGGCCTGCAGCAATGCGCCGAGGGCGGCCGAAGCTATTCCTTTTCCAAGGGAAGAAACCACGCCGCCGGTGATGAAAACGTAACGCGCCATGGGCTTGAACCGATATCGCCTCGAAATTGATTCCGCCACCCCAAAAATGCGTCGTCCAAAGCTAAAGCCTTGCCGACGCGGGATGGATCGAGAAAAACGGACCGCAAACCCGCTCGGGCAACCGGTCCGTCTGGCGTTTGCCGGTTTTCTACTGGCCCGTCGGGATCTGTGAACCCGAGCCTGCCTGCCCGCTGCCACCTTCCTGGGCCGGCGTCGCGGGTGACGCGGCCTTGCTGTCGCTGCCGCCAGCCGGGCTGGAGGTCGCAGGCGCCTTGCTCTCGGAACCCGACGGCGGCTGCTGTGTGGCGCCGCCCGCCTGCGATGTCCCGGCTTTGCCGGACGAGTCGCCGGTGGTGCCGGAGGAAGATTTCGGAGAACTCTCGTTCAGCTTGTCGAGCAGCGAGCCGCCGGTCTTGCCTGGGGTCGTCTGGTTGACGGGGATCCGGTTGAGGATGTCTGTCGGTCCGCTGCCGTAGCGCGCCAGTATGCCGAGGGCCAGAGAGGTGGCGAAGAACGCTGCGGCAAGAATGCCCGTCGTGCGGGTCAGCGTGTTCGCCGCCCCACGCGCCGTCATGAAACCGGACCCGCCGCCGATGCCGAGGCCGCCGCCTTCGGACTTCTGGACGAGGACGATGCCGACGAGCGCCAGCACGATCAGCAGGTGGATGACGATCAGGATCGTGTGCATGTGTTGTTTCCTGCCGCAGCGGGCAATTTCGATTTTGGCGGCTCATTACACGAGGGCGCCGCGCTTTCCAACCCCGGGAGAAGCGCGAAGGTCAAATGGTCACGCGGAAGAGCCGGCTCCGTCGCAGGCCGCGCAGATGGCAAGGAAGTCCGCCGATTTCAAGCTGGCCCCGCCGACGAGAGCCCCGTCGACATTGGCCACCGCCATCAGTTCCGCCGCGTTGGACGGCTTGACGGACCCTCCGTAGAGCAGCCGCATGGTATCTGCGTTCGTCCCGAAACGCTGGCGGAGCGCGCCGCGCATGAAGGCATGCACCTCCGCGATGTCGGCGGCAGTGGGCGTCAGGCCTGTCCCGATGGCCCAGACGGGCTCGTAGGCAACCACCGTGTTTTCCGCCGTGGCGCCGTCCGGGACGGACGCCGCCAGCTGAACGCCGACGACGTCGAGAGCGCGCCCTTCCCTGCGCTCCTGCTCGGTCTCGCCCACGCAGACAATGGCCGTGAGGCCGGCCCGCCATGCAGCCTCCGTCTTGGCGCGAACGGCCTCGTCGGTCTCCCCGTGATCGGCGCGGCGCTCCGAATGTCCGACGATGACATGCGACGCCAGGCAGTCCGCGATCATCTCGGCGGATAAATCACCGGTATGTGCGCCGGCAGGCGCTGCGTGGCAGTCCTGCGCCCCGATGCCGAGAGCGGTGTCCTCGGCAAGCGCGGTCGCCACGTACAGAAGGGTCGCCGGCGGGCAGATGACGACGTCGATCGTCTCGGCGATGTCGCCGATTCCGCCGGCGACAGCCTGTATCTGGTCGAGATTCTCCCGCAGGCCGTTCATTTTCCAGTTGCCCGCGACGAGCGGTCGTGTGTTCGGCGTCATCGATCGGTCCTCTTTCAGCCTTCCCGGCGCCACCTAGCAAATGCTGCAGGACAAGGGAATGGCGGCGGTGTCACTTCGCCACCGGCCGCAGCTGCGGAATTGAGGTCTCCGCCCTTCAACTCGCGCCGGCTTTCGTCTAAGAGGTGCGGCAAAAGCCGCCTTCAGGCGGTGACGAAGAACCAAAGAGGTCGATCGGTTTCATGCTAGACGTGTTCCGCAGAGGCGCCCAGACCTGGGTAGCCAAGCTTCTCATGGCCATCCTGGTGCTGTCCTTCGGCGTCTGGGGCATCTCGGGCACGCTGTTCTCCAGTTTCGGCGGCGGCAATTCGGTGATCACCGTCGGCAGCGTGAAGGTCACGCCCAACGAGTTCCGACTTGCCTACGATCGCGAAATGTCGACGCTCTCGCAGCGCTTCCATACGCGGCTCACCAGCCAGCAGGCAAAGGCGCTGGGCGTCGAGGGCCGCGTCTTGTCGCAGCTTGCCTCGGGGGCGGCGCTCGACCAGCTCGGCCGCGACATGCACCTCGGCGTCTCGCAGGACCAGCTGGCGAAATACATCGCGCAGGATCCGGCGTTCCACGACTCCCAGGGCAACTTCAGCCGCCAGGCCTTTCGCGCGGTGCTGCAGAACGTCGGGATGAGCGAGAAGAGTTATATCGAGAGCCGGAGCGCTGCGGCCGTGCGCAGCCAGATCGTCGATGCCGTCGGCAACGGCTTCAAGCCGCCCGTGGTGCTCGTGAACGCCTTCCTCCAGCACCGCGACGAGACCCGCGACGTCGAATACATGCTCGTCAACAAGGACGTGGTTGCCAAGGTCGGCGCCCCGGACGAGAAGGATCTGCAGGCCTATTTCGACAAGCACAAGAGCGAATACAGGGCACCCGAATATCGCAAGATCGCCTACGTGACGCTCACGCCGAAGGATATCGCCGACCCCTCCTCCATCTCCGCGGCCGACGCGAGGCAGTATTACGACGACCACAAGTCGCTCTACGGCGTCGCCGGGCGCAGGACGATCGACCAGTTGACGTTCCCGGACAAGAAAGCGGCGGAAGCCGCCGAGCAGAAGCTCAAGGACGGCACGAGCTTCGACGAACTGGCCAAGGAACAGGGCAAGAGCGCATCAGACATCCGCCTCGGCACCTTTACGCGGGAAGCGTTTCCCGAGAAACAGCTCGCCGACGCGGCATTCGCCGTCAAGCAGGCCGGCGAGACGACAGGCGTCGTGGACGGCGCTTTCGGCCCCGTCATTCTGCGTGTCGCCGACGTCAAGCCGGCACATCTGAAACCTTTCGACGAGGTTGAGAAGGAGGTCAGGCAGCAAATGGCCGTGGAAAAGGCCAACGACCGGATCAACGATGTCCAGAACGCCTACGAGGACGCCCGCGCCGGCGGCGCGACGCTTCAGGAAGCGGCCAGGAAGGAAGGTCTCAAGCCGGTCGTCGTGGATGCCGTCGACAGTTCCGGCCAGACACCGTCCGGCAAGCAGCTGAAGGACCTGCCAGAAGCGCAGGACCTTCTGAAGGCTGCCTTCTCCAATGGTCAGGGAGACGAGATCCCTGCCCTCAACTACGGCTCGAACGGCTATTTGTGGGTCGAGGTGCTGGGTGTGACGAAGGCACACGACCGGCCCCTGAAGGACGTGCGCGACAAGGTCGTCGCCGACTGGACGGCCGCCCGGTACAGTGAAGAGATCGCCAGCAAGGCCAAGGAAATCAAGAAAAGTGTCGACGGCGGCAAGGCGCTCAAGGAAGTCGCCTCCAGTCTCGGCGCGAGCCTCGAGACCAAGCAGGGGGTCAATCGCCGGGACACCGATGCGGTCTTCGGCCGGGACGCCGTCGACAAGGCATTCGGAGGGCCTCAGGGCACGGTCGCGGTCGCCGACGCGGCCGGCGATGCCAGCAACAAGATCGTCCTCCAGGTGACCGCCGTCCACCAGGGCACCGCGAGTGGCTACGATGCACTGCAGCCGCAGCAGATGAGCGCGCTGTCCGACCAGTCCAGCAACGCGCTGCTCGGCCAGATGGTGGGCGAGCTGCAGACGAGGTACGGAGTGTCCGTGAACCAGGATCTGGCCCAGCAGGCGATCGCGCGCTACTAGGGACACGCTACCGGGAAGGTGGCCGGCCGGCAGAGAGGATGGGCATACCATGGCTGATTTGAAGAGCGCGATCGCTAGGGTGGCCGCCGGCGAACCGCTGAGCCGAGAAGAGTCGCGCAAGGCCTTCGACATCATGATGTCCGGCGATGCCACGCCGTCCCAGATCGGCGGTTTCCTGATGGCACTGCGGGTGCGAGGCGAGACGGTCGACGAGATCGTCGGCGCCGTCACGACGATGCGTTCGAAGATGCTGCCGGTGGCCGCCCCCGCCGATGCCATCGACATCGTCGGCACCGGTGGCGACGGCGTCGGATCCTACAACGTCTCGACCTGCGCGGCTTTCATCGCCGCCGGTGCCGGCGCCACGGTCGCCAAGCACGGGAACCGCGCCCTTTCTTCGAAATCCGGGACGGCGGACGCACTTACGGCGCTCGGCGTCAATATCGAGCTCTCGCCCGAAGGCATCGCAGCCTGCATCGCCGAGGCGGGAATCGGATTCATGTTCGCTCCTTCGCACCATTCGGCGATGCGCCATGTGGGCCCGTCGCGCGTCGAGCTCGGGACGCGCACGATTTTCAATCTCCTCGGCCCGCTCGCCAATCCCGCGGGGGTGAAGCGGCAGCTTCTCGGCGTGTTCGCCCCCCAGTGGCTCCGCCCCCTGGCCGAAGTCCTGCGCGACCTCGGCTCCGAGACGGTCTGGGTGGTTCACGGCCAGGGGCTCGACGAAATGACGACCACCGGCCCGACCCATGTCGCGGTCCTCGAAGGCGGAACTGTCCGGGAGCGCGAAATCGAGGCGACCGACCTCGGCCTCTCCAGGGCCACTCTGGACGACCTGCGTGGCGGTGACAAACATCACAACGCCGCCGCGCTGCGCGGCGTGCTGACCGGAACGCGGAACGCCTACCGCGATATCGCGGTGCTGAATGCAGCGGCGTCGCTGGTCATAGCCGGCAAGGCGGAGGCCCTCTCGGAAGGTGTGGAAATGGCGACGCGTGCGGTGGACGGCGGTGCGGCGCTGGCCGTGCTGGAAAGGCTCGTCGCCGTCTCCAATGCCAACGCCAAGCCAGCCTGAGATGCTCGAGAAAGTCACCGGCGATGTCTGATATTCTGGCCCGCATCGAGAAATACAAGCGCGAGGAGATCGCCGCCGCGAAGTCGGCCCGGCCTCTCGTCGAACTGAAGGCAGCAATCGCCGATGTCGAGGCGCCGCGCGGCTTTCTCGACGCCCTCGAGAGGCGCCGGCGGCAGGGCGTGTTCGGGCTGATAGCCGAGATCAAGAAGGCAAGCCCCTCGAAGGGCCTCATCCGGCCTGATTTCGATCCGCCGCGCCTTGCCGAGGCCTACGAGGCCGGTGGGGCGGCCTGTCTTTCGGTGCTGACCGACCGCCCGTCCTTCCAGGGCGCGCCTGAATTTCTTTCCGCTGCGCGCTCGGCCGGCTCGTTGCCCGTCCTGCGCAAGGACTTCATGTTCGAGCCCTACCAGGTCCACGAAGCCCGCGCCTGGGGAGCGGACGCCATTCTGGTCATAATGGCTGCCGTCGACGACGACACGGCGCGCCGTCTAGAGGAAACTGCCGGGGAACTCGGCATGGACGTGCTGGTCGAAGTTCACAGTGCCGCCGAGATGGAGCGTGCCCTCGGCCTCGCCACCCGGCTTCTCGGCATCAACAATCGGGATCTGCGCACCTTCGAGGTCAGTCTCGAAACGTCGATCCGGCTTTCCGCCATGGTGCCCGAGGATCGTCTGCCTGTCGCGGAGAGCGGCATCTTCACCCACGACGATTGCCGAAAGCTCGCCGGAAGCGGCATCTCGACCTTCCTGGTCGGCGAAAGCCTCATGCGAAAGGACGACGTGACGGCGGCGACCCGCGCCCTCCTGACCGGCGAAGCGGCCTCGGCCGGAGAATGACCATGTCCAAGCAGGACCGCCGCCTCAGCCATCTCGACGTCTCCGGCAAGGCCGACATGGTCGATGTGGGAGACAAGCCCGAAACCGTTCGCGTCGCGATCGCCGAAGGCTCGGTCCTGATGCATCCTGAAACCCTTGCCCTCATCAGGCAAGGCAACGCCAAGAAGGGCGACGTGATCGGCGCCGCACGCATCGCGGGCATCATGGCGGCCAAGCAGACCTCGAACCTGATCCCCCTCTGCCATCCGTTGGCCCTGACCAAGGTCTCGGTCTCCGTCGAGGAACGCACCGACGGGACCGGCCTGCGCGTCGAGGCCGCCGCCAGGCTGACCGGCCGCACCGGCGTCGAGATGGAAGCGCTGACCGCCGTCAGCGTCGCCTGCCTCACGATCTACGACATGGCCAAGGCCGCCGACAAGGGCATGGAGATCACCGGCATAAGGCTTCTGTCCAAGACCGGAGGCAAGTCCGGCGACTGGCAGCGCGACAATGCCACAAGCGAGGCCGGCTGATGTCGCTGCTGCCGGTTGAGGCTGCGCTCGATCGCCTCCTGTCCGGCGTCTCGGCGCTGGACGACATCTGCATGGTGCCCTTGCGGGAAGCCGGGGGTCGGGTGCTTGCACGCCCCCTCGCGGCGAAGCGGACCCAGCCACCCTTCGCGGCTTCCGCGATGGACGGCTATGCGGTTCGCCATGCCGACGTCGGGAAGGTCCCATGCGACCTGGAGGTCATCGGACAGTCCGCCGCCGGCCACGGCTTTTCCGGCGTGGTCGGCGCCGGCCAGGCCGTTCGCATCTTCACGGGGGCCCCTCTTCCGGCTGGCGCAGACACGGTTGTCGTGCAGGAGAACGTGGAACGGCTTCCGGAAGCCGGCATCCGTATCGTCGAAGGCGTCACCCGGGGACGCCATATCCGCAGGGCCGGCCTCGACTTCGACGAAGGCGAGCAACTACTCGAACCTGGAGACCGCCTCGACGCAGGGCGCCTCATGCTTGCCGCAGCGATGAACCATGCGGTGGTGCCTGTGCGGCGACGGCCGCTCGTCGGGATCCTCGCCACGGGCGACGAACTGGTCGCGCCGGGAGAAGTGCCGGGCCCGGACCAGATCGTCGCATCGAACACTTTCGGCGTCGCCGCCGTCGTCGGGGATGCCGGAGGCGAGGTGCTCGATCTCGGCATAGCCGGCGACAGCCGTGAAGCCATCCTGGACGCCGTCGCGGTCGCCGAGAACGAGGGGGCCGACGTCCTCGTGACTCTCGGAGGCGCTTCCGTCGGCGAGCACGATCTCGTGCAGGGGGTCCTGACCGGACGGGGGATGGTCCTGGACTTCTGGAAGATCGCCATGCGCCCGGGAAAGCCGCTGATGTTCGGCAGGCTGGGCGGGCGTCGCGTGCTGGGGCTGCCCGGCAACCCCGTGTCGAGCATGGTCTGCGCCAATCTCTTCCTGCGCCCGCTTGTCGCGCGCCTTGCCGGGCTGGACGACGCCGCTCCGGTTCGCGATGCCGTCCTGGGCAAGGCCATGCCGGAGAACGACCATCGCCAGGACTATGTCCGCGCCACGCTCGAGCGCCGGCCGGACGGCGCGCTGGTCGCCACGCCCTTCGAACGGCAGGATTCCTCGATGATGCGTACCTTCTCCCGGTCCGGCGCCCTCATCATCCGGAAGCCGCAGGCCACCGCCGCGAGAGCGGGCGACCCCTGCCTGATCTACCTTCTGCGCGAGCCTCCGAAGGGCGCCTGAGCGCCGTCAGAGATAGGTGGACCGTTCCAGTGGCGTGATCTCGTTATCAAAGGCGACAAGCTCAGTCTTCTTGATCTCGGCGATGATCCGGCGGAGGTCCACCCCAAGTAGCCGCCGGATGAAATCCGACCTCTCGAAATCGTCGATCGCATCGTCCATGTCGTCGGAGAGTTGCGGCAGCGGAATGTCGTAGGCATTTCCCTCGACGGGCGGCGGCGGCAGTTCCTCCTTTTCGATCCCCTCGAGCAACCCGCCGAGTACGCCGGCGAGAACGAGATAGGGATTGGCATCGGCCCCCGAAAGACGATGTTCGAGGCGCGTGGCCGCCGGGACCGACGCCGGCACGCGGACCGCCACGGAGCGGTTGTTGCGTCCCCAGGCGATCCGCGTCGGCGCGTAGGAGCCCCGTTGAAGGCGACGATATCCGTTGAAGCCCGGCACGTAGAGCAACAGCGTGTCGCGCATGGTCTTCAAAAGGCCCGCTGCGGCGTGGCGAAGCGTGACGTCGCCGTCGGCGCCAGCGAAGATGTTTTCGCCAGCAGCGTTCAGGACGCTCGCGTGCACGTGCATGCCGTTGCCCGGCCAGTCCAGAAATGGCTTGGCCATGAAGGTGGCGCGCAGTCCGTGCATGTGCGCGCATTCGGCGATCAGCCGTCGCAGCAGCACCGCATCGTCGGCAGCCGCCATCGCGTTGTCGCGGTGCTTGAGATTGACCTCGAACTGGCCGGGCGCGGCCTCCTTTATGATCGTGTCGATGGGCAGGTTCTGCGTCAGCGCCGCCGCCCGTATCTCCGCGAAGAGATCGCTTTGTCCGCGCAGTTCCGACAGGGAATACATGTTCTGCAGGGCCGGTCCGTGGGAGAGGGTCTCGTCAGACAGCCGGCCGCTTCTCTGGAAGACCTCGGGATCCACCATGTAGAACTCGAGTTCGTAGGCGACGACCGGCTTCAGGCCCTTCGCCGCGAAGCGCTCGACGACCGAGCGAAGCGCATTGCGCGGATCGGCGAAATAAGGATCCCCGGCTTCCGTGAACATGGACATCAGCACCTGCGCGGTCGGCCGCGCAGCCCAGGGCGCTCGGTTGATCCGACCCGGTATTGCCCGGCAGAAGCCGTCGACATCACCCGTCTCGATGTGGAGTCCCGTGGATTCGACTTCCCGGCCCCAGATGTCGAGCCCGAAGATCGACAGCGGAAGGTTGATGCCCGGCGTCAGCACTTTCGCTATGGCTTCGGCCGGAGCCCATTTGCCGCGCATCACGCCGTTCACGTCGCTGATCAGGAGGTCGACCGATTCGATGTCGGGGTTCCCGGCGAGAAAGCGCGCTGCCTCGTCCGTCCCGGGTTCGTCGCAATTTGTCGCCGGCACTCCGGCCGCCTCGTCGTCCATTCGATGTCCCCTGCCCGGCTCCCGGGCCATTGGCTTCTGCGGCGGGCGGGCAACAGGCACGACCGCCGCTTGTCGCCCCGGAAAAACTGTGCACACTCGACACTCATGGTCAAATGCTGGCCGCCCTCCATCAGGAAACCGAACAGGAATCAGGTGATCCGGACATGCCCGTCAATCTGTCCACGCAGGACCTCAAGGCGATCGACCACCGTCATCACATGCACCCGTTCACCGATCATGGCGGCACGCCCGTCGATGACCGCCGGGTGATCACAAAGGCAGACGGCGTGTGGCTCTGGGACAGCGAGGGCAACCGCATCCTAGATGGAATGGCCGGGCTCTGGTGCGTCAATGTCGGCCACGGCCGCCAGGAGATCGTCGAGGCGGTGCGCGCCCAGATGAGTGAACTCGCCTACTACAACACGTTCTTCAAGACGACCCATCCGCCGGCGATCGCGCTTGCCGAAAAGCTGGCGGAGATCACGCCCGAGCACATGAAAATGGTGTTCTTCGGCAATTCCGGCTCGGACGCGAACGACACCGTCGTGCGCATGGTGCGCACCTACTGGCAGCTGCGGGGCAAGCCGGAAAAACAGGTCATCATCAGCCGCAAGAACGCCTATCACGGCTCGACCGTCGCCGGTGCCGCCCTTGGCGGAATGAGCGGCATGCACGGCCAGGGCGGCATGCTGCCGGGCATCCATCACATCGAGCAGCCCTACTGGTTCGGCGTCGGCATGGGAACGGGCATGAGCCGTGGCGAATTCGGCATCTGGGCGGCGCGCGAGCTGGAAAGGGCCATCGACGAACTCGGCGAGGAACGGGTCGCGGCCTTTATCGCCGAACCCATCCAGGGCGCCGGCGGCGTCATTGTCCCGCCGGACACGTACTGGCCCGAGGTGAAGCGGATTCTCGAGGAGCGCGACATACTTTTCGTCTCCGACGAGGTGATCTGCGGCTTCGGCCGGACCGGCGAATGGTTCGGCTCGAGCTATTACGGCATGAAGCCCGACCTCATGGCGATCGCGAAGGGACTCTCCTCCGGCTACCTCCCGATCGGCGGCGTCGTCGTTTCCGACCGGATGGCCGAGGCATTTCTCGAAGGCGGCGAATTCTTCCACGGCTACACCTATTCCGGACATCCGGCGTGCTGTGCGGCGGCGCTCACCAATCTCGAGATCATGCAGCGCGAACATCTGGTCGAGCGGGTGGCCAGGGACATCGGCCCATACCTGGCTGAGAAATGGCTGGCACTGGGCAACCATCCGCTCGTCGGCGAGGCTCGCATGACCGGCCTCGTCGGCGCGCTCGAGCTCGTGCCTGACAAGGCCGACCTGACGCGCCGCTTCGAGAGCCCCGGAAGGATCGGCACCATCGCCCGAGAGCACTCGTTCCGCAACGGACTTGTCATGCGCCACGTGCGCGACAGCCTGATAATCTCGCCGCCGCTGACCATCTCCCATGCAGAGGCCGACGAACTGGTGCATCTCGCCGGGAAGACCCTCGACGATACCCATGCCGACCTCAGGAAGGCCGGGCTGGTCGGAAGCTGACGCCCGATCCGCCATTGTCGCAGCAACGGGCCGGGAGAAAGGTGTAAAAGAATGGGGCCGGTCGACTTCCGACCGGCCCCTTTCCGTCCTGCTTGCGGGTCGCGACTACTGCGGGATCTTGGCGTCGACGCCCTTCACGAAGAAGTTCATGCCGAGCAGCTGCTTGTCGCTGGCGACTTCACCCTTCTTCAGCCATGACGAGCCGTCCTGCTTCTCGATCGGACCGGTGAACGGATTGAAGCCGCCCTCGATCTTCTTGACGGTCGCCTCGGCCATCTGTTTCACGTCGTCCGGCATGTTGGTGTACGGCGCCATGACGACGGTCTTGTCCTTCAGGCCTTCCCAGCTCTGCTGCGACTTCCAGGTCCCGTCGAGCAGTGCCTGGACGCGCTCGACGTAGTACGGACCCCAGTTGTCGACGATCGCGGTGAGCTGCGCATGCGGGGCGAACTTGATCATGTCGCTCGACTGGCCGAAACCGTGCTTGCCGCGCTTCTCAGCGATCTGCAGGCCGGCCGGCGAGTCGGTGTGTTGCGCAAGGATGTCGACGCCCTGGTCGAAGAGCGTCTTCGCGGCGTCCGCCTCCTTGCCCGGGTCGAACCAGGAGTTCACCCAGACGATCTTGATCTTGAAGTCCGGATTTATGGAATGCGCGCCGAGCATGAAGGAGTTGATCCCGCGGATGACCTCGGGAATCGGGAACGAGGCGATGTAGCCGACTTCCCCGGCCTTCGACATCTTGGCCGCGATGCGCCCGATCACGTATCGGCCCTCGTAGAAGCGCGCATTGTAGGTGGTGACGTTCGGCGCCGTCTTGTAGCCGGTGGCGTGCTCGAACTTCACCTTCGGGAACTGCTTGGCGACCTTGATCACCGAGTCCATGTAGCCGAACGAGGTCGCGAAGATGATGTTGCAGCCCGAGCGCGCAAGCTGCGTCAGCACCCGCTCGGCGTCCGGGCCCTCGGCGATGTTCTCGACATACTTGGTCTCGACCTTGTCGCCGAGCTTCTTTTGCAGGTAGAGGCGCCCTTTCTCGTGCGCCTCGGAATAGCCCCCGTCATTGTGCGCCCCGACATAGACGAAGCATGCCTTCACCTTGTCGGCCGCGTTGGCGTGCGCCGCGAAGGCGACGCCGAGCGCAGCGGTCAGTGTAACGAGCAGTTTTTTCATTTTGCTACCTCTTGTTCCTCTCTGAAGGATTTCCCGGGGCCATGTTGTCGTTGGCTGATCGAGCATCAACGATCAGGAACAAACGGCCGCCCCAGACAGGCCGGAGTGTTCATCAGCGTCAATCGCCGGTTCTGCGAGATTAGGACGAGAACGACGACGGTTGCCAGATAGGGAAGAGAAGAAAGGAATTGCGACGGTATGGCCACGCCGAAAGCCTGTGCATTGAAGGCCCCGATGCTGACGGCGCCGAAGAGATAGGCGCCGACCAGAACCCGCGACGGTCGCCATGACCCGAAGACGACGAGCGCGAGCGCGATCCAGCCGCGACCCGCAGTCATGTTTTCCGTCCACTGCGGGGTGTAGACGAGCGACAGCTGGGCGCCGGCAAGTCCCGCGCACGCGCCGCCGAAGATCACAGCGAGATAGCGCACCCTCAGGACGGGCATTCCGAGCGCGTGAGCCGAGGTGTGGTTGTCGCCGATCGAGCGCAGCCGCAGCCCCGCGCGCGTGCGGAAGAGGAACCAGTGAACCGCGAACACCAGCAGGATGGAAACGTAGAATATTAGATCATGCTTGAAGAGGAGCGGACCGACGACCGGGATTCCGGCGAGGCCGGGGATCGCTATGGCCTCCATCTCGATGCCCGGCGTGCCGACGTAGGCGTTCCCGATCATGCCGGAAAGGCCGAGGCCCAGTATCGTCAGCGACAGTCCGGTCGCGACCTGGTTCGCGACGAGCGTCAGGGTCAGGAATCCGAAGGTCAGCGAGAAAAGGGCGCCGGCGGCGATGCCGCAAAGAGCCCCGAGATAGGGCGAGCCGGTCCACTGTGCGCCGATGAAGGCGACCACCGCACCGATGACCATCATGCCCTCCACGCCGAGATTGAGTACCCCGGAGCGTTCGACGACGAGTTCGCCGGTCGCCGCCAGAAGCAGTGGCGTCGAAGCGGTCATCACGGTCAGCAGCGTGGCAAGGACGAGGTGCATCACGAGGCCTCCCCTCGGGCATGGCTGCCGACCAGCCGTATGCGATAGTGGATGAGCGTGTCGCACCCGAGCACGAAGAAGAGAAGCAACCCCTGGAAGACGCTGCTCACCTTGTCGCTGAGCCCGATGGAAATCTGCGCCGCCTCGCCGCCGAGATAGGTGAGCCCAAGCACCAGCCCCGCGACGATGATGCTGAGCGGGTTGAGCCGGCCGAGGAAGGCGACGATGATCGCCGTGAATCCATAGCCGGGGGAGATCACCGGGCGAAGCTGCTGGATGGCGCCCGACACTTCGCAGATGCCTGCGAGCCCGGCCAGGGCACCGGAGAACAGGAAGGCGAAATACACCATGCGCCGGCTTGAGAAGCCGGCGAAGCGCCCTGCCCGTTCAGATTCCCCCAGCACATTGATTTCGAACCCCTTGAGCGTATGGCGCATGAGGAACCAGGTCACAACGGCGGCGACCAAGGCGAAGATCGCGCCCCAGTGGGCAGCGCCGGGCGGAAAGACAGAAGGCAGCACGGCATCGTCGGGAAATGTGATCGTCTGCGGGAAGTTGTAGCCTTGCGGATCGCGCCAGGGCCCGCGCACGGTCCAGTCGAGGAAGAGCTGCGCGACGTAGACAAGCATCAGGCTCGAGAGGATCTCGTTCGTGTTGAACTCCGCCTTGAGGATCGCCGGGATCGCCGCGTAGAGAGCACCTCCGACCATGCCGAGAACGAGCATGATCGGCAGCACCAGCGGCGAGCTCCAGCCCGGGAACATCACCGGCAGTATCGAGCCCATCATCCCGCCCGCGATGAATTGCCCTTCCGCCCCTATGTTCCAGTTCTTTGACCGGAAGCAGACCGAAAGGCCCACGGCGATCAGGATCAGCGGAGTCGACTTCACCGCGAGCTGGTTCAGCGACCAGACGCTGTCCAGCGGCTGGATGAGGAACGCGTAAAGCGCATGGAACGGGTTCTTGCCAAGTCCGGCGAACATGATGCCGCCGGCGACCAGCGTCAGCGCCAGTGCGATGAACGGCGACAGCGCAACGTAGAGGCCCGAAGGCGCGGGGCGCTTTTCGATGTCAAGACGCATGGGGAATGTCCGCTTCGCTCTCGCCGTGGATGCCGCCCATCAGCAGTCCGATGCGCTCGCGCGTCATCGAACCCGCCGGCTGCGGAGCCGACAGTCGCCCCTCGCTGATGACTGCGATCCGGGTCGCGATCTCGAAGATCTCGTCGAGGTCCTGGCTGATGACGAGCACCGCGGCCCCGCCACGAGCCAGGTCGATCAGCGCCTGCCGGATGCGGCTCGCCGCCCCTGCGTCCACGCCCCATGTCGGCTGGTTGACGACCAGGACCGAGGGCTGGCGGTCCAGTTCGCGGCCGACGATGAATTTCTGCAGGTTCCCGCCGGAAAGCGCCGAGGCGAACGGATCGTCCCCGGACTTCCGCACATCCATCTCGGCGCACACGCGCGCCGCCGTCGAGCGCACCGCGGAGCGCTTGAGCACCTTCAGCGCGCCGAACCCGAGATAGGCCGATGCATCGGATCGATGGCGGGCAAGGATGACGTTCTCGGAGAGCGGCAGTTCTCCGACGGCCGCATGTCCGTTGCGCTCCTCGGGAACGAAGCCGGCGCCGAGCAGCCGCCTCTCCGATATCCCCAGGCGCCCGACATCGCGACCGGCGATGCGTATGGCACTCGCCTTCGACACGCGAGTTTCCCCCGACAGCACGTCGAACAACTCGCTCTGTCCGTTGCCCGCGACGCCGGCGATGGCCAGCACCTCGCCTGCATGGACCTCGAGGTTGATGCTCGACAGGGAGATCGCGAACGGCGACCGCGAAGGCGCATCCAGCGCGCGCGCTTCCAGCAGGATTTCCTCCTTCGGTGAAAATCCTGCGTCATGAATCGCCTCCACCTCCGAACCGACCATCATCCGGGCGAGTGATGCGGAGGTCTCCTGCCGCGGATCGCAGGAACCGGTCACCTTGCCGTGCCGCAGCACGGTCGCGCGGTCGCAGATGCGGCGCACCTCCTCGAGCCGGTGGCTGATGTAGAGCACCGACCGGCCCTCGCCCTTCAGCTTCTCCAGCGTCTCGAACAGCCTGTCCGCCTCCTGCGGCGTCAGCACGGAAGTCGGCTCGTCGAGAATCACGAGGTCCGGGTTCTGCAGCAGCGTGCGTACGATCTCGATGCGCTGCCGCTCGCCGACCGAGAGGTCCGCAACATGGGAGCGAGGGTCGAGCGGCAGTCCGTAGTTCCTGGACAGCTTTGCCGCTTCCTCGGAAATCCTGTCGATCGAGACGTCGCGATCGAGCGACAGGGCGATGTTCTCGGCGACAGTCAGCGCCTCGAAAAGCGAGAAATGCTGAAAGACCATGCCGATGCCGGTCTTTCGCGCTTCGCCCGGACTGCGGATGTCGATCGACGCGCCGCGCCAGAAAATCGTGCCGGCCGACGGCTCGAGCACGCCGAAAAGCATCTTCACGAGTGTCGACTTGCCTGCGCCGTTCTCGCCCAGCAGGGCGTGTATCTCGCCGGCGCGAATTTCGAGGTCGATGCCGTCGCAGGCCCTGAATCTGCCGAAGAGCTTGGTGAGCCCTGCGACTTTCAGGAGTGTGCCATGATTGGCTGAAGGGCTCACCGCCACGGAAACCTCTGAGCTGCAATCAGCGCGTGGGCGGGGCTGTCGCTATACTCTCGTCAGCCCCCCGCAGCGCAACAGGAATCCAGCTTCAACATATTTTTTTATTTTTCAAGGCTTAAGCAGCGTCGCTCCAGTGGTTTTGCGTGCTTCGAGATCGGCTTGGGCGCGGCTCGCCTCGGCAAGCTGATAGGTCTGGTTCGTCTCTACGCGCACGGTTCCGCTCGAAACCATCTGAAAAAGCCGGCCCGATGAAAGCTCCAGATCCTGACGCGAGGCGACATAGGTGAACACCGTCGGCCGTGTGGCGTACAGCGATCCCTTCTGCGCGAGAACGGCGAGGTCCACCGGAGGAATCGCCCCGGACGACTGGCCGAAGAGCACCCACATTCCCCGCGGGCGCAGGCAGTCCAGGGAGCCGGGAAAGGCATCCTTCCCGACCGAATCGTAGACGACGTCGCACCCCTTGCCGCCCGTCAGTTCCTTCACCCTCGCGGCGAAGTCCTCGGTCCGGTAGTTGATGACGTGGTCGTAGCCGTGAGCGAGCGCGAGCGCGATCTTCTCGGGCGACCCTGCGGTTCCGATCACGGTCGCGCCGATCGATTTCGCCCATTGGCCGGCGATCAGGCCGACGCCGCCAGCGGCCGCGTGGAAGAGGATGGTGTCGCCTTTCTTCACCGGGAATGTCCTGCAGAGCAGATATTCCGCCGTCATGCCCTTGAGCATCATGGACGCCCCGGCATCGAAGGAGATTTCGTCCGGCAGCCTGACCAGCCGGTCCGCCGGAACCACCCGTTCGCTAGAATAGGCGCCGATCGGTCCGACGTAGGCCACCCGGTCCCCCGGCTTCACCCCGACGACACCGTCGCCGACTTCGAGGACTTCGCCGGCGCCCTCGTTTCCCGGAATGAGCGGCAGCCCGTTGGGTGCCGGATAGAGCCCGGTGCGATAGTAGATGTCGATGAAATTGAGACCGATTGCCGCATGCCGGATTAGCGCCTCGCCCTTGCCCGGACGCCCCGGGTCGACATCGACGTACTCCAGCACTTCGGGACCCCCGTGCTGCCGGATCTGGATCGCTTTCGCCATGGTCGCACCTTCCTTCCTCTTGTCACGTCAGCGCCGGCCGAGGCGCGGGAAAAGCTGCAGGACCGGACCGATGAAATAGAGATACAAACCGGAGCCGGCGACACCCCACACGAGCCATCGCGGGCTCTGGAAATCCATAAGCAGCGCCGCGATGGAAAGAACCGTCCATATCGCGAAAACCGTCAGGTTCAGGTTCCGAAGCCGCACCACCCGAACGGGATGCAGGAAATCGACCGGCAGGAACGTCAGGACGACCGAGATCAGGATGGCTCCGAAGGCAACCTCTTCCGTCGGCTGCACGACGAACAGCGTGAAGACGACCATGTTCCATGCAACCGGAAAGCCCGAGAAGAAGTTCTCCTCCGTCTTCATGCCGGTGTCGGCGTAGTAGATGGCACTCGACATCACGATGAGGCCGGCCGCGACGAACGACATCGGCGTGCCGATCATGTGGCTTTCATAGAGTGCGAAAGCGGGGATGAGGACATAGGTCACATAGTCGATGACGTTGTCCAGCATTACGCCTGACCAGTTCGGAAGCACCGACTTCACGTCGACCTTCCGGGCAATCGGGCCGTCGATTCCATCGACGAGCAGAGCGGCGCCCAGCCACCAGAACATCGCCGCGAACCGCTGTTCCGCCGCCGCCACCAGGGCGAGAAAGGCGAGAAATGAGCCTGAGGCCGTCAGGATGTGGACCGAGAACGCGCGAATTTCGGCGTACGGCACCCGTTTGTAGTTGAAAATGCGCACTGGCAGCTACTCGCGACCGCTTTTCTTCGTTGTGCCGGCAACCGCTATCAGACAAACTCCCGGCAATCCAGTTCGCAGCGCATCTCGCTGCAACGGGAACGCCGAGCCGGCGGCCCGGCGCAAAAGTCCGCGTCGAACTGGTCCTGCAGGCCTAGCTGTTCTAAGTGATTCAGAAAAGGAAACGAGACGGGACAGGTCGTGGCAATGAGCGATTTCGAAGTTGTCGTCGTCGGAGGCGGATTGGCGGGCAGCCTGGCTGCCGTCGAACTCGCACGCAAGGGGCGCACCGTCGCATTCGTCGCCCCCCCTCCGCATTCGGCGGACTGCCGGACCACGGCGCTGATGAAGCCGTCGGTGGAATTCCTCGATCGTCTCGGCCTCTGGCGCGAAGTCGCCGCAAGTGCGGCGCCGCTCTCCACCATGCGGATCGTCGACGGGACGCGCAACCTGTTCCGCGCCCCCACGACCTCCTTCCATGCGGGGGAGATCGGAGAAACGGCCTTCGCCCACAATGTGCCGAATGCCGCTCTTGTCGACGCCCTGTCGCAGGCCGTTGCCGCACAGGACGGCCTGACCCGTTTCGAGATTCCGGCGGTCGAGGCCGTCGAGCAGGAGGACGGGATGGCGGTGGAACTCGAGACGGGTGAGCGGCTCACAGCCGAATTGGCCGTCGGTGCCGACGGTCGCAATTCGGTCGTTCGGAACGCTGCCGGTATCGGGGCGCGTACCTGGCAGTATCCGCAGTCGGCCCTCATAACCACCTTCTCCCACCGGGTTCCCCACGAAAACATCTCGACCGAGTTCCATACCGAGGAAGGCCCGTTCACGCAGGTCCCGCTGCCCGGCAACCGATCCAGCCTCGTGTGGGTCATGGCGCCCTCGAAGGCGGAGACGCTGATCAGGCTCGGGGAGGAGAACCTCTCCGAACGCATCGCCGAGCGCATGCAATGGATGCTCGGCGAAGTCGAGGTCGACATGCCGCCGCAGCGCTTCCCCCTTTCAGGCCTGCTTGCGCACGCTTTCGGGCGCCGCCGGGTCGTCCTCGTCGGCGAGGCCGCGCATGTCTTCCCGCCGATCGGTGCCCAGGGGCTGAACCTCGGCGTACGGGACGTGATGGCCCTCTCCGATTGCCTGGAACGTTACGGAGATGCCTCGGATGCCTCCCGGGTTTCGGCCGCGTACGACCGGGCCCGCCGGCTGGACGTGACCAGCCGCACGATTGCCGTCGACATGCTGAACCGCAGCCTGCTCGCTTCCTTCCTGCCGGTGCAGATGATGCGCTCCGCCGGGCTCGCCTTCCTCGGGGAAGCCGGGCCGCTTCGCAGCATTTTCATGCGGGAGGGGATGCAGCCGGGAGGAGCAATTCGCGCCTTCGGCAGCGACCTGAGAGCAAGGATGGCCAGCGCCCGCGAGCGGGCGGCAGGTGCGGGGCAGAGGACCGCTCAATCGCCGACGAGAAATAGACATTGATTTTCCACGCACTTATACCCAAGTTCCTGAGAAAAAGGTCTTGGATATGAAAGCCCGCAGCGCAAAGTTTCAGATCGGTCAGGTGGTACGCCATCGGCTATACCCGTTCCGGGGCGTCATATTCGACGTCGATCCGGAATTCGACAACACCGAGGAATGGTGGAACGCCATTCCCGAGGACGTCCGGCCGAGCAAGGACCAGCCGTTCTACCATCTCTTCGCCGAGAACGACGAAACCGAGTACGTGGCCTACGTCTCGGAACAGAACCTCGTGGTCGACGACAGCGGCCAGCCCGTGCGCCATCCACAGATCGGAGAGATCTTCGACGAGTTCGACAAAGGCATCTACAGGACGCGTGAGCGCATCGGCCACTGAGGGAATAGCGGCCGGAAACCATTCGGCCCGGAGCGCGCAGCGCTCCGGGCCGGTGTCGTCAAGCCTCTCAGCGACGGATCACTTGCCGGACTTGGCCTTTTCCTGTGCGGCCTCAAGCTTCTTGCGAGCCTCCTCGGCCTTCTTCTGCATCTCCTGCTGCAGCAGCTTCTGGCGCTGCTCGAGATCGGACTGCTTCATCGGAGGACCGTCGAACGCATCGGTAAAGCCCTGCAGCGACACCTTGATCGGGTTGGGCTGCCGCTGGAAGTTCACCGAAGTGAACGTCACCTGGCCGCCCTTCTTGAAACTGGCGATCATCTGGTCGGTCAGAGGAACTTCCGCGACGCACTTGTCCGGCATGCAGACCGCATAGTCCAGCTTCTGGGTCTGGCCATTGTCGATCTGCATCCCGATGCCTGGCTGGATCAGGCGTGCGCTCGGGACCGAAACCTGGAGCAGCTTGCGGTTGACCTTGCCCTGCACGGTGATGAGGCCGATCGCCGTGATGAGCTGGCCGCTGGAAGCGGACACCAGGTTCTGCACGATGCAGACATCATTGTCCGCTTGCTTCGTGCAGGCCTTGAACCACCCCTTGGGAGGCTGTCCCTGCGCACCGTTGCCTGCCGCAGGTGCCTTGGAATTGGCGTCCTGGGCCACGGCGGCGTTCGGCAGCACCGTCAGGCTCCCGGCAAGGAGTGCGGCCGAAAACAGAGCGCCTGCGGCGGTTGAAAGCTTCAAGGTCATGGTGATTTCGATCTCCTGGGTTCTTCCGGAACGATTTCTCGACGCACTGGGTGCTTTACCGGGTCCGTGATTTTGCCCCTCCCTGTCGCCGAATTACGGCAATTGCAAGACCCCGCAACTGGCCCCCCTGTTACAATGAGTGCGGCCGGATATCCAGTGCGACGCCGGGATTCACCGGCATTCGGAGCCAAAAAATCTGTCGCGGTGTTGCGACGGAATTGGCCATGCTAACATCGAGGTCGATTCGCCGATCCGATTGCGGCCACCCGGACCATGCCCCGTCTCACATCCCTATTCGTTCCGATTCTCTTCCTGGCACTGGCCGGTCCCGCCGTGTCCGCGCCGGTCGGCGGCATCGCCATGCACGGCGAACCCGCTCTCCCGTCCGGCTTCGACCATTTCTCCTACGTAAATCCCGACGCGCCAAAGGGCGGCAGGATCGCCTATGGCGTGGTCGGCAGCTTCGACAGCCTCAATCCGTTTATCCTGAAGAGCATGCGCACCACCGCCCGCGGCCTCTGGGATCCGGAGTTCGGCCACCTCGTCTACGAGAGCCTCATGCAGCGCTCCGACAACGAACCCTTCACGCTCTACGGCCTGCTGGCGAAGAGCGTCGAATGGGGCCCGGACCGCACCTACATCCAGTTTGACCTGAACCCGAAGGCGCGGTGGTCCGATGGACAGCCGGTAACGGCCGATGACGTCATCTTCTCCTTCAAGCTCCTGAAGGAGAAGGGCCGCCCGCCGTTCAGCAACCGCCTCGACAACGTCGCGAGCATCGAGAAGGTCGGCGAACGCAGCGTCCGCTTCGACTTCAAGGACGGTTCCGACCGCGAACTGCCGCTCATCATAGCGGCCTACTCGCCGATCCTGCCTGAGCATGCCATCGATACCGGCACCTTCGGACAGACGACGCTGAAGCCGCCGATCGGTTCCGGCCCGTATGTCGTCAAGAAGGTCGAGCCCGGCGAGCGGATCGTCTACGAGCGAAATCCCGACTATTGGGGCAAGGACCTTCCGGTGAAGCGCGGCTTCGATAATTTCGACCAGGTCAGCGTGGAATATTTCCTCTCCCAGAGCGCCCAGTTCGAGGCTTTCAAGAAGGGTGTCTTCGACGTCTACGCCGAGGGAAATCCTACCAAGTGGGCCCGCTCGTTCGATTTCCCGGCGGTCCGCGACGGCGACGTGGTAAAGGAGACGTTCCAGAGCCACCTGCCCTCGGGCATGTACGGTTTCGTCTTCAACACGCGCCGCAAGATGTTCGCCGACCGCCGGGTGCGCCAGGCGCTGGCGGTCGCCTTCGACTTCCAGTGGGCGAACCGCAACCTCTTCGACGGGGCATATGCGCGGACCGAGGACTACTGGCAGGGATCGAGCCTGTCGTGCCTGGGGATACCGGCCGATGCGCACGAGCGCGAACTCCTGAAGCCGTTTCCCGACGCGGTCCTGCCGGCCGTCATGGATGGCACATACAGGCTTCCGGTGACGGACGGGTCGGGTCGCGACCGCACTGTCCTGCGGAAGGCCTACGACCTCCTGCGCGAGGCGGGCTACCGCATCCGGGACGAGAAGATGGTGGATGCCAGCGGCCGCCAGCTCGCATTCAATGTGATGACGCAGGATGCCGGCCAGGAGAAGCTTGCGCTTGCCTACCAGAGGACGCTTGCCCTGCTGGGCATTTCCATGTCCGTGCGCACCGTCGACGACGCGCAGTACCAGCAGCGCTCACAGACCTTCGACTACGACATGATCCTCAAGTCGTATCCCTCGTCGCTTTCGCCGGGCTCGGAAGAAATCGGCCGCTGGGCATCAGTCTCGCGGAACGTCAACGGCAGCTTCAACTATGCCGGCGCGCACGATCCCGCAATCGACGCAATGATCGAGGCCATGCTCGAGGCGCGGTCACGGACGGACTTTCGCGATGCCGTTCGCGCGCTCGATCGGGTTCTCGTTTCCGGCTACTATGTCGTTCCGCTCTACCACGTCGACAAGCAGTGGGTGGCGCACTGGAAACATGTCCGGCACCCCGCGAAGCAGCCGCTTTACGGCTATCAGCTCGAGACGTGGTGGGACGCCGACGCCAAACAGGACTGACCGATGGGCAGGATGACAGTGGACATCGTTTCGGACGTGATGTGCCCGTGGTGCTACATCGGAAAGAAGCGGTTCGAGAAGGCTGTATCCGGGCTCCGGGACACGCTCGAGGTGGATGTCCGCTGGCGCCCGTTCCAGCTCGACCCGACGCTTCCGAAGGAAGGCCGGGACCGGAAGGAATATCTGCAGGCGAAATTCGGCGGTTCCGGCCGCGCGAGACAGGTCTATGATGCCATCCGCGAGGCGGGTGCGGAGGAAGGCATCCGGTTCGATTTCGAGGCCATCGCCGTCTCCCCCAACACGCTCGACGCCCACCGGGTGATTCGCTGGGCTTCGTCGGCCGGTGGCGGCGTGCAGGAACGCGTCGTCGATGTCCTTTTCCGCATGTACTTTACCGAGGGCCGCAACATCGGCGACCCGATCGTCCTGCTCGAGGCCGCCGCTGAGGCGGGAATGGACGCAAGCGTGGTCGAAGCGTTGCTCCGCAGCGATGCCGACCGTCCCGAGGTGACCGAGGAAATAGCCACCGCCCGGCGCATGGGCGTGACGGGCGTGCCCTGCTTCATCCTGGACGGCCGCTACGCGGTGATAGGCGCGCAGCCCGCCGAGGACCTCGCCAGCGCACTGGCCGGGATTTCGGCGGAAAGCGAAAAGCGGGCTACGCCGACGTGAGGTGCCTGTCCGGTTCCCGGGTGTCGCAAGTATCTGAAGCCGCCAGTCGCAGCCCCGGGTGCCTTCGGTTGCCAATGCCCGGTTCGAGCGCTGCGGCAACCATACTGGAGCCGTGATAGATCAGCGTCGTCAGGATGATGGCGACGTAGGCGTCCACTGCGTAATGCCATCCCAGCAATACCGAACTGCATGCGATGACACCGACATAGGCGAAGGCGACGGCGCCGAAGCGGCGGTCGTAGCGGTTGACGAACAGCGCGGTCAGGAAGATCAGCGACACATGCATGCTCGGAAAGGCGGAGATGCCGGTTCCGAGACCGGGCTTGCCGCTCTCGTGCGCGGCCCACAGGTATGACTGAACCTCGGCCACGGAGGCAAAATGGCCGCGGCCTGCCGCCAGAAATCCCGCAAGGTCGGGGTAGCGCGCGGCGTCGCCCGTCACGCGTTCGTAGAAGGCAGGACCTGCAGAGGTGAAGATGCCGGCAATGACGTTGCCGATGATGACCCACGATCCCACGAAAGACAGCATGTAGTGCAGCCGCAGCCTTTCGGCCTTCACTGAAGTCGCCATCCAGAAGAACATGCCGAAGCAGGCTATGAACCAGCAGATTTCGTAGTTGATCGCCAGCAGGTGCCGGACCCCGTCGAAGCCGATGAGCTTGTACAGGAGTTCGAAGGGCGAATGTCCGAAATGCAGCCACTGGTCGATGTCTGCAAGAGCCCGGTCATACTGGAAGCCGGACGCTCGTGCCATCCCGATTTTCACGGCCGTGAACGTACCCTGGAAGAAGACAAGCGCGAAAAGCAGCACTTCGCCGGCGAGAAAGCGGGAGAGCCTGTTCACGTCGAGCAATTGGCGGAAGGCCAGCCTGCGTCGTGCATCAAAGCGATGAACGACGTACACGCAGCTCGAGGTGACGGCTATCAGGGGATAGGTGACGCCGAAATTCAGCGCCCAGGGATTGCCGTACTGTTCCAGGACCGCAAGGCCGGAAACGCCCTGCGATTCCGCGTAGAGCAGACCCGCGAAGGTGTAGACGAGTACGAGTGCATAGAGCGCCGCGTCACGGCGCAGGTGCGACGCGAACAGTCCGGGTATCGCTCGGTAATCGAGGTTCGCCCCCATGCTCCGCGCCCTCGTTGGTCGCGTACAGTTTCCTGAGCGAAGGTGAAGATTTGATTAGTCTGAAAAGCCGCTCCTGTCCGTCGCAGGCAGCGCGTGCTCCGTCACCCGATGCAAGCTTGCTGGTCCGGCCATCGCGGATCAGGCCGCGACGGCAAGGTCCGCCAGTTTCGTCATGATCACGCCGGCCCCGGCGAGTCGCTTTTCGGCGCTGGGAAGGTCGCGCGAGAAGACGATGCTCTGGTCCGGCCGGATCTTGGCGAGGCTGCCCTGGCGGGCGATGAAGTCGACGAGCGAGGCCGGATTGGGAAATTCCTGATTGCGGAACTGGACGAGGATGCCCTTGGGTCCCGCGTCCAGCTTCTCGACGTTCGCCTTGCGGCAGAGCGCCTTGAGATAGACGATCTTGAGCAGATGCCGGACCTCCGTCGGGAGCGGCCCGAAGCGATCGATCATCTCGGCCCCGAACCCGTCGATTTCCCCGACGTCGGTGATCTCGCCGAGCCGCCGGTAGAGGCCCATCCGCAGGTTCAGGTCCGGCACGTAGTCCTCGGGAATCATGACGGGCGTACCGACCATGATCTGCGGCGACCAGCCTGTGTCGATCGCTTCCTCGTCTCCCTTCAGCTCGGCGACCGCCTCCTCCAGCATATGCTGGTAGAGCTCGAAGCCGACCTCCTTTATGTGGCCCGATTGCTCCTCGCCTAGCAGGTTGCCGGCCCCGCGGATGTCGAGGTCGTGGCTGGCGAGCTGGAAGCCCGCGCCGAGCGTGTCGAGCGATTGCAGGACCTTGAGACGCCGGTCGGCCGTGGCAGTCAGCATGCGGTTGGCCGGCAGGGTGAAGAGAGCGAAGGCGCGGACCTTCGAACGTCCGACGCGCCCCCGCAACTGGTAGAGCTGCGCCAGTCCGAACATGTCGGCGCGGTGGACGATGAGCGTGTTCGCCGTCGGCACGTCGAGACCCAATTCGACAATGGTCGTCGACAGCAGGACGTCGTACTGCCCGTCGTAGAAGGCGTTCATGATGTCGTCGAGCTCGCCGGCGGCCATCTGCCCGTGCGCTACGGCAAACTTCAGCTCGGGCACCTCCGAGCGCAGGAAGGCTTCAACTTCCTCCAGGTCCGAAATCCGGGGACAGACATAGAAGCTCTGTCCGCCGCGGTAGTGCTCGCGCAGCAGCGTCTCGCGGATGACAAGTCCGTCGAAGGGAGAGATGAAGGTACGCACCGCCATCCGGTCGACCGGCGGCGTCGTGATCAGCGAGAGCTCGCGCACGCCGGTCATGGCGAGCTGCAGCGTCCGCGGGATCGGTGTCGCAGAGAGCGTCAGCACGTGGACGTCCGACTTCAGCTCCTTCAGGCGTTCCTTGTGCTTGACGCCGAAATGCTGCTCCTCGTCGATGATCAGAAGGCCGAGGTTCGCGAACTTGATCGATGAGCCGAGAAGAGCATGCGTTCCGACCACGATGTCGGTCTTCCCTTCCGCGATCTCCTTCCGGGTGAGCGCCAGTTCCTTCGATCCGACGAGCCGGGAGGCCTGGCCGATGCGGATCGGAAGCCCGCGGAACCGGTCCACGAATGTCCTGTAGTGCTGGCGCGCCAGCAGCGTCGTCGGGACGACGACTGCGACCTGCACTCCGTTCATGGCTCCGAGGAACGCGGCGCGCAGCGCAACTTCCGTCTTGCCGAAGCCGACATCGCCGCAGACCAGCCTGTCCATCGGCCTTCCCGCGGCCAGATCCTCGCGAACCGCCTCTATGGCATTCAGCTGGTCCTCTGTCTCGTCGTAGGGGAAGCGGGCGGCGAATTCGTCATAGAGCCCGTCCGGCGCCTGAAGAACCGTCGCCTGGCGCGTGCTGCGCTCCGCGGCGATGCGGATCAGTTCGCCGGCCATGTCGAGCAGGCGCTTCTTGAGCTTCGCCTTGCGCGCCTGCCATGCCACGCCGCCCAGCCGGTCGAGCTGGGCCTCGGCCGCTTCGGAGCCGTAGCGGGAGAGCAGCTCGATGTTCTCCACGGGCAGGAACAGCTTGGCACCTTCCGCGTAGAGCAGCTCCAGGCAGGCATGCGGCGCTCCGGCCGCCTCGATCGTCCTCAGCCCCGTGAACTTGCCGATGCCGTGCTCGGCGTGCACGACGAGGCTGCCTTCCTCCAGCCCGGCGACCTCCGAAATGAAGTCGGAGCCGCGCTTCTTGCGACGGCCGCGCCGGACCATCCGGTCGCCGAGAATGTCCTGCTCGCCGATGACGGCGAGATCGGACGTTTCGAAGCCGTTCTCCAGGGACAGGACGGCCGCCCCGACAATTCCGGTCTCAAGCTTGTCGAGATCCTCCAGCCGGTCGATGACCTTCACCCGTTCGAGCCCGTGTTCGGCCAGAACCTGCAGCATCCGGTCGAGCGCGCCTTCCGACCAGGCCGTGACGAGCACCCGGCTTCTGCTGCGCCGCTCCCCGATGTGGGAGACAACCTTGTCGAAGACGTTGACGCGGGCGGCGTCGCCACCCTCCACCTGCGTCTTCGCCCAGCGCGGGCCCGTCTTGGCTTCCAGGGTGAAGACGGTGCTTGCGCCGCTCTCGTGTTCGGCGAATGGCGAAAGGCGCAGCGCGTGGCGCCGATCGAGTCCGGCGGCAAATCCATCGGCGTCGAGATAGAGCTGTTCCGGCGGAACGGGCTTGTAGGGCGTCCCCTGCCCGGTCGCGTCCTTGCCGGCTTCCATTGCCTCGCGGCGCGCGGCGTAGTGGTCGCGCACCAGCTTCATGCGTTCCTGGGCCGCCTCCCGGGCAAGATGATCGGTGACGAAGCTGAACCCTTCCAGATAGTCGAATGCGGTTTCCAGCTCTTCATGGAAGAGCGGCAGCCAGTGCTCCATTCCGGCGTATCGGCGCCCTTCGCTCACAGCCTGGTAGAGTGCATCGTCGCGCGTCGCCGCGCCGAAAAGCGAGAGGTAGTTCCGGCGGAACCGGCTGATCGTTTCGTCGGTCAGCGTCACCTCGCTCATGGCGTTGAGCTCGAGCGTCCGGCCCTGGTGCGTCGTACGCTGCGTAACGGGATCGAAGGAACGCACCGTCTCCAGCGTATCGCCGAAGAAGTCCAGCCGAAGCGGTTCGTCACTTCCCGGAACGAAGACATCGAGGATGCCGCCCCGCACTGCGTATTCGCCGACCTCCCTGACCGTCGACACCCGCTCGAAACCGTTCCGTGCCAGGCGCGCGGCGATGTCCTCCATGGCGACGCGGCTGCCGGACTTGACCGAGAACGCCATCGACGAGAGCAGCCCCCGCGGCGGCATCTTCTGGAGAAAGGCGTTGACCGAAACAAGCACGATCGCGGCGTGCGGCGCCTTCTGGTGAGCGATCAACCCGCCAAGGGCCGAGAGACGCCGTGCCGCTGCATCGGGGCTGGGGGAGACGCGGTCGTATGGCAGGCAGTCCCAGCCCGGCAGGGACAGCACGGGGATCTCCGGCGCGATGAACCCGAGCATCTGCTCGAGGTCGAGCATGTGCTGGCCGTCGGAGACGACATAGGCGATGGCCTGCCCGGCTCGTGCCATTTCCGCGAGCAGGAACGGCTCGGCGCCCGCCGGCACGTTGGCGAGCGTCGCCGGCCCCGTGAGCCGCTTGAAAAGGTCGGGCGCGAATCCTTCGATCATCTCGATTCAATCATGTCCTTGCCGAGCGGCGAGAAGTCCGGGCGGAAAGCAGCCATCCGCCGGAAGAGCGCAGTGTCGAATTCCGCCGGAACTGCTATCTCCCCCGTAATCCATTTGAGAAGATCGACGTCCTGCAGGTCGAGCAGGCGCTCGAAGGCCTCCATCTCGGAGGGCTGCAATCCCCCTATCTCCGCATCTGCGAAGCCGCCCATGACGAGGTCCATCTCGCGGGTTCCCCGATGCCATGCGCGGAACAGGATCCGCCTCCGGCGCACATCGAGGTCGGCGCTCGTGCGTGTGGTGCCTGTCATTCGAAACCTTCCTGTTGATGGGCCTCTATAACGAAGCCGGCCTGCCTTGTCAGCCTTGCCAGCGTGCCCGTACGCGACGCATTGTCGGGCCATGCGCCCCACGGTTCTCGATCCCCTTTTTCGCCCGGTATCAACACTGCCAGGGGTAGGCCCGAGGGTCGCCGAAATGCTGGCGAAACTTTCCGGGCGCGACGGCGCCGACGACACGCGCATCGTCGATCTCCTGTTCGTTGCGCCGCATGCGCTTGTCGACAGGACCCGCCGCCCCGGCATCGCTCTGTCGCCCGAGGGAGCGATCGTCACCCTGGACGTCCGTGTCGACCGCCACCAGCCTCCGCCACGCGGTCGCCGCAACGTGCCCTACCGCGTGTTTGTGCAGGACGACACCGGAGAAATGGCGCTCGTCTTCTTTCATTCCAAGGGAGCGTGGCTGGAAAAGCTGCTGCCGGTGGGAGGGAAGGTTGTCGTCAGCGGCAAGGTCGACTGGTTCAACGGACGTCCTTCCATGGTCCATCCGGACCATGTCGTCGCGGAGGCGGAGGCCGCATCCCTTCCGGCCGTCGAGCCGGTCTATCCGCTCACAGCCGGGCTTTCCGCGAAGGTCATGCGCAAGGCGGTCGAAGCCGCCCTCGCGATCCTTCCCGAGCTGCCGCCATGGCTCGACGACGAGCTTGCCCGGCGGAATTCCTTCGCAGGTTTCACTGACAGCCTCCGGGCTCTTCACGCACCCGAGGTGGCGGCGGACCTCGAACCCGGGTCCCCTGCACGGCGCCGCCTGGCCTATGACGAACTTCTGGCGGGCCAGCTCTCGCTCGGTCTCGTTCGCCAGCGCATTCGCAAGCTCCCGGGACATCCGGTCAAGGCCACGGGAACCTTGCAGGCGCGGATTCGACAGGCCCTGCCGTTTTCGCTCACGCAAGGCCAGGAAGAGGCGGTCGCGGCAATTCTTGCCGACATGCGCCGGAGCGAGCGCATGCTTCGGTTGCTGCAGGGAGATGTCGGATCCGGCAAGACGGCTGTCGCCATGATGGCCATGGCCGCCGCTGTCGAAGTCGGCGGACAGGCGGTGCTCATGGCGCCGACCGAAATCCTCGCCCGCCAGCACCATGCAACGATCTCCCGGATGGCGGAGGCGGCCGGAATCAACGTCGACGTTCTGACCGGGCGCATGAAGGCGCGGGACCGCCAGCAGATCCTGGCCCGCATTGCGTCCGGCGAGGCGCAGATCGTCGTCGGAACACACGCGCTTTTCCAGGAGAACGTCGTCTACGGAAACCTTCTCCTCGCCGTCGTCGACGAGCAGCACAGGTTCGGCGTCCACCAGAGGCTTCGCCTCACTGCCAAGGGGGCGGCTCCGCACATGCTTGTGATGACCGCCACGCCGATCCCGCGAACGCTGGTCCTGGCGGCTTTCGGCGACATGGATGTCTCGAAGCTCGCGGAGAAACCGGCGGGCCGCAAGCCGATTACCACGGTGACGGTTCCGTCCGAACGCATCGACGATGTCGTCGCGCGGCTGCGCACTGCGATCTCCGAGGGACGCAAGGCCTACTGGATCTGTCCGCTCGTCGAGGAGTCCGACGTTTCGGACATCATGTCCGCGGAGCAGCGCTTCAAGAGCCTGGAGCCAGTCTTCGGCAAGCAGCTCGGCCTCGTTCACGGGCGCATGCCGGGACCAGGCAAGGATGCGGCCATGGAGGCGTTCAAGGAGGGGCAGACCCGCCTGCTGGTTGCGACCACGGTGATCGAGGTCGGTGTCGACGTCCCGGACGCATCCATCCTCGTGATCGAGCACGCCGAGCGCTTCGGCCTCGCGCAGCTCCATCAGTTGCGTGGCCGGGTCGGGCGCGGCGATGCAGCATCGAGCTGCATTCTTCTCTACTCGGCACCGCTGGGCGACATCGCCAAGTCGCGGCTTTCGATCATGCGGGAAACGGAGGACGGCTTCCGCATAGCAGAGGAAGACCTGAAGCTGCGCGGCGAAGGAGAGCTTCTCGGCACGCGGCAATCCGGAACGCCGGGCTTCCGCATCGCGAGCCTCGAAGCACACGCGGAACTGCTGGAGACGGCCCGGAACGACGCCCGCTACCTGCTGGAAACCGATCCGGACCTGAAGAGCGAACGAGGCGAGGCCCTGCGCCTCCTGCTGTACCTGTTCCGCCGGGACGAAGCGATCCGCTTCCTGCGCGCGGGATGATCCCGCGACCGGGCGCCGGGCTGTGCCGGTTCAGGCCCGCTTCTGCAGTTCCATCTCTCCGGTCTTGCCCGCCGCCGCCGCGAGCTGCGCGGTTCTGGCGTGGTACTCCGGAGATACAAGACCTGCCGAAATGATCATCTTTGCCGCATCCTCGACCGACATGTCGAGGATGATGATTTCGGATTTCGGCACGAAGAGAAGGTAGCCCGAAGTGGGATTCGGCGTCGTCGGAAGGAAGACCGAGACGGTCTCCTCCCCGCCCTCGAGAAGACGCGCGTTCACCTCTCCCTTCGTTTCCGTCGCCAGGAAGACCAGCGACCACAGCCCCTTGCGGGGATATTCGATCAGACCGGCCTTCTGGAACGAGTCCGAGCTTTCGGAAAGCACCGTCTGGAATATCTGCTTGAGGCCCTTGTAGATCACCCGGATGAAGGGCATCCGGTGCAGGATCGAACTCGCCGAAACCGATGACCGTGCGACCGATCAGGCCGGCGGTGAGGAACCCGATCAGCGTGATCACCACGAGGGCGATCAAGAGGCCAAAGCCCGGAACCGGGAACGGCAGGTAGTAGTCGGGCGTGTACTTGACCGGCAGGTAGGGCTTGACCCAGGCATCGACCCAGATGACGAACGACCACGTCAGATAAAGTGTGATCACGAGCGGCGCGCAGATGACGAGCCCGGTCAGGAAGTAGTTTCTCAGTCGCATCGCTATGGACACGCGCTTCGGCTTGTCGGTCATTGGTGATCCAGACGGAAACGAGCCCTTGCCGAGCGCCCGCCCGGCAATATCAAGAGCATATATATGAGCACACTGGCGCCACCGGCAAGCTGCCGCCGGCGGCTACTCCACCGTGACCGACTTCGCCAGATTGCGCGGCTGGTCGACGTCGGTGCCCATGAAGACTGCGGTGTGATAGGCGATCAGCTGGATCGGCAGGGCATAGACCATGGGCGAAATCAGCTCGTCGACATGCGGCAGGACGATCGTGCTCATGGTCTCCACCGACGCCGCAGCGGCGCCCGCCTCGTCGGTGATGAGAATGATACGGCCGCCGCGGGCGGCGACTTCCTGCATGTTTGACACAGTCTTGTCGAAGACGCGATCATGCGGCGCGATCACGATGACCGGCATCGTCTCGTCGATCAGCGCGATCGGCCCGTGCTTCAGCTCGCCCGCCGCGTATCCTTCGGCGTGGATGTATGAAATTTCCTTCAGCTTCAGCGCGCCTTCCATGGCAAGCGGGAAATTCGTGCCGCGTCCGAGATAGAGAACGTCGTCGAATTTCGCGAGTTCGCGCGCCAGCGCCTCGATCTGCGCTTCGGAGGACGAGAGGATGCCGCTCATGATGCGCGGCAGTTCCTGCAGCACCTCGACGGCGGCCCGTTCGTCGTCCTGGCTGATGGTGCCGCGTGCCTTAGCTGCTCCGACCGCCAGCGAGGCGAGCACCGCGAGCTGGCATGTGAAAGCCTTCGTCGACGCGACGCCGATCTCCGTCCCCGCAAGCGTCGGGTACACGACGTCGGCCTCGCGCGCGATCGTCGATTCCTGGACATTGACCACCGCCCCGATCTTCAGTCCGTTCTCCTTGCAATAGCGCAGCGAAGCCAGGGTGTCGGCCGTCTCGCCCGACTGCGAGACGAAGATCGCCGCCGACTTCGGCGACAGCGGCATTTCGCGGTAGCGGAACTCCGATGCGATATCGATCTCGACCGGGAGGCGCGCAAGCCGCTCGAAAAGGTATTTGCCGACGAGCCCCGCGATATAGGCCGTGCCGCAGGCGCTGATCACGAGGCTGTCTATCGCGCCGAAATCGATGCCCGGGTCGGGCTCCCGCACCGTGCCGGCAGCGAAATCGACGTACCGGCTCATGGTATGCGAGATCACCTCGGGCTGCTCGTAGATCTCCTTTTCCATGAAATGCCTGTGATTGCCCTTGTCGGCGAGGAACGTCATTCCGGCCGACTTGCGCCGCATCCGCTCGACGGGCTGGCCGGAATGGTCGAAGAATTCCGCCCCTTCCCGCGTCACGACGGTCCAGTCGCCATCCTCGAGGTAGGCGATGTCGTTGGTGAACGGCGCCAGCGCGATCGCGTCGGAGCCGAGAAACATTTCGCCCTCGCCGAAACCGACCGCGAGAGGCGGCCCGTTGCGGGCGCCGATGATCATGTCGTCATGGTCGGCGAACAGCACTGCAAGCGCATAGGCGCCTTCCAGGCGCTGCAGCGCGGCGAGCATGGCGGACTTCGCATCGTGCCCCTGCTGCAGGAGCCGCGCTATCAGCTGGGCGACCACCTCGGTATCGGTCTGGGTCCGGAACTCCACGCCTTCGGCGACGAGTTCCGCCTTCAGCTTTGCGAAGTTCTCGATGATGCCGTTGTGAACCACGCCGACATTGCCGGCGAAATGCGGATGGGCGTTGTTTTCCGTCGGTGCGCCGTGGGTGGCCCAGCGGGTGTGGCCGATACCGATCGATCCGGCGAGCGGATCGTCCCTGAGGCGCTGCTCGAGCCCGACCAGCTTGCCTTCTGCGCGCCGGCGGTCAAGCCGCCCATGGTCCACCGTCGCCACGCCTGCCGAATCGTAGCCGCGGTATTCGAGCCGCTTCAGCGCATCGACCAGCAGCGGTGCCACGTCACCGCGGCCGACAATTCCGACTATGCCGCACATCCCTCGTCTCCAGTTCGTCCGGTATCTCTTCGTTCATGGCCAGTCTAGTGGTGCGAAGCTGACAGATGGTACCATCTGTCAGAAAAATCGCCCCACCAGATCAATGGGTTGTGGGCTGATTTTTCCCAACAGACGGGTACCGTCTGTTTGCGTCAGGCCACCAGCCGCCAATTCTCTCTCAAGCGTGACCGGCGTGATCGCCGCCGGCAGGGTCATTTCGAGCCGTCTGCCCTCGATGCCTTAAGTGCCTCGTTCCGCGCCCGGATCCCGGCCGCCCGACCCTCCTTGTTGACCTGGCGCGCGCGTCCGAGCGCGAGCGCTTCGTCGGGAACGGCATCGGTGATGACGCTGCCGGATGCGATATAGGCGTTGGCGCCGACGCGCACGGGTGCCACCAGCGCCGTATTCGAGCCGACGAAGGTGCCTGCTCCGATTTCCGTCAGATGCTTGTTCAGGCCGTCGTAGTTGCAGGTGATCGTGCCGGCCCCGACATTGACCTTCGCGCCGATCACGGCATCTCCGATATAGCTCAGGTGATTGACCTTGGCCCCCTCGCCGATGTCGGCCTTCTTGACCTCGCAGAAATTGCCGACCTTCGACTTTCCGCCGAGACTGGCGCCGGGCCGCAGCCGGGCGAACGGTCCGACTTCGCATCCGGTGCCGATCCTGGCTCCCTCGACGTGGCAGAACGCATGGATCACAGCACCCTCCTCGACCTTGACGCCGGGCCCGAAGACGACGTTGGGAGCTATCGTCGTGTCGCGTCCGATTTCCGTGTCGAACGACAGGAAGACTGTTTCCGGCGCGGTCATGGAGACTCCGGAAAGCATCAGTTCGGAACGCCTTCTCTTCTGCCAGAGGGCTTCCGCCTCCGCCAGTTCCATCCGCGTGTTGACCCCGACCAGTTCGTCCGCGTCCGCCTCCACCGCGACGGACCGTCCGCCCTTGCTGCGGGCGATCTCGACGATGTCGGTCAGGTAGAATTCGGCCTTGGCGTTGTCGTTTCCGATGGCGTCGAGAAGGGCGAGGGCCTCGTTGCCGGCGATTGCCATCAGCCCGCCATTGCAGAAGGTGATCGCCTTCTCGAGATTGGAGGCGTCCCTCTCTTCCCGGATGGCGACAAGTTCGCCGTCCTGTTCGACGAGCCGGCCATAGCCTGCCGGGCGGTCGGCGCGAAAGCCGATCACGGCCACCTGGGCACCACCGGCAAGCGCCTGGCGCGCGCGAGCAAGCGTATCCGGACGGACGAGCGGCGTATCTCCGAACAGGACGAGGATGTCGTCATACCCGCGCTCGATTGCCGGGCGGGCGCTCAGGACCGCGTGTCCGGTTCCAAGCCGCTCGGCCTGGACGAAGGTTTCGACAGGCCGGCCGGCAGCCTCCGCGGTTCTTCGCACCGTGTCGCTGTCGCGGCCGCAGACGAGCGCGACGGAGTCGACGCCGGCGCCGGCTGCGGCGCCGAGCACATGTTCGAGCATCGATCTGCAGGCGATGGGATGCAGCACCTTCGCCATGCCGGATTTCATCCGCGTGCCCTCGCCTGCGGCAAGAACTATCGCCAGTGAACTTCGCTGCATCTGGATCTCCTTGGCGCCGGTACGTGCCGGCCTGGGCGATTTCCGTTTGCCTGCTCGCCTCGCTCTCGCAGCTCGCCGGCCGTGTCGTTAGAGGAGGCCTTCTACCCGATGCGCGACAGCGCTGGAAACGTTTCGAGCAGCCAGTACGAAAAATCCGCCATGCCGCCTGTGAGGAAAAGGACGCCGGTCAGCACGAGCAGGCCACCCATCACCTTTTCCACCTTGCCGAGATGTCGCCGGAAACGCTGGAGGAAGTGCATGAAGCGCTCGGAAAAAAGCGCCGCGATCCAGAACGGAACGGCAAGTCCCAGCGAATAGGCGGCGAGCAGCACGGCGCCCGATTCGACCGTGCTGCGGGCCGCGGCCACGCCCAGGATGGCGCCCAGCACCGGACCGATGCAGGGCGTCCAGCCGAAGGCGAAGGCAAGACCCATGACATAGGCGCCGCTCCATGTCGCCGGCTTGCCGCCCCCCTGAAAGCGCACCTCGCGGCTGAGCAGCCCTATCCGGAAAAGTCCCAGAAAGTTCAATCCCATGATGATGATGACAATGCCACCGATCTCCGCCAGCAGGGAGATGTGCTGGCGCAGCGCCGAGCCGACGCCCGATGCCCCGGCGCCCAGGGCCACGAACACCGTCGCGAACCCGAAAGTGAAGAAGAAAGCTGCGACCAGCACGGATCGATGCGCCGAGATTGCCCGCCCGCGCGCCCCCTCTCCGCGGAACTGCTCGACGCTGACACCGGCCATGTAGCACAGGTAGGGCGGGACGAGAGGCAGCACGCAGGGCGAAAGGAACGAGAGAGCGCCGGCAAGAATGGCGCTCAGGACAGAAATATCTGCAATCGACAATATCTCGGGACTCCGTCGCTCTCGGTGCCGTACTTCTAGTCGTTCGAGCGTTCAAGAGACAATCACCTTTTTGCGTCGACAGCCCCGGCTCGAAACCTGCTTTCAAAGCCGCGATTTCTTGTTGACCCCCCGAACCCTCCTCAATATGGTCCCCGCCATTCCAGCGCGGCCGTCCGCGCCAGGGAGCCCGTAGCTCAGCTGGTAGAGCAACTGACTTTTAATCAGTAGGTCCAGGGTTCGACTCCCTGCGGGCTCACCAATGAAATCATGTACATCCCGGAGACATGGGTAACAGATCGTACCTAAGACATGGGTGACAGCCTCGTGCCGAACGGGCTGTCGATGGTTTGCAATGTCCTCTGTCCAGGTCGATATAACCGAGATCGTACTGCATGAAGCTTATCAGCCAAATGCCGTCGTCCACCTCCTTGATTCCGAGCCTCTGACCGGCAAGCACCGTCGATATGTTGATCTTCTTGCGGTGCATGCAGATGCGTCCGCATGCGGTGACCATGATGTCCTTGTCGTGGAATGGGTAGGTCAGGTCCGGCAGGCCGTGATAGGGCCGTGAAGAGGGTGCGTAGCGCTCGGCCGGCAGCTTCATGGCGAGCGCCTCGTGGGGGCGTTCATCGTTGAATTCGCTGATAAAGGCGTCGAACCGTGCCTGCTGCTGGAGCGCGTTCATGGCCGGCGGCCGGGCGGTCTCCTGCTTCAGGGTTCGATGCATGCGCTCATGCCGGCCGTTCTCCTGGGGCCGCCCCGGCCTGATGCGCTCGATTGCGATGCCGAGCCTCAGCCACCAGACCGACAGCCTGGAGAGATTGGAGAGGCCGTTCGGGCTGGCGAAGGGGACACCATTGTCGCTTCGGATCGCCTGCGGCAGGCCGCGGTCCCTGAAGAGGCGGATGAAAGCCTCGATGACCGGCGCTTCCTTCGTCGTTTCAAGGGCTTCGGCGACAAGCAGGTAGCGGGAGGCCTGGTCGGTGACCGTCAGGGGGTAACAGTAGCGGCCGTTGCCGAGCTTGAACTCGCCCTTGAAGTCGGCGCACCACAGGTCGTTGGGCGCCACCGCCTGCGAGAGCGGCGTGCCCATGGCCTTGCGAGCCCGGTGCCTCTTGCGGGCCTGGCTCACAAGGCCATGGCGGTCGAGCACCGCGTGCACCGTGCTCCTGGCCGGAATGCGCACGTCGCCGGCCAGTCGGCGCACCAGGAGCTCCCGGATCTTCCTGGCACCCCAGTGCGGCTTCTCCCGCTTCGTCTCGACGATCAGCCGCTCGATCTGGCCGGGCAACTGGTTGGCGTATCTGACCGGCCGCCGCGACCGGTCGGCGAGCGCCTCCAGGCCGTCTTCCTTGTAGCGGTTGAAAATCTTGTAGCCGGTCTTCCGCGAGATGCCGAATTCCCGGCACACGTCACTCATGCCCTCTCCCTCGAGAAGCCGAGCGACAAAGCGCATACGTTCCTCCATCACCGAACACTCTCTCCACGGCATCAACATCTCCCCAGAAAAAGGGAAAGTGTTACCCATGTGTCCGGTACAAAACGTCACCTATGCTCGGGCCGATCAGAGGCTTGGCGACAGTTTTATGCATTGCTAGGTCAAGCTTTTTCAATTCCTTGCGCCGGCACCAACGCACGCGATCGATAAACCCGTATCATCGGCCTATCCATGTTGCTTCAGCACCTTCCCGGCAGCTAACACCAGAACCGGTGCAGTGAAGCGCATCATTGCGGTTCACAATCGCGTTGGCTGGCGACGCATTGCCATCGCGCCGTGTTGATCCTGGCGCAAGAGTCACGAGAGTGGCGCTTTCGGGTTTCCGCTGGTCGCTGATATCCGTCGATGTAGCTTAGAGGAAATCTGGGAGTGACTTGATGACCACCGGAGGAGCAACTCCATATCTTACCGGGGCCGCAATCACCGCAGCCGTCACCATAACCTTGTGGTTCGCAAACAAGGTGCTGGAAAGGGACGCGGAATCAAAAAGCAGGGAAACCGCGAGAGAAAATTTTGTTCGGGCGCTTTTTGCAGAGGTTGATTTTAATACGCGAGACATGGAGGAGTTTATCTCGAATCCCGTTTCTGTTAATGCGGTCGTAACAAAAGTCTCATCGGAATTGACATTTGTTCCACATATAACTGACGCCAGACACACAGAAATATATAAATCAAATATAGGTCTAGTTAATTTTTCTGGTGACGGATATTTGGCCGAAATTGTCTATTTCTATGGGTTGCTTGAAAGAATCAAGGGGCAAATTGATGGCGTTTATCTTCCGAGTTACATCAACATTTCCGGCCAAGGCAGGGCCAATGTCATAAATCGAATCTACGATGACGCCCGAAGCTGCGCACGCTCCGGGGAGATCATACTTGAGAGAATGGAACACGAATATCCCGGATTTCGCCTTAAGCGAAAAATACGAACAACATCAGCCGCCGCGTCCGACGCCAGCCTCAAGCTCCGCTACGACAATCTCTGCCTAGATCTGAATAGGGTCCGGACGGCTCAAGGAAAGTCCTCCTGAAGTTCTTTCGGCAAGATATGGGGCAGCCACATCCTTGTCAAGGAGCGAGACTATCGGGACGCGCTTTGAAAAATGCGCTAAAGGATTGTTTTATATCGCAATAATGGCTCTCGCCACGTCGTCCTCAAGCGGGCCGCCACAGGCAGGTCCTTTTGGCGAGACACCCGGCCGTTCTTTCCCGGCGAGCCGTTCCCCGGGCGCCCTTTCCGGTAACGCGATTGTCACCGCCTGCGGCGATGGTCGTGATGGTCTAAGACACGTGTTTAACGACGTCGTTTGCGACGTGTCTTAGGCGAGGTTTGCGATGCGTATGGAGATTTTGGGCAGGAACGGCGTCGTCGATGGAGTAATGAACAGAAGCTCGACATTGTCATGTCGGTTGGGGTTTGTGGGGCGACGGTCACGGATGTGGCTCATCGGCACGATGTGACGCGGCAGCAGCTCTACACCTGGCGCAGTGAGCTGAAGAAGAAGGGACTGTTGTCGCCGTCTGCGAATGCGGTGTTTGTTCCCGTGGACATGAATGTGGTGCCGGCCGAGCGCGATGGGGACCGTCAGGTCCCATCGGAATGATCGAGTTGAGATTGACCTGCGGTCGCAGCCTTTGTTTCGACAGCGGCGTGAATGCCGGCACCTGACGCGGCTGATCCGTGCGGTCGAGGCAGCATGATCGGACCGGGAACTGGCGTTCGGGTCTACCTTGCTGCGGCGTAACGGACATGCGCAAAGGGATCGAGGGCTTGGCTGTGCTGACACAGGATGTATTGCGCCAGAAGCCGACGGGAGGAGCTGTCTTCGCCTTTCGGGGCAGGCGTGGCGACCGTTTGAAGCTTCTCTATTTTGATGGCCAGGGGTTCTGTCTTTATTACAAGGTCTTGCAGAAAGGCCGCTTTCCATGGCCATTGGCGGCGGATGGGACGGTTCGACTGACATCAGCGCAAATGGCGATGTTGTGGGAAGGGATTGACTGGCGACGCCCCAGCTGGGGTGCGCCGCCGGCCCGTGTCGGATGATTTTATCCCTTTGAAATTTACGTGTTTTTATGGCTCTTCTACCTGACTTGTGGTAGTCAGGTTCATGTGAACGCAGCCGAGAATCTTCCCGACGATCCCGCCTTGCTGAAGGCGATGATCGCCGCCTTGCGGGCGGAAAATGTGAAGATGTCGGCGACGTTGCAGGCGCATGATCAATTGATCCAGAGCTTGCGGCTGCGCATCGCCAAGCTGAAGAAGCAGATCTTCGGCAAGTCCTCGGAAAAGATCGAGCGGGAAATCGAACAGTGGAACTGGCGCTGGAGGACCTTTTGATTGCCGCGGCGAAGAGCGATGCCGAGCCGATCAATGAGACTGATGGAACAGTGCCTGTCCCGCCTGTAGCAAACGCACCTGAAAGGATCATGCGCCGGCGTCCGCGCGTATCGGAGAAAACAGTTCGCGAGCGCAGGGAGCTCGATCCTGGCGCCCACTGCCCCGCGTGTGGAGGCGAACTGCGTGTTGTCGGCGAGGACGTCAGCGAAATCCTCGATATGATCGCCGCGCAGATGAAAGTCATCCAGGTCGCTCGTTTGAAAAAGTCCTGCCGTTGCTGCGAGAAGATGATGCAAGTGCCGGCACCGAGCCGTCCGATACCGGGCAGCATGGCAGGTGCCGGCCTTCTGGCTTACATCTTGGTCTCGAAGTTCGACGACCATCTGCCACTCTATCGCCTGAACGAGATCTTCGCCCGCATGGGTGCCGACATCCCGACACTACGCTGGTCGACTGGTGCGGTCGCGCCATGCGGGTGCTTCAGCCTTTGATCGAGCGGATCGAGAGCGCGATCATGGGAAGCGACCTTCTTCATGCCGACGACACCCCGATCCGGGTACCGATCGCTCGTTGCGAGATAAGGGATTGGGCAAGGGTGTGAAAAGGGGACTGGACGTATGTCCGCGATCAACGCCCCTGGGCGGGCGCGGCCCCGCCCGGTGCGGTCTGCTACTTGCCCCCGACTGGAAGGAAGAGCACTCCACCACCACCTCAGGCAGGCGAGCGGCATCCTCAAGCCGACGGCTACAAAGGCTACGGCAAGCTTTATGAACCTGGAACGGATGGAACACCGCGCTTCCGAGAGGCCGCCTGCTGGGCGCATTGGCGACGCGACTTCCATGATATCTGGACCTCGCACAAGTCCGAGATCGCACGCGAGGCTCTCGACCGTGTCGGTGCTCTTTACGACATCGAGCGCGACATTGCAGGCCAGCCTGCCGGTGTCCGCCTTGCCGCGCGGCAGAAACACAGCAAAGCAAAGGTCGAGGCATTCCGTGTCTGGGCCGAAAAGCAACTGACCCGTATTCCGGGCAAGGGCGATCTGGCGCGAGCCTTCCGATATGGCCTGAGCCGCTGGCCGTCATTCTGTCTGTTCCTGGAAGACGGCCGCGTCGCCATCGATAACAACGCCGCTGAGCGGGCCCTGCGCCCGATTGGAATTGGAAGAAAGAATTGGCTCTTTGCTGGCGCTGATACCGGAGCGGAGACCCTGGCACGTGCCATGACGATCATCGAGACGGCCAAGATGAACGGCCTCGATCCGCAGGCCTATCTGGCTGACGTGCTCAACCGCATCCACGATCACAAGATCAATCGTCTCGACGAGCTGCTCCCCTGGAACTGGTCACCTGTCACCGCCATCTCCGCCGAGGCAGCCTGATGGCAACCGTGACCCACGTCTTCACCATCGACTCCGTCGCAGAAAGGCTCGGCGAGGACCCTGAGCTCCTTCAGGCGGTCGTCCGCAACGACGACAACCTCTCCTACGGCAGCATCATCAGCGTCTACACCGGCACAGACGAGGCCATCGCCGCCCTGACCGACGATGGCATCGACGAACTGCGGCAAATGCTTGCTCGCGCTCGCCGTTCGACCGCCGAATGGAACGACTTCCTCGACAGCTTCGTCGACGACGAACAGCTCATTGCGCGCATCAAAGCAAAATCTCCGCGGTAACAACCGGGCGTTACCCTTTCCGCCACGCTATTGCCGGTGGAGGTTCTCCGCGACCAGCATCAGCCGGTGCGGGTCGGTCACGGTCACTTTCTGCCTGCCGCCGAGGATGATGCCCTCCGTCTCCCAGGCGCTGATGAGCCGGCTGACCGTATGGAGCGTCGTGCCGGTCATTTCGGCCAGGTCCTGGCGGGTGATAGGGAAATCGATCTCGATCCCGATATCGGTCTTGCGACCAGATTGACGCGCCAAGCGCAACACGGCATGGGCGACGCGCTGGCCCGCCTGCTCGGTCGACATCTCCAGGACGCGGGCCAGGGTCTCCTGCAAGCGCTCGCCGATCGTTCTGTAGGCTCCCGTTCCCAGAGACGGGCAAGCCCCGCTGATTTCGGGCCATTGGCTGCTTCGCCAGGAAAGAGCGACGCAGTCCGCTACCGCAACCGCACTGGCCGGATAAACCTTCTGCCCCATCGCGACGGCGATCCCGAAAAGCTCGCCGGCATTGATGTAGCGGGCAATCATCTGTTCGCCGTCCGGCTTCGTCTTCACGACCCGGATGTGGCCGTCGAGAAGGAGAAAGAAGTCGCTCGCCTCGCCTTCCTGCTCGAAGATCGTCGTCTCCTTCGCGAATCTCCGCGCCCGCGCCGAGGCGAGCAGCACCTCGAAACCGTTGGCCGATGTTCCCTCGAACAGGGGCAAGGTCGCGATCAGCGATCTGTCCAGCATCGCCATGATGTGATCCCCGAAGCGGTTGTTTCCGAAAAACTCTGGCAGGCACGATTTCTGGTGTCTTCCATCGTGCCGCGCGGGTCCGGCCGGAGCCTGGCCTACCACCCGGCTGCGCGCGATCCGAAAGGTCAGACGACCCGCTGCAAGGCCAGGTCGTCGATGATTTCGCGTTCCTCCCGCCGGAGCTGGTCGGACAGTTCGGCAAGAAACCGCGACCCGACCCCGGCGCAACGGGCGGCGTACTGGGCATAGTCGATCAGGAGGTTTTCCCAGAAGACCGACCAGACATCCGCTGAGGTGGCTTCGGGCACCGATATCAGCTCCTGCAGCAGTCGCCGCCCTCCATCGAGACGCCGGCCGACGAAGTCGGCGTTCTCCGCGTGCAGGCTCATCAGCGACCGCTGGCCTATCGCCTGGAACTCGCCGAATTGTTCCGCCGGCAGGCCTGCCGCGGAGAAAGACGCCGAAACGGCGTCGCTGCGGCTAAAGGCGTTGTTGTCATCGTTCATGGCTATCGTCCCCTGCTCCGCCCAACGCGGCCGACATGTCCCGTCGGAGCGCTTCGACGGATCCGGCGCGGTCTATCTTCAACGGACACGGGCGCCAAGCCTTGACCGAGGTCAATTGCGCCAGGGCGGTAATGGTGACGACGGCCTTGCGACCGGTCGCGGGGGCTACCAGCGGTGCGTGCGGAAGAGGCCGGATTCGATCTCGCGCTCGCGGCGCTCCAGATCCAGCCTCGACACCGACCGGCCGAGATAGGCTTCTTCGCGCTGTCGCGAGCGATCCTGCGAAAGGAAATTCCGGATACGGCTGAAGTAGTTCGTCTTCATGGCTTTCTCCCTTGTTTCAAGAGTGAATCTAGGAGGCCATCTTGCACTGCACAACGCGCAAGTGCGGGTCGCTGCCCTGCATCTTCTGCAAGGGTTGCAGCCCCGGCAGGCGCACAAGCGAGCTAGTACGTCGCCCGGAGCGCCCCGCGCACATCGATCACGGCAGCGCGAACGGCATCGCGCAGTTGCTCCGGCTTCACGCTGAACACGCTGTCGGGACGCCCTGCAGCGCACCAGACGACCGGCAACGACAGCAGCGAACTGTCCATGTAGGTCGGCACGGACGCCTTGAGGCCGATCGGCGCGACGCCGCCTATGGCGAACCCCGTCTGCTCGCGCACCCGGCGCGGGTCGCACCGCTTCAGGGAAAGGCCATAGGTCTTCGCAATATAGTCCGTGTCGGCGTTGTGGCGCCCGGACACGAGAAGCAGTGCGACCTCCCCGCTGGCCTCGTCCTCGAAAACCAGCGACTTGACGATCTGCGCCACGTCGCAGCCGCAGGCGCGCGCCGCATCTTCGGCCGTGCGCGTGGACTGGTCCATGGTGCGCAGCTCGACCGGAAGACCCAGCGCTTCGGCCGCTTGCGCGACCCGCTCGATGCTCGATGCAGCCTGCCCGCTCAAATGTCTTCCTCCTGCTCGATGACCAACATGTCATAGGCCGGCTCGACGTTCTCCGGCGTTTCCTCCATCACCGTCCGGTAGTCGAGCGGCGTGTGCATGTGGGTGAGGTAGGCCCTCCGCGGCTTGAGCCGCTCGATCCATTCCAGCGCTTCGCCAAGTGAGAAGTGGCTCGGATGCGGACGGTATTGAAGCGCGTCGATCACGAGCACGTCGAGATCGCCCAGGCGCGCGACGGTCGCGCGCGGAAAGTCGCTGACGTCGCAGCAATAGGCGAACCCGCCGATGCGATAGCCGAGCGAGCGGATGTCTCCATGGATCTGCTCGAGCGGCTCGAGCTCGATGGGGCCGCCTGCCCCATCCACCCGCACCAGGCCGGCGCCGGGCAGGATCTCGTTTGCCGCCAGGATCGGCGGGTATCCGCTTCCCGGCGGCGTCTCGAAGCAATAGCCGAATGCCTCCCGCAGGCGCTCGAGCGTTTCCGGCTCGGCATGGATCGGGACGCGCCGACGTGTGGCGAGGGCGAAGCCGCGCAGGTCGTCGATACCGTGTATGTGATCGGCGTGCGGATGTGTGTAGACGACTGCGTCGACGTTCCGGACATCCGCGGCAATCATCTGGCTGCGGAAGTCCGGGCCAGTGTCGACGACGACCGTCGTGCGTGCCCCGGTTTCGTCGACCTGCTCTACGAGCAGCGCCGCCCGGCTTCTCCGGTTGCGCGGTTCCCCGGGGTCGCATGCGCCCCAGTCCCCCGTGATGCGCGGCACGCCGGGCGAGGACGAACATCCCAGCACGGTGAAGCGACGACGGACCCTCATCGGTCGCCGCGCGGCATCTTGGAGAAGATCCGGAAGACATTCTCGCTCGTCTGCTCGGCGATCTCGTCGAGACTGACCCCTCGCGTCTCCGCGAGCACCTTGGCCGTGTGCGCCACGTAGGATGGTTCGTTTCGCGCGCCGCGATGCGGCACCGGCGCAAGATAAGGCGCGTCGGTCTCCACCAGCAGCCGGTCGGACGGCAGGTCGCGCGCAATGGCGCGGATGTCGTCGGACTTCTTGAACGTCAGAATGCCCGAGAAGGAGACGTAGCCGCCGAGCCTGACGCCCGCCTCCGCGAGCTGCCGACCCGCCGAGAAGCAATGGAGGATGAAGGGAAAAGCGCCCTTCTCCATCTCGTCCTCGAGGATTGCCGCGACGTCGTCGTCGGCGGCACGCGCATGGATGACAAGCGGCAGTCCGGTCTGCCGCGCCGCGCCGATGTGGCGGCGGAAACCGGCCGCCTGCGCGTCGCGGGGAGAGTTGTCGTAGTAGTAGTCGAGGCCGGCCTCTCCGATCGCCACCACCTTGGGATGCTCGGCAAGGCGCACGAGGTCATCGACCGTGACATCGGTTTCTTCGTCGGCGTTGTGAGGATGGGTGCCGACCGAGCAGAACACGTCGTCATAGGCCTGCGCCACCGACAGCACGCTGTCGAACCGCCTGACGCGGGTGCAGATGGTGACCATTCGCCCGATGCCGGCATCGCGGGCGCGCGCGACGATCGCGTCGCGCTCCTCGGCAAAATCGGGAAAATCGAGATGGCAATGGCTGTCGATCAGCATGCGCGGCTCAGCTCTCCTTCAACGCTTCAGGTTCGACGTAGCGCGGGAAGACCGGGACCGGTTTCGGCAACGGGGTGCCGCCCTCCAGTCGACCTGCTGCGCCCAGTCTGTCGAAGGTCCGGACGGCCCCGTCCACTGCAAGGATGTCGAGCAGCCTCCCAGCCGAGTCCGGCATGAACGGCTGGCAGAGGATCGCGATCTGCCGCACCACTTCAGCGGTGACGTAGAGCACTGTCCCCATCCGTCCAGGATCGGTCTTCTTCAGCGCCCATGGCTCCTGAGCGGCAAAATACCGGTTCGCCTCGGCGACGACACCGAAGATGGCGGCAAGCGCGGCGTGGGTTGCCTGCTTCGCCATTGCCTCCCGTGCGATCGGCAGAAGCCCGTCGGCCTGTTCGAGAATCGCCCTGTCGGCATCAGAGAACCCGCCGGGTTCCGGCACCGTGCCCTCGCAGTTCTTCGCGATCATGGACAGGGAACGCTGCGCCAGATTGCCGAGGTCGTTCGCGAGATCGGAATTGATCCGGCCGACGATCGCGTCATGGCTGTAGTTGCCGTCCTGGCCGAACGGTACCTCGCGCATGAAGAAATAGCGAACCTGGTCGAGGCCATAGGCGCGAACCAGCGCCGCGGGATCGATGACGTTGCCGACCGACTTCGACATCTTCTCGCCGCGGTTGAAAACAAAACCGTGCGCGAAGATGCGCCTTGGAAGGGAAATTCCGGCCGACATCAGAAAGGCGGGCCAGTAGACCGAATGGAAGCGGATGATGTCCTTGCCGATGACGTGGACGTTGGCCGGCCAGTAGCGCCAGAGCGGACTTTCCTCATCGGGGAAGCCGACGCCGGTGATGTAGTTGGTCAGGGCATCCACCCAGACATACATGACGTGGCGGTCGTCGCCGGGCACCTTGATTCCCCAGTCGAACGTCGTCCGCGACATCGACAGGTCCTTCAGTCCGGACCTGACGAAGGATACGACCTCGTTGCGCCGTTCGGCCGGACCGATGAAATCGGGGTTGTCCTCGTAGTGCTTCAGCAGGCGGTCCTGAAAGGCGGAGAGACGAAAGAAGTAGCTCTCCTCCTCCACCCACTCGACAGGCGAGCCCTGGGGGCCGTAGCGAAGCCCGTCCTCCCGGACCTCGGTTTCGCTCTCCTGATAGTAGGCCTCGTCGCGAACGGAGTACCAGCCGGCATAGGTGTCCTTGTAGAGGTCGCCTGCCGCTTCCAGCCGGCGCCAGACCTCCTGTACGGAGCGATGGTGCCTCGCCTCGCTGGTCCGGATGAAATCATCGTTCGACGCATTGAGCAGCACAGCCATCTTGCGGAATTCGGAAGAGTTCCTGTCCGCAAGTTCCTGCGCGCTGAGGCCCTCCCGGCGAGCCGTCTGGAGCATCTTCTGTCCGTGTTCGTCGGTCCCGGTCAGAAAATAGACGTCCTTGCCGTCGCAGCGTTGGAAACGTGCCATCGCGTCCGTCGCGATCAGTTCGTAGGCATGGCCGATGTGCGGACTGCCGTTCGGATAGGAAATTGCAGTCGTGATGTAATAGCGCGGCTTCGTCGTCATGCTTTGCTCTGGTCGGATACCTGCGGGTTGGCCTGGCGGCGTCCGCCAGGCCTTTCGAGGGTCCTCTTAGGACAAATCCGCGATCGATGCTATGCCGCGCCGCCGGCGAAGAGGGAAGAAAACACCGACAGGATGGTCTGCTTGCGGTCGAGATTGTATGCGGCGGCTTCGTTCCATTCGCGCTCCACCGCCGGTGCCAGTTCGGAAAGCCGGTCGGCCCGCGATGCATCTCCTGCGATCGCGGCCTCTCGCGCGCGCGAACACAGCCATTCGCCAACCTCGCCGCGGAAGAACTGGAAAGCGATGTCGCGATCCTTTGCCGAAAGCGTATCTGCCAGCCGGTGCATGTCGCGGCGACCCGCTTCCGGACCGGCCTGCATGATCGCCTGGAAGCCGGCCGCTATGTCCAGTCCGCCGTAGCGAAGCAGCATCAGTGCACGGCCGACACTGCCGCCGGCATGCGCGACCACTGCCTTCATGTCGGAACCGCCCGCTGCGAGACCGAGGTGGGCGAGCGCCTCGAGCAGATCGGCATCGGCGAGCGGCTGGAGCCGCAGCGGCAGGCAGCGTGAGCGAATTGTCGGCAGGAGGCGGCCGGGTGCGTGGGAAACGACAAGGAACAGCGCGTTCCGGGGCGGCTCCTCCAGCATCTTCAGGATGGCATTGGCCGCCGCGCGGTTGAGGTCGTCTGCCGGATCGACGATGACGATGCGCCAGTTGCCCGTTCCCGAGGTCTGTGAAAAGAAACGGCCGACCCGCCGTACCTCGTCGACGGTTATCGCACCCTTTACCCGGCCGGTCCTGTCGTCGGTCGGCCGGACGAGATGGATGAGATGGTGCGAAGCGCCGCTCACGATCTGCCGGTGAATCGGCTGGGTCGGATCCGGATCCGCGATCGCTTCCGGTGCGTCCGACGGCTTCGGATGGGTCAGTACATGGTTGGCGAACCGGAAGGCAAGTGTCGCCTTGCCGATGCCTTCCGGCCCCTCGATGAGAACGGCATGGTGGATCTTGCCCGCCCGGTAGGCTCCCGCGAGAAAGGCTGCCGCCTCTGCGTGACCGAAAAAGGCGGTATTCTCACGAGGCGGAATTGCACCGTCGAGCAGTCCGGCTTCCTCGCTCATCGCTTCGCCTTGGCCTCCGTGCCTGTCGTCTCCTCCCGGACCAGTTCGAGCACGCGTTCGGCGACCTCGCCGCTCGGCAGGCTTCCGTCAAGCACGCGAAACCGGTCGGGCTCGGCGCGCGCGAGATCAAGGAAGGCCTGGCGGCGGCTCTCGTGAACGGACATTTCTTCCTTCTCGAACCGATCGGGACGCGCGCCGGCGTCCTCGGCCTTGCCGCGGAACCGCGCCCTTGCGAGGCCGGTCGCCGCGGGCAGGTCGATCAGTATCGTCATGTCGGGCACCATTCCGTTGACCGCGATGCGCTCGAGCCCGCGCACGAATGCCGGTTCCAGGTTGCCGGTCACGCCCTGATAGACCCTGGTGGAATCCATGAACCGGTCGCAAAGCACGATCTTGCCCGCAGCGACCGAAGGGCGGATCACCTGCTCCACGTGGTCGCTGCGCGCGGCGGCAAACAGGATTGCCTCCATTCGCACGCCGAACTCCTCGGCGCCGCCGGACAGAATTACATGGCGCACTGCTTCCGCCCCCGGGGAGCCGCCCGGCTCTCGCGTCTCCACAACCTCGAGCCCCTCGGAGCGCAACGCCTCGGCCAGCAGCCGGATCTGGGTCGACTTGCCGACGCCCTCCCCCCCTTCGAAGGTTATGAAGCGTCCGGCCCTTCCCTCGAGCCTCACTTGCTCATTCTCCCGTTCGGCCGGTCGACCAGCCTCGCCTCGCACGATTCGGTTCGCGACGACAGGTAGGGCCTTCCCGGATCAAAGCCAAGAGAGAATGAGTTCCTGGGCTGCGTCGAGGGCGCGCTTGTAGAGCGGCCCCTTCGCGACTGAATCGGCGGCATAGAGTGCCGTTTCCTGGCTGAGCGTGTCGCCCAGATATACCCGCAGCTGGCCGATGGGAGTTCCCTTGGCGACTGGCGCCATGACGGGCCAGTGATAGACGATGCGGGCGGTCAGCTTCTCCGGGTTTGCAACCGGCATGAATATGTCTACCGGGCCCTTCGCTTTCAGCGGCAGCGAGGTCGTCGCACCCCCATAGACGCTCGCCTCGCCGACGACGGCACCGTCGGCGAACAGTGACTTCCGCTCGAAGGACCGCATGCCCCATTCGAGCATCTTGCGTGACTCTTCCGCCCGCTCGCGCTCGGACTTCATACCGCTCATGGCGACGTAGAGCCGGCGGCCGTCCCTCTCCATCGAAGCGACGATCGCGTAGCCGGAATCGTCGGTGAAACCGGTCTTCAGCCCGTCCACTCCGATACCCATGTCGATCAGCGGATTCCTGTTGCGCTGGCGGATATTGTTCCAGGTGAAGGAGTCCTCGCCGAAGTAGTGGTAGAGGGCGGGATAGGCGTCGTGCAGGTGGCGCGCCAGCAGGTCCAGTTCCCGCATCGTCACCTTCGACTTCGGATCCGGCAATCCCGTGGAGTTGTCGAAGAACGAGCTCTTCAGGCCGATCTGCCTGGCCCGCGCCGTCATAAGCCGAGCGAAATTCGCCTCGGAACCCGCCATCCCTTCGGCGATCGTGATGCATGCATCATTGGCCGACTGCACGATGATCCCCTGGATCAGGTTCTCCAGGCTGATCGTCGAGTGAAGCTTGGCGAACATGGTCGACCCGCCCGACATGGCTCCGCCATTGCGCCAGGCGTTTTCCGAAACCTGAAACGTGTCGTCGAGGTGCAGATGCCCGGTATCGATGGCGTGGAAAACCACCTCGAGCGTCATCAGCTTGGCCAGCGACGCCGGAGGAACGAGCTTGTCCGGATTCTTGGCGAACAGGATAGTACCCGTCTCGCCGTCCATCAGGACCGCCTCCCCGGCACGCGTCTCGAACAGCTGGGCCTGCGCAGGCAAGACCGCCAGCAGGCACAGTATGCACACCGTAACGAGCACGGCGCGCGGCGGATGGAACCGCATCACGTCTACTCCCAGCCCAGCCCTTCCTGGTACATGCAAGAGTAGCAATCTGCGGTCGACCGATCAACGAAGAACGGGTGTGGAGTCAAGCGATTGAGATCGAAGTTAATTCGAGGCGATCAACCCGTGGTTCCAGGCGCGAACGATCGACTCCGGCGTGAGGTTCTCGCCGCGAAGGACCTCGTTGAACGCCGCCGGCGTGACGGTCGCCTGGCGCGACACATATGCGGAAGCGGTGACGTCGGCGGCCGGCTGCACGTCTGCCGCGGCGGAAAGTGCCGGCCGCAAAGACGGGACGGGCCCGATCGGTGGAAGCGAAGCCGGAAGCATCGCCGTCTGTATGCCCCGCTGGGCCGGCGACATCGCCGGAACCGGCGTCATCGCGTTGGCCGATGCCGGCATCGAGCTGCTGTCGCCAGCGTCCTGGCTGGATCCGCTCTCGAGGGTAACGCCCGGCAGGCCGGCCGTCGGCGCATCGTTCATCGCGACCATCGCGCCGGCGCGGCCCGTATCGGGATCGACGCCCGTACCGGACTTGTAAGATGCCATGAGGTAGGAAGAGTCGTCGCCGTCCAGCGGCGCCATCCCGACGTATTTCACCCGGACTTTTGCGACACCCACCTCGCGCATGTGCAGCAGGCTTGCGGCAGCCGTCGAAAGGTCGATGATGCGACCCTGCGCAAATGGCCCGCGGTCGTTCACCCGCACGATCACCGAGTCACCGGTGTCCTCGTTCGTCACTCGCGCATAGCATGGCAGCGGCAGCGTCGGATTGGCGGCGGTCAGTCCGTACTGGTTGTATACCTCTCCGTTGGCCGTCAGGCGACCGTGGAAATTGGGGCCGTACCAGGATGCCATCCCAACCTTGTTGTAATCGGGATTCTCCTTGGGATGATACCACTTGCCCGCCACCTCGTAGGGCTTGCCGACCTGGTAGCGACCTCCCCCCGCGCGGACGGTCTTCTTGGTCGTCACCCTGGGACTGGCCTTCACGCCATAGTCGGCAGAGGCGAACTTGGTCTTGGTGTTGATGTCTGCATGGTCATCGCCGCTCGTCGTCGTGCAGGCGGCAAGCCCTGCCAGCAGAACCGGAATCGATATCGCACGCCCGACACGCGCCCAAGGCGCGGCACACTTCATCCCCGACATGAATTCTAACGCCCCTCAACAGGAGTTGTGTTTTTGTCGACCCTCATGTGGGCTTGGAACCAAAGCCTATCCCCGCCTTGATTCCCACTGAAGGTCTTAGATCTTCGTTAAAAAGCGTCAGCAAAATGGCGAAAATGCGAACGAAGCGCAAGAAGAAATTGGAAATCCGCGCTTCCGACCGAATTCGAAGGCCATTCGGTTGCTGTCCGACGTTCCTTTCAATGCTGGTCAGAGTACGAAACGCGCGGTGCCGGCCCGAGCCGAATCGCACCGGTTCGTGAAATGACGTACCGGCGCCGCATGCGATTGGCGGCCTTGTCTCAAGCCCTGCCCGCACTGAGGATACCGGGCGAAGCCATGTTGCGGATCGGCCACAGTCCATGGCCATCTGAAAAAAATCCTGCCTTTGCATTTTGCAATCCGAACGTGCAGGTCTACGTTACGAACCGGGTATTCATTTCAAGTGAAGTTTCGGGGAACGGACATTGACTTTCAGAGCCTGCGCTGGGGCGCTTCTTGCATCCACCCTTCTTTTTTCCTCTGCCGCCTGGTCCGCTGATCTCGCCGGGCCGGCGATGACGCCTTCCGCTCCGGCGCCGATGGCGGCGCCCGAAATGAACTGGACCGGGTTTTACGCGGGGCTCTTTGGCGGCTACCATACGGGTAAGGTCAAGGTGGAAGGCTGCGTCGGCATTTGTCCGAGCGACCCGAAGCTCGATGGCGGCTTGTTCGGACTTCAGGTTGGCTACGACTACGAGTTTCCCAACCATGTGGTCACTGGCGTATTCGGCTGGGTGCCGGTAGTCCGGCCAAAGTCGACGATCGTTTCGACCGGCTTCGGCTTCACGTTCCGCGACCAGTTGAAGGAGCGCTTCACCGGCGTGGTCGGCGCGCGCGTCGGATATGCCTACGACAAGTGGTTGCCATACGCTTTCGCCGGCGTCGAATACACCAACTGGCAGATCAATCTTTCGGGCGGTGGCGGCAGCTTCAGCAACGACTACGTCGGCGTTGCGGCCGGTGTCGGCGCGGAATACGCCGTGACCCGGCACATATCGCTCGATCTGCGCTACATGTACTCTCATCTGCCGAGCAAGACCTTCAACTTCGGCGGCGGCCCTGAGAAATACAGCGAGCCGAACGGCTCCACCTTCCTGGCGGCGATCAACTACCGTTTCTGACGCAAGGGCATCGGTTCGGCGAGCAAGGGGGAGCCGCCTCCATGCGCGCCGGCCTGAGGTCTTGAGCGCAGCAGGATTGCGCCGGTGCAAGGCCGTCCGGCAGGTCCGCCGGGCCGGTTGCGCCACGAAATGTCAGCTTGCTCACAGTCATGTCGCTCGGCTGGCCTTTCGGGATGTCACTGCAGCTGGTTGCGGCCGTGGAGCAAATGCGTGGGCCGGAAGCGGTAGCTCACGGTAAGGGCCAGAGCCGCCACGCTTCCCGCCGTGGTGCTGCAAGAAGCATCGCCTCCTCCTGCCCCTGGCAGCCCCAGTTCGATCCCGCTCGAAAGCAGGCTATGGACACCCCTGGTTGCCCGCAAACATCGGCCACGGGATGCCGCACGGTTCTGACAGAACACGCAGGCGCCGCCAGGAAAGTTGACGGCGCGTTGCAGGCCACTATAAGCGGCATGCGGTTCCGATCTGCGTGACCCGGCCCGGCTCCGGCCGGCCAGCGGTCAATCGCACAACGGCAGTCCGGAGGAGTGGCCGAGCGGTTTAAGGCACCGGTCTTGAAAACCGGCGTACGGGAGACCGTACCGTGGGTTCGAATCCCACCTCCTCCGCCAGTCCTGCCTTTGTACATCCCGGAGACATGGGTAACAGATCGTACCTAAGACATGGGTGACAGCCTCGTGCCGAACGGGCTGTCGATGGTTTGCAATGTCCTCTGTTCCAGGTCGATATAACCGAGATCGTACTGCATGAAGCTTATCAGCCAAATGCCGTCGTCCACCTCCTTGATTCCCAGCCTCTGACCGGCAAGCACCGTCGATATGTTGATCTTCTTGCGGTGCATGCAGATGCGTCCGCATGCGGTGACCATGATGTCCTTGTCGTGGAATGGGTAGGTCAGGTCCGGCAGGCCGTGATAGGGCCGTGAAGAGGGTGCGTAGCGCTCGGCCGGCAGCTTCATGGCGAGCGCCTCGTGGGGGCGTTCATCGTTGAATTCGCTGATAAAGGCGTCGAACCGTGCCTGCTGCTGGAGCGCGTTCATGGCCGGCGGCCGGGCGGTCTCCTGCTTCAGGGTTCGATGCATGCGCTCATGCCGGCCGTTCTCCTGGGGCCGCCCCGGCCTGATGCGCTCGATTGCGATGCCGAGCCTCAGCCACCAGACCGACAGCCTGGAGAGATTGTAGAGGCCGTTCGGGCTGGCGAAGGGGACACCATTGTCGCTTCGGATCGCCTGCGGCAGGCCGCGGTCCCTGAAGAGGCGGATGAAGGCCTCGATGACCGGCGCTTCCTTCGTCGTTTCAAGGGCTTCGGCGACAAGCAGGTAGCGGGAGGCCTGGTCGGTGACCGTCAGGGGGTAACAGTAGCGGCCGTTGCCGAGCTTGAACTCGCCCTTGAAGTCGGCGCACCACAGGTCGTTGGGCGCCACCGCCTGCGAGAGCGGCGTGCCCATGGCCTTGCGAGCCCGGTGCCTCTTGCGGGCCTGGCTCACAAGGCCATGGCGGTCGAGCACCGCGTGCACCGTGCTCCTGGCCGGAATGCGCACGTCGCCGGCCAGTCGGCGCACCAGGAGCTCCCGGATCTTCCTGGCACCCCAGTGCGGCTTCTCCCGCTTCGTCTCGACGATCAGCCGCTCGATCTGGCCGGGCAACTGGTTGGCGTATCTGACCGGCCGCCGCGACCGGTCGGCGAGCGCCTCCAGGCCGTCTTCCTTGTAGCGGTTGAAAATCTTGTAGCCGGTCTTCCGCGAGATGCCGAATTCCCGGCACACGTCACTCATGCCCTCTCCCTCGAGAAGCCGAGCGACAAAGCGCATACGTTCCTCCATCACCGAACACTCTCTCCACGGCATCAACATCTCCCCCGAAAAAGGGAAAGTGTTACCCATGTGTCCGGTACAAAACGTCACCTATGTCTCGGGCCGTTC
>CAVXEW010000015.1:0-21454 GCA_963760965.1 uncultured Alphaproteobacteria bacterium
ATCCGCGTGTCGGTGGTTCGAATCCGCCTCTGGGCACCACTATTTTTCGGAAAAAAAGGGATTCTCGCGCGACGACGGTCACGGGAACGGCAGGACGGGGAGCGGTCCCGCCTGCGTCTCGGCGTCAGTCGTTCTCCAGATCCCGTTCCTGCATGGCGCGGAACGCATTCGCAAAGCCGTCTAGGCTGAGGGCGAGCTTTATCGTGCCCCCTTCGACGGTCCGGACGGTCACGTCCCCGGTCTTCACATCCTTCATCGCGGAGATCATCTTGGGAGGACACTCGCCTTCCACCAGGCAGCCCTGAACGGTGCAGCGGGAGACAGCTGCCGTCGTCTCGAACTTGCTGCCGAAACCAAGCTTCACGCCGGCCTGAACCGCGAAGCCGAGCGGAAGGGCCAGTTGCAGCCCGGTCTTGTCCTTCGCAATCGATGCCAGGCTCATCACCATGACGACCTGCTTCTTGTCCGGCGACATCGAACGGTGGATGACCTGACACCGGGGTTCGGCCGAATTGTTTTCGAGGCATTGCAGGGTCCAGTCGCCGAACGCCTTTTCGCTGACGGCGCGGCCAGCGGTTTTGGCGGGCAGCTTGTTGCCGGCGGACGAGAGACCGCCCCTTCCTTCGGCCGGAGCGACGGCCTGTCCCCCATCGGACGTCGGCTTTTCGGCCGGAACGGCGGGCCGGGCGGCTTCGCTTCCATCGGCCGCCAGCGAGACTGCTGCCGTACCCGGCCAGACCGTCGAGCACAGAGCGGCCGACACGGCAAGAGCGAAGCTGCATATGGCGCGATTCATGAAAGCCTCCCAACGCATTTGATATCCCTTCTACATCTAACTATGATCGCAGGCGATTAACAATGATCGTGACTGATGATGGCCTCGGAAGCGTTTGGATCGTCGGAAGAAATTGGTGCGGGTTCCGCGCGCGTCGGCCCAGACGGCGCCCGGTGTCCGGCGGGCGGGGCTGTCGCGAAGACGGCATTCGCCGCGCTCCTCCTCGTCGCGACGACGGCCGGTGCGCAGGACTTCGGGGAGATCTATCCGCCGCAGGCTCCGGGCGATTCGGGAACACCTGCCTTCGTCGAACAGCTTCCGGAAGCCGCGCTGGTGCCGATCGCTCCTGCAAAGCCCGCGCAGTCTTCCCGCTCGCGGAAGTCCGCGGCCAAGCGGACCCACTCCGCGAAGAAGGCGACCGCGGTCGCCGGCGGTGCCTCGGGCAAGCCCTCGGCTCCACGGTCCGTCTTCCCGAGCGTCGAAGCCGGTACTTCGGCACGGGTGACACTCACTGCCGAGAATATGCGCTTCCCCTCTGTCGGTGCGGGAACGATCGGCATGGGCAGCGCCGCGGCGTCGAGCAACTAGACGTGCGTCGGAATCGCTTCTTGAAGGGCAAGTGCTTGGAAAATGCCATGCGGCCGATGAACCAGACCGACGATCGCGACATCGCTCCACACAAGACACGCGCCGCGCCGCAGCCGCGTCCGGGCGGAAGGCTTCCCTTCCTGCCGGCAGGATATGCCGCGCGCGGGGCCTCGATCGCTGTCGCGGCGACCCTTCTTTGGGCGGCAGGAACGCCGGCAATGGCCGGCCGCCGCATCCAACCTTCGGAGATCTACGTACCGCAGGTCCACGGCACGCTTCCCGCGGGTTCCGCCAAGTCCGACATGACGGTGAAATCGCAACCGCTCGTGCGCGACGGCGCAAACGTCGCGCCAAGGCTCCCGCCCGACTGCGGCCCCGACAATGCGCAGTCGGAGGAGTGTCAGAAGATCATCCAGCAGCGGTCCCAGTCGCTCGGGCGCTGAGCGCGCGCGACCTATTTGCTCGCGACGATCGTCGATTTAGCTGTCGGCGCCGCGCCGGCGGCCGACGCAGAATCCACGCCGGGAAGCGCGACGCTGCCGACGGGCTTCGAGTCCACCGGAAGCACCGGCTTTCCGTTGGCGTCGAGCTTGAAGGTCATGGCCTTCTGCTCCTTGTCCAGAACGCTCATGAAAGCCGCACCGGCTGCCGGGTCCTTGAAGTCCCAGAGACCCTTCTTGACGCCATCGAAGATCAGCGCGTAAACGGCGAGTTCGATGCCTTCCTGAACGCCGAGCGTCGTCGGCGAATTGCGGGTGACCCCGCCCTCGATCTGGAGGAGCTGGTCCACTCCGACGAACTTGAAGGCCGATCCCTGCACCTGGACGGAATAGATCGTCTTCGTGGTCGTGACGGACGCGAGCACTCGACCGGTGCTGACACTGACGGCTCGCAGCGCGACCGTCACGAGATCCTTGCGGTACTGGGTGTTGCCGCCGATGCCGAGATAGTTCGCGCCGATCCCGCCCGTCGTCTCGTTGCTGTCGTAGCCGACGACGCCGCCGTCGAGGATGACGCCGGCGAAGCGAAGCGGCGGGATGCCGCCGGCCTTCGATCCGTAGACCGCAGCCCGGGTGTTCTGGATGATCTGGCGCTCCTGCAGCAGGGACTGGAGGTCGGTGCGCTCGACGACGTTGAACCAGTCGCCGTGACCTGCTCTCGTCAGGACGTCGGTCAGGATCTGCGCACCGCCTTGCGTGAGGGCCCGGGAGAATTCAGCGAAATTGTCGTTCGGCTTGTTCTGTCCGGTCAGGTCCGGAAACGAATAGACGGCGACGTCGAGTGCGCGCTTGGGCGGCGGCAGTTCGTCGAGCGCGATGCCGCTCTTCGTCGAAGGGGTAAGGGTCGCTGCAGGGCTCAGCACATCCTGGCTGCTGCCTGCCGTGACGCAGCCCGCAAGCGCCAAGCTCAACACTGCCGCGGCAGAGGCGGAACATATACGTTTCATGATTCCTCGGGATGTCTGGAAGGCCTCAGGTCGGCGCTTTGGCGATCACGGGTTCGTGGGAACCGTACCGTTGCCGATGACGATGATCGGAGACGAGCCGCCGCCCGACGTGTTTCCGACATTGCCGAGGTTGCTCAGGGCGTCGTTCAGGCCGGACAGGTCCGGCGCCTGCTGCTGCTGGCCGGACTTCACACCGAAGCCCTGCGTCTGCGCCGTCGACAACAGGAAGGTGCCGTTCAGCGGGTTGCCCCCGAAAGTAGGATTGGTCGGCTGGTAGACGAGCTGCCCCGCAATGCTCGGCGTTCCTATCAGGGTCATCGCAGTGACCGCAAGAATACCACGGAATGAAACTCTCATTGTTTACCCCCACTACACTTACTCGCGAGACACCGAAACAACGGAGTTATCGCTTGATTAACAAACCGCCACCAGGCAGCCGGGCTATCAGTACATTGACCGGAGCTGATCCCGGTGGCTGAATAACGCCCACGTTCATTCCAACGGTATTCAATAGCACGACGTTGGAACGGAGGTTGTTGCCAGACTGCAACACTGCAAGATTATTATAGCTTCCGATAACTCCGGCCGCCGATACATTCCCGGTGCCGGACTGGAATTGGTAAACCTTGTTCTGCGCTCCGATCTCCAGCGTCTGGGCGGAGTTGTAGTTCGCCGGGGCTGCAGCGGTCTCGGGCGAGATCGCCGCGGACGGCCTGTGCGAGGACATGCCGCCGCTCGGACCGCTCTTCGGAAGAACGTCCCGCAAGGTGATGCTCGTGATCGCACCGCTCGGGACCTGCTCGACATAGGCGGATTCGGCACGGCTTGCCGCCGGTGCGGCCGCAAGCATCGCAAGGAGGACACCACCAAACAGACGATTCCGCACGGTCTGGTCTAATTCGGGAAGGCGCATTTCACTATACCTCGATCGGTTTCGAGCCTGAGACTTGCCCTGACATGCCCCGCGGCGGCCGCTTCGAAAGCCGTCCTCGCGAGTATGCGCGCGGCGTTCGGCTGCAGTTCGAACGGTCCGTCCTGGAAGGATCGGCTGTTGCCGCTTCCCGTCTCCTTCGAGAAGACCAGGCGGTAGCTCCCCCGGGCAGGCGCGTTCGACCTTGCGATCGCGCTGAGCACCAGAAGGCCTCCCTTCGCTTCCGCGCGGATCGCGCAGGAAAGGACGGGAGTGTCCCCGGCAGGGGCCGTCGCCGGAAATCCGAAAACGAGGCCGAAGGCCGGAAGGACGAAGGCCGCGCCAAGTCGGGATCGGTATCCGAAGCACATGTCGGTGGCACAAGTCCGTTGACGATGGAGAAGGCGGCGCAAGGTGCGCCGCCTTCCTTGCCCGACTTTAGTGCTGGCTCGTGACCGCCACGTTGCGGTAGCCGAACTGCGCCGTCACCGAGGTGTTGGAGACATTCGCGCCGGTCGCCTGCGAGGTCACGGCGTAGTTGCCCGCACCGACCTGCACCGTCCCCTGGAGGTTGGAGCCGATCATCGACTGTGCGCCGGTCGACTGGAACGCCATGGCGGAGTTGCCGTAGCCGGCCTGTGCGATCAGCGACCCGTTGAGGCCGGCGCCGCCGGTCAGCGGGTTGGCGATCGTCGTCTCCTGCTTGGTCAGGGCGAAGTTCTTCGCACCGAACTGCGCGGTCATGGCGCCGTTCAGGTTGGCCGACGTGTTGAGGTTCTCCTGGCTGGTGATGGCCGTGTTCTTGTAGCCGGCCTGCAGGGTCGCCTGGACGTTCAGGCCGTTCTCCTGATGGGCGGCGGAGAAGTTGCCGTCGCCGATCTGCACGGTGAAGGAGTCGTTGGACACCGGCAGGATGCTGGCACCGCTCTGCATGGTGAGGGCGGTGTTGTGATCGCCGAACTGCAGCGTCGCCTGGTTGTTGTCGACGCCGTTGAGCGCGATCCCTTCCGGAAGATTGACGGTTCCGCCGAAGAGACCGGTCGACCGTGTGATTCGGGTCCGGCTGGTCGTCCGTCCGTGGATGAACCGTCCATGTGCTGATAGATCAAAGTAGCCGCTGGTGTGCTTGTTTGCCTGTCCGACCTCGACGGGTTCAGGCCTTCGGCAGCCGTCAGCCCGACATAGCCGCCGTGCGACGTCTGGACCGTCAGGGCCTTGTTGCCCTTGCCGGCCTGCAGCGTCAGGGAGTTGTTGACCCCGCCGTGATAAGCCGGAGCGGTGTAGGCGTAGTCGCCGGTGTAGTCATGGGCGCCGGCCCAGTGAAGCGTCCCGTCGCTCCAGTACGGTTGCGCCGTGACGACATATCCGTCGGCTGTACCGGTCGACGCATGCGACGCCGCGCCGATCGAGTTCTGCAGCGTCGTGGCGCTGTTGCCATGACCGAACTGCGCCGTGATCGATGTGTTGGTCAGGCCCTGCAGGTTGCTCATCTGCCCCGTCAGAGCCACGTTGCGACCGCCGAACTGGAAGGTTCCCTGGCTGTTGTTGCCGCCCTGCTGGCCGGCGAGGGAAACGTTGCCCCAGCCGAACTGCATCGTGCCGGAGTCGTTCGTACGGCCGTCGCTGGCTTGCCACTGCGTCGTCGAGGCGAAGTTGCCGACGCCCATCTGCAGGGTGCCCTGGTTGTTGTTGCCGCCGTTCTGGCTGGCAAGGGCGGCGTTCTTCCAGCCGAACTGCACGATGTTCGAGCTGTTGCCGGCGAGGTCGCCGTCCCGCTGAAAGGTCGACGCGAAGTTCAACCCGCCCATGGAGAGCGTGTTCTGGGTGTTGGAACCGTCCTTCTGATCGGCGATGGCGGAGTTGCCGTAGCCGAACTGGCCGATCGTCGAATTGTTGTCGGCGCCGTCCCGCTGGTGGGTGAGCGCGAAGTTCTTGCCTCCGGCCTGGATCGTGCTCTGGTTGTTCGTGTCGCCCTTCTGATCGGCGATCGCGCTGTTCTTGAAACCGAACTGAAGGGTGTTCGACTTGTTGCTGTCGGCATAGGTCTGGTGCGTGATGGCAAAGTTGCCGACGCCGCCCTGGACGGTGACGGCCTGGTTGTTGCCGCTCACCTGATCCACGAGACCCGTGTTGTGCGCACCGATCTGGCCGATGAAGGACTGGTTGTCGGCAGCGGACGCGAACGATGTGCTGGCCATGATCACGGCCAGGGCTGTCATCGTTTTCATGAAACTCTCCCTGTTTTCCATAGCGGGGCCGGCGCCTATTCGCCGCCCTCGGCCGCGATTAATAATTTGCTAACCTATTGCCGACAACAACATCATTAGCGGTAGGTTAATTGCCGTTGGCAGGCGGGAGGCCGTGTGCTAGAAGCGGGCACACGAATCACGGAAAGTGTCCCAGGGCGGGATTGGAGGTTCCTGGTTGAAAGTGTTTGATTATTTCGCGCGATAGTATAGTATCAAATTTTAATTACATTTGTTTCTTAATCACCAAGCCGAAAAGTGCTTGTTAATATGAAAAAATGTGCACCCTATTGTTTAAGTGTCGCGCATGAATACGCTTGAGGACTTGGTTGCGACGGGCGCAATCGTCAGGATTGAAATCGAACTCGATGGGGGGGCCTTGCCCAAGAGACTGCTTTTCGGGACGCCCGCATTTGTCGGCTGGCTGGAGGAACACCTTGACGCCATGAAGAACTCGCCCCTTGGCGGCGACCTGTCGCCTGTCGAGCAGCTCGACCATCTCTTCTACGCCTTCGTTTCGGGGAAGGTGCTGGCTTGCACGAGGCAGTTCCGCGCCATCCGGTCGGAGCCAAGGGCGGTGTGGGAGCTGAAGACGCTGGACCTGCGCATCTTCGGCTGGTTCCCGATGAAGGATTGCTTCGTCGCCGTCTTCGGCGACTGGGCCGACCGCGTCAAGGACCACGACCTCTATCGTGGCTACAGGCTGCAGGTGCGGCGACTGAGGCGCCAGCTCGGCGTCGACAGGACGCTTTGCGTTGAAGGAGTGAATCCGGACGATGTCCTTTCGGTTTGATATCGGCGCCAGGGCGCGCTCGACCGGCCGGCTCATCGGCGACGTCAGGGACGACCTGATCGAAGCGGCGTTGAGGAAAGTGGTGGAGGCCGGCTGGGACGAACGGCAACTGGCCGAATTCGCGGGAATGAGCCCCGACGACCTCGAACGCCGGCTCTCCGGCCAAGACGAATTGACGATCCGCTTCGTCGCGGACCTCGCTTGGGCACTGAACAAGGAGGTCAGCATAGAGTTTCGCGAGCCGAAGCCCTATCCGGGGCAGAATTCCTTCGGCGGAACATCCACCGCCGCCAGCGGCGCGAACGGCATATCACGGCTCAAGAGGGAGGCCGGCCGAAGCTCGACGAAAGCGGTCCGCACCTTCGTCGCCAAGCCGTCCATGCATGACGAAAAGTAGTCTTGAATGCGATTTGGATACTGTATCTTCTGTGACGACATCCGGACCGAGATCGGCGAAAAGCTGAGCTTCATGGGTGTCTACAACGGGGTGATGTTCGTGCCCAGCCTGCCTTTGACGTTGTCGAAGTTCTGCGGCCACGTCACCCTGATGACCTCCACGGACAATCCCTACCGTTCGATTCGTCTCAAGTGCTTCGCGCCCGGGGAAGACCGACCGTTGATCGAAGAGGAACTGGACGGCTCGCAACTCGGCGAGCAGGACAAGATCCTGGGCGACAGGCACGACGAAACCGACCGTCCTTCCAGCATAGTCGTCGCGGCGAGCCTCGTCTTTTCGCCCCTGAGGATCAGGCAGCCGGGCCTTATGACCGTGTGCGGCGAAATCGACGGCGACACGGTCGACATCGCGGCTCTCCGCATCTTGGAGAGCCACCAAGTGTAAGCCAGCCTCTATTTCTGCGTCACCACCGCGGTGTTTCCGATGCCGCGCTGCAGGATGAAGGCCTGCCGGCCGCTGCCATATTGCTGCAAGATGGCCGCGTTGCTTCTGCCGACCTGGGCGACAACGCCGATCGATGGCCCGCCGGACTGGGATATTTGCGCGTTGTTGTAACTGCCATCCTGGAAAATCGCGGCGCCGTTGCCCTCGCCGGCCCCGGCGGGCGGCAGCAGCGATGCAAGGCGCTTCAACGGCATCGTGAGGTCGTTCAGTTGGAGCGCAGCCGAGATGCGCCCGGACGCCTGCATTACGGTCGTCGCCGAAAACGTTTCCGCAGCAGGACACGGAGTTGCCATTAAAATACCGGCGCCCAAAAGCGCATATGCCAGCCTCTTTGCGATCATCTTTCCGCTCCGTCAACAGAGTCTCCAAGAAGATTTATGGCGGCAAATATTGAAAGACCCGTCAACGATTCTGACGCCGATCGGGACGTTGCACATTCCGGTGGGCCCGAAACCGTGGTTCTCACCGTCACCGCCGCCATGGCGCCCAGCAGGTTCTCCCTGAAAACAGGGTTGTGCGGTCTGAGGGGTGCGGCTAGGTTGCACGCCATGAGAAGAATTCTTCTGTTAGGCGCTGTTTCCGCGCTCTGCGTCTACGCCGTAGCTGCCACCTTTTACGCCGTTCGAGCCCGCGATAGCGCCATTCGGGGATGGCATGCCGCGAAGGAAGCAGGCACCGAAAAAGCGTTCCGGGAATCGCTACGTCTCAACGCAGGCATAGCGTCCTCTACACCTGATCGGGAAATTGTCGACAAGCTTACAAACCTGCTCTACCAGCACGCCAACTTTGGCGGGGAGTTTCGAAACACCCCCAACAATGCCCTGCGCTATGTCTGGAACATGCACGGAGCCAACAGGGAATATTGTTCAACCCTGAGCGCGACCCTCGTGTGGGCGCTTCGCCTGTTTGACATACAGGCCAGGGTCATCAATATCGCGGCTGATAGCTTCTTAAATGGCGAACAATTGGGCGACACCCACACACTCGTAGAGGTAAAGGTCGGAGATAGTATCTACCTCACCGACCCCACGTTCGATACGCACTATTACTGTGGCGAAGGCACCAAGGAGATCAACGCCAAGAAGATGAACGAATGCGTCCGCTCAAACAGAAAGCTTCGTTGGACGTATATCGGACAGCCGCGCGACGGCCGCAGGTTGAGCGACTACTACCTGTCAATCGACAAACTCGCGGTGAACATGGATGCTGACGACGCCCCTCACGAGTTCTACACCTACGAGTATCCCAGGCCCAACTGGCTCGAAGATGCTCGGCGGCAGTACGACAAACCGAGCTAGACGACAAATCCGAGAGAAATTGATAGAGCCAGTATGACCGTTCGTCGACGTGGCGGGTCCTCTCTATAGTCTCCCTCACGCAGGATGTTGGTTCGCGTGATGGATGCCGGCACGACGTATCGACCGGCAAATGCCTAGTGCGGAAGACGTGGTGATGAGCTGATATCGGTCGCTCTCGAACCGTGGGCCGCACTGCGTGACATGCCGAATATGGTGCATGACGCGACATTCGACCCAAGCGAGACCCGCATCTTGAACACCAAACTCGCGGCATCTCCCGCTGCATCTAGTGGTGCGATCCTGACAGATGGTACCATCTGTCAGGAAAAATCGCCCCACCAGATCAATAGCTTGTGGGCTGACTTTTCCAAACGGATGGGTACCATCCGTTTGGGTCAGACCACTAGTGCGCCCCGGTCTAGAGCCAATCGATCGCCCTGCTCCGCCAAACCGCACTCAGCGGTAGAGGCGCAGGGCGGAGATCTTCGAACCGATCGCGCCGAAGGCCTGCTTGAGCGACGTGCCATCGTTCTTGACGTCGAAATAGAGCTTGCCGCCAGATGCTGTATCCTTCGAAGCGCACTCCTTCAGCATCGTCTTGATGCTGCTGCCGTCGGTGACGTCGAAGGCGATGGTAAAGACCATGACCTGCTGGTCCTTCGCGGTCTGGCAAACCTGCAGGAGATGCTGGTCCATGGCATTGGTGAAGCCGGATGCCTCGATGGTGCCGTCATAGACGTGCTTTGCGGCCGCGTAGCCGTACGCCGCATAGGTGGAACCGTTCATGGAGTTCAGCAGCGAATAGGTGTTCTCGCCGTCCGTCATCACGACCATGGCCTTGATGTTGCCCTGGCTGCCGAAGTCGCGCGGTCCATCGAAGGGTGAGCCGGGTGTCAGGGTGTGCAGGCCCCATGCGGCGCCTTCGGGCACGTCGGTATTGCCGTTTGCCCAGAGTTCGTTGATCTTCTGCTTGATGTCGCGCTCGTTGGAGGTCATCGGCAGCAGCGAATCCGACGTGCAGGACTCGTTGGGGCCTCCGTCGCCGCCCGAGGGACGCGACGTGTATTTCGTCATGTTGGCTTGGCGTTGCGCATCGCTCGGCGAAGTGTATTGCCATTTGCCGTACTTGTCGCGCGTCCATCCGCTCGACACGTTGTCGTTCAGATAGTCGTTGTAGTAGCGGTTGTAGTAGCTCGTCGTGTCCGGCTCGTCGGGAGCGAACATCGGCACGAAAAGCGTGTCGGGCTTTGCCGGGTCGGGACCGGCGTTGTTGACGTTGTAGGGGTAGGGACGCGCTTCGACACAGCCGCCCCAGGCGGTCTTCATCTGGTCGTAGAGCCAGAAACGCGTCAACTTCACGCCGCTCTTGGACCATGTATGGTCCGAGGCGTTGAAGGACGCGCCGCTCAAGGTCGACCAGTCGAAATTCTCGTGGTGATATTTCGCTGCGCCCGTCGTGTCCATCCATGCGGCGGACTTGTAATTGGCGCCGACGTTGACCGAAGCCGCAAAGGGCACGATCGACATCTGTACGGCCGGGCCGTCGGAGCCCTGCGCGGAGGAACTGAAGAGATCGTCGACGAGCTGGCCGGCGGCGTCCTTCAACGACGCGAGCTTACTGCCCGCCATCGAACCCGAGTTGTCGAGCACCAGCGCCACTTCGACGGTCGACGTTGCGAGGCTGACCTCGCTTTGACGCGCGATGCTGATGTTCTGCTGCGGATCGCCCAGCACCTTCCATACCGCCGACATGAAAATGGGGTCGTATTGCGCATTCGCGCGGACCTTGACGACCTTCGACCCGTTGTCGTCGGACACGCCGTCATAGGAGAACGTATATTTTCCGAAACCGACTTGGTTTCCCATGTTGGTGCTGAAGATCTTTCCCGCGCTCGCCTCGATTTCGGCGCTCGACGCGCTGTCCATGTAAAGCTTCGCAGCGTCGAATGCCGCGGCGTCGAGACTGTCCGACATATGCGTCTTGATCGACAGCATGTTGGTGTAGTCGATGGCGACCCCCGCTGCGCAAAGCGCCGGTACCAATAGTATAGCAGCCATGACTCCGAAGTTTCCGGAACTCGAATCAAGAAGAGCAGTAAACCGCTTGCTGCGCTTTTGGCGATTGGAATGCTTTACCGAATGACGCTCAAGACTCATTTTCGAACACCCACAAGTTGCCTTCGAAGATTGGTCTGCCCTTTTCATGTCGGGATGCGTCAGTTCTATGCTGGCGACTTTTCGACGATAGCGAAAATTATTCAAAACTTATTTAAGTCGACCACTAGAAATGGATAGGACGGTGTAAGACGGAATTAACGATTGGCATGAGGGCGACCGAGGCCGGTCGGGCAGGCCTGCCGCCGGCACTGACACTGGACCGGCGTTGCCCGCATCGCCGCGACGATGGGGTCTACGCCCGCCGGCGCCGTTTGGTCGCGACGGAGCGGTCAGGCAGACTTGTGCGCTGCACCGCTATGAGCGATCATCCTGTTCAGGAAGAAAGGGACGACCGCCGCCGTCGACCTTTTCGGAGAAACGGAGATGCGCCCCAATTCCAGGAAAGTGGATGCAGGCATTCCGTCGGGAGTTGCGCCGGACCAGATGGACAGGATCCGTCCGGGATTGCGCGGACGGGCCATGGCGTGGATCGCCGTCGGCGTTCTGGTCGTGACGTGGATACCCGTCGTCGGCTTCCGATATGCCGGGGACGGTGAGGCCGAGGCGAGTCCGATGGGCCTCGTTCTGCTGGCTCTTATGGGAACGACGGCTGCCGGCGTCCTGCTCCTCGGCGCCGTTCTTCGATCGGGCACCCGCAGGAGGCGGAAGACCTGAGCCCGGCGCCGGACTGGCGCGCGACGCGGGCTTCTCGGGACCGGCAGCGCCGGGAACGGACGACCGACCAGCGTCCCCGACGCTGTCTCGCGTTCCGCTAAGGCGGCCGCAAACGGAATGAATCCGATCCCACCAGCGTCTTCAGGTCGGCCTCGACATCTGCGAGATCGGTCGCCGAGCCGTCGAGGATCTTGAAGTGAAAGAGGGCGCGCCAGAGCAGGCCCAATGCGACGTCCCTCTCCATCCAGTCCCCGGTCACGCCCGTTTCGACCGTCTCGACATAGCGGCGTTCGACGAATTCGGCGAATGACCGCGCCTTGTCCAGAGGGTCGTATCTCATCGAGCTACCCACTCCCCCGCCACAGTGCGCCCCCACGACTGCCACGCCCGAGGATATCAAGCCGCCTGCGGGCTGGCTACCTAATTATTTTCTAATGTATCGATAGGCGGACCGCTCTCGGCCCCGCGGCGGCCCGTGGCACGGCGACCGGGACGGGGCCTTTGCGCAGCCCGGAAGCGGCGGCTATGCTCGTCGCGAAAGGTGTATCCGGGATGTCGACAGTCTTGAAGGCATGGCTCGCGGCGCTCGTCTGCGCCGCCTCCGTCGTTTCCGCACATGCCGCGGGCGACGGCGGGATCGTGACCGGCAGCGCCGCCTTTGGCGGCTTTGAGCAGAACGCGCCGGGACGGAAGCTCCTCATCCGGCCCTCCGACATGCCCGCGCCGATGGCGAGCCGGTCGGCGAGCAATGCCCCCGGCCTCGTCGAACGGCCGGCGGGCGCGAAACCGAAGGTCATGGAGGGCTTTTCCGTGTCCCGCTTCGCCGGCGGCCTCGAACAGCCGCGCGTGATCGCCATCGCGCCCGGCGGCGACGTCTTCGTCGCCGACAGCGGGTCGGGCAAGATCCATGTCTACCGCATGGCGGAGGACGGAACGGCGGCGGGCGGCTCGGTCTTCGCGAGCGGCCTGGACCGGCCCTACGGCATCGCGTTCCATCCCCCCGGGCCCGATCCGCACTACGTCTATGTCGCCAACACCGGCAGCGTCGTGCGCTTCCCCTACCGGAGCGGCGACAGGAAGGCCCGCGGGCCTGCCCGGACCGTCGTCGCCGGCCTGCCGACCGGCCATCACTGGACCCGGGACCTGGCCTTCTCGAAGGACGGGCGCACCATGTTCGTCTCCGTCGGCTCCGGCTCCAACGACGCCAGGGGCACCATGCCGCCGCGGCCGCCGAAGGGTTTCGTCTCCGGCAATCCGCCGGGTGCGACCTGGGGAGAGGAGCGCTGGCGCGCCGACGTCCTCGCCTACGATCCGGAAGGCGGCCATCGCCGGATCGTGGCGACGGGCCTGCGCAACTGCTCGGGGATGACCGTTCAGCCGGCCACCGGCGACCTCTGGTGCGTGGTCAACGAGCGCGACATGCTCGGCGACGACCTGCCGCCGGACTACGCCACCCGGGTCCGCGACGGGCAGTTCTACGGCTGGCCCTGGTACTATGTCGGCGATCGTCCCGATCCGCGCTGGAAGGCCGCGCCGCGCCCCGATCTGGCGGACGCGGTAACGATCCCCGACGTCCTCTTCCAGGCGCACTCGGCGCCGCTCGGCATCGGCTTCTATACCGGCGGCATGTTCCCCTCCGAATACGAGGGAGACGCCTTCGTCGCCATGCACGGCTCGTGGAACCGCGGACGCAGGACCGGATACAAGGTCGTGCGCCTGATCTTCAAGGACGGAAAGCCGACCGGCGTCTACCAGGACTTCATGACCGGCTTCGTCGTCGATGGCGGCAAGGTCTGGGGGAGGCCGGTCGACGCCACCATGGCGAAAGACGGTTCGCTGCTCGTCAGCGACGACGGCTCGGGCACCGTGTGGCGCGTGCGGTTCGATCGGTAGCCCCGGTCGCCGGCGATTTGATCCAGGTCAATGCGTTCCGGCGGGAACGGGTGTCGGATGAGCCGCTCCCTCCCCACGGACGGGGACGCGCAGCGCTCGGGTCCTTCGACTTCGAGCCCCATGGAAGGGCCCGGGCGCTGGCGGGAACCGGCCCCGCCGGGGTCGCCGCACCGCGCAACGGACGCACGCCCTGCAGAGACGCGAACCGAAACAGCTACACCGGCCGGGAGAGGATCCTGCCCCGGCGCCCCTCGTCGGCCGCGATGAGAAGAGAAAAGACCGCAAGCGTGGCGGCGGCGATCATGGTGGCGCCGATACTGAGAACAATCATTGTCCGTCCCTGGGCCGACAACATCGTCGACATCGCGCGGATAGCGGATGGAGCTTGCGCGAAGCTTGCGCCGCCTCCGCCGCCCGTCTCGCGCCTGGCCACCTTCGCGCAAGTTTCGCTGCCTAGGCTGTTGCCGAGGTGCCGGTGCCGTCCGGTCGAGCCCATTGCAGTCGTGCGGACACGGAATGACTCTGTTCAGCCAAATCAGCGCTTTCGCGAAGAACTTCACCGCCCTCGGCCACTACCGGGTGATCGCGGTCCTCGGCGGAACCGCACTGGCCCTCGCCATGGTCGTCGGCGCCGCGCTCTATCTCGGGCAGACGACCTACGACACGCTCTATGTCGGGCTGAAGGGCGACGACGTGACCCAAATGGGCACGACGCTCGCCGCCGCCAACATTCCCTTCAGGATCGGCACCGACGGAGCGAGCATCAGCGTGCCGACGGACAGCAAGAACCGCGCCCGCATGCTGCTGGCCGAAAGGGGGCTCCCGCGCAGCTCCAGCGCCGGCTACGAGCTTTTCGACCACGTCGGTTCGCTGGGGCTGACGTCCTTCATGCAGCAGATCACGCGGGTGCGCGCCCTCGAGGGCGAGATCGCGCGCACGATCCAGTCGATCGACGGCATCATGGACGCGCGGGTCCACATCGTCATGGCCGAGCGGGGGAATTTCCGCACCGGCGAACAGAAGCCGACCGCATCCGTCGTTATCCGCGCCGGTAGCGACGTCGCCCGCCACGCCGCCTCGCCGATACGCCATCTCGTGGCGGCGTCGGTTCCCGGGCTGAGCGTCGACGAGGTCACCGTCCTCGACCAGACCGGCCGGCTGCTGGCCTCCGGCGACGACCCCTCCAACGGGTCCGCCGCCCGCTCGCTCGACGTCACGCAGACCGTCGAGAGCGAGATCGAGAAGAACATCGACAAGGCGCTCTCGCCGATCCTGGGAGTGGAGAATTTCCGCACCAGCGTCACCGCCGATCTCAACACCGATGCGGAGCAGATCCGCGCCGTCACCTTCGACCCGAACTCCAAGGTGGAGCGCTCGATGCGCGTGACCAAGGAGAACCAGCAATCGGACAAGGCGCAGGCGACGGCGCCCGCCACCGTGCAGTCGAACCTGCCCCAGGCGTCCCAGGCCGCGCCCGCGAGCGGGCCGAAGAGCAAGGAGTCCAACGACCGCAAGGAGCAGGAGATCAACTACGAGATCAACAGCACCACGACCCAGACGGTGCGCAACGGCTATCGCATCGACAAGCTGTCGGTGGCGGTGGTGATCAACAAGGCCCGCCTGGCGAAGATGCTCGGCGGCAAGCCCAGCGCCAAGGACCTCGACGGATACGTGGCCGATCTGCAGAAGACGGTTTCCACGGCGGCCGGGCTCGTCACGAAGCGCGGCGACCAGGTGAACCTGACGGTCATGAATTTCCTCGACGAACCGGCGGCCGCGCCGCCGGCGGCGGGCGCCGGCCTCATCGACGGGCTGACCGGTCACATGAGCGGCATGATCAACGCCCTGGCCTTCGTCGTCGTGGCCTTCCTCGTCGTCTGGTTCGGCCTGCGTCCGCTGGCCCGCTCGATCGAGGCTCCCAGGGAGCAGGCGAAGCTGGAAGCCGCGAACCCCGGCCCGAGCGGGCTCGAACTGCCCGACTACACCCCGCCGGCGCTCTCCGGCGAGGACGCGGCGGTCGAGAGCTTCGGCGACGGCTTCGCCTTCGATCCGCAGGAGGGGCTCATGATGATGGAAGAGCCCGGCAGCCAGAAGACGTTCAACCGCAGGGTGAAGGAAGGCCCGGAGAAGCGTCTCGCGCGCATGGTCGAGATCAATGAGGAGCGCGCCGCCAAGATCCTGCGCAAATGGGCGGTCGAGAAGGCCGCCTGACGCCTGCGGCGCAATCCGGCGCGCATCGCACGCCGCCTCCTTCCGCAGCCTATCCGATTGACGAACCGCCTCGCAGTCGAGCATATTCCGGATTGAGGTGCTGTGGCGATTCTCCTCGAGGACACGGGTACCCGTTCCCGCCGGAAGCTCTGTTCCGTCCATCCGGACGGTGGCGATGCTTCCGGCAAACCGGGCGCGGCAAGAAGATGTCTCGTGATCGCCGCCGACTTGACGTCCAGCCACTGCGCATGGCTGAGCGACCTCGGGAAGGGCGAACGACCATGGACCTTGTACTTGCCGGTATCAAACCTCTCTCCTTTTTCGCAAGCCGCGAGAAGAACGAGGTCGGCCGCCTGCTGACCGCCTGCCGAAACGAGGTCGGCTGCCGTCACGTCGGGCACGTCCTGATCCGCAGGACGACGGAGCGGCCCGAGACCTTCGTTTCCGTGACCTATCCGGGAAAATGGCTCATCAACTACGGGTTGCGCAGCTACTTCTCGATCGACCCCGTGGTCAACCATGCGGAGATCACCACCCGTCCGCTCATCCTGGAGGAGCTCAGCGGCGGCGACCGGCGCGTCAGGGACATGCTCAAGGACGCCCGGCGGTTCGGCATCGGCCGCAGCTTCGTGTCCTTCTCCATCATGCCCTCGTCCGACCTGCCCGGCAGCGTCATGTTCTCCTTCGACATCGAGCCGGCGGACTTTTCGCGATTCTTCCGCAAGAACGAGGACAGGCTCCAGCGCGCCGCCCGGCAGATGCACATCGACATTCTCGCGGTGCGCGGCCTGACGTCGGCGATCCGGTTCGGGACGGACCTCGACGACCGCGAACGGCGCTGCCTCGCCGCCCTGGCCAACGGCCACAGCTTCGGCGAGATCTCGCTGATGCTGGATGCCGCGCCGGACCTGGTCAGCGACATGATGGGCCGGATCCTGAAGAAGCTGGACTGCTGCAATTCCATGCAGGCCGTCTCCCGCGCGCTGTCCCTCGGCCTGCTGGACGAAAGCGATCCTATGCCGCTCGGAGACAATTCTCGGCCCTTGCCAGGCGTTGGACAAACTCGTCACTGACCTCCCAGACCGCGCAGACGATCTCGTCGCCGTTCGTCATGGTCTTGCTGCCGATCGCCTCGCATCGGACGCCGAAGATCGTCGTCAGATGGACGATCCGCCTTTCGCACACGGCCACGTGTCGCCGGGCGCCGCGGCTGAGCCCGAACTGCAGCGCCTCGCGGCAGAGCTGGAGCGCCAGGCGATTGACGCCGTTGCGCACCCGGACGTGCCTGTCCTGTGGACGCACGGCGAACCGCGTCGTTTCCCATACCCCGTGCGCGAACAGGTCGGCCGGGTCGCCGATCAGGTCCGAGAAGCACTCCCATGTGAGCGTCGGTCCGTTCATCGGCATGTGGCGCAGGCCGCCCATCACCGAGCCGTCCGCGGCAAGCGCCAGCAGGTAATAGCAGGGCAGGTGATCGTAGAGATCGTATTCCCGCTCGCCGTGGACGTCGACGTCCCAGCCCAGCCGGTCGTGGAAGACCTGCTTGCGGATCTTGAGATACTGGTCGATCCGTTCCAGGTGGCTGGACCGGTTTTCGGGGGTGACCGTAAGGATCATGAAAACTCTCGGCAAAGTCCGTGCTTGCCGAGAAGCTATTGCAGCCCGCGAGAACGTCTCTAGCGGATTTTATCGAAATATTTCATGCAGTTAAGGAAAGTCACGGAAAATATTTCAATTTTGACCGGACTGTCTCGAAATGCGTCAGGAGCGCACGAATTCGTGCCGCGCGATCAGGAAGATGCCCGACAGGTCGCCGCTCTTGCCCTCGGGCGTCGTGACGAGATCCCCGAAGCAGTGCACGACCCGCTTCTCGGGCGAGGCGGACTTCAGTTCCGCCGAGTATTGGAAGGGCCGCCCGCTGGCCGCGGCCTGTTCGAACAGATTGATGATCTCGTGGGAGGCGCGCGCGTCGTAGCAGCGCACGAATTCCAGCAGGCCGAAGCGCGGCGAGCGGGGATCGAGGCCGTGGAAGCGCCGCGCGGTCTCGCCGAGGCTGAAGACGGCGCTGTCGAGGTTGGCGGACCAGCTGTCGACCACGCAGAAGCGCGACAGCACTTCGACGGCTGCCGGGTCGATGCGGGCGAGGGGCGGCTCGTCCGCCGCGTCCCGGGGCTTCTCGGTCGATATTCTAAACATCCGTTCCTCCGGCCCTTCGCCGACCGTTCCATGCCGCCGGCAGTCTGCCCATGGTCTTCGAGTATCGCGTCGGGCAAGCGCCCCGGAGCCGGTTTCGTTCCCGGCCACCGGATCCCGCCGCGGGCGGAACGTCCCTTCGTGACGGCCCGGATGCGGGAAACGCCATGCGCGAGAAACGGACCGGCCCGGCGACAGGCGCCCGAAGCTGGGGCGCAATGAAAGCACCCGGCGGCAATAAGTAAAGACCCCAAACTTTGCGATATTTTTTTCGCCACATTTCGAGTAGGCTGGCGCTGTGCGGCGAATCAGACGAATCGCATCGAGTGTCGAGGGTACCGGGTTCCATGCGTAGATCGTACTCGCTGGTCGGGTGACGGCAGTCTAGCTGGGGGCGCGGGCCTTTTCCGCTTTGCTCGGGTATCGCGTGTCTTCGGGCAAGCGACCGAGGTGGCGATCGATTCCACTCCTGGACTGCTGACTCCCAAGAATGTCGGGAGCAGAAAATGATCGCGCGCGATGCGCTGTTGGAACGACTTGACGAGGCCTTGAAGAGCGCCGACGTCCCGTCCGGCATGGCCCGGATTTGCGCCTATGCCGGCGCCGAGCGCTATCTGGTCGCCCGTTGCGACGGCCTCGCCGACAACGAGCTTTCCCATGTCGTTGCATCCGACTGGCCGTTCGATCTCGTTCGCGGCCTCGGCGTGCGGCTCATGCGCGCCCAGGCCAAGCTCAACGAACTCGAGCGCTGCCTGACGACGCTGCAGCCCTCCCTCGAACACTGCGGAAGCGACGTCGAGCTGGAGGACGGCCTGAGCCGCCGGTTCTGCGTCGTTCCCGTTCAACAGCGGCGGGGCGCGGATGATCGTGTCGCTTCTCTTCCGGGAGGGGATCGTCCTGTCACAGGAGCGCCTCGGCGACGCCGGGTTGATGACGGCCTACCTCGTCGACCAGCCGCCGGGCCACGCTCCGGTCGAGCGGCCCCTGGACCTGACCGATCGCGAGATCGAGTGCCTGGCGTGGATCGCCGAGGGCAAGACGAGCGACGAGGTCTCGATGATCATCGGCATTTCGAGGAACACGGTGAACAACTACATCACGAGCATCATGCGCAAGACGGCCACGCGGACGCGCTCCGAAACGATCGCGCTGGCCGTGCGCAACAGGCTGATCTGAAGCGGCGGAACGGCCGGCCCCCGGGCCGGCCATCGAAGGAAAGGGGACAGGGGAATGACTGTCGACATGCATGGGCCCATCGCCGAAACGGGGCGAGCGGGACATATCGAGGACATGCACTTGCCGGGCGGTGACTTCGGCGAGGCCGGCCAGGCCTTCAAGGACTTCTTCCCGAGGCTCGGCGCCATGCGCCGCCTGCTCGGAGCGGCGGGCGCCGCCATATTCTCCTGTCCCGCCCTCGGCGGGGCGGTCGGCGGGCAGATGTCGCTCGTCTTCCACGACGAGAACTTCGGCTCGTGCGGGATCCGGCCCGGCTCCGCAAACGGCAGGCTGCTCCTGGCGCACTGCGAGCGCTCGGTGCATCCCGCCGCCTGGAGCGCCGGCCGGCCCGCCGGCCCGAAATTCGCCGGCCGGCACGAGACCGTCGCCCGGCTGGACCTGCCGGAGGCGGCCGCCGCCGGCCTGGCGCTGCCGGTGCGCCTCGGCGGCATCGGCAACGGCGTGATCGTCTTCGAGGACGCCAACGTCGACCTCGGGCTCGGCAACGTCTTCGCCGTCCACCGCATGGCCTACCGGCTGATGGGCGACATCTTCAGGGTGGAGATCCGGCGCTCCACCCCGAAGCAGACCTTGAGCGAGCGGGAGCTCGAATGCCTGCAATGGGCCGGCGACGGCTGCAAGAGCGAGGCGATCGCCGAGCAGCTCGGCCTGTCCGTGCACACCGTCAACGCCTATCTCGGCTCGGCCACCGCCAAGCTCGATTCCGTCAACCGGATCCAGGCGATCGCCAAGGCCATCCGGCTCGGGCTCATCGCCTGACGGGAAAAACGGCCCGGGCGTCCCGGCGGCGCCGGTCGAGTCTTGCGAAAAAAACGCCGTTCCGACAAGGAACGGCGCAGTCGGACAACCTTCCGGCCCCCGGTTGATTCCATTCCGGTATCGGACTTTCCTATCCGAAACGAACCATCAGGGAGAACGAGGCCGTGGCGACAATCATCGACGGAAGAGCGGCGGCTGCCGGGGTCATCGAGAAGGTCGAGGCGGCGACGGCACGCCTGGCCGAGGCGACCGGCGTCAAGCCGGGCCTCGCCGTCGTCATCGTCGGGGACGATCCCGCGAGCCATGTCTACGTGGCCTCCAAGGGCAAGAAGGCCCGCGAATGCGGCTTCAACTCCGTCCAGCACACGCTTCCCGCCGAGACCGAAGAGGACGACCTCCTCCGCCTCGTCGGCGAGCTGAACGAGGATCCCTCGATCCATGGAATACTCGTCCAGCTCCCGCTTCCCAAGCACCTCGATTCCGAACGGGTCATCCAGTCGATCCGCCCCGAGAAGGACGTCGACGGCCTGCATGTCGTGAATGCCGGCAAGCTGCTCACGGGCGACCTGGACGGCGGGCTCGTCTCCTGCACGCCGGCCGGCGCGATGGTGCTGGTCCGCTCCGTCGCCGGCGAGGATCTCTCCGGCCTCAACGCCGTGGTGATCGGGCGCTCGAACCTCTTCGGCAAGCCGATGGCGCAGCTGCTCCTGGCCGCCAACGCCACCGTGACGACCGCCCATTCGCGCACCCGCGACCTGCCGGCGGTCTGCCGCACGGCCGACATCCTCGTCGCCGCCGTCGGGCGCGCCGAGATGGTCCGCGCCGACTGGGTGAAGCCCGGCGCCACGGTGATCGACGTCGGCATCAACCGCATTGCCGCGCCCGAGCGGGGGGAGGGGAAGACCCGGCTCGTCGGCGACGTCGCCTTCGACGAATGCAGCCGGACGGCGGGTGCGATCACCCCGGTGCCGGGAGGCGTCGGGCCGATGACCATCGCCATGCTGATGGCCAACACCGTTATCGCCGCCAGCCGCCAGGCCGGCTGCCCGCCCCCGAAGTTCTGATTGGCGGCCGGCAGGCCGCTCGCACCCTCCCGGCGTCGCGCCGATCGGACGTTCGGGCCCCAAGGCTTGACTCCGTCTCCTCTCGATAGGAGCATCGGCCGGAGCCGAGCCGCGTCGAGCGACGTGGCCGTCGACAGCCGAAGCCGTCTCCGTCGAATGCCGGGCGGCTCGACATCAAAAAGGCCCGCCAGGGCCTTCGGGAGGAGAACGACAAGATGCTGAGGACATTGTTCGCCGGTGCGGCAGCGGCTGCGCTTCTGACGGCTTACGCGCATGCGGCCGACCTGAAATTCCAGCCGGACCAGGAT